>CAVOOL010000016.1:0-519368 GCA_963697545.1 uncultured Bacteroidota bacterium | reverse complement strand
TACCAACCCGCTTTCAAGGCAACCATCGTGAAACGTGAAACGTCAGACAGAAGCAGCCTCTTTCCCTTCTGTCATCTATCAACTATCATCCATTATTTTGATAACCGTTTGATATTAGCCCCGTTCTCATTGACTATAGTTCGATTTGACAGCGGCGTGAAAAAAATACAAGATTCCTAAGAATTGTAAAACAATAGATTAGAAACCGCATGGCTATGAAAGGCCGCTTTCGGGGGCGGCTTTTTATTTTGCCGCTAACTATATTGATATTATTTACCTATATTCGTTACGTCTTGTGTTCTTTCAGTTACAAAGGTCCGTTGAACGTTACGTAATGTTCATGGTTTCATGGTGGCTGTAAACACTTTTATTTTTTAAACTTTTCTCAAAATGAACATTTACGTAGGAAACCTTAGTTGGGGCCTGAAAGATCAGGATCTGGCCAACATGTTTACACCTTATGGTGAAGTAGCCTCTGCCAAAATTGTTATGGACAAATTTACTCAGCGAAGCAAAGGCTTTGGCTTTGTAGAAATGCCAAATGATGAGCAGGCGCAAGCAGCAATTGCACAATTAAACGGCACCGAAGTAGAAGGACGAAACCTGGTTGTTAACGAATCTCGTCCTAAAGAAGGTGGCGAAGGCGGCGGCTACAAGAAAAGAGGCGGCTTTGGCGGCGGAGGCGGCGGCGGCTTTAAAAAAGGCGGCGGCGGTTACGGCGGTGGCGGCAGTCGCGGCGGCGGCGGTGGATACAACCGTGGCGGCGGCGGCGGTGGATACAGAGACAGCTATTAATCCATAATACTCGAGCAAATTTCAAAAGTCCCCTTACCGGGACTTTTTTCTTTTCAGGAATAAGGTTTGCATGAATTCAAAAAAAGAAAAATGCTAATCCCCATTGGTGATGATAACAGAGACCGGCACTTAACTCCGTTTGTAAACTATGCATTGATCATTCTGAACATCATCGTTTTTGTATTTCTTCAAAACATGGGAAATGACATTCATTTTACCTATGCCTACTCCACCGTTCCCGGCGAAATTTTAACTGGCCACGACATTATAACCAACTCCCAGATCTTAGTAGACCCTTATACGCAACAACGATTTGAAATGCCAGGTTTGCAGCGGACCGACATCCCGGTCTATCTTACCTTAATCACTTCTATGTTCATGCATGGGGGTATTGCACATATAGCCGGAAACATGCTGTTTCTGTGGATCTTCGGCGATAATCTTGAAAACGACATGGGGCATTTTAATTACCTCATTTTTTACCTGCTCTGTGGCGTTATTGCAGGACTAACACATGTGTTTACCACCGCATTTTTTGGCCACAGTTTACTGATACCAAGCCTTGGGGCTTCCGGTGCTATTTCCGGTGTGATGGGCGGCTATATTTTACAACATCCGGGGCGCCGCGTACATGTTTGGTTCCTGCTTGGCATCATTTCGGTTCCGGCCGTCATTGCTGTTGGCCTGTGGTTTATTTTTCAAATCATCAACGGAATGGGAGGCCTGGGCGGAGAAGAAGCCGGCGGTGTGGCTTATGCAGCACATATAGGCGGCTTTATCGCAGGGTTTATCCTGGTTAAAATGTTCGTTAGAAAAAAACCAGTGCTAGTAAATAAACGAAAAATGTTTTGGTAAAAGCTCAATTTCAAAATCAGCATCGTTGAAGTATTCTCCATCCATGTGGGCATGCAAACTAACCTTCGATGAAACTTTTATTTTGCTGGTATGGCGATATTGAATAAAAGGAAGACCCATATGCTCTCCTTTTTCAATAACGGGTAAATAACGAATTCTTTTTAACGGAGAGATTTCCCCTACAATATTTACATCCAGTAATCCATCATTAAGTGAGGCTTTTGGCGCCACATGAAAACCACCGCCATAACGCCGGGCATTAGCCACACTGATCATGAAGCATTCCTGAAAAATGGTTTCATCAGGCATTTGTAAAGCGCAGGCCTTTTCCTGGTAACCAACAATGTGTTTTAAGATAGAAAGAAGGTAAGAAGCCTTCCCGGCCAGTTTCTTCTTCCCCAAAAGATCTCTTACTACGGCGCCATCAAAGCCGATGCCCACTCCATTTAAAAATAATTTTCCATTGCAAATTCCGGCGTCAATTTTTTGGGGACGGTTCTCCAGTAAAAACTCCACTTGTTTTTCCAAAGAAAGATCGCCGTACAACATCCAATGAAAGTCATTGCCTGTACCACCTGCAAAAACTGACAGCGGAAGCTGAATACCGGGGTATTGGTTAATGAACCAATTTAACGTGCCGTCACCACCGATGATCCATACATCCGTAAAGCTGTCAAAAACAGTGGGCCAATAAGCCGTAAAAATAGAATGTTTAATATCTAATCCCGTCAATAAAACAGCAAGGCTGCCGGTAATATGCAAGGCTTTTTCATTACCGGCAGTTGGATTGCATACGAGAGCAATATGTTTATCTGAATACGACATAAAAAAACGAGGTGTTGCCACCTCGTTATAAAAATAAGAATTACTATTTATTGAATTACCTTGATTGTTTGCGCCCCGTGATACGAATGAATCTCTCCGTTATACATGGCATCAGCACTTACGGGCCCCTGCTGAAACTGCCCTAAAGACACGGCACGCACCGCATAATAATATTTCTGTTTTGGATAATGTGCATCCACAAAAAAATGAATGCGGTCGTCACGGACGTCCAGAGCCGTTGGCTGCGCTTCATTCTTGATCCAATCCATACCCGGCAATTCTTTGGTGCGTGGATTTTCTATTTCAAAGCCGGCCGGTAACAGGTCGGTGATCACAATATTTTCCAGCGTAGAACTGTACGCTTTTTCCAGGCTTAGTTCTACGATCACCAAATCATTTTGTTTAAACGTATTTCCGGTAATCCGGTTCCCGAAACGATCAAAAAACTGGCGGCGCACTTTGATGTAGTTGTCTTCTTCCTGGTACGCACCGCTGGCACTAATCCCTTCGGCTACCCAACTGTAATACAAGCGGCCATTGCCTTTAGTAACCAATTCTATAGAATTCGATTTCAAAACATCACTACTACCCTTCCAGTCGCCCTCAATCTTTGCAATGGTTTTTCCATTGCTCCTGATTTCGGCAGTCACGTTCGATTTGGCAGCACTGCGGGCTATTTTTCCCAATGCTAAAAATGAGAAAGCCCTTTCCTGTGTATTTAAATAGCGTTCCTTTTTCAAACGGTCGCTGACATGCCTGGCCATTACGGGTACTTGTGCATTGCCGGGATCCACATCCATCAATGAATTCAAAGCAATGGCCTCATCACGCAAGGCACTGTAAAAACTGCCGCCGGTTTGCTGCACCGATTCTTCTCCACTAAAAGAGGAAGGCAGCATGGAATTGTACGAACGTTTATCACCCGACACAGCATACGCTGCCGATAATAAATATTTTCCATCCAGTGCCAGCAACTGTTGATTGGCCTTATAATAATTCATAGCCGAAACCTGGGCGCGGCCTGCCAGCGACAAAACATATAAACTATAGGCCACTTCCTTGGGTGCAATTTTTTTGTTCTGATCACGGTTGTAATAATAAAGAATCGTTTCTCTTGTTTTCAACCGATTGGCTATGTAGGCAAGCATGGTTTCCACTAAGCTATTATCCACGTCAAAACCTGCTTTTCTGGCTTCCAGTAAAAAATGCGCTGCATAAACGGTGGTCCACCAATCCTCCCGTCCTTCTCCATCCCAAAGTGTAACAGCACCATTGTACAATTGGCGCATTTTTATTTTACGAATGGCCTCCAGCACATTGGTATTGGCGTTTTGTTTATTTCCGGATTTACCCAGCAGGTCGGCAAAATCTCCATAGTATAACTGGGGAAAAGCAGCAGAAATGGTTTGCTCTGTGCAGCCGTATGGATATTGCACCAAATACTGCAACTGATCGGCAATTTCAGCAACCGGCGAACGGCTAATTATAAGATCGTATCTAAAGCTTCCGGCAATAAAATCACTTTGCGGAATGGTGATCCCTTGCGTAGTACCGCCGACTACAGAGCCGCTGCCGGAAATTTTCTGCAGTGTGGAAGGCGGACGAACAGAGATCTCTGTTTCCTCTGTAAACTTCTCACCTAAAGCATTTACACTGATGGCAATTTTGGCAACATTAATATTGGGAGAGGCAACAACCTCAAAGTTGGCCCTTGCTTCACTATTCGGGCTAACAGCAATAGTTTGAGATGGGCTTCCAATAATTTTTACCGGCCCGCTCACCGCTACAGAAGCCTGCCCATTAGCTTCACGATTGGTGGTATTTGAAATGGTAACCGGCACCAGCACCGTATCACCCGGACTCATAAATCTTGGCAAAGCACTGCTCAATACAATGGGATCGGCCACCGTCATGGCATTTTCAGAAGATCCGAATTTTTCATCTTTAAATGCCACAGCCATCAATCTTACTTCTCCGCTGAACTGCGGAATATCGAATTCAAATTCGGCTACACCGTTGCCGTTTGCTTTTTTAATACCGCTCCAATACGACATGATCTTAAAACGCCTGGCAGGCATGGGATTCACCCGTTTATCCAGGCTTAAATCTCCATCGCCACCGGTACTGCTTAACCTGGCTCTTATTTCGGGGAACAGCAAAGGATACATATCAAAAGCACTCACCTGCAAGGCTCTTTTTTGATAATAGTAACCGTATGGGTCGGGAGTTTTAAAATCGCTTACCTGCAACACGCCGTTATCCACTGCAGCCAACGTAATATAACTACCGGCCAGTGCCTGAACCCTTACTTTTTGATGCGTCCGGGAACGAACCGATTTTTGTGCTGTGATTTCAACCGGTATCTTTCTTTGTTTTTCTTCTACTTTAATATTTTGAAAACCATGCGCCACCGTAAGCGGAATATC
Source organism: uncultured Bacteroidota bacterium (assembly GCA_963697545.1). Lineage (GTDB taxonomy): Bacteria > Bacteroidota > Bacteroidia > Chitinophagales > Chitinophagaceae > Flavisolibacter. The sequence goes on along the minus strand of CAVOOL010000016.1, from coordinate 514,467 downwards.
CGACATTTCGTGCGGCTTGATCAGGGTTGCTGTAACATACACGTTGGGCATGTATTCACTATTCATTTTAATGTCAAGACTGGCTGTTCTTTTCGCTACATCCACATATTGATAAGAAACTACATGATCCGTTTCCAATGTTACCAGCATGCGGCCGCTGAATGGTGTTTTAAATAACAGCTTTGCATTGTCGCCACTTTGATATGTTTCCTTATCCAGTTCAACATCAATATGGCCTTCTGTATTTACTTCAAATGAAGAGGCATCGCCGCCCCATGCACCATAGCTGTAGAAACTTTTGCTGACATACGCATTGGCCCCGGGACGGGATATTCTTATTTCATAATCGCCGGGCGAACGGGGAATATAATTCATCACCGTATTGCTTCCCACTGTCATTTCCTGCTCCTGCATGATCTTATCTTCCTTTTGCGATTCGTAGCGGAAGTAGCCACCGCTTTTTATCAAAACGGTTTTGTATTCATGCTTGATGACCTGCACTTTAGCAGTTGCTGTTACAGGTGCACCATCTTTGTTTAGTGATATCAACCCAAATTTTACCGGCTGGTTGATGGGATAATAATAACTGCCGTCGTCCTTAATGCCATGAAAAACATCCTGCGTATAAATATCTGTTGAAACAATACGGCTGACGGGCCTTCCGGTTTCATCAAACACAGTGGTGTAAAAATTAACCTGTAACAAACCTGAGTTTTGATACATGGAAGGAACCGAATAACTAACAATAGCATTTCCATTGCCGTCGGTCTTGCCTTCTTTCACATCTTTGTCATGAAACTCTTTTTGATTGGCCAGAGAAAAATTATACTCGCTGTATTTTTTTGCAGAGAATTGTTTTTGCCTCACCTGGATCTCTGTTTCATAATTGCGGTGGGCGGCAGGCGGTCCAAAGAAATTGACCGCATTAATTTGCAGGGTTGCCGATTCTGCAGGACGAAGAAAGGGCTTATCCAATGTAGCCGTTACCTTAATTCTATCCGGCACAAATTCTTCGATCATAAAATTTTTGGAAGCCAGCAATACATCGTTCGAACTATACACTTCCAATGTATAACTGCCCGTAATGGCCGATGCCGAAATATCAACCGATCCTTCGGTTGCCCCCTGGTCGTTCAGGCTTTTGCGAAAAGCTTTGAGTTCTTTTCCGTTCGGAAGCAAAAACTTCATCTTCACCGGTATTTCACCCGGACTTTTCCAGGCTTTGTCCCGCAGGATCACAGAAAAATTCACTCTTTCTCCGGGCCGGTAAATATCCCGTTCGGCATATACAAACGCATCCAGCCCTGTAACACTTGATCGCTTTCCTCCTACTTCAAATCTTGAGGTATTCACTCTTGTATTATTGAAAGGCAGGTAGGTAAAATCATCAGCCGTCTTGGCAATGACCATGGCAGGTTTAAAACCAGCGAAATCTTTTGTGGTAACAGCCACTTCTGCAGCACCATCAGCATTGGTAGCACCGGTGCCCAATAATTGGTTGTTAGCTCCGTAAACATTCACCGTTACGCCCTGCAAAGGGCTTGCTGTTTTAATAGAGTTAGCAAACACGTACATTTTATCCTGGCCTTGTTTGGCTATGAGCCCGATATCGGAAAAAGAAATAAAACGGCTGTCTCTTACCCAGTAATCCTCAGTGGAACGGATCATTACATGATAGATACCTTTCACATCCGGCAACCGGTCTTCAAACTGGGAAATGTTTAGAATCCTTCCGCTACCTGATGTAGGCAGCGATCTTGTATCAATTTCCTTACTGTATATAACATCACCTGCAGTAGCTTCCGAATAATGGCCATACTCACCTTCTTCGTAAGAAGCATATTGCGCATCATTATCATTTTCCTTTGGATAGTAACCATAGCGGTCAGCCATCAGCAGGTTGCTTTCGTAAATTTTTGAAATGACAAGCTTTATTTTTTTGGCGTTGGTAATGCGAACTTCAATATTACCTCCACCCTGCTTTGATAAATAAACGGCTTTGCTGTTGGTAAAGTTGATTTGTGATTCCAACCGGCCAAAAGCCACACTCCCATTGTATTCTTCTTTCAACACACCACCGATCTTACCACGAAGGCCCTTTGCAATGGTAAACGTATAGCTGTTGTTTGCATCAAACTTGTCGCTCCGCAGTGTTACACCATAATCACTATACTCTACTGTGTAAGCCACAGCAGGATTGAACTTGATATAACTGCTTACTCCCTCACCCGTCAGTTGCTGGCTGGTATAAATGCGTACCACGCCTTGCGTTCCATCATGCTCCGACTCTACATTATTAATATTTAAAACATAGGGCGATGGAATGGAAAGAATGGTTTTGATCGCTTCCTTTGTTGCCATATTGCCTTTTTCCGGCTTCAGGCCTTTTTCAATAGTAACCTGCGCCTCATAGTTCTTGTCTTCTGCCTTAAAACCATTTAACCGCACACTGACGGTATTATTGACGCCAACATTTTGAATAGCATAATCGGTTTTCTTTCCTTCCACTTCAATAGTCAGTTTATCCTTTAACTCATCAACTTTTACTGCATAGTTGAATTGAAGATAGAGCTGAGGCATAGCCGTGCGGCTGGCTTCATCCTGCAACACCCAGGTTACCTGGGCATCATTTAATTGCAGCGGTGCTGTGTAAAAGCCAATTTCATCTGCACCTTTCAGATCATTGTATTTACTGTAGCGCAGCACCTCGTTTCTGACCTTTGCTTTATAGGAAGTAGCGGGCAATAAGGGTTGTGAAGGCGAAAAAACCAGTTCGCCGGGGCCACTCCACCGAAAGCGGCCGGGAATCTTTGGTTCAAAAGAAATATAGTCAGCAGAATCCCAGGTATTCAATAGAGAATCGGGGTAAAGTGACTTATCGAAGCGAAAAACAAGATTGGTTAACTGCGGCACCTGGTTTTTGGCATTGGTGGATTCAAGGCTTACATAATTGCGATTGCAGGCCGATAAAAAAACAGCAACCACCCCGCAAAGCACAACCGTTATAAAATATTTACGCATAAAATAATTGTTAGAATTGGACGCCAAAAGATAGGCAAAATAAGAATGAGTCAAAGGAATAGGCGAATTGCTCTTCCTAATTGTTGTAACAAATTATACACCCGAACAAATCGTGTAATTTGTGTTTCTAAATTCGTGTCATTGAAGCTAAGGAGGCAGACTCGATGAGTCCATATAGATTTAAAAGATTACAACAGAAAGTTACTAAGCAAAAAATATTGTTGCTTGTTAAAAGATTTGTAATTATAACCGGTTGTGCTTTCCTGTTATTTTTGCTGCTCAACTTTCTCTTTCCGCTCCATGATTCCATTGAATACTCAACCACCATCTCCGACGCTAATCATGAAGTAGTAAATGCATTTCTTACAAAAGATGAGAAATGGCGTATGAAAACCGAGTTGAAAGAGATCTCTCCCTTGCTTCGCAAAACCATTATAGCTAAAGAAGACAAATGGTTCTATTATCACCCGGGTATTAACCCGCTGGCGGTAGGCCGGGCAGCCGCCATGAACCTGCTTCGAATGAAACGAACATCCGGTGCTTCTACCATTACCATGCAGGTAGCAAGAGCCCTGGAGCCACGGAAAAGAAACCTGTTTTCTAAATTGATTGAAACGTTCCGTGCTTTTCAATTGGAATGGAAATATAGTAAGGATGAAATTCTGCAGTTGTATTTAAACCTTGTTCCTTATGGCGGCAATATTGAAGGGGTAAAATCGGCATCACTTCTCTATTTCAAAAAAAACCCTGACCATCTTTCACTGGCTGAGATAACAGCTTTGTCCATCATTCCCAACCGCCCTTCTTCGCTGGTGATTGGTAAGGCAAACGACAGGATCATAACAGAGCGCAATCGCTGGCTTCAAAAATTTGCAAAAGAGGGTATTTTTTCCCACCAGGAAATTGAAGATGCTTTAGCAGAACCATTAACAGCCCACCGCACAACGGTTCCGCATTTTCTTCCGCACCTGGCGTATAAACTAAAATCGGCATCGGCAGAAAGCAATATCAAAACCAACATCGTTCTCAACACACAATTAAAAATTGAAAAACTAACAGAAGATTATATCAGGGCACTGAAATTAAAAAACATCCGTAATGCGGCTGTAATCGTAATCGACAACAAAACACATAAGATCATTTCATACGCAGGCTCTGCAAGTTTTACCGATACCACCGATGGCGGACAGGTAAACGGCGCAGCGGCCATCCGTCAGCCGGGCAGCACCTTGAAACCTTTGCTTTATGGGTTATGTATTGATGAAGGCTTGCTGACACCTAAAACCGTTATCAGCGATGTACCGGTGAACTACAGCGGTTATGCACCGGAGAACTACGACAAGAAGTTCAATGGTTATGTAACCATGGAATATGCGCTGGAGCATTCCTTAAATATTCCCTCGGTGAAAAGCCTGCAACAACTGGGTGAAGGAAAAATGATCAGCAAGCTGATTGCCTGCGATTTTAAACAAATTCAAAAAGATCAAAACAAATTGGGTCTTTCACTCATCCTGGGTGGCTGTGGCGCTACGCTGGAACAATTGACGGGTTTATTTTCAGCCTTTGCCAATGAAGGTGTTTATACATCGCCGCAGTTTTTACAAAACGGTTCTTCATCAAAAAAGATCCAATTGCTTTCTCCCGAAGCAAGCTATATGATTACCGATATTCTTTCAAATGTAGCCCGCCCTGATTTTCCGTTAAACTGGACGGCCACAGAGCGCATGCCTAAGATTGCCTGGAAAACCGGCACATCGTACGGCAGAAAAGATGCGTGGAGCATAGGTTACAACAAAAATTATACGGTGGGTGTTTGGGTAGGAAATTTTTCAGGTCAAGGCGTGCCGGAGCTAAGCGGCGCCAATACGGCAACGCCCCTCTTGTTTAAAATTTTCAACACCATTGATTACGATAGTAACTCCGATTGGTATGCGCCGCCTAAAGAATGTGAACTGCGGCAGGTTTGCAGCGAAACCGGTTTGCCTCCAGGGCCTAATTGCACCAATCTTGTTTCTGATTATTTTATTCCGCTGATTAGCACCACCACCATCTGCCATCATTTGCAGGAGATAAAAATAGCACCAGATGCTTCCATTTCGTATTGCGAAAGCTGCGCCCCGGCCACCGGCTATATAAAAAAATCGTATCGAAACCTAAGTCCCGAAATGCAGGATTATTTCGAACAGCACGGAATGAAATATGAAAAAATACCGCCCCACAATCCCGATTGCGAAAAGATCTTTAAAGGCGCCGGCCCCCGCATCACTTCTCCGCTAAATGGCAGCGAATATTTTATCAGCAAAAAAGATCCCGAACCCCTGCAACTAAAAGCCAACGTTGGTTCTGATGTATCGAAAGTCTATTGGTATATCAATGACCAGTTCTACAAAACAAGCAATGCAGGAGAAAAACAGTTCTTTGTTCCCAAAGAAGGTCCTGTTAAGATCTCCTGCACTGATGACAAAGGCAGAAACCGCAATATTGTAATCCGAGTGAAGTATGTGGATCTTTAGTCCCCTATTCCCCCTGTCCCCCTAAAGGGGAGACGTAGGTGGATGAAACTTTTCTTTTTCCATCATTGCTTTATCCATACCATTCTTCTGGTTTATTAGGATTACACCTACATGGAATAAGTTACTCCACTCCATGTTGAGAATGTAATCCGAATAAATCAAAGAAATGCTTGCCTTAAAGAATCGGTGAAATAAGAAAGAACCCTACATCCTAAGTCTCCCCTTTAGGGGGACAGGGGGAGAGACTTACCCCACCTTCTTCACACTGCCCGAGCCTGAAATACTTTGACTCACACTGGCGTTGCCCTTATAGCTAATGCTGCTGGAACCGGACGCATCTATGTTCAACTGTTTATTGGCCGTAACTTCTGCATCGGAAGAACCGGAAAGGCTCAGTTTTGTATTATCGGTTACCAGGTCAAAACATTTTACATCGCCGGAGCCGCTTACATGGGCTGAAAAATCAGTGGCCTGTCCTTTTAAGTTGATGCTGCCGCTACCGGAAATTTTAGCGCTTAGTTTTGGCAGCGCCACTTCCATGATAATGTCACCGGAGCCACTTACACGCATGCTTAATTCTTCGTTGCCCGAAATGGTATTCTCTCCAATAATATCGCAAGCGCCGGAAACTTCGATCTCCCTGAAAACCGGTGCAGATACATACACCACAATATCTTTCGATGGATTCAGGTTAAAGCCGTCTTTTTCTTTGATCACAAGGGTATTGCCGTCATTGAAAACATCAATGTACTCCATCAGGTTTTGATCAGCCTCTACTTTTACAGAAGAAGTGGCATCCTGGCGCACATGTACTTTGATGCCGCCGCTCACATCCACACTGTTGAAATTACCGGCAGTTTTTTGCTGGGTCACCACATGGCCGTCACCGGAAATGCGTTCGCCGCCAAAATACCGGCAGGATGAAAGGGCAACAATGCTTAGGGCAAGAAAAAGATGGAATATTCTCATAAATGATTGTTTTGGGATAAGACTACAATACCAGGAGGCAAGTTACAATAGATTTTAAATTTTATGTCACCGGCTTTTGTACTGCTATGTATCGTTCCTTGCGTCGCACTCTTCAACAGCAGTAACTCCTGATCATCTTCTTTAGCCCACAGAGAACCACAGAGATTACACAGAGGGACACGGAGAGTTGAGAAAGACATTCCATATCTTGGAGATATGGAATGTCTTAACTGCTTTTCAAAACCTCTGTGGCTCTCCTTTTATTTCTCCGCGGTTCTCTGTGGCTTTTTGTTCAATGGAGCTACCGAATGTACAAGAGTGCGACGCAACGGAAGTTGATAGTAGCCCTGCAGCCGGGTTCCTAACTATTTTACCTCTAACGGCCCGTTCTATTACTTACCCGCCCATTAAATTCAGGTTTATTATTTTTGCAAGCCATGACAGAAAAGATCTTAATTCTCGATTTTGGCTCACAATACACTCAATTGATTGCCCGTGCTGTTAGAGAAGCCAATGTTTACTGCGAAATTGTTCCGTTTAATAAACCAATTGAATACACCCCCGGCTTAAAAGGGATCATTTTATCGGGTTCGCCATTCTCGGTAAACGACGAAAAAGCCCCGGAGGTGAATATCGCCTCGCTGGTGAAGAGAACACCGGTACTGGGCATTTGCTACGGCGCCCAGCTAACCGCCAAGCAATTTGGCGGCAAGGTGGAAAAAAGCAATAAGCGGGAATATGGCCGGGCCGTTCTGCACCTGGAAAAAGAAGATAGCTTATTAAAGAACCTGATTCCCTCCTCGCAGGTTTGGATGAGTCATGGCGATTCGATTTTGAAATTGCCCGCCGGTTTTGAATTGCTGGCAACCACCGACAGCATCCCGGTGGCCGCCTTCAGGCATACAGGAGATGGCGTGCAGCAACCTTTATATGGTTTGCAATTCCACCCCGAAGTGTATCATTCCATTGAAGGCAAAAAGATCCTGCAAAACTTTCTGGTGAACATCTGCGGATGCAAGCAAGACTGGACGCCGGCGCATTTTATTACCGACACCGTAGCTGCATTGAAGAAGCAAATTGGCGACCGCAAAGTGGTCATGGCCATCAGCGGTGGTGTGGATTCTACGGTAGCCGCCACATTAATCAGCCGCGCCATTGGTGATAATCTGCATGGCATTTTTGTAGACAATGGTGTATTACGCAAAGACGAATATGAAAAGGTGCTGAAGACCTATAAAAAACTGGGTTTGAATGTAAAAGGCATTGATGCCAAAGACCGGTTTTATCAAAAGCTGAAAGGCAAAACAGATCCTGAAAAGAAAAGAAAGGCCATTGGAAAAACCTTCATTGAAATTTTCCAGGAAGAGGCTAAAAAGATCAAAGGCGTTGAGTTATTAGGACAGGGCACCATCTATCCGGATGTCATTGAAAGTGTTTCTGTTCACGGTCCTTCGGTTACCATCAAATCGCACCACAACGTAGGCGGGTTGCCAAAAAAAATGCATCTGGGCTTAGTAGAACCGCTCCGTTATTTATTTAAAGACGAAGTACGAAAAGTTGGCACTGAATTGGGTATTCCGGATGACATGATCAGCCGTCATCCTTTTCCAGGCCCCGGTTTAGCCATTCGCATTTTAGGAGAAGTAACCGAAGAAAAGGTAAGCCTGTTGCAAAGAGCCGATGATATTTATGTTAAAGCACTAAAGCAGCATAATTTGTATGCAACGGTTTGGCAGGCCGGCGCCATCTTACTGCCGGTTCGCAGTGTAGGGGTAATGGGTGATGAAAGAACCTATGAATTTACGGTGGCGTTGCGGGCTGTAACCAGTGTGGATGGAATGACTGCCGATTGGGCACACTTACCGTATGATTTCCTGGCTTCTGTATCAAACGAAATCATCAATTCGGTAAGAGGTATTAATCGTGTAGTGTATGACATCAGCAGCAAACCACCGGCAACCATTGAATGGGAATAAAAAAGTTCGTTGTTTGTGGTTTATAGTTTAGGGTTGTTTAATATTAACCATTGACTATTCACCATTCACCTTTGCTCACCAGAAATCTCGATTATGAAAAGATTTTTTGTTGGATGCCTCTGTCTTCTTGCTATTTCTTTTTCAACGGTTGCACAAACAGTTCAGCGCCATAAAATTGCCGTTTTCACTCCTCTTTACCTGGATTCTGTCTTTGACGCTGCGGGCAATTTACGTTTGGAAAAAAATACGATTCCACGGTATGTGATGGCAGGCCTGGAATTTTACGAAGGGGTGCAAACAGCCCTGGACTCTTTGCAAAGAAGAGGCGCCCCGCTGGAAGTTTTTGTATATGATTCAAGAGGGAAACAATCTCTTTCCCAACAACTGGCAAAACCCGAACTGAAAGATGTGGAACTGTTCATTTCGCCGTCCAATGCCTCCGAAACAAGAACGCTGGCAGAAGCGGCACAACAAAGAAAAATACCTTTCATATCCACCACCCTGCCCAACGATGCCGGCATAAACAACAATCCCTATCTGGTTATTTTAAATTCAACATTACAGGCACATGTGGAAGGGATTTACAGCTTTCTGCAGAAATATCACAAAGGCGACAGGATTGTATTGTTCGGCAAGCCCGGTGCCCAGGAGGATCAGTTAAAAGAACATTTTACCGAGCTTACAAAAAACACGGTTGCCGGTGCACTAAATATTAAGTATGTAAACCTGGGATCTAATTTTACCCCGCAGATCCTTGCTGCTCATTTAGACAGCACAAGAAAAACAGTTTGCATAGCAGGAACGCTGGATGAACCCTTTGCCCAAAGGTTAACACAGGGACTGGCAAGCATGGCTGGCACCTATCCTTTAAGAGTGATTGGAATGCCCACCTGGGACAATATGAATTTCAGCAAGCTGCAAAATTTAGAAATAATCTACACCACCCCGTTTTACTATAACCGCAACTCTCCTTTGGAAACGAAACTGGCCGAAGAATTTTCAAGTGAGCTAAGCGCCAAGCCTACCGATATGTTTTTCCGCGGCTATGAAACCATGCTTCGTTTTGCCTTGCTTTTATTAGATACAAAGAAAGACATTGCCTCCAATCTTACCCGCAAAGGCAATACGGTTTTTACACAGTTCGATATTCAGCCGGTGTTCAAAGATAAATCGGCCATGACGCTGGATTATTTTGAAAACAGGCACCTGTACTTCATTAAGGTTTTTGGCGGTGTTAAGAACATCCTTTATTGAATTAGCAGTTGATAGATGACAGATGGTAGCAGGACACCCATCAACTGTCATCTATCAACTATCATCTGTCATCCAATTTGAACAACTGGCAGGATTTATGGTTACTTCCTAAGTAACTTTAGTGTCATGGCCTTAATCGAATTTTCAGACAAAGGTTTATACTGCCGCGCCGGCGATTTTTATATTGATCCATGGCGGCCGGTTGACAGAGCGGTAATCACCCATGCCCATAGCGATCATGCCCGTTGGGGCAGTAAGTTTTATTTGTGCCATCATGATACAAAGCCCTTGCTGCAACAGCGGCTGGGGCCAAACTTCTACCAAAGCATTGCCTGGAATGAACCCATTTATCTGAATGGCGTACGGCTTACTCTTTTTCCCGCAGGACATATCATTGGTTCCTCGCAAATACGGGTGGAATATAATGGCGAGATCTGGGTGGTAAGCGGCGATTATAAATTGGAAAATGATGGATTAAGCGGGCAGTTTGAACCCATCAAATGCCACAGTTTTATTACCGAATCAACCTTTGGATTACCCATCTACAATTGGAAACCGCAACAGGAAATTTATACGGACATACAAAACTGGATCAAAAAAAACCAGGCGGCAGGAAAAACTTCGGTGCTCATTGCGTATAGTTTAGGAAAAGCACAAAGACTGCTGGCACCTATTGCCGAAATCACCGAAAGAATCTTTGTTCATGGCGCTGTATATAACATTCATATGGCGCTGGTAAATGCGGGGTGGAAGTTGCCCGGAGTAAAAAAAGTGGGTATGGAAACATCGAAGGAAGAATTAAAAGGCTCGGTTGTGATCGCTCCTTCCAGCGCCGAAGGGTCGCCGTGGCTGCGAAGATTTCTTCCTTATGAAATTGGTATTTGCAGTGGGTGGATGCAGGTACGGGGCAATGTGCGGCGCAAAAATGCCGATGCCGGTTTTGCCTTAAGCGATCACGCCGACTGGAATGGATTGATCGCTGCCTGCAAGGCCACAGAAGCCGAATGCATCTATGCCACGCATGGCTTTCAGTCTGTTTTTTCCAGGTACCTGAACGAGCAGGGCATCCAGGCAAAAGAAGTAAAAACAGAATATGGCGATGATGAAACACTGGAAGAGAGGGAGGAAGTGTTGAAAGAAGAAAGCTGATTCCGGTTAAGAATTGTCGTGCATTAAAAGTTCTTTGAAGTTGTTTATGTAGCCGGCTTTTGTACTACAATTTAGCTTCTGTTGCGTCGCACTCTTGTGCGTTCGGTAATTCTATTGAGCAATGCCTGAACCACAATAGAAGCATAGGAACATAGAATTTCCACATAGAATAAAACAAAAACCTATGTGAATACCTCTGTTCCTTATGTGCCTATGTGGTTCAAAAAAAGATGATAAGAATTACTGCTGTTGAACGGAGCGTCGCAAGGAACGATTCATAGCAGTACAAAAGCCGGTAACATAAACACTTTCATCAAAAGCATGCAATCAACAATAAAGTAAACGTCACCAAATATTAAATCTTAAATATTAAATATTACATCCTAAACCTCCCTCATGCGGCAGTTTGCTGAATTAGTAATGCACCTGGGTAGCAGTACCAAAACCAATGACAAACTGGAGGCGTTGGTAAATTATTTTACCTATGCAGATGGTAAAGACAAAGTGTGGGTGATCGCCATCTTTAGCGGGCGCCGGCCCAAACGTGCTGTGAACACAACGCAATTAGCTACGTATGCAGTAGAGTTGATCAACCTGCCCTTTTGGTTGTTCGAAGAATCGTATCACACCGTTGGTGACCTGGCAGAAACCATCACGTTACTGCTTCCCGAAAAAAAGAGTGCCGGGGAAAATACCAAACCCTTACATTTTTATATAGAACAACTAAAAGCCATTGAAAAAGAAAGTGAAGAAGTACGCAAACAATTCATCATGGATGCATGGATGGAAATGAACTATGCCGAACGGTTTGTTTTTAATAAGCTCATTACCGGTGGCTTTAGAATTGGCGTGTCGCAAAAACTCATTGTCAATGCGCTGGCTAAAACGGTAAAGCTCGAACCTTCGGTGATTGCACACCGCATCAGCGGTAATTGGGATCCCTCAACCATTTCTTTTGATGAATTATTAAGTGAACAAAATCACGCAACCGATTGGTCGAAGCCCTACCCTTTTTATTTAGCCTATGCTGTGGAAGGAGATGTTCAGGAACTGGGTGAGCCCAAAGAATGGCAGGCCGAATGGAAATGGGATGGCATTCGCGGACAAATCATTAAACGCAACAACGAATTATTTGTATGGAGCCGCGGCGAAGAACTGATGACAGAAAAATTCCCGGAATATCATTCCCTGCAACAAGTGCTGCCCGATGGAATTGCCATTGATGGCGAGATCATTCCCTGCATAGATCAAAAGCCTTTACCATTTGCCTTGTTACAAACAAGGATCGGAAGAAAGAACATCACCAAAAAACAACTGCAGGAAGCTCCTATTGCCTTTTTTGCGTACGATCTTTTAGAATACAAAGGCGAAGACTGGCGCAACCGTACATTGGAAGAACGCAGGACTCAACTTGAAGAAATTGTTACGGCTGCCAACCATCCGGCGTTAGTGATTTCTCCGATCATTTCCTATAATAACTGGGAGGAATTGGCCACACTTAGAAAATCATCAAGAGAATTGGGAGCAGAGGGCTTTATGCTTAAAAAGAAAAATTCTGTTTACCAGGTAGGAAGAAAACGCGGTGATTGGTGGAAATGGAAAATTGATCCTTTAACTATTGATGCCGTAATGATCTATGCGCAAAAGGGTGCGGGAAGAAGAAGTAATTTATATACCGATTACACATTTGCTGTAAAAGACGGCGATAAACTCATTGCTTTTACAAAAGCCTATTCCGGATTAACGGACAAAGAATTTGCGCAGGTTGACGCATTTGTAAAAAGAAATTCGCTGGAGAAATTTGGCCCCGTGCGAACCGTAAAACCCGAACTGGTTTTTGAAATCGCATTTGAAGGCATTGCCGCCAGCAACCGCCACAAATCGGGTGTAGCTTTACGTTTTCCCAGAATCAGCCGGTGGCGGAAGGATAAAAATCCGGAGGAGATCAATACATTAGAAGATCTGAAAAAAATGCTGGAGGTGTACGGAAAATGAAATTGCAGCAATCAAAGGGATATAAAATAGTTAGCGCATGGCTTTCTTCAAAAGAGTTCAGGCCCTTTGCTTACCAGGAGGAAGCCTGGCAGCATATTATGGATGGCAGAAGCGGCCTGGTAAATGCCCCCACGGGCACGGGCAAAACCTTTTCTGTTTTTTTAGGCAGTCTTATTCAATTCATCAATCAGCATCCAAAAAATTATCAAACCAAATCAAAAAATGGATTACAACTAATTTGGGTGACCCCGCTTCGTGCCCTGGCAAAAGATATTGGCCGCGCCATGGAAGCCGTAATTTCTGAATTGGGCATGCAATGGAAAGTCGGCATACGTAACGGCGACACTTCTTTATCAGAACGGCAAAAACAAAAACGCCTGATGCCGGAAGTGCTGATCATCACTCCGGAAAGCCTGCATCTTTTGTTAGGGCAAAAACATTACCCGGACGTTTTTCAAACCCTGAAATTAATTGCGGTTGACGAATGGCATGAACTGATAGGAAGCAAACGTGGCGTACAGGTAGAGTTGGCCATTAGCAGGATTGTTGGCTTGCGCACGTTTCAAATGTAAAACATGATGCCTCCCATGAACCATCAACCATGAACCATGAACTTTCTATCTGGGGCATTTCAGCAACCATTGGCAATCTGGACCAGGCCATGCAGGTATTGCTAAGTCCTTTGCAATTGCTGGGACAAAAAACAGAAGATGGAAATATTGTTCGTGCCAAATTGAATAAGAAAATAGAAGTGCAATCCATACTGCCGGATGAAATTGAGAAATACCCATGGGCGGGACACCTGGGAATAAAGCTGGCAGAAAAAGTTTTACCTATCCTGAATGAAAGCAAGACCACCCTCATTTTTATCAATACAAGAGGAATGAGTGAAATGTGGTATCAAACCTTATTAAATATTGCACCTGAGCTGGCCGGTGCTATTGCCCTGCATCATGGAAGCATTGAAATGGAACTGCGTACCTGGGTAGAAGAAGCCCTGCACGAAGGAAAATTAAAAGCAGTGGTATGTACTGCCAGCCTTGACCTGGGAGTTGATTTCCGTCCCGTGGAAACGGTGATACAGGTTGGCTCGCCAAAAGGCGTTGCCCGGTTTTTACAACGGGCCGGCCGCAGCGGCCACAGTCCGGATGCGGTAAGCAAAATTTATTTTCTTCCTACCCATTCTTTGGAATTGATGGAAGCCGCCGCCCTCAAATCCGCTATTGATGAACAGTTTATTGAAAGTCGCGAACCCATGTTATTGTGCTATGATGTACTGGTGCAATACTTGTGTACACTGGCCGTCTCCGATGGTTTTGTTCCCAACACGATTTGGAAAGAAGTAAAAGCAACACATTGCTACAGCGAACTAACCGAAGATGAATGGCAGGAAATCTTATACTTCATTACGGCAGGCGGTAATGCCTTGCAGCAATACGATGAATATAAAAAAGTAGAAGTAGAAGATGGCATTTACAAGATCAACAGCCGCCGCATAGCCATGCGCCACCGCCTGCATATTGGCACCATCGTAAGTGACGCCATGTTGAAAGTAAAATTCCTGGCGGGCGGCTATATAGGCATCATTGAAGAATGGTTCATATCAAGATTAGAGCCCGGCGATAATTTTACACTAGCCGGCCGGCAACTGGAGTTGGTCATGATCAAAGACATGACGGTGATCGTTAGAAAATCAAATGCCAAAAAATCCGTTGTGCCAAGCTGGATGGGTGGACGGCTGCCACTTTCCGCAAGCCTGGGAAAAGTGTTAAGAGAACAGTTGGATAAGGCGCCAGTAACCGGCTATCAGCCACCGGTCATCAGCAATACACCTATTGAATTGGAAGCACTCAAGCCATTGTTTGATTTGCAGTCAAAGCTTTCTCATCTTCCCAAAGCGAATGAATTATTAATTGAACAAATAGAAACAGAAGACGGCTTTCATCTCTTTGTATATCCTTTTGAAGGAAGATTGGTTCATGAAGCGGTGGCAGCCATCCTAGCGTATCGCATCGGCAGGATTACGCCTATTACTTTTTCCATCGCTATGAATGATTACGGCTTTGAGTTACTCAGCGATCAGCCCATACCTGTGGATGACAGCAATGTGTACGAGCTTTTTTCTTTGGATAATTTGATGGAAGACATTCAGCGAAGTGTGAATGCTACAGAAATGGCGAAAAGAAAATTCAGGGATATAGCGGTCATTGGCGGATTGATCTTCCAGGGCTATCCCGGTGAACATAAAAAAGCAAGGCATTTACAGGCATCGGCCGGCCTGCTTTTTAATGTATTTAATGAATACGACCCGGACAATGTTCTGATCCGGCAGGCTTACCAGGAAGTATTTGACCAGCAAATGGAAGAAGTGCGGTTAAGAGACATGCTGCAGCGTATTCAGCATTCCAGGATCGTTGTTACCTACCCGCAACGGCTGACACCCTTCTGCTTCCCTATAAAAGTGGATAGCATGCGTGAAAACCTTACTTCCGAAAGACTGGAAGACCGGGTAAGGAGAATGCAAAAGCAATTGTCTGAACCATGATTTTCTGGATTGAAAGATTAGCCGGAAGAACACTTTCCTTTTGAGTAGGCTCTAATATCAATTCGTCATTAAATCTGTGACTCTCTATTGACCATTCACCATTGACCATGGACAGTAACATTTTAGAAACCTGAAACCAGCTTGGTATAATCAAATAAATTATCGCTTCACAAATCTTAAAATCTCCCTAATTCATAGTTCAAAAGCCTTGTTCAGCCTACATTTGCAGGCCTGATGCAAGTTCCGCTTTTACATAAAATTCATGATCAAAACCTATGGCTTTCCGCTCAGCGTTCTATATTCTGGGAAGAGCAAAAAGCTTTAATTGTTTCCGATCTTCACTTTGGAAAAACCGGGCATTTTCGAAAGTCAGGTATCGCTGTTCCGCAAAATGTTTATAAGGAAGATTTGCAGCGCCTGGTAAGCTTATTACATTATTTCAAACCACAACAACTACTGGTGGTAGGAGATTTTTTTCACAGCCATGCCAATGTAGAACTGGATTGGTTTAAAAAATGGCGGGCCGATTTTGCTTCTTTGCCAATCGTTCTGATAAAAGGCAATCATGATATTTTAAAAGATGCCTGGTACAAAGAAGCCGATATAGAAGTAATTGATAAAGAGCTGCAGCTCCATTCTTTTTTATTTACTCATGATAAATGTGAAACCGCCAAAGACGTTTATACATTTTGCGGACACATTCATCCAGGCATTTATTTGCAGGGCTTAGGCAAGCAATCGCTTCGGCTACCGTGTTTTTATTTTGCAAAAGACCATTGCATTCTTCCGGCCTTCAGTAAGTTTACCGGCACGGCGCTTATAGAACCCGCCTCCAATGAAAATGTATTTGCCATTGTTGAAAATAAATTGCTTCAAATGCAATGAGTAAGGAGCCCACACTTCACATTGCCTTTCATCCTATTTATGCACACCCGCTTCCGGAAGGGCACCGGTTTCCTATGCTGAAATATGAATTGATTCCCGAACAGCTACTATACGAAGGAACTATTTCAGAACACAATTTATTTGCACCTGAGGTCTTGTAATGATGAAACAGTTCTTTTAACGCATAGTGCTGAGTACTTCCATAAATTAAAACAGCAAACTTTATCAGCCCAGGAACAAAGGCGCATTGGTTTTCCGCAATCGCCGGCGTTAACACAAAGAGAACTGATCATTACACAGGGAACCATTGATTGTTGTCATTACGCTTTTGAAAATGGCATAGCCCTGAATGTTGCCGGCGGAACGCATCATGCTTTCAGGGATAAGGGTGAAGGCTTTTGCTTGTTGAATGATTTTGCAGTGGCTGCCAATTATTTACTTCATCATCAGTTAGCCAAACAAATTTTAATTATTGACCTGGATGTTCACCAGGGAAACGGCACGGCAAAAATCTTTGAAAATGAACCACGGGTATTTACTTTCAGCATGCACGGCAAAAACAATTACCCGTTTCATAAAGAGAAAAGCGATTGCGATGTGGAACTTGCCGACGGCATAAGAGACAAAGAATACCTGGCAGTTTTATCGGAAAATCTTGGAAATCTGCTGGAACAAGTACAGCCCGATTTTGTTTTTTATCTATCCGGTGTTGATATTTTGGAAACAGATAAATTCGGGAAGTTGAAAATTACCCTGCAGGGTTGCAGGCAAAGAGATGAACTGGTTTTTCACACTATCAGAAGCCATAACCTTCCCTGCGTGGTGGCGATGGGTGGCGGCTATTCACCACAAATAAAAACAATTGTGGAAGCGCATTGCAACACCTTCCGCGCCGCCAGGAAAATTTTCGACCTGCATTAGTTCTTTTTCCTGAGCTGGTTATAATCCAGAAAATAAATGAAGCGTAATGTAAATTCATTACCGTGTGAGGCGTTGAAGGTTTTGCCAAAGTTTGCCAGGTAGGTTTTATGCGTCATGCCGTCCACGCTGCTTTCATTTCCCAGCCAGTTCTTCCAGCCCAGTATCACACGGCTTCCCAGGCGAAAGTCCCATGTAAAGAAGGCATCTATATTGAAAATATTTACGTTTGAATTTACATCCGGATTAGGCAGCATGGGGTCGCGGGCCACGGCATTACCATTTGCATCTACATTGGCAAACCTGTTGTACGGCACATTGCTCCAATAATGTCGTGAACGCAGCGTTACATTGATGCGGGGCGAGAAATTGTAAATGCCTGAAACTATAGATTCCACATCTTTAAAATCCACAAAGCCAATGATCGGATCACCATTCGTCTCGCGGCCTGCGTAAACAATATAATCTGTTTCCGATTCATTGCGATTGGAAAGCTCCACAGTGAGCTTGTTACTAAAGCGATAACGTAATCCCATCTCGATGATGTGGTACTTTTTATCGGGCACATTAAAAAAATGAGCCAGAAGATATTGATAATTAAAGAACAAACGCTTGCGGCTATCTGTGCTGCCACTTAATGACACAGAACTATACGAAGGCCGGCGGGCAAAACGAGTGAAGGGAGCTCCCAGCAAGAAATAATCATGTTGATCGGGAAGATAATTTAATCCAACAGTTACATCCCAAAAGTTTTTAAGATACCAGAAGCCGGTTGCCGACAACTGCACGTCATTAAAGACATTTGGCTTATATAAGCTTCGATAAACGGAGGTTAAACTATATTTATAACTCAGGAAATTTTTTGTAGGCCTGTACTGGTTGTAACTGGCACTGCCTGTATATATGGTTTGATTTTGTGTTTGCAAATAACCAAGATCCCTGGGGTTATACTTTTCCGATCTTATCTCTCCCAGGGCAGAATATTGTATCCTTCCACTCACCTTACCCAGGCGTAAAGAAGTATTGAACCCATCGTAAGGATTTTGTATAAAAATTTTACTGTAACGGCCCGTTCCTTTTACATTGTACGTATTGCTTTTGTCGTAAAGACTGAAATCCAGGGCTGTCACATTTGCATCCCGTCCGTTATTGCTCCGCAAAACATTTGTATTGGTAAATGTCACATAAGAACGCCCCTTTAACACCTGATCAAGAACTACAATATTGTAATTCGTCATAGCTTCTGTTTCGTATTCTTTTTTTTCACCGGTTACGGTATTACGCACCTCGGCATGCATGGGAGCCGTAAGGGCATTAAAAACACCAATGCCTAATTTTTTGCGGGTACGGCCGGAAAATTTAATGGCATTATAAAGTTGTGTGGACGACGGATTCTTGATAATCTCAAGGTGCGGATCGTTTTCTGCCTCGCCTTCAATGATACCGTAACCCGCAGGCGTTGCGCCTACCCGCCTGGAATAAAATAAACCTGCCTTATTAAACAACTCGGTTCCTTCGGTAAAAAAAGGCCGGTTCTCCTGAAAACGCACCTCGTAAGGCGTAAGATTATTCACCAGGTTATCGGAAATAACCTGGCCAAAATCAGGGATCAATGTGGCATCAAGGGTAAAGCTTTCATTGATGCCATACTTAACATCCATGCCTCCATTACGCAGCCATTCAGTAGCAATGCGGTTACCTTCAGGATTGAAACGTACACCGCCTGATACATAAGGTGAAAAACTTAAGCGCAAAGGGGGCTTTATATCCTGCAGGTCAAGGTATTTACCAAATTGATTTACAAAGCCGCTGACGTTGGGATCCACGGCGTTCCAGTAAGAAGTTTCGTTAGTGCGCCGTGTAAAGCGTAATAGCTGCAATCCCCATGTTTGCACCTCTTTCTTTGCAAAGCGGAGCGAAATATAGGGGATCTTCATCTCTACTATCCAGCCGTCATTTACTATACGGGTTTTGCTTTCCCATACAGCGTCCCAGGTTTTGTCGCCAAATTCGCCAAAGCCCACACTGGCGCTGGCACTTAATTTAGCATCTGTTTGTACGTTACTGGGCGTTACCAGGAATTGAAAACCATTTTGCTGGTCGTTGTAGGTATCAAAAAAAACAGAAAAATAATCAGCGTCCTGCTGCTGTTCTCCATCTCTTGCAGTTAACTGCTTCCGGATCAAAGAAGGGTCGTCGTATAAATGAGCTCCAATGTAAACGGCTGAATTATCATATAAAATCCTTACTTCCGTTTTAAAGGAAGCGGCTAATCCGTAAGTGGGAAAGTTTTGAATAAAGTTGGTAGCCACAGGAGCCTGTTGCCAGGCGGCGTCACTCAAATCTCCATCAATGCGAGGTGGCTGAGTAATTTTTACAGCAGTGAGTGCTTTCGGTTGGCTGAAAGCAAATGCACAACAAAACAAGGGTACAAAAGCAGCAGTCGTCTCGGCATTCAACTAGTATTGGCTGGCGTAAATATAATAGACAATTTTTATATTGGAAAGTGCGCTGCCAGGATTTTAATTCATCCGCTTTTTGATAGAGCTTACCTGTTGTTGCAGATTATTGACCATATTGGCTAATTGGTCTACATCCCATCTTTGTTGGGTATTCGCTTTGGAAATGATCATTTGGGCCTGCCATACCTCCACAATATCTTCGGCATTTACCAGGTATGGCTGGTAGGTTGGGTTATCGCTAACCAGCGTAAATTTATTTTTTTGACGGTTGTTTTTCATCATCCGTTTATAAACAATACCGTCCGTTTTGGAAACAACAATATAGGTCTGGTTGGCTTTTACATCCTCCAGGTTTTGCACTCTTTCCCCTACAATCACCGACCCGCTTGGCGTAGGCATCATGGAATCACCCACAATTTCAAAGGCACGGTAATCCCCGCCCGATAGCATGGGAAGTGTAAAAGTGTTCAGTTCGTCCACAAATTCGGGATCGGCATAACCGTTTAAGTAACCAGCCGCGGCTTTTACGGGTACAAACGGAATATCGGTTCTGCCATTGGCCATTTTTTGGGCACGGCGTTTCGCTAAATAGTTGGTCTTTGTATCGCTAACATCTTTTCGCAGAAGGTCGTCGAGGGTAAGTTTGAACATATCGGCCACCACTTCTAAAATATCAATACGCGGATCGGCTCTTTCCTCCTCATAGGCGCCCAGTAAGGAACGTTTGATGCGAAGTTTTTGGGCAAATTCTTCCTGTGTCCATCCACGCAATTTCCTCAGATATTTTAAATTTTTGTTGGCTATCGACATAAGACTAATTTATTTAGCTGCAAAATACTAATTTATTTAGATTAAAAAACAGAAAAACCAACAAAAAGACTGAGCAACAGAGAATTATAAAAATTTGTTCGGTAACCGAAGTGTAATGCGCAACAAAGAAGTTCTCATTTCTTTCAACGATCTAAAAAATTCAGCGGAAATAGTTGCGCTGTTGTGCCTCCCTGCTTCACAAAACTATCCATGGTGCAAATTTTGGTTATAGGTAAAAAGTGACCAACTTTGTTGACAATCAAATTCTGTGGAATGGAAAAAGAAAAGAAGAAGCCTGTTATTTTAATTACAAACGATGATGGAATTACAGCACCCGGTATAAAAAACCTTATTGAAGCCGTTAAAGATCTTGGAAAAATAGTAGTGGTAGCACCCGATAAACCACAGTCCGGCATGGGACATGCCATCACCATTGGTGTTCCCCTGCGCCTGCACAAGGTCAACTTTTTTGATGGCATAGAAGCCTACCAGTGCACCGGCACACCGGTAGATTGTGTAAAGCTCGCTGTGGACAAAGTGCTGCACCATAAGCCCGATATCTGCATCAGCGGCATTAACCATGGCGCCAACCATAGCATTAATGTTATTTATTCCGGAACCATGTCTGCCGCCGTGGAGGCCGCCATCGAAAGCATTCCTTCCATTGGTTTTTCATTGCTCGATTACAGCCTGGAAGCCGATTTTACCGCGGCCCGCAAATATGCCCGCCTGATCGTGGAAGAAATGCTGAATTCCATTCCCGATAAGCATTGTGTGCTGAATGTAAACATTCCCATTGCCACCGTGGATGAAATAAAAGGAGTAAAAATCTGCCGCCAGGCCTATGCCAAATACGAAGAAGATTTTATAGAAAGAGACGACCCGCATGGCCGTAAATACTATTGGCTCACCGGTGAGTTTGTTAATTTCGACGAAGGCACCGATACCGATGTTTGGGCTTTAGCCAATAAATATATTAGTATTGTACCCGTGCAATTTGATTTAACCCACTACAAACAAAAAGAACAACTTGAAAAAAACTGGAACATTCTTTCTAAAGAAGGATAACCTGCAAATGGGATTGATCCTGGGTCTTGTTACCCCGTTAATCATTTTTATCATCATTTACATAGGCAGGTTTTCCGGTTACAGCTTTGACGAATTCATCAGGGTGTTTTTCAGGGAAAACCGCCTCATCACTTTTTTTGGTGTATGGTGCCTGGTGGGCAATATTGCCTTATTTACTTATTACATCAACACAGCCCGGGACAAAACAGCCAGAGGCATTTTTGCCGTAACCCTTGTGTATGGCATTGTTGTTTTGCTGTTGAAGCTTTTTAATTAATAATGTACCTGGCTTTTGTGCTACTGTCAGGCATCGTTGTGTCACTCACTTGTACGCTTTGTTCATAATTGGGCATAGCTCAACTTTTCTACCTTTACCGCCATTACAAAAGCATGAAGTATTATATTATAGCCGGTGAAGCATCTGGAGACTTACATGGCAGCAACCTGATAAAAGAATTAAAAAAGCTTGACGCAGCGGCCAACATTCGTTGCTGGGGCGGCGGGTTGATGGAAGCAGCCGGGGGCAGTTTAGTAAAACACTACCGCGATCTTGCTTTCATGGGTTTTATTGAAGTAATCAAAAACCTGCCCACCATTCTCAATAACCTGAAATTTTGCAAACAGGACATCCAGCATTTTCAACCCGATGTACTGGTATTAATTGATTATCCCGGTTTCAACCTTCGCATAGCTAAATGGGCCAAAGAACAGGGTTTTAAAGTCATTTATTATATATCCCCGCAGGTATGGGCCTGGAAGGAAAGCCGCACAAAAACAATTAAAGAAGTTGTTGATAAGATGCTGGTCATCCTTCCCTTTGAAAAAGAGTTTTATGACAAGTGGAATTATAAAGTAGAATATGTGGGGCACCCGCTGGCACAAGTAGTACATGATTTTTTGGAACAGGCGCCTAAACATTCCCTGTCATCAAAGCCAATCATTGCTGTACTACCCGGAAGCAGAAAGCAGGAAGTGGCTGCAAAACTTCCGATCATGCTGTCTGTGGCAAAGGAATTTCCGCAGTATCAATTTGTAGTAGCCAAAGCGCCTTCTTTAGAGGATGATTTTTACGAAGGAATTTTAAAAGATTATCCGGGCACCCAAACAGTAAAGAACGAAACTTACAATCTGCTGGCGCAAGCCGGCGCCGCGCTGGTTACATCCGGAACGGCTACCCTGGAAACCGCTTTATTTGGTGTGCCGCAAGTAGTTTGCTATAAGGGCTCTCCTGTCTCCTACCAAATAGCAAAGCGGCTGATAAAAATCAAATACATTTCGTTGGTCAACCTTATAATGGACAAACCCGTTGTTAAGGAACTTATTCAAAACGATCTTACCACCGCTAACCTGAAAAAAGAACTGGAAGATATTCTGCATAATCCCCGGCGGGCAGAGCAGATAAAAACAGATTACCAAAACCTGAAAAATTTATTACAGCAGCAACACAGTGCCTCTGCAAGAGCGGCCCAGGAGATTGTTGGCTTTTTACAAAAAAGCACTTAATACCTGTGGACTTTGGCCTTTAAAAAATTTTTATTTTTTGATAAGAAGTTTGATGGCTAAAATAATCAGAGCAACAATAAAAAGCAGCAAACTTAACCGGTTGATGCCATGCATATATTTAACGAACGTGGTTTTGGGCCGGTCAGGATCAGGTTTGCGCAGGTATAGATATTCGGCAATTTGCTTGAGTACACCCATAAAAAAACTGTATCGGTAAAGATACAGTTAACTATAAAAAATTATTGCATGAGTTAAGGTGCCGGGTTGCGGCGAAGTTTATCCTGTTTCTTTGCCGAGGCCCTCATATTGAAACATTCGGGAGAGGGTTGCATGGAAGTACTTGTTATTTTAGACGTTTCTCTTTTCTTTTTCTCGCCTTTATTATCTGCCCAGCCGCTTGCAGGATGCAAAACGTTTTCAAAATAAACAAATATGCTCCGTAAATAAGTATTCATCTTCCTCGTAATTTTAAGATTATTGGACTTCAATTCTTTCGTTAAGTTTTAAAATGCTCTGTTAATAACGCACTTCAACAAACTTAACTAATTGCGCCATAAATGTCAATGGCTGGTCGCTATAACAGCCATAAAAAAAGTTGAAAAAACAGAGTGCTTAGTAGAATTACTTATGTGGTCTTAATCACCATCAACTTAAGGAATAAAATTGTAACCCTCATCGCTGGTTTTTTTGATGGTTTCCTTCTTTTTTTCTTCGGGGGTTTTCATATTGTCGTACCGAAGCCGTAAAGAAAGTGCATATCCATCAAGGTCAGGAAACAAACTGGCCCTGTGCAGATTCATTTGCTGCAGTTCCCGCATTACTTCTTTTTTATAACAACCAGGTACTTCAATTTTTACTACCGCCTTGCTAATATCCTCTCCTAAAAAAAGCAATTGTTCCATAAATGGCTGCGCAGAGGTACCTGTACTTACGAAAATGGATTGTTGCAAGGAGTAACGCCTGTTCATTCGAAACGGTTCTACAGGAAAAACCAGGGCTTTGTTGTTCTCATAAAAAAGTTTTTCAAACAATTGCTCATTGATGAGGTTTTTATTTTGCTGCAATGCGTCTCCAAACTCAGCAGACAAAACCTCAATGGCCTTATCTCTTAAATGGCTGACATTAATACCCCAAATACCTACGGAATGGGTTTCATGGGTGGGACAATGCTCAAAGGCGAAATAAGCGGCTATAAACGGAGATTTAGTGAGATCGAGCAGCCGTGTTGGCGCCCCATGGTGCTGCATAAGGGCCAGCCATTCTATAAGGTGTGCCGGTGTTTCGTCCTTGCTCAGATAATTGCGGGCTCCCCGCTGGAATTCAGCCAAAAACTCCGCTTCAATCCCAGGATAAAATTTTATAAAATCGGTTCTTTCAATAGCGTTGCTCAGGATCCACCCTTTGTGGGCTTGCCCCCGGAAAGCCCAGTTTTCCCCAAAATCTTTTATAAAGGATGTAAACTCCTGCCAGTTTTGTAAAAGTACTGTGGTGAATGTCTGTGTTTCCATCACCATATTACTAAAAAATTTACGCCACCAATTTCAGAACCTGATAAAAGCTTTAGTTCCCCTGTCAACGTCTTTAAATAGTGGTTGAATAAAAGCTATTTAGTGAACGGATATTGTGCCTTATCAAAACTACCATCCTTAAGGAATGAGACGATCTCCTTTAAAGAATCATTCATCTCCCGCATGTTCTGGTAATTGGCATAATTGATCTGCGAGTTTACCCAACGCAAGTAAATGGCTTCATTTTCCTGCGCATTCATACCCGTTTGTTGTTTGAATAAATCAGGAGTAAATGGTTCGAAAAGGTGTGTCATAGATGAGCTGTTTAAGGTGTCTACGAATATAAGAATTCCAAAATGCAAATTGGACAACATAGGGCAAAATCTGGCTTCGAAAAGTAGCTTTCCGATAAAGACAAGAAAGAAAAGCAAGAATAATTACTCAGCACTCTAAGTTTAGAGTTTTGCCGGTTTTAACCCCATGTTTCGCGGATTCTTGTTTTGCCTGAACAAGTGGCATCATACCATTGACTCATTGAAATTGTAATAAAAAGTTTTTCAGCCCCTTGTAGTCCGCTTTCATTTTTGTTTTAAATAATGGTTTATCCATAAGCTCGTGAACAGCTAATGGATAAGCAATAGCCTGCCCTGTTTGCTGTTCTACAATCTCCGGAAATTTAACGGGGTGAGCAGTGCTTATGATGATACCTTTTTCATCCTGCTTTTTTGATAAATAATTTTCCAGCGCATTCCAGGCGACAGCCGAGTGTGGGTCCAAAACATAGTTATTTTCTGCATACACTTTATGTATTGTCTGTCTTGTGACAGCATCACCAGCGCTGGTGGCACTAACCATTTTTTTTACGTTATCCAACAAGCCATCAAACAATTCCATCACCCGTATAAAATTGCTAGGACTTGCTACATCCATGGCATTAGAAAGAGTGGCTACCGCTGCTTTTTTTTCAAAGAGACCTGTACTGAAATATGCAGGAATAACATCATTAGCATTGCAGGCTGCAATAAAATGATGCACCGGTATGCCTGACACATGCGCCAAAATTCCTGCACATATATTTCCAAAATTACCGCTGGGAACTGCAATAACCGGAGGCTGATTTTTAAGGGGCCATTGCTTCCATGCAAAAGCATAATAAAACTGCTGCGGCAGCCAGCGGGCCACGTTTATCGAATTGGCAGAAGTCAGGAATAATTGTTGGGCAAGGGTTGTGTCAGCAAACGCCTGCTTTACCATTTGCTGGCAATCATCAAAGTTTCCTTCTATCTCCAATGCATGTATGTTTTTTCCCAGGGTTGTCAGTTGCTTTTCCTGCAAGGGGCTTACCTTGCCAGAAGGATATAAGATCACCACATCCACATTATCTACACCGTAAAAGCTATGCGCCACCGCACCGCCTGTGTCGCCGGAAGTAGCTACCAGGACAATGATTCGTTGATTCTTATCCTTTGCAAAATGAGACAAGCAACGGCTCATGAAACGGGCGCCCACATCTTTAAACGCCAGTGTAGGGCCATGAAACAATTCAAGTGAATAAATGCTGTCTGTTACCTGTACAAGCGGTATAGGAAAATTGACCGTTTCAGCAACGATCTTTCGCAATTCGTTCTCCTCTATAGTTTCACCTACATAAGGTTTTATAATTTGAAATGCAATTTCTTCATTGGAAAGATTTTCTATCTCTTTCAAAAAAGGCCCGGGCAATTGCGGGATGCTCTCAGGAAAATACAATCCCTTATCAGGAGCCTGTCCCCGAATGGTTGCTTCTTTAAAATCCACCGCTGGTGATTGCCTGTTTAAGCTATAATATTTCATTTCTACTTCGATAATTAAGTGATAATAGTACCGCCTTGTTGGTTAATGGTGGTTACATACGTATGATAGGCAATGCCCAATTTATTATATACCTGCTGCATCACGGCGGCTACCTGATTTGCAGTCGCTTCATCTTTGCTCAGCATAAAGATGGAAGGACCTGAACCCGAAATACCACCACCTAAAGCGCCGGCTTCCTTACTTCCTTTTTTCACTTCTTCAAAACCGGGTATTAAAATACTGCGTAAAGGTTCTATCACCACATCCTCCAATGAACGGCCGATCAATTCATAATCTTTTTTAAAGAAGCCACTCACCAATCCTGCTACGTTACCCCATTGCTTAATGGCATCCTTTAACTGGATTTCTTTTTTCAGGATCTGCCGGGCATCTGCCGTTCGTACTTCAATTTGCGGGTGCACTACAGTTACAAATAAATCAGGCGCGGGAATAGCAACAATATCCAGCGGATGAATGCAACGCACCAGTGTAATACCACCGTAAATACACGGCGCAATGTTATCTGCATGCTTAACACCTGATGCCAGTTTTTCTCCATTCATAGCAAATTGCACCAGTTCTTCTTTGCTGAAAATATCACCCAGCAAAATGTTGGCAGCAATAGCTGCTCCGGCTGCACTGGCCGCACTTGAACCGATACCACTGCCGGGCATTATCCTTTTTTCAGAAATCATTTCAAACCCACAGCCATTGTTTAATTTCTCCATCATGGAAAGCAACACAACTCCCGCTACATTTTTTTCCGGATCTGCAGGCAGGTTGTAATCATCTTTATTGCTGATGCTCACTTGCGGTTTGTCTATCAACTGCAAGGTTATAATATCACAGGGATCGTGCAAGGCAAGCCCCAGCACATCAAAGCCACAAACAAGGTTAGCAATGGTTGCCGGCGATTGTATGGTAATAGTTTTCATGCTTTAAAAGGTTTAGTTGAGATAGAGGTTAAGGTTGAGATGCGAAGGTTTTACCCTGTGCCTTAACCTTAACCTCAGTCTCTCAAATTCTGGCTGCTCTTACGATATCGGCAAACACTCCTGATGCTGTTACTTCGGCACCGGCGCCGGCGCCTTTTACCACTAAGGGTTGTTCTACATAACGGTTGGTATAAAACAGCACCACGTTGTCTTTTCCATACAAATGATAGAGGTCATGAGCAGGATCTATATGCTGCAAGCCCACCGCCGCCTTTCCGTTTTGAAAAGAAGCCACGTACTTTAATTTTTTACCGCTTTGCACAGCTGCTTTATAAATTTCTAAAAAATGGGCTTCGTGCTTTTCCATTTCAACATAAAAATCATCTACACTTCCTTCCATGCAGGAGGCCGGCAAAAAGGAAGCGTTGGCTATGTCATTCATCTCCAACTGGTGGCCTGCTTCCCTGGCCAAAATCAAAATTTTGCGCATTACATCTGTTCCGCTTAAATCAAGGCGTGGGTCCGGTTCTGTGTAACCTTCGTTCTGCGCCTGCTTTACAACGGAAGCAAATGATCGTTCGCCATTATAATGATTGAAAACAAAATTGAGTGTGCCACTTAACACGGCTTCAATTTTGGTAACACTGTCGCCGCTGCTTACCAGGTCGTTCAATGTGTTGATCACCGGCAGTCCGGCGCCCACATTGGTTTCAAATAAAAACAGCGCATTGTATTCCCTGGCCAGGTCCTTCAACTGCTGATAGTGGGCCAGTGAAGAAGAAGGTGCGATTTTATTACAGGCCACTACCGAAATACTTTTTTTGAAAAGTGGTGCATACGTATTGGCAACGCCGGCATTGGCGGTGATATCCACAAAAATGGAATTACGTAAATTCTTCGACTGCACCTTTTGAACAAAGTCTTCCAGGTTCATTACTTCACCATTATCCAGTAACTCCTGCCAGTTACTTAACCGGATGCCTTTATCGTCAAACAACATTTTCCGGCTGTTGGCCAGCCCGATCACTCTTATTTGCAGCCGCAATTGTTTTTGCAGGTATTGAAGTTGTTGCTCCAGCTGGTTCAGCAATTTTTTACCCACATTACCCGTACCCACAATAAAAAGGTTCACCTGCTTATAGGTGGTTTCAAAGAAATCTTCGTGCAGTACGTTGATGGCTTTTCGTACATCACCCGAGTTGATGACCACTGAAATGTTGCGTTCAGAAGAACCCTGCGCAATGGCCCTGATGTTGATACCATTTCTTCCCAGGGCACTAAACATTCTGCCACTGATGCCGGTGTGGTTTTTCATATGATCACCCACAAGGGCTACGATAGCCAGCCCTGTTTCAATATCCAATGGATTGACCTTGCCTTCTTTTATTTCATTTTCGAATTCTTTATCCACGGCAGCCTTTGCTATACGAGCATTCGCTTCTTCAATGCCTACGCAAATGGTATGTTCAGAGGAGGCCTGTGTAATGAATATGACGTTGATGGATTGCTTTGCCAGCGATTCAAATAAACGCTTCGAAAACCCGGGAATGCCAACCATACCACTTCCCTCCAAACTGATCAAAGCCACTTTACTGATACTTGAGATACCGCGTATAATACTGCCATTAGCGCCGGTACCCGATTGGATCAATGTTCCATGCTGCTCGGGAGAAAACGTATTTTTTACCCAAACCGACAAGTTCTTGCTAAGCAGTGGCTGAATGGTTGGCGGATAAATGACCTTGGCTCCAAAATGAGAGAGTTCCATGGCTTCCTGGAACGAAATTGTTTCAATGGATTTGGCATGCGGCACCAGCCGGGGGTCGGCCGTCATCATACCGGGTACATCGGTCCATATCTGAACCAGCGAAGCATTGACAGCGGCGCCAAAAATGGCGGCTGTATAATCCGACCCGCCCCTGCCCAGGGTAGTTGTATGGCCCTGTTCATTGCCGGCAATAAAACCGGGAGCAATAAAAAGTTCACCTGAAGCTTTTTGAAAATATTCCTGTATGCGTTTGTAGGTAACATCCAATTGCACCGATGCCCTGGTGTAATGGCTATCGGTAATAATCAATTGACGGCTGTCCGTCCATGTATTAGGCAAGCCGGATACGGCAAGATAGGCGGACAGTATGTGTGAGGACAAAACTTCTCCAAAGCTCGCTACCCTGTCTTTGATGCGGGGCGATAATTCATTTAGCAGGAACACGCCATTACAAATATCTTCCAGCTCATTACAGTGTTGTATAACCGTACTTAAAATAGAGCTTTGATGGGTGACCGGCAATAACAGCTTCACCGTTTCTAAATGGCGCTGTTTAATTTCTTCCAAAACCTGCTTATAGGAAGCATCGCTACTGGCGGCGAGTGAGCCTGCCTGGAGTAAAAGATCGGTGATACCACCAAGGGCCGAAACCACTACAACAGTTCTATCCACTGCCACCGCCTTATGAATGATGGCAGCTACTTGTTTTATGTTTTTTTCATTGGCAACCGATGAGCCGCCAAATTTTAATATTTGCATAGATGATGATTTAAGGGCACGCCTTAATAAAAAAAATTGTTCAGGAAAAACGCTAAAAAGCCAGGGGGCAATATGATTATATACAACCCTTGCGGGTTGTTGTTGTAATAATAGTAGTAGATGTCCCTGCTGTCAAAAGCCGGGAAACAGAAAGATTGCTATGTAGTGCGTTTACTACCATTTGAAACTTCAAAGTAGAATTTTTTTCTCAATCACAAAAAACAAATTGCAACTGCTTCTTTATTTTTTGATTTTTCAAACAGGTGTTTTGGCCATTAGCAGCCGCTAAAAACCCTAAAGCACACTGCCTTTTAGAGTACAAAAACTTTTTTTATAAAAATTTTAAAAAAAGGTTTACTCTTGTCAAAGAAAAATCCGCTGTAGAAACAGCGGACGCTAACGATTGCTTGCTATATGAAAATTTTACTGTTTTAGTTTTCCGTTTGTTCTTTTGACTCTCTAACGGTTGCCTGCTTTTCAACGATTGCCTGCTATATGAATTAATTCCAGTGCTAAAATAGAGCCTGTTCTATCTTTGTATCTTTCAATTTTATTGTATTTACTGATGGCAAAAAGGAACTTGGTTTACCCAAATCCTTTACAGGCCCACATTTCATAGATTTTACCATATTATGTCCAACAGGCCCGCAGATATATTATTTCAATTGATCCGCTCTTTAGAAAAAGCTGAAAAAAGGCATTTTAAATTATATATCAAGCGCAGCTCGTCCAATGAGAACCTAAAGATCGTCCAGCTTTTTGATGCCATCGACAAGCTGCAGGAGTACGACGAAAAGATCCTGCTAAAAAAACTTCCAACCGTTCAAAAGGCACAGCTCTCAAACCTGAAGGCTCATCTTTACAAACAGATTTTGGCGAGTCTTCGCTTATTGAAAAGCACCGATAGCATAGACCTGCAGTTAAATGAGCAATTTGATTATGCCCACATTCTTTATAAAAAAGGGCTGTTTCTGCAAAGCCTGCGCATACTGGAACGTACCAAAGAAATAGCCAAGAGCAACCAAAAATTCCACTTCCTGATACAGGTGATCAGCCTGGAAAAAAGAATTGAAACCCTGCATATTACCAGAAGCATGCAGGACCGGGCGGAAAGCCTGTCGAAAGAAGCCATAGAGGTGAGCCAGCACATCAATATGGTAGCCCGGCTTTCTAACCTGGCGCTGAATTTATACAGTTGGTATATCAAACATGGCCATGCCAGGAACGAGGAAGATGAAAAAGCAATAAAGCACTATGTAAAAAACAACCTGCCGCCAGGCGCCTGGGAACAAACAGGATTTTATGAAAAACTTTACCTCTACCAGAGCTATAGCTGGCAGGCCTTCATCCGCCAGGACTTCCTGATGTATTACCGCTACACCCAAAAATGGGTGGATCTTTTTCACGAACAGCCTTTGATGAAAAGGGTGGAAACAGGCCACTATATAAAAGGATTGCACAATTTGCTGAATGCCCACTTTGACCTGCGGAACTACAAAAAATTCCTGCCTTCGCTAAAGGAGTTAGAGCAGTTTGCCCACACTGAAAGAGTACAGGAGAATGACAACTTCCGCATCCAGTGTTTCCTTTATATTGCCCAGGCAAAGATCAATCATCATTTTTTAACAGGCAGCTTTCACAAAGGCCTGTCATTGATTCCCGGCATAGAAGAAAAGCTGGTGGAATACAATCTTTTTATTGACCGGCACCGGGTATTGGTGCTGAATTACAAAATAGCCACCTTGTATTTTGGCAGCGGCAACTACGGCGCCTGTATTGATTACCTGCAAAAAATAATCAACGATCCTACCGACCTGCGGCATGATCTGCAATGCTATACCCGCCTGTTGCATTTACTGGCTCATTACGAGTTGGGCAACTACGAGCTGTTGGAATACCTCACAAAATCGGTGTACCGCTTTATGTCGAAAATGGAAAACCTGACGGCATTAGAAGAAGAGATATTGAAATTCCTGCGCCGTTCTTTTCACATTCCAAAACACGACATGAAAAAAGAACTGGAAGCCTTTTTACACAAGATCAGGCAATTTGAGAAAAAGCGCTTTCAAAGCCGTGTTTTTGTTTACCTCGATATTGTATCGTGGGTGGAGCATAAGGTGTATAACAAGCCCCTGGGCGAGATCATCCGGGAGAAGTACGCCAGCACCCAATAGCAGGCAACCACAAGCAACTGAATTTATCAGAATTGTTGAAAATGAGGTTTCTTTGCTTACTCCTATGTCTTTATTTATTACATCACTGGCCTCGGGAAGCAATGGCAACTGCTATTATATCGGGAATGAAAGGGAAGCTGTCCTGGTAGATGCGGGCATATCCTGCCGCGAAACCGAAAGGCGGATGAAACGGCTTGGTTTATCCCTTGAAAAAGTAAAAGCGGTTTTTGTCTCACACGAACATTCCGATCACATACGCGGCATTCACTCCCTGGTAAAAAAATATCACTTACCCATATACATAACAGAACCAGCACTTCAATATGGCGGGCTTTATTTAGAAAAACAGGCGGTGTACTCCTTTAAAGCCTATGAACCGGTGGTCATCGGAGATCTCAGCATCACAGCTTTTCCTAAATTTCATGATGCTTCGGACCCTTATAGTTTTATTGTTGCCAACAAAGAAACAAGGGTTGGTGTATTTACCGATATAGGCTTGCCCTGCGAACATGTTATCAAACATTTTGGCCAATGCCACGCTGCCTTTTTAGAAGCCAATTATGATGATGACATGCTGGATAAAGGAAACTACCCCATTTACTTAAAACAGCGCATCCGTGGAGGGAAGGGCCACTTATCCAACAGACAGGCACTGGAACTTTTTAAAAAGCACAGGCCTCCTTTTATGAGCCACTTGTTTCTTGCGCATCTTTCAAAAAACAACAATTGCCCAAACCTGGTGCAGGAACTTTTTGACCAGCATGCTGATGGTACAAAGATCATTGTAGCATCAAGACATGAAGAAACAGCTTTGTATTCCATTCAGGCGGACAATAAAGCCTCCGGTGTGCATTATACTTCGGTTTCCGACCAGCAGCTGGAGCTTTCCTTTATGTAACGATTTTATTCGCCTGTATTCAAAGCTGCTTAATTTTTGCGAGCAAAGGTGATGGCTTGTGTTATAAACAATCGTGAGAGGTGAAACGGCAGACGTGAGACAACGGCCTCTTTCCCTTCTGTCATCTGCCATCTATCATCTGCTATCTTTCACCTTGACCTATCCCTACTTCCGGTTAACTGCATAAAAAAACCTTACAAAAAATTGTAAGGTTTGATCTGTGGAGGATAACGGAGTCGAACCGATGACCTCTTGCATGCCATGCAAGCGCTCTAGCCAGCTGAGCTAATCCCCCTTCGGGCTGCAAAAATAGGGGTTCAATGCATATAGTTTTCACTAAGTGGTATAATAATTTTATATAGCTCTCTTAAAATTATATGCAGAAAGGAGGTAAAGCCAAAAAACTTCGTCCGCAACAATCGCAATCTATGCCTGGAAGGGAGGCCAAACTGTCACCAAGACCCTTAACACTAAAACCCCAGCCATCAAAAAAACTGGGCGGCAAGATAGCGTTGATAACCGGTGGCGATAGCGGCATAGGCAAAGCGGTGGCCGTGTTATTTGCAAAGGAAGGAGCCGATATTGCTATTTCTTATTTAAACGAACAGAAAGATGCAGAAGAAGTAAAGAGATTGGTGGAAGAAGAATTTGGCCGCCAATGCCTGCTGGTACCCGGCGATATCCGCAAAGAAAGATTCTGCGAAAAATTGGTGAATGCCACCCTGAAGCAGTATGGAAAGCTTGATATCCTGGTAAATAATGCGGGTACCCAAACTGAACAAAAATCACTGACAGATATTACAGATGATCAGCTATATGAAACCTTTGAAACGAACATCTTTTCTATGTTCCGGATCACCAAATTTGCATTGCCCTATTTAAAAAAAGGATCCTGCATTATTAACACCACATCGGTAACGGCATACAGGGGAAGCCCGGAGTTGATAGACTACTCTGCTACCAAGGGCGCCATTGTAACTTTTACCCGCAGCCTTTCAGCAAACCTGGCCAAAAAGGGCATTCGTGTAAATGGCGTAGCTCCCGGACCCATCTGGACACCTTTGATCGCAGGGAGTTTTAAAGGAAAGAAAGTAGCCGAGTTTGGCAGCGATGTTCCGTTAGGCAGAGCCGGCCAGCCTGCCGAGGTAGCTCCCTGCTACCTGTTCCTGGCCAGTGAAGACGCCTCGTATATGTCGGGCCAGGTATTGCACCCGAATGGCGGTGAAATTGTTAACGGATGAGTCACTATTGGCATAGTTTCTGACGCTATTTTAACAGATAAAGTTCTTTCTCTCAAGGGGTGGTTTTATTCGTAAAATCTGAGATTATACCCATTGAACCTGATCTGAGTAATATCAGCGAAGGAACGAGAGATAAAAAGGTTCTGGCCGAAAGGTCAGGGCCTTTTTCTTTGTGCACCACTTCCTGAAAACAAAAAGAAAATCTACTTTCAATGGCTTTATTGATTGCTTTATTACCATCAACCATTTTACATGTTTAAAACGGCTATTGAAAGAGTGGGCCTGTTTACAAGGCCTATCCACTTCATCTCAAATGTTTACGGCGAAAATCTGGTACGGCCCGGCGCCGCAACACTGTTTTTTGTTAACGATCAGGGAGTGGCCATTACCTGCAAACATGTAACCTCGCTGATAAAACAGGCAGGAGAAATTTTTAACCAATTCCAGAACTTTCAAAAGGAGAAAAATACCTTACTGAAATCCGGCTCCTACAACAAAAAAATAAAAGAGCTGAAAACCAGGTTTGGCTATGACAAACCAAACAGCGCCTGTCAATTGTTGTATCAGTTGGTGGATTGTGTGGACATGAAAACAATTGATGTTTTTGAACACCCGGTTTATGACCTGGCCATTTTAAAGTTGAAAGATTTTACACGGTCGTTCTACTCCGGGCATGCCGTTTTTGCAAAAGACAGCACGCAATTACAGCCCGGCGTATTTCTTTGCCGGCTTGGCTTTCCCTTTCCTGAATTTACCAATTTCAAATACGATGAAGCAACAGAAACCATTAGCTGGACCAACGATCCGGTGCGTATGGTTCGCTTTCCCATTGAAGGCATGGTGACAAGACATTTTGGCGATGCCACAGGAAAGATCTTTGGTGTGGAAATGAGTACACCGGGCCTGAAAGGGCAAAGCGGCGGCCCGCTTTTTAATTCCGACGGATTGATTTTTGGTATGCAAAGCATGACCAATCACCTGCATCTTGGCTTTGACATGAACAACCAGGAACTGTATTCCGAGGGAAGAAAAATAAAAATTACCAATCAGCCTTTATTGCATGTAGGCAATTGCGTGCATGTGGATATCATCAAGCAGTTTTTAAGAGAGCACCAAATTGAATTTATTGAAGAATAGTTTTTTGTTGCCGGCTGTTGTACTGCTATGAAGCTTCTGTTGCGTCGCACTCTTGTACTGCAGTCAAAGCTTCTGTCAGTCTTTATCCTTGAACCACATCAGGCACATAGGAAACAGAGGTGTTCACATAGGTTTTAGCTATTTATGCTATGTGAAAATTCTATGTTCCTAATGCTGTCTATTGACGGTTCAGACATGCTGCAACAGAATTACCGAACGTACAAGTGAGTGACACAACAGAGCGATGAATAGAATTACCAAAGCTGGCAACAAAATTATTTCTGCAAATCCCTGATCAAAAAAACATTTTCTCTGGCCGTAATAAAAAGATCATTGCGGCCACTACCTCCCCAGCAAATATTGGCAGGCACCGTGGGCAATGCAATCAGGGCCAGGCGTTGTCCGTTCTTATCTAAAATGATAACGCCATCCTTGTTGCTGAGATAAACATTGCCGCTCCGGTCGCATTCAATTCCATCGCTGTTTTCCTCCGCAAAGATTTTTACAAATGCATTGGTAGCCGTTTCATACACAGAAATAAATTTTTCGAATGGCTTATTGGAACAGATGTATAACAATTTTTCGTCGGGAGATAAACAAACGCCATTGGGATATTGATATGTATCACAAATGAGTTGCAGTTCATCCCTGCGGCAATAGACACCGGCAAGCGGTTGAAACTTTGAAGGATTTAGCTTGCCCTCTTTTAAACCATAAGGAGGATCGCTGAAGTAAATGCGTCCGTCGCTGTGCAGGATGAGATCATTCGGACTGTTGAACGGTTTGTTATTATACGATGTAATAAAAGGCTGCAGGGTCTTGCCATCGTATCGTGCAATGCAATGGCTTCCGTGCTGGCAGATCAGCAGATTGGCATCACCATCATACGCCAATCCATTGGACCCAGCCTGGCCGGGTTTTAAATCCGGATCATCGAGATTAACCGTTCCGCTGTTGGAAAGATAGATTTGTTTTGCACTGCCCGGAGCGATCTTGTAAATAACATTAGCCGTCGTATCGCTGAACAAATAAAAGCCCTCACTATTCCATACAGGGCCTTCGGTAAACAAACAATCATCTGCCAGGGTTTCAATCCTGAAATCTTTATGGATAAAATCAAAAACCGCGTTGTTGTAAACTGTTATAGAAGGGTTCATTTTATTTCATCTGTGATGCTAATTTACCTAACACTTTCTCAAGGTCAATTCCTTTGCCCAGAACAGGCTTGAACAGATCACCCTCGGCCTGCACTCTTTCAAAAATATTACGGGCATTATAGGTGGTCGGGGTCAATCCTTTCTTTACCTCGCTCCAATCCAGCGGAGTGGAAACCGGCACACCGGGCTTGGGCCGCAAAGAATAAGGCGCAGCGGCTGTTTGCGTTTCCCTGTTTTGCAAATAATCCAGATACAGTTTGCCTTTTCTTTTGGCAGGGCTTCTTTCCACACTGGTCAGTTCGGGCAGTTCCTGGTTCACCATGTTTACGACCAGTTCAGCCAGTTGTTTGGATTGGTCATAATCGTATTTAGCGCCTAAGGGAATGTAAATATGAATGCCCGAAGAACCGGAGGTTTTTACACAACAGGCAGCGCCAATGGAATCCAAAACTTTTTTAACTACCTGCGCCACATCAATCACCTGGTCAAAACTATTGCTCTTGTCCGGGATCAAGATCAATAAGGCACCAATCGGGGTTTTGCCAGCTTTGCGAACGGGAATGCCAGGGATGCATTTCAATACAACCCAGGTTGGCCATATAGATCAGGGTGGCTTCATTGCTGCACACTAAATATTCCACCGTTTCATTGGTTGATTCACTGAAGTCCTTGTGCGTTTGCATCCATGCGGGCAGCTTGCCTTCCATATTTTTTTGAAAAAAATTTGGGCCTTCAATCCCATTGGGATGGCGGTTCAGCGATTGCGGCCTGTCGAGCATATAGGGCAGGATGTACGGCGCCATTTGCAGGTAGTAATTGATCATGTCGCCCTTGCTAAACTTTTCTTTCTTCCAGTATAGCTTGTCCAGGTTGGTGAGTTTTAATTCATGACCATTTAAAACGATCTGCTGGTCCTCCCCTTCCGACAGATTTATTTGCTTGCCGGAGGACTTACTTACCGGACTTTTTTTTTGAGCCTTAGGTGCTGCTGATTTTTTTGCCGCCGTTTTTTTAGGGGAAGCCTTTTTGCCTGCAGCTTGCGGCTTACGGCTTGCAGCTTTATTTACCATTGCCATAGTTTTTGCTTTTTCGAAGATGACATCTTTTGCTTTTTTATCGTCCCGCAGCCCCATGAATATGGGATGCCGGGCCATACGTTCTTTTGTCCACTCTGTAAATTTTATTTCGCAAACCAGTTTGGGTTTTACCCAGGTGGCCGGCATGTTGGTTTTTGGTGTTTTTGCAAAGGGACTTTTATCTGTTACCAGGGGTTGCAGTTTCTTATAAATCATTTCCAGGCTTTTGGCAGTAAAACCGCTGCCTGTATGGCCAATATAAACCAGTTCATTCTCCATCATAAATCCCCAACAGCAAAGATCCAAAGAACTTACGGGTATTTCTTGGTTCAGTATAGCCTGCAATGACCACTTCCTGCCGCAGGTTTACTTTAATCTTTACCCAATCATCGCTGCGGCTGTCGATCTTGTACACACTGTTGGCTTTTTTTGCCATGATGCCTTCCAGGCCCTGCGATAGGGCTACATTAAAAAACTCTTTACCCTTTCCAATAACATGATCGCTGTACTTGAGCACATCATCATTAACCGGGATCAGTTCTTTCAATATTCTTTTGCGTTCCACTAAAGGAAGGCCGGTTACATCATAGCCATCCAGCCAAAGAAGATCAAAAATGAAAAACTGCAACCGCACCGGGGTGTTTTGCCAGTTCTGTAACGACTGGAATTCTGCCAGGCCTTTTTCATTTACAGCTACGATCTCGCCATCCAAAACAGCACTGATCCCTAACTGTTGCAAGGCTTCTGTTACAGGAAAATATTTTTCGGTAAAAGGTGTAAGATTGCGTGAAATAAGCTCTATCGTGTCACCGCAATAAGCTACAGCACGGTAACCATCCCATTTAATTTCAAATATCCAGTTCTCATTATCAAATGGCTCGGTGATCAGCGTTGCCAGCATGGGGGTGATGTTTTGCGGCATGGCTGTTTTGCGGGCCTTATTTTTTTGATCGCCGAGTAGTTGATTTAGGTTCAGGGCTTTTTTTTTAACCGCTGCTTTCACGGATTTTGGTGCAGTGTTTCACCGGATTTCTTCGGAGCATTTTTTTGCGGGGCTGCTTCTTTTAAAAGCTGCACAGGTTTTTTTCTGCTCCTGGGTCTTATCTCTTCTTCGGGATGGTTGGGCACAGTGCCGTTTTCTTCTGCTACCTGCGCTATGGTTTTACCCGATTTCACGGATTGGTTTTGTTCTGTTACATCTTCCTCACTTGCATAATCGTCCTTCTTTTTCACCAATATCCATGACCGTTCTCCCCTGCCCTTCATTTGGAACAAGGCAAACTCCCCTTTGAGTTTTTTACCGTGCAATACAATTTTTAAATTGCCGGAATACAACTGCTTCAACAAAAGCTTTTCCTGTTCCTTTCGGCTCAACCCCTCGTCTTCCAATGGCTCATAGGTTCCTTCATCCCAAACGATGACCGTGCCACCGCCATAATTTCCCGCCGGAATAATACCTTCAAAATTCCGGTAGTCAAAGGGATGATCTTCCACCATCATAGCCAGCCGCTTATCTGCCGGATTTAAAGAAGGTCCTTTGGGAACCGCCCAGCTTTTTAATACCCCATCCATTTCCAACCGAAAATCATAATGCACATGCGAGGCGTCGTGCTTTTGCACGACAAAGCGCAAAGAGCCTTTTGAAGATTTTTCTTTTCCCTTTGGCTCAGAGGTTACATTGAAATGACGTTTCTTATTATAAAGCGATAAGCTCATAGCAAGCAAAGGGTTAAAAACTTGTGCCAGTGAGAATGTGAGTGGTGAATGGTAAGTGGTGAGTGGGTGTTCTTATCGACCTTTCCGTTTACCTTAAACAATGACGTTGTAGGATAAAAGAAACACCTTGAACAAACCAATAAGAATGCTCAATCATCCTCCGAAGTTTCTAACCGGCCGGGCATAGAATTACTGATTACCGCATCAGCGGCAAGAATGAAGAAATATCCAAGGAGAATGAGAAAGACGAATATGATTAACAAAAAGAATGTCGCTGCAACAGGCAATCAACAATTGACAATTACCAA
Source organism: uncultured Bacteroidota bacterium (assembly GCA_963697545.1). Taxonomy (GTDB): domain Bacteria; phylum Bacteroidota; class Bacteroidia; order Chitinophagales; family Chitinophagaceae; genus Flavisolibacter. Next base: position 474,889 of record CAVOOL010000016.1, on the reverse strand, counting down.
TTGACAATACCCAATCCCCTACGCTGTTTTCTTCTTTGTTTCCAGGCTTTGCTTCAGCACTTCCATCAGATCTTTCACTGTAGCTGTAGCTTTTTTGGGTTCAGCAATATGAATGTCCTTACCTGCGGCCTTGGCCTTGATCACTTTTTTCAGTTCAGTGATATAGGTGTCTTTAAAGGCTTCGGGCTCGAACTTTTCCGTAAGCTGATCAATCAGCTTTGTTGCCAGCTGCAGTTCTTTAGGCGCTATTTTTTCCGCCTTTACATCCAGTTCCGGCACTTCCCGTATTTCCTCGTGATACCGCATTTGGTTAAGAAGCAAAATACCTTCATGCACTTTCAAAGCGCAAATATGCATGCGGTTGCGCAACATAAACTCCGCCAGTCCTACCGTCTTTGTTTCTTCCAGCGCCTTTATTAAAAGATGATAGGATTTGGCAGCGCCTTTATCGGGTGTTAAATAATAAGGCTTCTCGTAATAAATGGGATCAATTTCTTCTTCTTTTACAAATTGCACAATATCAATGGTCCTGGATTTTTCAGGGCTTGCTTTTTTAAAATCTTCATCTGTAACCACTACGTATTTTCCTTTTGCATATTCAAAGCCCTTGACAATATCCTTCCAGGCCACTTCCTTATCGGTCTTTGTATCAATCCGTGCATAGCGTATGGGCGCCAAATCTTTTTTGGACAACATATCAAAATTCAGTTCGCCGCCCGACTCTACGGCGCTGCCCAATTTCACCGGAATATTCACCAGTCCAAAGCTGATGGCCCCTGACCAAATTGATCTCATATTGTAGTATTTAAAACTTAAGATGCGGGATAATACCTGCCGGGCCTGTAGTTATCACTACGAAACCATGCGGCTACTGAGTTAGCCACATTTTGCCACCACGAAAGACGGCCGGCAGCTTTTTCATAGTATTCGGCCTTCATGATTTTTACTTTTACCAGCACCATTTCGTACATGGCCAAACGTTTTTCTTCTTCAGATAAACCTTCGAATGTGTTCATTTCTTCCGGATCGGTAACTACCCAGCCTTTACCCGATACCTGCAAAAAATAATTCATTCCTTTTTTGAAAAAATCCAGGCGAACAGGAAAATCGGTTTCAAACTCCCCTAAGCTTTGTTTTGGCTTTTGCATAAAAAACCAAACAAAGCCATAGTCATCCACCTTTAAAGTGTTAACGATGGAAGTAGGAAGTTTAAGTACCGAATCGCTTAAGTTAAAGAAGATGGCGCTACCCGTTTCTTTAATCTTCTCTTGCAGAAAATTCAACTGTTGATTGGTTGCCATAATTGCGTTTTTTGATGAATGATAAATCAAACGGTTCGCATGTATCTATCCAAATTGAATACCACAAAAAACCTGTACAGAAACGAATTGCAGAGCTTATGTTGATGTGTAAAAACCTCTACAGAAATCCTTAATTGCAACAAGCTGGCGGCCGGTTTGCTGGCACTATATTTTAATACCATAAACACATTTGTTAATCATAAATCGTTTTTATTATGGCAAGAAATACGAAAACTGCCGGCACAAAAAGGGCCACTGGAAGCACGTCAACCAAGAGCGACGAGACTATGTTAAGGGAATTGTTCATTGACGAATTACGTGACATTTATTGGGCAGAAAAACATTTGACCAAGGCATTGCCCAAAATGAAAAAAGCAGCTACTTCCGAAGAATTAGCAAATGCTTTCGATGAACACCTGGCTATAACGGAAGGCCAAATTGAAAGAGTAGAACAAGTGTTTGAAATGCTGAACATGACGGCCAGGGCCAAAAAATGCGACGCTATGGAAGGCCTTGTAAAAGAAGCAGAAAGTACCATAGAAGATTTGCCAAAAGGTTCTATGGTAAGGGATGCGGGCCTTATTATTCAGGGGCAAAAAATTGAGCACTACGAGATTGCAGCTTATGGCAGCCTGGTACAGCTGGCCAAAACCATGGGGGAAACCGAGATTGCCGACCTGCTTCAGGAAACGCTGGACGAGGAAAAAGAAGCCGACCAATTGCTGACCGAATTAGCGGTTAGCGGTATTAACATTGGTGCAGAAGACGAACCTGAAGAATAGAAGCTGAGCATCTTTTAAACAATTTATTAAAACAACAGCCCACAGCCAGGCCTTTTTGGTCTGGCTTTTTCTTTAGATATATATACAAATAAAAACTATGAATACTCAAAATACCACACCATCCAATGCAGCAAAAGAACTTGAAAAAATAAATATGAATGGGAAAAAAACCGGGTTTAAAGCCTGGTTTGAAAGAGCAGCGGCCCAGGTTACAAAAATAGCCGGATCATCCACCGCTTTTTTAATGGCCGTTATCATTATTGTGGTCTGGGCAGTTACAGGGCCCGTTTTTAGATTTTCCGATACCTGGCAACTGGTCATCAATACCGGCACTACCATCATTACCTTTCTTATGGTCTTTATTATTCAACAATCGCAGAATAAAGATTCAATGGCCATACAGCTAAAGCTAAACGAATTGATCGCGAGCAACGAAAGAGCCAGCAACCGGTTGATAGTGGTGGAAGACCTGACACAGGACGAATTGGAAGTTTTAAAAAATTTCTACATCAAGCTTTCCGAACTGGCAAAAAAACAAAACGACCTGCACTCGTCCCACTCGGTTGACGAAGCGGATGATATTGATGAAGAAAAACGCAGTTCACGCCATAGAAGAATTGAGATCCGTAAAAAACAAACAACCTAACCTATGAACCAGGTTATTGAGCTATCGCACAAAGAGTTTTTAAAGATAGATAAAGACTACAGCAAGGCCGCCAGGGTGGCTGATCTCGTGTATGTTAATGACAAGGCCCCGGGCATCAGCCGTTTGAAAAAAGGAAAGGGCTTTGTTTATATCTACGACGACAAACCTTTGGATGACCAGGAAGAACTTGAGCGCATCAGGAAGCTGGCCATTCCTCCTGCCTGGACAAATGTGTGGATCTGCCCAAAAGAAAACGGGCATATACAGGCCACTGGTTTTGATGTTCGTGGCAGAAAACAATACCGTTATCACCAGCTTTGGCACCTGCTGCGCAACGAAACCAAGTTTCACCGCCTGTACGAATTTGGAAAGCTATTGCCGTCTATGCGCCTGAAGCTGGAAGAAGATCTTTCCAAAAAAGAACTGAATGAAGAAAAAGTGATTGCCACGGTAATTAGCTTAATGGAAAGAACCTATATAAGAGTGGGAAACGATGGGTATGAAAAACTATATGGCTCTTATGGCTTAACCACCTTAAAAGACAACCATGTTAAAGTGAGCGGCGATACCATTCATTTTTCTTTTAAAGGCAAAAAAGGGGTGGAGCAAAAACTATCGCTGCGCAATCGCCGCCTGGCCCGTATGGTTCAAAAATGCAGGGATATTCCGGGCAAGGAACTCTTTCAATATTACGATGCTGATGGCGAACGCAAATCCATCGACTCCGGCATGGTTAACAAATACATTAAAGAAGCAACCGGCGGCGACTTTAGCGCCAAAGATTTCAGAACCTGGGCCGGAACACTGAACATTATACGGGCCTTTCAGGCAATGGGTGAAGCCGGTTCGGATGCCGATTGCAAAAAAAATATTGTGGCAGCTTTAGATGAAGTGAGCAAAAAACTGGGCAATACAAGAACCGTTTGCAAAAAATATTATGTACATCCCGGCATTATCAAATTATACGAAGATCAAAGCCTGAATAAGTTTTTACAGGAACTGGACAAAATAGAGGAGCCCGACGATCTGGCCGGTTTAACATCAGAAGAAAAAGTGCTGATGAAAATCCTTAAGCAACTGGTATAACAAAAAAGTTTATAGCTCAAAGCTCACTTTTACGACGGAAAGCCTTGAACTATAAACCTATATTTATTTACGGGAAGCGGATTTACTTCGTGCGGAACTGCTGCTGCGACTACTACTGCCTGATTTGGAAGCAGATTTTTTTGCCCCTGCTCTTTTGGTAGAACGCCCTGCAGTGGTTGAACGTTTAGTACTTGCTGTTTTCCGGCTGGCGCTGGAACTTCTGCTGGTGGAACGCTTGCTGGCCGCTTTTTTACCAGCTGTTTTTTTGCTTGCAGCCTTTTTGCTCGCTGTCTTTTTGCTGGCAGTTTTTTTACTGGCAGCCTTGCTTCTGCCACCCGATTTTCCTGCAGCTTTTTTAGGCACTTTTTCTCCTCTTTCCCGTGCCTCAGATAAGCCAATAGCAATAGCCTGCTTGGGTGACGTAACTTTTTTCCCGCTGCGGCCACTTTTTAATTTTCCCTGGTGCATCTCATGCATGGTCTTTTCAACTTTATTGCCAGCACCTTTTGAATACTTAGCCATATTGTTTGATTTAAGGGTTATAGATTGTAAACCCTGAAATTATTATACCATCGACGCTGCATAAGAGCACTGGGCAACTGTAAAATCTGGTTATAGTACATAGCAACCCGGTATGGTTTTTTTGATGTGTTTATAATAAAAATCAGAATTATGCAAAACGAAAAAGTAATAGGCATTCTCAACGATCTGATCCGCATTAACCAGGATCGTGTGGTGGGTTACGAAAAAGGCATTGATGAACTTAAGGCAGAAGATGCAGACCTGCGTACATTGTTTCAACGTTACATTACTGAAAGCCGTGAATATAGTCAGGAACTGACGCAGGAAGTAAGCCGCCTGGGTGGCGACCCTGCCGATGGCACGACCAATTCGGGAAAAATTTACCGCGTATGGATGGATTTAAAAGCAGCCGTTACCGGTCACGACAGAGAAACCGTTTTAAACAATTGCGAATTTGGTGAAGACGCAGCTCAAAAAGCTTATGATACAGCTTTAAATTCTGATGTAGAGCTTGAACCGTCTATCCGGGATCTCATTGTTCGGCAAAAAGCAGCTTTAAAAGTAGGCCATGATGAAATAAAACGTCTTCGCGATATGCATAAAGCATCAAAATAAATTCATTGTTGCAATTGGTAATAAAGCCCGGTTGCGGTTTTGACCTAAATGGAACAAAGTGGTGCTCCCCTCTGCTTTATTACCAATTGCTTTATCGGCGTTCCCGTTTTTTGTAGAAATAAATACTCATCAATACTTTCATCGCTCGATAAACCTACCTTTTCTTTTTTTGGCAAACTATTTTCTCTTATAGAATACATAGAAAGATAGAATTATTATGATCGTCAACGAGAACAACTCGATGCCATATATGAAGAGTCTGGCAAACTGTTTAAACCGCATGGTCAGCGAAGGTTATACAGAAGACTTTAAGATCACAGAAAATGGTTTAGAGTCACTTCAAAAACATAGCAATTACTGTCCCAATGAAATACAGATAGTGAATTTTTTTCGTTTTGAAGGCGAATCCGATCCTGGTGATAACGCCATTCTGTATGTAATTGAAACGGATGACGGCACCCGAGGCACACTGGTTGATGCTTACGGAACGTACAATGATTCCAGGGTAACCCGTTTTATGCAGGATGTTGAAACCATTAAGAAAAAGAATGTAAAGAATTAAACTATGATGACGATTACGAGCCACCAAACACAGGCATGCTTTGATGCCTGGATGAAATGTGAAAACCTGCTTGTATCTATGGCAGAGGTTAAGGATTGTTTTTCCAGAAAAATATCCAAGGTTGTTGACGAATGTGCTTTGATTTGCATGGGCACTTTTCATGCTATAAAAAGTTATTCGCCTAATATCAGCAATTTTGCTTTGTTATGCATTGGCATATGCGAGGAATGTGCTGAAGTGTGTGAAGAACAACAGCATGAAAGTTTTAAGGAGTGTGCCCGCATCTGCCGCGAATGTTCTAAAACGATCAGCGAGCTGGCTTTTTCTTCAAATCCATAATAACTGATTCCGGTGTTTAAATAATTAAGGGAGCTGAGTAGCTCCTTTTTTGTTGCGGGATTGCTCTAATTATTTTGGTCGCATACAATCTGCTTCAGAATAATTTTGACCAGCTAATTTCCTATAGCAAATAGTATGACTAAAAAAAACGGCTACAGTGGAGACTGTAGCCTTGCTGATAGAATGGACCGTGTATATGAGAAAGACTAAAAAATCTATGCTCGTCTGATAATGGCCAATAACAAAGAAATAATGGCGATTACGATCAGTATATGAATCAAGCCACCTGCATTCCATGCAAATACGCCCAATAACCACCCGATAATCAAAATCACTGCTATAATATAAAGTAGACTTCTCATTGCTTAATTTTTTTAATTGAGTACTGATTGTTCTACTTAGTATTAGAAAAAACATTGCCAATCATACCTGAGTTTGAAAAAAAGCTTTTTTTGTAGAAGTAATAAGAATGAAACGGTTTTGTGTGTACAAAACGCCCCATGATCAACTACTAAAGGTTTTTGGTTACTTTAGACTTGCTATATACGGTTTGTCAATGATAAAAAGGAAGGAATGAAACGACTAGGAAATGTATTTCGTTTATTAGGCAATGCAGGGAAATCTTTTTCAGATGATGAAGGATTTAAGTTAAGTGCTTCTTTAAGTTATTACACCGTATTTGCTTTGGGGCCCTTACTGATCATCATTATTTCATTAGCAGGCATTTTCTTTGGCAGAAAAGCGGTACAAGGCCGCATTTACGACGAAATCAATGGGCTGGTAGGCAGCGAAGCGGCCCTGCAAATACAGAGCATTATATCGAACATACAACATTCGCAAGCAACAACCACCGGCACCATCATTGGTGCCGTAGTGCTTGTAATAGGAGCCACCGGTGTTTTTACAGAAATGCAGGGCTCCATCAATTTTATATGGTCGGTAAAAGCAAAACCCAAAAAAAGCTGGCTTAAATACCTGGTCAACCGGCTGATTTCATTCTCCCTTATATTGGGCCTGTCGTTTCTTTTATTGGTTTCTCTTATTGCAAATGCCCTTCTTACCCTGTTAAGCGACCGGTTAATAAAATTGTTTCCCAATTACACAGTTTCCTTTTTTCAATTTCTAAACACCGTCATCATACTTATTGTGATCACAGGTTTATTCACGGTGATCTTTAAAGTGCTGCCCGATGCTATTATATCGTGGAAAGATGCCCTTATCGGTTCAGCCTTAACAGCAACGCTTTTCCTGTTTGGTAAATTTCTAATTGGCCTTTATTTGGGGAGATCGAATCTTGGAATTACCTATGGCGCCGCCGCCTCGGTCGTCATCATTCTTTCCTGGGTTTATTACTCGTCGCTGATACTTTATTTTGGAGCCGAGTTTACAAAAGTGTATGCCCTAAATGCCGGGGAAGGCATCCGGCCTAAACAAACGGCCGTTTTTATTATAAAACAGGAAGCAAGGGAAATTCCCCAATCCCGATTGGGCTTGTAATAAATGACGGCAGCTGTCAAGCAGCCGTGAGTTGTCAGCTGTCAGTTGTCAGCCGTGAACCCGTGGCAACGCTTCCTTTATAGTGCACCCTTGTCTCACGTCTGACATCTCACTTGTTTTCTCTGTCAACCTGGAAGTGGTTTAGTATGACAGATAACTGAAGAGGCATTCTGCTAAAGATTGGAAGTTATCACAGCACAGAAGGACTGTTCAATTTATCCTCAATACTCGGGTAAAGGCTGATCGTACAGGCATTCTACTGCGCTGCAGATGTCGGTTACCAACGTAAAATGGCATAAAATTTTACGTTATTACTCTTAGAGAAATAAGGCAAAATCTATCTGATGGTTACCAAAAAGGTCCATATGAAAAATACGAAGCACCCTAATTTTTTTTTAGGGCTCTTCAGTTTGCTTCTCATTTTTATAGGTATTGGAATGAGGGCAAACGGCTACCAAAATGGTGATTATGTATTAGTGTTCAGCTTTGCCTTGAGCGGCATTCATTGGATCTGGAGTATCATTGATGTATTTAAAGATTTCAGAGTGAATTCAGGATCAGAAAACAGAATTCTATGGATCATACTTGTGGTAGTACTGCCGGTTGTTGGCGGAACCTTTTATTATGCCATGAGCAAAACCGTTAGGATGTAACTACTGTCAATTTCCTGCGAAGACACTCCTTCCATCTTTCATATGCCATTCCCAACATTTACTTAAGCGGCCGGAAACGTAATCGTAAATATCGTTCCGCGGTTCACCACTGAAGTAACATCAACATTCGCCTTGTGCGATTGCAGAATATTCAGTGTTGCTGCCAATCCCAAACCCATCCCGTTTCTTTTTGAAGTAAAATAAGGTTCAAACAGCTTTGAAATATTTTCTTCAGCTATGCCGCAGCCATTATCCTTTATAGCTACTACATGTGTGTCCTTGACGCTGTAAATTGAAATAATTAATTCACCGGTAATGGGGGGCACGGCTTCCACAGCATTGATGAGGATATTGAGAAAAGCAATTTTCAGCTTTTCCTTGTTAGCCATCACAGTGCAGGGTTCATTGGCGTATTTTATTTGCATGTTCACATGCTGCAGTGTAATGCGGTCCAATGCTTCTGCAATGCTTTCATCCATTACAGCCTGCAGGGTGCACTGGTCAAATACAAGATCCGTGGGCCGGGAAGTATCCAGCAATTCGGTGATAATATCTCCTATACGTTTACTGTTTCGCTGAATAATATCCAGGAACAATTGTGACTCCTCATTTTCCTCTCCGTTCTGAAGCAATTGCTCAACGGACATATTGATATTATTGAGGGGATTGCGTACCTCGTGTGCAAGCGTTCTTACCAAACGGCCCGTAGCGCCTAATTTCTCAACAAGAAGGTTTGCTTTTTCCGCTCTTTTTAAATTGGTGATATCATGCAACAGGCCCTGGTAATACGACCTGTCTTCGTCAACGCTGGCTGTGGCCGAAAAAATGCAGGTCTTCTTCTCCCCTGTTTTTGTTTGCACTTCAATTTCAAGATCATTTACTTCGCCTTCTTCATACATGAATTTCTCCAGCAAAGCTTTATCCGTTGGATCGGAGATGAGATCAAAAATAGTTTTTTGCCGCAACTCTTCTTTTTCATAACCCAATAACACAGAAGTTGCCTGGTTCATGTCTATAAAAGACAAAGATCTGTTGGCTATAAAAACGGCATCTTTAGAAAGCTCAAAAATAGTTCTGTACTTTTTTTCATTGGCCCGTAAGGCTTTTAAATAGGCCATGCGTTCCAATGAATACCGGATGCATCTTTCCAGTTTGTCTGTGGTAAGTTCTGTTTTAATGAGATAATCGGTGGCTCCCATCTGCATGGCTTCTATATCCACATCCTTATTCCCCTTACCGGTCAGCAATACAATAGGTTCCTCTACACTTAACCGAACGGCTTCCTTTAAAAAGTCCAGGCCCGTTCTGGCGCCCAGCCGGTAGTCAACAAAATAGATATCGTATTTTCTTTCGTTTAAATGCAGAATGGCATCATTGTATTTATAACACCAGTCAATCTGGAGCTGGTATTCCTGTATCTGCTTCAGGTATTCCGAAGTGATAAAAAAATCATCTTCGTCATCATCTATAATCAGTATCTGAACGGTTGGCTTTACAGCACTCATGCTTTACATTTTACCCAATAAAGAAATAGAAAACAAACAACCCGTTGACTTTATGTCATTCACCGTAAAGCCAGCACCATATTGTGCAAGCACCGCCTTGCATCCGGCTATTGTTTTTTCGTGAGCCTTTTTCCAGGCCTCATCTGTACTAATATTTGTATGAAAGTTTACTTTATAACGCTTGTTTCTTTTTACCAGATCAAAACCAGTCATTCCCGTATTTTCTTCTTCACAATTAACATACAAAAAAAGCCGTGTGCCATTTGGCGGGTGGCTAACGATCATTTGTACAATAGCGTCAAAAACCCCGACTATCTTTTTTCTATCCGTCTCTACAACAGGAAGGTTATCGCAACGGATAATGATGTCGGAATTCTTTTTTTCATACTGAAGCCGCTGCTGCAGAGCCTGCCGTAAGGTGTCATTTAAATTTATTTGTTCTGAATAGCTTTCGGGTACGGATACAACAGGGTTTGTTTTTGATATGTTTAAAGGCATGGCGAGGCAATCTCTTACTGGTTATTAAATTCCTGGTACTGTTTCATTTTATTATAAAGTGTTTTTCTGTCAATGTTCAACAACTTGGCTGCTTTGCTTTTATTGAAGTTCACTTTCTTCAATGCTTTCAGGATCATCTCGTATTCGGCATCAATACTGGCTCCCTTCAGGGTTGTCTCTGAAATGGTGCGGGGCGTTTCCGCAATTTCTGTAACCGTGGTGGGAATGGTATTGGTAGCGGCTGGATCCGGCTGTTTATCAAACTGCAGCTTGTTAAAATTGGAGATCTCAAAAGGAAGAGCACTGGCTTCCACTTCTTCCCCATCGCTTAACAAAGTAGCTCTTTTAATCACATTCTTCAACTCCCTTAAGTTACCGTACCACACATAACTTCTGAATATATGCTCCACTTCAGGACTAAACCTTTTAATGTTTTTACCCAGCTCCTGGTTGGTTTGATGCAGGAAGTGATTGGCAAATAACATCACATCATCAGGACGTTGGCGCAGCGGTGGAATGTCTATACTAAATTCATTGAAGCGATGGTATAAATCTTCCCTGAACTTGCCTTTCCGCACCGCATCCCAAAGGCGCTCATTACTGGCTATAATAATGCGGACATCCAGTTCAATATCTTTTACTCCGCCCACACGGCGCATTTTTCTTTCCTGCACTACACGTAAAAGCGAGATTTGAACATCGTAGGATAAATTACCTACTTCATCAAGAAAAATGGTTCCGCCATTGGCTATTTCAAAGCTTCCCACTTTTTGGTTGAGGGCGCCGGTGAAAGATCCTTTTTCGTGCCCAAACAATTCACTGCCGGCCAGCTCTTTTGACAAAGCACCGCAGTCAATGGCCACAAATGGTTTTGATTTTCTTTTACTGCGCTTATGAATTTCCTGCGCAACGGCTTCTTTACCGCTTCCGCTTTCTCCGTGAATAATCACGGTGTAATTTGTTGGCGCCACCAGGTCAATTTGCTGTAAGATCTGGCGGAACACCGGGGTATCGCCAAAAATGTATTCGCCGGAAACGGTTATAGATGGCGTTTTCTCCCTGGCCACGGCCGGCCTGTCGATTTTTTCTTCTGATGTAGAGGCCGCGTTGACGGGTTGCGTTTGGACCGCGTCTTCTTCCCTGCTGGCTGTCTCAAGGGCTTTTTTAATAGTTACCAGTATCTCATCCGGAAAGAGAGGTTTGGTAATATAGTCGTAGGCCCCCATCTTCATTACTTCCACAGCAATTTTAATATCGCTGTAGCCGGTAATAATGATAACAGGAACGTGAGGATATCTTTCCTTTATTTTACCCAGCAAAACATTGCCTTCCATGTCTTCTAATCTGAAATCGCACATGACAAGGGATGGCTCAACGGTCTCTAATAATTCAAGCGCCTTTTTGCCGCTGTACGATTCCAACACCTCATAACCATGGCGTGTTAGAAACCGTTTTAGTAAAAGGCACATATCTCTATCATCATCAATAATTAAAATAGTTTGCATCTTGGGTTATTATTTTATGGTTCGAAATTAAAAGTAACGAAATTTAAGCCCACAAGCCACGAACGTGTGACACGGGAATTTGTAATTGCTCTCTGTATTTGGCTACAGTACGCCTGGCCACTGAAAAACCTTTTTGAGAAAGGATTTTTACCAATTGCTGGTCGGTGTAAGGATTGTGCTTGTCTTCGGTTTCAATTACTTCTTCAATCGCCGACTGAATTACTTTATTGCTGATTACCTGGCCTTTCTGGTTGGCAATACCTTCTGTAAACAGGTCTTTTAAAAGCAACAGGCCAAAGGGTGTTTCTGCATATTTGTTACAGGTTATCCGGGATACGGTAGAAATATCTACGCCAACCATTTCCGCAATATTTTTCAGAATCATTGGCTTTAACTGGTTAATATCTCCTGTGATAAAATAATCGTACTGCAACTCCACAACCGCCTTCATGATTTTCAACATCGTGCTTTCCCTTTGTTGCACAGCATGAATGAACCATTGTGCGGATTGCAATTTGTTTTTGATGTACTGTACTGCCGATTTATCGGTTGTTACCTTGGCATTGTTCTCTGCCATTTCCTTCCAGGATGAATTTATATTCAAACTTTCAGAACGCTGGCGAAACAACTGCACTTCAATGGAATCTCCCACCCGGGTAACAATAAAATCCGGAATAATGTTTTGATTTACCCCTTCCTGCAATTCACAGACCGGCCTCATCTTTAAACTGGCAATCAGGCGAAGAACAATTTTTAATTCTTCCTCATCAATTAAAAGATGCGCCTTGATCTTGTCCATATTCCGGTTGTGCAGGTCATTAAAATGCTCTTCCAGCAATTTAACGGCTGTACGCACATCCGGCCTTTTCCGGTTCATGCGGTATAATTGGATAAGAAGGCATTCTTTAATGCTTCTGGCGCCAATTCCTACCGGCTCCAGTTGCTGGATCTTTAAAAGTATTTCCTCTATTTCATCGGCCTCTACCCAGCGGGTGTATTTAAACGAAATATCTTCTGCCAGGTCTTCCAGCTTTTGTTCCATTAAACCGCAGTCGTTCAGCGAATCGATAATGAACTCTGCCAGTTCAATTTCCTTTGGATCTTCTGAAGTGAGTTTATACTGGTCCTTTAGAAAAAGCCGGTAGTCATAGCTATTTGTAATAGGCCTTTCCGGCAGCTTATCGTTGTGCAAATAGCAGCCATACTCAAACTTATAATCCGGGATGTCGTCATACCCATATTCTTCCCAGTCCTGGTAATCCTGAACCGAGTCTTTATTGAACTTATCCACTGTTGGCTCGAACTCATTTTTCTGGTCCTCCAACAGCGGGTTATCTTCCATTTCCTGCTGAATGCGTTGCTCCAATTCAAGGGTATTCAGGTGGAAGAAGTTGAGCAACTGAATTTGCTGCGGCAGTATTTTCAATCGCTGCTTTTGACCTAAATGCTGATTGATCATGGTGCTGATTTTGGCGTCCCGTTTATAAGACAAGTCTGACACCAAAAAGAAATTTTCGAAAAAAGAGTTGTTAGATGTTGATTTTCAATAAGTTAAATGAGTAAGAATTTGCAGGGTAAGAGAACTTTTGTTGACCATATAATTCTGTAGCGTTCTCCCTTTGGGGAAAAACTTCCTCAAGGCTTGTATTTTTTGCTTCAGGATTTATCCTGAAGAGCCTGCTTTTGACACAAAAAAAGCGCAACTACAATAGCTGCGCTCTATGGTTTAGGGTGAACTAGTTATTTTATAAGGGATCATGATCCCTTGGCTTAAACCTATACTCGAAAAAAGACGGTATAGGATATCTTTCACCTTTGGGTGAGGAGGAAGGATCTGAAAATTTTCTTTCCACTATAGGCTGTCTTCCCGAGGGCAAAGTGGGCTTTCCTGCACCTACTGTTTGAATTGTTGCAGAAAAGTTTTTTAAAGTCATTGTATTTTGCATAATCAGATTAAAAAGCTTCGAGGTTCAAAAAAGGCACTTGTTCCTTAGAATAAAAAAATGTACCAAAAATAGAAGTGGCTAAAAACCGGTTTTCTTCACAGTTCTGAAAATTTTAGTAGAACATTTTCCTCAAATAATACTTCCCGGTTTTTTTAGAAATAATGTGTTGAAATGAGCATTATGGTACAATTCTTTAAGCTGTATATATGAAAATATATTAACCAACAAAAACCTTTAACTTATGCTACGCTGGACAATCATTTTTTTAGTAATAGCTATTATAGCAGCGATATTTGGTTTTGGTGGAATAGCCGCTGGTGCTGCTTCTATCGCAAAGATTTTATTCTATATTTTCCTGGTGCTCTTTGTACTTTCTTTAATAGCCGGAGGTTTCAGAAGAGTAGATTAGGAAACATTTTCTCTTTTAGGCGCAGGTGCAGTTCTACACTGCACCTTTTTTATGGCCTTTTTTAAACGGAAAGCATTAACGGAAGCCCAGGTTCTGGGTTTGTAACTAATACTAAACTGGTTTCAGGTTTATCAAATGCTACTGTCCATAGTCAATGGTGAATGGTCAATAGAAAATCACAGAGTTGACGACGGGTTGGTATAACAAACTCTTTGCAAACTAAATACGGAACTTGATTTATTCCGGTTAGACGCCAACGAGTTTTACTAAATAAGAAATGGATTATGCATGGAATGAAAATGTCCCGCAATTGCGGGACATTTTAACCTAACCCTCTGATGACAAAAAATTTTCCTTCCAGATAAACAAACTCCCGGTTATTCGTTCATCACATCCACCTAAGTTAAAACCACTATCCGGGGATTTTGAAATCGTACTTCCCTGCCATTAATTAAAAACTGTCTTTTTGGTTATGGGCCTCTAAAATGTCGTCATCATTTCCGTGTACCTCACTTTTATTTGCAGCCGCTTGAAACGGCGCATTTGCGGTTTTATTTCCTCCCTGCTCCTTTGCAATCACTTTTTCATCGGAACGGGCATCAATAGGCGAAGAGTTCTCCAAAGAATCATCGCCACCTATTCGCCTTGGCGTTACATCAGGGAAAGATTCGTATGCCGGTGACGGCTGCATTTCATGGGGCCGGGGTGCGTTATCGTTCCTTTCCATACTAAATCTTTTTATTGAGTTACATAAAGGAAGAAGTAAAAACTATACCTGTTTTACCCTGCTTGCAATAAATGATTTATAAAGAAATAATTTCCTCAATTTGAACATGTGTGGGAATATCTTCTACAGCAAATTCTTATCCGGCTTGCGTTGTAACGGATGAGCGGAGAAACACTGTGAGTTTGACCATCTAAACTTATCGGGCATCGGCCTCAGCCGGTTGCACATCGGGCTTGGGACGCAGCCTGGAAAAAAAGTTATTTATTTTCTCCATAAGCTTGGCTCTTTGCTGCTCTGATATAATGTGCGAAGAATAATTTTTTATAAGGTAAGGGATCAGGATCTTGGTAAACCATCCGGCCCTTGCCAATAAGAACCTGCGAACGAACAGATCAACACTGAAGTCTAAGCCAAAATTAGCAAACGCATTGGTCTTGTCCCGCGTAGTAAACTTGCCTATAGTTTTTACTACATTGCCAATCGGCTTTAAGCCTTCCTTTACACCCGCAATATCATTTCGGATCAATACTTCGGTTTCTTTCAATTGTGCCAACAGCCGTTGTTCCTCCTGCAAAAGATCTTCGTATGTTTTTATCTTACTCATAAACCTTACTGATAATGGCGTTCCTGATTAGTGGTACAATAACTTTCCTGCGGAGTGCAAAAACAAGAATAAGCAACAATAAAAAAAATCCGGCTACACAGAAAAACCCTGCGGCCGCACTGTTAAACAAACTGGCCAGCCACCAGGCAAGACCTGTAAAGGCAAAAATTAAAAAGAAGAATGTAAATAAAAAAGCAGCCACACCTATCACAATTCCCGAGACGGCATTTGAAGCACCGGCAGTGGCCTTGGCTTTTGCCAGTTGACCATAGGTTTTTACATACTCACTCACATGATCTTTCAGTTGCGTGGCCTTTGTTTTCAGATCATCTTTAGTGTGAGTATCATTTTGAGTTGTAAAATCTTCCATGCTTTAATATTTCAGGCCCAAGATAAAAAAAAGGTGCAGGTCAGTTTATGACCTGCATCATTTCATTTTCTGCTAAAAATTTTCGGTTGCATTGTTGAATTTATTTCCCGCTTCTGCTGCTGCCCTGGCCCCTTTTCTTTTCAGATTCCCAACTTCATCTTTTGCATTGGCAAAAAGATCGGATAAATGACTGGTCCAATCGCCAGTTTTCTGGGAAATTTTGGATCTTAATTCCGTTCCTTTTTCAGGCGCTAAAAGCAATCCTACCACTACACCTGCAGCGGCCGCACCTACCAATCCCAGAATGATTTTTGATTTTGTAGTCATAACAATAGCTATTTAAGATGAGCAATAATTTGTAACTAGTGTTTAAATAATCATACCAAACTCCTCTTTCACAAAGCGAACAATAAATGTTGAAAAGTAATGTATGATTTCTACACCAAACCCATAATTTTATGCGGAATTGGTGTAGCCTTACCAAATAATTGGTATGATAATTTAGGTTTAAAGTCCCGGGAAGAGCTTATGGTAACACGGAAAAAAGTATTGATCATTGACGACGAAGTAGACTTATGTCTCCTGATGAAGACATATTTTCTGCGAAAGAACTATGAAGTGTATATAGCCCATACGCTTTCAGACGGAGTTTCCCGTATCAGGGAAATAACGCCCGACTATTTGTTTATTGACTACAACCTTCCTGATGGATTAGGCTGGGATAAGCTTCCTGACCTTTACCGTCAATACCCCGACATACAGTTTCACCTGATCAGCGCTTTTAGGCCAACCATGCCTACAGAACTGGACGGAGCAAAACTGACCATTTGGGAAAAACCGATTAGCCTCAAGTCGCTGGATAACTTCTTTTAATACTGGCCAACAGGTTGACAATAAAGTCTGTCTAAAGTAGAAGCGGGCAACATTTCGAAATGTTGCCCGCTTTTTAGTATGGTACATAAGTAGAAAACCGGTATAAGATCAATCGCCCCAAATTTCGTCTTCGCCTTTGAGCCATTTCTTGACCAACCTTGTACTTACAGATTTTGGCCTTTCAAGCGGGAAGCCCAAAGCCCGGTCCCAGCAAAGGCTGGCAAGTACGCCCAGGGAACGGCTTACGGCAAACAATACGGTGTAAAACTCGTACTCCACCATCCCATAGTGCACCAACAACGCCCCGCTGTGGGCATCTACGTTGGGCCAGGGATTTTTAATTTTTCCAAGTGATTGCAAAATGGGCGGAACTGTTTCATAAATGTTCCAAACCGTTTGCACCAGCGGATCATCCGGCATATGCTTTTTCCCAAATTCCATCTGGGCAGTAAAGCGGGGGTCGGTTTTTCGTAAAACCGCATGACCGTATCCCGGTACTACTTTCCCTTCGCTCAACGTTTTCTTTACATAGTCGGCTATTTGATCGCCGGTGGGAAGATCGGTTTTCAATTCTTCACGCATTTCAAATATCCACTTGATCACTTCCTGGTTGGCAAGGCCGTGGAGCGGGCCTGCTAATCCGTTCATTCCGGCAGCATAACTTAAATACGGATCGCTTAACGCAGAACCTACCAAATGGGTTGTATGTGCAGACACGTTACCCCCTTCATGGTCGGCGTGAATGGTCATGTACAACCGCATCAATTCTTTAAAGCTTTCATCCTGGTAGCCCATCATGTGGGCAAAGTTTCCGGCCCAGTCCAGTAAACCGTTGGGTTGAATATGATTGCCATTTTTATACTTACGACGATAGATGTAAGCTGCCACACGGGGTAAGCGGGCAATGAGGTCCATGGCATCATCAAACACGGCATCCCAGTATTCTTTTTTGTTCATACCGGCCGCGTATCTTTTGGCAAACTGACTTTCGGTTTGCAGGGCCATGATGGCTACTACAAACTGGGTCATTGGGTGCGTTGTTACGGGCAGCGCTTCAATAGTAGCAAATACATGATTGGGCACGTGGCTTCTTCTTTGCCAAACCGATGTTACGTGCTGTACATCAGTATCGTCTGGCAATTCGCCTACCAGCATCAAATAAAACAAACCCTCGGGTAGCGGTTCGTTACCGCCGTCGGCCTTGGGCAATTTTTCCTGCAATTCCGGAATAGAGTACCCGCGAAAACGGATTCCATCCTGCGCATCTAACAACGATGTTTCAGTAACCAAACCAGTGATGCCACGCATTCCCTGGTAAATCTGAGACAACTGCACTTCCCCGATAATCTTATTTCCATGTTCCTTTAAAAGGTCCTTTATTTCAGCAGAAAGCACATCAGCCTTCTCTTTAAACCTGTCTTTTATAACTCCCATTTTTAGATATTTTCTTGTTTATATAGTTAATTATTTGGGAGCCCTAAAGTTATACAATGAGCATGGTGCAGCAAAATTAGTTCGCAGTTTACCCATCCGGTTCTGCAATTCACCGTCTTTCTACAACAAGTGATCTCATAAATGGACTTTTTATAACGTGAGTGGTGAGTGGTCAGTGGTGAGTAATACAAAACCGCTGTCAGGAAAATCATCGTGAGACGTGAGACGGCAGACGTGAGACAAGCAGCCACCTCTTTCCCTTCTATCATCCATCAACTATCATCTATCATCTTAATAGCCGTTTGGTATAAGAGAGCTTTCCCCTCACCATTCACCACTGCCCACTCACAAAAGGCATTGGTGCGAGGACTTCTAAACTAAAAACAGTACGTTCCTTACTTCGGGGCTTTTCTGTATAAATAGTACGCAACGAAAGAAAACACAATGTTGGGAATCCATGCAGCCAACAGGGGCGGTAAATTTCCTTTCACAGAAAATGTAGTGGAAAAACGGTCCGATACGATGAAGATAGCGGCAATGACAATCCCAATGGCCATGTGCAATCCGCTACCACCACGGCTTTTTCGCCCGGCGATGACCGCCCCGATAACAGTGAGAAGTAAAACAGTGAATGGTGTGGCGGTTCTCCGGTACAATTCCACCTTCAACGGGTTTAAGCCTTCCGAAGCCCGCATTTCCTCTGTTTCTATATAAGCCGTTAATTCGGGACTGGTAAGATTATCTTTTAAGTAAACATCCTTTTGCAGTTCCTTAGGCTGCAGTTTGAGGTCTATGTTCATGGTTGGTATTTCACGAACATTTTCCTGCATGCTGTCAATGGTCCGCTCTACTGCGGCAGTCAGTTTCCAGTCCTTTTTTGCTGTATCCCATTCTATTCTTTGCGCCCTGAGGTTGTAGAACACTTTATTGTTCCGCACTTTTTCCATGAAAAAGCTGCCGCCCGCCTTTGTAGCTGTGTCGTAGTTTTTCATCCCAATGTAGGTAATGGAATCAATCCTTCTGTAAAAGCAGTTCCAGCAACCACTCCCGGAATTGGCCGAAGGACTGTTATAATCAATATAGGTGGACTGGAAACGGCTGCGGATCTCATTGGCCCTTGGCAGCATGTAGCGGGCGGCAAAAAATAATCCAATTGCAAAAAACAACCCACCGATTATATAAGGCCGAAGCCATCGGTTATACGTGGTGCCACTAGCCAGGATAGCAATCACTTCTGATTTCAGGGCCATTTTGCTGGTAAAGAAAATCACGGCAATAAAAACAAACAGCGGGTAAAGCATGCCCCATATAAAAGGAATGAAGCCGATATAATAATCCCAGAAAATTTGCTTTGACGTAAGGCCCGACTTTACAAAATCATCTGTCTTTTCGCTGATGTCGATGGCCACGGCAAGCGTTGTCATGATCAACATGCAAAAGAAGAACGTAGTTAAAAACTTCCGGAGTATGTACCAGTCAAGCTTGGTAATCATTGCAGCGAAGTAAGGATATTCTCTTTAAAAAAATTGATAAGGTTGTTAAAAGAGCTATATGCTATTATATCAAACCGCTTTCAAGCAAACAACTGTGAGACGTGAGACGGCAGAGGTGAGACAGCAGTCGCTTTCTCTGCTATCATCTATCAACTATCATCTATCATCTTGATTACAGTCTGGCATTAGCTGTCAGCTTGAGCAAGCCCTTCATTTTATAATCTTGTTTTTAATACCGGCACCAGCTCAGCCTTCCAGCTGGCAAAGTCTCCTTCCAAAATATGCTTTCTCGCTTCTTTTACCAGCCATAAATAAAAAGCCAGGTTTTGAATGGAAGCAATGGTTAAACCCAATATCTCACCGGCCTTAAACAAATGACGAACATAAGCTTTGCTGTAATACCGGCTGGTTTCGCAATCCAACCCTTCATCAAGGGGAGAAAAATCCTGCTCCCATTTTTTGTTATCGATATTAATAACACCTTTCGTGGTAAAAAGCATGGCATTGCGGCCGTTTCGGGTAGGCATCACACAATCAAACATATCTACACCCAAAGCAATACATTCTAAAATATTCCAGGGCGTGCCAACACCCATTAAATAACGGGGTTTATTTGGGGGCAGGTTCTCACAACACAATTGGCATATTTCATACATCACCGGTTCGGGCTCGCCTACACTTAAGCCGCCAATGGCATTTCCCGTGGCGTTCTTAGATGAAATATACTCGCAGGATGCTTTGCGCAGATCGTGATAAACCGCACCCTGCACAATGGGAAACAGGTTTTGCGTATGCCCGTATTTATCCGGCGTTGCATTGAAATGCGTAAAACACCTGTCCAGCCAGCGGTGGGTCAGCTTCATAGAATTAAGGGCATACTTGTATTCAGAATTGGCCGGCGGACATTCATCGAAAGCCATCATAATATCAGCACCGATGGTTCTTTCAATATCCATGACTTTTTCGGGAGTGAATAAATGTTTGCTGCCATCAATATGGCTTTGAAACATCACCCCTTCTTCATTGATCTTTCGGTTGGCTGCCAAAGAAAAAACCTGGAAGCCACCGCTATCCGTTAAAACCGGCCGGTCCCAGTTCATAAACCGGTGTAGTCCACCGGCAGCCTCTATGGTTTGCATCCCCGGCCTCAGGTACAAATGATAGGTGTTTCCTAAAATAATATGCGGGTCCACTTCTGTTTTCAACTGCTGCTGCGAAACCGCCTTTACGCTTCCAATCGTTCCCACCGGCATAAAAATCGGGGTTTCAATCACGCCGTGATCGGTGGTTATCTTCCCGGCACGGGCGGCACTGTGGCTATCTGTTTTCAATAAATCAAAAGCTAAAGCAGGCATAAATCTCGAAAATTGGGCTGCAAGATAAGGGCATAGAGATTTATAGCAATTTTGTGAAACACAGACTGCGCTTGCATGGCAGCGCTTTCGTATCTTCGCAGGCAGCTTATGGGATGGGAATTCATTATTTTTTGTGCTTTTATAGCCGTTGCCGCCGTGCAACTCTTCTACTATCTTTTTTTCTTTAGCCGTGTTGCTTTTTACAAATCAGAAAAGAAAGAACATTCGCAGCAGCACCCTGTATCGGTGGTTATTTGTGCCCGTGATGAAGATGAGAACCTTGCCCGCAACCTTCCCGGCGTACTGGTGCAGGATTATACAACAACCAATGAAGTGATTGTAGTAAACGACAATTCTCTTGATGATTCCAAATACATTTTAGCGGAGCTGCAAAAAACATTTAAAAAACTGCAGATCGTTGAACTTACACAGGAAGCAAAAATGATTGCCGGAAAAAAATTTCCCTTGTCCATCGGCATCAAGGAAGCCAAGCACGAAATTATTTTGCTTACCGATGCGGATTGTGTGCCGGCCAGTGAACATTGGATGTATAAGATGCAGGACGCCTTTTCCAACGGCGCAGAAGTAGCCCTGGGATACGGCGCTTATACCAAAATGCCCGGCTTTTTAAATAAGGTCATTCGTTTTGAAACCTTTCATACCGCCTTGCAATATTTTGGCTATGCCCTGGCCGGAAAGCCCTACATGGGTGTGGGCAGAAACCTGGCTTATAAAAAAGAGGTATTCTTTCGCAACAAAGGATTTACCTCCATCAATCATATTCCAAGCGGCGATGACGACCTGTTCATCAACAAGGTAGCAAACAAGAAAAATACAACGGTGGTGCTCGATCCGGAAGCCTTCACTTTATCAAAACCAAAACAAACCTGGAAGGATTGGAGGCGGCAAAAGAACCGGCATTATTCAACCGGAAAATTTTACAAAGCATCGCACAAATTCTTACTGGGGCTTTATACTTTTTCCTTCTTTTTGTTCTATCCCGCTTTTTATTGCCTCCGCCATTTTTTTTGACTGGAGATGGAGCCTGATCCCGCTTGGTGTGCGGCTGATCACCCAGGCCATCATCTGGAAAAAAGCCATGAAACAGTTAAACGAAAGCGACCTTTTTTCCTGGTTCCTGCTCTGGGACATCTGGATGTTTTTTTACTACATCCTTTTTGCACCGGCTTTGTGGAAGAAGCCAAAGAAAACATGGAACTGAGGCCCCCTGTCCCCCTAAAGGGGAGACTTAGGCTCGAAGCAGCTTTTTCTTTTCAACCAGTATTAAAACAAGAGCAGATAATTATGTAGTCGGCAAATTGCTGCTATGCGGCTTTTGTTGTGTCACTCACTTGTACGCCTTGTTCTTTATTCAGCACTGCGTAACCAATACTACTAATTCCAGCTCTCCCAAATATTCAGTTCTTTTGCATTTTGTTTCTTGAACCATGAATAATAACCAAATAAATAAAGACAGTTCAAACCTAAGTTCCTCCCCTTCAGGGGGGACAGGGGGGCATCCTTTTAAAATACTTTTCTGATTTTACGCCAAAACAAACAGAGCAATTCAAGGCGCTGGAAGAATTATACAAAGACTGGAATGCAAAGATCAATGTTATTTCAAGGAAAGATATTGACAGCTTGTATGAAAAACATATCCTGCACTCCCTGAGCATTGCCGCGGTTTTTGATTTTCCGGCCGGAATGGAAATTATTGATATTGGAACCGGTGGCGGTTTTCCCGGCGTTCCGCTTGCCATTTTTTTTCCCGATGTGCAATTTCATTTAGTGGACAGCATTGGAAAAAAACTAAAGATCATTGAAGCCGTAAAAGAAGCCATTGGCTTAACCAATATTACCACACAACACAGCCGTGCAGAAGACATCCGTAACCGGAAATTTGATTTTGCCGTAAGCCGTGCGGTGGCTCCGCTGAAAGACCTGTTGCAATGGAGCAAGCCTTTGCTGAAAGCTACAAGCTATAAGGAGCAGGATGCCAGCGGTAAAGAGGTCGTTTATAAATCGGGGTTGATTTGCTTAAAAGGCGGCGATTTATCGCAGGAAATTTTTGAAAGCGGCGCCCGGCCAAAAATGATAGAGATCAGCAGCTTGTTTGAAGAAGAGTATTTTAAAGAAAAATATCTTTTGTATGTGCCCAAATAGCCTGCATCAGGATTGGACTATAAGATTGGTCAAATCGTCAAGGCAGCCATCGTGAAACGTGAAACGGCAGACGTGAGACAGAAACAGCCGCCTCTTTCCTTACTGTCAACTATCATCTACCATCTTGATTGAGCCGTTTGGTATTAACTGAAAAATAAAAGAGCCTTCAATTATTGAAGGCTCTTTTTATATCCAGCTAATCTTATAATCCACCCCAATCCAGGTTCAGACACCTGGTTCAGACATTACCACTTCAGCTCCAGCCTGTTATTTTTTCTGTCGATATCCGCCATGCGATAGGATGGATCAATTTCTACCGAAACAATATCTGTAAGCTTTTTATCCGTTTTAATTTCATAGGTGGGATGGGTCCATTTCCAGGCGTCATATACTTTTCTTCCGGCTTGCCCTTCTTCTGCGGGCTTTTCTCCAAACATCAAATACATAGGAACATAATGCCATTCGCTGCTGCCATCTTTGAACGTTAGTTTCACGTCAATTGGCATAGGCACCAGGCCAATATTGCGCAAACGAATGTTGGTGCCATTCGTTTCCCACAAACTGTCAATGCTGTAATCAATTGTCTTGGTGGTGTTCACCCAGTATTCTTTATACCAATCCAGTTGAATACCGCTTTCTTTTTCGGCTACCCGGATAAAATCATTTGCATTCGGATGCTTAAACCGCCATTGGCGATAATACTCCAATAATATCTTATCGCGGTTTTGAGCGCCTACAATATAGCCCAGCTGCTCCACAAATACCGCACCTTTTGAATAAGCTGCATTGCTGTAAGCATAGTTGGTGTTGTAATGATCGGCATGCGTTGTCATGGGCTCTTCTTTTCCGCTTCTTGCCAAAGAAAGATAACCATTGTAGTTGCCGGCGTGATACAGGGGCTTTGCATTCATGAACAGGGAATCCGACTTTCTCAATTCCGCAGGATTATTGGCCAACCGTTTCCGGCTTACTTCCTGGCGGTAATATTCTTTTACCAGGTTGGTCGAATATTCAGTAAAACCTTCGTCCATCCAGGAGTATAAAGATTCGTTGGTGCCCAGCATCATCTGATACCAGCTGTGCATCCATTCGTGAAAGGCCGTACCCAGACTGGAACTCGCCAACATGGTTGACATGGGATATTCCATGCCGCCGTCACCGCCATGAATAAATGAATATTGCTTATATGCATATTCGCCAAAATTCTTTTTAATAAATGGATATACCACTACGGCAGCATCTGCCATATCCTTCCACCTGGCTTCTTCTTGCGGATCGTTTTCCGGGTTCTTATATAACACATGGATGGTAGGACCACCGGCAACCTGCCTTGTTAAATGTTTGTATTCCGGATCGGCTGCCCAGGCAAAATCGTGAACATTGGGAGCAATGAACTTCCAGGTTAATTTATTACCCGGCTGACGGGTTACTTTAGCGCCTTTCTCTTCATATCCATAGCCAATGGTGTTTGGATTTTGCAAATAACCTGTACCGCCAATAATGTAGCTCTTATCAATGTTGATGGTCACGTCGTAATCGCCCCACACACCGTAAAACTCACGACCTACATAAGGTGTAGGATGCCAGCCTTCGTAATCATATTCCACCAGCTTGGGATACCATTGCGTCATCGTGTACCGCACTTTGGTGTCCGGATTATCGCGGCCGCTTCTGCGGACCTGCAAAGGCACCTGCGCATCCCACTCCATATCAAAAACAACTTTTGATTTGGGAAGAATGGGTTTGTCAAGCAGTACTTCCAAAATGGTTTCGTGCAATTTTGTTTTTTGTGCACGCCCGTTCATTTTTATGGAAGTAACGTTTTCATAGCCAATTTCATCAGGCTTCAGATTTGCAATGCGGTCTTTCACGCGGGGATCCCAATCTACGAGCTCCCTTCCGTTTCTGTTACCCAATACTATGCTGCCTTGTCTTCTGCTGCGCACATCCATCATGCTTCCGGGCTGAAAGGCATTCCAGTATAAATGGAAAAAGACGCGGTGCAAGGTGTCGGGAGAATTGTTCCAATACTCAACGGTTTGTTTGCCCTTGTATTGATTGGTTTGCACATTCATGTCAACGTTCATCGTGTATTTTACACGCTGCTGCCACCGGTCGGGCTGGGCAAAAACAGAAACGGAAAACAAAATCAAAAAGAGCGAAAGCGTAGTTTTCATCATTATGATTCTTCTTTAATGCTTATACAAATGAATTTAAAGCTGTATCGGGTTAATCTGTAAATTTCGTGAAACAGTACTTAAGGAAAACCAAAATCATTCTTGTTTTCCTTCCACCACAAGCACAATCTCTCCTTTAACAGTTTTTTGCTGAAAATAATCATGCACTTCCTGCAAGGTGCCTCTGGCGTTTTCCTCAAACATCTTTGTCAGCTCACGGCTTACACAACATTGTCTTCCGGCACCGAAATATTGAATCAGATCGGCCAGCGTTTTCACCAACCGCATGGGTGATTCATAAAAAATAAGCGTTCTTTCTTCCTCCGCCAATTTGGTCAACAACGTATGCCGGCCTTTTTTGAGAGGAAGAAACCCTTCGAAAGCAAAACGATTGGTTGGCAGCCCGCTATTGACCAGGGCCGGCACAAAGGCGGTGGCACCGGGCAGGGTTTCCACTTTAATGTTATTCTTGATGCATTCCCGCACCAGTAAAAAGGCAGGATCGGAAATACCAGGCGTGCCGGCATCGGTCACTACAGCCATCACCTTACCCGCCAGTAGTTGATCAATTAAATGCTGCAGAATTTTATGCTCGTTATGCTGGTGATAAGGTGAAAGCGGTTTTTGAATCTGGTAATGATTCAAAAGTTTGGAAGTGGTTCTTGTATCCTCCGCCAAAATAACATCCACCTGCTGCAATACTTCCAATGCACGAAGGGTGATGTCTTTTAAATTGCCAATAGGTGTGGGAACAAGATAAAGCATGAATGCAAAAATTTGAAAATGCAGAAAATTTGAAAATGCCAAGAGCGGCATCTCTAAACTTTCATATCTTGCATACTAGCCGATAACAATTTCAAAATATTCCATTACGGGATTGGCCAACAATTTCCTGCTGGCTTCTTCTGCCAGTTGTTTGGCTTCTTCTTCTGAGCTGGCTTCTATTTGCAGTGAAATATTTTTACCAATGCGCACATCTTCAATTTTTTTCAAGCCCAAATTTCCAAGGCCTGTCATTACTGCCTTTCCCTGTGGATCTAACAATTCTTTTAACGGCATTACTTTAACCTGAACGGAGAATTTCATTTTCTGAAAATTTATGCGCAAACCTAAGGAAAAGTTCGAGGTTTAAGGTTCGAAGTTCAAGGCTAGTGAACAGTGACGGGATGGCAAGGTTGTAAACTTCTTTCTTGGCAATTTGCCTGTTACAGCTGCCAATTTTACTCCTGTTTTTAAACGGTTACATCCAACGTGGGACTGTTTGCATCTGTTACCATTGGATGGGGTTCCTTTTCAAAAGAAGAAAAAATGAGGTACAGGACAAAAATAACGGGAACCGCCAGCCATTGCAGGGTAAAAATGCAAACCAGAGCGATAACTAAAAGAAGGTATTTGGGTAAATTATTTTTTAAGGAATAATCAGAAAATTTAAAAGCCATGAAGGAGCGGTTGCTCACCATCAGGTAGCTCGTTAAAAGAATGACTCCGTAAAGCACCCACACATTGATAAAATAGTGCTGAATACCAAAATACTGATACCAGATGATCAAAGGGAACGAAGCTATCAGCAACCCGGCGGCCGGGCAGGGCACACCCCGAAAGTTATAGGTTTGGTTGGTGCTGATATTGAACTTAGCCAGCCGCCAGGCTACCGCACAGGAATAAATAAAAGCCGGAAGCAGGGCAATGATTGAAACCTCCAGGCCATTTTCTTCCTGGGCATAACCAATGCGTAACAATTGATAAAGGATCATCCCCGGTGCCACACCAAAACTTACCACATCACACAAAGAATCCAATTGCTTTCCTTTTTCGGAATTTGCTTTTAACAGGCGGGCCAGAAATCCATCAAAAAAATCAATGATGGCTGCACCAAAAATAAAAAGTGAACCTTGCCATATTTTCTCCGGCAGGGTTACCTGCGATGCTCCCATCTGATCCAAGACAACAATGGTCTCTCCCGTTTGAAGAATCAATACAATAGCAATACAGCCAAAAACTAGGTTGATTAACGTAAAGATGTTTGGTATTTGTTTCATGCCCGATTTCTGCCTTTGGCGGATGTTTGGTGATTCAGCAAATATAAAAGAAGCCCTTCGTTAAAAGGGCTGAATAATTATTTCTTCATAACGGATTCGATCTCTTCCGCTGTAATGGGTATGCCTGCAAACAGGTCTTTGTTTCCATTGCGGGTGATCCAAACATTGTTTTCAATACGAATGCCCATTTGTTCTTCTTCAATATAAATTCCGGGTTCTACAGTAAAGAGCATACCTTCTTTGATAGGTTCTGTTCTTGTTCCCAGGTCGTGTACATCCAGGCCTAAATGATGCGAGATACCATGATATAAATATTTTCGGTAAGCCCTGTTCTCAGGATCTTCATTCTTTACATCCGATTTTTTCAGTAAGCCGATCTTTAAAAATTGCTGCGTGGCTTCTTCACCTGCTTTTTCGGTATAGTCATTTATCGTTATGCCCGGCTTTAACAGGCTTTTACAATAGTCATGCAAGTGCAAACAGGCGTTATAAACGGTTTTTTGACGACGGGTAAATTTTCCATTCACCGGAATGGTACGGGTCATATCGGCATTGTAGCCGCCATAAGAGGCGCCAAAGTCCATCAATATCAACTCACCATCCTTGCATTCCTGGTTGTTGGTCACGTAGTGTAAGGTTCTGGCCCTGTCGCCGCTGGCGATAATGCTTCCGTAGGCTTCCCCGGTGGCCCGTTGCGATAAAAAGGAATGAACAATCTCCGCTTCGATCTCGTATTCCATCACACCCGGCTTCACAAACTTCATTACCCTTACAAAAGCATTGTGCGTAATGTCAATGGCAATTTGGGTTACTTCAATTTCATATTTTGTTTTAATGCTTCTCAGCTCTTTTAAAATCTTCGCGGCTCTTTCATACTGGTGCAAAGGGTAACGGGATTTCATTTCATCTACAAAACGATAGTCCCTGGTTCTTATCCAGCTTGCCTTGCGGTCGTTTTCATTGGTATCTAAATAAATCGTGTCGGCCAAATGCACCCAGGTTTGCAATAAGGCCTCAATGGTATCCAGCCACACAATGGTTTGAATACCGCTGATGGCAGTGGCTTCTTCTTTGCGCAACCGCTTGCCATCCCATTTTTCTTTTAACTCGTTGGGACGGACCAGTACCAATACTTCGCGGTATTTAGGATCGGGATTATCAGGAAACAAAATAACCATGGAATCTTCCTGCGCTATGCCGCTCAACCAGTACAAATCACTGTTTTGTTTAAACGGATGCAAGGCGTCGCCATTGCTGGGCACCTCATCATTGCTCACAAAAACGGCAATAGAATTCCGTTTCATCTTATCTAAAAAACGCTTTCTATTCGTAATAAATAACTCCGGGTTTAAAGGAAGATTTTTCATGTTCATCTTTTTAACTGATGGACAAAATAACCGAATTGATGAAAATTATGCGCAATTATTATTCATAACCATGCTATTTAACATTGTGTGGGTAGAACACTTGAGATTGGCCCGAATTTATTATAACATACCTTTGTTTGCTAATAAAAACGATTGCTTGCTATGTCAGTACCTACTATTTCTATCTCCAGACAGGAGCTGGTGAAGCTTGGTTTAAAGAAAATTGAAAGCGTTCACTATCAGTCCACACCCGAAGAGTTGGTGCAGGACACTTTACGAATGGGCGAAGGGGTTTTAACGGACACCGGGGCCTTATCCATTCATACCGGTGAATTTACAGGCCGCTGCCCCAATGACAAGTTCACAGTGAAAGATGAGATTACGGAACACACGGTTCACTGGAACAATTTCAACATTCCTATTGAAGACAAGTACTTTCAGATCATCCATACAAAAATGATGGAGTACCTGGGCGAAAAACCAGAAGTATGGGTTCGTGATTGTTATGCCTGTGCCGATCCGCGTTACCGCTTAAACGTGCGTGTGATTACGGAAAAACCGTGGACCAACCTGTTTGCCCACAATATGTTCTTACGTCCTGACGAAGAGCAACTTGATGGTTTTACACCGGAATGGCATGTGATCTGTGCACCCGGGCTAAAATTAGATCCGAAGGAATGTGGTATCCGCCAGCACAACGCCGCCGTCGTTTCTTTTAAACACAAGACCATTTTAATTGCAGGATCGGGATATACCGGTGAAACGAAGAAAGGTATTTTTTCCATCCTGAATTACCTTCTGCCACAGGAAAAAAATGTATTAAGCATGCACTGCTCGGCCAATATGGGCGCAGAAGGTGACACGGCCATCTTTTTTGGATTGAGCGGAACGGGTAAAACCACTTTAAGCGCCGATCCAAACCGGAAATTAATTGGCGATGATGAACATGGCTGGACAGAAGACGGCGTATTTAATTTTGAAGGTGGCTGTTATGCCAAATTGATCAATCTTTCAGAAGAAAAAGAACCCCAGATCTTTCATGCTATAAGGCCGGGTGCGCTGGTAGAAAACGTAAGTTTTTTTGCAGGAACGAACAAGATCAATTTTGACGACGCTTCCATCACCGAAAACACCCGGGTTTCTTATCCGTTGGATTTTATAAGTAATGCACTGGAGCCTTCTATTGGAAACATTCCACAAAATATTTTCTTTCTTACCTGCGATGCATATGGCGTACTGCCTCCTATTTCGAAATTAACCAAGGGGCAGGCCATGTACCAGTTCATTTCGGGTTATACGGCAAAAGTAGCGGGTACCGAAACCGGCGTTACCGAACCAAAGCCAACTTTCAGCGCCTGCTTTGGAGCGCCTTTTCTGCCCCTGCACCCCGGCAAGTACGCCGAAATGCTGGGTAAAAAAATGCAAGAGCATCATGTTAATGTATGGTTGGTCAATACCGGCTGGACCGGCGGCCCTTATGGTGTAGGCCACCGGATGAAACTGGATTTTACAAGAGCCATGATAACCGCCGTATTGGAAGGAAAATTAAATACTGTAGAAACGGTGACCGACCCAATCTTTGGCGTAGCTATTCCAAAACAGGTTCCGGGTGTACCTTCTGAGGTATTGATCCCTAAAAATACCTGGACCGATAAAACCGCCTACGATGAAAAAGCAAAATTCTTAGCCGGGTTGTTTGCAAAGAATTTTGAAAAATACGCTTCCAACGTTCCTGAGGAAGTTTTGGCAGCGGCACCAAAAGTGTAAGATTTAGTTATGATGAATAAAAAAGGCCCTTCGTAATGGAGGGCTTTTTTATAGATAATGAGTGCCGAGAAATTTATACCAAACGGCTATCAGGATGGCAGATGGTAGATGATAGATGGTAGTTGATAGATGACAGAAGGGAAAGAAGCCGCTGTTTGTCTCGCCTCTCAACTAAACTGGTTTCAGGTTTATCAAAGCTACTGTCCATAGTCAATGGTGAATGGTCAATAGAAATCAACTGTTTCCTTGACAGCGGTTTAGTATTAAGGGTTGGACAAAAGAATTTTATTATACGACCTGCTTTCTGAATGGAATATTGAGCGTTGAAAATTGTTCATTGCATATTTCTGACAAATGAAGCATCCGATAACTGCTTCATCATCCACTATTTCTTATTTTTCTTTTCAGTCTCCCCGTCCTGTTCATCTATCAAAAAGCATCATACACCGAAAAATTATAAGCCCCCCGGCGCTATTAACGATTCTTCTATTTCTATTTTTTTACTTTTATTTTAACCAACAGCGTTTAAGCCTTATATAATTTTTTGAATCCTATAACCGTTAGAAAGATCACTATGAGTTACATCCACCTGTTCTACCTGCTATTCGTAGCCCTGAACTTTTCAGGTACACCGGCACCCGTAAAATCTAATAGTGTTGCTCCTTCGGAAGTAAAAGCAACCACAGTTATCAAAAGTGAAGACGAAGAATTTATTCCCTGGGCTTTTAGCAGGCGTTTGTCGTGGGAAGATTTTTTATGCGAGCCCAAAAAGAACTCCGATGCCGTGGCCTCCACCAGCACTTCGCTTGGCATTGCCTACCAGGTAGAAAATGGCCAGTTGACCTATTCCATTACCTGCAATTTTTCCAAACATAAATCGTGGGGGCTTTTAAAAACAGATTATATCCTTGCTCATGAACAAGCCCATTTTGACATTACGGAAATTTATGCCCGCAAATTATACCAGGCTTTGCAGGGATATGAATTCAACCGGAAAACCTACCGCAAGGATGTTAATGACATTTACCGGGCTATAGTGCAGGGAAAAGAAGACATGCAGGCAGCTTACGACAGCGAATCCGATCACAGCCGCAACCGGAAAGCTCAATATGAATGGTTACAAAAGATTGATCAAATGCTGAATGAAACCGCTCCCTGGGGACAATATCCCTGATCCTGGCTACTTTATTTGATCACAATCAGTAATTTCATGGTAGATGAAAAAGAATTATCTACTTGTCTTTGTGGCAGCCTTCTTATTTGCTATTGCCAGCATCATTAGTTTTATAGAAGGCTCTGTGGCCAGGGGTGTTATCAGTCTTATAGGCGTTATATGCTTTGTACTCTCCGGCATTCATTACAGAAGGTCTGAGCGGAAGAAAAATCTTTAAGATCAAAACAATCCATACAACTGCGCATCAATCATGCCCATGATCTTACCAAGGTCTTCCTCTTTTTCGCCAAACTTATTTTCATCCACATTAATAATTAAAAGCGGTCCTTCTTTATAGCTTTCAATCCATTTGTTATAATATTCATTTAATCGTTTCAGGTAGTCCAGGCGGATATTTTCCTCGTACTCCCTGCCCCGCTTTTGTATTTGACCCACCAAAGTTGGCACCGACGCCTGCAGGTAAATAAGCAGGTCGGGAGGCTGCACCATAGATTTAAGCGTTTGAAAAAAACTATAGTAGTTATCAAAATCTCTTTTGGTCATCAATCCCATTTCGTGCAGGTTGGGCGCAAAGATGTTGGCGTCTTCGTAAATGGTTCTGTCCTGAATGATGGTTTCAGTGCCCCTGTGAATTTCCAGGAGTTGATTGATACGGCTGTTCAGAAAATAGATCTGCAACTGGAAACTCCAGCGGGGCATGTCTTCGTAAAAATCATTGAGGTATGGATTGTGATCAACATCTTCAAAATGAGGGATCCATTTATAATGCTTGCTCAATAATTCGGTTAACGTGGTTTTACCGGCCCCGATATTGCCGGCGACAGCTATGTGCTTTGGTTTTTTTGTTTTTGCCATACCCCGCCCTAATGGGAAGTTATTTGATTAGTCGTTAAAAATATAGTTTTCTTACGGACGCACAAGTTTCTAAAAATATTTAAGTCCCGTAAGCTTTCTGGCTTCTTCGATGGTCTTGTTGGTGTTTATTCTTGCTTTTTCAGCACCTTCTTTCAAAACCTTATTCAGGTAGGGTTCATCCTTTCTGATGGCTTCGGCCCTTTCCCTGATGGGGGCAATAAATTTTACCATATCTTCGGCCAGTTGTTTTTTCATGTCGCCGTAGCGTATGTTGGCCTTATTAAAATCGTCCTGGAATTTTTGCACCGTACTTTCCGCACTCACAAGGCGCATTAAGGTAAAAATGTTTTGTATATAATCCGGCATTTCAGAATTGGGTTCGGTGGGGCCGCTATCTGTTTTTGCCTTCATTACTTTTTTGCGGATCAATTCATCATCATCGGCCAGGTATAAAGTAGCGTACTGATTTTCGCTTTTACTCATTTTACCGGCGCCATCCAGGCTTGGCACTTTTACCAGTTCGGCGCCAAAATTGAACGCCAGGGGTTCAGGAAATAATTCACCGTACCGGTGGTTAAACCGCTGGGCAAAATTCCGGGCCATCTCCAGGTGCTGTTCCTGGTCCTTACCCACCGGTACATATTTGGCCCTGTGAATCAAAATATCTGAAGCCATTAAAACCGGGTAGGTTAGCAAACCTGCGTTTACATTTTGCGGATTCAACCGCACCTTATCTTTAAACGTAGCTGTTTTCTCCAGCTCGCCCTTATACGCCAGCATGTTCAATAAAAGGTACAATTCAGCGATCTCGGGCACATAGCTCTGTGCATACAGACTGACCTTTTCAGGATCAAGACCTGCCGCAATATTTTCGGCCACTACCCTCAGCACACTTTCCCTCAGGTCCTTTGTATCGGGATGGGTGGTTAAAGAATGCCAGTCGGCCACAAAAAAATAACATTCATATTCATGCTGCATGCGTACATAGTTGCGCATGGCACCAAAATAATTCCCCAGGTGCAAAAAGCCGGTGGGCCTGATTCCGCTTAAAACAATTTCTTTTGCTGGCATAGTCTAAAATTCGGACGGCGAAGATAGTAACAGTTTGCCCCCATCCCCTAAAGGGGAGTTATTAAATCTTTTAATTTACCCATGATTTTATCACTCTGCGGTTTACAAATAATTTTTCTTCATTCCTTGCCAAACCAGATAAATTCAATAAAGTTTTTCCGACCTAAGTCTCCCCTTTAGGGGGACAGGGGGTATATTTGTTCCATGCAGGTAGATGATGCACTTATAGATAAACTATCAAGGCTGGCCATGTTGCAGTTTAACGAGGCGGAACGGGAAGAAATCAAATCAGACCTGGAAAAGATGATTGGGTTTGTAGATAAACTGAAAGAACTGGATACTACAGGCGTGGAACCTTTACTGCACATGGGTGCTAACATCAACATACTTCGCGAAGATGCGGCGGGCAATATGCTTAGCCGTGAAGAAGCTCTTCAAAATGCTCCGCTGCACGATGAACAGTTTTTCAAAGTTCCCAAAGTGATTAAAAAACCCGAACAATAAGTTTACATGCAAGGCATTATTCATTTAGAAAATATCAAAAAGAATTATTTTCTCGGCAAGCAGGTGATCGAAGTATTGAAGGGTATTTCAATGGATATTTTCAAAAATGAATACGTGGCGCTGATGGGACCTTCCGGTTCGGGCAAAAGCACTTTAATGAATATTTTGGGTTGCCTTGATACACCTACGGCCGGTAAATACATCCTCAACGGACATGATGTAAGCAGCATGGCCGATAATGACCTGGCAGACGTTCGCAATAAAGAAATTGGATTTGTATTCCAGCAGTTCAATTTGTTACCCCGACTCACCGCTGTGGAAAATGTGGCGCTGCCCCTGGTGTATGCGGGGGTTCCAAAAAAGCAGCGAACCGAAAAAGCAAAATACGTTTTAGATAAAGTAAGCCTTGCCGACAGGGGGCATCATAAACCCAATGAAATGAGCGGCGGGCAAAACCAGCGTGTGGCCATTGCACGGGCTTTGGTGAACGATCCGTCCATTATTTTGGCGGATGAACCCACCGGAAACCTCGATTCCAAAACCTCACACGAGATCATGGAGATTTTCGGACAGATCCATGCCTCGGGCAATACGGTTATCTTAGTCACCCACGAAGAAGATATTGCCCATTTTGCCCATCGCATTGTGCGGCTAAGAGACGGCGTGATTGAAACGGATACGCATAAAGGGGAGGCTAAGGTTAGTCATAGTTTGCATTAGTAAACAGTTCTTTACATTAGGTTGACTAATTATTGAACCAGCAGAAATACTACTATTGAAGCTTTTGTTGTGTCACTCTCTTGTACGTTCTGTAGTCCTATTGAGCAATGTTTGAACCACAATAGAAGCATAGGCACATAGAATTTCCACATAGAGTAAAACAAAAGAAACTATGTGAATCCCTCTGTTCCCTATGTGCCTATGTGGTTCAGAAAAAGATGATAGCAATTACTGCTGTTGAAGAGTCGTCCGAGGCTCGAACGCAAGGAACGATCCATAGCAGCACCAAAGCCGGTAACCAAAAAAATAAAGAGGTTACAAGTGGTCTTATAAAGGGCTTTTATTGCGTGAGTGGTCAGCGGTGAGTAAGAGAGCTTTTTCACTCACTATCACCACTGACCACTCACAAAAGGCATTGTGCGATGGCTTATAGAACTTAAATTTCTTTCCTCAAGCAGAACTTTAAAAATTCTCTTTAAACCACTAACCATGGCAATTAAGATATACACTAAAACAGGCGATAAAGGAGCTACCTCCCTAATCGGCGGCACTAAGGTTCCAAAAAATGATATACGCATTGAAACCTATGGAACGGTAGATGAACTCAATTCATGGATAGGTTTGATCAACGATCAATTAGCCGACGCCCAATTTAAAAGCGAACTCAAAGAAATACAGGACCGGCTATTTACCATTGGTTCTTCCCTGGCCACCGATGCCGAAAAGGAACCAAAAATGAAGCTGCCCGACCTGCACCAGGGCGATATTGAATTCCTGGAAAAAAGGATTGATGACATGACGGCACAACTGCCTCCTATGAAGTCCTTCATTTTACCGGGCGGGCATCCCACGGTTTCCTCCATTCATATTGTGCGCTGCGTTTGCCGCCGCGCCGAACGGCTGGCTGTAAACATGCAGCAGCACGAATTATTCATTGACGAAAAAGTGATTCAATACCTGAACCGCTTAAGTGATTATTTATTTACCCTGGCCCGTTTTGTTGCACAAAAATTAGGCGCTGAAGAAATTCCGTGGAAGCCGAGGGTATAATTTGAAAATTTGAGAATTTGAAAATTAGTTAATGGAGGGAATCCTTAAAATACGGTCTTTCTAATTTTCAAATTTTCAAATTGGCTCATTTTCAAATTATCTTCCCGTCCTTCATCGTTAGCGTACGGTCGCTTAGCTGGGCCAATTCCTCGTTATGGGTAACAATTAAAAAAGTTTGCCTGAATTGTTCTCTCAATTGAAAAAAAAGCTGGTGAAGTTCTCTTGCATTGGCGGTATCCAGGTTACCGGTAGGTTCGTCGGCAAACACAATATCCGGGGTATTGATCAAAGCCCGGGCTACGGCTACCCGTTGCTGCTCGCCGCCCGACAAAGCGTTTGGCTTATTTTCCAGGCGATGGCCCAGTCCTAATAAATTCAAAAGTTCTTCTGCCCTTTTTTTAACCTGGGTTTTATTGCTTCCGGACAGCCAGCCGGGAATGCAAACATTTTCCAGTGCGCTAAACTCCGGCAGCAAATGGTGGAACTGAAATACAAAACCAATATGTTTATTACGGAAACCGGCCAGTTTTTTACCGGTAAGGCCGGTAACATTAATCTGGTGAAGCGTTACCTGGCCCCTGTCGGGCTTATCCAATGTTCCTAAAATGTGTAATAAAGTGGACTTACCGGAACCCGAAGGCCCTACAATACTCACAATTTCACCCGCCTGAATTGAAATGTCCACTCCTTTTAGCACTTCCACGGTCCCATATCGTTTGTGTATATCCCTGGCTGTAAGCATATTCAGTATTCGCTCAAATATCTGTAAACAATGCCGCACAGCAAAGTTCGGGGGCGTTTTTTAACGCCTGCAAAGACAACATTTGGAAAATTGGTTAATAAAACTACATTTGCGAAAAATTGAGGGGTTCTGTTAGAAGAAAAATGGCATAGAAATTATACTTCAACCTTTCAATGAAATCACCAAAAAATTAAGAAAGATGTTTTGGACGTTAGAATTGGCATCCTACCTCGAAGAAGCGCCTTGGCCTGCAACCAAAGACGAACTGATTGACTATTCCATCCGCTCGGGTGCTCCTATTGAAGTAATTGAAAATTTACAGGAATTGGAAGATGAAGGCGAAGTGTATGAAAGCATTGAAGACATCTGGCCGGATTATCCGTCTCAGGACGACTTCCTGTTTAACGAGGACGAATATTAATTAATTCGCAGAAATACGAAAAAGCCGTCTGCTGCAAGCGGATGGCTTTTTTAGTGCCCAAACCTGCGTAATTGATTACCGTGGATGGCACTAACCGGTACACCAATGCGCTGTAGAATGCTATCTGATGAATTAATTTTTATGTAGCCGGCTGTAGTGCTGCTATTTAACTTCCGTTGCGTCCTTTGGTTGAGATAAGATCTTTTACATGCTGAAACTACTATTATTATTACATGGGGTGCAGGGGTGTTAACAACGATCAAAGATGTGGATAATTGCAAAGGAAAAGCAGAGTGACCTTAGCTTGCGTCTGGGCTTGCAGGCCCTTTGTGCGTAATAGTACTCCGCTTTCCTTTCAGTTGCTGCAGGTCCATGTAGAATAATAGGCTTTATGCCTGTCAAAGGTCTTAGACAACAGCAACTTCTTTAAAAAAGAATGTATGCAAAGCAAAGAATTTTTTATTGGAGTCGACGTCTCTAAATTAACGCTGGACGCTTCAGTGAGCGGCACCAAAAACCACATCAGGGTCCAAAACAGTTCAGAAGGATTTAAGCACTTACAAGCCTGGTTAAGGTCGCTGAACATTGCAGTAAACGATTGCTGGTTTGTCTTTGAATATACCGGTGGTTACGAGTACCGGCTGGTTCAGTTCTTACAGGCAAAAGGCATCGTTTTTACCCGGGTGCCGGGGCTGCAGATAAAGAAGTCACTGGGCATGCAACGGGGAAAAAACGACAAGATTGATTCGAGGCGCATAGCGGAATATGGCTATGAAAAACGGCAAAAGCTAAAAGCGCACAAGGCTTGTAGCACCGCCCTCACCCGGCTGAAGTTGTTGCTTACACAGCGCAGTGGGTTTGTGGAGGATAGAAAGGCGCATGAGCACCGCCTGGGAGAACTGGCGGCCATGATGGATTTAAAAACAAGCGATGCGATCTGTAAACATTACCGGCAGGCCATTGACTTTGCCGGGAAGATGATTGAGAAAACAGAAGCAGCGATAAACAAACTGATGGAAAAGGACGACGCCCTGCACAAAAACTTTAAGCTCCTTACTTCCATACCCGGCATTGGCAAGGTGAACGGGTGGATGACAATAGCCTATACCGAAAACTTTGAACGCTTCCCCAACGCAAGGGCGTATGGCGCTTACATTGGTGTAGTGCCGTATGAATACAGTTCGGGCACCAGCATCAAGAGTAGAAGCCGGGTAAGTCACATGGCTAATAAAAACCTCAAGGCTGATTTATCCATGGCCGCAAAAGCTGCTGTGCAGCATGACCCGGAAATGAAAATGTATTACAAACGAAGAACCGATATGGGTAAAAGGCATATGGGCATTATGAATGAAGTAAAATTTAAACTCGTACTCAGAATGTTCGCTGTTGTGAATAAAGCAGAGGTATATGTGAAAAACCTAAAATTAGCCGCCTGATTTTTGGGCATTTTCTAAACTTAGAATACGCACACTTCAGGGCTTTGTTCCCTGGGAGGCAGACGAGAGATGTCAGCTGTCAGATCATCAGCCATCAGCCGTGAACTATAGCAACACTTTCTTCCTGATTCACGCTTGTCTCACGTTTCACGTCTCACGTTTGACGTCTCACGTGCTTTACTGTTTACCGGCTGCTGAATGCTTTTTAAACGCATCCAGTCCGCATTTCAACCAATCCCTGAATTCCGTAGCCGAAGGTGTATAGGCCTTTGTTTTGGTCAGGGCTTTTTCATCCGGGCTTAAAATGGCATATTGGGGCTGCGCTACGGCATTAAAATTTTCCGACTGGAAGGTGGCCCATTTATCACCCACCGTAATAATGGGCTTTACGGTTCCACTTTTCGTCGTGTATTCAAATTGCTCGGCTACCGGCAATTTCTTTCGTTCATCTACATACAGCGACACAACAATGAAGTCATTTTTCATCATGGCTTTCACTTCTTCGTTTACCCACACGTTTTCCTCCATTCTCCGGCAGTTCACGCAGGCCCAACCGGTAAAGTCAATCAACACCGGTTTGTTTTGTTCCCGGGCTAACTGCAATGCCTTTTCATATTCGTTGTGCAAAGGCTCCACACCGCTCACACAATTCACCGGCTGCTCGTAAACGCTGTAACATAAAGGCGGCGGAAAACCACTAATTAGAGTCAACCTTCCCCATTTTGTATTGGTAACGCCGGGCAAAAGATAAATGGTAAACGCAGAGAACAGCACGATAAAGAAGATCCTTGTCTTTGTAAACCTGGGTTTGCTGTCATGTCCAAAACGAATAACGCCTAAGAGGTAAAGAACGATGGCTATCCCGATAACGATCCAGATGGCAATAAAGACTTCTCTTTCCAGCAAATGCCATTGTTTTACCAAATCGGCATTGGATAAAAATTTTACAGCCAGTGCCAGTTCCAAAAACCCCAGCACAATTTTTACGGAGTTCAGCCAGCCGCCC
The DNA here is from genome assembly GCA_963697545.1 of uncultured Bacteroidota bacterium. Classification (GTDB taxonomy): domain Bacteria; phylum Bacteroidota; class Bacteroidia; order Chitinophagales; family Chitinophagaceae; genus Flavisolibacter. The sequence continues at coordinate 435,675 of CAVOOL010000016.1, read as the reverse complement.
GACTTTGGCAAGGATTGCAGCCAGTTGGGAAAAAGTGCAAACAAAGCAAAAGGCAAGGCCAGTCCCAAACCAAAACCCGACATACCAAAGGTTAATTGCGTAGCACCATTATCGCTTGTCAATACGCCAGCCAACAGAGAACCGAGGATGGGGCCTGTACAGGAAAAAGAAACAATGGCCAGCGTCAGGGCCATAAAAAAGATGCCCCAGAAATTACTCATGCCCGCCTTAGAATCAATTTTACTGGCAAAGCCACTGGGCAGGCCTATTTCGTATAAACCAAAAAATGAAAGTGCAAAAAAGATGAAGACCACGAAAAAAGCGAGGTTCAACCAAACATTGGTTGAAATGTTATTGAGCACTTCAGGATTGACGCTGCTCACCAAATGAAAAGGCAAACTTAAAATAGCGTAGATCAGAAAAATACTCAGGCCATACAAAAATGCATTGCGAACACCTTTTTGACGGGAGCCCGATTTTTTTGTAAAGAAGGAAACGGTCAGGGGAATCAGCGGGAACACACAAGGCGTGATCAGTGCGATCAATCCACCTAAAAAACCCAGCAGAAAAATAGAGAACAAGCTTTTATCCGCCGTATCGTCATCACCACAATTGTTAACAGGATTTTTCAGGTCAATGCCCGGAACCAGGATTTTTGTGGTGGCCGCAACGCCGCCTTCCAGCGGAACGGAAAATCCAAAAGAAGTTGAGGGATAAAATTCTTCTCCCTTTCCATAGGTATAAAGCAGGGTGCCCTGCAGATTGGCCGGAACCGTTCCGGAAATCGTCACCACTTCTTTCCAGGTGGTGGGCCCTTCGTACAGCTTTACAGGAGCGTCAAAGAGGGCACTTTGCTCTGTTTTGGCGGTGCCAGAATCCTTAAGAGCGTTTGTTGCTTGTATGGAGGAATCAGAGAACTGAAGTTCGGTGGTGGGCACATCGCTTACCGTTTGCGGCGCATACAACTGCCAGTTTTTATTGCCGGGTGTAGAAAATATGATCTCGTATTTACCGTCAGCTATCTTTTTACTGGTCACCTTCCATTCAAAAGGCTGGGTAGAATCCTGTGCCTGGCAAACAAACCAACGAGGAGAAAAATTCCGGCTAACGTTCTTCGTATAATTCTGTTCATCATCCTTTATTTACAACAAAACGAGTTCTTTTAAGGAACTCGTTTTAAAAAAAGTCAAATCATATTAGTTCAATGCAATTGAAAAATTAACGGTTTTGGGAGGCAGGCATTTTTCATCGTCGCAGGTCTGGAACTCCAACTTGCCGGTTACAGCCGTTTTCGCCTTGCCTTTCATTTTTACCTTTTGCACAAATACCACTTTATCGCTGTATTGGTTGGCCGAAACATCTAATTTTTCATCTTTATATTTTTCCAGCTTGCCCACTTCTTTTACTTTACCATTCAGATCGAGCAAGGGGTTTTTATTAAAATTGAAGGAAGTAGGTTGCGCAATCGCATCGTCGGGTTGGGTTTGGGAATATAAATGCCAGCCGGGTTGAATCGTTGCAATCATGTGCAACTCGTACTCTTTATCATTTATTTTTTTACTGTTGAACGTCCAGCTTACAGGATTTAGCTGAGCCGAGGCGGCGGCAACACTGAAAACGGCTAACAATATAAAAACCAGCTTCTTCATGGTATGACATTTAGCAGAGACAAATCTCTTTTATAAAAATTTGAAAAGATGTTAAAGTACAGATTACACGAATTTCAAACGCGAATTACACGAATTTTCTTTCCGGTTTTGCAAACCATCTTACACTGCAAAATGGCAATTTGTATAATTTGTTAAAATTCGTGTTATACTGTTTCCAAAACCTGCGAAAACAATAACTCAAATATCTTTCTGCCATCGGTGTTTCCCAACAAGGTAGAACAAGCTCTTTCCGGGTGCGGCATCATACCAAAAACATTTCTTGCCTCATTACAAATTCCGGCAATATTTCTGGCAGAACCATTCACATTTGCCTCCGGCACTACATTCCCGTCCTCATCGCAATAATGGAAAAGCACCTGGTTGTTTTGTTCCATCTTATCCAGGGTGGCTGCATCGGCATAATAACGGCCTTCCCCGTGTGCAATGGGTATTTTATGAACTCCACCTTCTGCATCTTTCATAAAAATGTTTTTGCAGATGTATTGCTGGTTATTGTTGCGCAATAAAGCTCCGGGCAATAAATGCGATTCGCAAAGAATCTGAAAGCCGTTGCAAACGCCTAAAACCTTTCCGCCCTTGTTGGCAAATTCAATAATGCTTTGCATAATGGGACTAAACCGGGCAATGGCGCCGGTACGCAAATAATCGCCATAGGAAAAACCACCCGGAAGAATGATACAATCTTCTGTGGTAAACTGAGAGAGGTCACTGTCCTTGTGCCATAGCATGATACACTCCTGTTTCAGATCATCTACCAGTGCATTATACATGTCTCTGTCGCAGTTAGAACCGGGGAAAACAACAACACCAAATTTCATGAGGAAAATTTTGAACTGCAAAGATAGTTTTCAAAGCTCATTTTTGTGTTAATGCCATGTTGGAGTTCCATATTGCAGGTACATGATATACCCCACGGTCAATAAAAACAAAAGCAGGGAAATAAAGCTGCGGGGCTGGTAAAAATAAGCACAGGCGTGGAACAGCGCAAAAGGCGCCGCTATTAAAACCCACGCATGAAAAGATTGATTACTGTTAATAAATGGTACAAAAAAAGCCAGTAACAAATAAAGCAAAAGAATGCTCCAGTTCTTTCGCACCTGTATCAGCATTTTTCGCAGATTGACCTGGATATAATACCCTCCCATCAAAAAAGGAAGGGCCAGCAGCAGGGTGCTTACAGCCAGCCATATCGAACTTTTTATTACCGGAATGGTGACCGATACATGAGGAAGGAAGTTTTCAAGGCTTAGCTTATCTGATAAAAATAAATAAACCGCATAAAAATAGTAAGGCGTCAGGCAGCCTAACAGGAACAAAATGATCTCGTTGAACCGGAACGGCTTCAGGATCATTAACCCCAGGAAAATGCAAAGAATAAAACAGGCAGAGGGAAAATACATATAGGAACTCAAGCCCGTCAATAATCCAATATTAAATATCTGGGCTTTTGCATTGGGAGCGTTGTATAGCCGGAAAAGTTTTATAAAAATCCAGATAACCAGGGTGTTTGTTACCAAAGGAGCAGACAAATAACTCCATTCGGGCAGCAAAGATGTAATGAGCAGGTAGGCCATGCCGGGCAAATAGTTTTGCCTGGGCAGCAGGCGGTATTCATTGGCCAGGTAGGTAACCAGCAAAGCCTGGAGGTACAACAGCCCAAAGGCGGTAAAGGAGCTCAAAAAAGCATTCCCGGCGGGGAACGAAGCAATTAACCATTGGTACAAAGGGCCGTCGCTATCCGTAACCACACTGTTTTTGGGATACAGGAACAAGGGCAACTTTAACAGCAGGCCGAAGATCAGAAGAACAACAACATTTCCCGGCGATTTTTGTTTAAACAATCCAATCACACGGCAATGCTATTGATTAAATTCGATTTTAGCAAAGCAAATGTAATTCCGATAGTAACAGGGAATGATCAACTGGTACCCACTTACCTGCTTGCCATATTTGGGTAAAAATTCATAACCCCGGTCCAGGTTTTTCAGCGTAGGGTTATGGTTTAATTGTCCGTCAGGCGACAGCGTATAATCATTCAGTAATAAAGCCCTTCGTTCGTCCATATTAAACAGGTAATGGATCTGGCTGCCCGTGTTGGCCATCAAATAGGAAATGCGGTCGTCTGATTCATCATCATACTGTTCTTTATGAATCACGCCGCTCCATTGCAGTTTACCTGTATTGTCAAAGGAAAGAACCGTTACATTATCAGCGTGGCGGCGAACGTTTTGGTAACTGTTGTAGCGGTCACGCCAGTACCAGCTGTTGTATAAAGGCGAGTACGTAGTATAATAATCGTAAGAACTGAACGGACTGCCATATAAATAATTCCAGCGGTTCCAGTTGCTACTGCGGGAAGTGGTATAATAAGATTCCGTATTGATGATAAAGCCACCGTCCTTTTTTATAACCACATTCCGCACAAAATAATCATTGAAGGCCATTTTCATATTGGCATCACCCTTTGCTTCATTGCGGATCTCATCGCCCAAAGGCACCGCATTTTGCAAAACCGGCTGCCCTGTTTGCTTATCCCATACATAAAAATAAAAGCCTTCAATATTGCCTCTTTTCTTGACATAATAAAAGGAGGTGAGAAAATATCTTTTGTTGGCATTATCTACCTTAATGTGAAGTTCATCCAACAAAATTTTATCCTGCGGAACGGGGATGGACGCAACGGTGTCCACCAGTGCCTGTTTCCACAGCAAGGCCGTGTTGTTAATGGTTTCGTTACTATTGCGGTTGAATTTGGTAAATACCAGATCGCCGTCGTTATCAAGGTTGAATTCATCCAAATAATCATTATTTTCTTCCATCGGCATAATGAACGTTGAACGTTTTTGAAGGGCCAGTTCATTATCAAACAACAAAGTAGTGATAACAAATTTCGACTTGTTTTTGGAGTTGATCTTGAACACCATCAGCTTGCCTTTATTTTCACTGCTAATGGTAGAATATATTTTATTATTAGATGCAAAACCAATATGAGAAGTGTCTAAAGTAATTACCTCCGAAATCCGTTTACCGTTACCGTCAACTTTTGCCGCATTGCAGTACACCACATTTTTTTTCTGGTATTGGTAAATAATGTAGCTAAAGTCGTTATAAGGAAAAAAATCTACGTTGATCAACCTGTCTTCGGGAATATACTCCTGCTCCACCTTGCTTACTTCCTTCATATCATTGTCGTAAACACTCAGAAAGCTTTTGCCGCGGCTGTTTTTGTAGATCAGGAAATTTCCGGACACCTTGCCGATAACTTCAAAATTCATTCTTCTTGTATCATCATTACCGGGCTGGGAATAGACGATTCTCTGGGCAAAACCAGCCGTTGTAAACGCTAACAGAAAAAGGGTCAATAAAACTTTATCAAAACGCATATGGCAAATTCGTTAAACAATTTAAAATTAAATGTTGTATTTCTAATAAGACGCTTAAAATTTCAGTTAGCTGCATGCAGCTTAAAGGTTCACAAGTTAAAAACATAACGGTTGGCAGCGTTGTTGTTCCTGGTTTAGAAACGTGCTGGCTGGCCCTTTATTTTCCGCATTTATGCTGGTCAATTTATCTATTTGCAACCTTTCCATCTATTAACTTTAACATATACCTTTGCCAATTCACCTCCCGTATCCCACATAACAATTTAACTCTGGTACAGTGAAAGCACCGCTTAATAAGGTTACAGCCGCAGGACTAGTAATAGCGTTAGGAATTATTTACGGAGATATCGGCACATCGCCGCTCTATGTATTTAATGCTATTATCAACAACAGAACAGTTAATGAAGAGTTGATCATTGGTAGCCTCTCCTGTATCATCTGGACGATCACCCTTCAAACCACTATTAAATATGTAATGCTGGTGCTGCAGGCCGATAACCGGGGTGAAGGAGGAACGTTTGCCCTGTATGCCCTGGTGCGCCGGCAAAAAAAATGGCTTGTATTACCGGCCATGATCGGGGGAGCGGCCCTGCTTGCCGATGGCATCATTACCCCGCCCATCTCCATAACTTCTGCGGTGGAGGGTTTAAAGAAGATACCAACGTTTCACAATATTGAAGATTATGTGGTTTATATAGTCCTGATCATTTTGGGGCTTTTTTTCTTTTTACAACAATTTGGAACGGCATCCATTGGGAAGTTTTTCGGCCCTGTAATGTTTGTGTGGTTTAGCATGCTGGCGATTCTTGGAATTATCCACTTATCCGACGACTTCACCATTTTCCGTGCGTTTAGCCCCTACTATGCCTTTCAGTTTGTCAGCGCTTATCCCAATTCTCTTTGGTTGCTTGGTGCCGTTTTCTTGTGTACCACAGGGGCTGAAGCCTTGTACAGCGACCTGGGGCATTGTGGCCGGGGCAACATCAGGATTTCCTGGATCTTTGTGAAGATCTGTTTGCTGCTCAATTACCTGGGACAGGGCGCCAGCCTGCTGCATCATCATACCGGTGTTACCATGACGGAAGCGGTGCGAACAAACCTTGGCATCAACGCTTTTTATGACCTGATGCCGCAATGGTTCATCATATTTGGCGTGATCATAGCCACCACAGCCGCCATTATTGCCAGCCAGGCCATGATCTCGGGTTCATTTACCCTGATCAGTGAAGCCATGCGGTTAAATCTTTGGCCCAAGCTCAAGATCAGGTATCCTTCCGAAGCAAGAGGCCAGCTTTTTATTCCTTCTTTGAACTTTCTGATGTTTGCCGGTTGTGCAGGCGTGGTCTTGTATTTCAGAACGTCGCAACGCATGGAAGCAGCCTATGGCCTGGCCATTATTGTTACCATGCTGATGACCACCCTGCTGTTCTCCAATTTTATGGTAGCCCGCCGGGTAAAACCTGTTTATATCTGGGTCTTTATAGCGACCTATTTATTTATAGAATCGCTTTTTCTTGTTGCCTTGCTTCAAAAATTTACCCATGGCGGTTACATTACCTTAATGATTGGCGGACTCATGTTTGCCGTAATGTATGTATGGTTTAAGGCAAGAAAGATCAAGAACCGCTATGTGGAGTTTGTACGACTGGATCATTATATTCCCAAAATACAGGAGTTAAGCAACGACCGTTCGGTGCCTAAATATGCCACCCACCTGGTGTACCTGACCAGCGCCGATAATCCCAAAGAGATTGAGCATAAGATCATTTATTCCATTCTCAATAAAAAACCAAAGCGGGCCGATATTTACTGGTTCGTTCACGTGGATACTTTAGATGAACCGTATACCATGGAATACAAGGTGGATCACATCATTCCCAATGATATTATCCGTGTGGAATTCCGTTTGGGATTCAGGGTAGAGCCCCGCATCAACCTGATGTTCCGCAAAGTGGTAGAAGACCTGGTAGCCAACCGGGAAGTGAACATTACCAGCCGTTACGAAAGCCTGGAACGCAGTAATGTAGTAGGCGATTTTTCATTTGTAGTAATGGAAAAATACCTGAGCCAGGATAATGATCTTCCTTTTTTAGAACGGATCATCATGAAATTTCATTTCTGGCTTAAAGATGTCAGCCTTTCTGAAGAAAGAGGTTTTGGCCTGGACCCCAGCAATGTAACAGTTGAAAAATTTCCGCTTATTGTGGCGCCGGTTACCAACCTGCGGCTAAAAAGAATTGAAGATTAAAGCGCTGTATCCGGCAGCTTTGAAGTGGACAGGAGAGAGACGTGAGTAGTGAATGGTGAGTGGGGAGAGTCACTACGAGCGCAGCCTGTGTTCATTTTTATATCCAGCCGCTTTCATGTTGACAGAGACAAGTGAAACGACAGGCGTAAGATTGTTCGCCAACAATAGTAACTTACCATTTAAACGCCCTGCTTGCCTCATATCGTTTATTATATTATTGGAGGAATTGTTGTTTTATCGCTTGCCGTTTATTTTCTGCAGGATTATTTTATTTTCAAACCGGAGAAGCTGAACCCCAACTTCCAGTTCAAGTATGACATTCCTTTTAAAGAATTGAATTTTGATGTAGAAGAAGGCGTACGAATCAACGGCCTGCATTTTCACCGCGAAAACCCGAACGGGTTGATCCTTTATTTTCACGGCAATACAAGAAGCATAAAAGGCTGGGCCAAATATGCCAAAGATTTTTACCGGTACGGCTATGATGTGATTTTGGTTGATTACCGCGGTTTTGGAAAAAGCACCGGCGAACGAAGTGAAAAAGAAATGCTGGGCGATGTTCAATTCGTCTACTCTTCCCTGGCCAAAGAATATTCCGAAAGCCATTTGATTGTTTATGGAAGAAGCCTGGGAAGCGGGTTTGCCGCCAAACTGGCTTCGGAAAACCGGCCACGTTACCTGATCCTGGAATCACCCTATTACAACTTTACAAAAGTGATCGAGCGGTTCCTGCCCATGCTACCGGTACGTTTTGTTTTGCGCTATCATTTACGAACCGATAAATGGATACGTAAAGTAAATTGTCATGTCTATATTATTCATGGCACAAAAGACTGGCTCATTCCTGTTAAGCACAGCGAGAAATTACAGAAAATCAATCCGCGAAAGATCACACTCATCCGGATCCATGGCGGCGGCCATAACAACCTTTTCAAATTTGACGAGTACCATAATTTCATCAGGGACATTTTGAAGTATTAAGATGACACAAGTACCGGCGGGGTTTGCTTTCACCGGCTGCTTGCCTTATCTTGCCGGCTTAAAATATTTGCCAAGTGCCGACTGTTAACATTGCACTAAATAACATTTTATAAGTAACCATTATCCCGTGTTTTGACTCATAGCAATAAAACCTGCACCATGACTAAATTTTACCTACTGCTGATTGTTTCCTCTGTTTATTTGTTTAGCTGCAAATCGGCCAGCAAATCGTACCAAAAAGGTGATTATGCCGACGCCATTGAATTAGGTGTAAAAAAACTACAGAAAGATCCTTACGATGGCGAAACAAAAGATATCATTCAAAGTTCCTACAACTATGCGGTGAATGAAAGAGAGAACAAGATAAGGATCTTATCAAACAGCCTTGATGATGACCGCTTCGACAAAATTTACAACGAGTACCTTCACCTGCAGGATCTGTACCAGACAATTCATGCCTACCCCGAACCTGCACGACTGATCAAAACAAAAGACTATTCCAGCTTCGTGCAAACCTATCGCGATAAGGCCACCGATGTGCATATAGAAAGAGCTGATATGTGGATGAAAGAAGGCACCAAAACAGCTTACCGCGAAGCGTATAACGAATTAAATACCGCCCTGCGTTACCGCCCAAGCGATATTAATTTAAAAAAGAGAAAAGACTCCACCTACCTGGAGGCGTTAACAAAAGTGCTGGTAGTGCCCATGCAAAATGGCGGTTACCAGTATGCCAGTTCCCAGCAAATACAAAATTTCCAAAATGAGATTCTGCGGACCCTGGCCAGCAATATGAACAATAGTTTTGTAAAGTTTTATTCTGAATGGGAAGCAAGAAACAACAACATCCGCCCCGATCAAATTTTAGAATTAAACTTGAGCCGTATTGCCATTGGCCAGCCTTATGACAACAAAAATTCAAGAGAAGTTTCCAAAGAAGTGGTGGTCAAAGAAACCGTTTATAAACCCGATTCCGTTATCAAGCAATATGGAACTGTTCGTGCCAAGATCACCACCACACAACGCACTTTAGTATCGGAAGGCGACCTGCTGATCACTATAAAAGACCCAAAGGGAGGCATGGTTTGGAACGACCGCTTTACCGGTGAACACCGCTGGAAAACAGAGTTCTCTGTCTATACCGGTGACGAAAGGGCTTTGAGTGACAAGGATAAGTCCTCATTAAGCAACAACGAACCCAATAACCCCCAGCAGGAACAGATCATGCAGGAATTATTCAAGCAAATACAAAATGATCTTTCCAGCCGGTTACGAAATTATTATAGCAGGTATTAGAGCTTGTTCCTGCCGGGAGCAGGTTAACTCCAAACATTTTAAAGAACCCTGTCTTGCAGGGTTCTTTTTTATTGCAGAATTTTGAACCAATGAACCCAAAATGGAAAAGAAGCATCCGGCGCACGGCAACAACACTTCTCCTGGTTTATATTATGGGCGGTATCATTTTATATTTTATCCAGGACCTTTTATTATTTCACCCCACGCCCCTGCCGCAAAACCATAAATTTTCTTTTCGTCAACCGTTTGAAGAAGTAAATGTTCCTATTGATGGCCGCACCCTCAATATTGTAAAATTCCGCCCTGATTCAGTGCGGAAAGGAATCGTCCTTTTTTTCCATGGCAACCGGCATAACGTAGAACACTACAGCAAGTATCCTTCTCTCTTCACCAAAAACCACTATGAAATATGGATGATAGACTATCCCGGTTTTGGCAAAAGCACCGGCAAAAGAACGGAAGATAACGATGTATCATGACGCTTTGTGGATGTACGACTAGGCCGCAAAAGAAATCAGCGGGGATAGTATTATCATTTACGGAAAATCCATTGGCACCGGTGTGGCTTCTTTCCTGGCTTCGCAGCGCCAATGCAAACAATTGATTTTGGAAACGCCTTATTACAGTATTGATGCCTTGGCCAAACATTATTTTCCCTTCTATCCGGTAATGCCCATGACCCGGTATTCTTTTCCTATCTACAAGTATCTGAAAGATGTAAAAACAAACACCACCATTTTTCACGGCACGGCCGATGAAGTGATCCCCTACAAACAGGCAAAGCAGTTAACGGCAGAAAATAAAAACGTTCAACTGATAACCATCAGCGGCGGGAAGCACAATAACCTGTCCCGCTTTCCCTTGTTTCAGCAAAAGCTTGATTCTTTATTGCGCCACTGAAGTTTCGTGCAGGCGTACGGAATCGGCTTGAACCGTCAGGGTGTAGTTCAGGCCAACCTTCAGCGCATAATTTTCTTTTTCATGGCTCACCGGAAAGTTGAAGCAAACAGGGTAATCGTATTCTTTAATGTGTTCGTAAATAATTTCCTGCACCGTTTTACCAAACGGTCTTTCCGTGTCCTTCATCTCTGTAAACCCGCCAATCACCAACCCCGCCAGCTTATCAAACTTTCCGCTGCGTTTTAGCTGTAAAAGCATACGGTCAATACTGTACAGGTATTCACCCACATCTTCCAGGAACAGGATCTTGTGTTTGGTTTTCACATCGGAAGCCGTTCCTATACTGTGCGCAAGCAGGGCCAGGTTCCCCCCCACCAGTTGCCCTTCGGCTTCTCCTGTTTTATTAAAAGAGATGGGTGGCACACTCGTATTCGGCCCTTACGCCTTCCAGCGCATTTTTTAAAGATTTAATATAGGGACTGCTAAAACCCCCATCATTAAAAGCCGCGGCCATAGGTGCATGCAGGGAAGCAATTTTGTATTTGCTATAAAGATGTGCATGCAAAACGGTAATGTCACTAAATCCTATGATCCATTTTGGGTGTTTCCTGAATTTTTTAAAGCTTAAGCTGTCAATGATCCTGCTCATGCCATAACCACCCCTGGCGCATAAAATGGCACTCACCTCTTTATCGTCCATCATTTCCTGCAGGTCGTTCAACCTTTCTGTATCTGTTCCGGAAAAATAATTGGCAGAAGAGCTATGCGTGGTGGCACCCAGCCGCACGGTATAACCCCAGTCCTGCAGGGTATTTACGCAGGTTTCCATTTTCTCAAAAGCCATAAACCCGGCCGGGGCCACAATGCCAATTACGTCGCCTTTTTTTAAATAGGGAGGAGTCTTTATCATACGCTTGTTTCCCCTGCAAAATACTTCTTGTTCAGCCAAATAAAAAGCAGTTGGCAGCTTTGCGGTATTTTTGCGTCCGCAGGCGGTGAAAATTAAAAACAATTCTTTCTGTCTGTACAGGTTCTTGAAACAACAAATGGAGAATTATGAGCCCGGCTTAGTGCTACCAGCAACGTCTGTTGCGTCGCACTCTTCAGGTTTCGGTAATTCTGTTGAGCAAAAGCCCACAGAGAACCGCGGAGAAAGAAAAGGAGAACCACAGAAGGTCTTTAAAAGCAACTAAGACATTCCATATCTTGGAGATATGGAATGTCTCTCTTAACTCTCTGTGGCCCTCTGTGCACAACTCCGTGGCTCTCTGTGGCCAAAAAAGACGATAAGTATTCCTGCAGCTAAACGGAGCGTCGCAAGGAACGATTCATAGCAGTACAAAAGCTGGTAACAAAAAATAAAGATTGAATGAAAACAGTACCAAAAAGATATTTGATCACTTCGGCCCTGCCGTATGCCAACGGGCAAAAACACATTGGCCACCTGGCCGGCGCCTACATACCCGCCGATATTTATGTTCGCTATTTAAGAGCCCAAAAAAGAGACGTGTTGTTTGTATGCGGCAGCGATGAACACGGCACCGCCATTCCCATCCAGGCCATGAAGGAGGGCACTACGCCGCAGGAAATTATCGACAAGTACCATGTCATCATAAAACAAAACTTTGAGGACCTGTGCATCTCGTTTGACATTTACGACCGCACTTCCAACCCGATACACCACGAAACCACGCAGGAATTTTTCACCTACCTGAACGACAGGGGTATGTTGGAAATAAAAGAAACCGAACAATATTATGATGAAGAAGCCCAGAGCTTTTTAGCCGACCGCTATATAAAAGGCACCTGTCCCAACTGTGGTTTTGAAAGCGCCTATGGCGACCAGTGTGAACGATGCGGCACTTCGTTAAGTCCCGATGAATTAATTAACCCGGTAAGCACATTAAGTGGCCGGCCGCCGGTAAAAAAGCTAACCAAACACTGGTACCTGCCCTTGGATAAACATGAAGCCTGGCTGCGCAACTGGATCTTAAATGAACATCAAAACGACTGGAAAACAAATGTATTGGGACAGTGCAAAAGCTGGCTGGACGCTGGTTTGCAACCCAGGGCCGTGACCCGGGACCTCGACTGGGGCGTGAAAGTTCCCCTGCCCGATGCAAAAGGAAAAGTGCTGTATGTATGGTTTGATGCGCCTATCGGGTATATCAGCGCCACCAAACAATGGGCCCTCAATACCGGCAACGACTGGAAACCGTACTGGCAGGATAAGGACACCAAGCTGGTTCATTTTATTGGCAAGGACAATATCGTTTTTCATTGCATCATTTTCCCGGTGATGCTGCGCCTGCATGAATATATTGTTCCTGATAATGTTCCGGCCAATGAGTTCATGAACCTGGAAGGCGACAAGATGAGCACCAGCCGCAACTGGAAGCTGGACATGCAGGACTATATTGATGATTTTATTAAAAAAGAAAATGGCGGCCCGCAACTGGCCGATGCCTTGCGCTACTATCTAACCACCATTTTACCGGAAACAAAGGACAGTGAATTTACCTGGAAAGGATTTCAGGATGCGGTAAATGGTGAACTGGTGGCCATCTTTGCCAACTACTTCAACCGCACGTTTGTGTTGATGCACAAGCTTACAAACGGGAAGGTGCCTAAATTTCACAACGACATTGCCGATGCGAAAGACAAGGAGCTGATCGCAGACATTCAAAAGTCAAAAGCCAAAATTGAAACGCTGCTGGAAGAATATAAATTCCGCGATGCCTTGTTTGAAGTGATAGACCTGGCCCGCAAAGGCAATAAATACATGCAGGAAAAAGAGCCCTGGATCAAGGCCAAACAAACCAATAGCGAAGGCGTTGTGGTAGAAGAAATGCAGGCACAAATTGATAACTGCCTGCACCTTTGCCTGCAGCTTTGCGCCAACCTGGCCATTTATATCAATCCGTTTTTACCCAACACAGCAAAGAAAATGTGCCATATGATGAAAGTGGTGGATAAAATGCTGGATTGGGAAAATGCCGGCACCACTAAACTGCTTAGTGTGGGTTATTCGTTAAGAGCACCCGAACTATTGTTCCGCAAAATAGAAGATGCAGAAGTGCAGTACCAGATAGAAAAATTAAAAAAAGGATTAGAAAGATCGAAAATGGAAAATCAGCAGTCAGCATCAGCAGTCAGCCATCAGCAAGCAGCAGTCAGCAGTCAGCCACGGTAATCAGCCATCAGCCAGCGAAGGAGGCCAGGCCGGGGCTGCCGCAGTGAGACCGGAAATCGTTTATGATGATTTTGGTAAGCTCGATTTACGCATCGGCACCATCACATCTGCAGAGAAAGTAGAAAAAGCGGATAAACTTTTAAAACTGCAGGTTGACCTTGGTTTTGAAACCAGAACCATTGTTTCAGGTATTGCCCAGCATTTTGCGCCGGAATCCTTGCTTCATAAACAAGTGATCGTAGTAGCCAACCTGGCTCCCCGTAAAATGCGGGGCATTGAAAGCCAGGGCATGATACTGACCGCGGAACAACCCGATGGCAAGCTTATCCTTGTTAATCCGGATGCGCTAACGGTGAATGGCTCAACGGTTCGCTAATTTTTAAGGCAACTATTTTACATAAAAGCTCGTATCTTAAAATACCACATTTAGTGGTATTTTATTTTTAAGGGAAGGTGCGAACCGGGATTCTAAACGATTAATTGTTTTGGTAATACCATAGGTAATTTAAATGCTCAATATGAAAGCCACAATTGTAATCGCTGTTATTTTTTGTGTACTCCTGGGTTGCCGCTATGATGTGGAACCAAACGTGACTTGTAATACGTCCAATGTTACTTTCTCTTCCACTATAACGGGAATCATTAACTCTTATGGCTGCCTTTCATCCAGTTGTCATGGTGGCGCCACTCCGGGCTCAGGATTTAGATTAGATAGCTATGCCGGCGTGAAGGCCAAAGTAACAGATGGGCGCCTGTTTGGAGCCATCAACCACTTCTCGGGCTTTATTCCCATGCCGCAAAATGCCGGGAAAATAAGCCAGTGTGAGATTGATAAAGTAAAGGCCTGGATAGATGCAGGAGCACCCAACAATTAAACCTTTTAGGAAAGAATTGACGTTCAGAAATAGCATCTCAGTAACGCACAACCTAGCTTTGAAACAGTAAAAGTACAGACCGGTAAAATATTCATATGAAGAAAGTCATCCTCCTTGTTTTAGTAATTGTTATTGCTGCCGTTGGTTTTTACGCCTACAAAGAATACAGCAGGACCAATAAAGACCTGAAAAACAGCAAGGCCGATTTTACCCTGGACGCAACAGCTTTAATTGCAGCCTTTGAAAAAGATTCCTCCTCTGCCAATAAACAGTACGTTGACAAACTGATAGCCGTAACCGGCCATGTGAAAAGCATCGATGCACAGGACAATCCCGTGGTAATAGCATTAGGAGAATCGGGGCAAATGTCTTCCATACAGTGCAGCATGGATTCCTCTTATGCAAATGAATACAAGGCCATTAAAGAAGGCGACCAGCTTAGCTTAAAGGGCATGTGCACCGGGGGAAGAACAGAGGACCTATTTGGAACCGATGTTATCCTCAACCGGTGCGTATTGGAAAACAAAAAATAATCATACTCTAAACAAACCCCATGTTAAAAAAGACAGTTATTGTAGCAGGATTGATAGCAGCCGTCCTCTCTTCGCAGGCGCAGGATAAATACTTCACCAAAACCGGGAGCATTCAATTTTATTCCAAAGCGCCGATGGAAGACATTGAAGCAAAGAACAAAACCGTTGCTGCCATATTGGATACAAAGACCGGCGCCCTGCAATTCTCAGTGCTGATGAAAGGATTTGAATTTCCCAAAGCCCTGATGCAGGAACATTTTAATGAGAACTATATAGAAAGCGACAAATATCCCAAGGCCGAGTTCAAAGGTTCGGTAACCAATAATTCAGCTATCAATTATGCCGCAGATGGTTCTTATACTGCCCAGGTAAATGGCAGCCTTACCATTCGGGGCATTACAAAAGCTGTAAACACAACCGGTACCATCAAAGTGGACGGCGGTAAAATAGATGCCAACTCTGTTTTCAACGTGCTTGTATCAGATTATAAAATAAAAATCCCTTCCCTTGTAAAAGATAAAATTTCCAACACTATAAAAGTCACGGTGGATTGCAGGTTAGAACCTCTTAAATGATAACGCATCATGAAACTAAAACCAACCATGGCGCTGTTTTTACTTATGCTTGCTGCAGGTAAAACATTTGCGCAGGACGATGACATGATTAAACTTCTTGGGAAGGACAGCACAAAAAAAGAGTATGTAGAAGCATCTTTTAAATCGTCAAGGGTCATCATGTCGCACAGTATTGAGATGCTGAAACCCGGCGTACTGGATTTCAGAATATTACACCGCTTTGGAAAGATCAGCGGAGGTTTTTATGAGTTCTTTGGATTAGACGGGCCGGCCACGGTGCGTTTGGGTTTGGATTATGGCCTGACCAAAAACTTTTCCTTTGGCATTGGCCGCAGTGCGTATAAAAAAGAGCTGGATGGCTTTATTAAATTCCGGCCCATTCAGCAATCCACAGGGCCCAAATCCATTCCCTTTTCAGTAGTAGGCGTTGCCGGCATTACCTATGCGGCCGATACGGTTACGAAAAGAGCCCGCAGGTCTGATCGTTTCGCTTATTACTGGCAGGCCATCATTGGCCGAAAGTTCAGCGAAGCCTTTACCCTGCAGCTAACCCCTACCCTGCTTCACCGGAATAAAGCCTTGCAGGGCGAAGACAACGACCTGTACGCCGGTGGCATCGGCGGCCGGTTGAAACTGACCAAACGCATCTCGCTGAATGTGGATTATTACTACGTCTTCAATCCCATTGCAGGCACCCGAAACCCCTTGTCCATCGGCTTTGATATTGAAACCGGCGGCCACGTATTTCAATTGCACTTTACCAATGCACTGGGTATTAACGAACGGGCCTTTCTTTCCGAAACCTCAGACGACTGGGGAAAGGGTGATATCCAGTTTGGTTTCAACATTTCACGATCCTTTCAGCTAAAAAAGAAAAAGACTTAAAAATTCGTACAGAATGATGGCATAAAAAAAGTCTTGTTAGTGCAAGGCTTTTTTATGTACTTAACTGAATTAGCTACTATTGACAGCTTCTGTTGCGTCAGCTCACTTCAGTTGTATGCTTTCAGCAATGTGCTGCATTGTTGAAAAAAGGCCACAGAGATCCTCAGCAGAAAGAAAAGCAGAACCACAGAGGTCTTAGAAAGGCGCTAAGACATTCCATATCTCCAAGTTTGGAATGTTCGCTCGAGATCAATCTGTGTCCCTCTGTGTAAACCTCTGTGGCTCTCTGTGGGCTAAAATGACGATAAGCATTCTGCCGTTGAAGTGTGTGACGCAAGGAACGATTCGTAGCAGTACAAAGCCGGTAACCATAATCCTCCTGATTCAACAACCGCATTTCATTTTCTTATTTCAACAAAACCTCTTTCGAAAAAGAAACATTTTCCCGTAACTTCATACAAAATAGTTGTTTAGCTAACTAATTTATATGAGTCTCGCAGACAACGCAGAAAACACAGAAAAAGAAATAGTAGATGAGTTAACGTTTAAGGTAAGAGCTGCTATATTCGAAGTCTTTAAAGAATTAGGCCCGGGCCTTCTTGAAAGCGTTTATGAATCAGCTTTGCTATTTGAACTTAATTCAAAGAACATGAATGTTCAATCTCAATTACCTGTTCCTGTTTTATATAAATCTGTTCAACTGGGGCTGGGGTTTAGATTAGACCTTTTAGTAGAAAATAAAATTATTATTGAGGTTAAGTCGGTTGACTGTTTGCATGATATACATAAAAAGCAGCTTTTAAGTTATTTAAAGCTGACAGGAAAAAAAGTAGGAATACTTGTGAACTTCAACACAACTTATCTAAAAGACAAGGAATCAATTATTAGAATTGTAAACAACTATTAATTCAGCGTCTTCTGCGTTTTCCGCGAGAGGCCAAAAGATCATACTATGAGCAAACGAATTATCAAAAAAGTAGCCGTTCTTGGATGGGGTGTAATGGGATCGAGAATTGCTTGTCATTTTGCCGGCATTGGTGTACAGGTATTGTTACTGGATATAGTTCCTGCCGAAGCCAAAGAATCGGACAACAAAACGTTGCGCAATAAAATTGTAAATGATTCCTTGCAGGCAGCCATCAAAAGCAATCCCTCGCCTGTTTATACAAAAGATGTAGTAAAGCGAATTACCACCGGCAACTTTGATGATAACCTGAAAGATATTGCCGCCTGCGACTGGATGATTGAAGTAGTGGTAGAACGCCTGGACATCAAACAATCTTTGTATGAAAAAGTAGAACAGTTCCGAAAGCCCGGCACATTAATTACCTCCAACACATCCGGCATTCCCATTCATTTGCTGAGCGAAGGAAGAAGCGAAGATTTTAAAAAGAATTTCTGCGGCACGCACTTCTTTAATCCGCCACGTTATTTGCGTTTGCTGGAGATCATTCCCACACCAGATACCGATCCAGCCGTTGTTGATTTTTTAATGCATTATGGTGATCTGTATCTGGGCAAAACAACCGTGTTGGCAAAAGACACGCCTGCCTTTATTGCCAACCGCATTGGTGTGTTTGGCATGATGGCCATTTTTGGCCTGATCGAAAAACTTGGGATGAACATTGATGAAGTGGATGCATTAACAGGCCCCATCATTGGCCGCCCAAAATCAGCAACCTTCCGTACAGCTGATGTGGTAGGTATTGATACATTGGTAAAAGTGGCCAAAGGTGTTTATGATAATTGTCCTGGTGATGAGCAAAGAGAAGTATTCCAGATTCCTGCATGGTTGAATAAAGTAGTAGAAAATAACTGGCTGGGCGATAAAACCGGACAGGGATTTTTTAAGAAAATAAAAGGTGCAGGTGGTGAAAAAGAAATTCTTACTCTCGACCTGCAAACGCTGGAATATGAACCACGTCAAAAACCAAAGTTTGCTTCGGTTGATGCGGCCAAACCGGTTGACGACTTGAAACAACGCTTGAAAATGCTGGTGGCCGCACAGGACAAAGCCGGTGAATTTTACCGTCATTTTCATTATGGGTTGTTTTCTTATATCTCCAACCGTATTCCCGAAATCAGCGATGAAATGTACCGCATTGATGATGCGATGATGGCAGGTTTTGGCTGGGAGATCGGCGCTTTTGAAAGCTGGGATGTGCTGGGTGTGGAAAAAACCGTGCAGGCCATGAAAGCAGCCGGTTATTCTGTAGCACCGTGGGTGGAAGAAATGCTGGCAGCAGGCCATAAATCCTTCTATAAAATTGAAAAGGGTAAAAAGCTGGCTTATGATCCGGCATCAAAAACCTATAAAGCCATTCCGGGCAGTAATGAGTTTATTATTTTAAGCAATTACGGGGATAAAATTGTTTGGAAAAACAGCAGCACGAAAGTGTACGATATTGGTGATGAGGTACTGGGCATTCAATGGAATACCAAAATGAACAGCATTGGCGGCGATGTGCTGGCGGGAATTACCAAAGCCATTGAACTGGCCGAGAAAAATTACAAAGGCCTTGTGATTGCCAATGAAGGGGCCAATTTTAGTGCCGGCGCCAATGTGGGCATGATCTTCATGTTTGCCATTGAACAGGAATACGATGAGCTGGATATTGCCATCCGTGCTTTTCAAAACACGATGATGAGAGTTCGCTATTCGTCCATTCCGGTTGTAGTAGCACCACATGGCCTGGCCCTGGGTGGTGCCTGTGAAATGAGTTTGCACAGCGATAAAGTTTGTGCAGCTGCAGAAACCTATACGGGTTTGGTGGAGCTGGGTGTGGGCCTGATTCCCGGCGGTGGCGGCACCAAAGAATTTGTGTTAAGGGCTTCCGATGAAATGCACCTGGATGAACCTGAAACCATTACATTAAAAAACCGGTTCCTTACCATTGCTACGGCAAAAGTGGCTACTTCGGCACACGAAGCTTACGACCTGGGTATTTATAGAAAAGGATTGGATGAAGTAGTGATGAACCAGGGCCGCCGGGTATTGCGAAGCAAAAAGATCAGTGATCGAACTTTCCGACAGCGGTTATGTGATGCCCACCCAAAGAAAAGATATTCGTGTATTGGGCCGTGGAGCGTTGGGTGCCTTGTATGCCGGCGTTCATGGCATGTGGCGGGCCAATTATGCCACCGATCACGATGTAACCGTAGCCAAAAAACTGGCGTACGTAATGTGTGGCGGCGATCTGAGTGAACAAACACTGGTAAGCGAACAATATTTATTGGACCTGGAAAGAGAAGCTTTTCTTTCGCTTTGCGGTGAAAAGAAAACCCTGGAAAGAATTCAAAGTGTATTAAAGGGCGGTAAACCGGTGCGGAATTAACGGAATGCGAATCTCCGATTCGCTTAAAAGATGTAAGCTTATTTGATAAAAACAGTGTAAGATTTTTAGAATGCCCAGCAGAGCGTAAGACGTTGCAATGCGTGTCCAAAGCCTGGAACGCAAGGGATGTTTTGTAACACAATAGCCGGGTACATAAAAGTCGCATTTCAAAATACTGTTCCTATTATTAATTTCTTAGTCTTTTATAATGCCCATTCAGCGAAAATTATTTTATCGCCGCAATCTTCCGCACTGGCAGCCCGCTGAAACCGACTTCTTTATTACGTATCGCCTGGCCGGCTCTTTGCCCATTTCAAAAATTATTGAATTAAAAGAGAAATATTTAACACTTAAAAAGCTTCCAGAAAATCTTTCAAAGGAAAAGCAAGAGGCGCTGAACGAAGATTATTTTCTTTCCTTCGATGAATCACTCGATAAAAATTTAAATGAACCCTATTGGTTAAAAGAAAAACAAATTGCTCGAACAGTTTTAGACTCTTTGCTATTTAATCATACCAAAACCTACTTCCTCTGGTGTGTTTGCATGATGCCCAACCATGTGCATGTGTTGTTGTCAACATTAAAAAACGCACCTACTCTGGATGTTATTCTGCAGAACCACAAAAAGTTTACGGCGCTGCATTGTAACCGCATGTTAAACCGGGATGGACAGTTTTGGCACCGGGAAAGCTATGATAGAATAATTAGAAACGACAGGCACTTTAATTCAACTGTTTATTACATTCTTATGAATCCGGTGAAAGCAGGTTTTGTAAAACAATGGCAGGATTGGGAGTTGTTGTATATTGATGAAAGTTTAAGAAAAGAATTTGAGGTTTAAAGCACGAATCAGAGATTCGTGTTCCGTTTGCTATGGGCGAAGCTGAATTAAATACTACCAATAAGCAACTAATCATCCATTCGCATATCATCACCTATGGCAATGCCGCGGATGAACTGATCACCGAACAAATGCGGGATGAGATCGAAACCATGTGGAATGAGCCGGTGGCTATCATTACCATTCAGCACACAGATTTTGCAGTGCGGTTTCACATCACTGCCGAATTAAAAAAAGATATTTCCGAGCTGGAAGTATTGCAAAACCTGGATCCCCGCAATAATTATTTCCGCATTGAAGATTTTGTGCATGGCAATATTTCTTTTGTAGATGGATTAGGCAGTAACTCGGGTTATTTCAAGCTTGAAAACCTGTATAAAGGTTCCACTACGGCGGCGCATGAATATGGCCATACGCTGGGATTGGATCATCCTACTTATTTAGACATTCGCGGCCAGGGTGTTCCCGGCATCATGTATCCAAGAGGCACCCTGGTAGATCCGCCGTTCCAATACGATCCTTCCATTCCTGCCGGCGCCAAAGGCGGCACCATGCACCCCATGTACCGGCGGGTAAGAGCCGAAGATGTTCTTGACCTTAACCTTCATAAGGTGTCCTTCACCAATAACAGGGCTATCGTTGGTGCCTTCACCAATATTTACCATTGGAATCATGCCCAGGCCGGTGATGGAGATTTTTTGCCCGCCTGAATGATTGCATTAAATAAATCGCTAACTTATCCCACTAAAACTGAATCTTTATGCGAAAAAAATGGTTGCTCATTTTTTTACTGACGGTATCGGTGTCCGCTATGGCGCAACCCCGACTACCCAAAAATTACTACTGGAAAAAATTAGATAACGGGCTGGAGGTTGTGGTCATTGAAAACCATAAAGTACCACTGGCTACTATTGAAATTGCGGTAAAAAACGGCGCCTATACCGAAGGCCCTGAGTACAGCGGGCTTTCCCACCTTTTTGAACACATGTTTTTCAAAGCCAACCGGGATTATCCCGACCAGGAAAAATTTTTAAAACGAACCCAGGAACTTGGCGCCATCTGGAACGGCACCACCGGCGATGAACGAGTGAATTATTTTTTCACGTTTGATAAGGACAGCCTGGAAGCAGGACTGAACTTTATGAATGCCGCCATTCGCTACCCCATTTACCGGGAAGAAGACATGCAAAAAGAACGGCCCGTGGTGGATGGAGAGTTTCAACGTGCGGAAAGTGATCCGGGTTTTCAATTATGGATCGAAACCAATAAAAAAGTTTGGGGTGATCTGTTTACCCGCAAAAACGCCATCGGCGACCACCACATCATCAACACAGCCACCCCGGAAAAAATGATGATCATCAAAGACAAATATTACGTTCCCAACAATTCGCTTTTGGTGATCTGCGGCGATGTGCAACCCGAGCAGGCCTTTCGTTTAGCCCAAAAAATTTATGGCGACTGGAAGCCGGCCGATATGGATCCGCAACTCAAATATCCAATACCGGAATTTCAACCGATTGCCAAAACAGAATACATTCTTAAAGAATCTTCCATTGCCCAAACGCCAATGATCCTGATGGTATGGCAGGGCCCTGATTTCAGGCATGATTCAACCGCTACTATTGCAGCCGATGTGTTTTCAAAAATTCTTTCGCTCAATTCTTCCAAATGGCAACAGGCTTTAATTGACAAAGGCCTGGCTACATCGGCCGACATCAGTTATCAAACCAGCCGTTATGTAGGTCCCATTCAAATTTTTATAACACCCATTCCGGGAAAATTAAAAGAATGCTACACAGAAGTAATGAACCAGATCAGCATGTTTGATCAGCAAGACTATTTTACCGACCAGGAACTGGCCAAAGCCAAAGAAGGTTTGAAGCGGCAGCAGATCAGGTCCACAGAAAAACCCTCCAGCCTGGCTTCGCAATTAACGTATTGGTGGTGCAGTACGTCGTTGAACTATTTTACCGATTATTTTCCGGCAATGGACAAGGTATCCAAAGAGGACATCCGCAATTATGTAAAGCAGTACATCACCGGCAAACCCTATATAGCCGGAATGATCATTAATGCAGAAATGAATTCGCAATACCAACCGGCTGCTTATTTTAAAAATTAAAAATCACGTAAAATGAAAAATATACTTGTTTGCTTTTTTCTGCTGGTTGCCGGTGCAACCCATGCGCAGAACAATAAGCCTTATGATATGACGATCAATGGCGTGAAAGTAATTGTGGTACCCAGCGGCAACGAGATTGTGCAAATTGATCTGGTAATTAAAGGCGGCGTTCAAAATTATACCGCCGGTAAAGCCGGCATTGAAAAACTGGCCCTGACCGCCTTAACCGAATGCGGCACCCAAAAAGATGACAAGAACCGTTTCAAAAACAAACTGGATGAAGTAGATGCACGCATCTATGGCTCTGCCAGAAGAGACGCCGCACACTTTCAACTCAATTGTATTAAAGGGGATTTTGAAACCGTTTGGCCTCTATATGTAGATGCGTTGACTGCTCCCAAATTTGATGCAAAAGAATTTGCCCGCATCAAGGAGGAAGCCATCAACAATTTACGTCAGGAAGAATCGAACCCCGATGGCGCCTTACAGAAAATGGCACTGCAAACGGCGTTCAAAGGAATGGATTACGCCAAATCGCCCGGTGGCACCATCGAAAATATTCAAAAACTTACCCCGCAGGCAACCAAAGAATATTTTCAATCCATTCTTACCCGCTCCCGGATTTTTATTGTAGTGGTGAGTGACCTTTCGAAAGAAGACATTCAAAAAAAGCTTACCGCACTAACAGCCAAAATTCCGCAAGGCCAACCATTTACCTTGAAAAGAGGCACGTACGTACCGCAGGCCAACAGTTTTGCAGCCAAACAAAAAGATGTGGCCACCAATTATATTATGGGTATATCTGCGGCGCCGGCTGCAAACACCAAAGAACACTATCCGGCAACGCTGGCCTCCGGAATCTTTTATGACAAGATGTTTTTAGAAGTTCGTACCAACCATGGCTTGTCCTATGCTCCCTCGGCTTACATTACCTCCGGGTTAACGCCGTACTCCGTTATGTATGTAACCACTAAAGAACCTGACAAATACATTGCAGTGGCAAGAAACCTGGTAGATAAACTAAAGAAAGAGGGTTTCCCTGCAGACGATGTCAAGAACATGAAAAACACCTACTCCACGTACCAGTATTACCAGTAACGAAACCAATGCATCCTTGTGCTCGCTGGTAGCCACTACCGAAGTGGAGACGGGCGACTGGCACAAAGCATTTACCTTAAAAGAAGACCTGCAGCCGGTAACACCTGCTGATGTAAACCGGGTGTTCAATAAATATATCGGCAATTTTACCTGGGTGTACCAGGGCAGTCCGCAACAAGTCAATCCTGTTTTATTCACTCAAAAGGAAACCCCAAAAATTCCGCAGGAAAAGAAAGCGTTTTAATAAGAAAGCCTCCGCTCAGGAGGCTTTTCTTTTAAGATTATGTATAGCTGTTCCGATGTCAGAAAACATAAATTGAAAACCTGTTGATTCGATTTTATGACTACTGACAGTAGCGCTTTTTAATACTTCCACACTCATTTCTCCTAGCATAGTTTTTAAAACAAAGGCCGGAACAGGAGCTTTGATATAAAATTTTTTACGCTGCCGGGCCATTTCAGAAATCAGGGCCTTGTTATTTACCGGATTGGGGGCTACGGCATTATATACGCCGCTCAGTTGATTGTTTTCGATGGCTTCGATGTACAAGCGAACAAGATCGGTAATATGAATCCAGCTTATCACTTGTTTTCCATTTCCTAACACAGAAGCAATACCAAAATTCAATGGCTTTTTAAACTCCGCATAGGCGCCTCCGTCATTACTTAACACAATTCCTGTTCGCAGAATAACCAATCGTTTTCCCGCTTCCATTACCGGTTGAATAGAGGCTTCCCATTGCCGGCAGGTATTCCCTAAAAAATTGTTGGCTGCGCTATCGCTTTCAACAAAAGGTTTAGGATTGGGCACTTGCGGATCGGGTCCGTACCAGCCAATAGCAGAAGCCGAAACAACAGCCTTTATAGTGTTAGGCGTTTCTTTTATTGCCTTCACCATTAAGGCTCCCGCTTTGCACACGGCTGTTTACAATTTCTTTTTTCCGTTTTTCGGTCCAGCGGCCTTCCGCCACATTGGCTCCTGCCAAATGAATTATGAAATCAGCTTTGGCAACGGCATCCTTATCTATGGTTTGCTTTTCAACATTCCATTCCGCATAAGAAATATTCCCTGCGGCCTTGTGCCTGCTTTTATCTCTTGTAAGAATAATTACAGTGTAGCCCTTGCTGATTAATTCTTTTGTGAGAGCCCTGCCAATAAGCCCTGTTCCGCCTGTAATAAGCACTGTTGACATAACCGTTAATTCACACAAAGAAAAACATTTGTTAGTATATGGAATAGCGCCGTTGGTGTAATGGAGGTTGCAAATGCAGAGTGTTGATATTACCTTCAAAAAAATATTTCATCACATGAGTCCTGTTCTTTCCATTCAGAACCTCACTAAATTTTACGGGCCTATACAGGCATTGGACAATGTTTCTTTTTCCGTACCCCAGGGAAGTGTGTTTGGCATACTTGGCCCCAACGGAAGCGGAAAAACAACCCTGCTTGGCATCATCATGGATATTTTGAAACCCACCTCCGGCAGTTTCCGGTTTTTTGAAAAAACACCGGATGCCAACACCCGCAAAGAAATAGGAACGCTGCTGGAAACACCCAACTTTTACCATTATTTATCGGGTGAAAAAAACCTGCGCATTGCGGCAGAGATCAAAGGCCGGGGCCTGGATGAAATTGATGAAGTTTTAAAGAAGGTAAATCTTTACGAACGCAGGAAAAGTAAGTTCAGCACTTATTCGCTGGGCATGAAGCAGCGCCTTGCTATTGCCTCCTGCTTATTAGGCAACCCGAATGTTTTAGTGTTTGATGAACCCACTAACGGACTGGACCCGGCTGGCATAGCCGAGATCAGGGAACTTATAAAAAAACTAAGCAGGGAAGGAAAAACCATCGTCATGGCCAGCCATATACTGGATGAAGTGGAGAAGGTGTGTACGCATGTGGCCATCATCAAAAAAGGTGTTTTGAAAACAGTAGGCACGGTGGCTGAAATACTTTCCACCACAACGGGCAGCACCGTAGCAATCGAAATAGCTGCAGAAGACTTACTCCAGCTACAACAGGTCATTAAAGGAATGAATGGCGTAAAGCAGGTATTTCCGCATGATAGTTACCTGCAGCTAATCTGCAGCGAAGACATTTCGGCCAAAGAAGTAAATCAATATTGCTTTGCAAATGGAGTAACACTGGATAAACTGAATGTAAAACGCAAATCGCTTGAAACCACTTTCCTTGAACTTACAGGTACTGTAAGCGAAAGATAACACCAACTATTATTTTAAAAAGATAAACATGTTACACCTTTTAAAAATTGAGTGGCTTAAGATAAAAAACTACAGAGCATTTTGGATCTTCTCTGTTTTCTACCTGATTAGTATTTTTTTAATCAATTATATTGGCTGGTCCACACACCAAAGAACGACACGGGAAGTGCCGGCCAGTGAAATGATCATGGGTCATGTTTACTCTTTTCCCAAAGTGTGGCAAACGGTTGGCTGGATGAGCAGCTGGCTTTTATATTTACCGGGCATGATCATAATCATGCTAATGGTAAACGAATTTAATTTTAAAACACACCGCCAAAACATCATTGACGGCCTAAGCCGCAGTCAGTTCATTAGTGTCAAGATCGTACTGGCTCTTTTGCTTGCTATCCTAATTACCATTGTTAATGTGTTGACCGCTTTTTATTTTGGTTCCATCTCCGCCGGAAGTTTTTCCACTGAAGGGATGAGTTATATTGGCTATATTTTCCTGCAATCCGTTGCCTATATTTTCTTTGCTTTGATGCTGGCAGTGCTGTTTAGAAGAAGCGGCCTGGCCATCATTATTTTCTTTTTATACGGAATTATTTTCGAGTGGCTGGTCACGGCGCTCATTACCTTTAATTTCCATTGGGCACCTGCCGGTTACTTTCTTCCGCTGCAGGCTTCGGATGTGTTGATCCCCGTGCCCTTTGGCAATAAACTTTTTTATCCCGATACGCCTGCGGTGCCTGTATTAATTGCCGCCATTGCCGCCTATATTTTTGCCTATGTTTATTTTGCAAGAAGAAAATTTCTGCACGACGATCTTTAAGCAGTTATAGCAGCAGTTTTTTCGTTATTCCTCATACTCTCAATATCAGATCAGGTTAAATGCCTGGGCAAACCTTGTGATATCATAATTGCTCTGGGCATTTATCTTGCTGCGGACATTTCTCCGGTGGGTATTGGCGGTTGCTTCTGAAATGTGCAGCTTTTCCGCAATTGCAGTGGAGTTCACACTTAATGCCATCAGCTTTAATACTTCTTTCTCCCTTGGGGTAAGCGATGCAAATATTTTTTGATTGCGAAGCAGGAAATTATTTTCTTCCAGCAAGCGGTCTATCTTACCAACAAAAGGATGATCCGCTGTCACAGGCACAGCCATAGTAATAGTTAGCAGCGGCTTGCCTTCGTTATCTCTTAAAAAAATTTTTGCAGAACTTAAATACCACGACCATTCATGATGGACCGAAGGACGTACCTGTTGGAAAAAAGAAACAAGTTCACCATTGTTCCGTTCTATCAAGTTCAAAATCTTAGGCACATAGGTTTGGGCATCTTCAGGATTAAAATAACGGGCATGGTATTCCTTATTGCCAAGCCGCACATCTTCGAGTTGAACACCCAGGAAATCCAATCCCCTTTGCGACATATACACCACAGAAAAATCGCTCAGATCATGCACAACAAATACAGCAGGAATCTCCTTTTCAAAGAGTTGAAGCGCTTCTATTTTTTTCCGTACGCTTTCCTGTACCACAGGATCGTTGGTTGTGGTAAGCCAATCCCTTTTTTCCATTAGCAAGCTTTGGTATCGGATAAATATAATAAAACCAATTACTTATTACTTCCTTGCCAGCGCCTGTTCACATTAAAAATACCTACCAATAGGTATTTTTTAT
Source organism: uncultured Bacteroidota bacterium (assembly GCA_963697545.1). Taxonomy (GTDB): domain Bacteria; phylum Bacteroidota; class Bacteroidia; order Chitinophagales; family Chitinophagaceae; genus Flavisolibacter. The sequence continues at coordinate 407,853 of CAVOOL010000016.1, read as the reverse complement.
AATAAAAGACTAAGTGATCTTTGATAGTACAAGCCCCTGTCACAATTAAAACCTTAATTATCATGCACCAGATCTTCCCACCTGGCATACTTACGGCTACAAATATTTCCTGCCCAAAATGCCACTGGCAGGGAAAAGGAACAGAAGTAAAACAAGAAGAATTATTTCTTACAGATGCCATTGAACTGTACTGTCCTTCATGCAACGGCTACCTTGGGTTTGTAAGCGAACCCGAACCGGACAACCAATAGAAGATGGCCACTTATACCAAATTCAGTGGATAGTATGGAGTTTAAGGGTTTAAGAGGTTAAGCGTTTAAAGGTTTAATACTAAACTGGTTTCAGGTTTATCAAATGCTACTGTCCATAGTCAATGGTAAATGGTCAATGGAAAATCACAGAGTTGACGACGGATTGGTATTAAGAACACCATACGACTTACTTGGAAATGGTATAACACTAAACCGTTTTCAAATGGACAGAGAAATAAGTGAAACGTGAGAGGTGAGACAAGAGGGCACTATAAAGGAAAAGTTTCTACCTGGTTTCACGGCTGACGTCTGACAGCTGACGGCTGCCTTGATAGCAGGTTGGCATGAAACCCTTCACAAACCAGCAACAAAAACCCCCATCGTAAACGATGGGGGAACAACTAAAAACACAAGCCTTATTCTCTTGTCCCTAACAACGAGGACAGTGGCTTTATTAGAACAAAAACGGTTTGGTTTCGATAGTTAAAAAAATTCGCAATGAGCAATTGGCACAATGTCACTCAATCCAACAGGCTTGCCAACAATTGCCTGTTGTCAATTGCTAATTCCATTAATCTGGTTTTTTCCCGTCTAAAAATGTATTGATCGTGCTGATATTAGCACTGCCTTTTCCATCATCTTTTACTGTGTAATTGCTATAGAAGTTTTCAACCGGGGAGACCGTGTTGTATAATTCCATATTGCGGCGGATATATGCCGGAACCGCTTCCAACTCATTGTTCGGATCGGCTGCATTAATGTTGAACGACAAGTTGCGCAACTTTTGCAGTCGTTCTGCAGCTCTCCTTTTTTCCTCTGCATCGTTCCCGAAACGGGATTCCTCTGCCTGAGGCGTTTGTGGTATTTGAGTGTGATGGTTCGTTGGCGTATCCGCCGCTTTCGGAATGTCGTTACGTATCACCAGTTGCATGTCGAACGTTTCCGGATCTTCAACTTTTGCAACAGGTGCCGGAACCGGTTCTTCTTTGGCAGGTTTGGAAGTAGATACTTCCGGTTTGGACTCTGCGTAAATATTGGATGGTCTGGCCAGATAGCCTCCCGACGCTGCAGACGCCGAGGACTTATTTTGATCAGGCATTGCTGCCTTTTTATTGTCAGCGGATAAAATGGATTGGCGCAGCTTTTCAAATTTATCATCGAGCCACTGCTTTTTTTGCTCCAGTTCTCTTTTTTCAGCGTCGGCTTCTGCACTTTCGTCTTTGATCTTTAAGTGCATGTGAACTGGTGCGGCCGGCTCTTCTTCCTTCTCCTCAACAAAATTCAGCGTGCCTAAATGTAGATCAATTTTGGCATCCTGCAACTGCGGCATCGGAATTTCTTCCGCAATCGTGTTTTCATCAATCAATTTGGGAGCTAACAAGTCCTCTTTGGCTGGTGGGATGGTGGCTTGTGGCTTTGGGGCAGGTTGCTCTCCTAAAGTCATCACGATCTTTTCTGGTTTTGGAGCGGTTTCCTGTTTTGGTGTTTCTTTTCTGGTAAACGGATCTTTGTGCTGGAAGCCCGTTGCGATCAGCGTAATGCCAATGGAGCTGCCCAGGGTATTGTCATAGCCCAAACCAAGAATGACATCGGTATTTTCCCCGGCCTGGCTTAACAGATGGTTCTGAATGATCTCCACTTCGTCCATGGTGAATTCATGCTCGCCTTCGGCAGAATTAATATTGATCAAAATCCATTTAGCGCCGCGAATTTCACTGTCGTTCAGCAATGGAGAATTCAGTGCTTCTTCAATGGCACGTTGTGCCCGGTTCTCCCCTTCGCAGGCGGCATTACCCAAAATAGCCACACCACCATTTTTCATAACGGTGCATACATCGGCAAAGTCAACGTTGATCTGGCCGGTGCTGTTGATAACATCGGTTATACATTTTGCCGCCGTAGCCAACACATTATCGGCTCTTGAAAAGGCTTCACGCATTTTTAAATTACCAAACTGGTGACGCAATTTGTCGTTGCTGATCACGAGCAGGGTATCTACATATTGTTTCAAGTTCTTGATCCCTTCTTCGGCCTGCTGCTGACGCTTTCTTCCTTCATAAGAAAAAGGCGTGGTAACAATACCAACGGTAAGGATGCCAAGGTCTTTACAAATTTTTGAAATGATAGGTGCGCCACCGGTTCCGGTGCCACCGCCCATGCCGGCTGTTACAAAGGCCATTTTGGTATTTACTTCCAAAATGCGTTTGATTTCTTCCAGGCTTTCTTCTGTGGCCTGGCGGCCGATTTCAGGATTAGCCCCGGCGCCCAAACCTTGCGTAAGGTGTGGCCCCAACTGTATTTTATTAGGAACAGTACTTTGTGCAATGGACTGCGCATCGGTATTGCAAATAATGAAATTGACGCCTTCAATGTTTTGCGAATACATGTGGTTGACGGCGTTACTGCCACCACCGCCAATGCCAATGACTTTTATTATGGATGATTTCTCTTTTGGAAGATCAAAGTGGATCATACGATTCTGATTTGTGTTGTCACTGATTTGAATAACAACGGATGAAGGAATTTTAGATGGATGATGATGTTAAAAGTTTGTAGTTTATGGTTTGTGGTTTGTAGTTGTTTAATGCAATCATCTTTACCGAACTTTGCGCCTTTATAACAAAGGCTATACCGAAAAAAGCTGATATTCCTAAAGAACTGCAAACTTCAAACAAGGTACCCATAACTAAAGGCGTGATCTTCTTCTTCTTTAAAAATATTGATCAAGCCGTCTTTAAACTTGCCCCAGAAGTTGGTCATACTCCGGCGCCTTTCACCGGTGGCAATACTGCCATTGGTTTCCACTTCAACAGGGTCTTCTTCCATTTCTGTTCGCAGGCCTTCGGGCACTACTACCGGCTTAAAGCTTTGTTCAAACTGTTTGCGGTTGTGTTCATAATCATCATATCCTTTTAGTATTAAACCGAAACAGGTTGCATACGTAGGCTTAGCCAGTTCTTCAATATGTCCTGATGCTAGATGTTCCGTTGGCAAACCAATTCTGGCATTCAATCCTGTAACGTATTCTGTTAACTGGATCAAATGTTTTAATTGCGATCCGCCACCTGTCAGAATAATACCTCCATTCAACATTTTATTATCTAATCCAACCTGTTTCAAATGATAGGTAACAAAATCCAGTATCTCACTCATTCTGGCCTGGATGATGTTGGCCAGATTCTTTACGCTGATCTCTTTTGCCGGCATACCACGCAAACCCGGAATGGTGATATAGGCATTTGCCTTGGCTTCATCCGACAAAGCGCTGCCAAATTGCACCTTCATCTGCTCGGCCTGTGTTTTCAATACACCCAATCCGGTTTTAATATCGTTGGTAATGTTTTCACCTGCAAACGGAATAACAGCCGTATGTTTTAAAATGCCTTCATAGAAAACAGCAAGATCCGTGGTACCGCCACCAATGTCCACAATGGCAACACCAGCTTCCATATCTTCCTGCGCCATTACTGCGGCAGAAGAAGCCAGCGGTTGCAGCACCAGGTCTTTGGTGATCAATCCTGATTTTTCTACCGACCGATTGATGTTTCGGATCGCATTTTTATCACCGGTAATGATGTGAAAATTGGCTCCTACTTTCACGCCACCATATCCAATAGGATCGGCAATGTTTTGAAAATTGTCCACCGTATATTCCTGTGGAATCACGTCAATGATCTGGTCGCCGGCAGGAATGTAGGTTTTGTACTGGTCGGAAATGAGCTGGTCAATTTCCTTCCGCGAAATTTCATTTTCCGTGTCGTGCCGTACAATGTCGCCGCGGGTTTGCAGGCTTTTAATGTGATGCCCTGCAATCCCCACGTACACTTCATTCACCTCAAGGTTCGGGTTAGAAGCATAGCAGGCATCCAAAGCTTGCCGGATCGCCTTGATGGTCTCGTCGATGTTCAGCACCTGCCCGTGCTTTACACCGTTGGAGTTGGACTTGCCAAAGCCCAAAATTTCCAGCTTGCCCCATTCGTTCTTTCGTCCGGCAATCACCGCAATTTTGGTTGTTCCAATGTCAAGCCCCACAATAATTGGTTGCTCGTTGTTCATGTCTATGTTGTTTTTAGTTGTTATCACGGATTGCAGGATTTGAATTGGATTTCACAGATTCATTAGTTCGATCATTCACTTCTCCATTCAACATCCCTTATTCGCTTGTCTTTTTTCTTTTGTGCTTAGCAACATTGCTACTATGGAGCGTCTGTTGCGTCGCACTCTTGTACTTTTACTAATTCTCTTCGGCCCTTAAAAATTGAACATGGCTCATGGAGCATTCCAACTCTTTGGACATGCCGGTGGCATGTCCCTACATCATTACTCCTATCATCTGTTCAACCTTCAATTTCTCTTCGTCATCACCGCCTTCGGCTTTTTGCCCGCCTTTACTTCTTTTGATTTGTCAATGGGTTTGGATTCTTTAGCTGGCTTTTCAGGAATAGGATCAGTTGCATTAGCAGGGTTAGGATTGGTCTTCACAGAAACAGAATTATTCTGTGCTGTCATGGATAGTTGGGCTGAATCTGTTTGCGCTGCCTGTTTTACATCGGGCAACATTTCAGCTGAAACATTTTCAATCGTGCTCTTTTCTAAAAGCTCTTTAATATTTTTTTGCAACTGGATGGAATCAACTTTGGAAACCGGTCCTTTATTCACACCAATCACCTGTCCGTCGTACTGCACATCTACCACGCTGTATTTATTGAACCCGGTTTTACTCATTACCTGTTTATAAAAAAGCAATAAGCGGCTTAGTTTTTCTTCAATGTTTTCCGCCTCTCCAATTCTTATGATATGGTCTCCAATCACCGGGATCAATTCAAACTTTCGATCCGCAGTAATATCAATCTGCCCAATCTGTGCATTCCAAAAGGCATCGGTATATACAAATTTGGCCACCTGCTTTACATCATCTAAAAAAGCGCTGTCTTTAGCCGAAAGTTTTTTTGCATTGGTATAACCTGTTATCACCGGCAACCTTGCGCTTACCCTGTCCTGCAAGGGCATTTGGTGCCCCGAGCTGTCCATGTAAAAAGAAGCACCGCCGGTAGTAAACACCCTTGCTATGGGCTCTCTTTCTTTTACAGAAACATGCAGTACGTCTTCCCTGTCAAAATACAGTTCCGCATCACGGATCCATTGATTCTTTTCCAGCGATTTTTCCAGCGAAGCCAGGGAAATACTTTCCAGTGGCTTGTTGATCAACGAACCACCCGCTGCCTTTTCCAGTTGTTTTCTGATATCCGCTTCTTCTATGTAAAACTTCTCTCCCGTGCCCTTGATGCCAATGACAATTTTTTTGCAAACATGCTCCGCCTTTTTCTTATTGGCAGCAATAAGCAAAGTAGTAATGCCCACGATCACCAGGGACCAGGCGGTTAACACAATTATCCTTCTTATGATCTTTTTTCTTTCCACTATGCTTGCTCAATAATTTTTTTTACGGGCTGTACCAACGCATCAATATCGCCGGCGCCGGCTATTACAATCACTTCACCAAATTCTTTATTTACTTCATGCTTCTGCATCCAGTCCAGCAATGCTTCTTTTGACAGTATCTGCTTGCTCTCCGTTGTAACCTTATCCAGGATCAACTGACTTGTAACGCCTTCCATGGGCAACTCTCTTGCAGGATAGATCGGCAACAGGATTACATTGTCGGCAAGGGAAAGAGCTTCTGCAAATCCATCTGCGAAATCTTTGGTCCTGGAAAACAGGTGCGGCTGAAACACCACCGTCAGCACCCTTTGCGGAAACAGGCTGCGGACGCTGCTTAAAAGCGGCCTCAATTCTTCGGGATGATGCGCATAATCATCAATCAGCACCGGCTGCACATAACCGCCCGGCTGTTGCTTGACAGGCGGAATAATGTATTCAAACCTTCGCTTCACCCCTTTAAAGGCAGCTACTGCTTCTTTGATCTTTTCGCCTTCTATTTCCAGTTCGTTGGCTATGGCAATGGCCACAACGGCATTCTCCACGTTATGCATCCCGCCTACCCGCAAATCAATATTTGAAAGAACCGTGTTTGGCAAGTGAACATCAAACTGGTAGCCGCCTTCTTTTATTTGAATGTTGGCGGCAAAAGCATCGGCTGCATCATTCTGCAAACTGTAGGTTTGCTTCCGGTCTGCGGTAACTTCCTTAATTCGTTTTAATCCAAACCGGCTAAAAAGCAGCCCGCCTTTTTTTACTTTATCGCCAAAGGCAACAAAGGCATCCTGCATGGATTTTTCATCGCCATAGATATCGAGGTGATCCGCATCCATTGCAGTAATGACCGCAATGTTCGGATTGAGTTTCAAAAAACTTCGGTCGTATTCATCGGCTTCCACCACACACACATCTTTTTCACTGCTCCAGAAATTGGTATTGTAATTCGCTGCTATTCCGCCCAAAAATGCATTGCATCCGTAACCGGTATGGCGCAGGATATGAGCAATCATGGTAGAAATGGTTGTTTTACCATGTGTGCCGGCCACGCAGATGTTGAATGAATCGGAGGTGATGGCCTGCAGCACATCACTGCGCTTTACCACTTTGTAGCCATTATTTTGATAGTACACCAGTTCGGCATGTGCTTTTGGAACGGCGGGTGTGTACACGATCAAATCAGCATCTTTGGGAGCGGCATCCACATCTTCCGAATAGTGAATAGCAATGCCTTCCGCCTCCAGCTTTGCTGTCAAAGCGGTTCTTGTTTTATCATATCCACTAACCCGTATGCCTTTGGAATGGAAGTAACGGGCAATGGCACTCATGCCAATGCCGCCTATACCAATGAAATACACGGTCTTTACCCCTTCCAGGGTAGTGAGTGGTGTGGCCTGTCTGTTTTGTTCGTTACTCATTATGTCCAATACTTTTCAAAATTTCCCTTGCTATTCTTTCGTCCGCATCCTTTACGGCGTAGTTTGCTATATTGTTTTTTAGTTCGATCTGTTTTTGTTCGTTGCCTGCCAGTTCAAGAATGGATGGTACCACTTTCTCAATCGCTTCACTGTCTTTTACCATAAGAGCCGCCTGCTTTTCTACCAGGTTCAGGGCATTCACTGTTTGATGGTCTTCCGCCGCAAATGGATACGGCACAAAGACAACAGGTTTTTTCACTACACACAGTTCCGCAATGGCCATAGCACCGGCCCGGGAAACCACCATATCGGCTGCGGCATAGGCCTGCTCCATTTGCGTAATAAAATCGTTCACCCAAACACCCGCTTTGCCTGCTGCTTTTTCTTTCCAATGGGCAGCATTTGTTTTACCGGTTTGCCAGATCAGTTGCAAGCCGGCCCCAACCACTTCATCCAGGCCTTTTGCAATCGCTTCATTAATGGACCTCGCACCCAGGCTTCCACCAACCACAAGCACTGTTTTCTTTTCAGGCCTTAACCCAAAAAATTTCAGGGCCTCCTCTTTAGCAATGGATGAAACATTGACAATACCAGGCCGTACAGGATTTCCGGTGATCAAAATCTTATCCGCAGGAAAAAACTTTTGCATTCCATCGGTAGCTACAAAAACCTTTGTGGCTTTTTTACCCAGCAGAATGTTTGATTTTCCGGCAAATGAATTGGATTCATGAATGAAGGTGGGCACACCTTTTACCTGTGCATACCGTAACACGGGAAAAGAAGAATAACCACCCACACCAATCACGGCATCCGGTTCAAAACGGTTGATGATCTTTCTAACCTGGAAAAAACTCTTCACCAGCTTGAATGGCAAACCAATATTTTTGATCAAAGAACTTCTGTTAAAACCTGCTATATCCAATCCTTCTATTTTGTAACCGGCCTGCGGCACTTTCTCCATCTCCATCTTTCCTTTAGCACCCACAAACAGTATCTCAATTGATGGCTCCATTTTCTTCAAGGCATTGGCAATAGCTATGGCCGGAAAAATATGCCCGCCTGTACCACCACCCGCAATAATTATTTTTTTTGCCATCGTTTTTATTTATGCTTCTGCCGGCTCCTCTTCCGCCTCTTCCTCTTCTTCACTTTCCTCCTCTTCACGATCAAGAGCCTCCTGCTTTTTCTTTCCTTCCAATTGCTCCACGTTTCTTGCCACACTCAATATGATGCCTATTGATAAACAGGTAAACAAAAAACTGCTGCCGCCCATACTTACCAAAGGCAGCGTAACACCGGTCACAGGAAATAAATTCACATTCACCGCCATGTTGGCCATAGCTTGTATCACCAGTGTAAAGCTGAGTCCCAACGCCAGAAATGCCCCAAAGGCATAAGGGCATTTTTTGAACAATTGTATGCTTCGGTACAGAAAGACCAGATAAATAAATATGATGAAGGCGCCGCCCATCAATCCGTACTCCTCTATAATGATGGCATAAATAAAATCGTTGTAGGCCTGCGGTAAAAAATTTCTTTGTTCGCTATTGCCGGGCCCGCTCCCATCAGCCCGCCTTTTGCAATCGCAATTTTTGCCTGGTTGGTTTGATAAGAATTGTCGTTATCCGCTTCTTTACTTCCATACATAAAACTTTCCACCCGGCTGATCCAGGTATCCACACGGGAAAAGAGTTTGGAAGATTTTTCTTTTTTCGTGGCAGCTGATGCCAGTTCTTCGTCACCACCGGATTTATGTTTGATGACGGCGGCCATTACCAAAAACACCACCGGGATGAGGGCACAGCTAAGAGTAAGCATTAAGTGTTTGGTACTCACCCGGCCAATAAACAACAACAACATGCAACTGGCGCCCAATAATAAAGCCGTTGATAAGTTGGCAGGAGCAATCAACACACAGGTAACGGCGATGGGTATAATAACGGGCAGAAAACCCTGCTTAAAATCCTTGATCTTAGCCTGCTTGCGGCTTAGCAACCGGGCCAAAAACATGAACAAGGCCAGCTTGGCCAGGTCGGAGGTCTGCATCGTCATGTTAATGATCGGCAATTTGATCCACCGGCTACCTTCATTCAGCGTTACTCCAAACAATAAGGTATATAGCAGCAGCGGAATAGAAAGCAGGAAAAGTATTTTAGCAACTTTTGAATAAATGGTATAGTTAACCCGGTGGGCAAAATAAATGATGCAAAAACCAATAGCAATGAAAGCAATTTGTTTGAACAAATAAACTTCCGTGTTGCCCTTGTACATTTTATAAGCCAATGAACCTGTTGCACTGTACACTACCAGTAAAGAGATCAGCACCAACAGGAACACCAATGCCCAAATGACTTTGTCGCCCCTGGTTTTGGTCAGCAGCTTCGCCGTTTTGATCTGGGCGAGATCTGAGAATTTAATATCTGTCTGGTGGCTCATTCTAAAACTACTTTGGTTTCCTTAGGTTAGGTTCAACAATTTGCTTTTGCAAGTACTTACAAATTCCGTACTGCTTCTTTGAATTGCGTGCCCCGGTCTTCATAATTTTTAAATAAATCGAAAGAAGCACAGGCCGGGCTTAACAAAACCACATCACCTGGTGTGGCTAAAGAATAGGATGCCTGCACCGCATCTTCGGCACTATCCGTATCCACCACCCGTACGGCATCGCCAAACGCTTCGTGTATTTTTTTATTATCAAGTCCCATGCACACAATGGCTTTTACTTTTTCCTTCACCAGATCAGTAAGCAAAGAATAATCATTGCCTTTATCTACACCGCCAAGGATCAAAACAGTAGGCTTAGTCATGCTTTCCAAAGCATACCAGGTGGAATTGACATTGGTAGCCTTGCTGTCGTTGATAAACTCCACTCCTCTTACCGTAGCCACAGGCTCCATCCGGTGTTCAAGGTTTTCGAACGTTTGCACGGCTTCACGGATCTTGTTCTTGCGGATGTCCATGGTTGCCCCTGCCACACTTGCTGCCATCGTGTTGTATTGATTGTGTTTACCCTTTAACGCAAAATCATAGATGCTCATTTGCTGCTGATCACCATTTACATTTACATGCATCTGGTCGTCCTTAATGTAAGCCCCTTTTTCAACTTTCTGCTTCATACTAATCGGTAATTGATTTGAAATAATCTTGTTTTGTTCTAAATACTGCATGATCACTTCATCATCTGCATTGTAGATGAAATAATCACCGGAAATCTGGTTCATCGTAATACGGAACTTGCTGTTGATATAATTCTCAAACTTGTATTCGTACCTGTCTAAATGATCTTCTGTTATATTCAACAACACGGCAACATCGGGGCGGAAGGTGACAATATCATCCAGTTGAAAAGAACTGATCTCCGCCACATACACCGCTTTGGGGTCTTCGGCAACCTGTTTGGCAAAGGAGTAACCAATGTTTCCTACCAGCGCACAATCCAAACCTGCATATTTGCAGATGTGATAGATCAGGGCCGTGGTAGTGGACTTGCCATTACTGCCTGTGATCGCCACAATTTTGCTGTCCCCTTTGTAACGGTATGCCAGTTCTATTTCACTGATGATGGGGATGCCTTTCTTGCGGATCTTTTTTACCCATTCATTTTTTTCAGGAATGCCCGGGCTTTTTACCACTTCATCAGCGTTTAGTAATTGCTCCTCATCAATCCCTTTTTCCATAAAAGGAATGGATGCCTGTTGCAGTTCGTTACGATAACCATCTTTCAAAGAGCCTTCATCCATTAACACTACATCATAGCCTTTCTGTTTTGCCAGCAGCGCTGCGCCAACGCCGCTTTCGCCTCCTCCTAATATGACCAAACGTTTTCCCATGCTTTTCTAAAGTGTACGGAAGGGTTGGTTCTTCACTAGCATTACATTTTTGTGCATCACAATTCTGTTTTCGGACATCCGGTTTTTCATAGGCCGACTAATCGGCCCTCTTCGATGGTGGTTTTTCAACAATGGCTTATCTCAGCTTCAGTGTTACTATGGATAACACGAAACACAATATGGTAACGATCCAAAACCGGGTTACGATCTTGGATTCATGATATCCCAGCTTTTGATAATGGTGATGCAAAGGGCTCATCAAAAAAATCCTTCTTCCTTCTCCGTATTTCTTTTTGGTGTATTTAAAATAAGATACCTGTATCATCACACTCAGGTTCTCCACTAAAAACACTCCGCAGATAATTGGTATCAATAATTCTTTATGAACAATAATGGCAAGGGCTGCGATCAATCCGCCCAGCGTCAAACTACCGGTATCGCCCATGAAAACCTGGGCCGGGTAAGCATTGTACCAAAGAAAGCCCACGCAGGCCCCAATCATGGCGCCAATAAAAATGGACAACTCACCCAGGTTGGGTATGTACATGATATTGAGGTAGTCGGCGAAGATGAGACTACCACTGGCATAAGCAAAGATGCCCAAACAGGCACTCATGATGGCTGATGTGCCCGTGGCCAATCCATCCAAACCGTCGGTAATGTTTGCCCCGTTGGAAACCGCCGTTACAATAAAAATAACGATCAGGATATACAAGATCCATGTGTAATCCCGCCATGAAGCAGGCAACAATTTTGAATAGTTAAACTCGTGTCCTTTTACAAAAGGAATGGTGGTAACAAATGATTTTGCCGGTACAAAATATTTTTCCTGGCCATTTACCGTTCTTGTGATTACAGTACTGTCGCTGACACTTGGCGTTCCCTGGTATTCTCTCCAGATCTTTACATTCGGGTTAAAGTATAAGGTGGCGCCTACAACAATTCCCAGCATAATCTGGCCAAAAATTTTAAACTTACCAGCCAGTCCGTCACTATCGGTTTTTTTATATCCAACGCCTTTTTGCTGGGCCAGTTTTTTTGCCCGCAGCTTCAGATAATCATCAATAAAACCAATGGCGCCCAACCATATCGTACAAAAGATCATCAACCGCACATACACTTTTGTCAGGTCGGCCAATAAAATGGTGGGAATTAAAATGGCGAGAATGATAATGATACCACCCATGGTTGGCGTGCCTTTCTTTTGCTTTTCACCGGCCAGCCCCAGGTCGCGAACAGTTTCACCGATCTGTTTTTTTCTTAAATAGTTGATCAGCTTTTTACCGAAAATCGTCGTGATGAATAAGGATAAAATAACTGCCGCCAACACCCTGAAAGTGATAAAGCGAAACAACTCGCTTCCCGGGAAGCGAATATCTTCAGCCCTTAACCATTCAAAAAAGTGATACAGCATGTTATTGTATATTGTTAATTTTTAATTGTCAATTATTTTGTTACCAGCTTTAGTATTTCTTCCCATCTTCTGTTGCGTCGCACTCTTGTACTGTAACAATTCTATTCTCCTCATTGAGAATTGAACATTGCTCATTGAGCGTTGAACATTTTCTCTCTCCTGATCCGGTCGCGCCGGTGGCGCGACCCTACTTGTCCAGCAACTCAAACATTTCTTTCAACACTTCCTTATCATCAAAATGATGCTTTACCCCTTTGATCTCCTGGTATTTCTCATGTCCCTTACCGGCTATTAAAACAATATCTTCCGGCTGCGCCATACTTACGGCTGTTTTAATAGCCTGCTTCCGGTCTGCAATAGCAATATATTTTCTGCGGGCCGCACTGTTCAATGTGGCCTCCATATCTGTCAGAATTTGTTGAGGGTCTTCACTGCGTGGATTATCGCTGGTGAAGATGACCTTATCGCTATGCTCGCAGGCCACTTCGCCCATCACCGGTCTTTTTGTTTTATCCCTGTCACCCCCGCAGCCCACCACCGTTATCACCTGCTCATGGCCCCGTTTCAATTTTTTAATCGTGTCCAGCACATTTACCAATGCGTCAGGTGTATGTGCATAATCCACAATACCAATCACTTTTTGTTTTGGGGAGATCATGTAATCAAACCTTCCTTCTGCACCGGTTACATTGCTCAGGTGCTGAAGCACATGCGCCTTATCTTCTCCCAAACAAACAGCAGCGCCATATACCGCTAAAAGATTATAGGCATTGAATTCACCAATCAGCCTGAAGTGAACTTCCTGTTCATTGATGGTCATCACCAAACCGGTAAGACCATTTTCCAGAATCTTTCCTTTGAAATCAGCTACCGTTTTTAAGCTGTAAGAATATTTTTTGGCGGCTGTGTTTTGCAACATCACCGGGCCACGCTTATCATCCAGATTGGTGATGGCAAATGCAGTGGATGGCAGTCCGTCAAAAAATCCTTTCTTGGCTTTAATGTATTGGTCAAAGGTTTTGTGATAATCTAAATGATCATGAGTGATATTGCTGAAAAGGCCACCAACAAACTCCAGTCCTGCTATGCGGTGCTGATCTACGGCATGTGAGCTCACTTCCATAAAAGCAAACCCGCATCCTTCATCAACCATTTGCTTCAGCAGGGCATTCAGGCTGATCGCATCGGGTGTTGTATGCGTGGAAGGAATCACCTTTCCTGCAATTTGGTTCTCCACCGTACTAACCAGGCCGCACTTATAGCCCAGGCCCGTAAATAATTTATACAACAGTGTGGCGATAGTGGTTTTACCATTGGTACCGGTAACACCCACCAGCTTTATGTTTTTTGTAGGCGCATCATAAAAATTATGCGCTATTTGCCCTGCCGCCTGTGCACTATTTTTCGTTTGCACATAGGTGATACCATCATTTTTTGAAGAAGGAAGTTCTTCGCAAACGATAGCGGTGGCGCCCTGTTCAATTGCTTTGGCAATAAACTGGTGGCCGTCAACCGCAACACCCTTCACCGCAATAAACAGGCTTCCCTTTTGCACTTTGCGGGAATCAATCTGAACATCGGCTATATCCATGTCCGTATTGCCTGCCAGTGCAGTGGTTTGAACCTTATATAATATGTCGCTTAGCTTTTTCACTAGTTTAATAAAAGTGTTACGGTTCCGTTTTTACTTATGGTTGCTCCCGGAGCAATATCCTGCGCCACTACTTTTCCCCTGCCTTTTACCACCACTTTCATATTCCTGTTTTCCATTTCATACAAGGCATCTTTCAAAGTCATACTGCGCAGATCGGGCATACTATTTTTTGAAACAGAAATAGGTTTTATGACAGGTTTGTAATTCTTGCTATACACCACACTCCAGTCGTTCTTGCTGGAAGAATCAACCGGTTTAACCGCCACCTGCTGAAACACGGTACGAACATCAGGCGTATAACCGGCATAGGTGAAAAGAGAACTATCCGGTGTAACCGGCATGGCCATATTTTTTTTGCCCTGCACATACATGGCATAGAGCTTTGTAGCCACTTCTTTAAAAACGGGTGCTGCCAACTGGCCGCCGTAGTGCATAGCCGCATGCGGTTTGGTTTTAATCACCACAATACAGCTGTACTCCGGTTTATCCGCAGGAAAGTAACCGGCAAACGAAGCCTGGTACACGCCATGATAATACTTCACATCGCCGCCTGCTACGTGCGCCGTGCCTGTTTTACCCGCCACCGGAAAAGGCGTATCCTTAAAAATGGCTTTGGCTGTTCCTTCGGTAACTACCGCTTCCATGCAAAGCCGGGCAGCTTTAATAACGGCAGGTTTTGAAAGCTCTTTATCCAGCACCGTGGGCTTAAATTCTTTTACCGTTACGCCGTTATTTTTAATGCTGTTCACCAAATAAGGCTTCATCATTTTGCCATCATTGGCTACGGCATTATATAACATCAGGGTATGCAGCGGACTAACCTGGATAGCATAACCAAAACTGGCTGTGATCATAGCATGCAAGCCTTCCTTGTTGCGTTTTACTTTAGGAAGACGGGGCGCTCCTTCACCTATGAGATCAATACCTGTTCTTTTATCGAGATGGAATTTCTCCAGATAACTTTTATACTTGTCGGGTTCTGTGGCAAAAGCTTTGTAGGCAATGCGAGCCATGCCCACGTTGGAACTATGCGCAAAGCACTCTTCAACCGTCATCACCGGCTTGGGGGCTCTTTCTGCATCATTTACATTACGAACGCCCACATAGGCATTGCCAGCGGTTCCTACCTCCACCCAATCGTTAATTTTTGTTGTGCCATGATCCAGGACAGCCAATAGTGTCGCCAGCTTAATGGTAGAACCCGGCTCCGTTGTTTGTAAGGCGTAGTTCAGATTTTCACTATAGCTACCATCTTTATCTCTTCCCAAGTTGGCGATTGCTTTAACTTTTCCCGTTTTTGTTTCCATGACAATACAGGTACCGTATTGCGCTTCACTCTGTACCATCATCTTCATCAGGGCCGATTGAACAATATCCTGCATCTGAACATCAAGCGTGGTAATGACATCTTTTCCATTCTCCGGATCTATTTCATATCCTTCCACAGGCACCGGCGCACCACCGGCAATGAATCGCACCAAACGCTTTCCTGTTGTACCTTTCAGTAACGTATCAAAGGTTCTTTCCAGGCCTACATTCTGTGCATTGTCGCGGGAAAGCCCGATCGTTCTTTTGGCAAGAAGACCAAAGGGATTTAAGCGCTTGCTTTTAATTTCGGCAATCACCCCGCTTCTATTGCGCCCCAGTCTCACCAAGGGAAAAGTTCTGAACTCTTTATATTGTTCGAAAGAAAGACCTTTTTTAAGGAGATAGTAACGGTCTTTTGCATTGTAAGCTTTCTTCAGGTCTTTTTTGTATTCTGCAACCGACTTGTCCTTAAAAAATCCGGATAAGGAAATGGCGAAAGAATCAAGGTTTTCCTTGAAGCGCTTTCCCGATTTCTCCCGCAGGCCATCGGCGCCAAAATCCATGTAGAGATCAAAATAAGGAATGGAAGTACTGAGCATTTGCCCGTCTTCACTGTAAATAGTTCCCCGCTCCGCATCCAGTTCAATAAACCTTTGATGCATACTGTCGCTCATGCTGCGCCAATGATCGCCTTCCACATTTTGAATATAGAAAGCACGGCCTAAAACAATAAAACTCAGCAGTACAACGCCGAGAAAGCTTAGGTATACCCTCCATAATATGTCGCGTTTGATCTCCACTCCGACAGTTGGTATTTATTTGTTTTTTATTAATGGATTTGCCAATGGCAAATCCCTACTGTGATTTATCAATTAATATTATTGGCTCTACCGTTAACTCCTTTAATCCTAAAGGCTTTACCGCTTCAATCAATTCACTTTGCTTGCTTCTGAATAACACATCACCTTTCACCGATTTGTATTCATATTGCAACTCCTTCAGCTCCCTGCTGGTTTTATTAATATCCCTAATCGTTTTGTCCGCATAATGCCCGTTGTAGATATACACAACAGCCAACAGCGCCAGGAAAACAAAAAACGGAACCTGCCTTACAATGGATTGATAATTCAACCATTTTTTCCAGCGGTACCGAACCTGTTTTTCTTTTTTGTCAACCGGCATTATTTATTTCATTTAACACATCAAGCGATATTGATTTCCTAGATCCTTTCGGCCACCCGAAGCTTGGCGCTTCGCGACCTTGGATTTTTTTTAATTTCTTCTCCTGTTGCCACAATTGGCTTTTTATTTACCAACTTCAAAAGCATTGGTTTTTCCACTGTGGCAAAAGGATTTTCATCGGGCATTTCAAAAGTGTTGTCACGAAAAAAAACTTTTACCATCCGGTCCTCAATTGAATGGAAAGTGATAATCGCTGCCCTGCCGCCTTTTTTTAATACCTGCGGCAGCTGCTCCAACAACTCTTTCAATGCGCCTAATTCATCATTCACCTCAATACGCAACGCCTGAAATACCTGGGCAAAATATTTGTTGGGATTGCCTTTTACAATGGGCCTTAACGCCGTTTTAAAGGCATCAATGGTTTGAAGGGGTGTTGTCCGTCTTACTTCAACAATCGTCCGGGCCAGGGTTTTAGAATTGGTTACTTCGCCATACTGTTCAAACAATTTGTGCAATTGCTGTTCAGTGTATTCATTTACAACCTCAAAAGCCGTTTTTGCTTGCCGCTGGTCCATCCGCATATCCATTTGGGCATCAAACCTTGTTGAAAAACCCCGGCTGCCCTCATCAAACTGGTGACTGCTCACACCGAGGTCAGCAAGCACACCATCTACCGCTTCAATTCCGTTCAGCCGTAAAAAACGGTGCAAATGGCGGAAGTTGTGCGGAACAAAAACGACCCGTTCGTCATCGGGCATATTTTGCCTGGCGTCCACATCCTGATCAAAGGCAACCAACTTTCCACCTTTTCCCAGTTTTTGCAAAATAGCTTTGGCATGACCGCCACCACCAAAAGTGCAATCCACATAAATTCCATCAGGCTTAATGTTGAGGTTTTCAATCACTTCATTCAGCAATACAGGAATATGGTACTCTGCACTCATTTGAAACAAGGAATTTTTTGATTTACCGAATTCATGGTTCTTTATTCCTTGCCCCCGGTTTGATTACTCCCAGTCATTACCTGTTGCGCCAGGCACTGAAATCATTGGGTGAATATGATTCAAAGAACTTGTTATAATTTTCTGTTGACCAGATCTCTATTTTATCTACAGCCGAGGCCAGAACAATATCTTTTTCCAATCCTGCATATTCTTTCAGGTTTGGAGGCAGCAAAAGCCTGCCGGCTGAATCAAGCTCTACCTCAGTTGCCCCGTTCAAAAAATACCGCCGGAAACTTCTTACAGCCGGGTCAAAATCATTCAAAGTGCTAATTCTGGCAAAAAGCGGTTCCCAGCTTTTGGTGGGATACAGGCTCAGGCATTTTTCAAACCCCCTGTTGATAACAAAACGAGTATTTTCGCCTTCAGGCAGTTGCTTTTTTAAGCCAGCCGGGAGGAGAAAACGACCTTTTGTGTCCAGGGTTGATTCAAATTCACCTATAAAGCCTGTCATTTTCAATGGTTTGGAGGAAAATGGCTTGTTTTAACACAAAATAACACTTTTTCCCACTTTGCAACAGTATTTTCCAACTGTTTAATTTTTCCACAAATTGAAGGGCGATGAAATGCCCACTGGGTAAGGGTTTTGATTCATTAAAATTGTTTTTAAGCAAAACCGGTGTGAATGAACTGTGGATAACCGTGAAAATCTGTGCAAAAACCGACTGTTTAAACCTAATTTTTAATCAAATGCTGCCGTTAGCCGCATGAAAGTTTTACCGCAGGACATACTGATCAAGGATTATACGTATGAACTTCCGCATCACCGGATTGCTGAGTTCCCTTTAGAGCAAAGAGACCGTTCACAATTATTGGTTTACAAAGAGGGAAATATTACTGATGAGCATTTTTATAATCTTCCGGATTATTTACCGTCCGGTACTACCCTTATTCTGAACAATACCCGGGTTATTGAAGCCAGGCTTTTATTTCAAAAAGAAAGCGGTGGTATTATTGAGATATTTTGCCTGGAACCTCATCTTCAAAGCATAGAACAGGCCATGCAGCAAAAAGAAACGGCGGTATGGAAATGCCTGATTGGCGGCGCTTCAAAATGGAAGCACGGGCAAGTGCTTCAAAAGAAGATTTCCATTAATGATGAGGATATTCATTTATCAGCGCAGTATATTGATAAAAAAGAAGATTATTTTTTAATTGAATTCAGCTGGCAGCCCAACTATTTATCCTTTGTGCAGGTTTTACATGCCGCAGGCGCCATTCCTTTACCGCCCTATATAAAACGTAGTGCTGAAAAAATTGACTGGGAAAGATATCAAACTGTTTTTAGCAAACACGAAGGCTCTGTGGCGGCGCCAACGGCTGCCCTGCATTTTACCGGAGAAACTTTTGCAGCGCTGCAAGCAAAAAATATAAAAGCCGATTATATTACCCTGCATGTAGGCGCCGGAACTTTTAAGCCTGTAAAAACCGAAACCATAGCTGAGCATCAAATGCATGGTGAGCCTTTTACGGTTAAAAAAGAAACGATTGAAAACCTAATTTCTTCTTCCCGGATTGTAGCCGTTGGCACTACTTCTTTAAGAACACTGGAAAGCCTGTACTGGCTGGGATTAAAACTAAACGATTCAGATAATGAGGACCTTGAGCTGCACCAATGGGAAGCCTATGAATTAGCTGAACGACACACCGCTATTTCGTACAAGGAAAGTTTTCAAAACCTGGTGGAGTGGATGAATGCCCGTTCGCTAAATGAAATTCATTGCAGAACAAGCCTCATCATTGTTCCGGGTTATCAATTTAAAACCGCGGTTGGATTGATCACTAACTTCCATCAGCCCCAGTCCACATTGCTCTTACTGGTCGCTGCTTTTATTGGGCAGGACTGGCGGAAAGTTTACCAGCATGCCCTGAACAACAATTACCGTTTTTTAAGTTATGGAGATAGTAGTTTGTTGTGGAGAAACGATAAGGAGAATGGTAGCTGACAGATGATAGATGATAGTCATCTACCGTCTATCAACTCTCATCTCCCTTCAATGGCAATTCAATGGTAAAGGAACTTCCCTTGCCTAATGTACTATCTGCTTTAATGTGCCCCTCATGTCCTTCCACCACAGTTTTTACATAGCTCAATCCCAGGCCAAAGCCTTTTACATTATGGATATTGCCGGTATGGGCACGATAGAATTTTTCAAAGATCCGTTTTACCGTTTCCCGTGTCATACCAATACCATTGTCCTCTATTTTAAAAATAAACTTTTTGTTATTCGAGGTAGTGGTAATGCAAATTTTTGGAGACACATTTTCTTTCCCATACTTCACTGCATTATCCATCAGGTTGTTGACAAGGTTTGATATATGCACTTCATCACCATCTATCAAATCATTCTGCGCAGCCAGATCCATTTCCAGCGTTCCTTGTTTTTCATGCAGGCGCAACATGAAATTATCCGCCACGTCGCGAATGATGGTGTGCACATGCAAGGGCTTCAGATTCAGTTGCACCTCCTGCCGGTCCATCAATGCCGATTTCAGGATGGTTTCCACCTGCCGGTTCATGCGCTGGTTTTCTTCTTTAATAATCTCGCTGAAATAAGAAAGTTTCTGAGCATCCCTTTGCACTTTCTCATTGCGTATGGCATCTACTGCCAAAGAAATGGTAGCAATAGGCGTTTTAAACTCATGCGTCATGTTATTGATGAAATCGTTTTTTATTTCGCTCAATTTCTTTTGACGAAGCATGGTATGAAGCGTAAGATAGAATGCGGCACAAATGACCAGTGTGAAAAGAACGGCTACCAAAATATTGCCCCGCAATCCTTTGTAAACAATATCCGTGACGTTGGGAACAACAATAATGATCCACTCATTTGCGGTAAGATTTTCAGCCGCCGAACCACTTGGCGGCACTATAGGATAAGCTTTAAAATAATAGTTAGCCGTGTCTTCGTACCAGGCCGTAAAATTATTGGACTGCCTTTCCATCTGACCGATCGTTTCATTCTTCAGGGTCACCAGGGCAAATTCAAAAGGAATGTTCTCCAGATCGGCTGCTACAAAGTTTGCTTTTATTTTTTCGTATAGTTCCTGGGTGGTAAAGCGCTGGCTTACATTATATGTTCTTGGATAATCAAGGGAAAAATTATTGAGATCCGGGAAAGGTCTCATGCCGGATGAAGGCGCTGACCCTTTGTATTGAGAAAGTTCCTCACCAACCTGTTTGGCTATGTCGCGGACCTTCTGGTCTATCTGGTCTTTACGCAAAAGCACCATGTTATTCAGCCAGTTGATCTGAATATAGATAATACCCAGTAAGGACAGGGTAATCAGCACAAGTATTATGGGGAAAATTTTTTTCACAGACAGCAAGATGACGAAAAAATTGCGATTGCAAAAATATTGCTGTGTTCCTCACATGCGATGGCATAAGATTGTTATGTATTATATTTAACAGATATTGACAGCCTATGGTACAACCCGCAGCAGGAGTTTTGTTGATAGCCGATCCTTTTTTAAAAGATCCCAACTTTATGCGAACCGTGGTTTTTTTAACCGAACACCGCGAGGACGGAACTATTGGTTTTGTGTTGAACCGGCAGTATGAAAACACACTGGATGAACTGATCCCCGAAGTGGAAGGGCATAAATTACCGGTTTATTATGGCGGACCTGTGCAGATGAACACCATTCATTTTTTGCACAGGTATCCCGAGGAGATTCCGGGCGGCATAGAAATCATGAAAGGAATTTTTTGGGGCGGTGATTTTGATGCGGTTGTGGACCTCATCAACAGCGGCCAGGCCGATCCTGAAAAAATACGTTTTTATATTGGCTACTCCGGCTGGAGTTCCGGACAACTGGACACAGAAATGGCAGAAAAAACCTGGCTTACCGTAGAAGCCATACGTAACCTGGTGTTTCATCCCAATGCAGAAGAAATCTGGAAGGATTCTTTAAAGCACCTGGGCGGCGAATTTGAAATGATGATCAATTTCCCGATTGATCCGCAGTTGAATTAATGCCTCCCCCTGTCCCCCTAAAGGGGAGACTTAGGATATAGAAACTTTTTTTATAACAGCCACTTCCTTAAATATAGAGTTAATGATTTTGTTACCGGCTTTATTGCTACTATTGGGCTTCTGTTGCGTCGCACTCTTCAACGTTCAGTAATACTATTCAACTAAGGTGTTTCATAAAAAATTTTTTCTAAAAAGTAAGAACAATAAAGAAAAGTATGATTGACCTAAGTCTCCCCTTTAGGGTGCAGGGATTCATCCACACTATTAACCGGCAAGGTGGTTAGCAGTTTCCAATGGATAGGCTCTTGCTGCCATTGTTTTTTAGGCCCGCGTTGCTTTACTTCAATAGCTGTCATTTCCACACTTTCATATTGATTGGTGCTTGCCAGCGGACGAAGTATTTCGACCTGGTGATAACGGACTTCCACCTCAACGCCTGATCTTTTCTTTCCTGTTTTATCCGGTATCTGCAACTCTATAGTAGTTGCAGGAAGCTCTGCCATAGCCTTCCACAAATCACTTTTGTCAGCAAGCCTTCTGCTGCGACAGGCTCTTATCAAAAGATCGGTATGGTGTTCATACGCACAGAAAAACAATTCGTATATATCTGCTTCACGGTCTGCTATATGTATTTTCTGTATATCCGCCCCCAACTGTGTATTAACCTGTAGGATTCCTTTATACCAATTGTAGGTTTCTTTTTTTTCAAAGGGTGTCTTTTTACGTCGCACGGTTTTACCAAATTCGGACAGGGGGAGAGACAGGGGGCATTACTTCTTAATCAGCAACTCCCACCCTTCGGGTTTTGTAATGACGTTAAAGCTTACATCACGCTGATGGCGAAAGGCATTAAAGACCAGTTGGTGATTGCCCAGTTTTAAGTTTGAGACGGCTATTTTTTCCAGGTACGAGGGCAACTCCGGCTTATCAAAAACAATGGTCTTTGTAATAGCGTTGATTTTAATTTGCAAGCAGGCTTGCACTAAAATAAATATAGCAGCTACCGACCATGCCTGGGGCGAGCAGGCAACCGGGTAAGCGGTGGGGCCTTCATTTGATTTTCTATGGAACCCGCAATACAATTCAGGCAGCCTTTGCAGATCTATAAATAAAGAAGCACTGAACAGGGCATTCAAAATTTCAAGAGCTTCCTTCTGAAAACCATACAAAGAAAATCCATAAGCAATAAGAGCCGTATCGTGTGGCCAGACAGAACCATTATGGTAAGACATGGGATTATACCTTTTCTCAACAGCCGACAGCGTTCTAATGCCCCAGCCGCTAAACATATTGCGGTGCATTAACGTATCCACCAGCATTCTTGCCTTATCTTCTTCCGCAATACCGGTAAACAAGCACTGTCCGGCATTGGAAGTTACCACCCGGCAGGGTTTTTTATTTCCATCCAAAGCCAGCACATAGCATCCCAATTCAGCATCCCAAAACTGTTCATTGAATTTCTTTTTTAAGGCCTCCGCTTCCATCCACAACTTTTGCGATCCATCTTCCCCATCAAAAACAGCAGCCAGCACAGAAGCATATTTTTTGGCGGCATACACATAGCCTTGTACTTCGCATAAGGCAATAGGAGCTTCGCACAAACTGCCGTCTTCATACATCACCGAATCAAAAGAATCTTTCCAGCCCTGGTTGGTCAGGCCATTTTCAGCCTTATGTTTATACTCTACAAATCCATCGCCATCCAAATCGCCATAGTTGTCAATCCAGTGCAAGGCCATTTTTATATTGGGCCAGATGTGCTGAATGGTTTCCTTATCGCCGGTGCGTTCATAATACATGCCTGCCAGCATGATAAAAAGCGGTGTGGCGTCAATGGTGCCATAATATTTTCCAAAAGGAATTTCTCCGGTGTTGGCCATCTCGCCCGAACGGGTTTCGTGCAAAATTTTTCCGGGCTCAGCATCCTTGGCAGGATCCAATTCCTTTGCCTGCATTTGCGCTAAAAACCGAAGTACGTCCTTACTGATCTCCGGCGCCAGCCAAAGCGTTTCCATAGCGGTTATAATTCCATCGCGGCCAAAAGCCGTATTGTACCAGGGCACGCCGGCATAAGGATATTTTCCATAACGGGTTTGCGAAAGAAGTGAAAGCAGATCCGCCCTCGACCGCTCCAGCCAATGATTGAATTGTTCATTGGATGTTTCGATGCCGGCAAACAGGCGGTGCGATGTTTGCCGTTCTTCCTCCATGGCCTTTTTCACCTCCGTGTATTGTACCGTAGCCAGTTCACTATCGCAGGCGTTGAAGAAAATGGAGTATTGTATCAAATGTGTTTTTTGTGGAAGAAGGTCCAAATGAAAAATGCACATATTCCGTTTGATCTCGTACCCGTCGGCTGAGAAAGCAATTTCACTGCGCCGGTGAATTTCATCCAGGCCTTTGTAATCAAAAATGATCTTATCATTTTCATCAATTAGCTCATGCTTTGGAGGTTCCACTTTTCGCTCCACTCCACGTATCTCAAATATGTCCTTAAAATCGCTGCCAAAAGAAAGTGTAACGCTTACGGCACACGGCACTGCACCGTAGTTATTAAACCGAAGCTCTTCGAAAAAAACACCATTGCGAATAAACTGGCTTCTGGATATGTGAATTGTATTTTCGGCAAGGCCGCAATCTTCAAAAGCAGGGTTGGTAAGATCAACAGAAAGAACCTGGTTATTTTCCTTTATAGCCGAACTTAACAGCAATGGTTTCTGACCATTGATACGCAATTCCATTTTATTAATAAACCGTGTACCCTGGTGGTAAATGCCATGCAATTTTTTTGCATGCGGGTGTATGTCGCCCCAGCGGTCAAAAATGCCAAACGTATCAAAATGATTTAACACCCGTACGCGGTCATCAACAAAGACAACATCGCTGCCAATATGGTATTTATTTTCTTCCAGTAAGTCCGGATTTTTGGGTAACATAGATCCGTTTTAAATGATTGATAGTTTTCGATCCTCAAGCGCAATAACCAGGTTTTCCCTGCTCTTTCTTTGCTTTTGCAATCTTTGATAAATGGCTATATAATCCAGGGCCATCCGCGTGGCAGTAAATTTTTGTTCAAAGCTTTCGCGGACTTTTTTTCGGCTAAGCCGCCCGGCTAATTTCACAGCTTCAATGGCCTCGTTTTCGTTCTCCACGATAAAGCCATTCTTTCCATGTTCAATTATTTCGGGAACCGAGCCGCGGCCAAATGCAATAACAGGTGTGCCGCAAGCCATGGCTTCTATCATTACCAATCCAAACGGCTCCTCCCAGTTAATGAGGAATAACATAGCCAAGGCATTTCCTAAAAACGCTGTCTTTTCTTTTTCATTGATCTCACCTATAAATTCAATTAACGGGTGATCCAGAAGTGGTTTGATGTGCTCTTCAAAATATTCTTTGTCGGCCTTATCTATTTTGGCAGCAATTTTTAATTTTATGCCTGCGGCTTTTGCTGTGCCGATAGCAACATCCAATCCTTTCTCCGGTGAGATTCTTCCTAAAAAAGCAAGATATTCCCCCTTCCCGTATCTGGCCTTATGCAAATCAACAGGAAGTCCATGATATACCGTGCCGATCCAATTAGCCTGGGGCAGGGGTTCTCTTTGTTTATCGGAGATAGAAATAACGGGCTGATCCGGAAACTTGTTATAGACCAATTGCAATTCAGGAATGGTCAGCTTTCCATGAAGCGTAGTGAGATGTGCCGCAGGAAGTTTACGGGTAAAAGGGAAATGGATATAATCCGTATGAAAATGAATGACATCAAATTCATCAGCCTGCTCTATTACTTCCTGCAGCTGAACAATGTGCGGAGCCAATGTATCCTCACAGGATTTGTTAAGGCGTAAAGCTTCCGGCACATGAGCCACCAGTGTGGCCTTTGTTTTCGAATCACCCGAAGCAAACAAGGTCACATCATGCCCCAAACGAACCAACTCTTCTGTTAAATAGTGAACAATCCGTTCAGTTCCTCCGTATAATTTAGGAGGCACAGCTTCGTATAAAGGCGCTACCTGTGCAATCTTCACGATATCTGTTTTTAGCCTTTTAGAAGTGCAATCTATATGCCACAAGAGGTTGATAGCCTGGGAGAAAGCAAGCATAGATCTGAATCAAGTTACTTAAAAGAATTAGCTTCCCGCTGATCCAACCGCCACTCTATAGCTTATAAGGCATTTTGGAAAAATTGTTTCCACCATTATTATTTTTTGGGGATATATCATGATGGTTTGGGATGATAAAAAACAAACCCTGCATGATAAAATGGCCGGCACTTTGGTAGTAAAAGCGTAAGTTCTTTCTAAAAATCAATAAAAAAGGCCGTTGTAATAAAACAACGGCCTTTTCTTTATACAAATTTTTAATTTACTCCGCTACAATAGCACCTTCCACCAGCACAGTTACTTTGTTATTCAAAACCTCTACAAAACCACCTTGAATATCATAAGAGGCGGTATGATTTTGTTTATCACGCAACACCCTGACACGGCCGGCTTTTAAAGCACTTACCAGGGGCGCATGTTTATCCAACACTTCAAAGGAACCGCTGATGCCCGGCATTTGCACGCCAAACACTTCGCCACTGAATAATTTACGTTCCGGAGTTAATATTTCTAAAGTCATAGAACTAATTTGATAATTTATGAATTTGAAAATTTGCAATAAGTGATCTGTGTCCATCTGGCTGCTAATTAGTCAAATTAGCCCATTTTCAAATCTATCAAATTATCCCTGCGCCTGCGCTAACAGTTTTTTACCTTTTTCAATGGCATCATCAATGGTACCTACCAGGTTGAAGGCAGCTTCAGGATATTCATCCACTTCTCCATCCATGATCATGTTAAATCCACGAATGGTTTCTTCAATCGGTACCAGCACACCTTTCAAACCGGTAAAGGCTTCCGCCACGTGGAAGGGCTGCGACAAGAAACGTTGTACCCTTCTGGCACGGCTTACCGTTAATTTATCTTCATCACTCAGTTCATCCATACCCAGGATGGCAATGATGTCCTGTAATTCTTTATAGCGTTGCAGAATCAACTTCACCCTGTTTGCACAAGTGTAATGCGCCTCACCCACAATACCAGGCGTAAGGATACGTGAAGTAGAATCCAGTGGATCCACCGCAGGATAAATACCTAAGTCAGCGATCTTACGTGACAATACAGTCGTAGCATCCAGGTGGGCAAAGGTTGTGGCAGGAGCAGGGTCAGTCAGGTCATCCGCAGGTACATAAACCGCCTGTACAGAGGTAATAGAACCATTTTTGGTGGACGTAATCCTTTCCTGCATGATACCCATTTCCGTAGCCAGGGTTGGCTGATAACCCACCGCTGAAGGCATACGGCCTAAAAGAGCCGACACCTCGGAACCAGCCTGGGTAAAACGGAAGATATTATCCACGAAGAAAAGAATGTCGCGGCCTTTACCAGTGCCGTCACCGTCACGATAGTATTCTGCAATGGTCAAACCAGAAAGGGCAACACGGGCACGGGCACCGGGCGGCTCATTCATTTGTCCAAATACGAAAGTAGCTTTGGACTCGGCCAGTTCGGTCATGTTCACCTTGCTCAGATCCCATCCGCCTTCTTCCATGCTATGCTTGAACGCCTCACCATAATTCATGATACCGGCTTCAATCATCTCACGCATCAGGTCATTTCCTTCACGGGTTCTTTCACCCACACCGGCAAATACCGATACACCGGAATAGGCTTTTGCAATATTGTTGATCAATTCCTGGATCAATACGGTTTTACCAACACCGGCACCACCAAACAAACCAATCTTACCACCTTTGGAATACGGCTCGATAAGGTCAATTACTTTAATACCGGTAAACAAAACTTCTGTGGCTGTAGACAGGTTTTCAAAAGCCGGCGGCTTGGCGTGAATAGGACGGCCATTCACTTTTGAAACGGCTGGCAGGCCATCAATAGGATCGCCGGTTACATTAAACAGGCGGCCTTTGATCTGGTCACTGGCCGGCATGGTGATAGGAGCCCCGGTATCCATAACATTGGTTCCGCGGGTCAAACCTTCGGTACCGTCCATGGCAATGGTACGAACACTGTCCTCGCCCAGGTGGTTCTGCACCTCAAGCACCAGCGTATCGCCATTGTCTCTTTTTATTTCTAACGCATTATAAATTTCGGGGAGGCTGCCTTCGAACTGTACGTCCACTACAGCGCCAATGATTTGTTTTACCTTACCAACTTTTGCCATATATAGCTTTTAAAAGAAGTTTTTTCGCTTGAAAAAAGACTTAACACAAGCCGGTTTTCAATTTCGGCTGCAAAGGTAAGGGTGCACCGTTAATTTGCCAATTTGATATGAAAGATTGTGGAAAGGAAGAGAGAATTAACTTTTCGCCAATGGGAAAACGGCAATGAATCTGCCCTGTAATCCTCCTTCACATACATTATTAATTATTTATTATTGATTATTAGGAAGGCCCGCTTAGGCAGGCCTCCAATAATTAATTATCAATAATCAATAATGGAACTAAAGAGCATTTATCCGCACAGGCAAGACTCTACACCTCACTACCCTATCTGGCTTCTTAACGCACTTTCAATGGCGGCACAGGGAATCATCATGGGCTTATCCTCAATGGCTATTTGCAATTGTTGTCCCGATACGGTATATGAACCCGTGATAGCACCAAAAACATTGATGGAGAAATTGCCGCTGCCGGCATCGCCGTTAAAGGTTCCGCCCTGCTTTTCCACGGCTGCTTTAGCCTTGCTGAAGACTTCTTCGGCCGAACCCGGAAAATCAATTGAAAAATTACATTTTGCCATGAGTTGAAAATTTAAGCGGCAAAGAAACGAAAACTTAACCGGCAAAGTTCATTGCTCGAAATTCCCTGTTTACGGTTATATAAGCAGATGAAAACTGAATGAAAGCCATGATTGATGGCCCCACAATTCCCCAATTTTTCCTAAAACTTTCTAAAAATCCGGTTTCAAAATCCTCATTTTAACCTTATGAATAAGGCATGTGGTTTGCAAACTCAACGATATGAAGAGTTTAATTTTATATGCGGCCCTGTGCTGCAGCCTGTTTGCCTCCTGTCAAAACAGCGGGGCTACCCGTGATGGCGACGATAACGAAGCCAAATCTGAAGGCCAGAAAAATGTAAGCAAAAGAGATTACAGCATCAATGCTTCCAACGCCTATTCTACCCTTTTTTTAGATAGCACCAATGTAGAAAAATACATCGCCGATAAAAAATTAAGCGACTCCGTAGCCCGCCGTATCCGTAGTTTTTATAATACCCGCAATTACCAGTATGCCTGGTTCAGCAGTGATGGACTGACAGAACAAGCCCTTGGTTTTTGGAATTTGCATGATTATGTTACCACGTACGACAACGACACGACGTTACGGAACAAGGCCCTGCAAAAAAGAATGGACAACCTGATCGCAGAAGAAAATTTATCCATCAGCGCCTCAGATAAATCGTATATCAACACCGAAATCCAGTTAACGCATCACTTTATCCTGTACATGTTGAACAATTATGAAAAAGGGTATGTGAAACGAAAGGAAATGGAGCGTTTCATACCCTTTAAAAAACAGGATGTGATGTATTTAGCCGATTCACTGTTAAATAAAAAACACAAGGACAATAAATATTTTGAAGACGTGCATGAGCCCTACAAACTGCTGAAAGATGAACTGGGAAAATATTACACCATTGCCAAACAAGGCGGCTGGCCACAGATCACCACCAGCAAAAAAACCATCAAAAAGGGAGCTTCCGATTCCGTCATAGCTGTTATTAAAAAAAGATTACAGATCACCGGCGATTTATCCGGTAACGATACAAGCCGTGTGTTTAACGACACACTGGAGAACGCCGTAAAAAACTTCCAGGTCCGCATGGGCTATACACCCGACGGAATTATCACCACACAACTGATAAAGGACATGAATGTTCCGGTCTTGAAAAGAGTGGAGCAAATATTAATGAATATGGGCCGTATGCGCTGGATGCCCAATGCCCCATCGGGACAATTGATTGTAGTAAACATTCCCGAATTTGAATTGCATATGCATGAAGGCAAGAAAAAGGTCTTTGACATGAATGTAGTGGTGGGCAAGGAAGGGCATAATACCATGATGTTTAACGGTGATCTCAATCAAATTGTGTTCAGTCCTTACTGGAACGTGCCACCCAGCATCGTAAAAAAAGAAATTCTTCCGGCCTTGGATAAAAACCCCAACTACCTGGCCGATAACAATATGGAGCAGGTAGGCATGGAAGGCGACCTGCCCAAGATCAGGCAATTGCCGGGAGAAAAAAATTCCTTGGGACGGGTAAAGTTTTTATTTCCCAATAGTTTCAATATCTATTTTCATGATACACCGGCAAAAAGTTTATTTGAAAAAGATAAACGGGCCTACAGTCATGGCTGCATTCGTTTGGCCGAGCCTGAAAAAATGGCTACGTATTTATTAAGGAACAATCCGGAGTGGACACCGGACCGGATCAGTGCTGCCATGAACAGCGGTACGGAAAAATATGTAAAACTAAAAGATCCCGTTCCGGTGGTTATTACCTATTACACAACCTGGGTAGATGAAGATGGCCGCCTGAACTTCAGGGATGACATTTACGATCATGACAGGAAGCTGGCCCAAAAAATGTTCACCGCTTCTCTGTAAACCATACAACTCTTCGTTTCGTATTTTTGTGAATACAAACCAACGGCAGGCACAAATTTTTGCCTGCCGTTGTCTTAAATACGCTACGAGTGAAAATGACTGTAAAAAAACAACTTTGCCTAAAGAATGGCTTTTATTCCCTTTTGTTCATAGCCTTTTTCTGTTTCGCCTATTCCTGTCAACAAGGCAAACCGGCAACCATTAAAATAGAACGTGATACCACTATTACGCCGGCTAACGCCTACTCCGATCTTTTTTTTGACAGTACTTCGTTAGAGAACTATTTCCAAAAAACGCAATGGCATGATTCGCTCAAACAAGCCATGCGCAATTTTTACAACAGCCGCAATTACCAATATGCCTGGTTCAATGAAGAAGGTTTTACCGAGCAGGCCTTCCATTTTCAAAACCTGCTGAATGATTATTTAAGTTATTCAAGGGACAGCGTTGTCTTTAATCCTTTTATAAAACAATTGCTCGATAGTGCCCAATTGCAAAAGCAGCCTTTACAACTTCAGGACAGTGCCATCTTCAAAGCGGAAATGGGCATTACGTCCTCCTTTCTGCGCTATGCCCGGCGGGCCTACCAGGGAAATATTACCCTGCGTCAAACTGACCTGAACTGGTTTATTCCCCGCAAGCGCATTGATCTGGTGGCCATGCTGGATTCGTTTACCAACAAAAATGCAGCGGTGCAGGAACCGGTTAACCAGCAATACCACTTATTGAAAGAGAAATTAGTCCGCTACTATGAAATGCAGGAACAAGGAGGCTTTCCTCCAATTCCTTCTACCGCTAAATCGTATCGCTCAGGCGATTCGTCAACAGCCATTGCAGCTCTTAAAAAGCGGTTATATTCCCTGGGTGATTATCCTTTAAAAGATACCCTTCCTCTTTTTTCCAAAGAATTAAAAGAAGCAGTGATGCAGTTTCAAAAGCGTTATGGGTTGAAGCAGGATGGAATAGCAGGAGGCGCCACCCTGCGCTACCTGAACGAAGCGCCGGAAAAACGCATTCGCCAGATGCTAATCAATATGGAACGGATGCGGTGGATACCGGCGCAGCCTGAAGGTGATTTTATTTTAGTGAACATACCCCAGTACCGCCTGACGGTTTTTGAAGGAGGCAAACCTGCCTTTGGAATGGATATCGTCGTGGGCACTTTGCAACACCGCACGGTTATTTTTACCGGAAACTTGAAATACGTGGTCTTTGCTCCCTATTGGAATGTACCACCCGGCATTTTAAAAAACGAAGTATTGCCGGCTATACAACGTGACCCCAACTATCTCCAAAGAAACCATATGGAATGGTATAACAACACCGTACGGCAAACGCCGGGACCGTGGAACTCTTTGGGCCGTGTGAAATTCTTGTTTCCCAACAGTTATAATATTTACCTGCACGACACGCCGGCCAAATCCTTATTTGGTGAAAACAAAAGGGCCTTCAGCCATGGATGCATCCGGGTGGCCCAACCCCAAAAACTGGCCGAATGGGTACTGCGCAACCAGTCCTCCTGGACAGAAGAAAGAATTGAAAAAGCCATGGACGGGACGAAAGAACAGTACGTAACGGTTACAAATACCATCCCTGTTTTTATTGGCTATTTTACCGCCTGGGTAGATGATAAAGGCCTTATTAACTTTCGTGATGATATTTACGGGCATGATGAAAAAATGGCCGCCCATTTATTTACAGATTAATAAATAATACCAACCGTCATCAATCTGTGATTTTCTATTGACCATTCACCATTGACTATGGACAGTAGAATTTTATAAACCTAAACCAGTTAGTATAAGCCGTTGCTGTTACATTTGCGCCATGGCTCCAATGGAATTAATTGAGGTAAATACTGCGGAACTTCAAAAAGAGTTCCTTAAGGTGAATGTGGCGGTAAACAAAGGCAATCCAAATTATATCCGCCCGCTGGATAAAGATGTGAACGATGTTTTTGATCCGAAGAAAAATAAAACCTTCCGTTTTGGAGAAGTGAAACGCTGGCTGTTAAAAAAAGACGACCGGTACATTGGCCGCATTGCTGCTTTCACCAATAAAAAATACAAGAACAAAGGAGATGATGTAACCGTTGGCGGCATTGGTTTTTTCGATTGCATCAACGACCAAAACGCGGCCGATATGCTGTTTGATGTGGCAAAGCACTGGCTGCTGCAACAGGGCGTTGAGGCTATGGACGGCCCCATTAATTTTGGCGAAAGAGACCGCTGGTGGGGCCTGGTGGTAGAAGGTTTCCAGGAACCTTTGTATGGCATGAATTACAATCCGCCTTACTACAAAAATCTGTTTGAAACCTATGGCTTCCAGCCGTTCTTCCATCAAATTTGCCTGGGTATGAACCCTAAGCAGCAAATGAGCGAGAAGGTATTGGAACGTCATGCCATGTTTGAAAAAGATCCGGATTTTTCTGTAAAACATATTGACAAAAACCACATAGAAAAATTTGCAGCCGATTTTGCCACTGTTTACAATGCAGCCTGGGCGGGTCACGGAGGTTTAAAGGAGATGAAGACAGAACAGGTGGTCATCATGTTCAAAAAAATGAAGCCGGTGATGGATGAACGCATTGTGTGGTTTGCCTATCATAAAGAAAAACCCATTGCCATCTTTACCAACCTGCCGGACCTGAACCAATGGTTCAAACATTTAAACGGAAAGTTTGACCTGCTGCACAAGCTGAAATTTTTATGGGTGAAAAAAACAAAGCCCTGTAAAAAATTCACAGGCCTGGTTTTTGGCGTGGTACCCGAATTCCAGGGCAAGGGAATTGATGCCTTTATTGTGGGCGAAGCCTATAAGGATGTGATGCAGCCGACCTTTGAATACACCGAATATGAAATGCAGTGGATCGGTGATTTTAATCCCAAAATGCTGAACGTAGGCCTGGGCCTGGGCGATGTATCTCCGAGCCGTAAACTCACTACCTATCGTTATTTGTTTGACCGGACGAAAGAATTCAGGAGGCATCCGATTTTGTAGCTCTGCCCCCTGTCCCCCTAAAGGGGAGACTGCCCTCTGTCTCCCTAAAGGGAGGACTTAGGTCTAGGGTTCTTTCTTATTTCAACCGGTTCTTTAAGGCTGGCTTCTAATTTCGGATCACTTCTTCTGGTTAATCCTAATAAATCAAAAGAAATGGCATGGTAAATGCATGATGGAAAAAGAAGAGTTTCTTCCACCTAAGTCTCCCCTTTAGGGGGACAGGGGCGGGGCTTACACCCTCAGCTCCTTCCACGCTACCCTCTTATTTAAAATAGCATATTTGATAGCCCTTTGTTTTGGCGTAAGTGCAGACGTAGCCGTTTTTACTTCAATAAAATGAACAGAAATATTTTCCAGGTCGGTTTCCATACCATCAAAAACCACCATGTCAATAGGGCTTCCAATAAATCTTGCCTCCTTGGGATTGTAAGGAAAGATGCCGCTGAAATAAGGAATGATGTGCTCTGTCACTTTACCAATGGTCACCGCCTGGCTTTTTTTGATGGCATCCTGCCGGATGATGGTCTCGTATTCAATTTTCCATCTTTCAAATGAGGTTTCCGCCATCAGTTTTTGTTCGGCCAGTATGCGGTCCTGCTCCGTTTGCAATACCGTGTTTTTATATTGCTCAAATTTTTGAGCGGCCAGTTCATGCACCTTAATTTCCAGTTCTGCCAAAGCAGTTTTTTGCTTTGCCAGTTCCAGTTCCATATCCCGCTTTTGCTTGTATTGCCTGAACAAAAGCAGGAAAACAACCGCCAGAAGAACAAGGATGATTGCCACCAAAATGCTGCTGCTCCACATAGTTTGCAAGTTCTGTTAAATTGGGCCCTGAACCGCGGATTTTATGGATTTTCTATCGCAGATTTCACGGATTTTTAAGGATTTGCCTCGGCCATTGATTAATGGATATTTTTACTCTGTACCGATTTTTATGTACTAAGCTGTATCGCTACTATTTAGCTTTTGTTGCGCTGCGTCCGACTACCGGCGGATCGCACTCTTCAGCGTCCGGTAATTCAATTGAGCAAGGGAAATAGAACCACAGCGAACACGGAGGAGCACAGAGATTTAAAACATTCCCCGCCGTGTTCTCCGTGCCCGCCGTGGTTAAAAAATTGAGTTACCAAAAATTCAATAACCCTTTGTTACCCGCGAGACATTCCATTTCTTGAAGAAATGGAATGTCCCTTTAAAATCTTTGCGCCTTTTTTACTTAGCGTCTTTGCGTGAAATAAAAAAGCTGCATACAATTCCAGCCGTACAAGTGTGCGACGCAAGGAACGATCCATAGAAGTGCAAAAGCTGGGAACAAAAAAATTGTGAAATCCACTATAATCTGCCTCATCCGCGATACCTTAGCAGCCGAGGTTTTGTATGGAAAAATTCATTGTTTCAGCCAGAAAATATCGTCCCCAGACGTTTGATACCGTTGTAGGACAGGAGCATATCACCACCACTTTAAAGAATGCCATCAAAAACAGCCACCTGGCCCATGCGTTTTTGTTTTGTGGTCCCAGGGGTGTGGGTAAAACCACCTGTGCACGAATTTTAGCCAAAACCATCAATTGCGAAAATCCCAGCCCGGAAGGTGAGGCCTGCAACGAATGCCATTCCTGCATTTCGTTTAATGAAGGCACTTCCTTGAACATTCATGAACTGGATGCTGCCAGTAACAACTCGGTGGATGATATCCGCAGCCTGGTAGAGCAGGTTCGCTTTGCACCGCAGGCCGGAAAATATAAAGTGTATATCATAGATGAGGTACACATGCTTTCTTCTGCGGCCTTCAATGCCTTTTTAAAAACGCTGGAAGAGCCACCGCCCTATGCTATTTTTATTTTGGCCACGACGGAAAAACATAAGATACTTCCCACCATTTTAAGCCGTTGCCAGATCTTCGATTTTAAACGCATCACCCTGCAGGATACGGTTGAACATTTGCAGGACATTGCCGGCAAAGAACATATTAAAGCCGAAAAAACGGCCCTGCAACTGATCGCGCAAAAAAGTGAAGGCTGCATGCGGGATGCCCTGAGCATCCTGGATAAAATCGTAAGCTTTACCAATGGTGAAGTAACCTACGAGAATACGATTGAGCACCTGAATATTTTAGATGCCGATTATTATTTCAAACTGGTGGACTGCATGCTGAACCAGGACCTGGCCGGAGCCATGTTGCTGTACGATGATATTGATAAAAAAGGTTTTGAAGGCGATATGGTGCTGAATGGCTTTGCAGAATTTCTGCGCAATCTTTTGATCTGTAAAGATGAACGTGTAGCCGGTTTGCTGGAAGTGGTGGAAAGTTTCCGGCAGCGTTATGCCGAAACCGCCAAAAGAACCGATGCCGGTTACCTGGTTAGTGCGCTGAATATTTTAAACGAAGCCGAGATCAATTTCCGATCTGCCAGAAATAAAAGACTGCATGTGGAGCTGGCGTTGATCAAACTTTGCTACCTGCAACAAGCCTTGCAACTAACCAGCAATGGCGCTGGTATTGATAAAAAAAAATAGTTGACGGAGCAAAAGCTGTTGCGTTTAGAAATATCGCTCCTATTGCCACCTCCACGGCGCCTGTTGCCACCCCTGCACCGGCGCCCAAAGCAAAAACCAGCGAGGCAAAACTGATTATTGAAACCAGGCCGGAGCCGCTGCCTGTTGTAAAGGAGCCTGCTTTCTGTAGCAGAAGAAAAAAGAGAAGTTTATCAGGCACCACCTGTTGCACCTGTTACTGTTCCGTCGCAGGTAACTTCTTCCGCTCCGCCGCCTGTCCCTAAAGCTGCTACCGGCAAAAAACTTTCTTCCTTAGATACGCTCCGCCAAAAAATTGGCAATGGTAGTGGGGCTCAAAAAGTGGCCGACAAACCCCTGGATGAAGCTTCTTTAAGAACAGCCTGGGATAAATGGATTGTACAATTAAAGGAAGACAAAAACCCCGCCTGGCAAAGCTTTGAAGTGGCCGAACTGCAGATAAAAGATGCCAATAGTTTTGAAGCGGTTGTGAATAACAACATCAACCAGAAGTTTTTGGAACTGGAACGAAACAAGACTTCTGATTTTTTAAAGATAGAATTGGCCAACACGCAACTCCAGTTTATCATTGTGCTGGTGGAAGGGGTAAAAGAAATTATTACTGTGGATCTGCCTTTAAGTTCCCGCGACCAATATCAAAAAATCATTGAGCAGTATCCGCTGGTGAAAGAACTGAGGGACAGGTTGAGGATGGAGTTGGATTATTAAAAGCCCCGCTCACATATGCCTTTTGTGAGTGGAGAGTGGTGAATGGTGAGTAAAAAAGCTCTTTCTTGTTCACCACTGGCTCTTTACAAGCCCATTTATGAGACCACTTGTAATTGATTATGTACTTAGCTGAAGTGCTGCTATTGGGCTTCTCTTGCGTCGCACTCTTGTACTTTCTGTAATTCTATTAGGCAGCTTTGTTTGATGTGAGTTCATTCCGATTTATATTGGAGATGAATTGATATTGCAACAAGAAGGCGTAAAGCAAGGGATTATGGGCTATCAGTTGCACCCAGCATTAAAGACATAATGACTTCTGAATCAATTAAAATATTCACTTAGAGTTTGGATTACTACCATAGTAATTTCACCTGTGCTATATTTCATTATTAGTTCAACTCTAAAAGTGACTAAAATTCCAGAGCATGCCTTATTGTCTTTGGTATTCATTGCAGGCGGACTCATTGGTGTTTTATATTCTTTGTTAGCTTGGCTATTATTTACATTAACAGTCGAATTGACCAGACGCATTTATATGCCTTTTATCGCTAAAAAGATTTTTTGTTCCTGCATTGCTCTTGGTTTGACACTTCTAACCGTTTATTTCATGTTATTCAAGGGTGAGGTCGAAGAAAACAAATCTCTGAAAACTAGAATATTGATTGCATATAGTTGTACAATCATAGCATCAACGCTTTACTATAAATTGCCACTGACTAAATTTGAGAGACAGCCCATAACATAGGTGGTTGTTGCAAACTCCGAAGAAGCATTCAATTGCCATCAAAAGCCTTTAAGAAATGCCGGTACATTGGCAAGCCTGTTTCCTGGTGGTTCATTCAGTGCCACACTTGAATGAGTTACAGGATAAATTCAAAGACAAGAGTTTTAAGATTATAAGTATCAATTCCTATGATTCTAAAGAAGACGTAAGTTGGTTTTGTAATAAACATAACATAAATTTTTCTGTGTTGCTAAATGGTAAAGAAGTGGCTGAAAAATACGGTGTAAGTGGTTTTCCTACATTTTTCGTTATTGATAAAGAAGGAAAAGTTATTTACTCTACTGCTGGTCATGATAAATCCATTCAATCGGAAGTTGAACACATTATTGAGAAAGCTTTATAATTGTTGCGATAATGTTCAAAGATAAAACACGAGCCGCCAGCAAAAGGTTTTCTGGTGAGCTGGCTGAATGATATATTCTAATCGATATATCGCTATCGGCCCGTGGTTTGGGTTGAAGAATCACAGAATATCATCTCACTAGAAAGCCTTGGTGCTGCTCTGAAATGAGAGCAATTCCTTAAATTTGAGTAATGCAGACCTATCAGGTAAACATATTAAATCCTAAGGCAGCGAAATTGTTACAAGACCTTGCTGACCTGAATCTCATTTCCATAAAACAAACATCGGAGGATGGTTTTTTAAAGGTTATTGGCAAGTTGCGCTCCAAAGCGGCTGCTAACCCACCATCCCTGGAAGACATTACAAAAGAAGTGCGAGCTGTAAGAGCAAAACGCTATGCCAAAAAAGGATAGAGTAATCATT
Source organism: uncultured Bacteroidota bacterium (assembly GCA_963697545.1). Classification (GTDB taxonomy): domain Bacteria; phylum Bacteroidota; class Bacteroidia; order Chitinophagales; family Chitinophagaceae; genus Flavisolibacter. The sequence goes on along the minus strand of CAVOOL010000016.1, from coordinate 369,913 downwards.
GACACGAACCTTTGGGTTAGCTTTTTGTTGACAAAAGACCTTTCAAAGCTCGACAAGCTATTGGCCGACCAATCACTTATTCTTCTTTTTAGCCAGGAACTTCTTGATGAATTTATCGAAGTAGCAAGACGGCCAAAGTTCAAGAAATATTTTTCACTTGCTGACTTACAGGACTTATTGCAGCAAATAAGTTTAAGAGCCGAATTTATTACGGTAACATCAACCACAGCTATTTGCCGGGACCCGGAAGATAATTTTCTCTTATCGCTTTCAAAAGATGGAAGAGCAACGCATTTAATAACGGGAGACAAAGACCTTCTTGATCTCAATAAATTTGGGAAGACTGTCATCGTTACTATTGCAGAATACCTCGCCGATAAATAAGTAAGAACACACAATCTAGTAACGCAAAGGAGTTTCACCCCTTACTTCCCCGATGAGTCTCTTATGCGCCTGTTGTGCCGGGGAGGGACTCATCGCTTCACAAACACGTACGTTCATCTTATTAATGTACAAAGTCCGCATAAGACTCATTAGAAAAGACAATAAGCATTCCTGCAGTCAAACGGAGCGTCCGAAGCTTCGGACGCAAGCAATCCCGAAACTTCGGGACCATAGCAGCACTTAAGCCGGTTACCCGAACCTTTCTAACCTTCCCCAACTCTTCTTTCACCCCCTCTATTCTTCATTTCCTGCTATTTCCCTGTTTTGCTTTAATTTCGGCACTCAAAATAAACCGAACAAGAATCATGGCTGAAGTGATATTGATGCCCCGCCTGAGCGATACGATGACGGAAGGAGTTATTGCCGCATGGCACAAAAAAGTGGGTGATCCCGTAAAAAAAGGTGAACTGCTGGCCGAAATAGAAACCGACAAGGCCACCATGGAACTGGAAAGTTATAAAGAAGGTACCCTTCTTTTTGTAGGCGGAGATAAAGGATCGAAAATTAATGTTGACGACCTGCTGGCAATTGTAGGAAATCCCGGCGAAGATATTTCCGGGCTGGTAGGTAAAGGCGGTCAGCCAGCCAAAGCACCCGAAACGGCGCCCCAGGCACAAGCGGCTCCCGCTGCTCAACCTCAACCTGCCAACGCCCAACCATCTGCTGCCCCGTCAATGGATTTGAGCAAGATGGAAGAAGTGGTTTTGATGCCCCGCTTAAGCGATACCATGACCGAAGGTGTGATTGCCTCCTGGCATAAAAACGTTGGCGACACAGTTAAAAAAGGCGATGTACTGGCTGACATTGAAACCGATAAAGCCACCATGGAGCTGGAAAGCTATAAGAACGGAAAACTTTTGTACCAGGGCGCCAAACCCGGTGAAAAAATTGCCGTAAACGACCTGCTTTGCATTATTGGTGAAGAAGGAAAAGTAGATGTAAATGCCATTGTTGCTGCGGCAAAAGGCGGAGGCCAGCCAGCCGCTTCAGGTTCGGAGCAAAAAGCACAAAGCCAGCAACCGCAACAGCAAGCTCCTCAACAAACGGCCCAAGCAGCCAGCCAGCCAGCCACTGCCGATGGCCGGGTAAAAGCCTCTCCCCTTGCTAAACAATTAGCCAAAGAAAAAGGCATTGATCTTTCCCAGGTGCAGGGCAGTGGCGATAACGGAAGAATTATTAAAAGCGATATAGACAATTTTGTTCCAAGGCAGGCAGCCCCCAGCGGTCAGCCTGCGGAAGGACCAAAGCCTGCCCTGCAACCGGTTGTTTCCGGACAGGAAGGGTACACCGATATCAGTAATTCGCAAATGCGCAAGGTGATTGCCAAGCGTTTGGGTGAAAGCAAATTCAGTGCGCCGCATTTTTACCTGACCATGGAGATCAACATGGACAATGCCATGCAGGCCAGGGCACAAATGAATGAAGTAAGTGATGTAAAGATCTCTTTCAATGATATGGTGGTGAAAGCAACCGCTATGGCGTTGCGCAAGCACCCGGCCGTGAACAGTTCGTGGATGGGAGATTTCATTCGCCAGTACCAACATATTCATATTGGCGTGGCTGTGGCTATTGAAGATGGATTGATTGTTCCGGTAATTCGTTTTGCCGATCAAAAAACGCTTGAGCCAGATTGCTGCTGAAAGCAAGGAGCTGGCCGGAAAGGCCCGCAATAAAAAATTGCAGCCTAATGAATTTACCGGCAATACATTTACGATTTCCAATCTGGGAATGATGGATATTGAAGAATTTACCGCCATCATCAATCCGCCCGACAGTGCGATCATGGCTGTGGGAAGAATTAAAGAAGTAGTGGTAAGAAAAGGTGATGGATTTGGTGTGAGCAATGTAATGAAGATCACCATGAGCTGCGACCATAGAAGCGTGGATGGTGCTGTAGGTGCAGCATTCTTACAAACGTTCAAAAAATACCTGGAGAACCCGGTGACAATGTTGGTATAAATTCGTGAGACGAGAAACGTCAAACGTGAGATATAAAAAAACCTCTGAATTGTCAGAGGTTTTTTTATGTTACACCTCGGAGGTTTTGAAAACCTCCAGGTGTCCGTTCTTACTTTTCCGTGTATAACAACTTTTTATCAGGATCTATTATCACTGTGAAAGGCCCTTTGGTTTTGATCTTAAATTCCTCCTCCTTACTATCTACATAAAACCGTTCCTTAAAACTTTCCGTTCCCAGGTTACCAATAATTTGTACATCAATTGGAAAACGATAAACCCTTTCTCCCTGTTTGATATGCAGCTTAAACTCTTCCCCATCTGCTTTCATGTCAATATCCAGTTGAGGGATGCCGGGTTGGTATAACCACTGATCGAAAAACCACTTCAGGTCTTTGCCATAAATGGTTTCCGCTACTTTCTCAAAATCTCTTGTATCGGCATTGCGGAATTTATATTGCTCGTAATACGTGCGGATGATCTTTTTAAAATTACTGTCGCCTACTTCATTGCGCAGCATGTGCAGTACCCAGGCGCCTTTTTGATAGCTGTTCGGACTTAACAGATCCATAAGTTCTGAAGTAGAATCCACAACGGCCTGTTTGGATGTTTTTGCAAATTCAATTACTTCCTCCCGCTCCTTTTCCATTCTTTTCTGAAAGCTGTCCACCCCATATTTTTTTTCGATGTACATGTCCGTCAAGTAAGTGGCAAAGCCCTCACTCAGCCAGACATGGGCAAAGCTTTTTTCAGTGGCCGTGTTTCCAAACCACTGGTGGGCTATTTCATGCGCCATCAACGCTTCGGATTGGCGGTTGCCGGTCACCGTATTCTCCGCATAAAAAATAGCACTGGCATTTTCCATGCCTCCAAAAATGGTTTTGGATTGCACGTTTGCCAGTTTTTTATACGGATAAGGACCCACAAGGTTTTCAAAGAACTTCAGAATATCATCGCCCAAAGCATAATCATAAACACCTTTTGTGCTGTCCTGCCTGTACACCCAGGCCGTAACCGGAATAGGATAAGAACTATCCACCCTTGCCACCGCAAAATTGGCAGCGCCTATCACCATTACTTTTGTAGGGATGGGAAGGTCTTCTTTCCAATGCGTTCTTTTATTGCTGCCTACCTGTTTTTCTTCTGCTAATAATCCGTTTGAAATAATCTTATAATGAGAAGGTGCCGTTACGATAAATTCAACCGTAGCCTTATCAGAAGGCACATCGTTGCACGGAATCCAGTTGTGGGCCCTATTGGGCCAGTTGTCTGCAAAAAAAGTTCTGTCGCCATATTTGTTTTTAGAGATGATCAAACCATCTTTTGGCGTACCCATATAAGTGATCTCAAAAACTCTCACTTCATCTTTTTGGGCCGGCTTATTTAAATAAACGGTGATGACATTGTTTCTATGTGTTGACGTCAGTTTCTGGCCTTTCTCCTTCACATCAAAAACATACATACCTTTTTCATCCTCACCGGAGGTTAAATCAAAATTTACCGTGGACGATTCAGTAAGAAATTTTACAGTGATGAAAGCTTTTCCATTGATGGCGTCTGAATTGTCGGACAATTCAATTTCATATTTGTAATGTTGCACATCAATGCTTTGAGCCTTTGCGTAAAAAGAAAAAAGAATCAAAAGGAGACTTGCCAATGGTTTCATAACGGAAATTATAATGGTCAAGATATAAATCCTGGATTAAACTTCCTGTTATAATTTTTCCAGCATCTCTACTACTTTCTCTCTTCGTAAGATTACGTAACCAATGCGGTCATTACTGATGCCTTCTTTCAACTGGTAACTGAACTCCAGTTGATCGTCGGCCACGTTGGTCTCAAAATATTTGAACGAGATGTTAGGAAACTGTTTCAACTCCTCTCCTATTTCATATAAATGCGTAGAAAGGATGAAGAGGGAGTTTTTTATTTTGATCAAGTCCTTTAATTACCGTTAACGAACATTTCATGGCGTCCTGCACATTGGTGCCCTTGAATAATTCATCAATCAGCACCAGCCATTTTTTTCCGTCATTGATCTTGTAGATGGTGTTCTTAATGCGCTGCACTTCGTTGAAGAAATAACTTTCCCCTTTTGCAATGTTATCGACCACATTGATGTTGGTAAGCAATCCGTCAAAAAGCGAAAGCTTCATATTTCTGGCCGGCACCGCCATTCCTATGTGCGCCAAAAAAACGGCAGAACCAACGGCTTTGATCAACGTGCTTTTACCCGCCATGTTAGCACCCGTTAAAAACAAAAAATTCTGATCGGGTTCCAATACCAGGTCATAGGCCGTAGGATTTTGCAGCATTACATGATACAAGCCTTCAGCCCTCAAATAAGGATCTTCCTGTTCAATGAATTCGGGAAATTTCAGATCGTAGGTTTTCACCGCCATGGCCATGGAATACCAGGCTTCCAGGCGGCTGAAAATATCAATCAGCTCCAGTATATCTGTTTTATAATCCCTTCGCAAAAAATAAGCGTAATAAAGATTTTGCTGTGCCGAAAATTGCTCTGTTCCGTCTGTATCGGCCAATTGCTGCAGTGGTTTTTCCCGCATGATTGTTTCCATACGTTCCACATAGAAACTAAGGTTAGCGGGCAGGTCTGCTTCTTTTAAAAGAACCAGTAGCTTTTTCAGCCCCCTGAAAAAATCTGAAAAATGTTTTACCGAAAACTTTACCATGGAGTAATCCTGCGAGTGCAAAAGCTTATAGGTAAAACTGTTTACAACTGTGGAGCGCTGCGGCACAGGATCCAGGTTATAATCCAGGAACTTATCCATCATAATGACCGTACCGTTGGTGATCTCTTTGGGCCAGTCGTCAATATGATTTAAAAGGGTTTTAATGATATTCTGCACACCAATAATGCGTCTCAGATTGTTGTGCGGCTCCATAAAAAAACGACGCAGCCATTCCTTACCGCCAATCGTTTTAGTAAAGTTGAGCCGGTGAAAGATGGAAAATTCTTCCTCGGGATGAAAAATGGAAATATCGTTAAAGGTTACTTTGTCTATTTGCATAGTTTAGTTCATGGTTCATAGTTGATGGTTAGAAAAAAACAGCTGTACTCCATGAACTATGAACATTTATCTTTCGAAAGTTAAACGTTTTCCTTTTATAGATTCATTCCATGTACCATTTCCATAAACTAAGGCCCCGCTGACAAATGTATGCGTGATGGCGGCCGGAAAAGTTTGTCCTTCAAAAGGGCTCCAGCCGCACTTTGATAAAATATTTTCTTTTGCAACGGTTGTGTTGCTTTCCAGGTCAACAATAACCAGGTCGGCATAATAACCTTCGCGGATGTAGCCGCGGTCTTTGATCTGAAAACAATCGGCTACGGCATGGCTCATTTTACGCACAATGGTTTCCAGGGAAATTTTTCCCTGCTGCCAATACTGCAGCATCAGTAACAAAGAATGCTGCACCAAGGGAATGCCGGCATGGGCCTTTTCGTAAGGTTCATTTTTTTCCTCCCAGGTGTGTGGCGCATGATCGGTGGCAATAACATCCAATCTGTCATCGAGCAATGCATTCCATAAAGCTTCCTTGTTATGCGGCGCTTTAATGGCCGGGTTGCATTTGATCAGGTTTCCGTACTGTGCATAATCCTCACTGGTAAAATGCAGGTGGTGCACACATACTTCAGCCGTTATCCGTTTATCTTTCAAAGGCAGCATGTTGGTAAACAGCTGCAGTTCTTTTTCGGTGCTGATGTGAAGAATATGCAACCGGGTGCCGTGTTTCTTGGCCAACTGAACGGCCTTGAAAGAAGATTCAAAACATTCTTCTGCATCCCGGATAAGGGGATGATCGGAAGGCTCCAATATTCCTTTCACAGCTTTTAGTTTTTGCAGGTTTTCCCTGATCATACTTTCTTCTTCGCAATGCGTGGCGATCAGCACTTCACTCTCCCGGAAAATTTTATCAATCGTCAAATAATTATCCACCAATAAATTGCCGGTGGATGAACCCATAAAAATTTTAACGCCGCAGATGTCCTTTTTTTTATCATTGGTTCGCAGCACTTCATCGGCATTATCGTTGGAAGTGCCCATGAAAAAAGAATAGTTTGCCAGTGAAGTTTGTGAAGCGATGGCATATTTTTCTTCCAGCAATGCCTGGGTTAAGGCAGCGGGCACCGTGTTGGGCATTTCCATAAAAGACGTAGTGCCACCCGCCACCGCCGCCTTGCTTTCGGTGTAAATGGTTGCCTTATGCGTCAGTCCCGGTTCACGGAAATGCACCTGGTCGTCAATTACACCGGGCAGCAAATATTTTCCTTCGCCGTTGATCTCCGTAAAATCTCCATTGACCTGCGAAATCTGTGAGGCTATTTTTTCGATTCGTTCGTTTGAAATCAGAACATCCATTGCCTGGATGTTTTCTTCATTCACAACATTGATATTCTTTATCAGATATTTTTGCATAATTTGAAAAACTATAAACCAGCCGGGATGCAATTTAAACAATCAACCCTTAATCCGCCGAAGGCGGAGCTTATGAAAACCTTTTTTCTTTTTTTGATTTCCTTACCGTTTGTGGCTTTTTCGCAAACCACTTATTTACCACAAGGTGCCAAAGAAAACATTTTACTGGAACGCCTGGAAATAAAAGCCGGCACAGATTCCATTCTCAACTTTTCAAAAACAAAACCGTTCAGCCGCCGGCAGTTCATTCCGCAATTGAACAGACTGGATTCTATTGCCAATCTATCAAAGGTTGACAAGTATAATTTATATACTGCTAATTTAAGCAACCTGGAATGGGCCATTGGTGACAGGGAACAATTTGCCAGCAAAAAGCCCCTCTGGAAACATTTTTATAAAACACCGGCCACACTTTACGAGGTCAACACCAAAGATTTCTTCCTGTCGGTGAACCCGGTTTTTCAATATTATGTAGGCAAAGAAAAAGACAACGACCAGCACATTTTTTTAAACACAAGAGGCGTAACCCTTCGTGGCCGCATTGCCGACAAAATTGGCTTTGCTGCCTATGTAACCGATAACCAGGAAAGAGACCCGCTGTATGTGCAGGCCTGGGAAAAAGAACGAAAAGCAGTACCGGGACAAGGTTTTTACAAAGATTTCAAAACAACGGGTTATGATTATTTCGATGCCAGAGGCTACATCACTTTTAATGTAGCCAGGTATATAGATGTAGCGTTTGGCTACGATAAAAATTTTATTGGCAATGGCTACCGTTCTTTGTTCCTAAGCGATTTTTCCAACAGCGCTTTATTTTTAAAACTGAATACAAGGATCTGGAAATTCAACTACCAGAATTTATTTATGGAACTGCAGAATGCCGAACGCTTTGGCGCCGACATTCTCATTCCCAAAAAATATGCAGCCCTGCACCATTTGGATATCGGCATCACCAAGTGGCTGAATGTAGGCTTGTTTGAAGGCGTGGTATTTGGCCGCAAGGACCATTTTGAATTTGGTTATTTAAACCCGGTGATCTTCTATCGCTCCATTGAACAACAAAACGGAAGTTTTGATAATGCTGTTGCAGGGTTGGATTTTAAAGCCAACGTGGCCCACCAATTTCAGTTTTACGGCCAGTTGCTTTTAGATGAATTTAAATTATCGGAACTAAAGGCCAACAGGGGCTGGTGGGCCAATAAATACGGCTATCAATTAGGCGCTAAATATATTGACGCTTTCCGTGTTAAAAACCTGGACCTGCAGGTAGAAACCAATCGTGTTCGTCCGTTCACGTATTCTCACCGCGATTCGGTGGCCAATTACACGCATTACAACCAACCACTGGCGCATCCGTTGGGAGCCAGTTTCCAGGAATTCATTGGAATGATCCGCTATCAACCGGCACCCAAATGGATGGTGCAGGCCAAAGCCATTTACTATATGCAAGGCAAGGACACCGGCAATATTAACTATGGCAACAACATTTTTTTACCGAACATTCCGCCCTACCGCACCAGCGATTACGGATTTGATGTAGGGGCCGGAGTGAAAAATAAAATAGGATATGCGTCTTTGCTATTGTCGTATGAATTAAAACCAAACTTATTTTTAGAGGTGAATGCGGTGTACCGCAAACAAAGTGCCCTTGCTGTTTCTCAAAACACTTCGGTTATTTATGCGGGCATCCGGTGGAACATGCACAGAAGAGAATTTGATTTTTAACTATAAGTAACCGTATCAAATAAAAAGGACGAACCTGGGTTCGTCCTTTTTATTTAGCTGCTCTGCAGAACCATTTAAAACAAAAGATGTTTTAGCTTCTCCACGTTGTTCACGATGATCTTCCCGCTTTTAATATCAATCAGTTTTTCCGCTTTAAAATCGCTAAGTGTCCGGATGAGGGATTCGGTGGCCGTACCTACGTATTGGGCAATATCCTCTCTTGAAATTTCGATAGGGTGTGTCTGTTCTTTAAGTTTGAATTTTTCTACTATATCAACCAAAGCCTTGGCCACACGTTTGCGAAGGGAACTGTAGGCCAGGTTCAGCAGGCGTTCTTCCTTTTCCTTTACATTCTGTGTAATGATGTGAATGAACTTGGAAGCAATACTGATATCGCTGTACACCATTTGCAAAAAATCTTCTTTTGGAATTTGCATGATCTCGGCATCTTCCAGAATGCTGGCACTGTCATCGTAATTACTGTCCTCGATTAATGCAGTATATCCAATGAAGTCGCCATCGCTGTATAAATTCGTAATGTATTCTTTCCCGTCTTCGTGTGCCTTAAAGCCCTTTACTTTTCCTTTAATAAGGTAATACAAAAACCGCGGACGTTTTCCTTCACTGTATAGCATCTGCTTTTTATCGTAGTTCTCAAGATCGTACTGCTCCGATAGTTTTTGAACAAGGCCGGTGCTTTTTACATCTTTTAAAAACTGGGTAAGTCCCTGCGGGGATGGAGTATATTTTTGATCCAGTATTTCCGATTTCTTTAAACGGATCTCTACGGCATTCAGCAATTCAATGTCTTCAAAGGGTTTGGTGATGTAGTCATCGGCACCCATCTCCATGCCCTTTCTAAAATCGCTGCGCTCGGTTTTTGCAGTTAAAAAAATGAAAGGGATATTTTGGGTGTCAGCATTCTTTCTCAATAAATGCAGTACGCCATACCCATCCAGCTCCGGCATCATAATATCGCAAACAATCACCGAAGGTTTTTCCTTCATGGCTACTTCCACACCCCGCTTTCCGTTTTCGGCGGTGAACGTTTTATATCCTGCCAGCTCTAATATCTCGGCTGTATTTTCCCTGATGTCGGTGTTATCGTCAATGACTAAAATTCTTTTTTCCATGCTACTTATGTTTAACCGGTATGGTAAAAGTAATGATTGTGCCTTTACCTAATTCACTTTGCAACACCACTTCCCCTTCCAGCAAATCTAAATATCGTTTTACAATATGCAATCCAAGGCCGGTTCCCTGGATGTTGATGGCGTTTTTCCCTCTGAAAAAAGAAGAAAATAAATGCCCCTGGTCTTCTTTTGAAATTCCCATGCCTTCGTCCCTTACCGAAATGGTAGCCAGTTTCTCCTTTACCTCACTATTTACATAAATAGTGCTCCCGGCATCAGAAAACTTGATGGCATTTGAGATAAGGTTGATCAGGATATTTTTTATGAGTTTCTTGTCGCTTTCTATCAGTTCCCGCCCGCTGTAGGTGTAGGTAATTTGCTGACCTTCCTTTACAAGACCTTTCATTTCGTCAACGGTGTCCTGCACAAGTTCCTGCAGGTTCATTTCATGAAATGTTGTTCCAACTTTTCCTTCGTCCAGTTTGCCCAGTGAAAGGAAATCTTCCAGCAGGTCGTTGAGGTGTTTTACCGAGCCTTTAATTTTGGCGATATGGCGGTTGCGTTTTTCCTGCTCTTCCGAAGTTGTGTATTTTGAAAGCAGCGATGCGGAAGACAGCACCGTACTTAAAGGTGTTCTGAATTCATGCGACGCCATAGAGACAAAGCGGCTTTTGATCTCATTCAATTGTCTTTCTTTATCCAGGGCCTCGCTTAATTCCTCCTGCGATTGCTCCAGGCGCTGCAGTGCTTCTTTTAAAATAACGGTTCTTTCTTCCACTTTGGCCTCCAGTTCGGCATTCAGCCTGCGCATTTCACTGGTCACATTTTCCAGCTGCTTTTGCTGCCGGATCATGTTCTGCTCAATTTCTTTTCTATGCGTAATGTCAACGACGAAGGCAATGACGTATCTCTCTCCCTTTTGTACGTAGGTACTTAAGCTTACTTCCACCGGAAAGGTTTCACCATTTTTTTTCTCGCCGTTCAGGTCGCGGCCATGGCCCATTACCCGGTTTTGGGGCTTTTCATAAAACCCGTCTCTCAACTGCACATGGCCTTTACGGTATTGTGACGGGATGAGTATTTCAATCTTTTGTCCAATCAATTCTTCTGTGCTATAACCAAACATTCTGCAGGCAGAAGGATTAACCAGGGCAATCTCTCCCTTGCCATTGGTTACAACAAAACCTTCCGTGGCATTTTCAAACAACGATGTAATGTGCGATTTATCAAACTGCATCTTTAAAATTAGTTTTTTGATGTATAAAACAATCAAAGTTGTAATAAAAATGAGTAGCAGAATAAATATGTAGGTGGCAAAATCGGTAAGTATATGCAACAGCCGCCATCTGAAAATCATGTGCGCCAGCACGGCGGCCCCACTTACGATACCCGCAATAATTGTAGAACTTTTATCCTGCACAAAAACCGAGAGAAAAATGACCACGAGCAAGCCGCTTAAAACAATAACATACCCGGGCAGCAAATAACTAAATACAAGGGTTGTTAAGAAAGCAGCGGCCGCATAAACACTGGCCTGCCCACGGGAAAGATGTGGCATTAGTAAGGACACAAAATTGTTTTAAGATGATTACTGCTGCAACAATTCACGTTCCATTTCAATTGCCCTTGGAAAAAGAATATTATTCTCCAGGTGTTTATGTTGCATAAGATCGTTATCAAACTCCCGCAGCTTATTATAAACCACGCGGTGGTTGGTACAGGCATTGTCCGGAAACGTATAGTTGTTGGTAAGCCGGCGTAACTCGCTCAGCAATTCACTTATTTTAGTATGCTCTTTTTCGCTTTCGCTGAGTGGCTTGCGCAGCGTTCGTACAAATAAACTGCCGTAGATCTCCTTGCGGCGGTGTGTGGTTTCAATTTGTTTGATATAAGGAAAAATAGTTTCTTCCTCCTGTAAATTGTGCGTGGTTAAAAGGGCGCCAAGCTGTTCAAAAATTTCCTGCACGTCCGTTAATGCAGGGTATTGTTTTTTATGACTGTTTACAAAAGAAATGAGATTGGCCTGTATAAGAGGCCATGCAGAACTGACATAAGCGTGATGAATGTTAATGATATAATCAATTAAAAAATCCATCTTCCACTTATCATACTGCACGGTATTAGGCAGGCTAAGGTCCCGTGTGGCATCGTTCAGTTCTTTCACCAATTCGTCGTAGTTAATATTTTTTCCAGCGCAGGCTTCGGCCAAAGGCACTTGCCCGCCGCAGCAATAACCAATCCCGTGCTTTTTAAATACATCTGCTGTACGGTAGTCAGACCGCACAATTTCAGATACTGTTTTATTAAAATCCTGCAACACGCCCATTCTGTTCGTTTTAATGATTTCTTTCTTTTATTGTTTTTTTAATTCGGTTTTCAGTTCCTGCATTTGTTGAAAGGCTTTTGACAAAGTCCGGACTGTCTCCATTCAACAAATTCCCAACAGTTGTTTTAGATAAGATGTTTTTCAGATTTGCATTCACTTTTGCTATTTGATGAATGCATAGGACAAGGGTTCAATGCACTACACTCATCCAACCGCAATACACAGGTATGGAACAAGTCCAGACTGTCTGTAATTTCAATAAGGCGGATCAGCGGCAACTGCAGGGTGTCCTTATGAATGGTAAAACCACCCATAGGCCCCTTCGACGATAAAAGCACCTTTTCCTTTACAAGCTTCTTCAATATCTTACCCATAAAATGCCTGGGAACAACCAATTGGGCGGCAATTTCCTCCACCTGCACATACTGCTTTTCAGCCTGCCTCGTGGCAATGTAAAGCACTCCTCTTACCGCATACCCAAATGATTTTGAAAACATCATAATACCTACAATCAAAAGTATTTTTACGAACATTCATCCCATATGATTTTTATCAGCTTATAAAATGATGCTGATCAGCCGGAGGATTAATAAATACATTCACTTTTATAGAGCCTGCAAACTTTTTACTTCTTAAAAGACGCCTGCCATATGGCTAATGGCATACTTTTTTTGACGTTTAGATTATGAAACAACTCCTCCTTTACTGCCTTTTAATCAGCATCGTCTTTTCCTGTAGGGAGAATGAAGATGGCAACGATAAGTACACTTCTAAAATTGTGATGGGAGCCCCTAAAGCAGTTGTCACTAACCAGCCCAATGCGGCGCAGGAAAAAGGGCCGCTTGCCTATGGCCCCCAGGTGCCCAAGCTACAGGAAGGTGATACAGTAGAGGTAAAAATTGATGTTCGTCACGAATTATTCCAGGTAGCCAAAGGCGTTTCTTTTACGGGCTGGCTGTTTGGCGATTCGCTTCCGGGCCCTGTGCTCAGAGTTCGTGTTGGTCAAACAATTAAATTTTCCATGACCGACCGTACGCTTGACACGATGAAGAACATGACCATGAACATGAATATGAAACCCATGCCTCACTCCATAGATTTTCATGCAGCCATGGTAAACCCGGCAGATAAATACCGCACCATATTCCCCGGTGAAACCATCAGTTTTACATGGACAGCCAATTACCCTGGTGTCTTTATGTATCATTGCGGCACGCCCATGGTTTTGCTTCACATGATAGCGGGCATGGTAGGTATGGTGATTGTTGAACCAAGAGAAGGCTTTCCCGATAAGGTGGACCGTGAATTTGCGATTGTGCAAAACGAATATTATTTAAAACAAAACGGTCCGGTATTTATTCCTGATACGGCTTTGGCTATGCGCCGCCAACCAAGCTATGTAAGCTTTAATGGTAAGGTCGGGCAATATGTGGTTCGCCCGATAAGAGTAAAAGCCGGGGAACGCATCCGGGTTTATTTTTTAAATGTGGGACCGAATAATATCTCCAGTTTTCATGTCATAGGAACCATTCTTGATAAAGTATGGCTGGATGGGAATCCAAAAAATCAATTGGTGGGCATGCAGGCTGCGCTGGTTGGCCCGGCGCAAGGCGCCATTATGGAATTTGTACTTCCTGAAAAAGGAACCTATACTTTTGTGGACCATTCCTTTGCCAATGCAGAGATGGGCGCAATAGGTACTTTTGTTGCGGAGTAAATTTCATACCGTTATGAACACTAAAAGGAATTTTTGGATCAGCTTAAGCCTGATTAACCTGTGCCTTGTTGCATTTTTAGGATTTTGCCTGCGCAGTAAAATTTTATTCCCGATTCATTTTATTGATTACAGAAGTTTTTTAAGTGCCCATTCTCATTTTGCCTTTGCCGGATGGGCCGGGCTGGCCCTCATTACATTGCTGATCTACGATCTGCTACCTGAACATCTATCGCAAAAAAAATTTTACCAATGGGTGTTGGCGGGCATTGAGATCAGTTCGCTGGGGATGGCTTTTTCCTTTCCTTTTTTTGGTTATAATGGTTTGTCCATTTTCTTTTCAACCCTGTACATCGTGGCCACTGTTGCCTTTGCACCGGTGTTTATAAAAGACGTGTTGAAAGCATGTCGGCAAAAAACGGTAAGGCTGTTGGCTGTTTCGGCTGTGGCTTCGCTTATTATTTCGTTCACCGGCGCCCTGGGCCTGGTTTACATTTTAGTTTCAAGGTCGGGCAACTCTTTATTATACCGCGATTCTATTTATACTTTTCTGCATTTTCAGTACAATGGCTTTTTTACATTAGCAGTGTTTGCTTTGTTCATGAATTACCTGCTGAAAAAAGGATTGACCATTGACAAAAGAGCAAAATGGTTCTGCTGTATTTCTTTGTAGTTCCATTTTTCCCTCCCTGTTTCTTTCCCTGCTTTGGCACAACAGCATCCTGGTTTATATACTGGCCGCCGCAGGATGCGTTTTAATCATTTTAAGTCTTATTTATTTTTTTAGTTTTTTAAAGACCGTTAATCCTTCACAGTTATTTACATCCTCCATAGCAAGAACGCTGTGGCTTTTTTCTGTTTTTTCTTTTGGCTTAAAGATGTTATTGAGTGCCGGGACCATTTTCCCTCAATTAGGCAATGAAGTTTATGGTGACCGCCCGGTGATCATTGGCTTTCTGCACCTGGTGTTTTTAGGCTTCCTTACCTTTTACCTGCTGGCCACTTTAATAGAGAAGGGCTATTTTACAAAGCACAATAAAATTATTACAGCTCCATTTTTTATTTTCTCGCTGGGTATTATCAGCAATGAATTGTTGTTAATGGTGCAGGGATTGGGTGTTCTTTTTAAAACCAACAACGATATTTATAAATGGCTATTATGGATTGCCGCTATTATTTTATTAGCAGGCTCCATATTAATTGTGCTAGCCAGACTTTCTGTTATAAACAGCATAGGCAATAAAGAAAAAGAGCCATAGAAAACTATGGCTCTGAACTCAATATAAGGTTTGGCTTATTGCTTACCGTCGTTCTTACGCATATATTCTAAAACGGCTCTGGCATCCGCTTCGGAAAGGCCCTGGTTCGGCATTTTTACCAAACACACTTCCAGCATATTTTGTGCCGCTGTATCTTTTTCCAGCATTTCATCTACGTTGGTTACAAAGTTCATGATCCACTCGGGTGTTCTTCTATCTGTAACATTTTTCCAACCCGGACCTACCAGCCTTTCGTCTGACAACTTATGGCAGCTTTGGCATTTTACATCATATACATTTTTACCCTCAGCAATCATCTTTTCATCCAGGGGATGGGTAAGTTCTACATTCTGATGGGGCCCAATGCCTTTTGGATTGGATCCTTCATTCGGCAGCACCGGTGCTACCGGCAGCTTCTGTACTGTCTGCTGATTTGCCGCTATTAGAATTAGAATTACAGGCAATAAACAAGGCCATGCTTGCAAAAAGAAGAGTGCCGAAAAAGTGCTTTTGATTCATGATAATTGATTTAAGGAGTTTAAATTAAAAATAAATATTGATCAGTGTTTATTTTTTTGAACAGTATCAGTATTCCTGTCTGGCAGATTGCGTGCCTGGCATATAAGCATTACCGTTACTTTCATATTAAAAAGCCGGCAATTAAATTTCCATGAAAGCTGACAGACTAATGACATAAAAAATATGCCAGCTTCGTCTTTACTTACTCATGGATCACAAATAGCAACAAGTTAGATACTCATACCAGACTCTTCCATCCTGTATTTCTGTAATGCTCAATTTTTATCTCAAACATTTGCGCCATTTTTTGTCCGCGCCACTTGGCTTCGTCTGCTTTTTCTCCAACAAATAATTCATCAACCGTTTGATTGAATAGTTCCATCCACTTTTCAAAATGCGCATGCTCTACCTGGAGTTTTGCATGAGGCGGAAAGGGTGCACCAAAATAAGTATGTTCTTCCAGCAAAACCGTTTGCCAAAAGCGGTACATCTTTTCCAAATGCTCCGGCCAGCGGTCCTGAATGCGTTCATTGAATATGGGCGCCAGCATTTTATTCTCCCTTACTTTTCCATAAAAAGAATTTACCAGCTGTTTTATATCATCAAGGTTAAGTATATCGTGTTTTTGCATAATTAATTACATCAGTAAATGATAAAATCTTTTTTATTGCTCCATTGGCTGTACCGTCCGGCTTAGTTGAGCCAATATAGCTTCAATATCTGCACAAGCTGCGTTTAAAGAATGATAAAAAGCCTGCCGGTTATTTATTGTAACAAGCGCCAGGTTGCGGTAGTAGGCAATGCCATTTAAAAGGTTTTGACAAAACCCTTCGTAATATTTTTTCCTTTTGTCGTCTGGCTTCTCATCATTTTGCACTTCTTCTTTCAGGTAACGAATGTATAAATCCAATTCGGCAATAAACATGTGCGGCCGGCCGGCATCTCCCATAATATTTTTGCGTCCATAAATATGATCCGTCATTGCCTGCAATGAAACAACCTGCGAAAAATGAGCAATGTTGGGACCGGGACAGATAGTTACAGCTTCCAGGTTTTTGATAAAAGGTTTTTGATACGTGATAGCGGCGGCGTTACTCAATCCAATGCACAAACATTCCTTATCTAAAACATTGGTGAGTTGCTTCTGATATTCTTTTTTGGGCAGCTCCATGGATTGCAATTGCGCAATTTTCAGCTTTTGATATTTATAAGATGCTGTACAAATGGGTTGTTCCGTAAACTCTGTATTGAATTCCAAATGTTTTTCCGTGCACGGGCTTCCGGGTTTTCCTTTTTGAATACGTTCCATTTTCTCTTTTTCGGAAGACGTGCCTTTAAGGTAATGAAAGCGAACACCCAAAGGAGAATTGCGGCTTAGCACCACATCTTCTTTTTTTGCTTTACACAATAGTTCTAATGTGGCTTCATCTACAGTAGTAGCTTCCGGAACCAACAGGAATGGTGTGCCCCAACCGGTACTGCTCACTCCGTAATAAGAATGCAAAAAATGATCTTCTTCTGCAGTGCCAATGCCTCCCTGAACCGATATTTTAATGTCGGGTGGACTATCGGGCAGAAAGCCACCTTTTTTTATGAGGGCAATTTTGTATAATTCAAAAACAGTTTCTACCAGCTCCTGTTTCCTTTGCTTAAATTCCTCCATAATAGGACCCAACAGGTAACCATCGGTGGCAAAAGCGTGGCCACCGCAGTTGAGCCCGGATTCTACCCGAAACTCACTTACCCAAATACCCTTCTTAGCCAGGTATTTGCTTTGAATTAAAGCCGAACGGTAATCGCTTACTTTAACAACGATCTTCTTTTTAAAAACCCCGTTTTCATCAGCATCAAACTGGTTGCATTTTTCCAGGTAGTTATACAGCCGCGGATTCATCCCCGCTGAAAAAATAACAGAGGAATTTGTAAGATCACTTTTAGCATACCCTCTTAAAGCTGCCACTGCATCCGATCCATCTTCCAACACCTCTCCTGTACTTGAAAGATTATTACGATCAGTTTTGGTCATAATATTTACATCAATGCTTCCAGGAACAATTTGTGTTCTTAAATACGCTTCTATATTTTCCTTTTCAGCATGTTCGCTGCTACTTCTCATTTGCCTGTACAACTGTTTTAGCTTACTACCATCAGGCAACATTTCAAAATATTTCACAATCTCAGAGCCGGCCTCAAAGGAAGCATTTTTAAGCTTCTCTATCTGGCTTTGCACAATTTTATTAACCAGGTTCAGGTAATCGGTAATTCTTTTAGCCCGGTAATCTTCCTCTTTTGTACTAATAGGATAATAAACCTGGTTGATGCTGGGATAATAATGATTTCGCATCATCTCAATCAGCCGGTCTTCAATAATTGATATAACCGAAGCAATACCAAAGCGGGCCACTTTTACCGGTGAGTCAATAGTATAAGCAAGTCCCATTACAGGGATGTGAAATGTGTGTTGTGAAGAATTGTTCATAAGATAAATACACTAGAAAAAGCAAGTAAATAAACATTCAGCCTGGTGCATCCGAAGTTCCGGACGAACTGCTCAACGTCTATATTGCCATTCGAAATTGTTTGATGAAAAAATAGTTGCTATAAAATGCAAATGGTGAAGACATTTTTATCTGTATTTAATTTAACTCTAAGCGCCAGAGAAACTTTACATACTCCCGGTTCATTACTCACCCAAATAAATACGCCAATCCATTATTTACCGGTTCGCATAAATCAGCGACCTTTTTTGTTCTGAATATTCTTTCAAGAATATCTCTTGCTTCCTTGTATTCATTATGAATGGGACAGGGATGCCTGGCAGAGCACCGGCTCAGCCCCAACCCACAACCTTTAAAAATGTCTTCTCCATCAATGGTTTGCACTATATTAAAAATGGGTTGTTGCTGCTGCTTTTCCGAGATATAAAATCCACCAGCCGGTCCTTTCAGACTATTGATGACATCATGCTTCACTAAAGTCTGCAGCATTTTCCCAACGGTATGTTCACTGGCGTCAAGGTATTCTGCGATCTCCCTGATACCGGCCTTTTCGCTCTTTTCATATTTGGTAGCAAGAAAGACAACCGCCTTTACTGCCGTTTTACAGGTGTAGCTTAACATAGATCAACGGTTTAAAAATATTTTTCCTTGTTCTGAAATTTTTTCTGCATTCCATGGCGGGTCAAACACTAATTCTATATGAATTTTATGTTCCGGGAAAGCCTGCTGCATAGCTCTTACAGCGCCATCCCGTATGCTATCGCCCATAGGACAAAACTGCGTTGTTAAGGTCATGGAAACAAAAACTTCCTTTACTGCTTCATCAAAATCTATTTGATAGATCAGCCCTAAATCAACAATGTTCAACCCTATCTCCGGGTCTATTACCTGGTGCAGGGCCGCCAGGGCAACATTACACTGCATACTGTTGTTTGTAATTACGTCATTCATTTGATCAAAGGTTTATGCAGCAGCATTTTTAGTACGTTCCAGTTGTACAATATGGCTGTTGCCAATAATAAAATGGTTGCCGCCTGTAGCACAAGTGTGCTGGCCAGTAAAATCCCCACCGCAAAAAAAACAAAGCCAAACAAATAGGCCACTCCCATACTGTTAAAAACGGTTGTGCTAAAAAGGTCTTTTGGATTGGGTGTTTTACCCAGGCCTGCTTTATCATGGTACAGTTTATTCCATACAATAAAAGGAAGTGTTTTAAAGGTCATTCCCAAAATGATAGCGGTGATCCAGCCAAAGAAAATGGAAAAACCATAGGCCAGCACCAGTTTTGTATTGGTAGCAGAAACAAGTAATAAAATAACCAAGGCAATTAAAACCACAAGGGGCAAAACCATCATGGCAACAGAAAGCAAGGATATTTTCATTTGTGCATCTACTTGTTTGCGAATGCGCTGCCGGTAAGCATTCTGGCAAAACCTGCCAAATAACACAAGGGCCAGTAATACGGTTACCACCGGCAACAAATACAATGTAGCCGATGAAAAGAAAAAGAAAGTTATGATGAAACCCACCAGACCGGCATTGATCAAAAAATAGATCAGCCAAAGCTTTTTGGGAGCATCGTATTTTGAAATCAAAAACATGGGGATTAACCTGGAACCCACGCCAATTACCAGCAATAAAAACCAGCCCACAATACCAATATGGGCATGCAGCGATAAATAATGAAGCGAATCCGCTGGCAAAATGCTTTCTCTAAAATTGTAAACCAGCAGTAAGCCTATAACGGTTGTCACCAATAACCAGGCCGCCGCTGTAAAAACATAAATGGCATGTACATTTTCCGTCTTTGCTTTTGCAATACTGAAGGCCAGGTTTACCAGGTAACAAACAATGGCGGCATTTATTAAAATAGCACCGGTTAGCGCCGTCCAGTTGAATTGAAACTTAAAAAAAGAATACACCAATAAGGGGATGCCCACAGCGGCCAGCGCAAAGGATACATATGCCAGGAAGTTGCTGAACAACCTTGCTTCAATTAAAACCGGCACCAGTTGGTGACTGGCTCCTAAAATGATCATAGTACCCCAGCCCAAAGCCATGGTATGCGTAATAGCCAATGTGTGCGGATGAAAATAATGTTGTGTGAACGCATTGGTAGAAAATAACAACAGCACCGTTGCTGCTAAAAAAGACAGGGCCGCATACACATAAAAAGGCAGCACTGCTTTATGCGTGGTGTTTTTTACAAGATTCGTTGTGGAAGCAGAAGCGATCATATCAATTTTTAAATATCAGCAGGTGCACTTCCCCATCGCTGATCTCTTTTATCCTGTATTCAAACCCTTTTTGAGCCAGTTCGGGCAACAAAAAAACAGGTATACGTTTATGATAAACATACAAGGCCGCATCATGGGGCAGGCGGTCAAGTGCTTCTAAAATAGTGAGCATAGGTTTCGGCATTTCTAAACCCCGCACATCTATCTTTTGCATTTTTTCTTCAAACCGTTTTTCGATCTGCTCCCAATCACTACCGGCAGTTTCGGGCTTTGCGCTTGTTGGAGCTTTTGATTGCGCTGTTTTGTGAAAATACGTTTCAATATGGTCTGTATTGATCACATCCACATAGGTTTCAAAACCTTTTTTCTCCAGCATCTGGATCAAAGGCGTTGGCTCAAACGTATTAATGATCTTTAAAACCTGCCCCGGCTGAATTGTCTTTACTTTCTGCATAATAAGATTTAGCGGATCCTTTCCCGCTGCAAGTACCGGTCTTACGTCCAGGTCAACCAATTGTTCTTTTGTCAGAGATGTAATAAACTGCGGCAGCGGTTTTGCCTGCTCAATTGTTTTTGTTTGCCTGTCAATTTCAAAACCAAGCGGCTCCAGTTTTTGATAAAAATCCTCAATCGTACATCCGCCAAATTTAGAAGCGGCTGCCAGACTGGTTCTGCCGGCCATTATTTTGCGCAGCAAAGGATTACGCAATTTTTCAAACCTGGGGCTGATGCTCACAATGGCATCCAGCGCCTTTGCATTTTGTTTTAGCAGGGCAGCAATTTTTGTATTGGCATTGATGGTCATGGCTATTCAAAATATTGAGTGTACATATCCAACCGTTCAGTGATGCCTGCTAATGCCTGGGAAGCTTCTTGTTCACTGGCTGCTTTTTTCAGGGCCGCCACATTTTTCATTAAAGGCTCCAGCCAAAGGTGCAAGGCATCATGATCGGCGCCCTGCATGCGGCATTCTTTGATCATTTTATCTACACCTGTTTGCAATTCATTGCCAGCAGCTAATATAATCTGCAAGAGATTTGTTTTTATTTTCATGAAACCGGCTGGTTACGGCTTTCAATTGGGCCACATTGCTATTGGTGCTTTCATCGCTTTTCCATTTTGCACCGTTATTCAATACCAGCGTTGCCGGGGCCTCTTCGTGCGGGGATGCATGGTCTTCGGAGGTAGTGGCTTCTTCTTTTTTATTGCTTTCTGCATTATTGCAGGCCCATAAGGTGCTTACGCATAAGAGAAACATCAGGAACTTTTTCATAAACTAATTTTACATTTTACCAGGCAAAAATGGAAGACAGGCCCTGTTAGTAAACAAGGCCTGTTGCCATTCTATCGGACGGTTTATCTCAATTCTTTTTCCAGCTTCAGGGCTTTGGGGAAAAGGATATTGTTTTCCAGATGAATATGCTGATGCAGGTCTTCATCCAGTTCCTTTAATTTTTTATACAGGTATTGGTAACTGTTACAAGCGTCCGCAGGAGGATTGTAATCACCGGCCAGCTTTTTCATGTCAGCCAGAATACCACCCGCCGCCTCATGATCCACTTCCATAATCTGGATGGGTTCGGTAAGCGAAGGCTGGCTGTTCAGCACTTCAAAGTTTCCTGTTTTTTTAGCCAGCACCAGGGCTTTGATAAAAGGGAACACCACTTTTTCTTCCCGCATAAAATGGGTATCCAATTCCTGCACCAACTGACTGAATAAAGAATACAAGTATTTCAATTCAGGATGATTTGACCCATGATGCTGCATTACCTTGGTAAGCAATCCTTTTATTACGGGCATTTCATTGTAATAGTAAATATGATGCTGGTTATAAATATAATCGGCCAGGAAATCAGCTTCCCAACGGTTGAAATCGTTTGCCGGTTGCACTGCGGGGGCAGGGTTTTCCAATTCGGCTTCAACGATAGCTACATCAAGCCCTTTTTCCTCGCAGGCTTGTTTCAATGATTTCTTTCCGCCACAGCAAAAATCAATACCATATTTTTTAAACACTTCTGCCTTGCGCAGGTCTTTTGCAGCGATCTCACCAACCGTTTCACCGCTTTGCAAATCATTTTTCCGCATTTGCACCCTCCACCACTGCGGCCCTTTTTCTAAATATGTCCAGGTAAAGATGTTTCCTCTTTCTCCCAGCAATTGATAATATAATGGCTTGGGATCGTGGTCGTTCAGAATTTGAAATGCTTCGCCTTCCTTTAGGGCATCAAAATATTTAAAAATGGTGGGATGTTTTAACCGGGGTTCAATAAGCGTTACATTCAAAACAAAAACTTCACCGGCTGCGGTTGCTTCATTTTCTTTTACCCGGTTTACCGAGCAGGAGTCTCCGCCTGTTTTAGTGATCTCCACCTTCCACACTTCAGGACCGTCTTCCACCTTTTTCCATTCGAAGACCTCTCCCTTCTCCGCTTTCATTTCATAATAAAGAGGTATGGGATCATGATCATTTATCAATAAAAAAGATTCTCCATGCCTGCAAATCATCAAATCTTTTTAAAATGGTGGGATGCTTTAAAGCAGGCTGTAAGGCAGGAACGAACAAGCTATCAATAGTATTCATGTTTATAGAATTAGGGAATAAAAGTATTTGAATACTTTTATTAAAAACATGATGTTCATCATCTTTCTATTTTTTCTATTATTTTCAACAAACTGATAAATCTCATATTCTTAAATGATGGCTATCAGAGAAGAACGAACAGTCGAAAAATAGCTTTGCGCCATAAAAGGACACTGGCGTCTTTTTTGATAACAAAAATTAACCGCAAATGAAAAGAAAAACAATTAGGACAATGGCACTGTTTTTTGTGGCGGCTTTGGTTTTTGTTGCCTGCGTTGACAAAACGCCAAGCAGCAAAGAACCGCTAGACACGCAGGAACTGACCAAAAATCAAACAGAGGTTCATGGCAGCCTTATTGCGGCCGCCGACATTGAACTGACAAATCCGCTGAACACCCAATGGATCACCGAAGGCAAGGGCATTTACGATGTAAAATGCGCCGCCTGCCACAAACTCACCGATGAAAGACTGGTGGGACCCGGCTGGAAGGATCTGACAAAAAAAAGAAAGCCGGAATGGATCATGAACATGATCACCAACGTGGATGTAATGCTGGAAAAAGATCCTGAAGCGCAAAAGCTTTTGGAAGAATGCCTGGTACGCATGCCCAACCAAAACCTCACAAAAGACGAAGCCCGCAAAGTGCTGGAGTTCCAGCGTAACAATGACGGCGAAAAATAAATCACACCATAAATTCAAGATCATGAATCTCTCTTCAACTAAAATTTTATCAACGATAGCTTTAGCCGCTATGGCGTCAGGAGCTTTCTACAGCTGCAAACCCAAAGGTGCCGAAGCGGCCATCAGCGGTGATGCTGCTTCCAAAGTGTACGTGGCCCCCGGTAAGTACGATGAGTTTTACGACTTTGTATCGGGTGGCTTTAACGGCCAAATGAGTGTATACGGTATTCCCTCCGGCCGTTTGCTTCGCATCATTCCGGTTTTTTCTACACACCCTGAAAGTGGTTGGGGCTATAGCGAAGAAACCAAACCCATGCTCAACACCTCGCATGGTTTTGTGCCCTGGGATGACCTGCACCACATTGCCTTATCTACCACCAATGGCGAACACGATGGCCGCTGGGCATTTGCCAATGGTAACAACACGCCGCGCATAGCCCGTGTGGATATGAAGACCTTCCGCACTGCGGAGATCATTGAAATTCCCAACAGTGCCGGTAACCACTCTTCTCCTTTTATTACAGAAAATACCGAGTACACTATTGCCGGTACCCGTTTTAGTGTGCCCATCCAGGGCAACCTTGATGTGCCCATCAACACCTACAAGCAAAATTTTAAAGGCACCATCAGTTTCGTGAAGGTGGATTCTTCCACAGGCCGCATGAACATTGCCTTCCAGATCTTAACGCCCGGAGTAAACTTTGACCTGTCCCGTGCCGGTAAAGGAAAATCCCACGACTGGTTTTTCTTTAGCTGTTACAACTCCGAAAAAGCCAACACTCTGCTGGAAGTAAACGCCTCTGCCAGGGATAAGGATTTTATCATGGCCGTAAACTGGAAAAAAGCAGAAGAATATGCTAAGGCCGGCAAAGGCAAAATGGTACCCGCCGAGTATGCACATAATGTGTATGATGATAAAACACACTCTGCTACTTCTACCATTGAAAAGCAAGTGCTGATGCTGGATCCGAAGGATTGTCCGGATATGATCTATTTCATTCCTTGTCCTAAATCGCCACACGGTACCGACGTTGACCCCACCGGCGAATACATTATAGGTTCCGGTAAACTGGCAGCGTTAATTCCTGTTTTCTCTTTCACTAAAATACAACAGGCCATCGCCAATAAAACTTTTGACGGCGAATACGATGGCTTCCCTATTTTAAAATACGAAGCTGTGTTACATGGTGAAGTGCAAAAGCCAGGTCTGGGCCCTTTGCATACCGAATTTGACAATAACGGTTATGCCTACACTTCTATGTTCGTTTCTTCTGAAATTGTAAAATGGAATATTAAAGACGTGAAAGTGGTTGACCGTGTACCAACCTATTATTCCATTGGCCACTTAAGCGTAATGGGCGGACCCACTAAAAAGCCTTATGGTAAATACATGATCGCTTACAACAAAATCACCAAAGACCGTTACCTGCCTACTGGCCCTGAATTGGCGCAAAGTGCACAGTTGTACGATATCAGCGGTGATAAAATGAAGATGATCCTTGACTTCCCGACCGTGGGTGAGCCACACTATGCAGAGGGAATTCCTGCCGATAAAATCAGCAAGAACAGTGTGAAGATCTTTAAGATAGAAGAGAATGCCCACCCTTATGTAGCCAAAGGCGAAGGACAAACAAAAATAGAACGCAAAGGCAACCAGGTGCATGTGTATATGACCGCCATCCGCTCGCACTTAACACCGGATAATATTGAAGGAGTGAAAGTAGGTGATGAAGTGTATTTCCACGTAACCAACCTGGAGCAGGATTGGGATGTGCCACACGGTTTTGCCATCAAAAATGCCAACAATGCGGAGATACTGATCATGCCGGGTGAAACCCAAACCTTAAAATATGTTGCAAATAAAGTAGGTATCATTCCTTTCTACTGTACCGACTTCTGTTCTGCACTGCACCAGGAAATGCAGGGTTATTTAAGAGTATCACCTGCAGGCAGCAATGTTCCCCTGACTTATAGTACAGGAACTAACCTGCCCAAAGCCGACAGCACTAAAACAGGTTCTCCAAAACCATAATTATTAATAAGGGACATGCCAATGGCATGTCCCCACCAAAACTGTTTTTATGAAAAAGATCTTCAGCTTCATGTTCCTTGCATTGGTTGCTTTAGTTACTTCATGCAACAGCGAAACAAAAGGAACACAAACAGAATCAGCAACTGAAACAACAGCGGTTGGCGGTCAGTCTGCCGTGCAGGATGACGAATCGGCAAAGGATGTAGTGAAAGTGGCTGCCGGCTCAAAAGATCACACCACGCTGGTAGCGGCTGTAAAACAAGCGGAACTGGTGGATGCTTTATCCAATGCCGGACCCTTTACCGTATTTGCCCCTACCAATGCAGCCTTTGATAAATTACCCAAAGGCACAGTAGAAGACCTTATGAAACCACAGAACAAGGAAAAACTGCAGGACATACTGCAATACCATGTATATGTTGGCAGCTTAAAAACAGATCTTATGCAGGATGGACAAACACTAAACCAGGTGAACGGCGGCAACATCACCATCAGTAAAAAAGATGGAAAAGTAGTGATCAACAACACCGCTACTATTGTTGCTTCCATACCCGCCTCTAATGGCATTATCCATGTCATTGATGCCGTGTTGGTACCGCCGGCTCAATAGTTTTTTCATTGTACAAACCTCCGGAGCAGCCCCGCACCCGGTGCGGGGCAGGCATCCGGATCTCAAAAAAGCGTAGTATGAACAAGATGAGCTTTCCTTCCAGAATCATTATAGCAATCGCTTCCCTTAGCCTGATAGCAACATATTTTTTACCGGTCTGGTTTATTTTTTTGATCGCACCGCAATACCCTGAAGGACTAACCATGAACATCTGGCTGAATAAAATTACCGGCCAGGTGGAAATTATCAACGGCCTGAACCACTACATTGGCATGAAACATATTAAGGCTGAAATGTTTCCCGAGTTTGGCTTCCTGGTTTATATCGTTGGCTTCTTTATTTTATTTGGATTACTAGTCGCCATTGTTGGCAAACGAAAGTTATTATTCGCTTACCTTATACTGACCGTACTGGGTGGCATAGCCGCTATGGTTGATTTTTATAAATGGGGCTATGATTATGGACACAACCTTGATCCCAAAGCTGCCATACAAATTCCCGGGTTTTCCTATCAACCGCCCTTGCTTGGACATAAAACCCTGTTGAACTTTGATGCCTATTCTTATCCTGATTCAGGCGGATGGGTCGTCATTGGCGTAGGTGTTCTCTTCTTTTTAGTATGGTTTTACGAGTGGTATAAAAACAGAAAAAGAAAAACCGCTGTAGCCCGGTTTAAACCGGCTGTTACCATTGCGGCAGCGCTGCTTTTCTTTATTTCTTCCTGCACCACCAAGCCCGAAGCATTCACTATTGGTAAAGATGGCTGCGACGATTGCAAAATGACCATTATGGACGCCAAATTCGGAGGAGAGATCATTACCAAAAAAGGCAGGATCTACAAATTTGACGATGCACATTGCGTGGCCAACTTTATAAAAAAAGGCAGCCTTAAGGAAGCCGACATTGCCCAAACCTTGTTTGTAAATTATCAAAAGGAAAATACTTTTTTGGAGGCAAAGGCTGCACAATTTGTGGTGGGCGAACAACTGAAAAGCCCTATGAACAGCCATGCCGCCGCGTTTGAAAATGATGCTGCCGCTGAACAAAAAGCAAAAGAAATAAACGGCGTGGTAAAAACATGGGATGAATTGTATCCCTCCCTGTAAAAAACTTGTTCGGAGTGCTGAACAATGTTTGATAGTTCTTTAAAATAAAACAATGATTGTGTACTGAGCAGCAGTGCTACTAGCAAGCTTCTGTTGCGCCGTGTCCGACTACCGGCGGATCGCACTCTTGTACGGCATCAAGGCCTTCAGCTGTCAGCCTCAGATGTTGCAACTCACCTTCAGTTTTCTCTCTGATAGCTGATAGCCGATGGCCGATAGCTCCATAGAATTACCGAACGTACAAGTGAGTGACACAAGAAAAGCCAAATAGTAGCAATACAGCTGATAAACAAAAAATAAACATTCAAACACCCATAAACACCATTAAATACATGTAAGAACTTAAGCCGCTTTTATAACAAAACGAACACACCAACGAAATGAAACAACTTCTAACTATATTCTTTCTTTTTTGTTTTACTGCACTTTCAGCCAAAACCATTGTGGTAGGCAAAGACCAGGTGATAACATCGTTACACAAAGCAGTACAACTAGCAGGCAACAGGGACACCATTCTTTTACACAAAGGCATTTATAAAGAAGGAAATATCACCATTAACAAACCGCTCTTCCTCATTGGCGTTAATGAGCCCATCCTGGACGGCGAGAACAAATACGAGATCCTTACCATCAGCGCCAATGGCGTTGTGGTAAAAGGACTTCAATTCCGCAACTCGGGCTATTCCAGCACGTACGACTATGCCTCCATTGGCGTAATTGATGCGCAAAATGTGATCATCGAAAACAATACCATCACCCACTCCTACTTTGCCATTCACTTCGCCAATACGGTGGAAAGCATCATTCGCAACAACACCGTCATTGGCACCCCCAAAACAGAACAAACCTCCGGCAACGGCATTCATCTTTGGAAGTGTAATAACATGGTGGTGGAGAACAATGAACTACAGGGCCACCGCGACGGCATTTATTTTGAGTTTGTTACCAATTCCATCATACAGGGAAACAACAGCCATAACAATATCCGCTACGGCCTTCACTTCATGTTCTCAAACAATGATGCTTACCTGGAAAATACGTTCAATAACAATGGCGCTGGCGTGGCGGTCATGTATTCGCATCATGTGCAGATGCAGCGCAATACCTTTGAAAACAACTGGGGACCCAGTGCCTATGGACTTTTGCTAAAAGAAATTTCGGACGCCTCCATTTTGGAAAATAAATTCACACAAAACACCGTCGGCATTTTAATGGAAAGCACCAACCGCATTGAAGTGCAGTTGAACAGCTTCCAAAGCAACGGCTGGAGTCTGCGCATCCAGGCCAGTTGTAATGACAATATCGTTCATCACAACAACTTTCAGGGCAACACCTTCGACATTGCCACCAATGGCACCATGATGCTGAATAAATTTTACAACAACTACTGGGATAAATATGAAGGCTATGATTTGAACAAGGACCTGGTAGGCGATGTGCCGTATCACCCGGTAAGCATGTATTCGATGGTGATTGAACAAAACCCCAATTCGGTGATGCTCTTGAGGAGTTTTATGGTATCGCTTTTGGATAAAGCCGAAAAAGCCATACCCAGTCTTACTCCCGAAAATATGGTGGACGAGCAACCTTTAATGAAACCTTTAAAATTATGATCAGGATTCAAAATATCAACAAACGCTTCAGGAAATTACAGGCATTGGATAACATCAATGCTGAATTTAATAAAGGCCAGGTCATTTCTTTGATCGGCCCCAACGGCTCGGGCAAAACAACGCTGATCAAATCTATTTTGGGATTGGTGAAGCCTGATAATGGCACGATCACCTTCAACGGCGTGCCGGTTACTGAAAAAGTTGACTATCGCAGTAACATCGGTTACATGCCGCAGATTGGCCGCTATCCGGATAACATGAAGATCGGCCAGGTGTTCAGCATGATCAAAAACCTGCGTAATAATGAAAAGGAGATTGACGAAGAATTATATTTTAAATACAAACTCGACACCATCCTGGATAAATCCATGCGGGCCTTGTCCGGTGGCACCCGCCAAAAAGTAAGTGCGGCGCTGGCCTTTTTGTTCAATCCCGATGTGTTGATCCTGGATGAACCCACCGCCGGACTGGATCCGCTTTCTTCTGAAATCCTGAAAGAAAAGATCGTTACGGAAAAGCAAAAAGGAAAACTCATCCTGATCACCTCTCACGTGCTGACCGACCTGGAAGAGATCACCACGGACGTCATGTATTTGCAGGATGGAAAGGAAATGTTCTTTAAATCAATGGCTGAATTGCAGGAACAAACAGGCGAGCAAAAACTTACCAGGATCATTGCTTTCATGATGAAGCACGGCCTGCAGAAAAAAGAAGTGACTTATTTAAAGATTGCAAAATGACAAGGTGAATGGGCAATGGTGAATGGTGAATCGAAGAGTTCTTTAGTTACAGTCTTTTTCTTTGATAGCCGGCTTTAATTATTGATTATTGATTGATTAATTATTGCTGCCGCCATTACTCAGCCTCTTGCCATTCATCAATAATTAATAATAAGTAATCTAGCAAAGAAGAACTGTAGCTTAGGAAATCCATTGACAATTGACCATTCACAATTAACGATAAAAAGACCGCCATGCTTAAAATATCTAAATACGTTTTATACGATATCGTTCGAAACAAGGTGATGATTGCCTACACGGCTTTCCTGTTCATTGTTTCCATGAGCCTTTTTCAAATGGAAGAGAACAGCGCCAAAGCCATGTTGAGTTTATTAAACATTGTCTTGATCGTGGTTCCGCTGATCAGCATGATCTTTTCCACCATTCACTGGTACAACTCCTATGAATTTATTGAACTGATGCTAACGCAACCCATCAGCCGTAAAAAAGTTTTACTGAGCGAATTCACCGGCATCAGTTCTTCCCTGGTTACTGCATTTTTAATTGGTGTAGGCGTTCCGGTTTGTATTTACAACTTCAATGGCACCGGGGTTTCACTGCTCTTGATCGGAAGTTTACTGAGTTTGATCTTTACCTCCCTTGCTTTTTTAGCTTCCGTAAAATCAAAAGACAAGGCCCGTGGTATTGGTGTTGCCTTATTATTATGGTTTTATTTTGCTTTGATCTATGACGGATTAGTGTTGTTGATCTTATTTGCATTCAGTGAGTATCCCCTGGAAAAGATCACCCTGCTGCTATCGTCTCTTAACCCCGTGGATTTAGGAAGGATCTTCATCATGCTGAACATGGACATTAGTGCGCTGATGGGCTACACTGGCGCCATGTATAAAGATTTCTTAGGCAGCAATGCAGGATTATTTTATACACTGGGCATCATGATGGCCTGGATGATCGTGCCGTTATTATTAGCCGTCCGTTCATTCAATAAAAAAGACCTGTAAGGCAAGGTCAAAATTCAAAAGTAAAAAGTAAAAATGGCGTGCTGTGGAAGACTCTTTTTTTTGACTTTTGAATTTTGACTTCATTCCGCATCCACCTTTGTTTTACCTCTACTCATGATACGTGTCGTTATTTTTTGTTTGTTGATTGTCTTGTTTTTCGGTTATAGTTTTTTAGTGTACACCAAAGGCACTGAAAGCACCCTTTCGTTTACCAACATCGAACAACAGAAGATCAATGCCGGCAAGCAATTGTTTCAGCAATACAATTGCCAGGCCTGTCACCAGATTTATGGCCTTGGAGGGTATTTAGGCCCTGAGCTAACAACGGCGTACTCAGACAAAAACAGGGGCGAACAATTTATGAGAGCTATACTGGTCGCCGGCGGCAACCGCATGCCCAATTTTCATTTGAGCACCAAACAAATTGATGCACTTATTGCTTACTTAAAATATGTTGACACAACAGCCACACCCGTTAAAACAGCAAGCAGGCCATAACCATCGCCGGCAAACTGATGCAAGCGATAAAGCAGCATTGGCTTTTCTCGTTCTGGCCATGTCGTATTTGATAACAGGCCTGAGCTTTGGCGTGTTGGGCGGCTTTCAATATGTGCTGCCGCAATTTTTGCGGGAACAACTGGCTTTTCAAAAAGTGCGGCCCTTGCATGTGTACCTTGCCATCTCCTGGATCTTTACCGCAGCACAGGGCGGCTTGTATTATTATCTTCCACGCATTTCAAAACGAAAATTATACTGGCAACAAGGCGCCTGGTTACATTTCGCCTTGCAATTGCTTACTTCCTTAAGCATAGTCATTGCATTTTTTGCAGGATATTTTGGAGGAAGAGAATACCTCGAGTTCCCTCCTTTTTTTGGTGTGCTGATTGGTTTGTCATGGCTGCCCTTTGCCATTAATTTTTTTGGAACGCTGAAACCAAAATTTATCAATGCCCCGGTTTATTATTTCAGCTGGACGATTGGAATTATCTTCTTTTACATCACTCTTTCTGAAAGTTATTTGTGGTTGTTCGACTATTTCAACAACAACCAAATCAGAGATACCACGGTGCAATGGAAAGCCCTGGGTTCCATGGTAGGAAGCTGGAACATGCTGGTATACGGCACAAGCATGTATATCATGGACCAACTGAAAGGTGATGAAAAGATCAGCCGTTCACCCATGGCATTTTTCTTTTTCTTTTTGGGCTTTACCAATTTACTTTTTAACTGGGGACATCATACCTATATTGTTCCGGCGGCACCGTGGGTGAAAACCGTAGCCTATGTTATTAGTATGACTGAGCTGTTAATCTTCGGGCAGATCGTTTTCAAATTCAGAAAAACGCTTAGCAATGCACAGAAAACCTACCACCATCTTTCTTACCGTTTGCTTTCCTTTGCCGATCTGTGGATCTTCCTCAACCTGGGTGTAGCCATTGCCATTTCGGTTCCGGCACTGAATTATTATACGCATGGCACACACATTACCGTGGCCCATGCCATGGGCACCACCATAGGCATTAACACCATGCTTTTGTTCGCCTCGGTATTTTACGTGCTGCACCAGCAAAAACCCCAAGTGCTGGAAAACAAAAAAAAGCTAATTGGCAGAGGGATTGCCATTACCAATATTTCGCTTATTATTTTCTGGACCGCCTTAATAGGAAGCGGCTTTGCCAAAATTTCGGGCAAGTTGAATAACAGGGCCTTTGCACAGATCATGGAAGCCAGTCAGCCCTTCTTTAAACTGTTTACGGCAAGCGGCCTATTTATTTTATTAGGGCTGACGATGATGATACTGGGTGCATGGAAAGTGATCGGCAAAAAAGAACAGAATACTGTATCTGCCAATAATGCCGACAGTTTACTGGAGTTGGATACTGTTTTGTAAATTCTGCTTAATCCCTGCATTTATCCATAAAAGCCCAACCGGAAAGAAGAAGCTAAATACCAGCAGCAGTTGTGTATAGTATGGAACGGCCAGGGAAAAAGCATTTGCTACCAGCAATAGTTCAGTGGTAAAAAAAGAAAACATAAAAAAAGAAAGTCCTCGTTTCATCGCTTTTACATCTTTTAAAAAAGCAAATACCTGCGCAAAAAAGAAAGTGCTGATAAAACCAAGCAGCACCAGGTGCAGATAAGCAATTACAAAATTGCGGTACTGGTACGCCATCAAAGCAATGGAAGGCAAGGCGCTAAAAAGCTGAAGAACGATCTTGACTGCAAAAGCAATAAAAGAAAACAAGAGCAGATGGCTGATCCAGCTTCTCTCCCACGATACGGACTTTATATCCTTCACTAAATACAGGAACCCGGCCACCTGCAACAGTGCGCCGGCTCCGCCAATCACATTAAATAAAACAGGGGGCTGGTTCCACAAAATGGAAAGTGCATACGTAGGCACGCAGGCCAGGTTAAAAAGGACAAAAACTTTTTTACCATGCTGTACGCTTCCTTTTTGTTGGAGCAGGCGATAAAGAAAAGCCAGGATAAAAAATGTAAAAAAACCATTGTACTGAAAATGCAGGTAAAAATAAATGGCATCAAAATACAGAGGCGTGCCTTGCTTGCCCATTGCTATTAACGGGCCCGTAGCAAAAGGACCAATAGCAGAAATGGAAAAATAAATCAGCCCCCATTTTATAAAATGATGTACCGTCTTTAACTCCACTCCTTTCATGTGCCTTCCATATAACAAAAACCATGTAGTATCCTGCAGCGATAGAAGCCGTAGAGAAAAAAATACTCACTGCTTTGTAACCCTGCACCGGAAAACTAAGAAGCATACCATAGGCTGAAGCCAGCATCAACACAGCAATATTTCGCCAGTGGCGATAATGTACTTTCTCTGCTATTTCGGGAAACGATCGTAAAAAAAGCGCTAATAACACCGGCATGATCCAGCCGCCAAAAGCAAAATGCGAATGACCGTGTAAGATATTTTTATACTCCAGCGGAAAAGAAGAAAGAAACGGAAAGCTGCGCATCAGCAGGCCAATGAGCGCCACCAGCAATAAATTAAAAAAAGAAAACCGTATCAGGGTATGATATAGAGGTTGCAATCCACCATACGTTTTCTCTTTTTCGACCACCAAAGTCTTACTATCAAAAAACATGGAAACAAAATTGCTAAAAACTTTACGGGCACAGGTTTTAACGGGTCAGGTAAAAATATGATTCTCGTCATTTTTACATAGTTGTAACCTTCTGACTAAAATCATATCTATATATGAGGGAAACTAACTGAGCCTTGATTTTAATAAGAGATATTTGCATCTGAAATGAAATTAATAGC
Source organism: uncultured Bacteroidota bacterium (assembly GCA_963697545.1). GTDB lineage: Bacteria > Bacteroidota > Bacteroidia > Chitinophagales > Chitinophagaceae > Flavisolibacter. The sequence continues at coordinate 336,000 of CAVOOL010000016.1, read as the reverse complement.
AGGTTCCATATTGATCTTACTGGTGATGGTGCAAACCTTTACCTCATGGCTGATCGTAGCGGAATACACTATTAATCAAGAATACATTGCCAAAAACCTTTGTGTAAATAAAGCAAAGCCCCAGCTTCAGTGTAAGGGCAAATGCCAGTTAATGAAAAAGCTGGCCCAGGAGGAAACCCAAAACCCTTCCTCCACTCCTCAAACAGGCGGTAAAATAAAAATGGGTGATGTTTTGTTTACGCATGATGTCCAGCTACCAGCTATTAGTGATCTGCTTGCACAAAGCAACAACTTCCCTTCTCATTACCTGGTAAAAACATCCACCGGCTCTTTCACCTCTATATTTCATCCGCCGGCCACAGCCTGAATCCCTCTTCAGTAAAGCCACCGGTGTTTCATTGCAACCTTATTTCAATGACACTGCGGTATACCAATTTATTACTATTAAATGTTCTATAATGTCAACTGTTTACAGACTGGCAACTATTCTATTGCTCCTATTTAGTTACACCAGCCAGGCACAAGCCCTTACCAAAGGAAAAATTATTGACGCCGTAACCAAAGAACCCGTACAGGGAGCGTCCATCCGTTGCGCCGATGCGGATTGCAACTGCGGTTGTTCTAGCAATGCAGCGGGAGAATTTGAGATCCATTGCAAAGGATGCAGCAAGCATATTGTTTCGTCTATTGGTTACAAGTCCACCGAAATTACTTCTGTTGATCAAATCATTTATATCACGCCAGCCACTTCCATTTTAAACGAAGTGGTGGTCTCTGCCAATCGCGGCGAAGCCGTAAAACGATCCCAGGCGCCCATTGCCATTTCATTGCTTTCTGCCAAAACGCTGCAGGATGCCAAACCGGTTAGTGTTGACCAGGTTTTAAACAAAGTAAGCGGCGTAAATATGGTAAACCTGGGCAATGAGCAGCATCAAATGAGCATTCGCCAGCCCATGACCACCAAAAGCTTGTTTTTGTACCTGGAAGATGGCATTCCGGTTCGCACCACAGGTTTGTTCAATCACAACGCCCTGCTGGAAATGAACATGGCCGCCACTAAAACCATTGAAGTGATCAAAGGGCCTTCCTCTTCTTTGTATGGAAGTGAAGCCATTGGCGGCGTGGTAAATTTTATAACGATTGCCCCTACTTCCGTTCCGGTACTTAAATTATCGGTACAGGGCAACAACATTGGTTATAAAAGAAGCGAGCTGCAAAGCAGTTTTTCCAGCGGCAAATGGGGCTTCGCCCTGAGCGGTTATTATGCCGACAAACGCAACAGCTTTATTGAGTATTCCGATTTTCATAAAGCAACAGCCACGGCAAGAATAGATTATCGCTTTAGCAATAAAACAGTTTTATCCAACAGCGCCACCTGGCTGGATTATTACAGCGATATGCCCAGCGGCGTGGACAGCACCATGTTTGCCACCCGGAAGTTCACCAGTCCGCAAACCTTTACCTACCGCAAAGTGCAGGCCTTCCGCTATCGCTCTACGTTAACGCATGGATGGAACGATCACAGCAAAACAATCGCTACCCTTCTTTACCGGGAAAATTCGATTGGGCAAAATCCGGCCTATCGCATCAAAGACGATTATAAAAAAATAAACGGCGTGTACAGGGGCCAAAAAGATTTGGCGCATGGCGAGATCAACGAAAGCAGCTTTAACAGCTATGGCTTTATTGCACAGCACAAGCAAAATTTTTCATGGAAGAATGCTTTGCTCATAGGCGGTGTTAGTGTTGATCTCAGCCCTTCCACCTATAATGCCCAGTACATCCGCATAAAAAAAGATACGGTTAGCCGGAAATACATCAGCTATCAGCAACACTGACAGTGTGCTCACCCATTATGCAACCGGCATCAACAACTATGCAGGCTTTGCCAATTTTGAATTCAGTCCTTTCAAAAAATTACGACTGGTGACTTCCCTGCGCTACGACCTCTTTCAGTATAATTTCGACAATTCCTTACAGCCTTCATCCTTCAGCGGCTCTGCTGATACGGTCAATCAATTCCGCCGCCTCAGCCCCAAAATCGGGCTGACCTATGCCGTGTCTGCCAGAACAGGAGTGTACGCCAATTATAGCCAGGGTTTTGTGCCACCGCAGGTTACCGAAATGTACACCGGTGTAAAAGTACCGGTGCTCAGTCCTTCTGTATTTTACAATTATGAAGTGGGCGGCTGGGCCGAGATCGTAAAAAATAAATTGAGCGCCGATGTTAGCGCCTACAGGCTCGACGGCACAAACGAGATCATTTCTGTACGGTTGGACGATGGTTCTTCAGAAAATAAAAACGCAGGCAAAACCTCTCACAAAGGACTCGAGTTTGGTGTGAATGCCGCTCCTGTAAAAGATATAACCGTCCGGTTAAGTGGTGCTTACAGTGAACACCGTTTTACAGAATTTGTAGAAAAAGGCAACAATTACAATGGCAATGAAATGAACAATGCCCCCCGCTGGATGCACAATGCCGAAATATGGTACAAGCCTTCTTTTGCCAAAGGACTACGCCTGGGAGTGGAATGGCAAAAGATCGGCAGCTACTACATGGATCCGCAAAACACGGAAAAATATAACGGATACAATGTATTGCATTTGCGGGCCGGTTACCAGTATAAAGGTTTTGAAGTATGGATGAATGTTATGAATGCCACAGACAACTATTTTTCCTACATCACTACCAAAAGCAATTTTGGATACAGCTATCAACTGGCTGAACCAAGAAATTTTAACGTGGGCATAGCCTACGATTTTTCAAATCTTTTCAAAAAGGATTAATCAATGAAACACCTTAGTATAGCCATAGCAGCTGCGTTGTTTTTTCTGACAGCCTGCAACAATAACAAAGACCCGCAGGTACAGGCAAATGAAGTCATGCAACTGGATTCGCTGCCGGGCCAGTGTCCCTATCTTACAAAAGACACCAAAGGAAATGTTGTGTTGAGCTGGGTGCGTATGGTCAATGATTCATCGTCTGTTTTTTGTTATGCGGTATCCAAAGATGGAGGAAAAACCTTTGAACAGCCCATTGAAATTCCATCCAGCCACAACATACAGCCTCATTCGGAAAACCTTCCCAAGATCCTTTTCAAACCCTCGGGAGAAATCATAGCCTTGTGGGGGGCCGCCAATCCCAATCCAAAGAATAAATATTCCGGACTGGTCTTTTATTCACAGTCCTTTGATGAAGGAAAAACATGGAACACACCCAGGCCTTTGGTAAGCGATACGGCCAGCTTCGACCAGCGCTATTATGATGTGGCCTTGCTGCCAAACGGCGAAGCGGGCATTATTTGGCTGGATAACCGGAAAACAACCACCAAAGAAGGTTCAGGACTTTATTTTGCAAGCACTGAGGGAAACGATGGCTTTCAACACGACCGGTTGATTAGCCAGCCCTGTTGCCAGTGCTGCCGCACCAATTTGTTTGTCGATAGTAAAGGAAGCCTTCACGTTTTGTACCGGGGTATTATCCAGGATAGCATTCGCGATATGGTGCATTCGGTTTCCACAGATGGCGGCCAAACTTTTTCTTCACCACAACGCATCAGCAACGACAACTGGGTCATCAAAGGTTGCCCGCATACAGGGCCGGCCATGACGGAGAACAAAGATGGATTACACTTTGCCTGGTTTACCGGCGGCAAAAACCCGGGTTGCTTTTATGCACGGTCAGCCAACAATGGAAATAGTTTTACAGGGCATGACAGCGTCAGTGCGCTGGGATCGCATCCGCAAATGGCCTCGCTGCCAAACGGAGAACTTGTGGTGGTGTGGGATGAAACAGTGAAAGCTCCCAATGGCCTGAACAAAAAAATTGGCGTGCAAAAAAGAACGGCCACCGGTGTTTCGCAACAAAAACTATTTATCACCCCCGATTCCTCTTTTGCTACCTATCCTGTCGTTTCTTCCCTCAATAACAACGCTTCCCTGGTTGCTTATACCCAAAAAAGGGGCAACAAAAATTATATAGCCTGCCAGGTGGTTCATTTAAACTAAAGCTATAAAGCTTTAAGATTGAAGAGCCTTGAACTTACCTTAAAAGCGGCAGGCTGAAGATGTGCTCACGAACGGCCCGGGTGCTATGCTAACTGTTTTGTATTCATTGTAAGAAACAAAGCAACAGGGAAATACCATCCCTGCTTACAATGAGACCGGGCAACCTTAGTCCTGCTTTCCCAACCACAAATCTTTTTTACAAGCCACCAGGCACAACCTGATTAAAATCATATTGTGCTTGTTTCTACGTCATTTCTAAGGGCTTACCTGCCTGATACTTTTGCCTTCACAAAACTTTTTTTCATGAAAACAACTGAGTTGGTACAGGCCAGGGCCAAAACTCCGGTAACGGAGGCCGAGTTCGATGCCTCCTTCAAGCCCAAAGGCGCCATTGCTTTTTTTATTCTATTGATCATTTTGGGAGCTATCATTTGGTTTGGCATTTATTTCCTCATGCTTCAAAGAGCTTAAAAAATATTTTATGGCATTAGACAGATTTGAAAAACGAGTCCTTCTTATTACAGGAGCCACCCTTTCCCTGTTCATTTTTTCGATGCTCTATGGCAGAAGCAAATACAACGACCTGCCCGAGTGTCTTCCTTACGATAAGGCCTACACAGAAGCCAAGGTTACCCAACTGGACGACAAGACCTACCAGGTTTTTGCCGTGGCCTCCATGTGGCAGTTCCAGCCTTCACAGATCTATATTCCAACGGGCAGCGAAGTGGATTTCTTTCTTACCTCAAAGGACGTGGTGCATGGCTTTAACATAGCTGAAAAAAACGTGAACATGATGGCCGTGTATGGCAATATCAACAAACAAACCATAAAGTTCGATAAGCCCGGCGTGTACAAGATCACCTGTCACGAATACTGTGGCGTTGGCCACCAGAACATGCAGGCAGAAGTTATCGTCAACGATCTCCCCCTGTCCCGCTAAAGGGGAGACTTAGGTTGATGAAGCTTTTCTTATTCAAACAGTTCTTTAAAAACAAGGTTTATGATTGTGTAGTCAGCAGAAGAATATCGATTAAGCTTCTGTTGCGTCGCACTCTTGTGCTACAACAATTCATTTCGACACAAGCAAAACAAAACCCTTCAAAACAAAAACAATGATTGAACAAAATAAAGAAAATGTTGGCCTTAGTCTCCCCTTTAGGGGGACAGGGGGCATACAACTCTCTAAATCTTTACGAAGAGTTATTTTCTGGGAACTCGGAATTCCACTGGCTCTATTATCTATTGGTATTTATCATGGCCTGATGCAGGTGATCTATCGTGCCGGCGTATTGCAGCAACCCGCCTTTGGGAAACTGGATTATTACCAGGGCCTGACCCTGCACGGCGTTATCAATGCCATTGTGCTCACCACCTTTTTTGCCGTGGCTTTCGGACATGCAACCATTGCCTTCTTTCTAAAAAAAGAACCCAATAAAAAGCTGGCCTGGCTTAGCTTCTGGATCATGACCATTGGCACCGTAATGGCCGCCTGGGCCATGCTGGCTGGAAAGGCTTCTGTATTATATACATTTTATCCTCCGTTAAAAGGACACCCGCTGTTTTATTTGGGCACCGCTCTTTTAATTGTGGGTTCCTGGATTCCGCTTATTTGACTGGGCACGATTGTACCGCCAGTGGAGAAGGGAAAACCCCGACAAAAAAACGCCGTTGGCTGTATTGGGCACCCTGATAAACTTTATTATTTGGTTTGTGTGTACCCTGGCTGCTGCGTATGAAGTGTTGGTACTTTTGTTACCCTGGGCTATGGGATGGAAACAAACCGTGAACGTAACCCTGGCACGTACACTGTTTTGGTTTTTTGGACACGCCCTGGTGTATTTCTGGTTGCTGCCGGCGTACATTATGTTCTATAACTTTTTACCCAAGCTGGCTGGTGGAAAATTGTTCTCCGACCTGGCAGGACGCATCGCCTTATTTGGCTTTTTGTTGTTTTCAATTCCTGTAGGTGTGCACCACCAGTTTGCCGATCCTTCCATTACAAAAGGTGTGAAGATCTTTCAAAGTCTGCTAACCTTTGGTGTGGCCATACCCAGTTTCATTACGGCATTTACGTTAGCGGCTTCGTTGGAATATGCAGGCAGAAGGAGAGGCGCCAAAGGCTTGCTGGGCTACTTTGGCAAACTGCCCTACCTGGATACCAACCGTTATTTGTTTGCCTACATGATCTGCGGTTTGTTCCTGTTCATTTTTGGCGGCTTGACCGGTATTGTCAACTCTTCCAGCCAGTTGAATAATGTGATACACAACACCGCCTGGCTGCCGGGCCACTTTCATATGACCGTTGCCGGCCCGGTGTTTTTAGCTGTTATCGGAATGAGTTTATACCTCTTCTCCAAAACTTCCGGCAAAAAAATATTCATGCCCAAAGTAGCCGTGATCATTCCTTATTTGTGGGTGATCGGAATATTAATTTTCTCCACCGGTTTATCCTGGGGCGGATTGATAGGCGAACCACGCAGAACCAACCTGGGCATGACCTACCTGAATCCAAAAAATGAATTGTTTACGCCGGAATGGGTACCAACAACCATGCTGGCCCTGTTCGGCGGTATTATCATGTTCATTGCGGGGATGCTGTTCCTGGTGGTTTTCTTTGGTACCATGTTTAAAAAACGCACAGAGGAAGCGGTGCTGGAATTGCCCGAAAGTGAAACCTTGCATAACGAAAAACGCATTCCCCTGTTCGATAGTTTTAAACCCTGGCTGGTAACCATGGCGGTGATATTGGTAGTGGCTTATGTACCTGCATTTTTGGATGCCACAAAAAATCCTGGTCCGGGTGCGCCTCAGTTTACTCCCGATAACCCCATGCCGGTACAAAGCAGTACAGCACCTGCTAATTCTGCAACAACAAAAATTCAATCCGACAATAAAACGCTAACGCTTGCCAGGCAGCAATGATAAAGAAGTATCACATATGGATCTTTATGGCGGCCGTAGTGCTGTTGCCAATGGGTGTATTTGCCGTGGTGAAATGGTACGAGCATAGCTATACAAAGCTGCCCGTGCTTGGACCGGAAGATCACACCATTGCCGATTTTAAATTGGCAAACCAATACGGCGCCATTACTTCTTTAAAAGAATGGGAAGGCAAGATCACGGTTGACAATTTCTTCTTTACGCATTGCCCGGTTGTATGTCCCAAAATGATCCGGAGCCTTAAAAAAGTGCAGCAGCTGTACGCTGGCGATGAAGAGATCCTGCTCAATTCCTTCTCGGTTGACCCGGAACGGGATTCGGTAGCACAGTTACAAAAATTTGCGCAAAGGCTGGATATAAAAAACAATTGGCAGTTATTTACCGGCGACAAAAAAGAGATCTACAAACTGGCCCGCAAAAGCTTCCTGGTGGTGGCCACTGATGGTGACGGCGGACCCACCGACTTTATTCACAGTGAACTGTTAGTGCTGGTGGACAAGGAAAAACGTATTCGTGGCTATTACAATGGCACCGATGAAAAAGAAGTGGACAACCTGCTCAGGGACATTCAACGATTAAAAAAAGAATACAAAAACTAATACCTGACAAAAATCATCTGTCGTTCTGTTCCAGGTAATCTTTTTTAACATCTTGTTTTTTAAGTTTTGTACCCGAAATGAAAATCTAAAACAATTTAAAATGAAAGCAAAGGTCATTTTATTCTTACTCGTTCTTTTTTCAGTATCACATTCATTTGCAGCACCGCCTTTGGAAGAAGGCAAGTCCATTTTCATTTCCCGTTGTGCGGCGTGCCATAACATTAATAAAACAGTTACAGGCCCGGCCTTAGCCGGCGTAGATGAAAGGCGCTCTATGGACTGGATCGTTCAGTTTGTCCACTCGTCGCAAAGCCTAATTAAAAGTGGCGATAAAGACGCCGTGGCCCTTTTTGAAAAATTCAACAAAATACCGATGCCGGATCATACGGATCTGACACCCGATCATATTAAAAGTATTGTTGAATACATTAAATCGGAGGCTGTAACACAAACCGATGCCGCTCCTTTTAAAAGACCAGGGAAGCTGCGGCCTGCTTACACTCCCCTATCCATAACCAACTATGGATTCTTTATTAGTTTCCTTGGCGTAGTAATCGTTCTTATTTTGGGATTGCTTTTTGCGGTTCATGTTAAAAGCTTAGAACGAAAAGCAAAGGGGGACCAGTAAAGAGTGTATCGTTGGTTTTCGTTTCAACAGTGCTTTGTCCTGAAAAGGATGAAGCACTTTTTTTTGCGGGCTCTATCTTTGCCCCATGCATATTGATATAATCACAGTTCTGCCGGAGTTACTGGAGAGTCCTCTTTCCCATTCTATTATGAAACGGGCACAAACAAAAGGTTTGCTGACCGTAAAGGTTCATAACCTGCGTCAATGGGCGGTAAATGAATACGGGCAGGTGGATGATTATCAATACGGTGGTGGCGCCGGCATGGTGATGCTGTGCGAACCGCTTGCCAATGCCATTGAACATTTGCAAAAAGAAAGAAGATTTGATGAGATCATTTACCTTACCCCTGACGGCACTACGCTCAATCAAAAAATAGCCAACCAGTTTTCTCTGAAAGAAAACCTGTTACTGATTTGCGGACACTACAAAGGAATTGATGAACGCATAAGAGAGCACTATGTTACCAAAGAAATTTCCATAGGCGACTATGTGTTAAGTGGCGGAGAATTAGCCGCCGCCGTAGTGGTGGATGCAATTGGAAGATTACTGCCCGGCGTACTGAATGATGAAACTTCGGCGCTTACCGATTCCTTCCAGGATAATTTATTAGCGCCGCCGGTTTATACACGACCTGCCGATTTCAAAGGATGGAAAGTACCGGATATTTTGCTTAGCGGCGATCCCAAAAAAATAGATGAATGGCGCCATGAACAAGCGGTGCAGCGAACCACGGAACGCAGGCCGGATCTTTTAAAAGGTGAGGAATAAATAGGTGAGATGTGAAACGACAAACGTGAGACCAAAGAAACATTGATTTCGAAGTTTGATCCGTGAGTATTTTATGATACCGGCACTGGTTTTTCATAGCATCTTCGTTGCGTCGCAAGCACTTCATCGCCTGTGCCCATGGCATCATTGTAGCACTACAAATTATCCGGACAGCTGTTGCTAACCTGGCTTCCGGTTTATAAAATTCTACTGCTCATAGTCAATGGTGAATGGTCAATAGAAAATCACAAGCTTGAAAACAGGTTGGTATAAATTGAAGTTGTTTACCATCAGCTTATCTCTCCCGTTTCATATCTCACATTTCCCTGCATCATGGCTTACTTATCATTCTTGCCTTGCGCAACAATCTTCTATTATCCCTTTTATGCAGCAGTTGAAAAACCAGCGCATACATAACCGGCAGAATTAACAATGTAAGAACAGTGGATGTTATTAAACCGCCAATCACTACTCTTGCCAAAGGCTTCTGTGTTTCACTGCCAATGCCCGTTGAAATAGCTGCCGGCAACAAACCTATGGCGGCCATCAAAGCCGTCATGATCACCGGCCGCACTCTTGATCTCACACCTTCTGATATGGCTGCAGCCAGGTGCATTCCCTCTTCCAGGTTTTTCCGGAATACGCTTATAAGGATCACGCCGTTTTGAATACAAACACCAAACAAAGCAATAAAACCAATGCCGGCGCTGATGCTGAAATTCATACGTGTAACCTGCAGTGCCAACACACCGCCAATTAAAGCAAACGGCACGTTCATGAGGGTAAGCAGCGCATCTTTAGCATTGCCGTAGGTTACAAAAAGAATAAGGAATATGACCAGCAGACACACCGGAACCACTTTTGCCAATGTGGCCGAGGCCCTTTGCTGATTTTCAAATTCACCATTCCATGTAGTAGTATATCCTTGCGACAAATGCACGGCTGCTGATACTTTTCTTTGCGCTTCAGCAATGGTGCTTCCCAGGTCCCGTTCACGAACCGAAAATTTTACAGCAATGTATCTTGTATTGTTATCCCTGTAAATAAATGCGGGGCCTGTTATTGTTTTGATGACAGATATTTCTTTCAATGGCACTTTCGTTCCATCCTGGGCGGGCACCATCAGGTTTTCAATTTTTTCCTGTGCATCCCTGAAATCCTTCTGGTACCGGATGCGTACATCAAACTTTCGTTCCCCTTCATATAATTCCGTTGCCGCTTTTCCACCAATCGCCATTTCAATAACCGCATTGGCATCGGCTGCATTGATACCGTAAAAGGCCATGCGTTGCTGATCCAGTTCTATCCGGAACTCCGGTTGACCGAGATTACGCAAAATCCCCAGGTCTTCAATGCCCCTTACGGTTTTCAATTGCGCCATCACTTGCCTGGACAAATCATCCAGGGTTTGAAAATCAGGACCGAATATCTTTACGGCCAGCGATGCATTTACGCCGGCTACCGCTTCCTCCACATTATCACGTATGGGCTGCGAATAATTCAATACAATTCCTGGTATTTTACGCAATTGCACATCCATATCATCAATCAGCTTGTCTTCTGTAATTTTTCTTTTCCACTCCTTTTTTGGAAACAGATCTACCTGTATCTGTACATTAAAAAATCCTTTTGGGTCCGTTCCATCATTAGTTCTTCCTACCTGTGCAAGTGTTTGTTTTACTTCCGGAAATTCACGCAGGATATCAACCATTTTATTTGATACCTTGTTCGCTTCCTGCAATGACACACTCATGGGTAATTCGCCTTCCACCCACAAAGCGCCTTCATCCAGTTCCGGTAAAAATTCCGTACCCATAAACTTTACGCTGGCAAAGGAAAGCCCCATTACACCAATAGCAATTAATATACTGGTTCGGGGAAATGTATAGGTAAGGTTGAAGGCCTTCATCACGACCCGTTCAAAGAAAATCACAATAGGATTATGTTTTTCCCTTACATTCTTTTTTAATAAAATGCTTGATAATGCAGGTACCAGTGTAAGTGTAAAGATCAAAGCGCCCAGAAGTGCAAACCCCAATGTGTACGCCAGTGGAGAAAACATTTTTCCTTCCACTTTTTGAAAGGCAAAAATGGGGATGAGACAGGTAATGATAATTAGTTTGGAAAAGAAAATGGCCTTGCCCATTTCCGTTCCTTTTGATTTAAACAAACCCAGTTTGGCCAGTTTGTTAAACCTTTCCATGCCTACTTCTTTGGCCTTATGGTCCAGGGCTACAAACAAGCCTTCCACCATTACCACTGCACCGTCAATGATAATTCCAAAGTCAACAGCGCCCATGGAAAGCAGGTTGGCACTCATTCCCTTTATGCGCATACAAATAAAGGCAAATAAAAGCGATAAAGGGATAATGATGCCCACCGTCAGGGTGGTTCGCCAGTCGGCCATAAAAAGAAATACAATAACCGTTACCAGTATAATGCCTTCCAGTAAATTATGGATCACCGTTTCCTGTGCATAATCCATTAAGTTAGTACGGTCATAAAAGGTATCAAGCTTTACATCTTTGGGAAGAATGTTCTCATTGAGGTCTTTCACTTTGGCTTCAACCGCTTTTAATACCTCGCTGGGATTCTCGCCTTTGCGCATCACAATAATTCCTTCAATCACATCAGGCTCTTTATCCCTTGTAACCCATCCCAGCCGGGGCTTTCCGGCCTCCTGCACCTGGGCTACGTTTTTAATAAGAATGGGAACATTTTCTTTTTTGGTTACGATGATATTTTCTATTTCGCCGATGTTGTTTAAAATACCAATGCCCCGCACCACAAAGGCCTGCCCGTTTCTTTCAATTACATCGCCGCCTACATTGATATTGCTTTTTTGCACGGCACCATAAACATCCAGCGGTGAAAGATTGTACTTGGTTAACAGTTCAGGATTTACACTGATCTCAAAGGTTTTTTCTTCCCCGCCAAAACTGTTTACATCCGCTACCCCGGGAACCGATTTGAACTGCCGATCCAGCACCCAATCCTGAATAGCCGTTAACTCGTGAATGCTTTTTGTATTACTCTTTAACGTGTACCGGTAGATTTCCCCGGTAGGTCCATAAGGCGGCTGTACATCGGGCTTTACACCTTCCGGCAGATCGGCGCCACCCAGGCGGCTAAGTACCTGTTGGCGGGCAAATGCATCATCTACATCATCATCAAAAATGATACGTATGTAGCTTAAGCCAAATGCAGACGTAGTTCTAAGGTTGGATTTTTTTTGAACAGAGTTTAAGACCACTTCCAGGGGGATGGTAACAAATTTTTCTACCTCCTCAGCACTGCGGCCCGGCCACTGTGCAATAATGATGATCTGTGTATTTGTTACATCCGGGAAGGTTTCGACAGGTGTGTTTTTATAACTGAATATTCCAATCACTACCAGCACCGCCGTCATGAAAAAAACAAAATAGCGGTGACGCAGCGAAAAATGTATAATGCGTTTGATGAACTTGTTCATGTTGTGAGATTAAGCTTGAATGATTTATTTTCCGGCCCTTATTTGACACCCTGCAGCTCCTGCAACTGCCTGTAAAAAAGGATCTGGTTTTGGCCGATCAGCTGTTCACCCTGCTGTAAGCCCGTTTTGATAAACCAGTAATCACCCATTGGTTTCAGCAGCTGCACTTCCCTTATTTGCAGATTGCATTTACCGTTATAAACAACTACATAGTTCTTTCCGTTTTCACTTATGATTGAAGAAGCCGGAACAGCAATAGCCTTTTTCCTTTCCGTATTTTCAATGATGATATTGGCAAACATCTCCGGTTTTAAATAGCCTTTCGCATTCGGGAGCCGCACCCGTATCTTCATCACTTTCGTCTGCGGGTCAAGTATTTGGTTTACCTTATCAACCTTGCCGGCAAACACGGTATCGGGGTAGGCCAAAGTGCTTACCAACGCAGTGTATCCTTCTTTTACTTTGGCTATATCATTTTCATAGACGTTCGCCCAAATCCATACATCACTAATATCGCCGATGGTAAATAAGTTCTGTCCGTTATCGTTGCGGATAAACTGGCCGGGATTGATTGTTTTTTCAACCACATAACCACTTTTTGGAGCAATCACTGTATAGATGCCGCTGGGAGAAGTTTTACCGCCCCCATTAATGGAAATTTGTTTTTGAATTTTTGCGGCATTGGTGGCTGCCTTCTCATAATTTTCTTTTGCTTCCAGGTATTCCTTTTCGCTGGCAATACCATTGTTATACAAATGCTCTTCGTTTTCCATCTGGCGTTTTGTAATGGACACATCAGAACCGGCCACGCTTAAATCGGCATAGTTACCGGCAATGTCTGCACTTTTTATAGTGGCAAGCACCTGCCCTGCTTTTACATGATCGCCCAATGAGGTATTTACAGATACAACCTGGCCGCTGCTGAAAGGAAAAACTTTTACCACTTTGTTCTCATCAAAACTTACCTCGCCGGAGAGTTTTAGTTCATCATCAACATTGCGTACCTGCACCGTATCAATAGTTACCATGTTCATCATGCTGTCGCTTATGCAAACCTCTTTTTTTTCCTGGCCTTCATCGGTTGCATGAGAGTTGCAGGCAATTATGCTTATTGTAATGGCGAACCCTGTTAAAAAAATATATAGTGATTTCATATTGGTTTATTTTAAAGCAATGACATTTTGGTTTGTAACGAAATTGAATTCGGCAGCGGCATTCAGCAAATTGGTTTGTTGTTGCAGTTGCTTTAGTTTGGTATCCTTGTAAGAAGAAAAGAAGTCAATGAAATCAATCAGGCTTACTTTTCTTTGCTGGTAACTGCTGATCATGTTTTGAAGGAGTCTATTGTAATCCGCTGTCCATCCGCCCCTGACTGCTTTTTGAACATTTAAAAGCGCAATCAATTTGTTGTAAGAGGCCAGGATTTCATTATGCGCCTGCAATTTGCTTTGCGAAACAACGGCTTGGGCTTGCTTTATATTCCAGCCTGCTGATATGATATTTCCCCGGTTTCTATTCAACAAAGGCAGCGGTAGTGCCAGTTGAAGCCCGTAATAATTTTTTACATAACTATTGGCTTTATCGTACTCAACCCCCACTGTAACATCGGGTACGGCCAACGCCTTTTGATAACGGTAATTGTGCTGCTGCATATCCAGCTGCGCAGTAGCAGCTACTACATCGGGGCGCAAAACCCCGGCACTATCCAGCAAAGGAGCCAACGCCACAGAAGAAAAACTTTTTTCATCAACCGGCTGCACCGAAACCTGTATAGGTGTGTTTTCTTTTATCTGCAACAGGGTGCGCAGCTCTTTTTGCAGGTTTTCCTGCTGCACCAGGTTGTCGGCATAGTCGCTTTGCAGGGAAAACAAAAACGCTTTGATGCGGATATCTTCCTTTTGAGAGACATCGCCTACTTTCAACATTTCATCCATGCCTTTTGAGAGGATTTGCAGGTGCCCGATTTCTTCCTGCAAAAGGGATTGCACGGCCTGCAATTGCGAAAGATTATTTAAATCGGTTATCAGCACGAAATGCAGGTTGCGCAAGAGGTCATTGAACTGCGCTTCTGCCGTTTTTGTGTTGTCCTGTGCTATCTGCACCAGTTTGTTACGCTTGCCGGCGGTTTGTATTACCTGCTGTAAAGAAAGATACACCTGGCCTCCATCCTGCGGAATAGCTGCCGACCCCTTGCTGTGACGGAAAAATTTTCCATCGTACAAATTCTGGTCGGTGATTAAAACCGGGTTGTTCCATGCCCTGGCCTGTTGTATTAAAGCCTGGTTGGCGTTGATATTGTATTGAGCCGCTAATAAGGATAGGTTGTTTTGTAAGAAAAGAGCTTCAGCTTTGGGAATTGTTAATTGCAGCGTATCCTGTGCCCGAGCAAAAAGGGCACAGAGGCTGATGGCAAACACCCCAAAGCTGCGTATGAATACAGCTTTGTAATTCATTTTGGTAATTTAAAAATCAATAAAGGGAATGAAACGATTAAACCGCTAACAGGTTTGTTTTATAACTGCTATTGCGGGCATTGACTTGAAACAGACAAATTGCAGACGGACTTTGCAGCCAGCGCATTCAATATCCGCAAGTATGCCTGTAGAGGATTAAGCCTTGGGGGGAGGGGATTGAATATCGTAAAATACAGTGGAGAGTTTTGGCCCGGCCAGCGGAGAATAGTGATTGGCCTTTATATTTTCATATGCTTTTACTGTGCTAAAAACCGGCTGGTAAAAGAAACGCCCCAGTTTAGCAGCATGAAAATACCGGGCATTGTCATCATCCGTATCTTTTTTATTATGCTTCTTGTGCGGATGTAAACTGACACTTATAAAATCAACCAGGGAATTAACGTCTTCGGTTTGACAGCCGTTGGCATCGTATGTATCTATTTCATCCACCTGGGGAATGAACATGGAAAAGTTCATGTGAAGAAGTACTAATATGGCTGCCAGCAACTTCATGCCAGCGCAAAAGTAAAATTGTAATTTCTACTTTCCGGCGGATTTTATGTAAAACACGAACTTATAAGAATGGATTAACATTTGAAAAAACAGCGGCAGCGTTTGGCATAAATAGCACTACCAGAAAACGTAAGGCGTAGTTAAATGCTGAGCAAGGAAAGGCGCTGAAGAGTGCGATCCGCCTATAGCCGGACGCGGCGCAAGGGACGTTTTATAGCAGTTCTGCAGCTGAGTTCATACAACAGGTATATTTTATCTGCCGGAAAAGTTGTTATGTGTAGCCAATGAAATTTGCAGTAAAAAAGAGCCTCCTGTAGAAACAGGACGCTGTTGATTAGGACATTGCTCCCCAATTGTTATGGCAATCGGTACGGGAGCTCTGTAAAAAGTTTTGAAAAAAAAGTGCCCCGCCTAGAAAAGCAGGGCTTCACCCTTAACCATACGAAACCAAGTTCTTAAATTCTATGTAGAAGTCTTATAATCTAGTTTATCTATCAGAAGGCGACATAAAGGTACATTGCCCGCAAATCCATTCCATCTTTGTTTCGGTGAAAGCCCTAAAAAAATCGATAAATGTAAGATAAGCAATGCTTTGTGGAAGTTGGTATAAAAGTTTGCTAAAGCTTATTCGTGTTGAAGGTATTTTTTGACCTCGGTCAAAGTTGCCAGGCATTTCTCCTGCACATAGGAAAAATCCTCTTTCATCATCTCATTATTTTCTGCTTCGGCCATTGTTTCTATTCTTTCCAATGCCGGATGCAGTTGGTCGGCCAGGCCAACATAGCCCACCGTTGATTTGAGGCTGTGTGCTGTGCGCCTGATGGCATCGAAGTCATTGTCGTTAATGGATTGATTTAGTTTGGACAATTCTTCGGGCACCTGCAAAACAAACTGGCGGAGTATCTGGGTTTCAAACTCCTTATCGTTACCCGAGAGCTGGTGCAGGTAAGCAAGATTAAGCGGTGAGTCAGTAACATTAGGATTTTCAATATTGTACTGGGCGTGGCGGGCAATAATATTATAAAGAACCGTTTCTTTAATGGGTTTGGAAACATAATCGTTCATTCCCAGTTGCAGGCATTTTTCTTTTTCGCCGCTCATGGCGTGAGCGGTCATGGCAATGATGGGAATATCCTTGTGCATTTCATTGCGAATAATGCTGGTAGCGGTATAGCCATCCATTTCAGGCATTTGGATATCCATCAGCACAATAGAGTAGCCATCCTTATTTAGTTCCTCTATAGCCTCTGCGCCGTTGCTGACGATCGTAAAGTCAATGGACCAGCTTTTCATTAAATGAGCAATCAATTGCTGGTTCATCACATTGTCTTCCGCTATTAAGGCCCGTATCTTTTGTAAAGACACCGCTTCGGTTTCTGGCGGCCATGGCTTCCGAATACATTTGTTCTACATCCGGCAATGTATAATCCAGTTCTACACTAAATTCAGATCCTTCACCAGGCTTGCTTTTTAAATCAAGTTTCCCGTTTTGCAGTTGCACCAGTTGTTTTACAATGGCTAAACCCAGGCCGGTTCCTCCAAAACGCCTCGTGGTTTCAGTTTCAGCCTGCTGAAACCGTTCAAAAATATTTTTTTGCTTATTGGCGGCAATACCAATCCCGGTATCCTTCACACAAATGCGTATCCTTACTTTAGATTCCGTACTGTTTAGCAGCTTTGCCGTTAAGGAAATGTTTCCTTTATCGGTAAATTTCACGGCATTGCTTAGCAGGTTCACAATGATCTGCGTTAACCGCACGGCATCTCCCTGCAAAATATCAGGCACCTCCTTATCAATATTTACGCTGGAAATCAAGGTGCTTTTCTTTGATTTTTTCAATGAACATGGCACCAACCGAACTGATTAAACTGTGCAGGCTAAACCGTACTTCCTCCAGGTGCATCATGCCCGCTTCAATCTTTGACAAATCCAGGATATCATTTACCAGGGCCAGCAGGTTTTCCCCAGCGGAGTGAATGTTTTGAACATATTCTCTTTGTTCCGTGTTCAACTGCGTTCGCCTTAAAAGGTTGGTGAAGCCCAGCATGGAATTCATCGGCGTGCGGATTTCATGGCTCATGTTGGCCAGGAATTGTTCTTTCATACCGGCCATTTCCCTGTTGCGTTTATCCGATTCGTTTAAAAGCGCAATGATCTTTTGCTGCTGTCTTCCCTGGTTTAATATGTACCAGAAAGCCAGTATTACGGCCAGCAGGGCAATAGCGGTAATAACCATTCCCCATAGCCTGGCCCGGCTGCCGGTGGTTTCGTTTGAAGCGGTAATATCTCTTAGTTTCGATTGGCGAATGTTGTCGAGACGGGTAATGATAATGCTGATGCTGTCCCGTAAAACTTGCCCCTCTTTTGTATTGATCACCGCTTCGGCCGCCTCTTTTCCCTTGTTATGAAAAGCATCCAGTACTTCGCGGCTGAAATTTATTTTTTGATGTACAAGAGCGGTCAGCTCTTTTACATTTTGGGCAGGCGCCTGATCTTTAAAAATATTCTGGATGAGCGCCAGTTCAGCATCAATTACACGGATCTTGTCTTCAATATTTTTTAAAATGCTATCGTCGGAAAGGATGACGGCACCGCGAATGTCGCTTTCTACTGTCAGAAGGTTAGATTCCAGCCGGCGCAGATTATTATTAACCTTGAGCTCATTTAACATCCTTTTATTGCCCTGAATGAGGCGGTTGATATTATAGCCCGAGATGGCCTGGAGAAAGACGATAACCAAAACGCCCAGCAAGAACAACCACAATACCCAATATCTTAATTCCGGTTTCCGCATATTTATTGCTACCGAAAATACGAAATTCAGCTATGGTGGGAAGTATGTTTTGTGCTAACAATATTTTTTTTGGCGAAACGAAAGATAGCATAAATGGCAAGCGCCATGATAAGCAAACCGGGCATTAATACAACGGCCCGTTTTTGCGAGAACATTTCAATAAAGAAATAATATTCCGCAATAATGAGAACAGTTAGAAAAGATATGAAGATTAAAAACTTTTTCATAAAAGATAAGGCTGCCAAACAGTCCTTTATTAGGTTTTATAGGGATACGGTTCCTTTTTCACAGGAATTTATAATTGGTTGCAACCTCAGCCCAGGTAATGAATTACGGTTTAGGATGCTGGTTACAATCCAACTATACAAAAATAGCCGTCCATTTCTGTCAACGGTAAATAGTTAGTTTAAACTAATAAACAACTCGACGAAGCGGAAAGAAGCAACGATGAAATTAAAGCAGATTTAACCGCCTGTTCAGATTGGATTTGTGCGTATCGGCCACGGGTATGCTCGTCTTGCCGATGCTGATCGTCCCTTCCTGTATGTAGTCAATTTTATTGATGGCTACGATATAACTTCTGTGTACACGAATAAATTTTGACGAAGGCAGCTTTTCTTCAATTGATTTCAACGTGGCATGTACCACATGAAACTTTTGTGCGGTATGCACTTTTACATAATCGCCCATGGCTTCCAAAAAAAGAATATCATCAATACTGATCCTTTTTAAAACACCATTGTCTTTTACAAAAACAAATCCCTGCTCTTCTACTTTTACTTCTTCCTTATTGCTTTCCAAAGCCTCAGCCGCTTTTTCAATTGCCTGCTTAAAACGCGGAAGGGCAATGGGCTTTACAAGGTAATCCACCACGTTCAATTCAAATGCCTCCACAGCATAGTCTGATTTTGCTGTTGTGAAAATGATCAGTGGTTTTTTATTGCCCATCTTTTTTATGAGCTCAAGGCCTGTCATGCCGGGCATTTCTATATCAAGGAGAACAAGGTCAACGGATGCATTATTTAACTGCTCATTAGCTTCTATTGCATCGCTGGATTCAGCTACCAATTCCAGGGAAGGAATCTGACCAACTAATTGCTTCAGGGCCATTCTGGCCATCTTGTTATCATCTACAATTAAACACTTCATAGTTAAGGGGTAAACAAATATAATAAACCAATCGGGTTACAATGCAAAAAAAGAACATTTCAATTTTTTTGCCGGAAAGACCGTAAACAATTACAAATCCTTTTAAAGTATTGTTTCCGTTCTTTCGTCTTTCCGGCAATCCTATTCCTCTCTATTCCTCAACCTGTGAAACAGGCTTTCATAATCATGCCAAATTATTTTACGCCTATGACCGGTAAGGATTTTTGGCGTATCAATTCATTAAAGGCCGGTATATCTTTTTGTGTAATTGCCTTTAGTTTGTTTAGCTGCGCATCAATCTGTGCGGCAATATCCGCATACACTTCTTTCGATTGCCGGCTTGGTGCAAAATTGCCGCTATTTGCTACATCAAATACACCGGAAAGCTTATCGTTTAATCGTATCGGATAATTCAAAACGTCCTGGCCGCTTTTTGCTTTGGTTTGATATAAGGTTTCTTCAATGGCGGTCAGTTGTTTATTGATGCTGTCAGCCATTGTCTTTACTTCTTTAGGCGCCTCTTTTCCCTGCAGATCTATAAATGAATTGATCTGTGTTCGTAATGCACGGATGTCTTTAATTGCTTTTTGTGTTTCATTAAATTTATCCTGCACCGTTTTCAGAAAGGCAAATTGCTGTTCGTATTCAGCTTGTGTGGTTTTATAATTGGGGTCGGCCTTTAGGGTGAAGGGAACGTCAACAGAATCCTGGCCGGCTTTGAACCTGGCAAAATAATTTCCCGGAGCCGCTACAATACCTCCCGGTACGCCGTTCCATAAAATCATGCCTTCAATGCGTTCTGAAGCCGGATACAAAAGATTCCATACAAACTGGTTCATCCCTTTTGCAATGTCCATTTTCGCATTGGCTTCTTTGGCATCGGTTGAAAACGTTTTTACCAGCTTATGATCTTTATCCATGATGGTGACGGAAGCTTTGGTAGAATCATTTACATTTTTCGCATAATAATTAAACACGACTCCCGAAGGTGGATTGGCGCCTGCATTGCGAGGCGTGCCAAAGTTTTGTGCGAACGGGCTTGATGGCATGCGATAAGCAGGATTGACATCAAACACATGCAAGGCTTTATCAGCAATGGCACTGTTCATTTGCTGCAGCACACTCAAATCATCAATTATCCAGAAGGCCCTTCCCTGTGTGGCCACAATCAAATCATTTTCTTTAATGGTAAGATCGGTAATGGGAACAACAGGCAAATTTTGCTGGAACGGTTTCCAGTTAGCGCCGCCATCAAACGAAATATACATGCCATACTCTGTTCCGGCATATAGTAAGCCCGGACGTTTGGGATCGGCCCGCATACATCTGGTAAAATGCATTTTATCAATGCCGTTAGTAATCAGTTTCCATGACTTACCATAATCCTCGGTTTTATAGATATACGGCGCAAAATCATCCGACTTGTATCGTGTACCAACAAAATAAGCGGCTCCTTTTTTGAAGGGATCGGCTTCCACGCAATTCCACATCATCCATTTAGGAGCACCAGCCGGTGTTACGTTTTGCCAGTTCTTTCCTCCATCGCGGCTCATAGAAATCACGCCATCGTCACTGCCGGTCCACAAAAGATCTTTTTCATACGGCGATTCCGTGGCTGTGAAAATGGTGCAGTAATATTCCACAGAAGTGTTGTCTTTTGTTATGGGCCCGCCACTCGATAACTGCTTTGTTTTATCATTGGTAGTCAGGTCAGGAGAAATTTGCTCCCAGCTTTGTCCTTCATTTTCTGTGGCAAACAAAACATTACCTGCCGTATATAATTTTTTAGGATTGTGCGGCGAAAAGAAAACCGGGAAGTTCCATTGAAAGCGGTATTTCAATACATCGGCACCGGCACCCATGGGATTATCGGGCCACGGAGACACTGCACGGTTCTCACCGGTTTTGTGATCCAGTCTTGATAAATAACCACCGTAGTTACCACCGTAAACGATGTCAGGATTGAGCGGATCTGCCACCACATAACCACTCTCCGCACCGGCTGTTGGTTCCCAGTCTCTTTCTGTAATGGCCGCCCCAGTCGTTCTGCTTTTAATGCGTACGGTGGAATTATCCTGCTGCGCTCCCAGTATGCGGTACGGAAAAGAATTATCGGTTGAGACCCGGTAGAATTGTGCAGTCGGCTGGTTCATGTAAGTGCTCCAGTTTGCGCCACCGTCAAAGGAAATCTGGGCGCCGCCATCATCTGCCACGATCATTCTATTGCCGTCCTCCGGATCAATCCACAGGTCGTGATGATCGCCATGTGGTGTACCTACCGATTGAAAGGTTTTACCACCATCGCGGCTGCGCATAAAACCAACATTGGGTGCATACACCAGGCTTTCATTTTTTGGATCCACAAACACTTTGGTATAATACCAGGCCCGTTGGCGAATATTGTTATCGCTGCTGGTCAATGTCCATGTTTCGCCTCCGTCGCCCGACATAAACATGCCGCCATTCTGGTTTTCGATGATCGCATAGACCTTATCAGGATTGGATGCCGCTACCGCCACACCTACAATGCCCCACACTCCCTTTGGTAATCCTTTTTTGGCGGTAATGTTGATCCAGCTTTCTCCGCCATCCGTGCTTTTCCAAAGTCCACTGCCTTCACCGCCGCTTTCCATGCTATACGGCGTACGCAAGGCTCTCCAGGTGCCTGCATAAAACACCTCGGGATTGCCAGGTTCCATTACCAGGTCTGATGCCCCGGTTTGGTTATTAATATATAAAACCCGTTTCCAGTTTTTACCGCCATCGGTGGTTTTATAAACGCCTCTTGTTTCATTGGGTCCAAACAAATGGCCCATTACGGCCGCCCAAACAATATCGGGGTTGCGGGGATGAACAACAACCCGGATGATATGGCGGCCATCTTTTAATCCAATATTTTTCCAGGTTCTTCCCGCATCATCGCTGCGCCACATGCCCCCTAAGCCTTCACTTACATTTCCCCGCATGGTGTTCTCGCCTTCACCTACATAAATAATATTTTCATCACTGGGTGCTACCGCCACGACGCCAATGGTTCCACCAAAATATTTATCTGTAATATTCTTCCAGTTGCTGCCGCCATCGGTTGTTTTCCAAACACCGCCACCAGTAGCGCCAAAGTAGAATGTGTTTTTATTTTTATAGCTTCCGGCAACGGCACCACTGCGGCCTCCCCGAAAAGGCCCAACCAGCCTGTATTTTACTTTTGACAACAAAACAGAATCGGTATTATCCGTTGCAGGTTTTCTTTTTTGTGCAGCAGCAGTTAGTGCAATAAGAGCAGTTAAAAAGAATAAAAATTTTCTCATGTGTTTAATTGAACCGCAAAAGTTACAAAGGCGAAGCTTATTGAAAAAATAAATTGATGAGTATTGGTGAATGGCTTTGGTACATCAATATTTGATAGTTTTAATTTATGAAGAAGCGATTTACGATACAAGGGAACCTGGTTGATCTGTTTCAGCATAAAATTTATCCGGCAGAAATAAAAATTGAGGGGGAAAGAATTACATCCATTCAACCGCTCAACCAATCAACCAATCAACCGCTCAACTATATTCTTCCCGGCTTTATAGATGCGCATGTTCATATTGAAAGTTCTATGTTGATCCCTTCGGAATTTGCCCGGCTGGCAGTTGTGCATGGCACGGTAGCCACGGTAAGCGACCCGCATGAAATAGCGAACGTATGCGGAATGAAAGGAATCGAATACATGATAGAAAACGGCAAAACGGTTCCTTTCAAATTTAATTTTGGCGCACCCAGCTGTGTGCCCGCTACTTCATTTGAAACCGCCGGTGCTGTCATTGATGCCGCCCGGATTGATGAATTAATGCGAAGAGATGAGATACTTTATTTAAGCGAGATGATGAATTTTCCCGGCGTATTAAATGGCGATAAAGAAGTGTTGCAAAAAATTGAAGCCGCGAAAAAACACAATAAACCCATTGACGGCCATGCACCGGGCCTGAGGGGAGAAACCGCCAAAAAATATATTGATGCCGGGATTTCAACGGACCACGAATGTTTTACCAAAGAAGAAGCATTGGATAAGTTGAAGTATGGCATGAAGATCCTGATCCGGGAAGGAAGCGCCGCCAAAAACTTTGAAGCCCTGGTTGATCTGCTGAATGATTACCCCGACCGGATGATGTTTTGCAGTGACGATAAACACCCTGATAGTTTGGTGGACGGACACATCAACCAGCTTTGTGCCCGGGCTATAGCAAAAGGCATTGATGTTTTTAAAGTATTGAAAGCCGCTTGTGTCAACCCTGTCAACCACTACAAACTTAAAGTGGGCCTGTTAAGACAAAATGATTTTGCTGATTTTATCGTGGTAAAAGACCTGGAAAAATTTGAAGTGTTGCAGACCTATATCAACGGAGAGCTGGTGGCGGAAAATGGAAAGAGTTTGATTACCCCGAAAGTGCAAGGTTCAAAAGCAGTAAACAATTTTAACTGCAGCAAAAAAAAGACAGAGGATTTTAAAATCATTTTCAACAACGAAAAGCAAATAGAAGTCATTGAAGCACTGGACGGGCAATTAATAACCAATAAAATTTCTGTTGTTCCAAAACTTGCAAACAATGAAATTGTAAGCGACACAGAAAAAGATATCCTGAAAATTGCCGTGGTCAATCGTTATAACGATGCCCCCGTTGCCAAAGCTTTTATCAAAAACTTTGGTTTGAAAAAAGGAGCCATCGCTTCTTCGGTAGCACATGACTCTCACAACATTGTTGTTGTAGGAGTTGATGATGACAGCATTTGCAAAGCAGTGAATTTAATAATTGAAGCCAAAGGCGGCGTAAGTTGCGTTGAGGAAAACAAACAACTTTTATTACCACTTCCCGTAGCAGGCCTGATGAGTGAAGAAGACGGGTATGCCATTGCCGAAAAATATTCCGCTATTGACCAGGCGGCCAAAGAGTTAGGCTCTACCCTGTCGGCACCTTTTATGACGCTTTCTTTTATGGCCCTGCTGGTCATCCCGCACCTAAAACTCAGCGACCTGGGTTTGTTTGACGGAGATGAGTTTAAACTGATTGACACAGCAACACAGTAAGACATGGACACCTTATACCATTTTCCGAATAAGTCGTATGGTATTCTTATACCAAACAGCGATCAAGATGATAGATGATAGTTGGTAGATGACAGAAGGGAAAGAGTCCTTTTCCACGTTTGCCGTCTCACGTCTCACGGTTGCTGCCTTAACAGCAGTTTGGTATTAAACCTCTTAACCTCTTAAACCCCAACCCATACTACCTAACTGAATTTGGTATTATGCTTCCTGCCCTATCCACACGGCGCCGCCTATGCTGTCTCTTTTTGCGCCGGTAACGGAAGAAAGCACATTGTATTCCTGCCGCCATCTTAACACACCAATCAAGGCCATGATCAAAGCTTCCTTGTACTTTACCATGTTTTCATCCGGCACAACCACTTCAATTCCCAATAGCGCCAGTTCTTCCGACAATCTTTGAATTAAAAAACTATTAAAAGCACCACCACCGGTAACAAGAAGTTTGCGATTGGCCGAGGGCTGAGCGCTGAAGGCTGATTGCTGATGACTGATCACCAATCCAAGCTGCTGCACAATATGTTCCACGTATGTTCTCAACCCATCGTTATGTGGCAAACCAAATGATTTGATCAAGGGAAAGACCACTTCGGTTCCAAAATCATTGGCCAATGACTTGGGATAGGATTGTTTGTAATAATCCAGTTCATTTAGTTTTTGCAGTAAGGCTTCATGCACATTTCCCAAGGCAGCCATTTGCCCGCCTTCGTCATATTCTTTATTAACCCCGTTGCAAATAAGATTTAAAACCCGGTTGGCCGGACACACATCAAAAGCAATGTACTGGCCGGGAAGATTGAAAGAAATATTGGCGATACCTCCAAGGTTTAAAAACAGATCGTAATCTTTTAACAACAATTTTTCACCAATGGGAACAATAGGCGCCCCCTGCCCGCCAAAAGCCACATCCAATGCTCTTAAATCACTCACCACCGGCAAACCTGTTTCGGCAGCAATGGCCGCGCCATCACCCAGTTGTGCAGTCATCATTTTTTGCGGCACATGAAAGGTGGTATGCCCGTGAGAAGCAATCAATCCTACCTTATAGTGCAGTTCATTGGCTTCTATAAAACGATTCACCTGTTCGCCTAAATAATGCCCGTAGGCTGTATGTAAAAGTTGATACTCCAGGGCATTCAACAACGTGGCCGATTGCAATTTGTCTTTCCACTCCGTGCTGTACTCATAACAGTCTGCGGCCAGAATCTCGTAATTCCAGTTACCGGCATTCACATGCAACTCTGCAAATACAATATCCAGTCCGTCAAGTGAGC
This sequence comes from uncultured Bacteroidota bacterium, assembly GCA_963697545.1. Lineage (GTDB taxonomy): Bacteria > Bacteroidota > Bacteroidia > Chitinophagales > Chitinophagaceae > Flavisolibacter. The sequence goes on along the minus strand of CAVOOL010000016.1, from coordinate 310,314 downwards.
TTCCGCTCATTAAGCCAATGACCCTGTACGTCATAATTTATAATTTCTGATTTGAATGCGAATTACATCAATAAAAAATGAATTTTTACAAAAAAGCTCAAACTCCTTTCTTATTTATATTTTTGAGCGAAGGTAGAAACTGAACTTTCATGGTAATCAATTTAAGCAGGGAACATTCTTTGGTAAGTAATTGGGTGGCTGAACTTCGCGATGTGGAGATTCAAAAAGACCGTATGCGTTTTCGCCGGAACCTGGAACGTATTGGCGAGGTGGCAGCGTATGAAATCAGCAAACGCTTACCTTATATTAAAAAAGAAGTTCAGACGCCTTTGGGCACGGCAGTTTGCGAAGTATTGGAAGAACAGCCCGTACTCACTACCATTTTACGGGCCGGGCTGGCCTTACATAACGGTTTGCTCAGTTATTTTGATAAAGGCGATAATGCTTTTGTATCGGCTTACCGCAAGCATGCAAAGGATGGTTCGTTTGAAATTGCGCTGGAATATCTCTCCTGCCCCGAAATTGACGACCGGGTTTTAATTATTTCAGATCCCATGCTGGCCACAGGAGCTTCGCTGGTAAAAACCATTCAATATTTAAAGGACGAAGGAAGGCCAAAAGCCATTCATATTGTAACCGCCATTGCCTGCAGCGTAGGCATTGAATACCTGCGCCGGGAGGTTCCGGAAGCCATTATCTGGTGTGGTACTATTGATGACGAGTTAACGGCCAAAGGGTATATCGTTCCCGGTCTTGGCGATGCCGGCGACCTTGCCTATGGCGCTAAAATCCAATCATAAAAGGGAAAGTTGAGGTTGCAAACCGAAATTAGGAGTCAATCTTTTTAGCTCATAAGGTCAAAAAAGTTCCCGCAGCCTTTTACTTGCCATTTAACCTTTCTTTTCTTTGCTGAACTCGCCATTCTTCGTAATTTTCCCGTCTAACTGGTGTGAATGAGAAAACTTTTCCTTTCGTTATTTCTGTTGAGTGCTGTACTTTCTTCGAAGGCACAGGACCCTAATTTTTCCCAATTCTTTGCCTCACCACTTACCTTAAATCCAGCTTTAACCGGCAAGTTTGATGGTGCGTTTCGTGTAGCCGGCAACTATCGCAACCAATGGCCTACCATTAATAATGCCTTCACTACCGCTACGGTTTCGGTTGACGCAGGCATCTTAAGAAATTCCATTCCTGATTACGATCAATTTGGTGTAGGCATCATGGCGTTTACAGATAAAGCCGGAAATGGTGTTTTGCAAAATAATTTCCTCGCCCTGTCCACAGCCTACCATAAAGCGCTGGACGAAAATGGCTTTCATCAAATTGGTTTGGGCTTTCAGGGCACCTACGTAAATAAACGTCTGGACATTAACAGCCTTAAATTTGAAAGCATGCTACGGGCCGATGGTTTTACCGGTTTGTTAGATGAATCTTTCTCCTCGAACCAGATAAAGCTTTCTTATTTCGACATGAACCTCGGTGTTTTATACAACGGCACCTCAGACGGAGCAAATAATTTTTATGTCGGAGCTTCCATGTATCATGTCAACCGGCCCAAAGAAACATTCAAGGAAGGTAATTATTTGCTGGAGCCACGGCTTACGCTTCAGGCCGGAGGCATGATCCCTTTAAGCGAATACAACGCCCTTCATATTAGTGCCAATCACAGCCGCCAGGCCAATGCCACTAACACGGTAATTGGCGGTGCTTATGCTATAAATGTCTCGCAGGATCTTGGAAACCCCACGAATTTATATTTGGGAAGCTGGTACCGCTTTGGCGATGCTATTATTCCTTATGTGGGATTAGAGTTTGGAGATTTTCAGTTAGGCGCCAGTTATGATGTTAATACCTCCAGCCTTAAACCTGCATCCAATTTGCGGGGCGGTGCTGAAATCTCCCTGATCTACATTAAAAAGCACAGCGACCCGAATGCAAAAAAGCTGAACTGCCCCAAGTTTTAATTTTTGTTTAAGATCAATGAAGATGGAAAGCCTTTTTATGCACTGAACTGCGGTGCTGCTATGTAGCTTTTGTTGCGTCGCACTCTTGTACGTTCGGTAATTCTATTGAGCAAACATAGCCACAGAGAACCACGAAGAAACAAAGGAGAACCACAGAGAGGCTCATATAGAATAAACACAATACCTATGTGAATCACCTCTGTGTAAATCTCCGTGGCCTCTGTGGGCTAAAAAAGATGATAAGCATTCCTGCAGCCGAACGGAGCGTCGCAACAGTTGTTCCATCAGGGCACAACAGCTAAGTCCAATCATTTGACCTTGCCACTTACATATTTGTTCCCTTTTATAAAAAAACGGTAATGCCATTCAGCGTGTTCACCGGCATAATCAACACCAATGCGCGGCGACGTGCCTATCATGGCTTTTGTAACATTGAAACCATCATCGGCAATAAACAGTTCATCGCTAATCAGCGAAAGACCACACTGCGAAGTATGAAACCCAAAGGCCTTGCCTACATTACCGGGGCCGCGGGTAAGGGTATGGTCCAACTTTTTCTTTCCTGTTCTTTGCAGCATAATGTCAACGCCCTCCAATGGTTCTACGGCCCTTATTAAAATAGCATGCGGCGTGCCCTCGCTGCTGGTTACAATATTGAACATCTGGTGGATGCCGTAGCACAAATACACGTAGGCCTTCCCTCCTTCTCCAAACATCACTTCGGTACGCGGCGTTCTTCCCTTCGATGCATGGGAGGCCCGGTCTATTTCACCTGCATAGGCTTCTGTTTCCACAATGCGGCCCGAAGTATATTCACCGTCCCGGTTTGTTACCAATACTTTTCCCAACAATTCTTTGGAAATTTTTACAACATCATTACGCAGGTAAAAAGAAAGCGGAAGCTTTTGCATGAATTATTGATTGAAGATGTTCAAGGTTGAGAGAAGGAAACGTTTCCTGTAACTCTTAAAGCAAAGGTAAACCGTGAATAACTAATGGCTTCATCCCTGATTGCCGATTGGAGATTGACGTTTATATTTACCGCTCAAAATTTTCTTTTTGCTAAAAGAAATCGTCATAGCCATACAATCCTATTTTGATGCGCATCGTTTCATTCGCAGGCACAACCTATGGAAATGGATCATTATCCCCGGCATTGTATATACCATTTTATTTCTTGTGGGCATGTACTTTTTCTGGAATTCATCCGACAGTGCCGTAACATGGCTTAGCAAAAGAATTGGATTGGAAACCTGGCTTCAGCAGCAACGCAACGCCTTTTTGAGTTTTTTATTTTTGATGGCCGGCCTGATGCTGCGGCTGATATTGGTATTCTTTTATTTTTCTCTTTTTAAATATTTGTTTCTCATAATCGGCTCCCCGGTTTTTGCCTATTTAAGTGAAAAAACCTCCAGCATCATCGAAGGCAGGGACTTTCCTTTCAGCTTTTCACAACTTGCAAAAGATGCCTGGCGGGGCATTAAACTGGCTTTACGCAATACGGTATGGCAAAGCGTATATGCCGTTTCACTAATCATTTTATCGCTGTTTCCCGTAGCCGGTTGGATCACCCCTTTAATAGCCCTGTTTGTGGAATGCTATTATTATGGTTTTTCAATGATGGACTACAGCTGCGAACGCAATAAAATGTCGCCTTCTGCCAGTATTGATTTTATCAGTCGTCATAAAGGCCTGGCCATAGGCAATGGACTGATCTTTTACCTTATGCACGGTTTTATTTTTATTGGATGGGTGCTGGCACCGGCTTATGCGGTAGTGGCCGCCACCTTAAGTTTGCACAGAATAAAAAACCAGTAATGCCGGCAACCGTTTATCTTATTCCCACTGTTTTGGCCGAAGGCGAAACCGCCTGCCTGCCTTCTTACCTTTTGGATGCTATAAAAAACTGCAGGGTATTTTTTGTAGAAAACGAACGCACCGCCAGGCGCTATGTAAAATTGCTTTGGAAGGAAATGGTGATTGATGAATACGAATGGTACAATATGAAAGAGGTTACGGATGAAGTAGCTGACCTCGTTCCGGCAAAAAATAAAGGAAGAAAAAACGATTGGCATTATAAGTGAGGCCGGTTGCCCCGGCGTTGCTGATCCCGGTCAGCAACTGGTGTATATAGCCCAACAAATGAACGCCCTTGTAAAACCACTGGTAGGCCCCAACTCTATCTTACTGGCACTTATGGCCAGCGGAATGAATGGCCAGCAATTTCAGTTTGTAGGCTATTTACCCATAGAATCGCCTGAAAGGATCAAGACCATTAAAGCGCTGGAGGCGGAATCCAAACAGAAATCCAGTACGCAAATCTTTATTGAAACCCCTTACCGGAACAATCAATTGCTGGAAGCGCTGGTAAAGACCTGTCACCCCCAAACAAAAATTTGTGTAGCCGTTGATCTGACTGCCCCATCTGAAATGGTTCAAACCAAAACGGCACAACAGTGGAAAAATGACCTGCCCCAATTGCACAAAAGGCCGGCGATTTTTTTGCTGTATGCCGGGTGATCTTCTGCCTGGATGAAAGTTAAAGGAGACGATTAACGTCTTTGGCTCACCTTTATCGCCTCACATCTTACGAATGCTTTATTTTGCACTATGGAGATCACTCATGCCAATTATTTGATCAGCAGTCCTTCGGTTGACAAATGCCCCAAACCTGACAGAGCTGAATATGCCTTTATTGGCCGCAGCAATGTTGGAAAGTCATCGCTTATCAACATGCTTACCAATAAAAAAGATTTAGCCAAGGTATCGTCTTCACCGGGCAAAACCCAAATGATCAATCATTTTATTGTTAGCTCCGGCGATAAAAAAGAGTGGTACCTGGTTGACCTTCCGGGTTATGGTTATGCAAAACGTTCTATAAAACAGCGCACCAGCTGGCAAAAGATGATAGAGGGTTATATCCGTAAAAGGGAAAATCTTGTCAACCTGTTTGTTTTAATTGACAGCCGCTTAAAGCCTCAAAAAATTGACCTGGAGTTTATCAACCAGTTAGGGGAATGGCAGATCCCCTTTGCCCTTGTATTTACCAAGGCCGATAAAAGCACCCAGCGGGAAGCAGCCGGCAATGTCAATGATTTTTTAAACGAATTACTCAAAACATGGGAAGATGTGCCTCCGCATTTTGTAACATCCGCCGTTAAAAGAACAGGCGCCAAACAAATTTTAAACTTTGTAAGCGGCCTGAATACTTCTTTTGAGGCTCATATTAGGAAAGTATAAGTTTTCTGTAATATATTGTAGCGGTTTTTATACGTATTTATGAAAAGAGCGGTTATAGAGCGAAACATTGTTGTAGTGCTGTTTATACTGGTTTTGATTGCTTTTTCTTTTGCTGAAAGAGATTCAAAAAAACTGGACCAGCTTTACACCAAAAGAGCCGAATCCCTTGCGCCTGAAAAAAAGGAAAAAAGCATGGGAGCGTTGGAAAGTGCGCCTGCAAAATTCAACTCCGGTCTTTCCCGCAATTAAGAGCTTTATGTTTCGGCTTTTAATTGTAGTGGCTATAACAGTTTCTCTTAAGGGCTTTTCTCAAATCAATTCCCAAAAATTAGATTCCTTAAGCAGTGCTATTGATTCAAAAAATCAATCGTTAAAGGCATGGCAGGATAGCTTTCAAAAAAGCCAGGACAGTATTTACAAGGAACAGACAACCGGTAAGAGCGGCTTTAAGCAATGATGGAAACGCCATCGAAAAAGAGCGCCTAAAGCAAAAGAAAAGATTGATTTTTCCTATAATCGGCGGAATAGTTTTCCTGGGACTGTTGATAACAGACCTTGTAAGAAGAAAGAAGAGGAAAGGCTGATTAGTTCACTACTTTATTTGCACAACTGCTACTGGCAAACGCTTCAGGCTTGGCCTTAAACGCAAAACCCATTCCCAGAATGTACCCCATCGCTTCTTTTAATGCGTCGTTGCTTTTAAAGTGCGGATTGGTATTAATATCGGCATGAACTTCCATATCCACCTCATATAAAGTAAAAAGATTGCACAATTCGTATGCAATCTCTATACTCTTGGCCACTTCAACCAGCATTCGTTCTTTGATGGAAAATTGTTGGCGGGTTTTCTCGTTATGAATAAACATAAAGCCTCCATGCCCTTCCCTCAAAAACACAATTACGGTGGCAAATTCTGTTTCCTGGCCCTTTACCTGCGAGTCGGTACCAATGCAAACTTTAAGGCGGTAGCCTGCTGCTGCTTCTCTCCGGATCACACCTTCAACAGCATCGTAAATAGGCAGGCTAATGGTTTCTCCATTGAATTTTCTCCATTTCATAAAAAAAGAGGTTTTTCCAAGTTACGGAAAAACCTCTGAGTTACCAAGGGCACGGATTATGGTATGCGTTATTGTTTCATGAATTTTTCAGCGTACTGTTCACTACCATTGCTAAATTGAATGATGTACATACCGCTGTTCATAGAGGCAGAAATGCGGTTTGCACCCTGAACTAATTTTCCTGTAGAAATGGATCTCCCATTATAATCTACAATTTGATAATCAAATAAAGCCGGGCTGTTTACAACAATTGAACTTTTCACCAGGTTCTCGGTCAGGGATGGTTTTGTTCGTGTTGCATTAGACAGGGCAATTACATTAGAATAGTATTGCTTACCATCAGCCAATTCAACGTTTAAACGATAGTAAGAAAGAGAACCACTACCCTGAGCATAACTGTACGATCTTGCACTGGTGCCCAATTGCGCAGCTGGCTGGTAACTTCTTCCATTTGAAGAAACCTCGAGGGTTTGCTTTACAATGGCTTCGTCTGCTTCAAGACCCCAGTCTAACTGGTGCCTGCTTCCTTCATTTCTACCATGCAGCTCTAGCTTATGCACAGGCAAGATAACGCCTGCACCAAAACTGGCTTCCAGAGTGTAAGAACCAAGACTTGCATATCCTGATGTATAGGCATTGCCGGCGCCCTGCACACGTAAGAAATAATTACCAGCACCCAGCATAGTGTCGATAGTAGATTTAAGTGTATTCTCGGGATTGTAGGAACGAATCACTGTAGAGGCATTGGTCATCAGGTCAACCTGCATGTCCAGATTGGCGCCCGTGTAACCATCGCCCAAATTATAAGGCACCGCCTCCAGCCGAAACCTTCCAAAGCTGGGAATAGAAAATTTAATTACATCAACATCCGTATTGGTCTCAATAATTCCGTTAACCGAAAACCGGTTATTGGTAAAATTAGCTTTAGCCACATTATTACCTGTGAAACTACTGCCATAATCATCCTTCCGGTAGCCAAATCCATTGTACGTTGTTATAACGTCCAGGTCATTTTGATAGTTGGTGCAACCATACGGATTAGCCCCATTGTTCCAAAGCGTAAAATTTCTATAATAACCTACACCCATAATAGGGGCCCAGCCAGTTTCGCCGGCTCCCACACCTGCATTATATTCCTGTTTGTTTGAACAATTAGCATCGTAATAGGATTGGTGACGCAAACCCAGGGTATGGCCGGCTTCATGCGACGCGGCCTCTGCTATGTACTTAGCATTATATTGAAGCTGGTCGGTAAACACAAAGGCAGGAGTATTGTCTCCCCAGGTAAAAGAATTCATGTAAGACACGCCGCCGGCAGGACCATACCAGCCGGAACTCATGGTTAAAATAACACGCATTCTTTTTTTGGCAGGTGCCGCCCAGTATCTTGTTGAATCGGTCGTTATGTTCACATCAAAGGGCCTGTAATCTTCCGCAACTCTTTTAAATATTTGTGTTATCTGGTCAGCATTCATATTAGACGGAGCGCAGGCTAACGGGCCGCTTACATTCCAGCTTGTGCCCTGCACATATTGTCCGTCAAAATCAAGATAAATAGTAGCTGTAGTAGCTGTAATAGAAGGATGACTATTGTAAAGAGGAACCTGAGCGAAAGTGCTGAACGATGTACACAGCACAAAAGCAAGTAAGAATTGGTAAAGGTTTTTCATTGATGTGGATTGGATGGGATGAGATAATGTACTAACGATAGGTTCTATTCAGTCATCAATTCACTTAGAATTTTCTTTTGCAAAACGTAGTGATCATTTTCTTTCACAATTTCAAAAGCATCGCCATTCTTGAAACCCATAATACGTCCTAAATACTCAACCGTGCCGTCTGGCTGAATGGTTTTTGTGAAAGTGAGGGTAGCGCCTTTTTTGTTGGTAGAATTGATCACAACGCTTTTCACTGTTGCATTTGCATCATCTGACCTGGAAACAACTGTACCGTGAAAATTAAATTCATCTGCAATAAAGGTTTTGACAGATGCACCTACAGGCAAGTCCAATAAATCTTCAAGATTGGAGATCCGCAATTTTATTTTTTGCGGCATGTCAGAAAAAAGATGAGGCTTATTGTTATTAGGCTCGTTTAAAGGAATTCCGGCTTGCGCTGAGGAGATAAAATAGCATACGCAAAATAGAACGCAGAAAGCGCTGGTTTTAAGGATTTTCATTGGACGGTTTTTAAAAGTTTTTTACAACTTTTTAGCAGGGATGAGCTGCTATTCTTTCAATGGATTTTGGACTTCTCCTGCAAATTTGCAAAAAAAGATATCTTTTCAAAGGTGCATAAAAAATAATTCAAAAAAATAAGTGTATTCACTCAAAATTACTAGTAAAACTACGATGGTACAATAACGTTAGTATTGACCTGTGCTCAGCATCACCAGCGTACATCCGATAAAGGGTTCGATATTGTTATCCTTTGCTTTTTGAATCAGATCTTCGTTCTCTGTACCGGGATTGAAAATAATTCGTTTGGGTTGAAGATTTAAAATATAATCGTAATACTCAACCTGGTTTTTTGGATTAAGATACAACGTAACCGTATCTACTCCTCCCTCCATCACATGATCTTTTTGAATCACCACATCACCTACTTTTCCTGTTCTCTTTCCTACCGCAATTACCGGGTGGTTGTGCGCTGCCAGTTTACGAACTGCTAAATAACTGTAGCGTGCCGGATTGTCTGAAGCTCCCAATACTACCGTTTTCTTCTGCTGTGCCATACTATTTTTCTTCGTTTAAGAATACAAAGGTTCTGTTTAAAATGGTTTCCCATGTGTCATTCTTATCACAGGCTTTGCCAAAAAAGGCGCTGCTTTAAATAAGCTCACAAAAAAATTACTAAGCCCGCTATTGCCAAAAAAATTTTGCAGCATCCGGCCTGTTTGTAACCGCTGTGCAAAGTTATGTTGCCATTGCTGTTTATATTGTTCTTCCATGTGCTCCCGTTCCATCTTTCCTGTTAAAAATTGATGGATCAGCTGAGAGCTGATTTTGGCCGTATGCAGCGCAATGCTCATCCCGTTCCCACATAAGGGTGTGATCATGCCAGCAGCATCGCCTAACATCAAAACATGATCTTCTACCTGCTCTTTTTTATGAAAATTGATCTGCGAAATAGTGACTGGAAAGCCTGTCACTATTTTGCTTTCTGAAAAAATCTTTTTTAAGTGTGGATTCTGGCCCAATACTTTTTCTTCCAACCGCCTTATATCATTACTGCAGTTTTTCAGATTTTCAGATTTTGTCATGTAGCACAAACAATATTTATCCTCTTCAATTTTAGAAATACCGCAATAACCATTTTTAAAATTGTGAAGACCAATAACGTTCGCCTGCCACTTCGTTTGCACATGATATTTTACCCCAATATAATTGTCCAGTTTTTTATCCTGGTGATTCAAAAAGGCTCTCTTCCATTTCATATCCAAATTGCTACGCTTGCCAAAAGCCGCACAACAAACCTTAGCTGTTATACTATTCTGATCTGTTCTTCGGGATGTGAACCTGATGGCAAATTGTTCATCAAAGACTCACTTCATCCACTTTTGTTTCTTCTAAAATATCAACACCGCCTTCCCTGGCGAGCAGCGCTAACTGATGATCTAACTGGTACCGGCTGATGCCAAATCCTCCCAAGGGTAACTTTGCAGTAAACGATTTTCCATTGGGCGCTGTAAGAAAAAGCGTATCAATGACAGGCAGCTTCAACTCTTCAAGCGGCAGACCCAATTGCTTTAAAAAATTCCAGCTCTCCAGGCTCACATATTCTCCGCACACTTTGTGAAAGGGATAACTTTCTTTTTCAAACAAGATGACAGAATGCCCGCTTTTAGCCAATTGAATAGCACAGGCCAAACCGGCCAGGCCGCCTCCTACAATGGCTATATCATATTGCTTTTGCAGTTGCATGGTTTTCAGAAATGATTAGCCAGCGGAAAGCCCATTTCCATTGACATTGAAAATTAGAAATACCCGCTGCTGCAAAAAGTTGCCGCCATTCCTTTTTGATAAATCCTCTTTTTACAGAAAGCGGCGCATCATTTTTTACCAGGTAACTTTTAGAAAAAAGCTGTGTGAGTAATTTAATGGAATAATATGCCACGGGATGACGGTGAAGATCATTAATAAAAAAACCAAGCCTGCTATTTGCTTTCATCCAGTGCAGCATCCTGATCAATTCTTCATTAGTAAAATGATGACAGAAAAGAGAAGAAAAAACCACATCCGGAGTGCCGCTGAATTCAACCGCCTTATAATCGGAGCAAATAAACTGAATCCCTCTATTGCCCGGCAAACCCTCCGCATAAGCTATGCATTCGGCATTGATGTCTATCCCTTTTAATAAAACCTTTAAGTTGTGTTCCTCCGCCCATTTTTTTATTGCCCTTAAATTATCGCCTCCCCCACAGCCTATTTCTACAATATATAAAGCTTCAGTCGTGCTTTTTAAATTATCTACTAATTGTTTTACTCCCTGCAAGGTAATGGCATGTCCGCCTAATTTCTGATTGATAAAATCAAGCTCCTGCATATTTCTTTTGATGTCAGCAAAAGGAATAGCGCAACCATCTATTAGTTCTTTATGCGTTGAACGTTGCCTGAATGAATACATTAAGAATGTGCAGTAAAGGTTTCTACCGTTAACCCGGGCCCAAAAGCTGCTCCCACTAATTTCTTTATTTCTTTTTTCTCCTGCAGTATTTTTTTCAACACAAATAAAATAGTGGCCGAAGACAGGTTGCCAAAATCTTTTAAAACATTGTAGGAATGGGTTAATTGTCCGTTTGTAAATCCAAGGCTTTTGTGTATGGCCTGCAGTATTCTTTTGCCGCCCGGATGAATACACCAATCGGAAACATCATCTACAGTACAATTTTCTTTAGCCAATGCTTTTGTAAGTATGCTGTTAAAATCCTCTTCTATCAACTCCGGCACATATCCGCTCAAGGTCATTAAAAAACCCTGAGAGGAAAGTTCCCAGGCCATATCTCTTTTCCCTTTTGGAATCACTTCGCTGTAAAAGCCGGTGAGATGCAGGCCTTCTGCTTCATGCTCATCCGCAACAACCAATACAGCACCGGAACCATCGCCAAACAATAAGGAAGAAGTAATATTGTCCATCGAGCTTTCTCTTTGAAAATGAAGGGTGCACAATTCGGTGCAAACAATCAAAACCCTGGCATCTCTGTCCGCCTTGCAAATAACATCAGCAATTTTTAGCGCATGAATGGCTGCATAGCAACCCATAAAATTCACCGATGTCCGGAAAATATTTTTTTGAAAATCCATCAGCTCCATCACCTGCAGGTCCAACCCCGGCGCACTCATGCCTGTACAACTTACCGTTATTAAATGCGTGATATTTTGGGGATGATGCGTATGATTCAGACAATCACGAATGGCATCAACAGACAGCAAAGGAGCTTGCTTGTTATATACCGTCATTCGCTGCTCCAAAGAAGGAAAGGGTTCCAGATTCTCCGATTGCGGATAGAACTTCCATTCATGAATTTTTTTACTGTAATCAGCAAGTACAGAATAGCGTTGCTGAATACCGCTTTGCTGGTATAAAAAACGCATCTTTCGCTTATCCGCTTCACTAGCTGCAAAAACCTGTTGCATAAAGAGTAAGATGTCCATTTGCCGATGGCAATACGCCGGAACTGCTGTGCCTATGGAAACAATTTTACTCAACGCTTTAAAACAATGATGATGACAAAAAATACTGTAGTGCAAAGAGTGGAAAGCGCATTCATCCGCAAACTGTTTTTAAAATTCGCCTCTTCCTGAACCTGCCAAACCTTCTTCATCCAGTACAGAAAAAACAATACCACCGGGAGTAAGACCAAAAGAAACAAATAGAAAAATTTCAATTGTTCTTTTTGGTTAAATAAAACATACATCAGCATGGTAGCTAATAGAAAAAAGGTCATGCTTAAAATAAAAGTTCCCCTTTTGCCAAGCAGATAGCTTATAGTGATCACGCCATCTTTTTTATCTTCTTCGTGCTGATAAACCTGTGTTAAAGGATACAAAGCGCCAATCAGTAAGCTGGAAATAACGCAAGGCAAAAGAGGCACATGCCATGTATTATTATAACCGGCCCCGTGATAGGTGATAAAAAAGATCAGGGCTCCCTGGAAAACAAAGACTGTCAGAAAACCAAGGACAGGAAACTTTTTTAACCGGATGCCCCTGTAGCTGTAAGCCCGTGAAGCCAGAATGTAGAGCAAAATACCCACAGCAAAAATGCTTGAAATCAACAGCGACGCTATCACAGCTATAACATCCATTATTACAGAAACATAAAATAACTGCCGTGTAGGTTGCAAAGGCGCCGGCAAACCACCGATGGGAGTTTCATCCCTATCCATGTAGGAATTATACCCATTGCTGGAAGGATATACCAGCAAATGCAGGATAAAAAAAATAAAAATAGCTTTTGACCAGTTGATATGGGGCAACTGACTTAGCGCAAAAAGAAAAACCGGCAATAAAAAAAAGAGAAGTGAAACCGCAGTAGCTGTATTGTTGAACGGTGAAGCACAAGGGAAGTTAGGAAATAAGTTTGACCTGCAATTGCTGCTGATAAGGTTCCTCCAAAAGAAAAAGTCTTCTGTTTGAAGACTTTTTATTGAAAGGTTTTAATGTCCCGCTTAATTCACTCACATCTGATCAGGAGAAATCACCGGCGGCTTCTGCTCACCAACCACAGGATTAAACCAACCACCAAAACAATCAAAATAATTGCCGTCCAAAAACCTGCTTTAAAGATTCCGCCAATTACTTCGCAGGAACTTACTGTCATTGCCAGCGCTATCATACAAAGCCATAATGTTGAATATCGTTTCATGAGCTTGTTTTTCTATAATCATGCAAAAGTTTTGCCGCAAAGACAGTTCCATTGGAAAGCAACCGGGGTTGACAGCGCCGGATTGGCTTTAAAACCAATTTTAACCCCAACCTTACGCCATTCTCAACAATACTTTGACGGCTTCGATTTTTTTTTACATCTTCACTTAATTATGTTGGTGAAAACTTTTGGAAGTGCCGTTTATGGCGTGGAAGCCATTACCATCACTGTTGAGGTGAATTGGATGGAAACCAACGTAGGCTTTATGTTGGTGGGGTTGCCGGACAATGCGGTGAAAGAAAGTTTTCAAAGAGTGGAGAGCACTATTAAATCATTGGGGCATGCCATGCCGCGGACAAGAATTGTTGTAAACCTGGCGCCGGCGGACATAAAAAAAAGCGGAACGGCTTTCGATCTTTCCATTGCCATTGGCATTTTGGCGGCTTCAGGAAAAATTGAGAACCATGAGGCCCTGGAACAATACATCATTATGGGTGAGCTGAGTTTGGATGGCCAGATCCGTCCTATCAAAGGCGCCCTGCCCATTGCCATACAAGCCCGCAAAGAAAAATTCAAGGGATTGTTTGTGCCCGCCGTAAACGCCAAAGAAGCCGGAATGGTCAACAACCTGAACGTGTATGGGGTAACACATATTAAAGAAGTGATTGATTTTTTTGAAAGTGGCGAAAAAAGCCTGCAGCCTGTTGTTATTAACACAAGAGAGGAGTTCTTCCACGCACAATCTGATTTTGAAATTGATTTTGCCGATGTAAAAGGCCAGGAAAATATTAAACGGGCTTTGGAAATTGCAGCGGCAGGCGGACATAATGCTATTTTGATCGGTCCGCCGGGAGCCGGAAAAACCATGCTGGCCAAGCGGTTGCCAACCATTCTTCCTCCGCTTAGCTTGCACGAAGCATTAGAGACAACCAAGATCCATTCCGTTGCAGGCAAGCTTCCTGAAAATTCTACCCTGGTTTCCAAAAGGCCGTTTCGAAGTCCGCATCATACCATTAGTGATGTGGCGCTAGTAGGTGGCGGCGGCATTCCGCAACCCGGTGAAATTTCACTGGCCCATAACGGCGTTTTGTTTTTAGATGAATTGCCCGAATTTAAAAGAACGGTGCTGGAAGTAATGCGCCAGCCCATGGAAGAAAGAAGAGTCACCATTTCAAGGGCCAAGGTAGCGGTGGATTTTCCCGCCAGCTTTATGCTGATTGCCTCCATGAATCCCTGCCCTTGTGGTTTTTATAACCATCCTGACAGGGAATGCACCTGTCCGCCGGGTACCGTGCAGAAATACCTCAATAAAATTTCAGGGCCTTTACTGGACAGGATTGACCTGCATGTGGAAGTGACACCAGTTGCCTTTAGTGAATTATCAGCCATGAAAACACAGGAAGCTTCTTCCTCTATCCGTGAAAGAGTCATCAAAGCAAGAGAGATACAGGAAGAACGCTACAAAACGTATGATGGCATTTATTGCAATGCACAAATGAGCAGCAAAATGCTAAAAGAGATTTGTGTGATCAATACAGTGGGGCAGAACCTGTTGAAAGCGGCCATGGAAAAACTAAATCTTTCCGCAAGGGCTTATGACCGTATCTTAAAAGTGTCCAGAACGATTGCCGACCTGGCGCAAAGCAGCGATATAAAAGCAGAACACCTGGCAGAAGCCATACAATACAGAAGCCTTGACCGGGAAGGTTGGGCGGGGTGAAATAAAATTTGAAGAACGAAATAGTAGCAAGAGTAATTATGAATGATTTGCAGTTGTTTTTTGAAACGCTAAATAACTTTTTTGATAAGATTTATGTTATTACACTCAAACGTGCAACAGAAAGGCATGAACATATTCACAAAGAACTAAAAGGGCTTACATACGAATTGTTTTTTGGTGTAGACAAGCAGGAGTTTGACATAGAAGACCTGAAAAAAAGAGGATATTTATAACGAGACGCTGGCCATTCAACGCCATCGGTATACCAAACCAATGGTGCCGGGCATGATCGGGTGCTCCTGGAGCCATAGAAACGTTTACGAAGACATGATTCAAAAGGGCTATAAAAAAGCCTTGATCTTAGAAGACGATGTTGTCGTTGCTAAAGACCAGACCGGGCAATTATCTCATGCTCTTCATCAGCTACCGCAAGATTGGGAACTGGCCTATTTTGGTTATGCAAGGCACGAACATCCAAAAATCTTTGCTTTAAAAAAAGCTACTTATTTTGTTCAGCGTTTTTTTGGAAGACATAAGTTCTCCTACGAAACCATCAAAAATTTATACCCCAAGAAAATTTCAGAAAATATTTGTGCTGCCGGTTATCACGACCAGACACATGCTTATGCCGTATCCTTGTCGGGTGCTAAAAAATTAAAGCGATCTGCAGGAACCAATTACTTATATAGCCGATAACCTGCTGGCCCATGCCGCCACCAATAATATTGTAAAAGCATACATTGTTCAGCCTAAGTTTTTTTACCAGCTCTCCCAGGGAGAAACGAAAATGGCGGACACATATATTGACGACTAATCTATGCTTAACTTTATCGGTATGGCGAACGTTTTGGTTTTGGAAGCATCGCAAAGCACTGATAAGGTAAATGCCTGCCGGTATGCTTTATTGAAGCACCTGGAAGTGTATAATTTAAATCCTTCGGCTAGTACCAAGGTGTATGTTTACACCGATCAGCCCGCTTTTTTTGAGGCTTTTATTCCTTTTTTTCATCATTTTGAAATAAAAGAGATCTCCCAAACCCAATTAAAGGAGTGGCGCGGACCGCTTAATTGCGCTGAACGTGTAAAACTGGAAATCATTTCAGAAGTATTTGCTCACACAAACGGCAACCTTCTTTATCTGGATACGAACACGTATATAAAACAACCTTTGGAAAATCTTTTTTCTGAAATTGAAAAAGGAAGGTTTTTTTTGCAGTCCCATAAAGGGTTGATAAATGACAGCACCGATAACGAACTTACCAGGCTAACTAAATTTCTTGCTACAGATAGCGTTCAACAAAATGGCAATAAACTTTCTTTAAAAGGAATTAAGATCTGGAACACCAACAGCATAGGAATAAGCAGCCAGCATAAAGATGTTATAGATGATGCATTGGAGTTAAATGATGTTATCTATAAACAATTTTCAAGGCCGGTTGTTGAGTCGTTTGCTTTTAGTTATTGTTTTCAAAAAGCAGGAGAAGTAAAAACCACAGAGGAATATATCCATCATTACGGAAGCCTTAAAGAATTTCGTCATTTGCTGCGATTGTTCTTTAAAAAGAACGAAGAAGAAAGCATTCCGAACCTGATCAAATTACTGCACACCGTAGATGCAGCCGCTATTCAAAAACACAAGAGTTCTTATGAAGCCTTGCCTTTTTACCAAAAATGGCTGCAGGTGATTACAGGAAAAAGCTGGAGCATTAAACAATACGAAAAGAAAATTTAGAACAAGCTACGATCATGAAAATTTTAATACAATATCTTAAACCTTATAAATTGTTGGTCGCTTTGATCTTGCTACTGGCGGCATTAAACATTGGATTCTCACTCATTGACCCGATCATTTTTGGCAGACTTGTAAACCTTGCCAATGACTTCAGCAAATCTTCGGAAAACGGCAACAAGATGAGCCAGGACCAGTTCTTCTGGACGTTTTCCTGGACGAATCCCGGTGTAGTTTATCTCTTGCTGGGCTCTATTTGCGTGGCCATGATAAGCCGGATTGCCAAAAACTTACAGGATTATTTTTTAAATGTAATTGTACAAAAATTTGGCGCCAAAGTATTTACCGATGGCTTGCAGCATGCCATGAAACTTCCTTACCAGGAGTTTGAAGACCAGCGAAGCGGTGAAACCTTAAGCGTTTTGCAAAAAGTAAGAACCGATACAGAAAAATTCATCAATAATTTTGTAAATATCCTTTTTACGGTATTGGTGGGCATTGTCATTGTAGCTGTTTTTGCAGCCAGCATCTCTTCTTATTTGCCTGTCGTTTATTTTGGAGGCATAGCCATTTTGATGATCATCTCCAACCTATTAAGTAAAAAAGTAAAGACCATTCAAAAAACCATAGTAGCGCAAACCACTTCTCTGGCAGGTACAACCACCGAATCGTTAAGGAATATAGAATTGGTAAAAAGCCTGGGACTTACCAACCAGGAAGTGGAACGGTTGAACAAGAACACGTACAAAATACTTGGACTTGAACTGACCAAGGTAAAACGCATCCGGAGCATTGGATTTGTGCAAGGCACCTTTGTAAATACACTGCGGCAAATTATTTTGTTCATGCTGATGTGGTTCATCTTTAAAGATGAAATGAATGCGGGTCAGTTGGTAACCATGCAGATCTATTCTTTCTTCATTTTCGGACCCTTGCAGGATATTGGCAATATCATTCTCAGCTATCGTGAAGCGGAAGCTTCTTTGAATAATTTCCAAACCCTGATGAGCAAAAAATCAGAAGCACATCCCCTTCATCCAAAACATCTGGGGCCTATCGTGAAACTGGAGTTCAGGCATGTAAGTTTCAAACATCAAACAGCCATGCACAAGGCTATTGACGGCATTAGCTTTCATACACAAAAAGGAGAAACCATTGCCTTTGTTGGCCCTTCGGGTTCCGGCAAGTCCACCTTAATGAAATTACTGGTGGGGCTGTATCGTCCCCAACAAGGAAATATTTTTTACAACGGGCTTGATGAGAACAATATTCATTTTGATGACCTGAGAAATCAAATTGGTTTTGTTACCCAGGATACGCAATTATTCAGCGGAACGATCAAGGAAAATTTAATGTTCGTTAACCCTGCTGCAACAGAAGAAGACCTTTTAGATGCTCTGAGGAAAGCCTCGTGTCAAAACTTACTGATGCGTGCAGAAAAAGGAATTGACACCATGATTGGTGAGGGCGGCTTAAAACTGTCGGGAGGTGAAAAACAGCGTTTGAGTATTGCAAGAGCCTTGTTGCGCAAACCCAACCTCCTGATCTTTGATGAAGCGACATCAGCACTTGGATTCTTTAACAGAAGAAGAGATCAGCAAAACCATTCGCAATGTGTCTTCATCAAATGAACAGATCACTATCTTAATTGCACATAGATTATCAACGATTATGCATGCCGATAGAATTTATGTACTGGAAAAAGGCGTGGTAATTGAAACCGGTACACATGAAGAACTGCTATCAGAAAAAGGGTTGTACTATGCTATGTGGCGCCAGCAAATCGGGGAAAGAAAAAATACCCCGGCGTCAATTCCTGCTGCTTCATAAATTATAGAACAGACAAACAAAGAAATAGATAGTTCACCAGTAAAACTGGTGAACCGTTCAAAACAATAAAGATTGCTGTAACATTTATTTCAATCATTCTGCATTTCTTGTTCCTCTGTTCTATATCAATAGGCTATTTAAAATGTTAGCGGGATATTAAGCTTTATCATAAAATTTCTTCCTGTATTAAAAACACCCTGTCTGCCTGTAACCTCATTGATAGCCGCATATTTCAACCGGCTAAGATGGCTTTGATACGCCACATCAGCCAGGTTATTACCCAGCAAATACACACTGAACAAAGTTTTGTTCTTCAGCACAATATCTGCGCTAATACTTGTATTAAGTAAGGTATAGCCGGCTGTCGCGGTTTCCGTACCATACGCAGTAAACGGGTTTTTCTGGTCAAAGCTGTGGTCCGCTTCAAAATGAACAGAAAGATTTTTCACCGTCTTTCCATTCTTTAAAAACTCACCTCTCAATTCGCTTGTCCATTTAGTTGCCGGTATGAAGGGAACATTTTTGGTGCCTTCCACAGGGCTGACAAACTTTCCCTCTTACATACGACAAGGTGTTTTCCCAATGCAGCCAATCAAGAGGATGCGGATGAATATCGATTGAAACTTCACCGCCATACAGATTGGCATCCCTCTGGCCAAATTGAAAAGCAGGAATCAGTTCTCCACCCACATTCACCAACGAATCGCTACCGTTAAAACCGGCAAGCTTGCTGTAAAAAATAAAATTGTTGATACTGTTATAAAAGGCATTGGCCGTAAACAGTATGTGATCTGAATTCAACTCTATTCCCAAATCGCCCTGCCAGGATGTTTCTGAATTCAGGTTTTGATTTCCATATTCATAGCGGTTGGTTCCTTCATGCGTGCCATTGGAAGCCAGTTCGGGAACACTGGGCGCACGAAAGCCCCTGGCTACATTAAGCTTCAACAAAACATTTTCTTTTGCGGCGTAACTTACTCCTGCACTTCCCGAAATATTTGAAAAATTACGTTTGATAGCGTCAAACTTTACACTGCCGGCTTCGTCCAGCTCTTTAGTGCTCAAAGAGCGGTTATCATAACGAATGCCACCGCTCACGGTAGATTTTCCAATTGTTTTTTGAGAATACACAAACCCGCCAATGTCAAATAAATCGTATTCGGGAATCAATACTTCTACGCCCCTGTTTCGATTGCCCTGCGCCATACCACTTACTCCGGCAGAAATATTCCAGCCATTTTTGTCATCGAAATGATAGGCGGTGCTGTAGTTGAATGTTTTTAAATCAAAGTGTAAACTTTTTTCCAAAGGGTCATCGACATTTCCAAACTCTTTGCGTTGGTTTCTTTGCAAACCCAAATTCAGAGAGATCCTTCCGCTGCCGGCTTTAAAACTATTGTCGCTGATAAATTTTAAATGTTGAACGTCCTGGTAAGGAATCTGTGGAGCCGTGCTATTGAAATCGCTTTGCGAGGGAACGGTCTCCACTCCTCCCGGCAAGAGCTTTATAAAGTTTCCATCCGCCGCCCTTTCACCTTCCACCACACCCAGCTTCTGGTTAAAGCTGCTGACAATAAAATGCGTAAAGCCCCATGCACCATTATACCCTCCGTAACCTCCAAAATTATGTTCATTGAATTTCGAATTAAAAACCCTGCCATCATATTTGTTCTGGTAATCGGCGGCCGCCTTGTAATCGCCCCATACATTCCAGTTAAAGCCATTACGGTTACCACCTAAACTGCCAAACAGGGAGCGTTGTTTATTATTGGTTGCATAGCTTGATAAAATATTTCCTTTCATTGAATTATTAGGGGCCGGCATGGTAGTGATAATGTTGATCACTCCCGCCATGGCATCACTGCCATAAATCAGTGAAGCCGGTCCCTTTACAATCTCCACACGGCTCACGCTGTTCTCGTCAATTTCAATTCCATGTTCATCTCCCCATTGCTGGCCTTCCTGCCTTATGCCATCGTTGATAACCACCAGGCGGTTATAGCCCAATCCGCGTATGATGGGTTTGGAAATGGCCGGACCTGTGGATAATTGGCTCACTCCCGGCTGACGGGTTAAGGCATCAATAATATTGGTGGAAGCGGTTGAAAGCAATTCTGTCTTATTCACTTTGGCAATAGGAATGGGCGCCTTTCGAATACTGGTAGCCCCCCCAACCGCGGTCACCGTTATGCCTTCGCTGATTATAATAGATGAGGTTAATGCAAAATCACGATAATCTTTTCCTGTAACATCCAAATGTTCTACCAGGGTTTTATACCCGGAATAGGATATTTCAACAACGGTATGTCCCAGCGGAATATTTTTTAAACTAAAATAGCCCGAACTATCCGAGGTAGTTCCTGTTCTGGAATCGGATAAAACGATAGTAGCTCCGGCTAAAGGTTCACCCGTTTTTGCATCGGTAACCTTTCCCGAAAGTTGGGTTTGGGGTTTTCCCTGGCCCCACGAAAAAAATAAAGTCAATACGCTAATTGTAAAAAGAAATAGCTTTTTCATGCAAGTGATAAAAGATGAAATAATAAGTAATAAAAATGCACCGATTAAAAGCTACGCTGCCGGGGGACCTCTGCTTGTTTTGTGAGAGAAGGAAGGTTGAGAATAGGATGTACGATAAGCATTTTGCTTATCTGCATAATCAGTAAAAGAAAGGAAGAAGAACGGGTCGTTTTCAATAACGAATGGCGCCGTTACTACCAGATCGTCAAAATGACAATGGAAGGGTTGCGTGTGAACGCAATCAAAACCAGGTTCAATTTGGTCACAGGAGATAGCGTCTTTGTGATGGGCAACTGCGTCATGAAAATAAAGCTTGGGAGTAACGCTGATAGCAAAAACCACCACCAGTACAAACGCAATGAATTTTTGTATGATTCTTTGTTGACGCAAAAAATATAAGCCTTAAAACAAGCAAGATACTCAATTGCAACAAAGCTGCGAAATCTTCACCTTTCAGGAAATTCCCAAAAGAAGCATAAAACTACTTATGATCTTTTTGTAGCCTTCAAAGTGAAAAGGCTTTTTAAAATAAGAAGTGGCTCCCAGACGGGCACAAGCTTCCTGGTCCGTTTTACTTTCCGAAGTAGACAAGAATAACAACCGGAATAACTGAAAGATGAGGCTGCTTTTTAATATAGCTGAGTGTTTGACGGCCGTCCCATTTAGGCATATTTAAATCCAGGACAATGAGGGAAGGCAGGTCGGAGGGATGAGAATTTAAATAATTAATAGCCTCTTCTCCGTTGCTTGCACAAACAAGATCAGCGGCCGCGCCTGCTTCCGACAAGGAAAGGCTCAAGAAATAGCAGTCATCGCTGTCGTCGTCAACATACAAGATTTTAGAGGTGGTGGATGTATCCATAGCCCAAAATTTAGGTGGTAATCAAACTTAACCATTCTGAGCTTTTATATCAATTTTCTTCCTTATAAGTTCTTCACACTTAATTTTTATAAAGCTTTAAAAAAACCAAGCCGGCTCATGTTAATAATTGTTAGGGATCAAATACGTTCAATAATACCTGCAATGCCTTGTCCGCCACCCACACAAGCCGTTACCATACCATATTTTTTTTGAGTTCTTTTCAGATCATTTAAAACCTGTATGGTTAATTTAGCTCCCGTGCAACCAAGAGGATGGCCCAGGGCAATGGCGCCACCGTTCGGATTTACTCTTTCAGGATTAAGACCCGCTTCCCTGATAACGGCAACGGACTGAGAAGCAAAGGCCTCATTCAATTCAATGGTATCAATATCGCCAAGGTGCATATTGGCCTGCTTCAACACTTTAGGAATGGCGGCTACCGGCCCAATGCCCATAATGCGGGGATGAACACCGGCAGAGGCACAGGCCACCAAACGCCCAATAGGTTTTAATCCTAATTGATTAACCAGGCGTTCACTCATGACAATAACAAAGGCAGCACCATCACTGGTTTGTGAAGAATTACCGGCCGTAACTACACCGCCTGCCGCAAAAGCAGGTTTTAATTTAGCCAGGGCTTCTATGGAAGTATCGGCCCGTGGGCCCTCATCGGTATCTACTACAAAGCTCTTTTTTTGCTTTTTTCCTTTTTCATCCAGGTACACCTCTTCCACCGTCATAGGCAGGATACCTTCTTTAAAATACCCGTTTTCAATGGCCTTTAAAGCTTTTTGGTGTGAGTTGTAAGAAAACTCATCCTGGTCTTCACGGCTTACTTTATATTCTTTAGCCACTGCCTCAGCAGTAAGACCCATGCTTAAATAATAATCCGGTTCGTCGGTAGCAATAGAATAGGAAGGAACCGTTTTCCAGCCGGCTGTCGGAACCATGCTCATACTTTCGGTACCGCCGGCAATAATACAATCAGCCAGTCCGGTGCGGATCTTTGCCGTAGCAATGGCAATGGTTTCCAGTCCGGAAGCGCAATAACGGTTCACCGTCATGCCCGGCGTATCGTAACCAATGGCCCGTGCTGAAATGATGCGTCCCACCTGTAAGCCTTGCTCCGCTTCGGGCACGGCATTGCCTACAATCACATCATCAATCAAATTTTTATCCAATTGAGGCACAGAGCTTAAAAGCCCTTTGATGAGGTCGATCGCCAAATCATCGGGGCGGTAAAAACGAAACCCGCCACGTTTGGCTTTACCTACGGCTGTTCTGTAACCGGCTACTATATATGCTTCCTGCATGATTTTGAATTGAAC
Organism: uncultured Bacteroidota bacterium; assembly: GCA_963697545.1. Lineage (GTDB taxonomy): Bacteria > Bacteroidota > Bacteroidia > Chitinophagales > Chitinophagaceae > Flavisolibacter. Next base: position 287,199 of record CAVOOL010000016.1, on the reverse strand, counting down.
TTAAAGTTACGGAATTCCATTAATAGTTGCATCAACAACCAATTTACAAAAATCTTCAATTACTATCTTCGCCGCCGATGTATAAAATTCTTCGCCGTATTTTATTTTTTCTGCCGGCTGAAACGGCTCATTATTTTTCAATGAATATGTTGAAAGCCTTGTGTGCTGTGGGCTTTATCAGAAAGATCATTGCAAACCAATGTACCGACCGGAACGCAGCCTTATCCAAAAACGTTTTGGGCCTGAATTTTAAAAACCCCGTAGGGCTTGGCGCCGGCTTTGACAAGAATGCCAAATATCTAAGAGAACTGGAAGCTTTGGGTTTTGGCTTTGTAGAAATTGGTACTGTTACTCCCCGTCCGCAAGCAGGTAATGATAAACCAAGATTATTCCGGTTGCCAAAGGACAAGGCGCTTATTAACAGAATGGGTTTTAATAATGATGGCGTGGATGTAGTGGCAAAACGGTTAAAAAAATGGAGAGAAAAAGATGGCAGATGGCAGATGACGGATGACAGAAAAAACCTACTGTCCTCTATCAACCATCAACCATCATCCCTTATCATTGGCGGCAATATTGGCAAAAACAAAACCACCCCCAATGAAGATGCCTGGAAGGATTATGAAATTTGCTTCCGGGCCTTGCATCCTTATGTGGATTTTTTTGTGGTGAATGTAAGCTCGCCCAACACACCGGGGCTTAGAGAATTGCAGGAAAAAGATTCGCTAAGAAAAATTCTCACACATCTGCAGCAATTAAACCAGGCCTTTCCACAACAAAAACCCATACTACTAAAAATAGCACCCGATTTGACCTGGCCGCAAATTGATGATGTGATTGACCTGGCCAAAGAAATTAAACTGGATGGTTTGGTAGCAACAAATACCACCATCAGCAGGGAACAGCTGCAAACGACACACCACGAACTGCAAACCATTGGGGCCGGCGGCTTAAGCGGCAAACCTTTGCAGGAGCCCTCCACAAAAATTGTAGAATATATTTCCAAAAAAACCGGCGGAACCCTGCCCGTGATTGGAAGTGGCGGCATTTTTACCGGAACAGATGCGGTGCAAAAATTCAGCGCAGGAGCAGCTCTTATTGAAGTATGGACCGGTTTTATTTATGAAGGCCCGTTTATTGTAAAAAGAATTTGTAAAGCCTTGTACTAAATTATTTTTACATGGAACACCTGCTTACGACAGAAAGCCTTATCAGCTTTATTATCCTGGTTATTCTGGAAGTTGTTTTGGGCATTGACAATGTCATTTTTGTGAGCATCATTATTAACAGGCTTAAGCCTGAAAACAGGTCAAAGGCCCGCCGTGCATGGATGATCAGCGGCATCATCCTCCGGAGCATTTTATTACTTGGCCTGAGCTGGCTGCTATCGCAAAAAGGGAATTATTTATTCACTTTATTTGGTAAAGGTTTTGACCTGGCAAGTCTTGTAATGCTGGCAGGCGGTTTGTTCCTGATCTATAAATCGGTTAAAGAAATTCACGGCAAACTGGAAGGAGAAGATATGGAAGAAGCTTATGGCACCAAATCTTCTTATTTATCGCTGGGCCAGGCTATCGTACAAATCATGTTGATCGATACGGTTTTTTCGTTTGACAGCATCATCACAGCAGGGGGCACTGCCAAGCATGTCGAGATCATGATCGCTGCGGTGATCATTGCTATGATCGTGATGTTTTTATTCAGTCCAAAGATTTCGTCTTTTATTCATAAACATCCCACACTTAAAATGCTGGCCCTTTCCTTCCTGGTAATGATTGGGCTCAGTCTTGTAATAGAAGGATGGGATTCGGAAAGCGCTGAACAACTCCACTTAAAAAATTACATTTATTTCGGCATGGCATTTTCATTTATTGTTGAAGTGCTGAACATGACCATGCGCAAGAAAACAAAAAAGAAAGTGGTGCGGTTAAATGAGCCCGTTTTACAAGAGGCACAGGAAAACATCTCCGATTCAGCGCATTGATTTATTTTATACAGAGTAGCGTTGCTGCCACTATTCCTGCGGTTTCCGTTCTCAGCCTTGTTTCGCCAAGGGCCACCGGCTGGAAACTGTTTTGCAGGGCCAGTTGAATTTCGTCTGGAGTAAAATCACCTTCCGGGCCAATCAGGATAAGAGAAGCGTAATTTGTAATAAGCGGTGCGTAATGCGGGAGCGATTGTTTTTTTTCCGGCAAACAGTGCGCAATGAATTTTTGCTGATGCTGGCTTGCCGAAACAATTTTTTCAAATGCTGTTGGTTCATGCAACACCGGCAGCCAGCACTGCTGCGATTGCAACATGGCGCTTATCACAATATTTTTCATCCTGTCATGCCGGAATTTTTCTTTCTCTGTTCTTTCGCAGATCAGGGGAATAATTTCCCTCACACCTATTTCAGTAGCTTTTTCCAGGAACCATTCAAAACGCGAAGCATTTTTAATAAGTGAAATGCCAATGGAAACCCTATGCTGTTTTTCAGCTTCCATCTCCGTTGAAGTAATTTTCACGGCGCACCTTTTACGGTTATCATCCACGATTTCGGCTTCTGCCCTTTTTCCCAAACCATCCGTCAGCAAAAGCTTTTCTCCTTTTTGCATACGCAGCACCTGCACCACATGCTTTGAAGTGTCTTCATCTAAAACAATAGAAGGCCCTTGTAAGCTCTCAACATAAAAAAAGGGTAAAGCCATACTGCGAAGAAATAAAAAAAGCTCCGTAAACAGAGCTTTGGTGTATAATAGAAACGTTAGTAACTAAAACGGGTCTTCATCATCCGGCAGGTCATTCATCTTACTCCCGGTTTGAATGAACATCCGGGCACCGCCACCACTGTCTAAGCCGGAAACAGGCTTAAAGTTCGAAGGCAAGCCCGGCACCGAAATCGCCACCGCCATCTTCCACAAACTTCTGAATATGCAGCAAAGCCCTCAGCTTAATGGTTTCCAGTGAACCATTACGGTGCTTGGCTATCCGCACATGCGTTTCTCCCCGGTTGTTTTCACCCATTTCATTGGGTAATATCATAATATTCCGGCCGGTAAAGGAACATTACCATATCGGCATCCTGCTCAATCGCACCCGATTCCCGCAGGTCACTCAATTGCGGCATCTTATTTCCTTCTTTTCTTTTTTCCACCTCACGACTTAACTGCGAAAGTGCAATGATAGGCACCTGTAATTCTTTGGCCAATCCTTTCAGATCACGGGAAATGTTGCTGATTTCCTGTTCCCGGTTGCCAGTTCCGGTCACCTGTACCACTCATCAACTGCAAATAGTCGATGATGATCAAACCAATATTGCCTGTATTTTTCAACCGGCGGCACTTGGCCCGCAATTCAAAAATATTCAGGGCTGCAGTATCATCAATAAAAATGGGAGCCTGTGCTAAGCGCTGAATACCTTTTGCATACAACTGTTTCATTTCATGTTCTTCCAGTTTACCACGGGAAATTTTTTCCAGCCATATCTCACTTTCGGCAGAAAGAATACGCTGTACCAACTGTCCGGCACTCATCTCCAAAGAAAACAAAGCCACCGGGGTTGGCTTGGTTGGATGTAAGCCGCACTGCGGGCCAGGTTCAGTGCAAAAGCCGTTTTACCCACGGAAGGACGGGCAGCCAAAATAATCAGATCGGTACTTTGCCATCCGTAGGTTACTTTATCCAGCGAAGGAAAGCCACTGGGTACACCGGTAATATCTTCATTTTTGTGGCGCAGGTCTTCAATGCGCTGAATGGTTTTCACCAACACCGAGTCAATGGACTCGTAATTATTTTTTAAGTGATTGTTGGTGATCTCAAACATTTTGCTTTCCGCCTCATCCAGCAAATCAAAAACATCGGTACTGTCTTCGTAAGCATCCGAAATAATTTCACCGCTGATGCGTATCAGTTCCCGCTGAATAAATTTTTGAAGAATGATCCTTGAGTGGGCTTCAATATTGGCAGAAGAAACAACCGCATTGGTCAACTTGGTCACATAATAAGGTCCGCCCACAACATCCAGTTCTTCTTTGAAACGCAATTCCTCCACCACCGTTAAAATATCAATCGGCTGGCTTTTGTTGGCCAGGCTTTGCATGGCCTTATAAATGCGCTGGTGTGCATCTACATAAAAACATTCCGGTTTTAAGATTTCAACCACGGTATCAAAAGCTCCTTTCTCCAGCATAATGGCGCCCAGTACGGCTTCCTCCAGGTCCTTGGCCTGCGGCGGCACCTTGCCATAGATCATGGTGCTTAGGTCAAGTGGCGCTTTTCTTCTGTTTTTTTTGTCCCGATTAAGGTTAGTAAGATCCATAATAGTTTTTCGTCAAAAAAGTGAAACCATTGATTTTTCGATCAATGACCTATAGGGGCTTACAATTAGTTTTTGGTATTAATTTATTATTACGAATATGTTATCCAAATGTTCCCAGTAAGTCAGACGGCGAATATAAATGCATGTACAAGTTCCAAAATCATTTTTCCGGTGAATATTTTAATCAACAGAATATTCATCTAACACTAACACCTAAAGCACAGTTATACACACAGATTATCAATATATCCACAAAATTGGATTTTTTCCCGCAGCTTTCTAGGGGTTGTGCACAAGTTTTGTCAAGAAAAATAATGCGCAAAAGTTTTGGCCATGTGGCACAAACCACAGAATGGACTTTCAGCCATTTTGAGTGATGAAAAAAGTTGAACTCCCGGGCTAAAACTCCCTGCGGGCAAGGTTTAAAATTGATGAGATTTTGGATGTGGACAATCTTTTCTACTACGATTGGACTTTTGTTGCGCAGCGTCCGACTACTGACGGATCATTCACCGTGCCTGTTAGAAAATACGATTCCGCAATAAACCACGCTCAGGATTAACAGAATATTTATACGTCATTCCTGCTGTTGATTAGTATTCAAAACAAACGAATGCAGTGCCGCTAAACCATCTATCAACCATTGCATTCAAAAGATTAAACGTTCCCCTTAAAATCAAATCCGCCGCCAGCCTTATCTTTGCTCACTTACAAATTTTGGAATAAATGACGATCTCTTATAAATGGTTAAGCGAGTATTTGCCGGTTAAAATAGAACCTGAACGCCTTTCAAAAATTCTGACCTCGGTGGGTTTGGAAGTAGAAAAAATGGAAACTTTCGAGGAAGTAAAGGGCGGGCTGAAAGGCCTGGTGATTGGCGAAGTGCTGCATACCGAACCACATCCCAATGCCGATAAATTAAAACTGACCAAAGTAAATACAGGCACCGGCGAACCCTTACAAATTGTTTGCGGCGCTCCTAATGTAGCTGCCGGACAAAAAGTAGTGGTGGCAACCGTTGGCACTACCATCTACCCATCAGCCGGCGAGCCTTTAACCATGAAAGTGGCTAAAATACGCGGTGTGGAAAGCCATGGCATGATCTGCGCAGAGGACGAAATCGGCCTCGGCACTTCGCATGCCGGCATTATGGTTTTACCAGAGGATGCAAAAATCGGCACCACCGCCGCTGACTATTTTCAACCGTACAGCGATGTTATTTATGAAATCGGGTTAACACCCAACCGCATGGATGCCATGAGCCATTGGGGCGTGGCCCGGGACGTTTGTGCTTACCTGGCTCATCACGATAAAAAAGAAGCAAAACCGATCCTTCCCCAAAGTCATTTTAAAGTAGATAAACCGTCTTTAAAAGTTGACGTGGTTATTGAAAATGACAAAGCCTGCAAGCGGTATTCAGGCGTCTGCATTGCGGGTGTACAGGTGCAGGAATCTCCCAGGTGGCTGCAGGAAAGATTAAAATCAATTGGCCTTCGTCCTATCAATAATATTGTTGACATCACCAATTTTATTCTGCATGAAACAGGGCAACCTTTGCATGCCTTTGATTACGATGCCATCACCAACCAGCAAGTGATTGTAAAGACCTTAGCCGAAGGAACCCCTTTTGTTACACTGGATGGAAAAGAAAGAAAATTAAGCAGCGAAGACCTGATGATCTGCGATGCTACCCAACCCATGTGTATAGCCGGTGTGTTTGGCGGCCTGCATAGTGGTGTTACCGAAAAAACAACAAACATTTTTTTGGAGAGTGCCTATTTCGATCCCGTTTTTATTCGCAAAACATCATTCCGGCACGGCTTGCGCACAGATGCAGCTACCCGTTTTGAAAAGGGCATTGATATTTCCAATACGGTGAACGTAGCCAAAAGAGCAGCCATGCTGATTAAGGAAATAGCGGGCGGCACCATTGCTTCCGATATTGTCGATGTATATCCTGACCCCGAGCCAAAGAAAGAAGTTTCAATCAAATATCAGTACCTGAAAAAACTGAGTGGCAAAAATTACCATCCCGATACCGTAAAAAATATTTTGCAAAGCCTGGGTTTTTCATTGGAAAGAGACAGCATGGATACACTCACCGTAGCCGTGCCTTATCATAAACCCGATGTTTCCTTACCGGCAGATTTAGTAGAAGAAATTTTGCGTATCGATGGCCTGGACAACATTGATATTCCAACCACCATCAGTATTTCTCCTTCCATTGAAGAAAACTATAAGGCCGAACAGCTAAAGGAAAAAATCTCCAATGTGCTGGCTGGACTTGGTTTTAGTGAGATCCTTACCAACTCCATTACCAATGCCGCTTATTTTTCTGAAACGGAATTAAAAACGGTTGTAAAATTATTGAACAACCTAAGCAGCGAGTTGAACGTGATGCGGCCCTCCATGCTTCACACGGCGTTAGAGGTCATCGCCTTCAACATCAACCGACGGAACAACAACCTGAAGTTTTTTGAATTTGGCAAAACCTACAGTACATCCGGCGTTGGGGAGTATAAGGAAGCAACGCATCTTTCGCTGTATATAACAGGTCAGCTGAATGAAACAAATTGGAAGATAAAGCCGATTGCCTCCGACATTTATTATATTAAAGGCGTGGCTGAGGCCATTCTTTCGGCTTTGGGCTTCAAAAACATTTCTTTTGCAAATGCAGCCAGCAACGAATTGCAAGCAGCCTTGATTGTTGAACAGAATGACGAAAAACTGGTGGAGCTGGGAAGAGTACAAAATACTTTAACCACCCGGTTCGATATCAAACAACCTGTATTCTTTGCTGATTTTTATTGGGACACGATTTTAAAATATGCAGGCAAACAGGTACAGTTTAAAGAGATCTCCAAATACCCCTCTGTGGAAAGAGACCTGGCCCTTGTAGTGCCCAAATCCATGAAGTATAAAGAAGTGGAGGAGCAATTAAGCAAGCTGCGCTTAGCCAAATTGCAGGAGGTAAAATTGTTTGATGTGTTTGAAAGCGAAAAACTGGGAATGGGTAAAAAATCCATGGCCATCAATTTTACTTTTTTGGATGAAGAAAAAACCCTGACCGATAAAGAAATCGATTCCTGGATGAACAAGATCATGACTACCTTAGAAAAAGAGCTTCATGCTGAAATAAGAAAATAATGTCGCTGGACCAGCAATTTAATAGCATCAATGAAAAGTTGCAGCAATTGCTGAAACAATACAGCCGTTTGCAAAAAGAGAACGAGCAGTTGAAAGAAGAATTGCAGCAGGTAAGAAATACGGAAACCGCTACGCAGCAAAAAATGGAAGAACTGCAGCAACAGGTCAGCATTTTAAAAGTGGCGTCGGGTGAATTAAGTGAAAAAGATAAAAAAGAGTTTGAAAAAAAGATCAATCAATACATCCGGGAGATTGATAAATGTATTTCTTTTCTTAGTCAATAAAACGGCAAATGGTTAGCAGGTTTTACCTGCTAACCATTTTACCACTTGCTACTCATTATTATGGAAGAACTCATACCATTAAACCTTCTTATTGCCGACCGCACCTACAGGGTACGCATTCAACCCAAGGATGAAGAAGTGGTTCGCAAAACGGTTAAAACGATCAATGATAAGCTGCTGGAATTTAAAACCACCTTCGCCGGTAAGGATATGCAGGATTATATTGCCATGGTTTTGGTTTGGTTTGCTACAGAACAAAATGCCGCCATCTCCAACCAGGTGAACCTGGATAACGTAAGCAGCCGCCTGCAAACCCTGGAAAAAATGATTGATAGTACTTTGGAAGGTTAACCGCATCCTTCCAAAATTTTTATGACAAGCTTCTTAACGAAAATAAAAAAGCCGCACAAGGCGGCTTTTTCTATAACATGTATTAAAGAATTACTTAGCCAATACTTCTCCTAATTTTTCATTCAAATCCTCACCGCTTAAGTTTTTGGCAATGATCTTTCCCTGCGGATCAATCAGCAGGTTTTGCGGGATGGCCCTGATGCCATATTGCTTGGCCACTTCATTGTCCCAGTATTTTAGATCACTTACCTGGGTCCAGGTAAGATTATCATCATGAATGGCTTTTAACCATTTATCCTTTGCATTGGGCCTGTCCAATGAAACGCCCAATACCGTAAAATTTTTGTCCTTGTATTGATTAAAGGCTTTTACCACATTGGGGTTCTCTGCACGGCAGGGACCGCACCAACTGGCCCAAAAATCAACCAGCACATACTTGCCCTTAAAAGAAGAAAGGGAAACCGGGTTATCCAAAGTATCATTTTGCGTAAAGTCCATAGCATAACTGCCAACGGCTGTTTTCTTCGATATTTCAATGCGGTCTTTAAGTGTTACCGCAGAAGGCAATTGTTGCTGGCTGGCTGGTAGTGCCTTGAACAGGGGTTCTACTTTAGCAGGATCAATATCCCAGCCGGCATACTGCTGCAAAGCATACAGGGCCACGGGGGAGTTTGCGTTTTCCTTTAGAAAACCGGCAAAAACTTTTTCTTTCACCTCCTCATCTATTGTTTCAATTTCTTTTTCAATTTTATTCATCTCCTCCTTATTTCCTGCCTTGCGGGCAGTGCTATAATCAGCATAAAGCTTCTCTAAGCTGGGCGAGTAAACCTTCTCTCCCTTCTGCAATTTTTCAAAATCGGCCTGGCCTTTAGAACCGGCAACCGAATTATTTTCCAGGGAATCTTTGGCTGTAATGTCAATCTTGGCAGGTTCTAAAAAGAATTGCATTGACTCCCATTTGGCTTTTTCCTGTCCGGGTTGCTGAACATATCGTACCTGCAGGGTGGCAACCAGCGGCTCTGCAATTTTACCTTTAAATTGGAAACTGCCATTTTTTGCCTGAACGCTGTCCCTTACATTGGTGTCAGCCGTCCTATAATTAAGAAAAACTTTATCGATGGGTTTAAAAGAAGTAAGTGCGCCCTTCACCTTAAACTCCTGGGCTGGTGACTGAGCCGCAACAAAAACCGGGGCTAATAAAAAGAGAAGAATTTTTTTCATTTAAAACAATTTGCAGTGCAAGTTTATACAAATTAGGCCGATTAACCCCTTCCGTTTATACTTCTTCTAGCAGTCACTTCGTTAAAATACTTGCTGTTTTGTATCTTCGCCAACCTACCTCCTAAAGTGGTATGACCAGTTATTGCATCTATATAAACTATCAAAATTTTAAAACCCTGAGAAATGGACCTCAACATAATTACACTCATTGTAGCCGTAGCCGCCTTAGTGGTGGGCATTATAGCGGGTAAATTCATCTTTGCAAAAGATACCCGTAAAAGAGTAGAAGACGCAGAAGTACAGGCACAAGCCCTTATTAAAGAAGCCGAACTCCGGGCTCAAACCATTCGCAAGGAAAAAGAACTGGAGGCCAAAGAAAGATTTGTGCACCTGAAGGCGGAGCACGACAAAGAAGTGATGGAACGCAACCGCAAGGTAGTGGAAGGCGAAAACCGCATCAAACAAAAAGAACTCGCCCTGAACCAAAAAACCGAGCACCTGGAACGCCAGATCAAGGAAAATGATGCCATCAAGCAAAACCTGGCCCGCCAGATCGAGGTGGTCAATAATAAACAAGCCGAACTGGAGAAGCACCAGGAAGAGCATACCCGCCGCCTCGAAAAGATCTCCGGCTTAACGGCTGAAGAAGCGAAGGCCCAATTGGTGGAAAGCCTGAAACAGGAAGCCCATTCCCGGGCCCTGGGCATGCAGCAGGAAATTATTGATGACGCCAAGCAAAAAGCAAATAAGGAAGCCCGTAAAATTATTATTCAAAGCATTCAGCGCACCGCATCTGAACAGGCCATTGAAAACGCCATTACGGTTTTTAACCTGGAAAGCGATGAAATCAAAGGCCAGATCATTGGCCGTGAGGGTAGAAACATCAGGGCCATTGAAGCCGCTACCGGTGTTGACCTGATTGTGGACGACACCCCGGAAGCTATTGTTCTCTCCTGCTTTGATCCCTTAAGAAGAGAAATTGCCCGTTTAAGCCTGCAGCGCCTGGTGTCCGACGGACGTATTCACCCGGCCCGTATTGAGGAAGTGGTGGATAAAACCCGCCGCCAGCTGGAAGAACAGATCATGGAGATTGGCGAACGCACCGTTATTGAACTGGGTATTCATGGCCTGCATAAAGAACTGGTTCGCCTGGTAGGTAAGATGCGTTTCCGCTCCTCTTATGGCCAAAACCTGTTAATGCACAGCCGTGAGGTAGCCAACCTTTGCGCTGTGATGGCTTCGGAATTAGGATTGAATCCAAAACTGGCCAAACGAGCCGGTCTTCTGCACGATATTGGTAAAGTGCCCGATGAGGAAACAGAATTGAGCCACGCCTTGCTGGGAGCCAAGCTGGCCGAAAAATACGGCGAGAACCCGGCCATTGTAAATGCCATTGGTGCCCACCACGATGAAATGGAAATGCAGTATGTCATTTCACCCATTGTACAGGCCTGCGACTCTATCAGCGGTGCCCGCCCCGGCGCCAGAAGGGAAATTATGCAGCAGTACCTGCAGCGTATTAAGGAACTGGAAAACCTGGCCCAGGCGTATAACGGCGTTGAGAAAGCCTATGCTATCCAGGCCGGCCGCGAATTAAGGGTGATTGTAGAAGCCGATAAGGTTTCTGACCAGGATAGTGAAAAACTATCGTTTGAGATTGCTCAAAAAATTCAAACCGAAATGACCTACCCCGGCCAGATCAAGGTGACGGTGATCCGCGAAAAAAGAGCGGTAAACGTAGCGAGATAAAGTTTTCCGGCAATAACTTATCAAAAGAGTCCTTATTAAAGGGCTCTTTTTTTGTACCGGGCTGTATCCTGGCTATTGAGCATCCGTTGCGTCGCACTCTTCAGGTTTCGGTAATTCTGTTGAGCAAACATAGTCACAGAGAACCGCGGAGAAAGAAAAGGAGTGCCACAGAGGTTTTTGAAAAGCAGCAAAGACATTCCATTTCTTGAAGAAATGGAATGTCTCTCTCAACTCTCTGCGTCCCTCTGTGCACACCTCCGTGGTTCTCTGTGGGCTAAAAAAGAGGATAAGAATTGTTGCCGCACAAGAGTGCGACGCAAGGAACGATCAATAGGAATACAAAAGCCGGTAAACAAAAAAATTCAGCAGGAATAAAGACTTTTAACACCCAAAGCGAAAAAATCTTATCACTTACATCTTAAATCCACAATCTTTCCCTTACCTTTGCCGTCCTTAAATTTTGAGTTATGAACGCTGCAATTGCCTACGTACACGAACAATTAACAGGCAAAAAAGATTTTCCTAAGTTTAAAGCCGGTGATAACGTCACTGTAAACTATAAGATTATTGAAGGTACTAAAGAGAGGATCCAGTCTTTTCGTGGAGATGTGATCAAAAAACAAGGTGAAGGCACAACGGCTACTTTCACCGTTCGGAAAATATCTGATGGCGTGGGCGTGGAAAGGTTATTTCCTTTTTACTCTCCCAACATTGAATCTATCGTTCTGAACAAGTCCGGCCGTGTTCGCCGTGCGAAGTTGTACTACCAGCGTGAACGCAGTGGTAAGAGCGCAAGGATCCAGGAAAAGAAAAGAGCTCTGGAAACAGCATAAAATCGTTAAATTTTTAAAAGCGTCCCGTCAAAAGCAGGACGCTTTTTTATTGGAAATAATTCTGCCGTAAATTGCTGGCAGTTCTTTTTCCGATAACTTTGTGTTCTAATTCATCATTTTATAAATCCATTTTATGGGCCCTTTAGGTTTTAATGAAATCCTGATTATCCTGTTGATTGTTCTTCTTTTATTTGGTGGCCGCAAAATTCCCGAGTTGATGCGTGGTTTAGGCCGCGGTATCCGTGAATTCAACGATGCCAAGAGCAATGTACGCAGAGAGATTGAGGAAGGTATTAATGAGAAGGATCAGACGACCGCTTCTACTACTACCTCTTCTACTTCTACGCAATCTTAATCATCATCGTTAACCATACTTTATCAAGGTTAAGGTGTTTGATTCTATTGAAGATTACCATGCCCAATTAAAAGCTGGCCATGCTTCGTGTGTACAAACCGTACAACACTACCTTTCTGCTATTGAGCAAAAGCGGCACTTAAATGCTTTTCTGGAAGTTTATGCCGAAGAAGCCTTAGCAAAAGCTTCAGAACTTGACCAGCAGGGCATAAAGGGCAAACTACATGGCGTTGTTATTGGCATCAAAGACAACCTTTGTTACAAAGGCCATAGCGTTTCAGCCTCTTCAAAAATTCTTGAAAATTTTACTTCTCTTTATTCCGCCACCGCAGTAGAACGTTTGTTAGAAGAAGGCGCCATTATCATAGGCCGCCAAAACTGCGATGAGTTTGGCATGGGATCCACGAACGAAAATTCAGCTTTTGGTGCCGTTCCCAATCCCAATAACGCCGATCATGTGGCAGGCGGTTCCTCTGGTGGTAGTGCCGCGGCTGTAAAAGCTGGTTTGTGTATGGCCTCACTGGGCAGCGATACCGGTGGCTCCGTTCGGTTGCCTGCCGATTTTTGCGGTGTGGTAGGTTTAAAACCAGGCTATGGAAGGGTTTCCCGTCACGGTTTGATCGCCTATGGCTCCTCTTTTGACCAGATCGGCGTTTTGGCCAATACGGTTGCTGATGCCGGCAAAATTTTAGAGGTGATTGCCGGACCTGATGAATTTGATAGCACGGCGGTCCCGGATAAGGAAAGTTTTACAGACCCCGCATCTTCTGAAAAAAAATACCGGATCGCTTACTTTCCCGAATGGATCGAACACAGTTCCATTGATCCCGAAATTTCATCGGGCATAAAAAATTTATTGGAGCAATTAAAAGAAAAGGGCCACCGCATAGAACCGGTTCGTTTTGATCTTACAGAATATATTGTTCCCACTTATTACATTTTAACTACAGCAGAAGCTTCGTCCAATCTTTCAAGATATGATGGCGTTCGATATGGAAGAGCCTGCAATGATAAAAAAGACCTTGCCGGTTTTTACCAGGCCAACCGGGCCCAGGGTTTTGGCAAGGAAGTAAAACGGCGCATTATGCTGGGTACCTTTGTATTAAGCGCCGGCTATTACGATGCTTACTTTACCAAAGCACAACAGGTACGGCAACTTTTACATCAACAAACCGACCTGATTTTCAACGAATTCGATTTTATTATCGCTCCCAACTCTCCCACCGTTGCGCCCAAACTGGGCGAAAAAAACAAGGATCCCCTGGCTATGTATATGGGCGATATTTTCACGGTTTTTGCCAATTTAACCGGTATTCCTGCCATCAGTTTACCAGTTTTTAAACATTCCTCTAACCTTCCCTTTGGACTTCAGGTGGCGTCGGCTGCCCTAAATGAGGTATCTTTGCTTCGTTTTTCGCATCAACTGATGCAACAATAAAGGCGAGTAAGGAACCTGTGTGATTTTGGCTTCACCCTTTAAAAAATCGTGATGAACAAACTTTTATTGTTAGCTGTTACAGGCTTCATTAGCTTAACCCTGCAAAGCCTTGGCGCGGCCCTTCCTCTTAACAAAGCGCTGGTTAAGCAACTCTACACCGATTCTACTATAAAGGGAATTGCTTCAACTAATCCCAAAGATGCTTTTAAGAATTTGTTCGAAACTGATAACTCGCAAGGCATCAACATCACTAAATTAAATCCGAAAGCCGTAAGCTTTGTACAGGATTATGTGGAAGATCATACGGACAGGCTGAATAAAATGAAAGGCTGGGGTAAACCCTATTTTGACTTGATCGGAGACATTTTTACGCAACATGGATTGCCGGTAGAGTTGAAATATCTTTCTGTTATTGAGTCCGATCTAAAAGTTTCGGCCGTATCCTGGGCCGGTGCTGTAGGCCCCTGGCAGTTTATGCCGCAAACCGCAAGAGATTTTGGATTAACCGTCAACAAAAAAAGAGACGACCGTCGTGATTACAAAAAAAGCACCCATGCAGCCGCCAAATATTTGAACGACCTGTATGAAACTTATCACGATTGGCTGTTAGTAGTGGCGGCTTATAATTGCGGCGCCGGTAATGTCAATGCAGCTATTCGCAAAAGCGGCAGCCGTAATTTTTGGGATATGCAGAATTACCTGCCCACAGAATCAAGAAACCATGTAAAGAAATTTATTGCCACCCATTATATCATGGAAGGCGATGGCGGATTAACCACTCTTACCAAAAAGGAAACGGAGAGCCTGATCAACCCGGGACAACTTATAACAGATGCTTCCATTTCTACCATTAGCGTAAGCGGGAAATACACGGCTGCCGCCATAGCTTCTGTTCTGCAGATGAATATGACCGATTTCAATAGCCTGAATCCAAATTTTGACAAATCCCTGGCAGCCAGGGGAACGTATAACCTGCGTTTGCCTCTTGAAAAAATAGGTATTTTCCAGGCCACTAAACCACAGATCCTGGATCAATCCATACGCATGATGCTGAGCCAGGCAAGCCGATAATTCTTTCAACTATTTTTTAAAAAGTGTTGGCTACACCGCCAGCACTTTTTTTATGGCTTCTGCTTTCAACAAACATTCCTCCCATTCTTTTTGCGGATCGCTATAAAAAGTAATACCCGAACCCACCTGGTACGAAAGATATTTCTCAGTGGCATTGTACATGATGCTGCGGATGACTACATTAAAGTCAAAGTTTCCTTCGGGTGAAATGTAGCCAACAGAACCCGAAAAAATGCCACGGCTTTGCTCTTCGTACTGATCAATCAATTCCATGACGCGGTGCTTGGGCGCCCCTGTCATAGAACCCATGGGGAAGGTAGCCTGCAGGATGTCTGAAAATTTTATTCCTTGCTTTAATTCGCCGCTTATGGTAGAAATCATTTGATGCACCTGCGGATAAGAATAAATACCAAATAATTCATCCACTTTTACGGATTCATCCCTGCAGATTTTTGCAAGATCGTTTCTTACAAGGTCAACCACCATTACATTTTCGGCCTGGTCTTTTTCACTTTTCTGAAGTTCTTCCTTTAATCTTTTGTCTTCTCTTTCATTGCCAGTATCCCGCCTGCTGGTTCCTTTAATGGGTTGCGATGTGAGCCTGGATCCCTGCTTTAGTAAAAAGCGTTCAGGACTGGCGCAAAGCAAAAACTTATCGTGCAGCCTGTAAAATGCAGAGAACGGATTGGGTGAAACTTCCATCAATCTTTGAAAAATCACAAACGGATCAATGACAGCTTCTTCACTGAAAAACTCCTGGCAAAAATTTATTTCATAACAATCGCCTCTTCGTATATGAGCCTGTAGCGCTTCTATTTTTCGAATGTATTGTTCGCGGGTAAGGTGTTGTTGAATTGAAAGTGAAGAAGGCGTCGTTTCACTGATCAACGGTTGTTGTTCCAATACCTTATAGAGTTCATCAGGATTATCCGCCATAATGAACAGCTCCTTATTTTTTATGGTCAGTAAAAAACGGGGAACAAAAAAATAAAACCGGGGAAAGCCAACGCGGCTGTTCTTTTGGGAAGGAAAGTGAAGGACATCTTTCAGTTCATAGGATAGATGTCCGAAAACCCAGTTTGCTGAATGTTGCTCTAAAAAATCATCTAATTGTTTTACCTCTAAAGATTCAACCGAACTTGTAACGCCGGCTGCAAGTAAGCATTCGTACTGGTGTGGTTCAATAGCGTAGTGTTGATTGTCCAGAAAACAAAAAATGTTGAACTGTTTTGTCCAGCTCAACATTTTTTTCTTTAACTGAACTAGATCACCAATTGAATAGGTGCGTGTAGTCAGAATGTATGCTTTAGTGAAGGTTAATTAAAAATCCTCTTCTTCCTCATCAAAGTCACTGTCATTAAAAAGATCCATGTCTTTAAAATCTTCTTCTTCCTCTACTACTTTAAAGTCCTCTTCCTCCTCGCCTTTGCTTTTCCCCTTCTTTGATTTAGGCAAATCAAATTCCTCAAAATCCGGATCCCAATCGTCATCCCCATCTTCTTCCGGGTCGAGATCGTCATCCTCATCATCATCGTCATCATTAGTTTTTTTCGCTGACTTTTTAGGAGCTATGTCATCATCGTCCAGATCTTCATCATCGTCATCTGTCTTCGATTTAGACCGTCCTTTTGCCTGGGCCACCAGGGTTTCAATTAAAGTTTCTGAGGTTATTTCCTCTTCCAGGATTATTGCCATAACTAAATTGGATTAGCGCTGTAAAATTTAGGTTTAGATTTTAAACGGCCAAATTTTGAAAATAATTTTTTTCGTGCCAAATTTTATTTCTCTCCATTCACTTTTACAATCTGATCCCGGCCCGGACCATTTGAAATATAATGAACTTTTGCCGAAAGATTATTATTTATAAAATCAATATATGATTTCATTTCGTCGGGCAGTTTGGCTTCCTCTTTAATTTGAGAGGTTTCCCTGTTCCACCCTTTAAAAGTTTGGTAGTGCGGTTCAATTTTACAATGCGTCATTTGAAAAGGAACCTGGTTGGATTCTTTTCCGTTTACGTTATAGGAAGTACAAATATTTAATGTATCAAACGCATCCAGAACATCGGCCTTTGTCATTACAATTTGGGTAACGCCATTTAGCATACAGGCATACTGCAGCGCCACCAGGTCCATCCAGCCACAACGGCGCGGCCGCCCTGTAGTAGCCCCAAATTCATGACCTGTCTGACGCAGTTTTTCACCGGTTTCATCTTCCAGTTCGGTTGGAAAAGGTCCGCTACCCACACGGGTACAATACGCCTTGCTCACACCAATCACCTCTCTTATTTTTTGCGGCGCCACACCCAATCCACTGCAAACACCTGCCGAAATGGTATTGGATGAAGTAACAAAGGGGAAGGTGCCAAAATCAATATCCAGCATGCTGCCCTGGGCGCCTTCGGCTAAAACTTTTTTGCCTTCAGCTAAATGTTGATTGATGAAATACTCACCATTTACAATGTTCAATGTTTTTAAAAACTCCACGGCCTCGAAAAACTCTTCTTCCCATGCAGAAATGTCTTCGTTGAAATTGTAATTATCTAAAAGCTTTTGATGCTTTAAGCGCAGCTTGATATATGATGTTGTAAAGTTTTTATGTAAAAGATCACCCACACGCAACCCGTTCCTGCCGGTTTTATCCATGTAGGCTGGTCCGATTCCTTTTAAAGTAGAACCGATCTTTTCATTTCCTTTTGAAAGTTCTGCCGCCTTGTCCAAAGCCCTGTGCGTAGGCAGAATCAGGTGTGTACGTTCTGAAATAAAAAGATTTTTTTTCAGATCCACACCAAAGGAAGCTACAAGGCTGCACTCTTTGCGCAGCGTAACAGGGTCCAGCACCACACCGTTTCCAATTAAATTAATGGTGCCTTTGTGAAATACACCGGAAGGTATCTGGTGGAGTACAATTTTTTTATTTTCTTCTCCAACATAAAGTGTATGTCCTGCATTGGGTCCGCCCTGAAAACGGGCAATGATATCATACTTAGAAGCGAAATAATCTACGATCTTTCCTTTTCCTTCATCGCCCCATTGTAAACCAAGAATAACGTCAACCATAAAATTGTTTATAATAAATAATAAAGCGTGGCAAAAGTAAACGAACGCCCCTAATGGGGAAAATAAAAAAACCTCCCTTGGGAGGTTTTAAGATTCCTATTGATTTTATTCATTAGCCGGCACAGGAAATTTGTCCCATACATCATCTCCCGGGCGGTCAATGGGAAGTTGAGACAGCAGGTTATACCGTCTTAGATCAATCCACCTGTGGCCTTCCCCGAACAGGGAGTACCGGCGTTGTTTTAATATTTCAGTGATCAGGCTGTTCGTATCGGTTGCACCGGAGTAATTAGACAAACCGGCGGCATTTCTTATTCTGTTAATAGCTTTTACCGCTTCGCCGGCATCATTCATTTGGGCCTTTACTTCCGCATAAATCAGTATCAGCTCTTCATTTCGTATGATGGGAATGGGATCTACATTGGTTTTATAAAGAAAAAAATCATAGTTGCTTGCCAGTCCATCCAGGGCCGCCTCCGATGTGCGGCGGTTTGTTTTAGCTGCTACCCGTTTGTCACCGGCTTCGGCATCGGCCACAAAAGAAGGATGCGCCACTCTTGTATCCGTGCTGGCGGAGTTTGGCGGAAAAAAAAGGGGGTTTACCTGGTCGCCGCCTGCAGTGGAGAACAAGTGATATACGCCTGCATTCAGATCTCCGTTTAAATCAAAAAAAGATTCGGCCAAAGCTGTAGCAGCAGCGTTCCAATCCTGCCTGTAAATAGCTACTCTTGCGGCCAAAGCCCTGTTGAATTTAGAAAACTCAGATGCTTTGTTGGAATACAGTGTGGTAGTAAAAGGAAAATCTACATTGTTATCTTTCAAATCTACATTGGCATCGTTCAGGAGATTAAAAATAGCATCTATGGATTGCTGACGGGTCAAAAAAGGTCCCAGGTGATCGGGATCCTTTACATCTATCCTAATACCGTTATCGTAAAGAAGATTATACACCAACAAGTATTGATAGGCCTGGATTGTTTTTGCATAGGCGATCCCGGCTTTCCGTTGCTGGTCTGTAATCGACGACACCTTTGTATTGGTCAATGCATCAATGAGTATATTGGCATTTTTTATAACGCGGTAACGGGCTGCATAAGGATTGGTAATATAAAATGTATTGTTATCTAACTTTACATCTCCTTTGCCCAACAAATCGGCAGTCACCCGTGGGTCGGAACCCTGAAAACGGTAGTATTCCCTACCGATCATGCTTACATCGTCATAATAAAATTGAAGATCGTTGCGCATACCGGATTCTGATCCATCTACCAGGTTTTGGATTTCACTTTCTGTAGCATTCGCTGCAATTAAAGAAGGACTGGGATTATTGGGATCCTGCAATGGCTCCACTTTACAGGAAACGACAACCAGGAGAGATGAAACCGCCAGGATTATTGCTTTTGTTTGAATGAAAAAGACTTTCATATCAGTTAGTTTAATGCATTAAAAATTAACGGTAACATTAAAGTGGTAGCTTTTTGAAGAAGGGAATGGCGTTACTTCCACCGTACTGGATATAGCCCTGGTACCAAAATTGGACACTTCGGGATCGTAGCTGTTGTATTTAAAAACATTGATCGGGTTACGGGCCGATACGCCTATCCGGAGATCAGCAATATTTTTAAATACCGCTTTGGGGAACCTGTAGGAAAGTCCTATTTCACGTACCCGAAAATAACTGGCATCCTGCACCCAGGGACTGACTGTTGTACCGGATATGGCTATGCGATATTCGCCATTTGTTTTCTGCCCGCTGGGGTCCAATGTTTTTTTATCGTAATCCGGCGACGTTTGTGTAAGGTCTGTTAGCAATGTAGTTAAGTTAATATTATCGCCTCCCTTCTTCCAATGCATCAGTACATTAAACTCAAAGTTTTTATAGGTAAGGCTGTGATAAGACGACATATTAAAATCAGGCTCGCTATCACCATACACAGCAAGCCCGGTAGCCGGGTCAACTTTATCAGCGGGGCCAATACCAACGATCTGCGTGGGGCTTTTACCATTTTCAATTCGATAGGTTCCCAGCGAAGCGCCAAAAGCCCCGGTATTAAAGGCGGGAACATCAAGCCGTGTCACCTTTGCCTTGTTTTTCCAGAAGGAAACGGTAAAGTTCCAGCGAAAGTTTTTATTCAGTACCGGAATAGCATTTAAAGCCAGCTCTACTCCCTTATTTTGTACTGCAGCCACATTTCTCCATGCCCTTGTAAATCCGGAGGAAGAGGGAACAAATATTTCCAGGATCAAATCCTCCACGTCTTTTTTATAGCCGGTAGCTTCCAGCGAAACCCGGTTTTTCAAAACACCGATATCTACACCGGCTTCCAGTTCTTTTTGGCGTTCGGGCACCAGGGATTCACTTCCCCTGGTTAAAGTAATCAACGACCCGGTACTTCCATTAATGATGGCTGTTTGCAAAGGAGAATAAATAGCGCCAAAAGGAGCAAAATTACCTGACTGGCCATACGCCCCTCTCAATTTCAACTGGCTGATGATGGAATTACCCCAGGAAGGAAGATTGTGAATATTGAAAGCCACGGCGCCTTTAGGATAATAATAAAGTTTATTCGCATCGCCATTGCGGGAAGATTTATCGCCCCGCACCCCCAGGGTCAATACCAAAAGGTCTTTGTAATTCATTTCTTCCTGTGCAAAAAACCCTCTGTCTTTTTGAATGACCTTAGTTTGCTCTACCTGAATAGAACTTGCCTGGTTTAAGTTGGTCTGGGTTCCAATTAATTGGGTAGCTGTATTTACTACATTGTTTTGATCCAGATTTTCTGCGGTCAATCCTACCTGGGTGCGAAACGCCAAATCACTGCTCAACCTATAGGTATGGACCAGGAAACCAGCAATATTGGTACCCTTGCTTACCGTAGTGCCGTAAATAGATGCCCCGTTGGTGCCACGACCCCCTTTTTCAAACTGCAGCTCTTTTGGGAAAATAGCAATGGTGGCCAATGTGTACTGATCCAGCCCGCCTCTTACAATAAACCGCAGGTCATGTTTTTGTTTTGTAAACACCCGCCAGGTAGCTGTACCGCCTAATAATATCCGATCCACATTCTCCCGGTTGGTTATTAAATCCCTGGTTTGAATGAAGTTGGAAGGCGCCAGCGGGTTATCGGGATAATTGCCATTGGCATCAGGATAAAGATTGACCCATGATGGGGTAGAAATAAAAGAAACCCCAAGGGTGGTACCGGTATTATCGTTATTAAAATACCCCCTGTCGGCTTGCGATGTTACATAGTTGGCGCTAAAATTAGCATCGATAAAACTGGTTACTTTTTGGTCGAGATTTAAACGTACGGATGTCTTTTTATAGCCGGTATTTTTTACAATCCCTTCATCATCTTTACGGGTGGCCCCAACATAATAGCTGGTTTTATCTGTGCCACCGCTAACACTTACCCTTGTATTATTCATCAGTCCTTTGTTACCGTACAATTCATCTTCATAGTTAAACGTGCGGCCATTAGCTGCTCTGTATAAATCGGCCCCCGTGGTACCGAAGGCAGATAAAGCCTTAGCCTCAGACCACTCACGCTGCCCCAGCTTTCTTAATTGCTCCTGAAAGCCAATGGAATGCGACAGCTCAATACGTGGCTTGCCGGATTGCCCTCGTTTAGTAGTAATCAGCACCACGCCTGCTGCTGCTCTGGAGCCGTAAATCGCAGCCGCCGAAGCACCCTTCAAAATTTCAATGCGGTCAATATCTTCAGGGTCCAAATCGGCAATGCGGTTCGATTGATTGTCCTGAAAATCGGTACTTCCCTGCCCGGCGGCTTTAGAAACGACGTTCAGTCCGGGTTTAATGCTTGAGTTGTCATAATACACCCCGTCAACAATAAATAAAGGTTGCGAGTTGGCAACAAACGAAGTGATACCTCTTAACTTAATAGTAATGCCGCCACCCGGCGCCCCGGAATTTGCCGAAATATCAGAGCCAGGGAATTTTCCATACAAGGCAGCATCCAAAGTTGGCTGCACGGTTGTACCCACCAGTTGTTTTGATGTAATAGTAGATACCGCGTTACCAAGATTGCTTCTTCTGACTGAACTTGCCAGTCCGGTTACCACTACTTCGCTAAGAGCACCAGCCTCTTCCTGCATTTGTAACTTAAATCCTTCACCAATTTGTGAAACAGGAATGACTTGCCGGGCATAGCCCACGGATGTAAATTCTATGGAGCCGTTTCTTTGCGGCAGCGTTAAGCTGAATCTGCCGTTAGCATCCGTGCTTGTAGCATTGTTTGAATTAAGTTGCCGCACCGTTACACCAGCAAGGGGACTGTTGGTTGCATCTCTAACGGTTCCGGAAACAGTAACCTGGGCAAAACTTAAAAATGGTAAAAAAAGGGCACAGAGCAGGAAAGTGAAGTTGGTATTCTTGCTCATAACAAAAGTTTTGACTGGCCTAAGTCTGAGAGATTAAGCCTGATTTTAAATAAGGGCAAACATTTATTCACCCCATACTTTTGTATGGCAAGACCAGCCAAAGAAAAGCTGCTTAACTACTGCACATTTTCCATTTCGTAGCGGTCTACTTTCTGAATACCCGGAAGTTGCAGCAGCCTTTGTACAAGCTCATCCAGCTCTTCTTTATCATGTACATAAATTCGGATGTTTCCTTCAAAGACACCTTCTTTTGCTTCAATGGTTAAAGCGTTGATGTTGATGCGCAGCTCACCTGAAATAAGGTTGGTAATTTTATTTACCACACCTACATCATCCAGGCCAACGATCTTTAAACCGGTAAGGAAAGAGATTTCCTTATTCTTGGCCCATTTTGTTTTAACGATCCTGTGTCCGTAATTGGCCATTAATTTAGCAGCATTGGGGCAGTTCGTTCGATGGATGGTCAATCCCTTGCCCGTGGTTACAAATCCAAACACATCATCGCCGGGAATGGGTTTGCAGCAATTGGCCAGTGCGTACATGATCCGGTCACTGCTTTCTCCAAAAATGATCAACTCCGTATCTTTTTTGGAACGCTGGGATGATACTCAGGTTTTGGTTCCAGCTGCCGTACCGGCCTTGGAGCTTCCAGCCTGTCACCAGTTATCTTAAATTCTTTTACTTCTTTTAGATCTATCCCTTTGATGGCCACCTGGTAATACAATTCCAGTGGTGCCTGCAGTTTATAAAAGCTTACCAGTTCATCAATATTGTGCGAGTTCATCGCCACTCCCAATCCTTCCAGCTTTCGCTGCACGGTGTATTTACCTTCTTCGGCAACGGCTTTTTTTTCTTCTTTTAAGGAGTCCTTGATCTTTGTCCGGGCCTTGGCGGTTACTACAAAGTTCAACCAGTCTTCGGAGGGCTTTTGCTTGTTGGATGTGATGATCTCTACCTGGTCGCCACTGCGCAATTTATGACTGATGGGCACCAGTTTATGATTGACCTTGGCGCCAATACATTTTATGCCTACTTCGCTGTGTACGGCAAAAGCAAAATCAAGAGCTGTGGCACCCACGGGCAGCATTTTCACATCGCCTTTTGGTGTGTAGATATAGATCTCCTCGGCTAAAAAGCTCCGTTTAAAATCATGCAAAAAGTCAACTGAATCCACTTCCTGGTTGGTGATCACTTCCCGTATCTGGCTTAACCACTGGTCAAACCGGTTTTCATCATTAGCGCCTTCTTTATACTTCCAGTGCGCCGCCAACCCCTTCTCGGCAATCTCATTCATGCGCTTGGTGCGTATCTGCACTTCCACCCATTTTCCCTGTGGCCCCATCACGGTGGTATGCAGGGCTTCATAACCATTGCTTTTAGGATTGCTCAGCCAGTCTCTTAACCGCTCCGGCGAAGGCGTGTATTCATCGGTGATCAGGGAATATACTTTCCAGCAATCCTCTTTCTCTTTTTCGGGTGGCGAGTTAACGATGATACGAATGGCAAAAAGATCATACACTTCTTCAAAGGACACGCCTTTCTTTTTCATTTTGTTCCAAATAGAGTGTATGCTCTTGGGGCGGCCATAAATTTCAAAATCCAGGTCGGCCCGGGCCAGTTTTTCCTGCAGCGGCTTAATAAATTCATTGATATACCGTGTCCGTTCTCTCCTGGTTTCGGCCAGTTTGCGGGCAATTTCCTTGTAGGTTCCCGGCTCCAGGTATTTCATAGCCAGGTCTTCCATCTCTGTTTTTATGTTGTACAAACCCATGCGGTGAGCCAATGGAGCGTACACATAAACCGTTTCGGAGGAAATCTTTAATTGCTTTTCCTGCTTCATGCTGTCCATGGTCCGCATGTTGTGCAAACGGTCGGCAAGCTTGATCAGGATCACACGGGGATCATCGGTAAGCGTTAATAATATTTTTCTGAAGTTCTCTGCCTGCTGCGATGCATTGACGTCTATTACATTGGAGATCTTTGTCAATCCATCCACGATCTTGGCAATTTCACTTCCAAATTCTTTTTGCACGTCGTCCAGGCTGATATCGGTATCTTCTACCGTATCGTGCAATAAAGAACAAATGGTAGAACGAACACCCAGCCCGATTTCTTCCACACAAATTTTTGCCACGGCCAGGGGGTGAAGAATGTATGGTTCGCCACTTTTGCGGCGCATGGTTTTATGGGCATCCGCCGCCATTTCAAAGGCATGGCGGATCATTTTTCTGTCGCCTGGTTTAATGCGGGATTTCAGTGAACGCAGAAGGGAACGGTATTCTCTCAGGATCAATTTTTTTTCCTGCTCCTCATTCAAATTATACTTTGGTAACGCTACAGTTTCCATGGATTACGAATTTACTGCTTTATCAGCGCACTTACCCGTGAAGGCGCCTTACAGGAGCTATTTCAGCCACCGGCAGTTTTTGTTTTAACGATTCCTTTAAGGACAACGAACATAAGAACTTTGTGTAATTAAGTTTTAAATAATCCGAAACCCTTACTTTTGCACCCCTGAATAAAAGTTTGAGGGTTGCTGTTCGAAGTTTGAGGTTAACGCCACAACATCGAACATCAAACAAAAACCTTGAACAGTTTTTTTGCGGGTGTGGCGAAATTGGTAGACGTATCAGACTTAGGATCTGACGCCGCGAGGCATGGGGGTTCGAGTCCCTCCACCCGCACGCCCCTGTCCCCTAAAGGGGGACTTAGGACAAACAGACTTTATTAGTCTTGACTGTTCTTAAATTTTAAAAGAAACCCCATCCCCTAAAGGATCTTATAACTCCCCTTTAGGGGGATGGGGGCATAACTAATCACATGGCTACAATAACACAGCAAGAAGTTGCTCCCCTACACAAACAGTTTAGTGTTACCATCAATAAAGAAGATTATCTTCCGCAGTTTGAAAAATCACTAAAAGAATATAGCAAAAAGGCCAATATTCCCGGCTTCAGAAAAGGAATGGTGCCTGCAGGCCTCATCAAGAAAATGTATGGTTCTTCTCTTTTTACAGATGAGGTTTTAAAAACGGTTGACAAGGAAGTATTCAAATTTATCGAAGACGAGAAGCTGGACATTTTTGCACAGCCGCTTCCGGTAGATATGAACCTGAGCCAGCTGGATGTAAACAATCCAAACAACTATACGTTTACTTTCGAAGTAGGCATGAAGCCGGACTTCCAGCTTCCTGATCTTTCTAAAGAAGAAGTAAAAAGATACAAAGTCACTGTTACGGATGAAATGCTGAACGAGGAAGTGGAGCGTTTGCGCACCCGCTATGGCAATATGACCGAACCGGAAACCGTAACCGGCGATGAAAATGTACTGAATGTCACTTTTATTGAAACAGACGCCGCAGGCAACGAAGTAGAAGGCGGTGTTCGCAAAGACAATTCGGTGCTGGTAAAATATTTTACGGAAAGCTATCGCCCTGCTTTAATTGGAAAAAAGAAAGATGATACGCTGCAGCTGACACTGGCCGAAGCTTTTGATGCGAAAGAAAGAGAATGGATCTTAAATGATCTTGGGTTGGACAGCGCTACAGACAAGCATTTTAAAGTACTGATCACCAAAGTAGGACTGGTGGAACCAAGAGAACTGAACGAAGAATTCTTTACCCAGCTTTTCCCGAACGAAGAGATCAAAACAGAAGAAGCGTTCCGCAACCGCATTAAAGAAGAATTGCAAAAGCAATGGGATGCCGAAAGCCGCAATCAATTGCATCACAGTTTGTATCATATTTTACTGGATCATACGCATATCGACTTCCCTGCAGCGTTTTTAAAACGCTGGATCAAAACACAAGGCGAAAATCAGCAGCCCAAAACAGACGAAGAAGTGGAACAGGAGTTTCCTTCCTTCCTGAACCAGTTGAAATGGACACTGATCACTGAAAAGATGATGCAGGACAATGACATCCGGGTGGAGCAGGACGATATCCGCCAGTTTGCCAAACAACAACTGCTTGGGTACATGGGCATGCAAAACCTTGACGAAGAACAACAATGGGTAAGAGATTATATTGACAGGATGATGAAGGACAGGAAATACGTAGAAGATGCGTATAGCCGTATCCAAACCCAAAAAATATTTGATTGGGCTGAAACAAAGATCAAAGCGGTAGAAACACCTGTTTCAAAAGAAGAATTCATTCACATGAATGAGGAGCACCAGCACCATCATCATTAATTCAGAAACAAGAAATTAGAAATAGGAATGGAGAATTGAGCAATCGGTTCTCCATTTTTTTTGTTTTTAAATACTCAGGAACAAAAAAACAAGCAATTGTCTTAGAAAAGGATAGAAAGGGCCAGGCCAAAACCAAAAATCAGGATCATCAGGGCAATCAATACTTCCACAACTGCAGTTAAACCGGGATGGTTGATGCGTCTTTCCAAATCAGCATCAATAAAATAAAGCACGGTAAAGGCCAGCACTATGGGCAATAGAATAAGCAGGTAAGTGATCCAATTCATAAACATTCCAAGATAAATCAATCAAACAGGAATTTGTCTAAAAATATGCATATCCCTTAAGGCTTTACAGTGGAGCAAATGCAAGGCAACTAAACCGAAAAATCATCCATCCCAAAACCTTCAATGGCAAAATGTCGGGTTTTTAGGGCAAGCACGGTATTTGATACCACACAATCCATTAAATTGCTTAAAATCTAATCAAAGACGATATGAGTTATACTTCAGAATTTGAAAAATATGCCGTAAAGCACAAGGGAATGTCGAGCAATACATTGGACAGCTACGGCAAGTATTTGGTAACAGCACTTACGCCAAATATCATTGAAGAAAGGCCGATGAATGTGGCGGTCATGGATGTGTACAGCCGGTTGATGATGGACCGCATTATTTTCCTGGGCTATCCTATCAACGACGAGGTAGCTAATATCATTACGGCCCAGCTGCTTTTCCTTGACTCCTCTGACCGCACCAGAGATATCAATATGTACATCAACTCTCCCGGCGGTAGCGTATATGCCGGCCTGGGCGTATATGATACCATGCAATATGTGTCGCCCGACGTAGCTACCATCTGCATTGGCATGGCCGCCTCTATGGGCAGCGTATTGCTGGCAGCCGGCACACAGGGCAAAAGGGCAGCTTTAAAACATTCCCGTGTCATGATGCACCAGCCCAGCGGTGCCATTGGCGGACAGGCAACCGATATTGAGGTTACCGTAAAAGAGATCCGTAAATTGAAAAGAGAGTTGTATGATATTGTGTGTAACCATTCCGGACAAACACTGGAACGAGTGGAAGCCGATTTTGACCGCGACTATTGGATGACCGCTCCTGAAGCCAAAGAGTATGGATTGGTGGACGAAGTGTTATTGGTAAATCCCCGCAAGGAAAAGAAAGCAGAACTAATAAAATAATTAAACGACTAAAAGGATAAGAAATGAGCTTACAAGATCAATACAGACATTGGAATGTAATGCAGCCCCAACCCGATCCCGGCACGCCAGGTACTCCGGGAGAGCCCGAAACCGAAGAAGAAAAAGAAGAGCGGGCCGAGGTGGACACCAGGATGCTTTACAAAAGGCTGGAGAAATATTTTTTTCAAACCCGTGCCATTCATTTATGGGGTGTGGTGGATGACAAATCAGCAAAGGACGTAGTAACCAAATTGTTGTTGCTGGAAGCCGATAAGCCCGGCGAAGAAATTAAATTCTTCATCAGCAGTCCCGGCGGCTCTGTAACCAGCGGTATGGTTATCTATGATACCATGCAACTGATCAAATCGCCGGTAAGCACCATCTGCATGGGGCTGGCAGCTTCTATGGGAAGCATTTTATTAAGCGGCGGTGAAAAAGGAAAACGTTTCATTTATCCGCATGGCGAGGTCATGATTCACCAGCCTTCTTTAGGCGGACATATACAAGGTGTAAGCGCCGATATGGAAATTCATGCCGAACAAATTTTGCGTACCAAAGAAATGGGCGCCCGCATTCTGGCTAAGAATACCGGCCAAACCATCGAACGCATCCGCAAAGATTTTGAAAGAGACTACTGGATGGATGCAGAGAAATCCATCGAATATGGCATTGTAGATAAGATCATGGACAATCTGTATTAAAAAAAATCATTGATGAATGGAAAACCCTGCTATCGAAGCAGGGTTTTCTTTTAGATAGATTTTTATTTTTTAACCAGCTTATTGCTCCTATCGCCACCTGTTGCGTCGCACTCTTGTGCGTTCGTAATTCTGTTGAGCAGTGCCCGAACCACAAAGAAGCATAGGAACATAGAAGTGCTCACATAGACATACAAACACAAGATATGGAATCTATGTGAATCACCTCTGTGTCCTTATGTGCAAATCTCTGTGGTTCTCTGGGGCTAAAAAGATCATAAGCATTCCTGCAGCTGAACGGAGCGTCGCAAGGAACGATCCATGGTAGTACAACAGCTGGCAACATCAATATTCATCATTCCTTTTATACTTTTCAACCTGACGGAGAACCTGTTTGCCCCTTCAGATGCCTTCTTCCCCTAATAGTTTCTTATAATTTGATAAAGAAAAGCTTCGGGCTAAAGGAATTTTCTATTTTTGTCTGTTCAAATGCAGCTTTTAGTAAAATAAAGCGTTCTATTTAATTATCAGAAACAACTAAATGGCAAAAAATATATTACACTGTTCATTCTGTGGTCGTAGCCGAGACGAAGTAAAGATCCTTATTGCGGGCCAGGAAGGACATATCTGCGAAAATTGCGTGGAGCATGCCCGTGAAATCATTGACCAGGAATTAATGGTGCGTGATGATAAATCCGCCGGCAGTTCGGCCTTCAAGCTCACCGTAAAAAAACCAATTGAAGTAAAGAAATTTCTGGATGAATACGTCATTGGCCAGGATGAAGCCAAAAAAGTACTGGCGGTTGCTGTCTATAACCACTACAAACGGTTGCAATACAAAACATCCGATGCTATCAAGGACGAGATTGAAATTGAAAAAAGCAATATCGTAATGGTGGGTGAAACCGGAACCGGCAAAACCCTTTTGGCTAAAACCATTGCCAAATTGCTCAACGTTCCTTTTACTATTGTTGATGCTACGGTTTTTACCGAAGCCGGTTATGTAGGTGAAGATGTGGAAAGCATTTTAACCCGTTTATTGCAGGTATGTAATTATGATGTAGCTGCTGCAGAACGAGGCATTGTTTATATTGACGAAATAGATAAGATCGCCCGAAAGAGCGACAACCCTTCTATTACCCGTGATGTAAGCGGTGAAGGCGTGCAACAGGGCATGCTGAAATTGTTGGAAGGAACCGATGTACTGGTTCCACCACAGGGCGGCAGAAAACACCCCGAACAAAAGCTTATCAAGATCAACACACAAAATATTCTCTTTATTTGCGGTGGCGCTTTCGATGGCATTGACAAGATCATTGCCCGCCGTGTACAAACCAACACCATTGGTTTTAACGTGGATAAAGAGCTGCAGGAAAACATGAAGAAAAACCTGCTGCGTTATGTAAATGCACAGGATCTGAAAGCCTTTGGTTTGATTCCTGAATTGCTGGGACGCTTACCGGTGGTTACACACCTGGATCCGTTGGATGCCGAAACCTTAAGAGCCATTTTAACAGAGCCCAAAAATGCCCTCATCAAGCAATACATCCGTTTGTTTGAACTGGAAGGAATTAAGTTGACGATAGAAGACGATGTACTGGACTTCATGGTAGAAAAAGCAATGGAATATAAATTGGGTGCAAGAGGCCTGCGCAGCATTTGCGAAGGCATACTGACCGATGCCATGTTTGAACTGCCCTCTTCCAAGGAAAAGTTCTTTAACCTGGACATAGAATATGCCAGGCGCAAGTTTGATAAGAGCAAGTTGAGTTTGTTGAAGGTAGCCTAAGGATTACACGAATTTTGAAGCACGAATTACACGAATTAAATAATCAGGGTAATCATTTTAAAATCCTTTAAAATCAGTGATCAATGTTTGGATTAAACAAAGACAACGCACAAGGCCAGGTAACAGAACTGGTGGAAAAATTAAAATCACAGGCCGGCCTTAGCGATGAACAGGCACAGAAAGTAATTGAAACCATTAAAGACTTTGTAGTGGAGAAATACCCGATGCTATCGGGAGCGGTCAACAATCTTTTTAAATAAGTAAAAAGCGGAATGGTTTCATTCCGCTTTTTTTCTGCACCATCTTTAAATAAAAATCCCGCCTGTCGGCGGGATTTTAAGTTCGGGTACATAGGTATGGTTTTCCGTCCAAGTATGGTTAGCTGCAACCCATAGAGTTACCGCAGTTCAAACATTTGTAACAGGTACCACTGCGCACCGTAATGTGTCCGCAGGTGTTACAGGCCGGTGCATCGCTTTGCATGCTTTTGGCGGCTGCGTTCACGGCATCCAGGCTGTTCTCTGCCTTCACGGTTTGCTTTTGCGCTTTTGCACTTTGCGGTGTGCTGGCCACTACCCGTATGCTGGATAATTCGGGTTGTTTCACGGGTTCACCAGCCTTCGCTGAAGCTTCGGCGGGCAAGTCCCAATCCTCTGCTCCTGTATTCATTACTTCGGGTTTATCCAGTACATGCACCAGGTCTGTACGGTTCAAATATTCATAACCCAGGGCACGGAATACAAAATCAACAATGGAAGTAGTGGATTTAATATTCGGATGTTCTACAAAACCAGCAGGTTCAAACCGGGTAAAGACAAACTTCTCTACAAATTCTTCCAGCGGCACACCATACTGCAAACCAATAGAAATAGAAATGGCAAAACAGTTCAGCATGCTGCGCATGGTAGCGCCTTCTTTCGCCATATCAATAAAGATCTCTCCTACCGTTCCATCGGCATATTCGCCGGTGCGCAGGAAAACGGTTTGTCCGTTGATCTTTGCTTTTTGTGTGTAGCCTCTTCTTTTGGCGGGCAGCGTACGGCGTTCCACAATGCTGGCCAGCTTACGTTTCAACTGTGTATCGGGGTGCGCCTGCACACGTTTTTGCACTTCATCCAGCAATTCTTCAATGGTCAGCTTGCCCATGTCAACAATGTTGGATTCAAGAGCTTCCTGTTCCCCTATGATGGGTTCTTGTTCGGCTTCACCCGCTTTTTTCTTTTTGTCCGATTTATTGCTAAGCGGTTGCGACAATTTGGAACCATCGCGGTAAAGAGCACAAGCCTTTAAACCCAGCTGCCAGCTTAATAAATACGAATCAGCAATTTCTTCTATCACTGCTTCGTGGGGCAGGTTGATGGTTTTTGAAATGGCACCACTGATAAATGGCTGTGCCGCCGCCATCATACGAATATGACCATGTGCATGAATATAGCGTTCGCCTTTTTTACCACATTTGTTAGCGCAATCAAAAACAGCCAGGTGTTCTTCCTTTAAATAAGGAGCACCTTCCACCGTCATCGTTCCGCATACATAATCATTGGCCGCTTCAATCTGCTCGTCGGTAAATCCAAGTGCTTCCAGCAGGCTCCATTCAAAATTGAAATATTGCTCTGGCTTAAATCCAAGGCGTTGCAAACATTCTTCACCCAAAGTGTAAACGTTGAATACAAACCCAACTTCAAAAGCAATTCCTACGGCCGCATCCAGTTTTTTAATTTCATCGGCAATGAAACCTTTTTCACTTAAGCTTTGATGATTGATGTGCGGCGCACCGGCGAAGGTGCCGGAACCAACCGCGTATTTTATGATGCTATCTACTTCTTTTGCATTGTAGCCCAAATTCTTCAACGCTACAGGCACCGACTGGTTGATGATCTTGAAATAACCACCGCCGGATAATTTTTTAAATTTCACCAGGGCAAAATCAGGTTCTACACCGGTAGTATCGCAATCCATTACCAAACCAATGGTACCGGTTGGTGCAATTACGGTTGCCTGCGCATTTCGGTAGCCAAATTTTTCACCCAGTTCTACGGCATCATCCCAGGCTTTGCAAGCGGCCTTTAATAAATAATCAGGACAGTACTGTGCTTTTAATCCCTGCGGCTTTACACTCAGGCCTTCATACACATCGGCATCGTAAGCAGCCAGCCTGTGGTTGTGCATTACACGGATCATGTGCTCTTTATTCTCTTCGTAACGGGGAAAAGCGCCCAGCACTTCAGCCATTTCCGCTGATGTTTTGTACGCAATCCCCGTCATGATGGCGGTAATGGATCCTGCAATCGCTCTTGCTTTTTCACTGTCGTAAGGAATGCCGCTAACCATTAATAAAGTTCCGAGGTTGGCATAACCTAATCCCAGGGTTCTGTATTCGTAGCTTAATTGCGCTACTTCTTTGGAAGGAAACTGCGCCATCAATACAGAGATCTCCAGCACGGTTGTCCACAGGCGGCAGGTATATTCAAATCCTTCTACGTCCAGCGTTCCTTTTTCAAAATCATAAAACTTCATCAGGTTGGCCGAGGCCAGGTTGCAGGCTGTATTGTCCAGGAACATGTATTCACTGCAAGGATTAGAAGCCCTGATCTCGCCGCCTTCCGGACAGGTATGCCATTCGTTGATGGTAGTATTGTATTGGGTTCCGGGATCAGCACAACGCCATGCCGCATAAGCAATCTGGTTCCATAACTCTCTTGAGGGAACTTTTTTCATCACCCTTCCATCGGTACGTGCTGTCAATTCCCAGTCTTCGCCTTTTTCTAATTTCTCAAAAAAAGAATTCGGGATACGCACAGAGTTGTTGGAATTTTGGCCGCTCACGGTTCTGTAGGCTTCACCTTCATAATCGCTGGCATAACCCGCATCAATCAATGCCCCTACTTTCTTCTCTTCCTCTACTTTCCAGTTAATGAACTGCATGATTTCCGGATGATCTAAATCCAGACAAACCATTTTAGCAGCACGCCTTGTAGTACCACCACTTTTAATGGCACCTGCAGCCCGATCACCGATTTTCAGGAAGGACATCAATCCACTGGAGGTACCACCACCACTTAGCTTTTCGCCTTCACCACGCAGGTTAGAAAAGTTGGTTCCTACACCAGAGCCGTATTTAAAGATCCTTGCTTCACGAACCCAGAGGTCCATGATGCCGCCATCACTCACCAGGTCATCTTCCACGCTTAAAATAAAACAGGCATGAGGCTGAGGACGTTCGTAAGCCGATGTGGATTTTTTTAATTGTCCGTCTATAGCGTCCACATAATAGTGACCCTGTGGCTTTCCTTTGATGCCATAGCTTTCATACAAACCTGTATTGAACCACTGCGGCGAATTAGGTACACACATCTGGTTCAAAATGCTATACACCAATTCTTCATAAAATATCTGCGCATCATCAAAAGAAGCAAAATAGCCGTATTTTTCTCCCCACACCCTCCAGCAATTCGCCATGCGATGTGCCACCTGCTTTACAGATGTTTCGCGGCCTAAAGAACCATCGGGTTGAGGAACGCCGGCCTTTCTAAAATATTTTTGGGCAAGTATATCGGTAGCTATCTGGCTCCACTGCTTTGGCACTTCTACGTTGTTCATCTCAAACACTACTTCTCCGCTCGGATTACGGATGACGGACGTCCGGTAATCATACTCAAACTGATCGAACACATTAATATCTTCTCTTGTGTACTTACGCTGGAATGTAAGTCCTTTCTGGGTTGCTCTGTTTTCACTTACCATAGCTGCTTTTTTAATAAATTTTGGTGGTTGATAATGGTGATGGCCGACGACGAAAATATCTTTACTCAATCAAAAAAACGACCCATTTTTGTTAACATACTTACTACAAAAAGTGGATAACTTTTATGACATAAGCCAGTAGCTTGTTTGGCGATTTATGCACAAAATCCAAACACTGTGAAGAAGTTTTATTTGGAGTATTTGTTGAAATTTCTATATGCTCAAAAAAAACTAAAACCAAAGGTACAAAATAGATGAAGAGCTTGCCTGGCTTGGATTTAAACAATGCCATAGGGTTCTGAAAAATCTTTTTAAAGGATTTTCTGGCAGAAAAAAAGAAAAGTCCTTAACAATGGCTGAAATTGCACCATGCCAAAATTCAAATCCTGCTTTATTCTTCTTTTTTGCCTCGCGAACCTGTATGTGCAAGCACAAAATCAACATAGCGGCTGGCTGGCCTCTTTCAATACCATTGGCCTGAACAATAAATGGAGCCTGCATTTTGACGCCCAGTTGAGAAGTACCGACGGGCTCAGAAATATTCAAACGCTTTTGTTGCGCCCGGGTATTAATTATCATTTTGCTAAAAATATGTCCGCCACCCTTGGCTATGCGTTTATTTATAACAGAAAAACGGTGGATGAAACAACCGGTTATACAGCCGAACACCGCATATGGGAACAGTTTTTAATTTCTCATAAATGGCAAACAGTAACCACTACACACCGCTTGCGGCTGGAGCAGCGCTTTTTACCTGTTACAGCAGTGCGGAATACTGAGCTGGAAGTAACAGACCACGTAACAGCGCACCGGCTTCGTTATTTTATCCGCAATCTTCTGCCTTTACAAAACAGCCATGCTTTTACAAAAGGTTTTTTCTTTGCCCTGCAGGATGAAGTGTTTTTGAATATCGGGAATAAAAAAGCAGTCAATGGAAAAGCTTTTGACCAAAACCGTTTTTATGCTGCCCTGGGTTACAGGATCCGTAAAATTGATTTGGAAGCCGGTTATCTGAACCAATATACAAAGACAACAACCAGCGCTACCAAAAATCATATAGCACAAATAGCCGTTTACAAACGTTTATAATTATGATTTAAACGGTCATTACCACGAATTGCAAACAATGAACATGCAATGCTAAAAGTTTTGCATTTTTGCATATAGCTTTACGAATAATGATGCCTGTTTACCAATCGCTAGTAGATAAGAAAAAGAAGGGACACAAGTCTTTTGCAGTATTGATTGATCCGGACAAGGTTTCAACATCTTCCCTCCCTGAAACCATCAGCCTGGCCATAGAAGCCCAGGTTGACTACATCTTTGTTGGTGGCAGTTTGGTTATTTCCGATCATTTGGACGCCTGCATTCAACAAATAAAATCGGCTTGTTCCATTCCTGTGCTTCTTTTTCCCGGCAGCCCTTCGCAGGTCAGCAAACAGGCAGACGCCCTGCTGTATTTATCGCTTATCTCGGGCCGCAATGCAGATTATTTGATTGGCCAGCATGTTATTTCCGCACCCTTTGTAAAAAAAAGCGGACTGGAAATTATACCCACCGGTTATATGGTGATTGATGGCGGCGCCGCCACTACGGTTTCTTACATCAGTAACGCCAATCCATTACCCGCCGACAAAGCCGATATTGCCATGTGTACAGCCATGGCGGGAGAAATGCTGGGCATGAAACTGATTTACATGGATGCCGGCAGCGGGGCTAAAAAAGCCATCACCGGGGAAATGATTACTATGGTAGCCAAAAATATTGAAGTGCCCTTGATAGTAGGTGGCGGCATACGGGATGCAGAAAAAGCCTATCTTAATTGCAAGGCCGGCGCCGATGTGGTTGTGGTGGGAAATGCAATAGAAAAAGATGCTTCCTTGATCAAAGAAATGGCGGCTGCCATACATTCGGTGCCGGTAAACACCAAATAAAAAAAGAGACGCATTACCGTCTCTTTTCAATAACTCTTTTTATTGCTGCTTTATCTCAAAGTTTCCGGCTTCACTCTTGCTGGTGTATCCTTTCCACTTACAATGGTTTTACTGCTTTCTGCAATGGCCTGTATCACTCGTGCCATATTTTCCAGGTCCAGGGTTCCCACCTCGTCGCTCACTTTATGATAATTGGGTTCGCTATCCATTTTAGAAGTGGAAATGGTATGTGCCGGCACTCCCAGGCGGGCCAGTGTAGCATTATCGGAACGATAAAATAAATCTTGTTCGGTGTAAGGATCGGGATGGAACGTGAAGGAAGTGCCTTTTAAATTTTGCTGAAGGATCTCTCCCATATTTGTTTTTTCAAAACCGGTGATATACGCCGAGTTCTTACCCCACTTGCTTTCTGTACCAATCATTTCGATATTGAACATGGCCATTATCTGCGCCGGGTCGTACTGCTTTGAAAAATACTGGGAGCCAAAGCCACCTATTTCTTCTGCCGTGAAAGCAGCAAATACTAACGTGCGTTCGTTTTTATTTAATTTTTTAAAATAATTGGCCAGCATAATTACGGCCGTAGTACCGGCTGCATCGTCATTGGCGCCATTGTAAATACTATCGCCTGCCACCGGCTTTTCCTACTCCCAAATGGTCGTAATGGGCAGAAAAAATTACATACTCATTTTTTTTGCTTTTGCCGGGCAACACACCTACCACATTGGCAAAGCCGGTTTCCTCTATGGTGTGTTCTGCTTTTATTTTAAATTCTTTGGGTTGATAATCGCCCAAAATGAAAATAATATTGTTACCGGCCTTGCTATCCGATTTAAACACAGGTCTTTTAAAACCGCGTAAGCCTTGGAAACGTTTTGCTAAAACTGGTATCTACAAAAACAACGGCATTTTTTTGCAGCGCCATGATTTCCTGCACCCTTGAACGAATCTCTTCTCCTTTTTTTATATACTGAAGTGCATAGCCGGATTTTTCATCCACCTTTATTTCAGGCTGCACGGTAATCACAATGATGTTTCTTGAATCAAGCTCC
The DNA here is from genome assembly GCA_963697545.1 of uncultured Bacteroidota bacterium. GTDB lineage: Bacteria > Bacteroidota > Bacteroidia > Chitinophagales > Chitinophagaceae > Flavisolibacter. Next base: position 250,381 of record CAVOOL010000016.1, on the reverse strand, counting down.
TGTCCATCCACTTCTGCTTTTGCATCTTTAAAGCGTGGACGGAGCATGATAAAATCCTGCAAATAGCTATTTCCGTTCACAGGGCTCAGGCCGGCTTTTTTAAATTCATCAGCAATAAAACTGGCAGCTCTGTCTATATCAGGCGTGCCGGCCCTGCGGCCCTTCATTTCATCGGATGCTAAAACCGTTTCAATACGTTCTACTTCTTTTACACTGATTGTTGAGTTAACAGTTTGTGCGCAGGCTACTACGTTCGCCACAATGGCAAACGAAAACAAGATTTTTTTCATTCTATAGTTACAGATTTGGTTTTTTGAAAGAAGCAACTTACTTCTTATTTGTTTAGAGACTCATCATTTCTTTGAACTTCACCGTCTGGCGGCGGCTCACTTCAATTTTTTCCCCGCCTTTTAATTCAAGCAATAATCCACCATTAAAATACGGTTCAATTTTATCAATCATACGCAGGTTAACGATATGCTTGCGGTTGGCACGGAAGAAAACTTTTTCATCCAGCCTTTCTTCCAAAGCATTTAGTGATTTTAAGATCAGCGGTTTGTTGGCACCAAAGAAAACTTTGGCGTAGTTGCCCACACTTTCAAACAGCCTTACTTCACCCAGCTTTACAAACCAGCAGCGTTCGCCGTCCTTTACAAACACCTGGTCATTTTCATTTAAAATGCTGTTGTTCTCTATTGTTTGATGAGGCCTTTCGGCTGTATTGCTGGTGGCAGTCTTTTTTAATTTTTCCACGGCATCGGCCAGGCGGCGGGGCTCCACGGGTTTCAGCAGATAATCCAGCGCATTTACTTCAAAAGCTTTAAGCGCATATTCATCATAAGCCGTAGTGAAGATGACCTGCGGTGCATGGTCCAGTTCAGAAAGCAGGTCAAAACCTGTTTTACCCGGCATTTGAATGTCCAGGAAAATAAGATCCGGATTCAGGTGCTCTATTTTTTGCAAGCCTTCTTCGGCATTGGAAGCTTCATCAATAATTTCTATTTCAGGAAATTCCTGCAACAACTTACGCAGTTCGGTACGGGCAAGACGTTCGTCGTCAATTAATATCGCTCTCATGTAAAAAATTTAAAAAATCACAGTTTAAAGTTGATGGTTTTTTAAGGATCAGGAGTTAATCAAATTATTGTAGTTATTCATGGAACTTTTCCCACTGCCTCATGCACCATTCCTGTTCAGTTGTTCAACATCTTACGCAGGTATAAGCACCCTTGCCTCCACCAGTTCCGGATTAAGCTGTTGAATCTGGAACTTAGCCTTATCGCCATACAACAACCCCAAACGGTCCTGTGTGCTGGATATTCCAAAACCACTGTGCGAAGCGCCTCCGTTCAGGTATCCCGTATTCTGCACAGCCAGTTCGTGGTAATTTTCTGTAAAGTCGGAAATGATCTTTACCACGCCTCCCTTCATTTGCTTGCTGATGCCGTGCTTGATGGCATTTTCCACCAGCGTTTGCAACATCATGGGCGGCACTTGCTGCGCCAGGGTATCATCGTCAATTTCATATTCTACTTTCAGGCGGTCTTCAAAACGCATATTTTCCAGGGCCAGGTAATCTTTCACAATCTTTAATTCTTCTTCCAGGGAAACCGTTTCTCCTTTTTCCGCCTGCAGGCTGCTGCGCAAAATATTACTTAGTTCGGTAATGGCTCTTCGGGCCCTTGCAGGGTTTTCATCAATTAAGGCCCTGATACTGTTCAGCGCATTAAAAATAAAATGGGGATTGATATGGGCTTTGATCGTCTTTAATTCCAGCGACTTCACCAGGGCTTCTAATTGAAGCGTATCCAATTGCTGCTTGCGGCTTTTCGTCACATAATGATACATAAAGTAAATGCTGTTCCAAATGAACAGCAATACAAAAGAAGAAGAAAGATTATAGAAAAAATGGACATGGAAAGGGGCTGGCTTCCCGGTAGGGTAAAAATTATAATAGGCTTCAAAAGGTGTTTGCACCAGTGAAAAAAAAGCGGCAAAAAGCAGGGTAAGGATCAGCAACAGGATGATCTGTTGATTGATGGGGCGGATCAGCAGGGAGTTTTTCCTGATGATCTGGCGCATGCAGTGAGAGCTGATAATACCGATTTCCAGAAAGAAACAGGAGCCTGCAGAGCATGGTCGCTTTAAATTGCCCGAAGATGAAGGCAAAAAAAACGTTGATGAGGCCAAAGAGGCCCCAACCCACAATCTGGAAGGTCCAATATCTATTCAGCTTAAACTGCATATAGCAAATGTAAGAAGCCCCGCTCGTTACCGGTTTCCGTAAATATACCAGTGGAAGATAAGTTTTACAAGTGGAACAGCAAAGAGAAAAGTGGAAGCTGAGCGGGAGCGGCAACGGGTAATACCAACGTGCTATCAGGGCAGCCGTGAAACGTCAAACGTGAGACGTGAAACCGCAGAAATTCTTCGGTCATAGCTCTCTCTCCTCTCACGTTTGACGTCTCACGTTTCACGAGCCTTCCTGCCAACTTAAATGTTAAGCCTTAGAACAATACCGTCATTTGACAAAAAAGTAAATATTTTTACAGCTTAAAGATTTGTAATGCAAATAACTGCCGGGCCTTTATTGCAAACGATCGATTCACCCAACGACCTGAAAAAAATCCCAAAAGAACAATTACACCAGGTTTGCGATGAATTGCGTCAGTATATTATTGATGTGGTAAGTGTACATGGCGGCCATTTTGCGGCCAGCCTTGGCGTAGTAGAGCTTACTGTAGCGCTTCATTATATCTATAACACCCCCTACGACCAGCTGGTATGGGATGTAGGCCACCAGGCTTACGGCCATAAAATTTTAACCGGCCGCAGAGACAATTTTGCCACCAACCGCAAATACAAAGGGCTTAGCGGTTTTCCCAAAAGAAGTGAAAGCGAATACGATACATTTGGCGTAGGTCATTCTTCCACCTCTATTTCGGCAGCACTGGGTATGGCCATGGCCGCCAAATACAAAGGCGAAACCGACCGCAAGTCGGTGGCCGTGATTGGCGATGGTTCTATGACAGCCGGAATGGCTTTTGAAGCCATGAACCATGCAGGAGTGACCGATGCCGACATGCTGATCATCCTGAACGATAACTGCATGAGCATTGACCCGAATGTGGGTGCTTTAAAGGAATATTTAACCGATATTACTACCTCTGCCACGTATAACAAACTGCGTGATGATGTGTGGAACCTGTTGGGCAAGCTGCCTATCGGCAAGAATTTCACCCGCGAAATGGCCAGCAAGCTGGACGCCAGCATTAAAGGCATGGTAACCAAAAGCAGCAACCTGTTTGAGGCCCTGAACCTTCGCTATTTTGGCCCTATTGATGGGCACAACATTACCAAACTGGTAGATACTTTAAAAGACCTTAGAAATATTCCCGGTCCAAAACTGTTACATATTATAACTGTAAAAGGCAAGGGCTATGCGCTGGCCGAAAAAGACCAAACCAAATGGCATGCGCCGGGTTTGTTTGATAAGATCACCGGTGAGATCTACAAAAAGAAATACGACCTGCCGCAGCCGCCAAAATACCAGGATGTTTTTGGTCATACCATTATAGAACTGGCCGAGCAAAATGAAAAGATAATTGGTATCACGCCGGCTATGCCCAGCGGTTCTTCCCTAAAATTCATGATGGAGAAAATGCCCGACCGTGCTTTTGACGTGGGCATCTGCGAACAACATGCCGTTACCTTGAGTGCCGGTATGGCTACGCAGGGCATGAAGGTGTTTTGCAACATTTATTCTTCTTTTATGCAAAGGGCTTTCGACCAGGTGGTGCATGATGTAGCCATTCAAAAACTGCCGGTTGTTTTTTGCCTGGACCGTGGCGGCCTGGTAGGAGAAGACGGTCCTACGCACCACGGCGCTTATGATATTGCTTATTTCCGCTGCATTCCCAATATGATCATCTCTGCTCCCATGAATGAGCAGGAATTGCGCAACCTGATGTACACAGCACAACTGGAAAGCACCAGGCTTCCCTTTGTGATCCGCTATCCAAGAGGTGAAGGTGTAATGCCGGAATGGAGAAAGCCTTTTGAAGAAATACAAATTGGCAAGGGAAGAAAATTGAGAGATGGAAAAGATATTGCCATTCTTTCCTTTGGTCATCCGGGCAATTTTGCGGCCGCCGCTATCAGGGATTTAAGGAGTGAAGGAATAACGCCGGCGCATTACGACATGCGTTTTGCCAAGCCTTTGGATGAAGACCTTGCTGCACGAAGCCTTACAATCGTACCAAAAAATAATTACGGTGGAAGACGGAACGGTTATGGGCGGCTTTGGCAGTGCTGTAGCGGAATTCATGGCTGAACATGGCTATAAGAACGACCTGAAAATACTGGGCATACCAGACCGCATTATTGAACACGGCACACTGAAAGAATTGCATCGTGAATGTGGGTATGATGCGGAAGGCATTGCGGATGCGGTGAGGGAGATGATGAAGGAAAGAGTGGAAGAAGCCGTTGTTTAATACACTTTTAAAGCTTTATGGAATTTGAAGCGTTGTACATCTTTGTATAACGCTTTTTTTATGAAGAAAATAACCATCACCTTTTTTCTGCTTTTGTTTGTAACTGCCATTGCCCTGGCCTGGTTAACCCATTCCAGGGCGGGACCGCATCATTTCTCTTCATGGCTTAAAAAGTGAAGCCAATCATCCTCCCACCTCCAGGGTATATTTAAAACTGCAGGCAAGGGCAATTGAAGCCAAGGCTTTTGCAGAGAAAAATAAATTCAATACTTCTTTTTGCTTTCTTATCGATATGAGCCTTCCCTCGGGGCAAAAGCGTTTCTTTATTTACGATCTTCAAAAAGACAGCATCCAAAACGCAGGACTGGTTACGCATGGTCGTTGTAACCAGGAATGGCTTGAAGGAAGAAAATACGGCAATACGATAGGCAGCGGATGTACTTCGCTTGGCAGGTACAAAATTGGCCATGCGTATAAGGGCAGATTTGGATTAGCCTTTAAACTTTATGGACTGGATAAAACAAATGACAATGCCTTTAAACGGTTTGTGGTTTTACACTCACATGATTGTGTGCCTGAAAGGGAAGTAAGTAATGAAATCTGCCAAAGCGATGGATGCCCAACGGTTTCGCCGGGGTTTTTAAAACAACTCGAAATACCAATTAAAAGATCTGAGAAGCCAGTTTTACTTTGGATATTTAATTGAATATATTAGCTATCTATTATTTTAACAATGAGATCTACTCTCTTCTCCAAAACGATTGCTCTGTTATTCTTTGTATTTGGTTTCTTTATTTTGATAACAAGCTTTTCACCAAAACAGAATGCTCATTCCATCACTTTTACAGTGAAACCTCAAAAACATTATGGGATGGATACCCTGCCCGGTACCGAACAAAATAAAATTGCTGACACGGTAGAAGTGGAAGCCAGTGTAGATGTGGGTGCCTGGCGCCGGCATCTGGAAAAAGAACTAATGCCGGTAATTGACAAAGCCGCTAAAAAACGGATGAAACCTGGCCAATACATTGTAATGATCCGCTTCCTGGTAGAAAAAGATGGAAGCATCTCCGATGTAAAAGCGTTGAATGATCCGGGTTATGGCTTAGCCCAGGGAGCAGAAAAAGTATTGAAAAAAGGGCCCAAATGGACGCCGGGCAAAATCAACGGCAGAATTGTACGGTCCTACCACTCTCAGGCCATAACTTTTGTCATCAGCCCTTAAAACAATCATCTACAACAACCGCATATGCTCTTCATCCGTCAGACCTTCCTCTGCTTCGTTGTATTCCACAATAAAATTGTTCTTTCCCTCGCCTATCATAATGCGCAGAAATTTTCCCTGCACCAGTTCCAGCATGGACAGGAAGGTAAAAATGGCATGTACGCGGTTCTCTACTTTCTCAAATATTTTTTCAAACGATAAGGTTCTCTCGCTTTGCGCTATGGATATCAGGTCGGTCTTGGTTTGCTCAATGGAGTAATTGTAACGAACAACGGTGTGGGTAGGTTTGTTAAACCGGTCGTGGTAACGCTGCATCACCCGCTCGAAAGCCTTCATCAGCTTGAACATGGTAATGGTTTGCACTTCGGTTCCTTCGCTGGCTTCTTCGCCAATATGAGAGAGCTCCTTTTGAATGTTTCCTCTTTTAATGAGCAGCATTCTTTCGGCTTCCATCTCGGCCATTGCGGCGGCGGCTTCTTTATACTTTTTGTACTCCAGTATTTTATCAATCAGCTCCTGGCGGGGATCAATTTCATTGCCCTGTGCATCTATTTCCTTACGGGGCAATAGCATTTTTGCCTTGATGCGCATAAGGGTAGAAATGAATAAAATAAACTCGCTTGACAGTTCAATATTCAACGATTCCTGTGAGTGAATAAAATCCAAAAAATCATTAATGATCTTTGTAATGGGAATATTATAAATATCCAGTTCATCCCTTTCAATAAAGAAAAGCAAAAGATCAAAAGGTCCTTCAAACTGGGCCAATTTTATCTGGTAAGTACTCACAGGTTTAAATTTATACTAAAGAAAAATCCCGTTTGGTTCGGCTGGGCTCACCATGACGGGACTTAACAAAAATAAGATTTATAGCGCAAAACCGGGACAGTAAAAGGTTTACTTCTTTAAGGAATCCCTGATCTCCATTAACAATTTTTCCTGAAGCGAATATTCGGGTGGAGCAGGCGCCACGGTTTCTTTTTTACGTTTCATACGGTTAATGCCCTTGATGAGCAGGAACAAAACCAGGGCAACAATGATAAATTTAATAACGGCTGCCAGGAAATTTCCGTACTTCACGGCTCCCCAGGCCAACTGGTTAAGATCTTTGAGATGGGCGGCCTCCAGGGCAGGCGTTAAAAGCAAGGGGGTAATCACATCATCAACCAAAGAGGAAACAATAGCACCAAAGGCGGCTCCTATAACAACGGCAATAGCCAGGTCCATCACGTTTCCTTTCAGGGCAAACTCCCTGAATTCTTTAACGAATCCCATAGTTTTAAGTTTTAGTTTACCTAAGTTAACACTATCGCCAGGCTTATTTAGCTTCTTCTTTTAATTGTGGATATTTCATGTTCAGGTTCTTTAATGCTTCCACAAGTGTTTTGGCAATGATATATTCCTTATACCAGTTTTGGTCGGCTGGCACAATCGTCCATGGCACAGCACTGCAGTTCTCAAACACATCCTCGTACATCTGCATATATTTATCCCACAACTTTGCTTCTTCAAAATCCCTTTCATTATACTTCCACTGCTTGGTAGGGTCCTCTATTCTTTCGTGAAGCCTCTGCTGTTGTTCTTCAACTGATATGTGCAGGTAAAATTTAAATATCACCGTATTGTTATGCAGCGTCAGCAAGGTTTCGAAATTATTAATGGCATCGAACCGTTTTTGCGCCGTAGCATCGTCGCACCAGCCATGCACCCGGGTCACTAAAACGTCTTCGTACTGGCTGCGGTTAAAAATTTGCACCATGCCTTTGGCCGGAGCATTTTGATGAATGCGCCATAAAAAGTCGTGTTTCAGCTCTTCCTCCGTGGGCACTTTAAAAGATTTTACCATTACGCCCTGCGGGTTCATCTCGGCAAATACGTTATTGATGGCGCCGTCTTTTCCACTGGCGTCCAGTCCCTGCAAAATCACTAAAACCGAATGTTTGCTTTCGGCATAAAGCAGGTATTGCAGTTTATCCAGCTCTTTTAAAAGCGTTTGCGTTTGTTCTTTTATCGCTTTTTTATCCAGTTCCTTGGGTGCTTTTGTACTGATTTCTGATAAACGGCTCATAAAAAAAAATTTATGGTATTCAAATGTAAACCTTCTGCACTTTTGCAAACCGTATGCTTAAACAAAAAATAGAGAACTGGCTGATTTTTATTTTGCTTTGTATAATATGGGGCAGCTCTTTTATTTTAATGAAAAAGAGCGCCGAGAGTTTGTCGGGCTGGCAAATTGGTGCGATACGGATATTTTCGGCAGGAGTTGTCTTTTTTCCCTTTGCGGTTTTTCATCTTTTTAAACTACCGGCTAAAAAGCTGCCCTTTGTCGTCTTGTCCGGAGCCCTTGGCAACCTGTTCCCGGCTTTTTTATTTGCTATTGCCATTGAGAAGATAGACAGCTCCATGGAAGGCATTCTTAATTCGCTTACACCACTCTTCGTAATTGTAATAGGCATCCTTTTCTTTAAAGACAAAATACAGAACAAAAAAATTGCCGGTGTGCTGGTGGGTCTTACTGGATTACTGATCTTAAGCCTCTCGAAAAGTTCCTTAACGAATAGCGATCTGGGTTATACGTTTTTAATTTTATTGGCCACCGTATTTTACGGGCTGAATGTAAATATTGTAAGCCATTATTTAAAGGGAGTGAATCCGGTGCAAATGGCCACCGTTTCCCTGGCTGTTATGGGCATTCCAGCAGGAATAGTAGCCTGGCAACAGAATGTTTTTTCTATAGCCCAATATGATGAAGCGGCCCGCTGGCCTATTGCCGCCTCCGTATTATTAGGCGTGGTAGGAAGCGCCATTGCCACCGCCCTGTTTTATTTGCTGATAAAAAGAGCAGGGGGATTATTTGCCTCGCTGGTTACCTATGGCATTCCGGTAATTTCTATTATCTGGGGAGTTTTGGATGGCGAAAATGTAACCGCCATTCAGTTTGGCTGCCTGGGAATTATTTTAAGCGGCGTGTACCTGGCTAATAAATAACACGAAACCTCTCAGGAAACCGTGAGACGTGAAACGGCAGACGTGAAACAGAATCAGCCCTTTCCCTTCTGTCATCTACCAACTATCATCTGCCATCTTGATAGCCCTTTGTTATAAGCTTATAGTTTGTGGTTGCACTTTAGATGTTTTACAATTAAAAGCTTTTGCCAGATTAAACTGCCGCCTTTATAAGAACCTTAGCAACTGGCACGACAACCACAAACTATAAACTACAAACTATAAACTTCAAACCGGCTTATACAGCCATGATTTCTTTTTCCTTGCTGGCCAGGTGTTTTTCCACAAAAGCAATATACCGGTCTGTAATGTTTTGAATATCGGCTTCCGCATCTTTGGCGGCGTCTTCGCTGAGACCGTTTTTTTGCGCTTTTTTGATATTTTCTATCGCATCGCGGCGAATATTACGGATGGCCACTTTGGAATGCTCGCCTTCACCCTGGCATCTTTTTACCAGTTCGCGGCGGCGCTCTTCTGTTAAAGGAGGCAGAAATAAACGAATAAGAATCCCGTCGTTTTGCGGGTTAATGCCGATATTAGAATTGATAATGGCTCTTTCTATTGGCTGAAGCATATTCTTTTCCCAGGGCTGGATGGTCAGCGTTCTGGCATCCATTACACTGATATTGCCCACCTGGTTAATGGGTGTTGGCGAACCATAATAATCTACCATTATACCATCCAGCATTTGCGGATTGGCTTTGCCGGCACGGATCTTTGCTAATTCAATTTCTAAAAAGCTGATAGCCTTTTTCATCGAGTCTTCGGCTAATTCAAGGGTAAGCGACACTTCTTCTGCTGACATGGCTTTGATTTTTGTAGCGCAAATCTAATAAAGGCTGAAGATTTATAAGCAAGTCTTGCCTATTATTGCCCTGCAACGGCCGTTTCGGTATTAATAGAAACCACTTTTGTTCCTGACGGAATAGCGGGCTCGGATGGAGATGCAAAGGAGGTAGCCACCACCAGTTTTGGGGCAGGTTTCCAGTAATAAATCAGGGCGCCTACCAGGCTAAACCACACCGCGATCATAGAACTAAGTACCACTGTAGAACCAAGGGACCTTCCAAAATAAGCCATAGCCATAAATGCCAGGTTTAAACCTGCGCAACTCAAAGCAATATAACTGTGGTTAAATCCCCTGTCGAGCAATAAATGATGAATATGATTACGATCCGGGGCAAAGGGGGATCTGCCTTTGAAAATCCTGATGCTGAAAACCCTTAAGGTATCCAAAAGAGGAACAATCAATATAGAAAATCCAACAGCCACTGATGCCGTTAGCGGGAAGTGACCGGCCTTAGAGTCGGCTACGGTAATAAATTTAATGACCAAAATAGCATTCATCAATCCCAGCAGTAAAGAGCCGGAATCGCCCATAAATATTTTTGCCGGCTGGTAATTAAATACCAAAAAGGCGGCCAGGCTTGCTGCCAGGGAAAACGAAAGCAAAGCATAGGCCGGCATATCGGCCATAAAAAAATAAACCCCAAAAACACAGGTTGTCAATATTCCTAAACTACCGGCCAGTCCATCCACCCCATCAATTAAATTAAAAGCATTAATGATGACTATAACGGTTGTATAGGAAAGAAGGATACTAATCACTATCGGAAGTTCATAAACGCCTAAAAAACCATGCATGCTGTCAATGCGGACGCCACCCAAATGAACAAGAATGGCTGTAGCCGCCAACTGGCCAAGAAATTTTTTGGAGGCGGAGATAATCAGGATATCATCCTTTAAACCTAAAAAGAAAATAACAATAGCAGAAGCAAAGAAGTATTGAAACTCGGGGTTTTCTTTATTAGAGATGGAAAGAAGCGTAGAAATAAAAAGTCCTAAGAAGATGCCAATACCACCTAAAGAAGCAATGGGCCGGTTATGAAGCTTTCGGGCATCGGGCAGGTCAAAAAGCTTTTTTTGCTCGGCCACTCTTATAATGGCAGGAATTGCCAAAAAAGTAATGACGAAAGAAACGAAACCTGTTAGCAGCACATTAAGCATTCAGCAGGGTTTTGGGGTGTAAAAATAGGTTTCATGCTCTAAGCCTCACAACTTTTTTTAATATTTCTTGGTTAAGTGGTTTGGCAAAGGTAATGACTTGAATCAATACACTTTTTAATAAAAAAGGTTGCACATTTGCAACTCAAATCCTTGAAATCATATCTGAAAGCTCAATCTATTCAATGAAATTTTATGCCAAGTTTAACCGAAATAGCATCACAGGTAAGAAGAGATATAGTACGAATGGTACACGGCGCCAGCAGCGGACACCCCGGCGGTTCCTTAGGGTGTGCAGACTTTCTTACGGCCCTGTATTTTAAAGTAATGAAACATACTCCTCAGCCTTTTGATATGGATGCCAAGGGACAAGATGTGTTCGTTTTATCCAACGGCCATATATCACCCGTTTTTTACTCGGTTCTGGCCCGTTCGGGTTATTTTGATGTTAAGGAGCTAGCCACTTTCCGCAAACTGGACTCGCGGCTGCAGGGGCACCCAACCACTCATGAAGGCTTGCCGGGTGTGCGGATAGCAACCGGCTCGCTGGGACAAGGTATGAGCGTAGCCATAGGAGCCGCATTGACAAAAAAATTAAACAATGAGCAGGACGTTGTTTTTTCGCTGCACGGTGATGGAGAATTACAGGAAGGGCAAAACTGGGAAGCCATCATGTTTGCTCCCAATCATAACGTAGATAATCTTATTTCCATCATTGACTGGAACGGCCAGCAGATTGACGGGCCTACCTACAAGGTAAACGACCTTGGCGACATCCGTCAAAAATTTGAAGCCTTTGGCTGGCGCACCCTGCAAATGAACGGAAATGATATGGATGAAGTGGTGCATACGCTGGGTGAGGCCAAAACATTGGTAGGAAAAGGGAAACCCATTGCCATCATTATGGAAACGATTATGGGTAAAGGTGTTGATTTTATGGAAAACGATCATAACTGGCATGGTGTAGCTCCCAATGATGAACAACTGCAAAAGGCATTAAGCCAGTTGCCCCAAACACTGGGAGATTATTAGCCCCCTGTCCCCCTAAAGGGGAGACTTAGGCCGGAGAGCTTCTTATTTCACCCGGTTTTAAAGGGTAGGACTTATTGGTTACCACTGCAAAGCTTCCGTTGCGTTGTACTTGTGCGTTCGTAACGTTAGTCAACAAGGCGTTTCATAAAGATATGCTAAAGAGTTGACATAGCTTTATTGATTCGCAACTGTTTTATAATAGTGAAACTGGTAATATGACAGCTTTTACATTATATTGACCTTCGTTGTGTCACTCCCTTATGCGCTCAGAAACACTATTCAGCTAAGGCGTTTCATAAAAAGTTCTTTCTAAAAAGAAATAGTAAAGAAAAAGTTTGATTGGCCTAAGTCTCCCCTTTAGGGGGACAGGGGGAGAGAGGGAGCTTACTCACTTCTTAAAATAAACTGTTGCAGGGCGGCTTTGCGGGCAGGTATCCAGGAAGCGATCAGGGCGATCACCAAAACGGTAAAACTAACCAGCAGAAAATCGGAATACACCATTTTTACCGGGAAATAATCTACCATAAACGTATTTCCTTCCAGAGGCACCAGATGAAATTTTGTTTGTGCCTTTCCAATCAAAAAGGCAAGAAACATCCCTGCTGCCCCGCCAATAACAGCTAAGAGGATACCGCTATTTAAAAATATTTTTTGAATAAAAGAACGGTCGGCGCCCAAAGCATGCAAGACACTAATATCCTGTTTTTTTTCCAGCACCAGCATGGTTAAAGCGCCAATCATATTAAAGGCCGCCACCACCAGTATCAAAGAAAGAATGGCATAGATCATCCACTTCTCTACCTGCATCACCGAGTAGAGACTGGCATTTTGCTCAAAGCGGTTTTGCACCAGGTACCCCTTTCCTAAAACAGCCCTAACCGCTTGCTGGGTTCTCTCAATATTAGCATTAGGATGGATGGCGATTTCCGCTGCCCCGTACGAATCGGGGCCTATGTCCAGCATTTTTTTTACAAAAGCCAGGTTGGTTATCGCATATTTATTATCAAAATCCTGCTGAATTAAAAATGTTCCGGAAGTATTAATGGTATCAACACTTAATGATTTGAAGGGATCGGACAAACTCACCTCTCCTTTGCGGGGCAGGTAAATGGCTAAAGGCATCAGGTTTCGGTCGGTTTGCACGCCCACGGCGTTCTCTATACCTGCCCCCAAAACCAAAAACGCATTATCCGCGGTTCCTGTATTAAAATCTCCTTTAACCATGTGGTCACGTACACTTGTTACAGCCGTAAAATTTTCATCCACGCCTTTTAAACTGATGATGGATTGATAGTCTCCGTTCTTCAGCAATGCCTTTTCTTCTACCACCAATGAAATGTTTTTGACCCCTTTTACCGATCGTAGTTTTTGCAGCTGTTCGGGTGTTAAGGTGATTTCCTTACCGGACAGGGGTGAAACTTTTATATCGGGATAAAACGAAGAATATAAAGATTTAACCAGGCCCTCGAAACCATTGAATACGCTGAGCACAAGAATAAGTGAAGCCGTACCAATAATGATGGCTACAATGCTGATCCACGAAATAACATTAATCGCATTCGTGGTTTTTTTGGCTTTAAAATATCTCCAGGCAAAAAGGAAATTCACGGTTTTGGGTTGATTGGTTGAAAAGTTGAAAGGTTGAGAAGTTGAAAGACAGATTGGATCAACCAATCAATGTATCAACTTTTTTCTCCATTATTTTCTTCGTCCTTCTTGATTTGTTTAAAGATCTCTTCCATCTTGAACACATGATCAAGCGTGTCGTCGAGGTAATACTTCAGTTCGGGAATCCGGCGCAACTGATGTTTCACTTTGGCCGCTAATTCTTTTTTTATTTCCCAGGCCCGGTCCTCGATCTTTTTTAAAGCAGCCTTGTTATCCTTAGCATTAAAAATGCTTAAATACACTCTTGCTTCCAAAAGGTCGGGAGTGATTTTTACAGAAGAAATGGAAACCATTCCGCCATCAATCATGTTCAATCCCAGGTGCTGAAAAATACCGGCCAATTCTTCGTTGATCAACCCGCCTATTTGTTTTTGTCGTTTATTTTCTTGCATAATATTATCTTTTTCTGGTCGTGCTGTTGTCCGGGTGCAGTTCATCTACCTCTTCCGCTGTCCATTTATCCCACAAACCAATCAAATTGGCCCCGTCGGCAAAAGGCTTTGGCTTCACCGCATATTTAACCGTCATGCGGTTGTAATGGTGAATAAAAGCACCCAGCGCTATTTGACAGGGTTTTATATCTCCCACCTCCAAAGCTCGTTTTTTTGTGCGCATAAACAAGTCAAAATCGGCAATCTGCAGGCGTTCGTCCCATTTTCCTACAAGCTTCAGGCCACGCCTGGTCATCATGACGTTGTTGCCCACAATCCCTTCCACAATATTCCATTGATATCGTTCAAACTTTTTTTTGCAAAATTTTTCCCAGTTGCCATACATCACCCTATGCATCAATGCCAGGTTTTTCTTTCCAAAACCAAATACACTTAAGGGGTTCTTTGTTCGCTTCCATTTTCTGTCAATCGCCTGGGTGTCTTTTTTATTTCCCAGGTTTTCAATTCCCGAAGCCGAAAGAACATCTACCCCGTGGCGTTTTGAAACTTCAATCAACAGTTCATCCCACTTAGGAGAAAGAATAAGGTCGTTGTTCAGAAAAAATAAATACTCCCCTTCTGCTATGGCAATTCCCTGGTTCTGGCAATAGGGATACGAATAATTGACTTCGTTATGGATCACTCTTGCCCCTTTGCTTTCAAAATATTCCCGGCTGCCGTCGGTAGAGGCATTGTCAATAATGATCAGTTCAAATGGATTGACCGTGTATTTGGAAAGTGATTCATAAAATAATTGATTAAAGGCTAAACCATTGTGAATGGCGGTAATGATACTAATGAAAGGCATTCGATTTATTTATATTAACACGCTTTGGGCCAGCACAGCAGGTTTTTCACGTATTTTGCAAAAATATATAATTAATAACTGTACAAGTTTCATGAAAATTTTTTTACGGCTCTTACAATTCTCAAAACCTTACCGTCATTATATACCAGAATATTGTATCTACATTTTATTTTACATTTTATTTGGCTTGCTCAATTTTGCCCTGATCATTCCTTTGCTGGATGTATTATTTGAAACGCAAAAGCAGGACCTTGTTACTACGCTGCCTCCGTTCAGTTTTTCAGCGGATTATTTTAAAGCCGCTTTTTATTACAACCTCAATTATTATATACAAACCACCAGTAAAATAAATGTACTGGCCTATGTGTGTGCGGTGCTGCTGTTGTTTGTTTTTTTGAAGAACCTGTTTGGCTTTTTAAGCCAAAAAGTGCTGACAAGAATGCGGGTAACGCTTGTAAAAAGAATAAGAGAGCAATTGTTTCATCAATACAGCACACAATCGCTGCAGTTTTTTCATTCTCAAAAAAAGGGAAACCTTTTATCCATTATCAGCAATGATGTGGGAGAAATTGAAACCACTGTAGTAAGCGCCATACAAACCCTGTTCAGGGATCCGTTGGTGGTGATCGCCACTTTTGCTTTTTTGTTCTACCTGTCGCCGCAGCTCACTTTTTTTACTTTGGTCTTTTTCCCCATTTCAGGATTTATCATATCGGGCATTTCCAAAAGGCTGCGCAAAAAAGCACACTACGGCCAAAGCCTTTTTGGAACCATTTTAAACCTGGCAGAAGAAACCATTTCCGGAATACGCATCATTAAAGCCTTTACGGCCGAAAATTTTATCAACAGAAAATTTGCCGTTGAAAATCAAAACCTGGCTAAAACCACCAAGTCCATTACCAATCAACGAGAACTGGCTTCGCCCCTATCAGAGTTTTTAGGAGTCACCGTTATTGTTGTCATTATTATTTATGGCGGCTATTTAATACTGGAAGGAAGGAGCAACATGACGGCTTCTGCTTTCATTGCCTACATTGGTTTTTATTACCAGATCATTAACCCTGTAAAAAACATTTCTGTTGCCGTTACCAATTTACAGCGTGGCCTTGTGGCTGGCGAAAGGGTTTTAAAAATTCTGGACGAACCACAAAAAATCTCTGAAAAGAAAGAGGCGGTGCCGGTTCATGAATTCAAGGAGTCCATTTCCTTGCAAGATGTTGGCTTTTCCTATGCACACGAAAATGTACTTCACAAGATCAATCTTACAGTGCCTAAGGGAAAGATGATCGCCTTGGTTGGCGAAAGCGGCGCCGGTAAATCTACTTTAGCCGATCTTATTCCCCGCTTCTATGATGTTACGGAAGGCGCCATTCTTTTAGATAATACGGACCTGCGGGAATATAAAATACATGACCTGCGTTCGTTGATGGCCATTGTATCGCAGGAGGCTATTTTATTCAACGATACGGTTTTAAATAACATTACGTTTGGCAATACCCATGTTAACCGCGAGGCTGCTATTGCAGCCGCAAAGGCCGCCAATGCACACCAGTTTATTTCGGAGCTGGAACAAGGTTATGATACGCCTATCGGCGACAGGGGCATGCGATTAAGCGGCGGTCAGCGGCAACGCTTAACTATTGCAAGAGCCATTTACAAGAATGCGCCTATTCTTATCATGGATGAAGCCACATCAGCATTGGATACAGAAAGCGAAAGGCTGGTGCAGGATGCCATCAATAAAATGATGGAAAACAGGACTTCCATAGTGATTGCGCACCGGTTATCTACCATCAGGCATGCCGATGAAATTATTGTATTGCAAAAAGGCGAGATCGTAGAAAGGGGAACACATGAAGAGTTGATAAAAAAGCAGGGCTACTATTTCAGGCTGGTGCAGATGCAGGAGGTGAAGTAAGCCCCCTGTCCCCCTAAAGGGGAGAATGCCCTCTGTCTCCCTAAAGGGAGGACTTAGGTGGTAGAGTTTCCTTTACTGTTCTCACTTGTTTTTAGGGAAGAGCTTCTTATTAATTTCTTTGTTGATCAGCTTTACTGATCGTGCACTGGAGTGTCACATCCATTGATGGTAGTAATACTAAAAGCCAGTAACAAAATCATTTGCCTTATAAATAAAGAATGACTGGAACAAAAAAGTTTCATGGACCTAAGTCTCCCCTTTAGGGGAGGACAGGGGCGTCGCTTACTTCAACACCTCCCTGCTTATCACCAATTTCTGTATCTCACTTGTGCCTTCTCCAATCGTACACAATTTGGAATCCCTGTAATATTTTTCCACCGGAAAATCTTTCGTGTATCCATAGCCGCCAAAAATCTGCACTGCATCGTTGGAGGTTTTTACAGCTATTTCACTTGCATAATATTTGGCCATGGCGGCCACCTTTGTAACATCACCACCTCTTTCTTTTAAATCACAGGCTTCCAGTGTCAGTAATTCTGCCGCCTGAATTTCCGTTGCCATATCCGCCAGTTTAAATGAAATTCCCTGGAAGGAAGCAATCGGTTTATCAAACTGGTGGCGTTCCTGCGCATATTGCAAGGCCGCTTCATAAGCGCCTTTGGCAATACCCAAAGAAAGCGAGGCAATCGAAATTCTTCCGCCGTCCAACACTTTCATCGCCTGCTTGAATCCATCACCTACCTCACCCAAACGATTGGCATCCGGCACCACGCAATTTTCAAAGATCATTTCGGCCGTTTCGGATGCCCGCATGCCTAATTTGTTTTCTTTTTTTCCACCACTAAAGCCCGGCGTGCCTCTTTCTACCACAAAGGCCGTTGCATTGTTCCGGGTTCTTGGTTCACCGGTCCGGCAGATCACTACGGCTACATCGCCGCTCTTTCCATGCGTGATCCAGTTTTTGGTTCCGTTGATGATCCAGTTATCGCCGTCCTTTACAGCCGTGCATTTCATATTTCCCGCATCGCTGCCGGTGTTGGGTTCTGTTAATCCCCAGGCGCCCAGCCATTCAGCAGTCGCCAGTTTTGGCAGGTATTTTTTCTTTTGCTCTTCGTTGGCAAATAACAAAATATGACCTGTGCAAAGAGAATTATGCGCCGCCACACTAAGCCCGATGGAACCATCCACTTTGGCTATTTCTTCAATAATGGTTTTGTATTCAAAATAAGATAGCCCGGCGCCGCCATATTCTTCGGGCACCAATACACCCATCATTCCCAGCGCTCCCAGTTGTTTAAAAATATGCAAGGGAAATTCCTGGCTTTCATCCCATTCCATTACATGGGGTTTAATGTTCTGTTGGGCAAAATCACGGGCTGTCTGCGCCACCTGTAGTGTAATTTCAGAGGTTTCGAAGTTCATTTGAGCAATCGTTTTAAGCGGTGTAAATGTAGGGGAATAGTTGGCAAGTTAATAAGTTGAACAGGCATGAATAATGTTAAGCTTCCACCCATAGTGAGTGTAGCATATCAAACAAACAGGTCATTTTTTATCTGCCATTCACCCCGCAGGTATATCAAGTATCATTCCATCATACCCAAGATGAATGCCCTGGGGCAAACTCTTTTCAATATCGTGATGCTTTCCCAACTGATGCGAAATATGCGTAAAATACGCTTCGGGAACATGTAATTCCTGTACCAGTTCCACCGCCTCATCCAAAGTATAGTGCGAAATATGCTTTTCTTTTCGAAGGGCATTCAAAACAATAATCTGGCTGCCACGGATCTTTTCTTTTTCCGGTTCATCAATTTTGTTGGCATCGGTAATATAGGTAAAGGCGCCAAAGCGAAAGCCAAAGACCGGCATTTTCAGGTGCCAGACCTGGACGGGAAGAATAGGAATATCTCCAATTAAAAAAGGCTCAAGGCCAATTGTATTCAATTCCAGGTTGGGCACGCCCGGATATTTTTTATCGGCAAAGGCATAGGCAAATTCACGCATCAGGGCATCAATGGTCATGGGGTTGGCATAGATCTGCATGGGTTGTTCCTGGAAATAATTAAAAGCCCTTACATCATCCAGCCCTGCAATATGATCTTTATGAGGATGCGTAAATAAAACGGCATCCAGGTTTTTTACATCGGCCCTTAGCATTTGATAACGAAAATCCGGTGTGGTATCAACAACCAAAGTGGTTTTTTCAGATTGAACCAGTATACTGCTGCGAAGCCGTTTATCTTTTTTGTGTGTGGAGGTGCATACGGCGCAACCGCAGGCGATCATGGGAATGCCCGTGCTGGTGCCGGTTCCGAGAAAGGTTATTTTGAGAGGAGGATAGTTCACGATGAAGTTTGTGTGTCTACAAGTTTACGTGTTCACAAGTTATTTTTCAAATCAACTTGTCAACGCATCAACTTTCCCCTTCCTCTCCGTTTGCCGCATGAAACCGGCCCATAATATCAGTAAATACTTTACGGCTTTCGGGAGTTAACGCTTCTGCATCAATTGTCAGCTGGGGAAGCAACTCTATCAGCGTATTGATACGGCCCTCCAGGGCAAGAAACTTATTCAGCACAACCACTTTTCTGTCTTCCAGAATACAAAAGCCGCTCTGGAATGTACCCCGTTCATAGCGAATAATGTAACCCACCTCTTCGATGACCTTTTCTATTTTATCGAGTGTTGTTTGTGTGTATTTCATGCCCCCTGTCCCCCTAAAGGGGAACTTAGATTTAATCGGTTTAATAATGTTGTTACAGTACAAGTGTGCGACGCAACAGAAGTTTCATAGAATTACCGTTGCTGGTAACACAATTATAACCCCTGGTAAAGGCCTGCAAGATACAAATAAGCACACTACCACCTAAGTCTCCCCTTTAGGGGGACAGGGGGCATTTATTTACTCACCATCTGTACCACAGGCACAATCATTTCTTCCAAACTCACCCCGCCGTGCTGAAAAGTATTCTTGTAATAGTTGACATAATGGTTGTAATTATTAGGATAGCATAAAAACACATCTTCTCCGGCAAATATGTAAGATGAATTGATGGTTGGGACTGGGCAAACCGCCTTCTTTAGGTTCCCGGAAGGCCAGCACTTCTTTGGGATCGTAATTTAAATTGCGGCCATGCTTATAGCGGAGATTGGTCGTTGTTTGCTTGTCGCCAATTACTTTCACCGGCGTTTTTACCCGTACACTTCCATGGTCCGTTGCCAAAACGATCTTTACATTTTTATCGGCAATTTTCTTTAACGCCTGGTGCAGGGGCGAATGTTCAAACCAGGAAGCGGTAATGCTTCTGTAGCTTACTTCATCGCCGGCCAGTTCTTTCAACACTTCCATTTCCGTACGGGCATGACTGAGCATGTCAACAAAATTGTACACGATCACATTCAGATCGTTGGACAAAAGGTTGTGCACATTGTTCACCAAATCCAAACCCGCCTGGTTGTGCAGCACTTTCGTATAGGACGTGCGCAGGTCTCCCTTGCCAAGCGCTTTTCAATTGCGCTTTAAAAAATTCTTCTTCGTTAAGGTTCTTTCCGCCTTCTTCATCATCGTTTTTCCATTGCTGGGGAAACCGCTTTTCAATTTCAATGGGCAACATGCCGGCAAAAATGGCATTACGGGCATAGTGGGTAGCGGTAGGCAGTATGCTGTAAAACGTATCTTCTTCTATTAACCGGAAGCTTTCCAAAAAGATGGGCATGATGGTGCGCCACTGGTCAAAACGAAGGTTGTCGATAAGCACAAAAAAAGTTGTCGTGCCTTTTTCCACGGCAGGCAACACTTTTTCTTTGATCAGCGTATGCGACATCACCGGCTTATCCGTTGCTTTTTCTTTTAACCAGGAAGTGTAATTCCTTGAAATGAATTTAAAAAATTCGGTATTGGCTTCGTTTTTCTGGGCTTGAAAAACTTCCTGCATCTCGGGACTATCGCTGCGTTGCAGGCTCAATTCCCAATGCACCAGTTCTTTATAAATGCCCATCCATTCATTATGATTCGGGCTGCTGTTCAGCGCCATGAACAAATTGCGGAATTGCTGCTGGTAGGCCGTGGTGGTTTTCTCGGCCACCAGTCTTCTGTTGTCAATGATCTTTTTTAAAGAAAGCCAAACCTGGTTGGGGTTTACCGGTTTGATAAGATAATCCGATATCTGGCTGCCAATGGCCTCATTCATCAAATTCTCGGTTTCGTTTTTGGTAATAAGCACCACCGGGATCTGTGCATTCACTTCCTTGATCTTGGCCAGGGTTTCCAGGCCGGTTATACCGGGCATCGTTTCATCTATCAACACCACATCAACAATATTTTCCTTGATATAATCTATGGCATCAAAGCCATTGGTAAGGGTTTGCACATTGTAGCCCTTATTCTCTAAAAATATTTTTTGCGATTGTAAGCTTTCGATCTCGTCATCTACCCAAAGAATTTTTGCCTGGCTCATAGTTAAGTTTTCTTGTTTCGTATTTTTTGTTTTTGGTTACCGGCTTTCGCAATTCTGTTCACCGCCTGTTGCGCTGCGTCCGACTACTGGCGGATCCGCACACTTGCTACCCCAACAAGGCTATTCCACAGTTTGGCAGCCATCTGCTTATGGCTAATGCTAAACTTTCGTAAGCTAACAAATTTACTTACCATAAAGGACACTTAATTTTGAAGCTTAGGAATAATTAACACTAAGCATTTTACATGGCCTATGTACGCAAGATCATCAACGACCCCGTGTATGGATTTATAACCATTGACGATCCGCTTATTTACGAGATCATTTCCCATCCTTATTATCAAAGGCTGCGCCGCATTCATCAAATGGCCTTTGCGTCCCTGGTATATCCCGGCGCCGTGCATACCCGCCTGCATCATTCTTTAGGCGCTTATCACCTGATGGGACTGGCTTTAAATGAGCTTCGCAACAAAGGCGTTGACATTACCAAAGAAGAAGAACAAGGCGCAAAAATCGCCATCCTTTTGCACGATATCGGCCATGGGCCTTATTCTCATGCCCTGGAACGAAAACTGATTAAAGGTGTTCACCACGAGGATATTTCCATCCTTATTCTTCAATTGCTGAACGAACAGTTCAATGGCCGGCTGCAAACCGCCATTGAAATTTTTACCGGCACGTATTCCAAGCAATTTTTGCATCAGCTGGTATCGGGCCAATTAGATGTGGACCGGATGGATTACCTGACCCGGGATTCTTTTTTTACCGGCGTAATAGAAGGCGCCATTGGCTACGACCGTATTTTAAAAATGCTCACGGTTTATGAAGGCCAGCTGATGATTGAAGAAAAAGCCATCTACACGGTAGAAAAATTTTTGGTTTCCCGCCGGCTTGATGTACTGGCAGGTGTACCTGCACAAAACCGTGGTGGCGGCGGAAAAAATGCTGGTAAAGATCATTGAAAGAGCCAATGAACTGATGGCAAACGGTATTGAATTACAAACGGCCTCCCATAACCTCAACTTTTTTTTAAAGGAACACCAGCCCGATGGGAACTTCATAAAGCACCTGGAAAAATTTACACAGCTGGACGACACGGACGTAATGTGTACCCTCAAAAACTGGTGCGGGCATTTTGATCCGGTTTTGAGCCGGTTGTGTAAAGGCCTGGTGGATCGCAAACTGCTTAAAATAAAATTCCAGTCCGAGCCATTTGATCCGCTTTTAGCCGATGCCTTGCGTACCGATGTAGCACAAAAATTAAAAATTTCCAAAGAAGAAGCGGCCTACTTTGTTTTTACCGGTGAAGCGGTGAACACTACTTACAACCCCTTAGACGAGCATATCAAAATCCTTTATAAGGAGGGCACGGTGTCCGATATCTCCAAAGTGGACAATGCCCTTATTCATCAACAAGTGTCCGCCCCGGTTAAAAAATATTACCTTTGTTACCTTCGTTAAAATGAAGTCAAAAGTCAAAAATGAGCACCTAAAAGTTTTGCTCTGGCGTTTTTAGGACTGACATTGCAAAACATTGCACTTTTGAGATTGATTTTTACCTTTTACTTTTGAATTATGCAGTTTACCGCCGCCCAGATTTCTATATTGTTGAACGGAAAGATTGAGGGAAATGCCGATGCCGTCGTTTCCTCTTTCGGAAAAATTGAAGAAGCGCAGGAAGGGCAGCTTACATTTTTGGCCAATCCCAAATACGAAGAATTCCTTTATACCACCCAGGCTTCTATTGCAATTATTAATGATAATTATGAATTGCGTGAAGCGGTAAAGCCCACCCTTATCCGGGTAGCCGATGCCTATACCGCCTTTGCCCAGTTGCTGAGCAAGTACCAGGAAATGGCCACACAGCAAATGAAAGGCATTCAACAGCCAAGCTATATCTCGGCTTCCGCCAAACTGGGCGAAGATGTTTTCATCGGCGCTTTTACTTATGTGGGTGAAAACGTAAAAATTGGGAAAAACACCAAGATCTTCCCCAATTCTTTCATTGGCGATAACGTTCAGATTGGAGAGAATTGCATTATTCATGCCGGGGTAAAAATTTACCATGATTGCGTATTGCTTAATCATGTGATCATCCATGCCGGAACGGTTATTGGCAGCGATGGATTTGGCTTTGCGCCACAAGCCGATGGTTCCTTTAAAAAAGTACCGCAAATCGGGAATGTTTTAATTGAAAACGACGTGGAAATTGGCGCCAACACCACCATCGACCGTGCCACTATGGGTTCCACCTGCATTAAGGCCGGCGCCAAGCTGGATAACCTCATTCAGATTGCCCACAATGTAGAAATAGGAGAATGTACCGTTATAGCCGCCCAGGCAGGCGTTTCGGGCTCCACTAAAATTGGCAAGAACGTCATGATCGGTGGCCAGGCCGGTATTGTAGGACATATTCAAATTGCCGATGGCTCCAAGATCAATGCACAAAGCGGCGTTAGCAAATCCTTAAAAGAACCCTTTACAGCCGTTACCGGTTCTCCTGCCGCAGACTATACCAGTGTTTTACGCAGCCAGGCCGTTTTCCGCAATCTTCCCGAGATGGAAAAACGGGTTTACGAGCTGGAAAAGATCGTTAAGCAATTAATGGAGGAAAAGGTGAATAGTTTGTAGTTGGATTCCTTTTTTAAACAAAAACCTTCTTATTCTGCAGTTTTGCGGCTAATACCAAACCGCTGTCAGGAAAACCATCGTGAGACAGCGGCCTTTTTTTCTTCTACCATCCGTCATCTATCAACTACCATCTCGATAACCGTTGGGTATTATTTTTCATTTTCACCCTGCTGATAAGTAAAAAGCCCTATTCTCCTCTCCAGGCAGAATCCAACCAGCGTTTTTGCCCTTGTTCATAAGGATCGCTTCCAATTCCATAACAGCTTTACCGCAATAAAAATATCCACTCAAAAACAGCGCAAAAACTGTTCATATTTTAACCTATTTAAGCCCGATAAACCGCTTCTTTACGGTATATTTGCAAGAATGGACCTGCACCATTCCGGTGCGTAAATTTTAGCTTTAAAATGAGTGATATTTTAGATTCAGTAGTAACACCTTCCACCCCTACAGTAATGCCTTCCTATGGCGCCGATTCTATCCAGGTTTTAGAAGGTCTGGAAGCGGTTCGTAAGCGTCCGGCCATGTACATTGGCGATATTGGCGTAAAAGGCTTGCACCACCTGGTGTATGAAGTAGTAGACAACTCCATTGACGAAGCCCTTGCCGGTCATTGTAAAAATATTGTGGTTACCATACACGAAGACAATTCTATTTCCGTAGAAGATGATGGCCGTGGTATTCCTACAGGCATTCATGCCAAAGAAGGCCGCTCGGCCCTTGAAGTGGTAATGACGGTGCTGCATGCCGGTGGTAAGTTTGACAAGGACTCCTACAAGGTTTCCGGTGGTTTGCACGGTGTGGGTGTAAGCTGCGTGAACGCCCTGAGTAAATTAATGCATGTAACTGTTTTCCGTGAAGGAAAAATATTTGAGCAGGAATACCGCATTGGTGTACCGCAATACGCGGTTCGTGAAATTGGTGTCTACCGAAAAACGCGGTACCACGGTTCACTTCTGGCCCGATGATACCATTTTCATTACTTCCGAATACAATAAAGACATTTTAGAAAGCCGTCTGCGTGAGCTGTGCTTTCTGAACAAAGGGATGAGCATTACCTTAAATGATCTTCGTGAAAAAGATGAGGAAGGCGGTGGTCTTACTTACTCTAAAACTTTTTACAGCGAAGGTGGTATTGTGGAGTTTGTAGAAATGCTGGACAGCAATGCCGGCCGCACGTCCCTGTTGCCAACACCATTGTTTGTAGAAGGAAGGGATGAAAAAAATAATGTAGCCGTGGAAGTGGCCCTGACCTACAACGACAGCTACAACGAACATATTTATTCTTATGTAAACAATATCAACACCATTGAAGGTGGTACACACGTTGCCGGTTTTCGCCGTGCACTAACCCGTACCTTCAAAAGCTATGGCGATAAGAACGGCATGTTTGAAAAAGCAAAGGTGAACATTGAAGGCGATGATTTCCGTGAAGGATTAAGCGCCATTATTTCGGTAAAAGTTCCGGAACCCCAGTTTGAAGGACAAACCAAAACCAAACTGGGTAACAACGAGGTAATGGGAGTTGTGGATACCACGGTTTCCAAAGTTATTGAAGCCTACCTGGAAGAAAATCCAAGAGAAGCAAAGAATATTATTCAAAAAGTAATTCTTGCTGCACAGGCAAGGGCGGCCGCCAAAAAGGCCCGTGAAATGGTGCAGCGTAAAAGGGTACTCAGCGGTGGCGGACTGCCCGGTAAACTGGCCGATTGCTCTGAAAGAGACCCGGAAAAATGTGAACTATACCTTGTGGAAGGTGATTCGGCCGGTGGTACGGCCAAACAGGGCCGCGACAGAAGTTTCCAGGCCATTCTTCCGCTGCGTGGTAAGATCCTGAACGTAGAAAAAGCCATGGAGCATAAGATCTACGAAAACGAAGAAATCCGGAATATGTACACCGCTTTGGGTGTAACAGTAGGTACGCCTGAAGATCCAAAAGCGTTGAACCTTGCCAAGCTCCGGTATCATAAACTCATCATCATGACCGATGCCGATGTGGATGGAAGCCACATTGCAACGCTGATCCTTACCTTTATTTACCGCTATATGAAGGAGCTGGTGGAACAGGGATATGTGTATATTGCCCAACCGCCTTTATACCTTGTAAAAAAAGGAAAAGAACAGGTTTATGCATACAATGAAGAGCAGCGCAAACAGCTTGTAGAAACGTATGGGTGGTGGTAAAGAAGACAGTGTAAACATTCAGCGCTACAAAGGTTTGGGTGAAATGAACGCAGAACAATTGTGGGAAACCACCATGAACCCTGCAACAAGAACGTTAAAGCAGGTAACCATTGAAAGCGCTGCAGAAGCTGACAGGGTATTCAGCATGCTGATGGGTGATGAAGTAGCACCGCGCCGGGAGTTTATTGAAAGCCATGCCAAGTATGCCAAGATTGATGTATAAGAATAATCAATAGCATTGTAAAAAATTGAAAGCCCGGATAATTTCCGGGCTTTTTTGTGTCACTGATTTTAAAATGAACAGTTTTTCGCATGGAAGCAGGTCGTAAATCGAAAACTTCTGAGAACTTTTTTGCGAAAACTTTTAGATCATGCCTCTGCAAGAAAAGGAATCTCTAATTTCATTATTTCATCACCTGCTTATGAAATCAATATTTATGTGCCTCTTTGTGTTCCTGTTCTTTCAGGGCATACGCAAAAACTGTTGAAAGGTGTGGTACTGGACGCTGAAAAGAACATAGCGGTACCAAGTGCCAGTGTTTTCTTCAACAATACATCCATAGGTACCACCGCAACAGCCGAAGGCCACTTCCAGTTACTGTTCCTGACCGCCGGCAAATACGACCTCATTGTGTCTTCGATTGGCTACAAACCTATTAGCCAAACCATCGTAGCAGGCGAGCTGCCAGCCGATTTTCTAAATCAACCTGAAGTTAAAAGCCCCGGACTGGAAACAATTGTGATAGCACCTTTTGAAAAAAACGGCTGGGAGAAGTGGGGACAAGTTTTTTATGGAACAACTTTATAGGCACATCGCCTTTTGCCAGGGATTGTGAAACTCAAAAACCCCAAAGCACTCCGATTCCGGAACTCCACAAAAGACAATGAACTAACTGTATTAGCACTGGAACCCCTGATCATTGAAAACAAGGCCCTTGGCTACCAATCCAATACCAACTGGAAAGCTTTAGTTACAATTTTACAACACACTATTTTACTTTATGCCGGCTATCCGTTTTTCGAAAAAATGGAGGGCGGCAGGGCCAAGCAAAAAAGATGGGCAGCAATAGCGAGGAAACCTATTATGGTTCCATGCTTCATTTTATGAGAGCTGTTTTTCGAAACAAACTGGGGGGAGAAGGCTTTGAGGTAGCGCCTTGAAAAAAATTGAAAATGCCGAAAAGAAAAGAGTAAAGCAAGTGTGCCAAAACAGTGCAGAAAGCCGCCGACGCCGAATGGAAGCATAATGGTAACAGAAATTCCCAAAGACAGTGCAAGTTATTACAGCAAGGTAATGCAACAGGAGACTACTATGATGTGGCTGGGAAAAATATTTTACCGGCGACAGCATTGCTTATGCGGTGGACAGCATTACAGCCGGTTTGGCCTTAACAATTATTTACTGGTTATTTATACCAAAAGCATGGCTCCGCTTGAGTACAAGCAACAGTTTCCCAAAAACAGTACCGGCATGATGTGCGCAGATCACACTGATCCATCAGCGGCCCGTTGAAATACAGGCCAACGGAAGCTATTACAATCCCACAGACCTGTTGAGTCTGGGTTACTGGGCCTGGTCTGAAAAAATAGCCACCATGCTTCCGTTTGATTTTAGTGTAAAAAAATGATTCGTTGATTCCTTGCCCGTTATTTCATAAACGAGCACCGGCGTAAAAAAGCCCGGAGTTACCCGGGCTGTCTTCAAATCAACCAAAACAACTAATACACAAAAACTGTTTTTGTAGAATAAACATAGTTGCCTGTTTGACCCGATTTGTAGTTTTTAATTACTTCCGTTGGATACCCCTCCGCATCATATTTATACAACTATAATACCAATTCAGTGGATCGTATGGAGTTAAGGTTTAGAGGTTAAGCGTTTAAGGTTTAAGAATACCATAGACTTCATGGTAAATGGTATAGGTTCCACTGAAGGAAACCTGTTGAAGTATTCCTTATACTGATGATGTGCGGCAGGCCATGCGTTTCAACGGGAAGCGATCAGGCTGCATTTCGGCCAAAATGGAAAAGATTGAAAAGGGTTTGGTTCATCTTTCAATTAATTTTATCCCAACACATACAATATGAGCTATACACCTGATGCTGACAGATATAACGGTATGCAGTACCGCCGCTGCGGTAAAAGCGGACTAAAACTTCCGGCTGATTTCCCTTGGCCTGTGGCATAACTTCGGCGCGACCGACGATTATGAAAAATGCAAAAGCATTGTACACACCGCCTTCGACAAGGGCATTACGCATTTTGATTTAGCCAACAACTACGGCCCGCCGCCCGGAGGCGCGGAGATCACCTTTGGAAAAATTTTAAAACAGGATCTTAAAAGTTATCGTGATGAACTGATTATTTCATCAAAGGCGGGATGGCCCATGTGGCCGGGCCCTTATGGCGACTGGGGCTCCAAAAAATATTTAACGGCCAGTCTGGACCAAAGCCTGCAACGCATGGGATTGGATTATGTGGATATTTTCTATCATCATCGCCCCGATCCCGAAACGCCCCTGGAGGAAACCATGCAAACCCTGGACTTGATGGTGCGCCAGGGCAAAGCTTTATACGTTGGCATTTCCAGCTATTCAGCCGAAGAAACCCAAAAAGCCATAACGGTTTTAAAAAGTTTGGGTACTCCCCTGCTTATTCATCAGCCCAAATATTCGATGCTCGAGCGATGGATTGAAGAAAAGCTACTGGATGTTTTGGATGATAACGGCGTTGGCTGCATCACGTTTTCTTCTTTGGCGCAGGGCCTTTTAACCAACAAATATTTAAACGGTATTCCCGCCGATTCAAGGGCAGCCAGTGGCAGGGGCAACGGCGCCCTGGAGGCCGGTGGCATTACTAAAGAAACGCTGCATAAGGTGGACCGGTTAAATGAACTGGCCAAACAACGCGGCCAGTCCCTGGCGCAAATGGCGTTGGCCTGGGTGCTGAAAGACGACCGGATCACATCGGTAATCATTGGCGCCAGCAAACCCGAACAGGTGCTGGACTCCATCAATTGCCTGGACAAGCCGGATTTTTCAAAAGAGGAACTAAACCTGATTGAAGATATTTTAAAATAAATTTTCCAGCTTATTATGTAACCGGCAAATGGCTACTATTGAGCTTCTGTTGCGTCGTCACTACTTGTGCGTCGCAACTAACTTCGATAGAGCAATGTCTGAACCACAATAGAAGCATAGGAACATAGAATTTCCACATAGCATAAAACAAAAAAACCTATGTGAATACCTCTGTTTCTTATGTGCCTATGTGGTTCGAAAAAAAAGTGATAGAAGTTACTGCTGTTGAACGAGTGCGACGCAAGGAACGATTCATAGCAGCACAAAAGCCGGCAAAAAAATACTTACCAAAGTTATGCGCCACCAAAACTATAAGTGCTTACTCATCCTCCTACTTTCCACCTTGTTTTATTCAGCAACCAAGGCACAGGATTCTTCGTTTCGGCTTTAAAACGGCTGGCGGAATCATTGGTTACGGACACGAGATCAACCTGGATACCCGCTACAATCCCATTTTTTTTGCCGGCGATTTCTCCTGGCAGTTTGGGAAAACAAAAAAGAAAAACTTTTTAGCCTTCTATCTCGAGCCCCAGTTTAATCTTGTGGTTACGGCGAAACCTTTGGATATAGAATTTGGGACCAACATAGGGCTTCGTTATTATCAACAGCTATCGCCTACCTTCTACCTGTATCAAATGCTGGGCTCCGGACCGCATTTTATAACGGCCGACCTGCCGAGGCAGGCCAAAGGATTTATTTTTTCGGACAACCTGGCCGTGGGATTTTTTAAAGAACTAAGTCGAAAGAAAGCGCTGTTTCTGAACGTCCAGTTCCGGGCAAGACATATTTCCAATGCCGAATTAAAAATGCCAAATTCCGGCGTCAATACCTTGAACGTGCTGGTAGGCCTGTCTAAATTCAGGTAAGGCGGCATTGATCAGTTCAAGAGCTTAAGCAAGGTCATCAGTTTTGTTACAGAACTTTTTGGCCTTCATTTTGCCGAAAAACTGTAGATTTAAACATTACTAACCAAAAACTTAATCATATGTCAGATGCAAGACTTACAGCCTACAATGTAAAAACCAAAGAAAAAGGCGTTCCCATTCAGGACGCTGTTATTACAAAAACTGCAAAAGGCGCCTACATGGTACAGGGCCACGATGGTAAAGGCAATAAGCTTACAACCTTATGCAACGAAGAAAAAGCAATGGCTGCCATTAAGGCTGGCGTGGCTAAACAGGGTTGGTAATTGTTCCTCTAAAAATATTAAAGGCTGTTCTGCTAAAGCAGAACAGCCTTTGTGTTTAGATGATCTTTTTCCGGTTACAGCTTATGCAGCTTAAAGAATTGTTCTTTATTGCCGGCTTTGATCTTTAGTACGTACATACCACTGGCAAATTTTCCTGTAGACAAATCAATGCTGAGCTTTTGTGCAAATCCGTTGGCTACCGCCTGGCTTTCCTTCACCAGCTTACCGCTTATATCATACACCTTCGCTTCTACTCTTTCATTTTTATTGAGCTGGTAGATCAGGTAAAAGTTGCCCTGCGAAGGATTGGGATACACCTGCCATAAAATAGCCTCATCAAATACTACCGGAGCGAATGGGTGAATAGGTAAAGCTGCCGTCAACGTCTACCATTTTAAGGCGGTAATACCGGGGCCCGAATTTTTCGGTTTCGTTATCTGTAAAGTTATACGTGCGTATAGAGGTTGTATTTCCTGCACTTGCCACCGTTCCGATTTTTGTAAAACGGGATGCCTGAAGCGCTGCATTGCCCCTGGCTACTTCTATTTCGTAGCGGT
Organism: uncultured Bacteroidota bacterium; assembly: GCA_963697545.1. Taxonomy (GTDB): domain Bacteria; phylum Bacteroidota; class Bacteroidia; order Chitinophagales; family Chitinophagaceae; genus Flavisolibacter. The sequence goes on along the minus strand of CAVOOL010000016.1, from coordinate 219,694 downwards.
CTACATTGGTTTCGCTGGCCGTTTTCCAGCTTACCAAAACATCGGTGCCGCCCGCTTTTTGGGCCGTAAATTCCATCATCTTAACCGGTAGTGGTGTGTTGCGTTCAAAACCGCCGGTGTTCAGCCAGAACTCTGAAAAATCCTTCACCTTAAACTCGGCATAATATCCTTTATCGAAAGGAACTTTTGCCACTTTATCCGGCTGAATAAAACTCCATAATCCCTGTTGATTATCCCCAACAGAACCGTTCTCATAAAAAACATCGGGATCGGTGTATTTGGAAATGCCCAGTTCATAAGCAGAGGAAGGCTTATCGCATCCAGTGCATCCTTTTGCATTGATCAGGGAATCGGTTTCCGCTGTTTAAAAAATAAAACCGGACAGTAACAGAATCCGAAAGACTTCTGCTGACAGGTTTAATGGTGATATTTCTGTTATGATAATACTGTTTAGAACTGGCCCTCACCGGCCCGTCAAAAATATAGGCCTGGACAGATGTACTGCCTAAATCCTGGTTGTTTGGCTGAACCGAAGCAATCAGTTTCCCGCCACTTGTAAAATCAATCCAGTTATTGCCCGAAACAGTTTGCGTAACCGGGGAAGTCATTGTTACGCCATCATAAATACCTTTTGTGTTGTCGTAAATGTGAACGTCATCTATGGCCACTCCCTCGCGGCTTACACCTCCATCGGCATACAGTACAAAGCGAAGACGCAAACGGGATAACCCCACGGGTAAATCTGTAGTAGCCACATGCCAGTAATAACCATTTTGATCGCTCCACACCTGGCTGGCGGTTTTGTTATACCAGTTTGTTCCTCCTGCCGAAGGCACCAGTTTGGTCCATGTCACTCCGTCTTCCGAATATTCCATCCAGGCGGCATCGCAGATGGTGCTTCCGCAATCCTCAATATCCATGGCCACACTGAAGCTTAGCGTGGGGGCCGTCATGCCGGTCAGGTCAAAACAGGGAGAATATAAATAAGAAAACTCTCCATCGTTGTAATGCCCCTGCAGGTTGGTCTTCCAGGCTTTACTACCGCTGGCCGCCCTGTTTATACGGTTGGATGCCGGTGTACCATAGTCCCAGGTACTGCGGCTTCCGTCGGTGTACCAGTGCCCGTCGCCGGCTTCAAAATTTTGCAGGTAAGGAAAGGAAGAAATAACCGGCAGGTTGCGAACCACAAGAGACACCGTATCATTATCCCTGAAGCTGTCATTGGTAAGATCAACAATGGCCTGCACGGTATAAAAATCAAAAGCAGAAAGATTGGAAGTGCCGGCAAATGCTGTATTGAATAGTAGTATTACCTGCAATGGAAGGAATGGTTTCAGAGACCCAGGCGCCACCATTAATGCGGTAACGAACAGGAATGTTTGTGATGGTAGTATTGGCGCTATTGCGTACCGATACTTTTATAACGCTGGCACTGGTTAACCCGCAACTTTTTGTCATTGGCTCATCAATGCTTTTCATTTGCAGGTCATTGAGCACTTCGTAGATCCGGATGTCATCAAACGTGTAACCGGCACCCATATATTCTATCGGTTGCGGGCAGTTGCCCGTATTGTCCCCAGCGCACCTGGAAACTGCTTCCAAAATCTTGTCCTGCATTGGCTAAAAGATCAGACAACTCGATGCTTTCCGTTTGTTTGTACCGGCCCGGTGTATTCCCGTTGCTATTCAGATCGTATACTTCAATCCAGGGTTGTTTATCATTGCCTCTTATCCATACCTTATTATTGGTATTGTTGACCTGGTTATGACTGAGAAACTGAAAATCCAGCCGCAGGTCATTGGCCGAAGCCGTGTAATTGCCCAGGTTAAAAGTGCCATAGAGGTAATTTAGATTACCCGGAGCATAAAGCCTGTCTGCATCTATTGTTATGGCTTTTGAGCCGGAGTAAGCAATGCCTGAATTGAAAAATGTCCGGGCCCTGCCAAACGCAGTTGACGGGGTAAAATCGTACCGCTCTATTCCCTTGAACCCAACCGTATCTCTTTGATAGGTAGCGACAGCAGCTGTTTCCATATCATCAACAAAAGGGGAACTGAGGTTTAAGGGCTGATTGTCTATTTGCTTTACCACCACAACCGCCGTATCGTTTGCCGTAACCGGATCAGCGGCAGTATTTTTTACAACGGCAACAAGGGTGTAGCTGCCCGTTGCCGACAGGTCGGCCCTTGTAGTAAAATTATGCGTGTACACGGCTCCGGCAGCTATAGGCGTTGCCACATTTTCTACCACCCACGCCCCACCATTAATGGAGTATTTCACATCAAAACTGCTCACCGGAGCATCATCCAGATTTTTGATGCGGACGCTGACCACGGCAGAAGAAGTCAATTCCGTTGAAGTAAATTTTCTTCCGGATCTTGGCGAGAGAATAGCATCCACCTTGAGGTCATTATTAGAAATGGCTCCTGCACAGGTACCGTTATTGGGTTGGCGTGAAATAGCCACGGCCCTTCTTCCCGCCTTGCCGTTTACTCTTGGCCGAACCGTTACCCAGTACGTGCTGTCTTTTATCAAACCACTAAACGTGTAAGAAGTGGCGGTAGTAGCCGATACGGTTTTCATCTCATCGCCCTGCAGCATCATTACTTCATAATCGGTAGCCCCGCTAACGGCCGTCCATTTCAGGTTGATGTACCCCTCGCATTGTACGGGGTCTAAAGAAACAGCAGGTGTTTTAACAATCGTAAAAAGATGACTGGTGCTGCTTTCCCCGCTCCCCTCTTTGGTAATGCGAACCAGTGCCTGTTCTGTTGCCACATCCGGCACGGTCCAGGTGTACACACAACGGTTAATAGTAATGCCCGCGGCAATGGTGCTCCAGGTAGCGCCGTTGTTCGATGAAAATTCCAGCGTAGCTGTACCTGTTGAAAACCCGGCTGCTTCCCAGTTGATCTTGGCCAGATCCGCCGGCACCAATCCCACTCCGCCGGCAGGTGCCGTAATTTTTAATTGCACAGGAACTACATCGTACACAACAAAATATTCCTGCGAAGGGTTTTGCGCAATGGCCGTACCCGCTACGTTAATGACATAAGTGCCGGCTGCAGGATTGTCAATAATAACCTGTTCCATATTATTGAGATGATCGGCGCCGGTGGTGGCCACCTTGCTTACATTCGCTATGGCCGTATCTAAAATCCTGGGTAATTGGCTGGAAGAAGAAGGATCGGTTACCTGCAGGTCCAGGTCATTCACCAGCGTTTTAGTACTCATCAGGGACGCGGCCGGATCGTTCCAGTACAACATAACTTTCAGCTGCGCTGTACCGGCGGCACCGTAATGGTATGTGTATTGGTGGAACCTGGGGTGCTGCTGCCAATAAAATACTGGTTGTTTTCCAGCATCTCCACACTACGCAGCAGGTTCATCCAGCCAAAACCATATTGGTAATCCGGGCCGGCATTACCCCTGTCGGTGGCGCCGTTACAAAGAATAGCTTTCATCAGCCCATTCTTTGGATTAGCCCCGCCATTCAATTGACGGTATCGCTGGTAAAGCAGGGCCAGCCCGCCCGATGCCGCCGGTGCGGCCATGCTTGTTCCGTTGTTATACGCGTACGTATTGGTAGGCCATGCTGAAGCGACACCTTGCCCCATGGCCACTATTTCCGGCTTGGTTCTTCCATCTTTCACCGGCCCCCGGCTGGAAAAAGAAGCGAGGGCTCCTGAATCGTTGGTAGCGCCAACCGTTAAAACATTTTTGGCGGACTGGTAACCACCTAAAACCGTCCGGTATCCCAAAGCAAAAGGAGGACAGGTTGACTCCCCGCTATTACCGGCAGCAAACACGTTTTCCAGGTAAGGAAAATCAAAAGCCATTTGATCCAAAATGCGGGAGATCAGGTCGTAGGTGCCGTGGTAATCACATTCAATAATATCGCCGTAAGAGTTATTGGTGATGACCATGTCATAATCCTGCACATAGGTGGCAGCATTGGCAAGAATGCCTGAAAAAGCCTGGGTGATAATAGTGGCTTTGGATGCATATCCCCTGTAGCGTTCGATAATATTTCCGGCGCCACCCACTATACCACTTACATGATGACCATGCGGCGGCGGTGGAAACGGGCGCCCTGTTGATCAGCCTTCCCGCAAAATCAATATGCGTTTGTACATCTGCGTTATCTCCCACTCCTACTACTACGCCTTCTCCATTTAAGCCCTTTCCACCATTGGCTACAGATGCATTTAACACGGTAGCCCCTGACCCATCGCGGCTGTTAAAGTTTAAAGGCTGATCACCCGGCGGCGCCGGCTGCACATATTCAATAAAAGGAAGAGCCGCCAGTTCTGCCAGGCGGTTGGGGGCAATGCGAAGCGCAAGGATCCTATAGGATTGATGCGAAAGTGAAAGCACTTCTATATTCTGTTGCCTTAACTGATCCAATACCTCGTTTACAGAAAATGTTTTTGGAAAACTAACCCAGACATCTACCGTGCCCGCAGCTTTCACGGCCCAGGAAGGAATTTTCCCCTGGGCAAAATAGCTATTCATCTTTTGCTGCGGTGTTAACTCCACTATCGACCGGGCCTGCGCCTGGCGCAAACCTGCAGCCGTAAGCTTGCCCCTTACACTGGCGGTATAGGCATTGCCGGAAATATATTCCAGTAACTCTATTCCGTTGGCTGATAGTAGTTTTCGTGCATTCTCGTTTGGCAGTTTTTCAAACTGCAATACCACCAATGATTTGTTGTTGATGCGAACAGCCCTCTTATTAAATGAATCAACAAAACTTTGCCTGATATTGGTATCAGGACGCAAAGCGCCGTTCCTGAATGAAATGGAAAAATTGTTTTGAGCGAGTACCGTGGAGCAAAAGCAAACCACAATACCCAGAAGCATTAGCCTGGTTAGTTTCATAAGGATATTCTCTTCTAAGAAATAAAAATAAAGAAAAAAGCTAATAAAAGCGAGGCCGGATGAGGACAATTCCTTTTTGCTTTTTTACAGGCGGTCTTTTTCTTATCGCTGCAACCTTCTTTTTCACTTTTTACCTGGAAGAAAAAGGCAAAGAGTTCAGGAAAAATCCAAATGTTCCGCTGGTTTTTCCAGGCCCGACCCATGACCCTAAGCCGCCGGAAACAGCCCCTAAATTGCCGTAAACCCACCCCGTACAATTTAAAGTTTACCCTCACCTTTACACTGTAACCTGACAGCAAAAGATGATAAGATACGTGGAGCAGCGACCACGACAAAAACGGGCGGACCCGAAAAGCCAGACGAGTAGGAAATCCTAAAATAGATTTATGGCAGACAACAGCGTTTCCTTACACCGGGTTTTAAAAACCTCTCCCCAAAAAGTTTTCCGTGCGTTTACGGAAGCCAACGCCATGGCTTCCTGGCTGCCGCCCTATGGCTTTCTTTGTACGGTACACGAAATGAATGTTACCGTGGGCGGAAGTTTTAGAATGTCGTTTCATAATTTCTCTACCGGCAATGGTCATTCGTTCGGTGGCAACTATGTGGAGATCAAACCGGGGGAGTTTTTAAAGTACACCGACAAATTTGATGATCCGGCCCTGCCCGGGGAAATGACCACTTCCGTATGGCTCCGGAAAGTTTCGGTAGGCACGGAAATTACCATTGTGCAGGAAGGCATTCCTTCCCTGATACCGGTGGAAATGTGTTACCTGGGCTGGCAGGAATCGCTGGAAAAGCTGGCCAAATTAGTAGAGCCTGAAATCCCGGATGCATAGGAGGTCGGAGTTTGCTGTTTGGAGTTTAGAGGTTTAGAGGAAGCCTGCAGCAACTAAACCTAAACCTTAACCTTAACCTCAACCTTGCACTGTTAGCGATGGGTTGATGCTGAATCCCTGCGGAAACCTGGCTGCGAAGCAGTTCGGAGTCTCCCCGGGATGACAAAGCGGGAGGCTTTCCTTTGGGTCTTTCCGGTAAAGCAGGAAGCGTTATTGCCTAAAGAATGATTGAAACAAAAAATGAATAAAAGCTGGCTACAATAAATTGATTATCAATGACGTTTTAGCTATGACCCCGTTTGTATAAGATGTTAAGAATAAACCCGTTTTGGAAATTTGCACTGTTTTTGTGTATTATTGCCTTGTACTTATGACTTTAAGACAAAGATATAAGAGCCTGAATAACCCTCATTCCGTTAAGGAAATGGTTGTTACTTCTGTGTACAATACGATGCAGATGGAAGGGCAACCTGTGTCTAAGGAAAGGGTTGAAAGCCTGTATAACCAGGTTGAAAAAGAAAGGCAGGAACAAAAAGAAAAGTCATTCCAAACGGGCTAAACCTTCTTTAATCAGCCCTTTCAGCAATGTATCATCATATTGGTCAGCCGCTCTCAGAGCGGCTTTATATTTTACCCTGGCATCTCCTTCATCCCTTACATAGAGATTGATATTCTGATAGCCGTTCATTTTGGCAATCATATCGGTTAAAAGCCTTGCGGTTCTTCCGTTCCCATTGTTGAAAGGATGTATGACCGTAAAGCGGTGATGGGTATAAAACAGGCAATGAATTAAATCGTCTTCGTTTTTGATGTTGTTCTTTAACGTAGTCCACCTGGTCGCAATATTCAGTCATTGCATACGGCACTTTCTCTTTATCAACGCCAATATTAGTTCCTTCTGTACGCCACTTGCCTGCCCATTCGTAGAGATGACCAAAAGCAGTAGTGTGTATATCCAAAACGAGTTTCACATTAAATACAAAGTCGAGAGAAAGGTCTAGTATGGCCTCTTCTGCCCTGATGATGCCCAATGCCTCCTGTGCATTCAGTTCAGTAATGTCAGTGATACCCAAAATATTGTCGTGTCTATCAGGGTCAAAAACTCCCATGGTACATAGATACGCATTTACGTATAATAAGCTTTAAGAAGTAAGGGTATTGGGAAAACATCTGCTTCATTTACTTCCTGCTGCTCTTTGAAGTGAATGGGTTCAGCACATATTCTTCAGCCCTTATTTTTTAAAGTTGCTGTTGCCTGCAGTTGCTTGTTTTAGGCCGCCAGCTCACGCAACAGTTCCTCAGCCTGTTGCAGCGTTTTACGATAATATTTCTCCACCCATTTCGAATATAACAGCAGGAAAACATAACCAATGGTAAACGAAAAGAGCCAAAAATACTTATTGTCAGAAAGGTCTTTTCCACTAAACAGCCTGGACAGTAAAACAATGATGGCTACCAATAACAAGTAGCTTAAGGTAACATTCAGCTTTTGCAACTTCACAAACCTTATTTTTTGAATCGCAAAGGCTTTGAGTGTTTCTGCATACGGTCTATTTACGTTACGGGCTGTGCTTAATGTCCGTGTACTTAGTGCGCTGATGATGGGCAATAGCAGTAAAAGCAAAATGGATAATGCACCAGCGCCTTGCAAAAGAACGGTATCCAGGTTGCCGAAGCTCAATCCAATAAAAACGGCAGCCGCCAGGCAAACAAGGCTTCCGGCAATTTCAGGTATGGTTATTTTCTTGATTTTCGAACGGTACTTCTGATCCCTCATTTTTTCCAGCATTTCAGGGTTTACATTTTGGTGTTTTGGAACGAGAATTTTTGTTTCCTTCCAGGTGTTTTTAAGATCGTCCAGTTCCATAATTATAATTGTTTTGATATTTGCTGCTTTAGTTTTTCTTTGATACGTGACAGCTTTGTCCCAACATTAGTTACAGAGATGCCAACGACTTCTGCAATCTCTTCATAGCTTTTTCCTTCGAGGTAAAGAATTACGATACCCTTGTCCAATAAGTTCAGCCTGTCAACAGATTGTTTCAATAGCTTCCATCGTTCTTCCTCATCGCCGTTGCCTACTTCACGGAAGTTCAAAAGCTGATCATCTATTGACACTGTTTGTACTCTTCTTTTTGCTGATTTAAGATGGTAAATCGCCACATTCATTGCAACCCTGTACATCCAGGTACTCAGGCTTGACCTTTGGTTAAACGTGTCGAATGATTTCCAGAGCTGGTAAATGATTTCCTGAACCAGGTCGGCCCTATCTTCAACATTATTTGTATAAACAGAAGCGATTTTATAGATCGAACCTTCATTATCTTTTATTGCTGTTGTAAATGCCTCTTTTTTGTTCACCAGGAATTGTAAAGTTTGGTCTTACACAGTATTAGTGTCAGACGATCAAAGAAAATCACATTTTAGGAAAATAAATTATTGATGGCTTGTGCAGAGGAAAACCAATTGCAGGCAACGGCTTGGGTGGTGCTGTCAGTATGGGCATTTAAAAACTATAGCTTCACTTCGTTCCCGTTGGCCGGCATGCAGCTTGCACAGGCCGAAGAAAACCCTCAACGCTTTTACAGCATGTCCCCGCCAATCCGTAAAGAGCGGCAGAAGCACCCGTTATGTTCTTGCCGGAACATAGGGTTGCATAGAAAAATTCCCAATCATCGGGGGTGCTATGGTTTCAACATTAGGGAAGTTGTTTTGCAAGAGGAGAGGTTTGAGATTTAGGGGCTGGGTTTTACTTGCTGCAGCAGGCTTGCACTGTTGGCGATGGATTATGGCGTTTTTTGAAGATGGCCGGGTTCGCCCATTTACTCCATTTACTTCCCATTTACCATCCATTTAGTATCCATTTACCATCCGTTTACCGCCCATTTACCTGCCGGGTCCTGAAATAACTATATAGGGTGATGCTACTACCCTATATAGCGTTTGGTACATAATACCCCCCTCCTATGGCGTTAAGCCACAGCCACCTTTGGTTTTCTTTTCAGTACCAGTGCCGCAATCAGTGACACCAGTATTCCTACAGGCAGGATCTCCGCATAGGTAAAGAGGATAAAGCCTGAAGGCGTGGCATACATTTCCTTTGCCTTGCTGATCTCATCGATCTTGTCTTGCAGGGCAGCCCCGGATAAAGAGGCTTTCGCCTGTTCGATCATGGCAGCGCAGTATTGATCCATATAGTGGGGAAGAAAGTTGGTGTACACAATGGCCCAGGTGATGACATAGAGAGTAGAGGCAACGAGTGAAATCAATAAGCCCATACCAAAGGCCTTACCAAAACTGATGATGCCATTGGCCTGTTTGTCCCGGTACGATTTAATGGCTACAAAAATGAAGGTAAAGGCGATGAGCATGCCCAGGTAGCCAATAACCATGGAAAAGGCACCGGTGTGCACGGTGTTATCATTAGCCATACTGAGCATGGTGATGGTCATAAAAGCAGATACGACAGCACCTGCCATCAATCCGTAAATAAGAACGGTTCGTTTCATGTTGAATAAGTTTATGCAGTCAAAAATGCGATGAAGACGGATGAGATCTTTCACTCAATAGTATGATTTCCGGGCTGTTTTTGCAAATTCATACGAAAGTATGAGGGCCAGGGCCATCTCATTGCGTTAATACAAAACCACTGTCAGGGCAACACGTCCTGAGAGGTGAGACAGCGGCTTCTATCAACTCTCATCTATCACGTTTCACCTGTTCTCCCGTCCACTTGAAAACGGTTTGGTATAAGGCCTATCCAGCCGCCCCAAAATGAACATTGAGCATTGATAACGAACACTGTTTCGCAGCAGGAGAAAATCCTGCATATCCAACCAACCCTTTTCAATATTCCAAGAGTATCGGTAACGAAACAGCACCGGGCTAAGGGATGATATGCAGCCTTTTGGCTTTTTCAATGGCCTGGGTCCTCCGTTTCACATCCAGTTTTTCAAACAGGCGGGAGGTGTGTGTTTTGATGGTATTCAGGGAGACGAAAAGCTGGTCGGCAATTTCCTGGTTGGTGGCCCCTGCTGCTATCCGTTGCAATACTTCCATTTCCCGCTGGCTGATGCCGAGCCGGCCGATCATTTCCGTATCGGGTAAAAATGGTTCCCCTGCCAGCCGGTAAACGGTAACCTCTTTTTCTACCACTACCCTTTCTTTGATCACTTCTGTTTTGGGCCGGGCCAGCTTTTTTGCCAGCCAGATGCCAATAAGGGTAAAAATAACAGCAATGCCTGTACTATAGATTTCTGTTGCATGATCTAGACCAGCAGGCTAAACTGCATCCATTGCAGCAACAGGATTATGGCAGCCATAGCTGCAGCATAGAGGAGTATGTTCTTTAGGTAAACATATTTTATCGTCTGCCCCGGGTCTTTGCTGACGGCTTTTGTGAAAAGATTGGTGGCGGGACCGGGGTTAAAGATAAATGGAAATGGTTCTCATTAAACCCAGAGGGCGGCCTGGCCAGTCCTCGTGTGAAGATTGAAATGATGTACGCACAAACGACGAGTCCTGGCTCTCGCACAAATCCTGGGAAGACTCTTCACCAAAGGAAACGGCCGGGCGCAGCATTATGATATTTTATTTTCATTCCCTTGTTGGCGGTTTGTGTTCCTTGTCGCCTGTTATTACTAAGGTTATAATTAAAGGGCATTCTGAATTGCTCGTTCCAGTTCTTCTTTTACAGTTTGATTATACCCTTCCTTAGTAGTGACGATTTTGCCGGTTTTGTCAATAATAAGAAATGTTGGGAAGCTGTTTACACCATAGTTTTCTGCAACCGTTCTCCCATTTAAAAGCACCGGATAATTTGCTTTATGTTGGTTGCAAAACCACCTGACATCATCCCTAGAGTCATAGGAATTAATACTTATAACTTTCAAATTCTGGTCCTTGAATTTGTTATACAGTTCATTCAAATGTGGCATACTTTGGATGCAAGCACCACAGTTCTTTATCCAAAAATCCAATAAAATCACTTGCCCCTTCAAATCACTCAGTGAAATTGTTTTTCCTTTTTCATTATATAGCTCCAGTTCCCATCCTGGCGCTACCGAGCCGGCTGGTATTAGTGTTGGAATAGCTTTGTTGGTGTTTTTTTTATACTCATTCGTGTAAGCCGAATAATACCAGGATGCTTCAGTGGGGATAGTGGGAGTGGTTTCAAAATTGGTGAAAGTTGTTTTTATGAAATCTGTATTTGCATCATTTATTTGTAAAACTTCGTAAGGCAAATAACTGTTCTTTTGTATCGCAATTTTATAAATGAAGTTATAGCTCGTTTTCATAGTGTCAAACCCCTTTCCAAGATTTTGTATTCTCCGCTTGCCAATATTTAAAGCAACAAGAAAATAATGTGCGCCGTCGATCGTAGTGTCGGAAACCGACCTGGCCACTGTCTTATCGTTAATTAATAGCGGTAAAACATTTTTGAGTGTGATAAGCGAATTATATAGAAAATGAATATCACTTACATCAGCTTTGTTTGGGTGGTCGTTGATTTCAATTGTTTTATTTTGCTTATTTAAATAGAAATATTCAGTACCGTTAAAAACAAATTTTGAAGTGGAGTCTTCCACCTGGTATTTAAAGTGGATTAAAGGGTGGGATGCTTCAAAATCATAATAGCCTGCCCAGGCTGATTTATGCAGATAATTATTAGAAGGATAGTTTAGCTCTCTTTTATTTTCATATTTCAACGTTTTCAGATCATTCAGTTTTCTGGAAGCCGCACTTAAAATTGAATCGGGCGATAACGTAAATGAAGGCCCGTTTTGTGCATAACTAAAGGTGGTAAACGAAAGAAATATAAAAACTGGTACTAATTTCATGATGTTAACTTGTTTATAATAATACGAACCGTATCGTATATTATCCGGCGCTATGAACTATTTAGCATTTCCTTAAGAAAAGAGAGGTGTCTAACATGACCGCCAACCCGAAAATATACGAAAGTTTTTGCCCTTGCAATGAGCCCTGCGGGGAAGCCCCGTATGCACAAAAAGAAGTACAAACCACAGCCAGGCGCCGCATTATGACATTCTATTTTCATTTTATATTTTCACATCCCTTACCAAAACCGTTTTATGAAAATCTTCCTGCTGCTCTGCTTAGCAACGCTTTCTTTTCTGTTCACCACGGCGCAAAAGGTGCAAACCCTTCCGGGCGAAAAAAAATGGGTCATCAAAGGTGTTGGCTCCCATACCAAAGAATGGTCCTTTAATACGGATGATGTCTTTGATAAGCACATACTTTATTTTAATAACAGCGAGGCTATTTTTCCTGTGCGAATATGAGGAGGGCTCAGGATTGGTAAAGATGAATAAGGAAGGCAAAGTGATGTGGACGCTGAACTTCCCTTCTGAAATTACAGGGATGGGCAAACAAAAAGAGCAGCTAATCCTGTTTCTTTCTTCCGATGCCGGCATCAGCGCAGCTACCGTAGATGTGTCAACGGGTAAGAAGGGTAAAGAACAAAGCGTGTATGCCCCTTCAGGAAAAGAAGGTGTTCACCCAACGGTTCTTAACGACGCGTCCGGCAATTTTAAATGCCTGGTGATTCGAACAGATGCCACGAAGGGAGAACGCTTTCCAAAGGCCGCCGATAAGAATGCCATGGTTAAACTCATCACCATTACGGCCGACCAGCAACTCAATCTAACGGCAAAAGAACTAAAACCTGCGGGCGGAGGGGACTGCCTTTGTAGGCGTTGCGGTAAACGATGACGGCGAGCTATTCGTAGCCTCACAAAATGAAGGCCGGCTTCTGGTGGAACAATTTTCTTCGCAGGGCGATCCGCTGGATAAACTTACGGCCTCCTTTTCTTTAAAGAAAAAAGGGTCGTATATACCTGCCATGACGATGGACCGGCAAAATAAAAAAGCGGTATTGCTGGGCGTGCATTACGAGAGCAGTAAATCAAACAAAAATATTTTTTATGCCTTTGATTTTGATGCCGGAAAGTAATCACCAGCCAGGAAGAAGAACTGAATAAAGATGCGGCAAGAGCACTTCGTGCGGTTAAAGAGCATAAAGGCCCGGCGGGACGGGCAGGCAGCATGGAAGACCTGCACATCGTGGACATTTTGCAAACAGCCGATAAGATCATTGTCCTTAAAGAAATGCGGTCCGCAGGTGCCAGTGGTCATATCATCGACCTGTTCCACGAATACATCGTCGTGTCGTTTTACGACCGCACCTGGAAGCCCCTTGGAAATGTGGCGTACGATAAAATGTTACAAACCAGCACATCGGGCCGCTCTCTTGGCTATTGGATGGACAACGGCAAACTGTACCTGGTAGCGAATGCCCTGTCCAGTGTTTTGGCAGACTATGCGAGTTTACTGCTGACCATTGATGTAGCCAGCATGCAATTGGAAAAGACGGCTGTATTGGATAAAACCGGGCTGGAAAAAAGAGCATTCATAGAAGCGGGTGGCACCCTTCATTTTGAAAACATTCTTTACCTGCAAAATATGGTGCCGCAAAAAGCACATTATAACACCCGGTTTATGCATACGGTTTTGCAAAAGGTGGAACTGTAAGGGGAGCCTGTAACCAATTTTTGAATTGACTGATTGGGTCTATAGAGAGACCCGGCTCTAAAGGGGATAAACTCCCGGAGGTTCTCAGCGCACAAGACGGGCACGGAGAGAGCTCTGGGCGGACGGGAAACAACCTTTATAGGAGCCTTCCAGGGAAAGAAGCGTAGAGCCTCATAGAAACGGCTTGTGCGGACACGGCCGGGGCATCAAAAGAAAAGATCACCTAAGCCTTCCATTTCTCCATTCAATAGTTTATTTTGATCACTCTTTTCAACCAAAAATTTATGAGCCCCAAAAAAATCAACATACTCTACTGGGTTTTTACCATCCTGTTTAGTGCCTTAATGCTGTTTTCGTCGTGGGAGAGCATTCTCGTAACTGACAATTCCATTCAGTTAATTCATGGCATGCTGGGCTATCCTGAGTATTTTATTCCTTTTACGGGCTGGGCCAAGCTCCTTGGCGTTATTGCCATCCTGGTTCCCGGTTTTAGAAGGATAAAAGAATGGGCTTATGCCGGTTTGTTTTTCGACCTTACAGCGGCGGTGTATTCAGGCATTGCTGTAGCCAAAACAGTTGATCCCCTGATGCTTACCCTGCTTGCCTGGTTTGTGCCGGGTATTCTTTCCTATGTGTACTGGCATAAAAAAATAGAGCTGGCTTCAAGACAAGCGGCCCGGTGGCGGAAAAGAAGGCTGAACCTGCCTTAACTTACTGAGGACATGCAGGTGCTGTTCCGGTTTATATTTCACCCTGTCCCTTCGGAGACAGGGCTGGGACTTTAAAAATGTCGAATCTGTATAACTGCGTATTCGGATGAATGGCTTACAAAGCACCGGATCAGTACTAACGAAGAAATTGACAGGATGGCTACCGAATACATATTACGCAATCCCTTGAAAAGAAGGCGATAGTAGCCTTGTAAGAAACCTAAGAGACGCAGCAAAGTCGCTTTTGCTGCCAACCTTGGAAAGTCTGCCGGTGAATATTTGTACCCGATTTTAGGATTTTGGGGATAAATGAAGCTGAATATGTACCTGTTTTGCCATTTTTGGGTACATAGATCAGGACTTATGTACCCGTTTTTACCTTTTAAGGCTCTTTGCTGCCTTCAGTAACAGTCTTTATTGGCTCAGCCGGTTGTGCTACAGGAACCCCATCCATAAAGAAATGGTAGAGTGGCTGGTTGATATAGAAATTGGTTGTTCCAATCTTTACTCTTTTCCCGCCGAGACTCACTCCTGGCTTTGTGTGTTGGCCGTGGTCTCGGCGGAGTTATTGAGAACAATCTTCAATATCTTCGTCCACATTGGTTACTTTATAAGCAGCATGCCTTGATGAAATATAAAACCTGGCAGAGCTGTGCTCATAATCAATCGGAGTTGGCGCCAGTTTCCATTTGCCGGTGCAGGGATTGGCATGCATATAGGCCAGTTTTTGATTCATGAATTTTTCAGTTCTGCAGATCTTTGAGTCAAAGGAGTCTTCCCATACTTCATGTTTCTTTCCTCTTTGCCTGTCTTTTGCCTCTACGGCATCCTGTAATCGTAGAAGAATATCTTCTCTGCCTTGCTCTTTTAGTCTTTTTACAATTTCGTATGCCATGAACCTTTTTCCATCTCCAACTATTTTATTAATTGGCTTCTCCGTTTTTGAAAAATAGATCAGCGCATGGATATGATTCGGCATTACCACATAGCCGGTTACCAGATGACCCTTTGATTTCAAATAATCAAACCATTTGTACACAAGATCATAGCTGTTTGTGCTTTCGATGAGTGGAAGCCATCTGTAACAAGTAAAGGTGATGAACAAACTGTCTTCGCTTCCTTGTATGGTAGTTCTAACCGGCATTCCTTAGAAAGATAGTGAACGTTCTTTAACTTTTCCCGGGTTGTTCTTACCAACACGCCGAGTCCACAAGCCCCCGCACAAAGGCCATCAGTGAGACATCGGCGGGAAAGGCGTCCATAGTGGCGGACACTCGGCACCAAAGGAAAAATGGTGAAAACTAATTTGCAGCATGAAATCTTTGATTGCGCATGACGTTTCGGCACTTGGCGAAGTAGCGGAACGTCTGTGTTCCGTTACCCTGGCCCTTGCACCGAAGTTGAATAGTGATTTATAGTCCAATATAGCACTTTAGCCGCTTTTATGTCAAGCGCATGTGCTTGTTGCACAATAATAGTCAAAGCAAAAAATAGAGTTTGAACATTTTTAGAGTTTGATAAATGGAAAATCAATCACCGCCTGGTTCCAATATCTTATTGCCATCAGAAACTGGCGGTAAGCTAAATAAGCAGTTTTACCACATAGGAAAAATCAAATTGATTATACTTGCATCCCATTGCTGAGCTTGACCGCCAACGTTGACGAACCAAAACCCCGAACAGCTTGCACGAGATGAAACAGACCGGCAATTCCTTGCCTGCGGCGTGGGTTATAACAGTAAAAAGACCTTCAATTCTACAGCAGGTGTTGGCTTAGCTATCAGGGAGTGCCAATGGACGCAGGTCCCGCCGATAACCACATTCTCTTTTGTCAATCAAAAACAAGTTGGACTCATAGAAGTTGAAGAACAACAACAAATCGTTCAGGAAATAAAAAGCCGACTTAGTGTTTGTGAAAACATAGAAGAAACAATAACCAGCAGCTTAAAACAGACAGAGGCTTTATGACAAAGTACTTGAGGTGTTTGATAGGAAACTAACAGATGAAACCATAACAAAACTGCTCATGAAATATGATTAACAAAAATCAAAACTATTAAAGGCTTAGCCGTATTTCAGGACTTTGATTGGAACGGAAGTGTAAAGGATAGAGCTGCAATGTCTGCGACTTTCGAGAAATAAACATCCTGTATGGAAGAAACTACTCTGGGAAGACAACACTATCAAGAATTTTTGAGATCAATGGAAACCGGGTCAATTTCCGATAAGTATGGACAACCATCTTTTTGTGTTGCTTGGAGAGATGGTGGAGAGATTAATGAAAAACAATTAGCTGGACACGATACAATTATTCGTGTCTTTACTGAGGATTTTATCAAAGAGAACCTAAAGTTTATAGCCAATCCCGATGAAAAAATTAATCCTTTTGCAACATTAGGTGGCGACAATAATTTGATTGAAAAAGAAATAAAAGAAATTGAAGAAGAAATCGGAAGTAAAGATGAAGGTAAAGAGTTAGGATTATATGCAAAGGCCATAAATCTTCATAATTCGTATAAAGTTGCTGATGAAGAGTATAAAAGAGCGGATCAAATTTTAAAAACTGAACTTTCTGACAAAGCGACTAAAAATCCTAGTGGCATAAAATATAATTCGGAAAAATTTGGAGATCAAAATTATACAATAGTAAAGTTAAATGCGGATATCGTTACAGTTCTGAAAAATGATTATCAGCCTATAGCTAATGAGGAGTGCAATGGCCTTCAAAGGGTTATTGAGGAAAAAAGAAATGGTATGTTGCTTCCAGTACAGAAGCTGGATTTGAGCTTTGGTTCATTACACCAAAGAAGTGAGGTTATTATTGGTAAAAATGTTGCAGCTACAAATAAAATACAGGAGCTTGTAAAAAATGCACTTTTAAACCGTTGGGTAAAAATGGTAAAGAACATCACCATGGCATTCTTAATCAATGTGCATTTTGTGGAAATGATATAAATTCCTCGAAGATGGGAAATTTTGGAAAAACATTTTGACAGCGAAGAGAGCGAGATAATTGAAAAAAGTATAAATGTACTCTATCCAAGACATCGAAAAGGAAATACTGTTTGTTGAAAAAGGATATGGAATTACAAAAGAAACTTTCTATACTAAGTTTCATTCAGAAGTCGATCAAGCGGAACACAATTACAAAGTGGCTTCTGAATTATATATTTTATTTCGTGCAACTCTCGATTGATCAACTGAAACAAAAGAAACTGAATTTATATGAATCAGTTTGTTTTAATCCTATGCAAGACTATTCTAAAGAATTAGAAGATTTAAGGCAAATATTTGAAAACATTCGCATAGCATCTAATGATTTTACAAATGCCTTAGATAAAAGAAAAAATGATTGCCAAAAATAAATTGCGATTGAGGGAGGCTCTATGATTTCGTTTCAACAATAGGATATAAATTAGAACTGGAAAGAATTAAACAATTGAAGGAAAATGCCAAAGAATTAAAAGATAAAAGGGATGCGGTTGGGGAAGAGATTGGAATGGAGCAAAAGAGAATTTCGGGACTCCGGCAGAATTTACAAGACGAATCTAAGGGTGCTGAAGAAGTGAACACATATTTGAACAGACTTTTTTGGGAATGATTTTCTCTCGTTACGTGCAGTTGAAGAGACTCTTGATCAAGGCAAACAAGTTCATTTTGAAGTAATTCGAGAAGGTAACAAGGCATAGTCATTTAAGTGAAGGAGACGCAGCTTAATAGCTTTTTGCTATTTCATGGCAAAACTGAAAAGATATTCGATACTTCAGGACACAAACCGATTATTTGGATTGATGATCCGATTTCAAATTTTACAGCAATCACATCTTTTTCGTTTATAGTTCAAAAAAACGCAAATCGTTGACCTAAAATCTTATGACCAATTATTTATTTCTACCCATAATTTGGACTCTTTGAAATTTCTAAAGAGGCTGTTAAATCCTACGAAGTAAAAAATATCAATTTTTAATTGTGCAAAGAAATTTTGAAACGTTTCGCAAATATTGATAATGCCTGAATACTTTAAGAATTATGTTACAGAATTTAATTACTTGTTCCATCAAATTTTTCAGTGTGCAAGCATAGAAGAGGTTGATGACTCTGAATTATCATATTTTTTACAATTTTGGAAATAATGCAAGAGAATTCCTTGAAATTTATTTGTGCTATAAATACCCAGATGGAACAGAAGATTCTGCTAAAATGAAGAAGTTTTTCGCCGGTGAAGATATACATGCGATATTGGGGGATAGAGTTAATAATGAGTACTCTCACCTTACAGGTGCTTTTGAAAGAGGTGCAAAACCTATTGAGGTTCCCGAAATGAATTCTGTTGCAAAAATAATTCTATCAAGATTGCAAGAAGATAAAGAACAGTATAATCTTTATTGAGAAATATAGGTGAACCAATTATCGAGGAGGAAAAAGTGGAGAAGCTCAGCTTGATTGTAATTCATAATTTTTTTGTTATTAGGTTCATAGGTAACAAATTTTTGCTTTCTGTATAACGAAAGGAACATACAAGAGTGCGATGCAATAAAGTTCCAACGTTACTTTTCAGCTTAGCCCAAAAAAAATTGCTTTAATGTTAATCAATTAATATATCCAAAGCTTGTTCTTTTTGAAATTGCTTAAATAGATTTAAGCATTAAGTCAACTATTTTGGAGAGAGGCTGATGAAAATATGTAAATACAATAAAATATATGAGCACCGGAACAATAAAAACAAAGCCTAGCACACTGTAACGAATGGACATTAGAACTAAACATTGCTCATGAAATTGCAGACATGTTTTCCACTCCTTTTGGAATCTTATATCCTATTAGATTAAGGGAGAATATTGACATTTAACCCATAAACGTGCGAAGATTTAATAGCAGACCAATCAAACTTAGTAAGTTAACCCCTGTTGAAGAAGGAAAAGGTGGTGGTTGGGATACGCAAGAAATCATTCCCGAAATCAAATGGTAGAGACGAAAGAATTGTCTATTTACAATTTAAATCAGGAAAACATAGTGATGGTAATAACATTTTTGGAAGTCTGTTTGAGCTGAGCATAGATAACCCAAACCCACATGTAGAATTTACATTCAACGTAATGACAAGCCTAAAAGAAGCAAACCTGCCACACAACATCGAGACTTAAAGGCATTAAAAGTGATTACTTGATAAACAAGGGATTTTCACAAAAATCAGTTTTAGTGTACTTTTCCACGTATTACTTCGCAAGCTGATTTTGAACGTTTAAGAGGACCTTTGATTTTAAAAACTACTTTTTTAAGTATAGAGCAAATGGAGAGAGAGGCCAAAAATAGAAAGGTTAATTTGAATGATGGGAATAGGCACCATTTCAGAAGTTGTTACAAAGATGAGAACAAACGGAAAATCGCTTCAGAACCATTTTCATTTGAAGATGACGAATCATCTAGTTTTCTAGAAGAAATTATGCTTGTAAAATTGTCACGCATTTGGAATGAGATATTTAGATCATAAACAGAGACAAATTAAAAGACTATCTAAATCTTTCCGCAGCACTATATCTCAATGTTAATCCATTTGATGTTGATGATTATCCTTTTTACACTTATGATTCCGAGGAATTTAGATACATAAGACATTTTTTTTATTCGAGACGCATACTCGATCGGCCTACAATATCAAACTATTTGGAAGAATTTATAGGTTTATAGTAAATCTCAGCGATCGAATAAATATAAACGAACAAGTGCCCAAAAATTATACCAACCCGCTGAACCAAGCATCAGATTTGGATCCAATACATAACAGAAGACTTTGGTGAAATAAATATTTTGTCATTGGTTTTTTAATCTAATCTAGCAACAATGAACACTATGAGAGACGCAAGAGTGAAGCAAAAACTTCTACGTATATGGCATCGCTCCCGGCATCAACTGATGACAACGAGTAGAACTAAGCTTTACTTTTATGAAGTTTCATTAGCATGCTTTTGCTGCTTAGATTTCTTATGGATGGGGCTATAATGAACTGGTAGCATGCCTCAGCGAAGACGGCTGAGGCATGCATTATGAAGGGAAACGTAATCTCCTGAAATTCTTTTTCCCACAATCGGCCTTAAACGTGCTTGTACGACTGCTTCAATATCTTCAGTTACTACTTTGTATTTATCATCCAAGAAGTGACAGTGAAATGCTATTGGAAAATTGCGTTTTTCTTTTGCCAATACAAGATTTAGGTTTAATCCGCCAGTCCTTGAGGAACCAAATCCTAAATGCTGCACTAATCTTCGATGTACATTTCTTTTGCGGCTACCAACATACAAGCAGTCGCTTTGTTGAAAGTCTTCGGATAAAACTAATGTTGCGGTAACCATTGCCGCTACTCCTGCTTATTCTAATTGCAGACACTACTTTCCTGCTATTCAAAAACATTTTATGAATAGTGCTGCTATCGATTGCACTTATTTCAAAGTAATAAACTGCAGGGCTATGCTTTTTTTCCAAAAGCATTTTATAAAACGGAAGTTGTTGCCAACGTGCTCTATCAGAAGAAGAAATGATTTGTTCAAAATCATTCCAGTTCACCTTCCATGAGTGCACCTGAGGTAAGACAAAACCTTCAAGCAATGAAATCTGCTCTTTTACTTTTTTTACATAAGCATCAAATAATTTTGGTTGTATCTTTTCCATATGTAGATGTTACACTCAATTTAGCTCTGCATTACACCATATCTAGCATTGTTTTTGATCCCGCCCATCGAACCTCGAAATAAGGAATTTGATACAATCCATTTTCTGACTCACAATAAAAGCGTTTCGCCCAAGAGGTTCAACTTTCCAAGATATGCCTGTCCTGTCTTGCAATGCTATCGCTATAGTAAATTCGTCCGGTCCCTTCATCCCAAGACAACTGAGAATTGTTGAACACCTTCCTCTATATCCAGGATGGTTACTCTCAAAGACTTCTACTCCCATTATCACTTTGAATTGTTTCTAAAGTTTTCCCGAATCAGGCACCCTACTACTACATCCCCAGCAATCCCAACTCCTTCAAAAACCCATTATGTTTTCTCTTGCCTCATTAATTTTCTTTTCCAAATCCACCAGTTTTTTATTCACTTCCTTCAAATCAATTTTTTCTTCATCAACTGAAGTACTTACATAACGCGAAATATTTAAGTTGTAATCATTCTTTTCAATTTCTTCCATTGAAACGCGACGGGAATAGCGTTCTTCTGTCTGACCGGTTCTTATAAGTCTCAACAATCTTTTCAATGTCCTGGCCTCTTCGCCATCTAGCGTTCTGTCGTTTGCCTTTTTCATAATGTCTCACTGTGCATTGATGAACAACACATCATCCTCTTTCTTGCATTTCTTCAGCACCAGAATGCAAACCGGAATGCCGGTCGAATAAAACAGGTTGGCCGGCAGGCCAATGACCGTATCAATGTTCCCATCTTTCAACAGCTTGGTGCGGATGCGTTCTTCTGCACCGCCACGGAATAACACGCCGTGCGGCAGAATAATCGCCATCGTTCCTTCTTTGCCCAAGGAAATGAAAACCGTGCAAGAAGGAAGGCAAAATCGGCTGCGGATTTAGGTGCAAGGCCATAACTCTTGAAACGAAAATCTTCGCCCATTGCTTCGATTGGTTCCCAGCGATAACTGAATGGCGGATTGGCTACAACCGCATCAAACTCCATCTTCTTCGCACGGGTTCATTTCGTTCAGTATATCCCAATCGTTAGCCAGCGTATCGCCGTGATAGATTTCAAACTCCGTATCCTTCACCCCGTGCAGCAGCATGTTCATGCGGGCCAGGTTGTAGGTGGTGATATTCTTTTCCTGCCCGTAAATCTTGCCGATAGTTCCGTCATTCGTCCTCATTTCCTTGCGCACATTCAAGTAACAGCGAACCGAACCACAGGCAAAGTCCAATACCTTATCCAGCTTTTTCTTTTTGCCTAATGATGGGTTCTGGCTGTCGAGTGTGACGATTTCGGACAGAATGGTAGAAATCTGCTGCGGCGTATAAAACTCACCGGCCTTCTTTCCAGAACCGGCCGCAAACTGGCCAATCAGGTATTCATAGGCATCGCCAAGAGTATCAGTATCGGTAGAAAACTTGGCAATACCCTCGGCAATTTTTTGAATGATGGTGCAAAGCCTTTTGTTGCGTTCTGTATAGTTCTTGCCGAGTTTTTCCGAATCCAGATTGATCTCTGAAAACAAGCCTCGGAAATGTGCTTTCAAAGGATTGCGTCTTCGATATATTTAAAACCGCTTTGCAGTGTATTGAGCAATTCACCATTCTGCGTGCGGGCCATGTCGGCAATGTTGCTCCATAGGTGTTGCGGCTCTATGACATAATGCACTTTGCGGCGCATCTGCTTTTCAAACTCCGGTACATCGGCGGCATTGTCGGCATACCAAACCGCCAGCGGTGGCCGCTTGTCTTCCGCATCCAGTTCGGGATAATCTGATCCCAATTCCTTTTGGCCGCTGCTTCGTAATTATCGCTTAAATAGCGAAGGAACAGAAATGACAGCATGTAATCCCGAAAATCATCGGCATTCATTGCGCCACGCAAATCATCTGCTATGGCCCAAAGCGTTTTACCTAATTGTTGTTGGTCGAGTGCAGTCATGCTAAAGGTGTTGCTTGAGGCTCAAGAAAAAGCTCACTATTAAACTTGTAATTTTTCATATAGTTTTTAAAGATCTGCTTGAAGTAGGTTTTATCCTCATCAGCCATTTCACTTGGCTCAAACAGAGAGTAACCACCATGATTATAAATTGCTTACCATTCGATTATGAAGGGATCCTTGCGCATCGTCACCATCTACAATTAAGCAATCTTTGAATCCTCTAAATCCATGGAAGTTAGCAGCCTTTTCTAGGATGTTTCTTAAAATACCAAAATGGTAAGTATATAAGTTGCCAGAATCTATTGCTTTTTGTAAATCCTGAATCATGGAAATGTGGTACACGAAAGGCGCATCATGAGTTGACTTTAACAGATAACCTTCACTATTCTTCTTTAAGAGAAGCATTCTCGCATTGCCAAATTCATTGCATAGTACATTGAAGAACAACGCATGATGGGTGGAAATTACAGCTTTAACATCACTATCTTTTGTCTTTAGTGATATGGCTAAATGATGAGCGACTGCAAGAGCACTTTTATCATCTAAAGATGAAATAGGATCATCTACATAGATATACTTCACCCAGTCAAAAGCCTCTTCTTTGTCTATTGCTAGCTGCGCAACTGCAAGAAAAAAACACCAATAAAATAGGTTTTCTTCCCCTCTCGACACTTTTATATTATAAATGATTTCAGATTTTTCTTTTACAATAACTTCTCTAAAAAAAATTACTGTTCTATTATCAAAATCGATATCAAAATTGAAAGTGGCATATTTACTGAGAATCGACCTGACTTTATTTGCAATATCAATAGTTTCCAGTCCATGAAAAAACTCTGAATCCTTATTCATGTTCAAAAAGCGTTCTGTGTCATTCTCCAAATCGTTGTTCCACCAAAATAAATCCTCAGTAAAAGCATTAAAGTAAAGTGTGTCTGCTTGCCCATCGACTTTACCTAATTCTTTAAAATCCATGGAAAGACGTGTCTTCCCTGCACCATTATAGGCAAATAAAAGAGTGAATTTCTTTTTTGAGTCTCGAATATTTTTTGCCAACCCTTGTAGAGTGCTAACTGAGAATAACTCCTGTGCCATATTACTTTAAGTTTGTAGTTGGAAATAATCCCTGCATCAAACCTTTTTTGTGCAGCTTCAGGGTTTCCAGTTTTTCGGTTTGTGATGTTATAAGAATATCTAAAGAAAAAAGACAGTCTGCAATTTTTTGTTGTTCTGAAAGTTTAGGCAGATTAATAGGAATAATGTCAAGCTTAGCCCTATTTAGCTTCGGCTGCGCCATCCCAGTAAGATAATCATCCAACGCAATTGAATTAAGATAATTCTCAACTAAAACCTGAGTACATCTGTTTTTGAATTTCAAAACATGAGCATGATTGTTAACCCAACTTTTACCACTAATTGAAAAAGCAATTGGATATGTCCTGTCTTTTAAATTAGCTCCATCCTCAGAAACACAAAGCAATTCATCATCGAAAATGAAATCATCTACATAGTCAATAATACCTGACGCTCCATAGTAAGGTACATTTCCTTTTGTTCTTTGAGAACTTGTTATTGGCACTCGCTTGTTATCTAAGTTGATGGCAACGTCGCCTAACGTTTTCTCCTCCCACTCCCCACTCTCCCTAAATTCCGGAAAGCGTAGTTTTGGTACCGTTTCGCCTTCGGCGGGAAAGAGGGATTGCATCAACCCTTTTTTATGTGCTTTAAGAGCTTCGAGCTTGCTGCTGTGCACTGCCATCAACTCATCCAACGAAGAAAGGCAATCGGCAATTTTTTGTTGTTCGATTGGATTTGTCGGAACAGAAAATTTATATTTTAAAAAATTACTTCCGTTTATTGAATTAATCGTTGCGCCTAAATCACCCGCAACTTGTTTATCGTATGCATCGGTTTGAAAAAGTTGAAATACAAAACTGGAACTTGGCGAACGGAAGACTGTCATAAACGCTCCATTGTGTGCTTAATGGCATTCCTTTCGGGATAATAGCGTTTTTACCTATTAATGCTTTTGAGCCATTACGAACGCAAATCAAAATATCATCCGGCTGTGAAAGGTTTGCACCTTTGATATCAGGTGTGACGTAAACGCAATCTTCAAGTGTAATTTGTCCGTTTTGAATATTAGACGAACGTAAGACTAATAGCCCCTTTCCTCTTACATCATCGGGACTGTACGTTAAACCTGGAACAAGCACTCCCAATTCGGACAACTTTTTTTCCTTCCAGTCTCCACTTTCTTTAAATTCTGGAAAGCGCAGCCTGGGAACCATATTCTTTTTTTCTTCTTTACTCATAAGCTTTCAGTCCCGATATTTCACGGCCGTCGGCCAGTTTTTTTAATTGTGGTATCAGGTCTTCCATTAAAGCCAGTTCTTTTTTAGCTCCGGTCTTTCCAGCCCAATTCCAATGGGGCTAACAAATCATTCAACTTTTCGCCGTCAAATATCATCCGGTTTACAATGCCTTCAACAAAAGCTTTTAATGTTGCCGTTTGCAGTCCATGTTTGGCGGCAATAGCGGCTAGTTCTTTGTTATGCTTTTCTTCTTTAAACTTTTCATAGCCTTCTTCAATACTTTCTTTTCGTTTGGCCTTTGCTCAATTCAAGGCTATTAATATAATCGACAATATCGTCCCGCTCGTCCATCAGGTTGGCGCTGGAGCTAAGCAGGTCAATCAGTTGCTCCTTCGTCATCTTTTGTTTGGCGGGTGGCCCTTCTGCGTGTTCTTGGCGATCAGGGCCATGATGTAGTCGTAATCAATGACGGCGGAGGCAAAGAGCACGAATTCAAAATCCAGTTGCTGCACCTTCGGGCCGGGCTACTCGTCGCCT
Organism: uncultured Bacteroidota bacterium; assembly: GCA_963697545.1. Classification (GTDB taxonomy): domain Bacteria; phylum Bacteroidota; class Bacteroidia; order Chitinophagales; family Chitinophagaceae; genus Flavisolibacter. Next base: position 194,237 of record CAVOOL010000016.1, on the reverse strand, counting down.
TTGTCCTGCTGCTCCTTTAGGCGCTTGGCGGTTTCCAGGTAAACGCCTTTAAAGGACCGCAGGTCTTCCTGCGGCAACATGCTTTCGATGTTGGTCTTTGTCTTCCGGGTGTCAGGTCGGTGTATTGGTCGAGCTGGGTTTTCAGCCGCTGCACTTCCTTGAACTGGTTGATGAACTCGGCACGGGCAGCATCGCCCTTCAGGTTGGGTCACTTCCTCGGGCTTTGCGGTTCCAGCCCACGGCTTTGCATGAAGTTGTCCAGCTTCGCCACGGCGCTCTTCAGACTTGTCGATCACCACGGGCGCCTTGTCCACCAGCCAGATTTCGCGGGCCTTGCTGCCGTCTTCTCCCGGAGAAGAGAGCAATGGCGTCATCGACGGCGTCTGCTGCTGGCGGAAGTCGAGGATGTTGCCGTAGGGCTTGGTGTCGTTGAGCACGCGGTTGGTGCGGGAGAAGGCCTGAATCAGGCCGTGGTGCTTCAGGTTCTTGTCCACGTAGAGCGTGTTCAGGTACTTGGAATCGAAGCCGGTGAGCAGCATGTCCACCACGATGGTGATGTCGATCTTCTTGGCGTGCGGATGGTCGGCATTGGGGAACTGCTGGTCCTTGATGCGCTTCTGCACGTCCTGGTAGTAGAGATCGAATTCGCTGATGCTGTGATTGGTGCCGAAGCGGGCGTTGTAGTCGGCGATGATGGCCTTGAGCGCCGCTTTCTTTTCTTCCGGCGTCTTCCTCGTTGTCCTCCTTTTCCTGCGGCAGGTCTTCCTGAATCTGCTGCACGTCCTTGTTGCCTTCGGCGGGCGGTGAGAAGACGCAGGCGATGTTCAGCGGCTGGAAAGTCTCATCGTTCTGCCTTTTCTCTGCCTGCACTGTCTTTGAACAGCTCGTAGTACTCGATGGCGTCGTTGATGGACGCGGTGGCGAGCATGGCGTTGAACCGGCGCGCGTCGGTGGCGGCGTCGTGCTTGTCGAGAATGGCCTCGACGACGGCCTGCCGGTGAAGCGAGCTTCGCCCGGTTTGGGCAGCTCTTGCCTTCCGGCTTGAAGTAGTCGACGTGGAAGCGCAGGACGTTGCGGTCCTCGATGGCGTGGGTGATGGTGTAGGCGTGCAGCTGCTTCTGGAAGAGGTCCTCCGTGGTTTGATAGGAACTTGCCTGCTGGCCTTCGATCTGTTCATAGCTGGCGTTCTGCTTCAAAGATCGGCGTGCCGGTGAAGCCGAAGAGCTGGGCGTTGGGGAAGAACTCCTTGATGGCCTTGTGGTTCTCGCCGAACTGCGAGCGGTGGCATTCGTCGAAGATGAAGACCATGCGCTTGTCGCGCAGCGGCTCCAACCGTTCCTTGTAGTTGCTTGCTTGTTGGTTGCGCATCCAGCGCCAGGCCGAGCTTCTGGATGGTGGTGACGATGACCTTGTCGGCGTAGTCGTCCGAGAGCAGGCGGCGCACCAGCGTGTCGGTGTTGGTGTTTTCCTCGACGCAGCCTTCCTGGAACCGGTTGAACTCCTCGCGCGTCTGCCGGTCGAGGTCCTTGCGGTCCACGACGAAGAGGCATTTCTCGATGTCGGGGTTGTCCTTGAGCAGCGTGGAGGCCTTGAAGGAGGTGAGCGTCTTGCCGCTGCCGGTGGTGTGCCAGATGTAGCCGTTGCCGCAGTTCTGATGGATGCAGTCGACGATGGCCTTGACGGCGTAGATCTGGTACGGCCGCATCATCAGCAGCTTCTGCTCGCTGGCGACCAGCACCATGTAGCGGCTGATCATCTCGCCCAAGGTGCATTTGGCGAGGAACTTCTCGGCGAAGTCGTCGAGGTGGGTGATCTTCTTGTTGTCCTCGCTGGCGAACTGGTAGACGGGCAGAAAGCGCTCGTCGGCATTGAAGCTGAAGTGGCGGTGCGGTTGTTGGCGAAGTACCAGGTGTCGGTGCGGTTGCTGACGATGAAGAGCTGCATGAAGCACAGCAGCGTCTTGGTGTAGCCGTTGCCGGGATCGTTCTTGTAATCGACGATCTGCTCCATGGCCCGGCGCGGGCTGATGCCAGGGTCTTCAGCTCGATCTGCACGACCGGCACGCCGTTGATGAGCAGGATGACGTCGTAGCGGTGGTGGCTGTTGTCGGTGTTGATGCGGAGCTGGTTGACGACCTCGAAGTCGTTCTTGCACCAGTCCTTGATGTTGACCAGGGTGTAGTGCAGCGGCGTGCCATCGTCGCGGGTGAAGCTGTTGCGCTGCCGCAAGGTTTTGGCGGCGGTGAAGACATCCGGCGTGACGATCTCATCCAGCAGGCGGGCGAACTCCGCATCGGTAAGCTTACCCGGTTCAGTGCTTCGAACTTCTCGCGGAAGTTCTCTTCCAGCGTTTTGCGGTTACGAATATCAGAGCGGTAGGTATATTTAAGATCATGCAGTTTGCCGATAAAGCCGTATTCAATTTGGGGTTCGTTAACCATTGTATATTTCAGGACGCAATTTATAGGGATTAAACATAGTTTATTTCTACGACTAGCTTTTGAAAGCGTTCTCGTGTGATAGTGATACTACCCATTTATTTTATTTTTTCAATTTCATCTCCCCATAAAGCGCCTCTAGTAGCTCACAAGGATTTACATCTATAGCCAAAGCAATAAGATATAATTCATCAGCTCTCAATTTCGCAGATGGATTTAATGTTAACTCGCTTAGCCTTGGCTTACTAAGTCCAGTTTTTCTGGCAACCTCAGACTTGTTTACGGATTTAAGTATCAAATATTCTCCAAGCTTTGTCATTGGAATTCAATGTTTTCTGAACATATTTAATGGAGAAATATAAAACAGTTCAGAAAATCTTAATAAAATTTATTTGTTTTATCATAAAAGCTTTAATTTAGTACAGAAATTCTTTAAATAATTAAAGTTTTTATGAAGCCACCCTGTATAAATACAAGCTAAGTATTAGCATCAATTGACTAAGCGTACTTTTCGTTATTCCAGCAACTTTCAAAAACAATAGGACTAACCCACGTCTCTTTTTTGCGGTTGGTCTTTCAATACATTCTCCACTTTTAAAAGGATTACCGTGAAAAAAACGTCAACCCCTCCCAACAAGAAGCAGCCCACCAGAAAGCGCAAGCCGGAACTAAAATGGCAAACCGGCGCTTATGAGCGTTATGCCCAATTCAATTTCATCCTTCCTTACCAGTTTCTTTTGCTCTGCCGGCTGATGGACGTAACACCGGAACAAGTAGTGGTGGACTTTACCGATAACCTGTCCTGCGGCAGCTGGAAAAGGGAAGGCCGGGACAAGGCCAAAGAACACCTCATCAATTATTTCATCGCCCATGGTTATGGCCAGCAGCACTACACTGAAGAAGACATCCGCCAGATCTTTAAAGAAATGGATGCCCTGGGCCTGCTTGTTCCCCAAAAATGGAAAGGGCAACCTGGTGGACCTCTATGCGGACTGGCGGGATAAGCACCATACCTGGTGGTTTAAAAAATGGTTCCGCAAACCCAGGCGTAAACTAGTCAAAAAAGGAGGCGGTATGAAACCCTTTACCCTCTACCATGTATTCCCCGAGGCTTTCGCTGCCCTTCAACAGCCCCTGGTGGATATCATTGTAAAAGCAGCAAAGCCCGATAGGATCTTCCTTTTGGGTGCCTCTGCTTTCTCACCGCAGAAGCGAAAGCATCTTTCAGCCATCGGCCCCCACCGCCCGGCATATTTCCCATTGCTTTGTACTGATCCTGCTGCAGGACCTTGCCAGGGTAAAGAGCTGCACGAGTGGCAGGACAAGATCGAAAACCATTGCAGGGCCCTGCTGCCCGTTACTACGATGGTGCTGCAACGGGCCCGCTTTGAAGAGTGGTTAACCGAAGGCCACCCCTTTGCCACGGCGGTGCAGCAGCAGGCCGTGGTGCTGTACCATAGCGGAACGGCCCCATTACCGGAAGCTGCCCCTGCCCGGCCCGGTGCGACCGGGCAGGGAGAGGAAAAACAGTGGAGGGAAGGACTGGAAAAGGCGGAAGAGTTTCTCACCGGCTCGGAACTGTACCGGCTTAGAAAGCAGTATACCCTGGCCGCCTTTATGCTGCACCAGTCGGCGGAGCAGGCCCTGCGCATCCTGCTGGAACGGGGCACGGGCTATTATGCCAACACCCACAGCATCGAGCGGCTGCTTCTGTATGCCAGCCTCGTCTCTTATCAATTGCCGGATCTCTTTCCCCGGCAAACAGAAAGGGAAAAGCGGCTGTTCACGCTTTTACAAAAAGCCTATATCGATACCCGTTATAAAGAGTATAAAATTAATGAGGAGGAACTGGTGTGCCTCACCGGAAAGGTGCGGCGTATTCACGAAATCGTGTGCAATGTGGGGAAACGCACCTTCCATACACCTGTTAGCGGCCTCCTGAAAGAAAATTTTTAAACTGATAAAACCCCAAAACCGTATGAATAAAATATTAGTGGCAGCCCGGCTTGCAAAAGGCCTTTCCCAAAAGTATATAGCCGATAAATTGAAGATTCAGGAGTCGGTTTACAAAGAATTAGAACTGGAAATAACAGACATAACGTATGACATGGCGGAAAAGCTTGAGTCGTTGTATAATATACCGGCCGATTACTTCATAGGATGTGATTTTCAGAATAGCATTAAAACGAGCATAAACGCACTGGAAAAGCAAAAGGAAATTATCGCCGGCTCTGATATTCAAAACATTTCTATTCCTGCGCAAACCCATATTGCTTTAGCAAAAATGGGAGTAGATGCACTGATTGCCAAACAGAAACAAATTCTTTTGTTAAGGCACAACGAGGAGCTTGAAAGAACCAATGAGCTGTTACGGGAATTGTATAAGAATGCCAGATCAAAATAAATGGTTCAGGAACATCCTGTAAGATGAAAGCGGAAAAAACAATACGAAAGCGTTTTCACAAGCCTTTCCGGTCCGCCCGGGGTCTTCCCTTGTGCCGGGCGGAGCAGAGCGGAGACCCCGGGATTTCCTGACTCCCTGGTCTGCTAAAAGCAGACTACGTGCTGTTTTTAAAATTAAAAAATGAACTACTAAAAGCCAGGCGTATGCATTCCTTACCGGCCTATTTGGAAAATATGAAACAAAGGCTGCTGAGCGAACAAAGCACAGGAGCCGCCTGGAGCATCATTGATGAATACCTCCATTTTATGGGACTGGAGACGATAAAGGAAGAACTGTGGATCCTGACCAAGGGCACCCTTACCAACGACCTGATGGACCAATCGCAAAAAGGCATAGACCGGCATGACCTGATTTTTGGTTACGAGTTTTTGGTGCTGTTTTTTGATGCGGTGAAGGTGCTGCATACCAAATGGGAGCAGCAGAAAGAAGAAAAGAAAAGGCCGCTGGAAAAATAACGCCGGCAGGTTTTCTTCCGGTACACCTCCGTTTGCAGGCAGGGTTTATTTTACCGTCCCTTCCGGTCCACCCGGGGTCTTATTAAAACCAGGCCTTCCCTGACAACCGTAACATCGTTCGAATGAAAGAGGAAAAAACAATACGAAAGCGTTTTCACAAGCCTTACCACTTTTTGAACAAAGGGAAGGAGCACCCCCTGCGCTGCCTCTACGAAATCTTTAAAAGTTTTCACCTGGACGATTTTAAAAGGGAACTCCACCTCTGGCAGGAACTGGCCCTGTGCAATGACCAAAGCGCCTATGAGGAAGGCGGGGCCCGGGAAGACCTGCTGGATTTTATCTACGAACTGCAGAAGCTTATGGAGGCCTTTCATATGCTCAACCAAAAAACCAACCGCCAAAAAATCAACAGCGGAACAAAGGGATTCTCAAAACAAACAAAGAAGCTGCTGGAGAAAATCAATCGGCCCCTTTTGCTGAGCGCAGCGGAAAAGGACAAGCCGGGTATTGGTGATCAAACACTTCTGCAAAACGTTTACGTCCTCCTATGCCAAAGCGGAGCTGCTGGATCTGCTGGAGGCGGTGATTACCTACGAGGGCGATAAAAATCTCTATAAGGGCAACCTGGTTTTATTTTACCAGCACCTGCAGTACCTGGTAAGGCTTGCCTATAAAATGGAAAAAAATAAAACGTTCATAAACCAGTAACGAATAGAAACCCGGCCAAAAAGTTCTCCAACCCAAACGAAAAACCCCACACCGTATCTAAGGAAAAGGTCCGGCACCTTGTTTTTCACTTAACGAAAACACCAGGCGGACGAAATCATGTAGTGAAAAACACAGTGCCTGCAGTATCTGCCATAGTGCGGCCACCAGGCTATCGAAAGAAAGACTGTAACTAAAAGTCTGCTTCGCCTGTGCGCTGGCCCGGACGGGCACGCGGAGCGATTGCGCCTTCCTTGATTTTTTGGCTCCACCTTTTGCATCAAGGCAAAAGGCTGGAAAAGGAAGTGGAAAAAGAAACTTACCCTCCTGTAAGAAATCATCACCTCTCAACCCTCCGCAACCAAACTCTAACCTCTAATCCCTCAACTCTTTGCCACAGTCGCTTACAGCAGTTACCACAGATGCTTCGTGCCTCAGCATGACAAGGAAAATGCATTACTGATTTCAGTCTTTTTAGCCCCTGTTGGTGTTCCGCGAAAGAAGCACGCCGTTATTGGTGCTGAGGCCATGCCTTTGGGCGTAAGCCCACCAACATGAGTGAAAACATTTTCATGTATCCAATCATTTCCTACATTCGGTTGCTGGTGCAGCCATGGCACAAAAGCCGGCAAGAACACCAGCAACGGCGTAAAATGCTATGACAAACCCACGAAACATAATAGACCTTCAAAAAGGAGACATTACGAAAGTGACTGTTGACGCCATTGTGAATGCGGCAAACACGTCTCTTTTGGGTGGTGGTGGAGTTGACGGCGCTATTCACAGAGCCGGTGGACCAGCCATTTTAGAAGACTGTAGAAAAATCATTGCAAAGCAAGGCGGTTGTAAAGTGGGAGAAGCTGTAATTACGACAGCCGGCAAACTGCCTTCAAAATTTGTCATTCACACGGTTGGACCGGTTTGGAATGGCGGACACAGAGATGAACACAAAAAACTTGGCCGCCTGTTATCGCAACTCCTTGCAACTTGCCATTGACAACGGCTGCAGGACGATTGCCTTCCCAAACATCAGTACGGGAATTTATAAATTCCCAAAAGACGAAGCAGCGAAAATTGCAGTTGCAGACCGTTAAAAAATTTATTTAAACGACAGACAAGTTTGAAAAAGTTATTTTCGTTTGCTTTGACGAAGAAAACTATGCGTTTATAGAAAATGAAATAAATCAGCAGTGTTGACAAGGCACTACAGGCAACAAAAGGTTTGGCGGTATGGCTGCCGGATGTTGTAAACTTCAACTACTGTATCTCTTGTCATCTTTTGTTCAATCTTGTCATGTCCGCCCGGGCTCTTCACCAATAGCCCGGGCGGAGCCTTGTGGTGAGACCCTGGGAGTGAATAAAACTCCTTACCTGTTGCTCTGAGTGATAGTGTCATTGGTGCCGCTGATATCTGAAACGGCGAAGCCTGGAGAGTGGAAAACGGGGGTTGATATTTTAGGGCATACGGCATATATTTATGTGTTAGCGATCATTGCAGGACGACCCACGAAACAGCCTGACAAAAAAGAAAATATGAAAAAAATAATTGCAGCCATCAATATGACGCTTGACGGGTTTTGTGACCATACCTCAGGTGTCCCTGACGAAGAAATACATCAACATTACGCCGACCTGTTGAGAAGCGCTGATACCGCTTTATATGGCCGGATAACCTACCAGCTTATGGAATTTTGGCGAACCGTGCTGGAAAATCCCACAGGCGATAAAGCAATGGACGATTTTGCAGTTGCCATAGACAACACCCCGAAGATTGTTTTTTCCCGCACACTGAAAAATGTAGATTGGAAAACTGCCAAATTAGCCAGTCAGGACCTTGAGAAAGAAGTTTTGGAACTCAAACAACCTCAATCGGAGTAAAGCCGTTTTTGTGTGCAGTCCAAGCTTGATTGTAGCGCTAACGAAACTTAATTTAATAGACGAATACCAACTGTGTGTTCACCCGGTTATCGCAGGAAGTGGTTTGCCGTTATTTAAAAACATCAGCGAAAAAATTACGCTTAAACTCATAAAGACCAAAACGTTTAGCGGTGGTGCAGTCATTCTTTATTATGAACCGGCATCAGAAAAAACAACGAACCGCTAACATCGTATGGGCAATAGGACTGAACGGCTTCGTATCATTTCGCGTCCGCCCGGGGTCTTCCCTTTTAGCCCCTGCTGGTGTTCCCGAAAGAAGCACGCCGTTGTTGGGTGTTGAGGCGATGGCTTTGTGGGTAAGCCCACCAACAACATGAGTGAAGACATTTTCATGTATCCAATCATTTCCTGCATTCGGTTGCCGGTGCAGCCATGGCACAAAAGCCGGTAAGAATACCAGCAACGGCGTAAAATCAATCGTCCCGTTTTGCTGAGCGCAGCCGAAAAGGACAAGCCGGGCTTAGTGATCAAACACTTCTGCAAAAGGTTTCCATCCTCCTATGCCAAAGTGGAGCTGCTGGATTTGCTGGAGGCCGTCATTACCTACGAGGGCGATAAAAAACTCTATAAGGGCAACCTGGTTTTATTTTACCAGCACCTTCATTACCTCGTCCGCCTTGCCTATAAAATGGAAAAAATAAAACGTTCATAAACCAGTAATGAATAGAAACACGGGCTAACAAAGCCGCGCCACCATGTTACACACAGTCCTGGCACCGGTGAAACGGAGCCAAAATGCTCCCAACCCAAACCTTAGCTGTGATGCGTCGGCTCCTCTGGATTTTGGGTATATACTATTTATATATACCTTTGGTTAAAGATAAGATTATGAAAACCCTTTCGCTTAAGCTTGACGATAATGTTTTTGAAGAAACTGAAAAGGTTGTTTCTGAGTTAAAACTTGCCCGGAATCGATATATCAACGAAGCGCTTAGCCTGTACAACCAGTTTAACAAGAGACAATTTTTAAAAAAGAAACTTGCAAAGGAAAGCAAACTTGTAGCCCAAAGCTCATCCGAAGTGCTGGCAGAATTCGAAAAGCTTGTCGATGAAATATAAGCAGTATGACATCTGGCTCGCTGATTTAAACCCAACGGTCGGAACTGAACCTGGCAAAACAAGGCCAGTGGTAATCATTCAAACGGATTTACTTAATGAGACACATTTATCGACAATTGTGTGTCCGATAACAACAAACATAAAACCGGAAGCTGAAATTTTGAGAATTCATCTTAAAAAGGCACAACTTTCAAAATTAAGCGACATTTTGGTTGATCAACCACGGGCAATAGATAACAAGCGATTCATAAAAAAACTTGGCAAATTAACTTCAGAGCAGGCAACGCAACTCAGGGAAAATTTGAAAATAGTTTTGGATTTATAAGCACCACAGCTACCTCGGTTTTGTGCAATAGCGGCTGCTCGTTAATAATCCAGGCTTTGAATGAAATTATACTTTAGTAATCGTTTCAGCTGACGGTGCTCCATTTCTGCTACGGCACAAAGCCGTTAACGAAAAGCCACCACCGTACCTAAGAAAATGTTCCGGCACCTTGTTTTTCACTTAACGAAAACACCAGGCGAACGAAATCATGTAGTGAAAAACACAGTGCCTGCAGTATCTGCTAGTAGTGCGGCCACCAGGCTATCCAAAGAAAGGACTACACCTAAAAGACGCTTGCCATGTGCGCTGGCCTGAAAAATCCAGCGGAGCATTTGGATTTTTCTTGAACTCGCCCGCCCGTACCGAAGGGTACGTTCGGCGGGGCTCACACCTTTTGTTTCAAGACAAAAGCGTGGAAAAAGAAGTGGAAAAAGAAACTTACCTCCTGTAAGAAATCACCACTCCTCAACTCTCCGCAACTAAACTCTAACCTCTAATCCGTCAACTCTTTGCCACGGTCGCTTACAGCAGTTACCACAGATGCTTCGTGCTGCAATGACAAGGAAGGGTCAATGACAGTACACCAGGTAACTGCTAAGAAAAACTACACGGGCTTAACGGGGTCTTCCCCTGCAAGGAACAGGCAAGGTGAAGTCAAGCTATACAGATCAAAAGGGAATGGTGTATGGATGGAGCATAGATGAAGCATGGATAGTGCAGGTGGGTGTATAGGAAAACTACGAAAGCCCCTTGTGTTGTTTCGGGACTGTATCGTAAGAATACAAAGTAAAACCTGCATTAGAGAAATCCCCGGGTCTCACCACATGGCACCTCACTGTGCTGTCTGTAAAGTCCCCGGCTGACACTAAAGATTATTTGAAGGAATAACTGGTGAAGAAAGAAAATTGATGGATTAGGTCGCACTATCTGCCGGCAAGAATTGGGAGCAAAAAACTATGACGCTTTAGGCGCAGCCTCCACACTTACCACTTCCGCATGCATGCGCTGCAAAAAGCTGTACACATCCTGCATATCCTTCACCGGCTCTACCACAATCATGAACAATTTGCCCACCTGTTTTAGCCTGGCTTTGTTGGTACCGGTTTGCAGATACTGTAAAATATTATTGAAGATCTCCGATTCAAAATAAGGCGAGTCGGGCTTGTTCACAAAATAACATTTTAAGGAATCGTTTTTCAGGATCATGCGCTCAAAGCCCAGCTCCACAGCCAGTTTGCGGCTGCGCACCGTAATGAACAATTCCTGCACCTGCGGCGGCAGGGCCCCAAAACGGTCGGTCAGCTCCTGCTCCATGGCCGCCAGTTCTTCTTCTGTATCGCAATTATCCAGGCGGGAGTAAAGCGATAAACGTTCTGTAATGTTTTCCACATAACTATCGGGTATCAATATCTCCAGGTCGGTATCAATGGTACAGTCCTGCACAAAATCATCCTGTTTGGATATTTCTTCTTTGAACAAATCCTTGAATTCCGTTCTCTTTAATTCGCGGATGGCTTCATCCAAAATCTTCTGGTACATTTCAAAACCAATCTCCGCCATGAAACCGCTTTGCTCACCGCCCAGCATATTTCCGGCGCCGCGAATATCCAGGTCGCGCATGGCAATCTGGAAACCACTTCCCAGCTCGCTGTGCTGTTCCAGGGTCTGCAAACGTTTTCTTGAATCGGTGGGCAGGGTGCTCATGGGCGGCGCCAGCAAATAACAAAATGCTTTTTTATTGCTGCGGCCTACACGGCCACGCAGCTGGTGCAGATCGCTCAGGCCAAACTGGTGGGCATTGTTGACAATGATGGTATTCACATTCGGAATATCCACCCCGCTTTCCACAATATTGGTACACACCAGCACATCGTATTTCTTGTCAATAAAATCCATGATGCGCTCTTCCAGTTCATGGCCTTCCATTTGCCCGTGGGCAAAACCAATACTCAGGTCGGGGCACAAGCCCTGGATCAGGGCAGACATTTCCGCCAGTCCCTGCACGCGGTTGTGAATGAAAAACACCTGTCCGCCTCTTTCTGTTTCAAAGTAAATAGCATCACGGATAAAATCTTCCTGGTACACTTTTACTTCGGTTTGTATCGGCTGCCGGTTGGGCGGCGGTGTGTTGATGATGCAAAGATCTCTGGCACCCATCAAACTAAACTGCAGCGTACGTGGGATAGGCGTTGCCGTTAGTGTAAGGGCATCCACATTGGTACGCAGGGTCTTGATCTTTTCCTTATGCGCCACACCAAATTTTTGCTCTTCATCAATAATAAGCAAGCCCAGGTCTTTAAACTTTACTTCCTTACCCAGTAAGGCATGTGTACCGATAATGATATCAACCTTTCCTTCTTCTAATTTTTTATAGGTTTCTTTTTTCTCTTTCGAAGATTTGAACCGGTTGACATAATCAACCGTAACCGGAAAATCTTTTAGCCGTTCGCTGAAAGTTTTATAATGCTGGAACGCCAGGATGGTGGTGGGCACCAACACGGCGGCCTGCTTGCCATCCACCGCCGTTTTAAAGGCGGCACGAACCGCGATCTCTGTTTTACCAAAACCCACATCGCCGCAAACCAGGCGGTCCATAGGCGATGGAGATTCCATATCTTTTTTTACATCGGCTGTTGCCTTGCTTTGATCCGGTGTGTCCTCGTAAATAAAGCTGGCTTCCAGTTCGGTTTGCAAATAACTATCCGGCGTATGCTGAAAGCCCTGCTCTGCCTTACGCTGCGCATACAGCTTAATCAGATCGAAAGCGATCTCCTTAACCTTTGTCTTTGTCTTTTCCTTCAGTTTGTTCCAGACATCACTTCCCAGTTTATTTACTTTCGGAACCGTTCCTTCCTTGCCGGTGTACTTGGCAATCTTATGCAGCGAGTTGATGTTCACATACAGAATATCACTGTCCTTATAAATAATGCGGACGGCTTCCTGCAGCTTGCCATTTACCTCCATCTTTTGCAAACCACTGTACACACCTACGCCATGATCAATATGCGTTACAAAATCTCCGGGCTGCAGTTCCCGCAGGGCACGCAGTGTAAGCGCCTTGTTTTTATTGTAGGCCTGTTTTACCCTGTATTTATGATAACGCTGAAAGATCTGGTGATCGGTATAACAAACGATCTTCAGGTCTTCATCAATAAATCCTTCGTGAATAGAGGTGGCAATGGGATTGAAATGTATTTCTTCTTTCAGGTCCTGGAAGATGGTGTACAGGCGTTCCAGCTGCTTGGGGTTTTCTGCAAAAAGATGCAATTCAAACCCCTTGCCTTCCCAGCTTTTCAAATCATTTATTAACAGGTCAAACTGCCTGTTGAAAGCGGGTTGTTCCTGTGTACTAAATTCTATTTCAAATACAGCCGCTACGGGTCTTTGATGCCCAAAATACACCGTGTGCCTTTGCTGCAATTCATCAAAAAAACTGCTGGCTGTCACAAATTCATCAGGATGAACATCCTTTTTAATCATTTTATCATCGGGCTCTTCTTCCTGCACTTTGCTTCGTGATTCCTGCGAACGCAGGAACAGACCCAGGTCTTCTTCTGCCGTTAACAGTTTTTCTTTCAGCCATTCTTCGTCCTGTATCCAAATGATGGTATTCTCCGGTAAAAATTCCAGCAGGGAAACCTTTCCGGCTTCATCAAATTGCGTATCCACATTGGGTATGATGCTTACCTGCAACAGTCGTCGTTCACTCAATTGGGTTTCCGGATCAACGATGCGGATAGAATCCACATCATTCCCAAACAACTCTATGCGGTAGGGTTTTTCATTGCCAAAAGAATAAATATCGAGGATGCCGCCGCGAACCGCAAACTGGCCGGGTTCGTACACAAAATCGGTTCGTTCGAAACCATAATTTACCAGCTTTTCGTACAGCTCGTCCAGGTTCAATTCATCGCCGGTTTTTATATAAATGATGCTGGATGAAATAGCATTTGAAACCACTACCTTTTCAAACACCGCTTCGGGATATGTAACCAGTGCGCCTGCCCTGTTGCCCGCTCCTGCTGCAAATTTTGTCAGCGCTTCGGTGCGCAGCATGACATGAGAAGAGTTCAGCAGACGGAAGTTTTTCCTGTTCTTAAAGGAAGAAGGAAAATAATGAATGTTCAGCGCCTGGGTAAGGTTCTCCAGCGTGTTATGAAAATAGGCGGCGTCTTCTTCGTCGTTGCAAATGAACACATGGTTCAACTGGCTGCAGGACGGATGCAAAAAAACACCGGCTGCCACAAATTGAGAGGAACTTCCCCGAAGGTTTTTTAAATGAATTTTTTGGGGTTGGGAAAAAGAGAGCCTGTCCGCCAATTGAAAAAGGCGGGGGGAATCTTTGTATTTCGTCAGCAAATCCTGTACACTCATTGGGTTTGCAAAGATAAACTACCTGCCGATATCCTGCAGTACTATTCTGTTTGAGGCGGGAGAAGTAAAAAGTAAAAATTCAAAATTAAAAAATGGGGCCGCCTCAATGTGAGGGCCTTTTTGACTTTTTACTTTTGAATTTGCAAAGCAGCCTCTTATACTAAACTAGTTTCAGGTTTATCAAACTGCTACTGTCCATAGTCAATGGTGAATGGTCAATAGAAAATACAGATTGGATCATGGGTTGTATTATACTATAAAAAGAAACAGGCAACACAGAACTGAGTCCCGGTGTTGCCTGTATGCTGATGATATGATGAAATAGTTAATCTTTCAGCCCAAGATATGCCTGCACGGCTTTATAATCATTCCAGTTAATGGATTTTGCCATGCGGGCCGAAGTGCCGCCGGGAATGAGAATATACCGGTATTGGTAATCACTTTGCACCGGAAACAGTAACTGTACTAAAATTATTATTGGCCATACATCTCCGCTAATTGCGTCGGAGAACATGGATTGTTATTGAAACGCCAAAATAAATATCATGAAGGGGTAATGGATCAACAGCGGTTGTGCTGATGTACCCCAGTTTACATACAGTTTTACTTCACCTCTATTCAGTATGGCCGTATCCAGTTTAGGTATCATTAATTGTACCATACAAGGCTACCGTATCAATTTTACCATTGCTTTGAGTATCTTTAATTGGAGTATAAGCAACATCCAGCCAACCGGAATAAATCACATTCGCTGTTCCAGGTGCTCCAGGCTGTCCTGCGTGATCCTGCCGCTCCTTGTGGCCCGGCGGGGCCTGCAGGTCCGGCGGGACCTGTTTGACCTTCTTTAGAGCATGAAACGATTGTCACAGTAAGCGCCACACATACTATGTATGGAAGGAGTAAAAATACTTTTCTCATAAATCAAATTTTAAGGGATTAAGTGAATTGGTTATTGGGATGCGTTTGTAATTTAATTAATTCCATCCTTCCTGCCGCTGCATTCTTTAACAGCTATTCTTTTTCCGGTTTTTAAAAAATGAACTCCCAGCTTATCCAGGCTTTTGCATCTTTTGCACTTACCATATCATAGCTTTTTGGCCCGGTTTGAACAAAATAATACCCTTCGGGAATCAGTAATTGTGTACGGCTTAAACCAGCAGGTCCCGAGGATGGATAGGGGCCGTAATTTCCCAGCAGGGTGAACACGGCACGGCCATCGGCTGTCACCGGCAACATGCGGGGAGCAGCTGCATACTGCAGCTCCAGCCCATTGCCTGCAGCATTTATAAATATAGGAGTAAAGGCATCCACGCCCGGGTCAAACTCCGGATAGTAAATGAGGTAATAGTATTTATTCAGGGTTTTTATTCCAAAGGCATCATCCACGCCGTTCACATGAAAGCCGCTAAAAGATACCCAATACAGGCCGCCATTGGCTACGGCGTACTGCCGCCATCTTTGCGGGGCTGATACATCAGCCTTTAAGGGCTGTGTAGCGCCGGCTATGGTGGCCGCCGTGCCGTTCACTTTTACATTCAGCAAGGAGTTTGCAGCATCCCAGCTTTCAATTTCAAGCCCGTTTATTACCTGCGTTCCCGTATTAAAGGGATTGAGAAACACAATGCCCGAGGAACCATAATTATAGGCCGTGCTGAATTGCCGGAGATTACCACTGCCATCCAACCAGGAAAAGGTGATGATTCTTGAAACAAGGTTCACCCTTACTTCATACGTGGTGCCGCCAATGGTAATTCTTTTAAAATAATTCTGGATCTTATTGATGTTTTCAAAGGCCAGGGTTCTGGCCCAGATGCCGTTCTGCCAGGCATCCAGGTCCTGCTGCGTAGCTTTTTTAAGCGTAACCCGGGTGCCGTTTATTCTTCCGGTAAGCCTGATGCTGTCTGCCGCCAGTGTATCCAGTGAAAACTCAAAATCAGAAGAAAGTCCTTGGCCATACGTGCCGCCGTTCACACTGGCATCAGGATCGGCCAGCATGTGCAGGTAAGAATAGGTATCGAAAATAAGGGCCGGTGTTTGCAGGGATTTCAGCCGGTAGCTGCTTTCCCGAACGGTGCTGGCCGTTTCCAGGTTAATGTCCGCAAACATGAACACCCTGTTGGAATCGTTGAAACGGAAATGAAAATGATAAATGCTGCCCTGCCCCGTCTGAATGGTGGCGTTCCACCCGGCAGCCGAGCCGGTCAGGGCCGACTGGTATTTTTTCAACGCATCATTGATGCGCACATCCGGCGACTGGTTAAAGATGGTATCCTCTTTTTTACAGGCCGAAAACAAGAGCACCAAAATCAAAAAGAATAAGATATTATTACGTTTCATGTAGTCGTTTTTCCCGCTACGTTCCACTTATTGCGGAACGGGGCGATTAATAAATTTCTTTTTCAATAGCAGTTCTTACACGGGTTTGCAGGGTATAAAAATCAATATTCCATGCCTGGCTGAAATACTTTACCACCAGCGCTTCTTTCTCTCTCAACTTGGCCTTTGCCTGGCTGGCGGTAGTTCCCCGTGTACTGGTTCCCGATATGCTGTTCACGATGTTATCAAAACCTGCTCCGGCCTTCTATCAGCATAATGGAGACCATTTCTACAAAATCCTCAAAGGGACTTGACAAGGCATAAGCCGTAACAAATCCGTCTTTGCGGGCCTCAGCATCGTTGGTATTGATCCAGTCGGCCGTATAAAATCCTTTGGTGATGGCGTCAAACTCCACAGGCCTGCGTATGTTCTGGTCGAGGATATGCCCAAACTCGTGGTGAATCACATGGAACATTTGCTTGGGTATCACCGAATCGGCCGGCACATAACCGGTCATGGTTTTGTTCCGGAAATCGTTGAGCAGGTACAGCACTACTTTGCGGCCTCCTTCGGCGGTACCCAGCGTAATACTGCCGTCAAGATTCCAGTTGGCGCTGCCGGCCAGCACAAAGAACTTGGGAGCATATTTTTTAAAGAACAGTTCCCCGCCCTGCGCCACATAAGGCTCTATCCATACTTTTTTCACCGCCCTCATTACCGGTATTATTTTTTCTTCCTTCGGCGGTACAATGGTTTTGTTTAACTCCAGTTCAAACTGGTCCCATTTGTATTTGGTGGCAATATTGTAGGGCACCGTAAGCGTATCGTATAACCATTGGTCAACAGGGGTTTTGGCCCAGGTATCGCCACCGAGGCCGGAGATGTCATCTACCGTCAGCGCCTCTTCCTTTTTGCAGGAAAGCAGGATGACCAGGCCCAAAAGCGGTAAAAAAGATTTTGATACTTGCATAGTTATTTTTTACTGATGTTATCTCGGATTTTGTTCTATGCCTGATTGTTTGGCCGTTGCCGGTATCTGGAACACCCGCCGCGGATCATTGGGCGCCAGCCTATGGGTTTCGCCGGTAATGGTTTGGTGAACCACCGGTAATTTATAGCGCAGGATATCAAACCAGCGCAAGCCTTCGTGCACAAACTCGCTGCGCCTGTAATCCAAAATGGCATTGATCAAACCCTGTTGCGTATTAGCCGTGCCATAATAGGAATTGATTTTTGCAGCGGTCAGCAGATAAGTGGAATTATAGTTCTGAATCCTCGTGCTGAGATAGTCGTTCAGCAAATTAATAGCCGTAGTAAAATCGCCATTATACGTATAGGCTTCTGCCAGGTTAAAAAGCACTTCTTCCACGGTAAATAACGGCACCATTACAAAGCCATTGCCGATTTCTGCGTTCACCGATACAGAAACAAAATACTCGCTGATCTTGGGAACGATGATATGATTGTCTACATAAAACCCGGTGGCAAAAGCCCACTGGCCGCCGGCAGCCGGAACGGTTCTCAGTATCTGGTCTCTTACGGACGGCGAGAGTGCATAGCGGGCGGCAATATTGGTGCGGAACCAGTACGATGCTGTTTCAGCCAGCAACAGGTTGGCGTTCTCGGTGGCTTTTGCATACCGTGGCGCTATTTCATTAAGACCTATGGTGCTGTATTCGGTGTTCCAGGGTCTCAGGTTCGGCCGAAAATTATTATTGGGAACAGCCTGCGAGGCGTACTGGATCACTTTGTTATAATCCTTTTTATACAAATAAAACCTTGCGGCAAAAGCATTGGCGGCCGCCCGGTTAAAATGATACTTGGGCACTTTATATATCTTATCATCAATATAGGGCAGGCCTTCCAGCAGGTCTTTTTCAATTTGATCATATACCGAAGCCACTGTGCCGCGGCTGTATTGCCTGATGAAATTCTTTTCCGGTTCGGTAACATAAGGAATACCGGGATCGGAGGCGGCGGTGGCCTGGATCGTAGAATTTTGCGAAAATATTGACCAGCATAAAATGTGCATAGGCTCTTGCCACAAGGGCCTCCCCTCTCAGGTTGGCATAATCGTTTTGATTAGGCGCCTTGCTGATGGTTTCCAGCGCCTGGTTGCAGGCGGCAATGGCATGGTAACAGGCAAACCAGTAAAACTCCGGTGAGTCTTCATTAACAGCCCTTGTATCCCTGAAGAAAAAGGCATCGGCATTGGCCACATTCAAATCGGCACTTCCGGCATCCCCCGATCCAAGATCTCCCACATTATCCGTAGAAGTTTCAATAAACGGAATGTAATTAGCCGCGGGATAGGCGGTAGCCAGCAACTGCGACACTTTTTCCGGCGTGCTTAAATTGGCCCTGTTATCGGGTTCTTTTTCCAGGTATTTATTGCAGGAAGGAAACAAAACAAATCCTGCCAGGGCATATATCGTATTCAGTATGATTTTCTTTTTCATTTTTCTTTCATGGTTTTAGTAACAGACTACAATCCCAGTTTCAAAGACAGCGTTACCTGCTTTTGAATCGGCTGGGCCACACCACCGGTATTAAAAAATTCAGGGTCCTGGCCTTTTAATTTTTTGTCGGAATAGATCAGCCACATATTGTTTGCCGCAGCCGTCAGCGAAGCGTTTTTAAACACCGGTAAACGCCTCAGCGCAGCATTGCCCAACTGGTAGGTCAGGGCCACTGTTTTCAGCCGCACAAAGCTGCCATCGGCCACCCTTGCTGTTGAATAATTATAACTGTTGTACGGATAAGCGCCAACGCCATTGGTACGGGAGGTAAAAAGCTGGTCAGAGATAACAGGCACGTTCGTGATCTTTTCATCGCCCTGCATTTCCCAGCGGTCCAGAAATTCTTTGGGCATAGCATCCAGGTCCACATAAGCACTGCGGAAAGCCGGGTACAAACGGATCTTATTTCCTGCCTGGTAGGTAACAAAAACATTCAGCGACAAATTTTTATAGCTGAAGTTATTGGAATAGCCGCCCGTAATGGTTGGATCAACAGGACCTTCATACACCAGGTAATCTATTTTATCATCCTGCAGGAATACCCCTTTGCTTACCGTACCTGTTTCATCAATAAAAAGAGGAATGCCGTTGGTCGGATCAAGCCCCCTGAAGTTCAAAGAGAACAAACTGTTTACCGGGTAGCCTTCCCTGTTACCCCCTTCGGCTTTTACCAGATCGAAAATCAGCGGTACGTTTTGCGCATTGGTAATTTCTGTTTCGTTATAGCCAAAAGTCAGTGTAGATTTCCATTCCAGGTTTTTCTGCCTGAGGATTTGCCCGCTAAGCAAAAATTCAAATCCCTGCGATTTCATGTTGGCGTAGTTCGCTGCCTTATACGCTTCGCCGCCAATGCCCGATGTTTTAATACGGCTGATCAGATCAAAGCTTCTTCTTGTGTAACCATCCACGCTGGCACTAAGCCGGTTCTTAAACAAGCTGATGTCAACACCTACATTGGCCTGGTAATTTTTTTCCCAGGTAAGATCGTTGTTCTGAAGATTTACCAGGTTGATGACAGACTCTCTTTCATCGGCATAGGGGCGGTTGGTGGTAGCGCTTCTTAACACAATGGCTGCATTGGTGGCCGGGCCCAGGTTGGCCGTAATGCCGTAGCTGGCTCTCAGTTTCAGGTAATCAACAGCGTATATCTTTTCCATAAAATGCTCCTGGTCTATGTTCCAGGCGCCGCCAAAGCTCCAGGTAGGCAACCACCGTGCACGGCGTGAAGCACCCAAAAGGTTGGAGCCATCATACCGTCACCGTTCCATAGAGATTATATTTCCGATCAAACGTGTACTGGGCATTGAAATAAAAGGCCGCAAACCGGTCGTAGTATTTCGTCATGTCGTAATAAGGAAAATTGGCTTCAATGGTTTGCTTCAGTATGCGGTAATCTATGAAGGGCGTGCCTCCGTTATCGTACTGGTAGCCATAGCCGGTACTGTTGAAGTTTTGCCTGTCGGCGTATTTTACCTGCTGGCCCAGAAGCAGATTTATATCATGCTTATCAGCAAAGCGGTTGTTATAGGTAAGGCTGTTGCGGATGTCAAAATTCACCAACTGGTCTTCGGACCGGTTATAAAATCCGCCATAAGGCAGCACCACCACTTTGGGGTCATCGGGATGATCAGGATCCTGGTACAAAAACCGGTTGGCCCGGTTCATCACGGCATTATCATTAGCCCGGTAAGCATTGGCCATGTTGGCGTTCTCGGTGATCTGGTGTTCGCGGGATGATTTGGCATACCGCAATGCGCCAATGAAATCATAGCGCAGGTTTTTGGTAAACTTATACCCCAACTCGCCCTGCAGTTTCAGGTCAATGACATTAAGGTCAATGAAATTATTGGCCAGCTCATTAATGATATTAAAGGGCGCAAAATTTCTCCTGAAGTATTCCAGCTTACCATTGGCATCGTAAGCCGTCAGCGCCCTGCTGGTATTGAGTGCATAGCTGAAAGGATTGATGTCAAAATCACGGTCAAACTGGCCGGAAACAGGATTGCTGATGCGGTTTAAGGTACCCGGCGCTTTTTGCTGGCGTACCGAACCAACGGTTAAAAATCCAACAGAGAGTTTTTCATTGAAGTTATAGTTGTTGCGGAAGTTCAGTGTATATCGCTTTACTTTATCGGCAATGGTCCAGCCATTATCGTGGTAAAAGCTGGTAGAAAAAAAAGATTGCGATTTATCCGTGCCTGTAGAAATGCTCAGGGAATGCTCCTGCACCAGCGAATTGCGGAAAAGAACATCAAACCAGTCCGTATTGGCTTTGGCATAGCGCAATAAAAACGCCCTTCGGGCTTCGGGTGTGTTTTGCAAAGGGAAATTGCCATAAGCATCGGCATTCATGCTGTTGTACATCTGGCCATATACGCCGTAATTGGCCCGGTCCAGCACATTGGAGTTGAGAAAACCCTTGCGTTCCAGTTCGCCCAGCACGGACATTTGCTGCGCCGAATTCATAATATTATAATCAAGATAGGTAGGCTTTAGCTGGGTGCTGAAATTGCCGGTGTAGGAAACAACCGGTTTGCCCGATTTCCCTTTTTTGGTGGTAATGACCACCACGCCATTCATGGCCCTTGCGCCATAAAGCGCCGTGGCGGCAGCATCCTTCAAAATGTCAATGGTTTCAATATCGTTGGTATTGATACCGGCTACCGAAGAACCTAAAAGCGTAGTAGGATCTCCGCTGGAAAGCTGATCGTTTGATATATTGATGATATCTTCCAGCACTACCCCATCGACTACCCATAAGGGTTTATTATCACCATTGATAGAAGTAGCACCGCGAACATGCACTTTAGGAGCGGCGCCGAATGTGCCGGAAACATTTTGCACCGATACGCCGGCAGCACGGCCTTCCAGCATGCGGCTCACATCCGATACGCCATTGATCTTAATGTCCTCTGCTTTTAAAGAGGCGGCGGCACCGGTAAACTTTTTTCTTTCGAGGTTTTGAAAACCGGTGATCACTACTTCGCCCAATAAGCCTTCCGATTGAGATAGTTCTACATTCATTACGGCCTGTCCCGTATAAGCCAGTGTTTTGGATAATTTGCCGGAGAATGAAAACCGGATGCTGTCGCCGCGAAGGGCTTCAATAGCATACAGACCAGCCGCATCGGTTAGTGGTTCCCCTTCCGCTCCTGAGGTTTTCAACAGAAGCACCGGCCAAGGGAGCGCCGTTTTCCAGGCTGGATACCTTGCCGCTTATTCTTGTGTCCTGCCAGGGAATTCCCGCATGGGCAAAGCCGAAGGTTGAAAAAAAGCTAAAAAGAACAGGAAGAATGAAAACCAGCGAACGTTTACTTTTCACTGATAGCCCGAGGTGGTTATTCACGGTACAAAACATAAGCAGTTTTGATTTTTGATTGTTATACTGATAAGACAGCTAAAATAGCAGGTAATGCTGTAAATGTAATATTATTTTAACCGGCTGAAGAAGGGAAAAAAATTTGATTACCGGCCAAAGAATACCATAAAAGGCGCAACAAAGCGGGCATAGTCAGGGTTGGGAATCGTTTTATTCAACCTGAATTCTATGCGCATGAAAATTGCATAACTTTCCTTACTGCTTGATTCATTAGTTGCATAAAACATACGGCACAAATCAATAAAATGAAAATTAAAACCTTTACCCTTTTACTAAGTTTTTCTGCGCTATGCCTTGCCTTTTTATTCATACACAAAAAAGACAGTTCACCTGAACCAGCCTTAGATGAATTTGAAGAACACGAAACAGAACACCACGGCTTAATTGATGAGTTTAGCAGGGAACGGGTGCAGTATGAATTTGACATGGTGAAAAACCCCATTACCGGAAAAATCCCCAAAGGCATTTTTGAAAAAGAACTGGCCTTTGCCAAAACCTTGCCTGTGCGCCAGGGGAACGCAGGCCCATTACTGAGGCTGGGCGCCTTAAATACCTACTTCCCTGCCGGCCCCAATAATCTTGGTGGCCGCACCAGGGCTTTGGCCTATGATGTCCGCTATAATGGTACTACCAACAAAGTTCTTCTTTCCGGAAGTGTAAGCGGCGGCATTATGCGTTCAAGTGATGGCGGCGCTACCTGGACCCGTGTTTCACCACAGAATGATATTCACAATGTAACGGCTGTGGTGCAGGACCCCCGGCCCGGCTTTCAGGACACCTGGTATGCCGGGGGTGGCGAGGCCCTTGGTAACTCTACAGGCATTGTAGCGCTAACCAATTACCTGGGCTGGGGCATCTGGAAGTCCACCAACAACGGGGTAAGCTGGACCAAACTTTCTTTAACCACCATTACCGATCTGCCGGGCAATGCTGCTCCCGGCAGTTCTTTGGAGGCTTTTGACAATCCTTTTGATTTTGTTCATAAACTGGCTGTAAACCCCGCCAATGGCGACTTGTATGTTTGCGGTCACCGCCGGCTGCTTCGCTCACAAAACGGAGGAGGGTCTTTTCAGGTTGTATTTGGCGGTACCACCGCCGCCACACCGGAAAACGGACAGATGGATATAGCCATAACCAATGGGGGCAGAATTTTTTTGGGCGTGAACGGGGGGTTCCAGGATCTGAATTTGCGGGGTATATGGGTTTCCAATACGGGGGCGCTCAATTCTTTCAGCCGTATTGCCGGGGGGCAAACATTGAGTGTTGATTCCATACCCGGCTGGCGTGCCAATGCTTACAGTTTTTTTTCAGGAACGACCTATAATTCCAAAAGGATCCTGCTTACGCTGGCGCCATCCAACCAGAACATCGCCTATGTACTTTATGAAAACGGCCTGTTGAGTGATGACGGCAAACCCGAAGGTGACCTTTTCCGTCTCGACATCAACGGCAATAGTTTTACCTGGACCAACCGTTCGGCAAATATGCCGGATTTCCCGGGAGGCAATTTTACCGGTATCGACCCGTATACCACGCAGGAAGGCTATGATATGTCTATAAATGTGAAGCCCAACGATCCCAATTTTGTTCTTTTGGGAGGCACCAATCTATACCGCTCTACTGATGGCTTTGCCACCTCAGGCAATACTTCCTGGATCGGGGGATATAGTCAAAGTGCGATCACCACACAAAACCCCACGATCTACCCGAACAGCCATCCTGATATGCATATATTCGCCTTTAACCCATCTAACCCCAATGAAGGCATTTCAGGCGATGATGGCGGTCTGCATCTTACCACGAATATTACAGCCCCCACCGTAAGCTGGAGCATTATTAATAATTATCAAACCCTTCAGTATTACTATGTTGCCATTGACCCTACCGTGGGCAACAACAATTTTGCAGGCGGCTCGCAGGATAACGGTACCACCATACGAGATAAAACAGGTTTATTTGGCACACCGGCGGCCGATAGTAACAATCACCGCAGTTTGGCCGGGGGCGGCGATGGCAACTCAGTGGGTTTTTCAAGCATTGTAGGTTCCACCCAATACATTTATTATGGCATACAGGGCGGAAGACTGCGCCGGACGCCTTTTCCCACCCTGAACAGCAGTACAGAAATAAAACCTCCCGGGCTTACCACCACCACAGCACAAACCGAATCAGATTTCGGGGAATTTGTGACCAATTTTAAATTGGATCAGGATAATACGGAAGACCTGTATTATGTGAACTTTAACCGCCTGTTCCGTACTACTAAAGCTTCTACTGTTTCCAGCTCAAACGGCTGGACGGAATTAAAAGGGGTAAGCCAGGCTGTTAATCCTACCAACTCTACAGGTGGACGGGCCATACGCATCCGGGCCATGGCCTTCAGCCGGGGACCTTATACAACCAGTCATGCACTTTATATAGGCACTACCCCGGATCTGGAAGCCACTACCAACATAAGGCAGGGAAAAATCTTCAGGATTGATGATCCCAGAAACTTTGCCGCCACGGCGACGCCTGTGGATATTACGCCGGTCAATTTGCAGGGTAATGTGCAAAATATAGCCGTCAATCCAAACAATGACAATGAGATCATGGCGGTAGTTTCCAACTACGATGTAGTCAGCATCTGGTGGACCAACAATGCCAAATCGGCTACTCCCAACTGGCGCAATGCAGAGGGCAATCTTACGCTGCCTTCGGTACGCAGTTGTATGATCGTTGTAAAAAAAGATGCAGCCAACAATCCTGTTACCGAATATTACGTAGGCACATCGGTTGGGCTTTACAGTGTGGTGAACCTGGGCACTATTTTAACTGCAAACAGCAGCCCCACCTGGGACCGGGAAGGCGACAATGTGTTGAACTATGCCGTGGTTCAATCCCTGTCGTACCGGCCCACGGATAATGTGTTATTGGTAGGCACACATGGAAACGGCATGTATTATACCTTTTTGGGTACCGCCAATTTTACTCCCAACGGGGATACAGGAACTGTCAATGACTCCCGTTTTATTGTAAACGTTTTTCCCACACAAAGCAGCACCAAAACATTCTACCAGGTGGGAAATGCTGCCGGAGTTCAAACAATAATCATACAGTTGCTTAGTACCAACGGACAATTGATAAGCAAAAAGGAAACACCTTACCAAAATGGTGAAGTGGATATGAGCCGGTTGCCGGCAGGGATGTATATTTTAAATATACAGAGCAGCGATGGCAAGTACCGCCATATCCAAAAACTTATAAAACGATAATTGGGTTGTGCCCTTTCATTTTTTAAACATCTGCATAGTATGAAATACATTTTATTTTTATGCGGCTGCTGCTTTTTATTCCTCACCGGTTTGAAAGCGCAAACCCGGACAGATGTAAAGCTTTATGCGTATGCACGACCCGTAACCGGCGGCGTACCGCCCAAAATTTCAACACAGGAAAATAACCTGCAGGCTTATCCGTCTGCCAAAGCAAAATACAATTACCTCATTTATTTGGAAGGTCCGGCTAAAACACGCATTTACCCGGTTGAAATGTGGCTTTACGGAGAGAAAAAAGGCGTGAGAACCACTATTGTTACCACCACGCCGGTAGAAATAAAAACCGGTGAGCTTCCTCCCTATTCCAAAACCATTACGCTGGTGCCTAAAACCTCCAACAGGGTGTATCAATTAGACCTGGGCATGGCTGTACCGGGAAAAGAAATGGCCGCTGCCAGGGCAAAAGCCAGTACCAATGAAGTAGTGGTAGTGTATAAATATGCCGGTAAATTTTACTATGCCGCAGAGAAAAAAATAAAAATATTAGAACCGGTAGTACTGCAATAAAATAAGGCCAGTAAGAATACTGGCCTTTAACCTAAACCGTCCGACTAAATATCTTGAGGAGTAACTATCGCTTTTACACGGATATAATTTTCAACTACTGTGCCAATAGCCAAAAATTGTGGATAACTTAGAAACGGATTTATTTCCTGCATCGTATTTCATAATTGTTAAAAAACCGTGTATGGCATTACAACCCTGGCGCAAGGGCATTGTTACCCGCATTGAAAATGAAACCTACAATACCCGCCGCTTCTGGATTCAGGTTCCCGAGGTAGACATCTTTTGATTTTGCTCCCGGGCAATTTGTAACACTGGATTTGCCCATACACGAAAAGCCCAATAAACGATGGCGCAGCTATTCCATTGCTTCGTGGCCGGATGATACCAATGTGTTCGAATTGTTGATTGTTTTACTCGATGGGGGAGCAGGCACCACATATTTATTTAACGAAATAAAAGAAGGATCAGAGTTAACTCTTAGAGGCCCGCAGGGAGTGTTCACCCTGCCCGATCCCATTGAAAAAGACCTGTATTTTATTTGCACCGGCACCGGCATTGCTCCCTTTCGCAGTATGGTGCACCATATTAAAAGACATGGCGTGCCGCACCAAAATATCAACCTCATTTTTGGCACCCGCACCAAAGAAGATCTTTTATACCTGGATGAAATGAGAAGGCTGGAAACCGAAGTAGAAGGCTTTCATTATATACCTACTCTTTCGAGGGAGCAATGGGATGGCTGTTGCGGCTATGTGCATGCCATTTATGAAAACCTGGTGAATGAAAAAAAGAATGGAGGCACGGAACCGCCACCCGCCAATTTTTATTTATGCGGCTGGAAGGTGATGATTGATGAAGCCAAACAACGCATACAGGGTTTGGGCTACGATAAAAAAACCATTCATTTGGAGTTGTATGGATAATGTGACAATTCGATTGGATAATGTGCTAATTCGATAATTTGATAATGTGCTAATGGCCGGTTCGCTATATTTGAAACATCCTATATTAGCAAATTAGCTAAACCCTATGTTTGTTCTACTAAAGATTCTTTTATTTTTTTTACGACCGGTTGTATGGATTGTTGTTGTTTTTCTGCTTGCCTATTTCACTAAAAATCAAAAAAGAAAAACAATTCTTTTTAAAACAGGCCTGCTCCTTCTGCTGTTTTTTACCAATCCCTTTATTATACGGAAGATGATCAGTGTTTATGAGACAGCACCGGTTCAACTGGCGTCAAATGCAAAATATAACGCCGGCATTGTGTTGGGCGGATTTGTTTCCTACAATAAAAAAGATGAAAGGGGATATTTTAATCCGGCGTCCGATCGCTTTATTCAAACAGCCTTACTTTATAAAAAAGGACATATCAATAAAATCATTGTAGCGGCCGGCAATGGCTATATGGTAAAACATGATTTTAGAGAGGCTGATTTTATCAAACAACACCTGGTGGACCTGGGCATTCCGGCAGACGATATTTTAACCGATCCTTTATCCAGGAACACTTTTGAAAATGCCACCAATGCCAAAGGCCTTGCCGACTCTGTACACCTGCAAGGCCCCTTTCTTTTAATTTCTTCCGCCATGCATTTACCCAGGGCAAAGCAGGCCTTTCTAAAACAAGGAATGAATGTAATGCCTTATCCCTGCGACTTTGACTCGAAGAACGTAGGCAATAATTTTATTGAAGATTACCTGTTGCCTTCCGGGCTGGCCTTAAACAAATGGGACAATTTTATAAAAGAGATTGCTGGTATTACAGTTTATAAAATCACCGGAAAGGGATAAAAGTGTTGAAGACTAAAGCGTCTTCAACACCACGTCTTTTATTTGGTCAATGGCAATCCGCTCCTGCAGCATGGTATCCCTGTAGCGAATGGTAACCGTATTATCTTCTTTGGTTTGATGATCCACGGTTACGCAGAATGGTGTACCAATGGCATCCATTCGTCTGTAACGTTTTCCAATGGTATCTTTTTCTTCATAAAAGCAACGGAAATGCGCCTTTGCAGGTATCCATGATGCTTCTGGCAATTTCCGGCAGGCCATCTTTTTTCACCAATGGCAAAACAGCTAATTTAATGGGCGCCAGCTTTGGCGGGAACTTCAACACCACGCGGCTGTCTTTCTTTTCTTCTGTACTTAAATCCTGCTCTTCGTAAGCTTCGCTCAATACCATCATCACGGTTCTGTCCACACCAATGGAGGTTTCCAATACATAAGGAATATAATTGCCGTAAGGTTTTCCGGTGGCTTCGTCTATATCATTGTCGAAATACTGCAGTTTCTTTTTGCTGTATTCCTGGTGGTTCTTCAAATCAAAATCGGTGCGGGAATGAATGCCTTCCACTTCTTTAAAACCAATGGGAAAATCATATTCAATATCGCAAGCCGCATCGGCATAATGGGCCAGTTTCACATGATCGTGAAAACGATATTTTTCTGCCGGAATGCCCAGGCTTAAATGCCATTTCATTCGTTCTGCTTTCCAGTATTCATACCATTCTTTTTGTGTGCCGGGACGAATAAAGAACTGCATTTCCATTTGCTCAAACTCCCGCATGCGGAAAATGAACTGCCTGGCTACAATTTCATTCCGGAAAGCCTTTCCTATTTGTGCAATACCAAAAGGAATTTTCATCCGGCCGGTTTTTTGCACATTCAAAAAGTTGACAAAAATACCCTGTGCTGTTTCGGGACGCAGGTAAACGATGTTGTCTTCCTCTTCGGAAGACACTGCACCAAATTCCGTGGAGAACATCAAATTAAACTGGCGCACATCTGTCCAGTTGCAGGTGCCGCTTACCGTACAAACAATTTTATTATTCTCGATCAATGTTTTTAATCCGTCAAAATCATTGGCGGCCAGCAGCGTATCCATTTCCTTTAGCAAAATCTCCGCCTGCTCCGGATGGCCTTCTTTTTCCAGTTCATCGGCTTTGGCCTCAATCAAATGATCAACGCGGTAGCGTTTATTGCTATCCTTGTTATCAATCATCGGGTCGCTGAAATTATCCACGTGGCCACTGGCTTTCCAGGTGGTGGGGTGCATGAAAATGGCGGCATCAATACCCACAATATTTTCATTCATCTGCATCATGCTCTTCCACCAATAATCCTTGATATTTTTCTTTAGCTCGCTTCCCCACTGGCCATAATCGTACACGGCGCTCAGGCCATCATATATTTCTGACGAAGGAAAAATAAATCCATATTCTTTGCAATGCGAGATAATTGCCTGAAAACGGTTGCTGTCTGTTGCCATAATGGCCGCAAATATACCCCCTGTCCCCCTAAAGGGGAGACTTAGGTCATCAAACTTTTCTTGTTTTACTATTTCATTTTTAGAAAGAACTTTTTAATGAAACACTTTAGTTGAATAGCCTTACCAGCCGTATAAGGGAGTTTCCGCTGATAGTCGAACACTGCACGAACAGAAGCCCAATAGCATGTACAAAAGCCGGTAACAAAATCATTAGCTCTATACTTAAAGAACTGGCTGTTACCAAAAAAGTTTCTACGACCTAAGTCTCCCCTTTAGGGGGACAGGGGGCGGCTTACGTCACCTTCACATCATCACCCGTGTGCTCGTTTTCCTCTTTTTTCTTTTGCTCCTGCTGCTTCAGGGTTCCGTTTTCTTCTTCCACATCAATATGCTTGATCCATACGGCATATTCGCTTGGATAAATCCGGTTGCCATAGCTAGCTGCATAGGCCTTGGTAAATTCTGCCCCGAAATACAGGATGATGGCAGAATAATACACCCAAAGTAAAAGAATGACCAGCGAACCCGCCGTGCCATAAGCACTTCCAATATTGCTGCTGCTGATGTAAAAGGTAATTCCAAATTTGCCAAGCATAAAAAGCAGGGCGGTAACAATAGAGCCGGTCAGCACATCTTTCCATTTGATCTTTGCATCGGGCAACACTTTAAAAATGATACTAAAGAGCAGCGTAATTACACAGAAGGTGAGCAGGAGATTGACTATGTAAATAATTACCACGGCCACATTGGGAAAAATAGCTACCAGCCGGTCCCCCAGGGCTTCCATCAGCCCGTTGATGATCAGGGAAACCAGTAAAATAAAGGCCAGACTTACCACAATAGAAAAAGAAAGCAGGCGATTGAGAATCATTTTCAGCCACCCTTTCTCCGGCTTTGTTTTTAAATTCCAGATGGCATTAATGGAATCCTGGATTTCTGCAAACACCGTAGTGGCCCCTACGATCAGGGTTACAAAACCAACAATGGCCGTGAAGTTGCTTTTACCGCTCAGCGTTGCATTCTTTATAATATCCTGTATTTGCAGGGCGGCAGCCGGACCCACAAAATCCTTTATTTGTCCGTAAATCGTGCCTTCAATGGCTTCCCGGCCATAAAAAAGTTCGGCAAAAAAAATAATCACCATCAGCATCGGGCCAATGGAAAACACCGTGAAATAAGCCAGTGATCCGCTCAGCTTAAAGACCCTGTCGTCGGAAAAACCCTGGAACGAATCCTTTAATAATTGCCAGACGCCTTTAAATGTCATCTTTTTTTTCATCCATCTTTTTTGAAGATTGCTACAAAAAGATAGCCATTACTGAGCAATAAACTTCCATACGGCCAGTTCTTATTTCGTTATTTATGCGCTGTTTGTTTTTTGGAAGTATTGAAATAGTAAAGCGCCAATCCCAGTAAAACCGTTCCCATGCCCGCCGATTTTTTCTTTTCTTTTTTTGGATGGGAAGGTTCATTTTTTACCACCGCCGGCCGGGGCGTATGCTTCGGTTCTTTTCTCCTGTTTTTTTCCAAGGAAGAAGGATCAGCCTCTTTTGGTTTTGATCCCGGCACTACCGGCTCTTTGTCCCACTCAGCGTATTCACTTGGTATAATCTTAGCGCCTCTCTCCAGGGCATAGGCCTTGGTAAATTCGGCACCAAAATAAAGTATGATGGAAGAATAATAGATCCACACCAGCAGTATCACCAGCGAACCAGCCGCCCCGTACGTACTTCCCACCTCGCTTTTACTGATGTAAAATGAAATGGCAAACTTACCGATCATAAAAAGTATGGAAGTGGCTATGGCACCCGGCCAGATAGCTTTCCATCTGATCTTTGCATCGGGCAATACTTTAAAAATGATACCAAAAAGCAGGGTGGTGATCCCCAATGTCAGCACCAGGTTGATAATATAAAATACCACTACGCCAATATCGGGAAAAGCAGTTTTCAGGCGGCTACCTATGCCTTCCACCACAGCCGTAACAGCCAAAGACACCAATAATAAAAAACCCAGCGTGGCAATCAATCCGAATGACAAAACCCGGCTTACTATAAGTTTCATTATGCCTGCTTTTGGCGAAGCTTTTAATCCCCAAATACCATTGATGGAATCCTGTATTTCACCAAAAACGGTGGTGGCACCAATCAATAAAGTGACGACGCCAATAACAGCAGCCAATCCCCCTTTATCGCTGATCCAGGCATTTTTTATCATTTCCTGGATTTGCTTTGCTGCATCGGCCCCAATAAAACCCTGAATTTGCGAATACAGGGAGCCTTCTACGGCTTCGCGGCCCAAAAAGAAACTGCACAGGTAAATGATCACAATAAGCAACGGCCCCAAAGAGAAAACAGTATAATACGCCAGCGAAGCGCTAAGCTTGGTTATTTTATCATCCGAAAAACCTTTAAAGGCATCTTTTAAAGCGGTCCACACCAGTTTTAAAGAAAACTTTTTCATGTGCTACAGTTTGTAGGAGTTGTACAAAAAAGCAGCCAATTGTCTGAACCGGGATTTGTGAGATTACGGGATTAGCAGGAAATGGGTTTCACGCAAAGACGCGAAGGCGCTAAGATGTAAAGGAAAAGTTCTTTGCCTGCTTTGCGTCTTTGCGTGAAATGTCTGAACCAGGATTGGGGTGGATGAACAGATTAGTAAGGAAATAAAGAGTGTTGATTTACTTGAAGATTCTTGCTTTATAGTTACGTTTTTAATCTCCTCACTAATCCTTTAATCCCCAAAATCACGGTTCAGATAATTTATCATTGTTTTTATGGCGGTCGGCGTCCCTGCTATTTTTCTTTTCAAAATTTTTATGCAGGGCTTCGGTCAGGTCCACGCCGGTTTGGTTGGCAATGCAGATGAGCACCCAAAGCACATCGGCCAGTTCATCGGAAAGTTTTTTGCCTTTATCGCTTTCTTTAAAAGACTGATCACCATAAATACGGCTCATCAGGCGGGCCACCTCTCCCACTTCTTCGGTAAGGATGGCCATGTTGGTCAACTCACTAAAATAACGAACACCGGTAGTTTTGATCCATTCATCAACCCTTTGTTGCGCTTCCTGTATGGTCATTATAATTTATTGATCGGTTTATGATTGAGTTTTATATCCATTAAAGTGGCAATAGAGCTTGCCCTTTGTTTTAGTAAGATGGCTTTTTCTCCCTCAAATAATTCATCCACCGTTTCGGTAAACAACTTCACCCATCTGTCCAGATGTTCTTTTTTAATAGCGGATAACTGATGGATATGTTGATGCACTTCCATTACATTTTTGCGATAACCCTGCTTGCCGAAAATAACGGCCTCCCAAAAATCAGCAATCACAGGAATGTGGGTATCCAGGTCCAGGGGAACCACTTCCGTAAAAAACCGCCCGATCAAATCATCTTTAAATGCTTTTCTGTAAAATGCATTTAACAGCAGCACCAGGTCTTCGCGGTTTTCAAGCTCTTTTTTCATTCTTTGTTTTTCGTATCAATTACAATGGTAACCGGCCCGTCATTCAGTAACTCCACTTTCATATCGGCGCCAAAAATGCCGGTTTCTACTTTTTTACCAAGATCAGTTTTCTAATTGGCTGATCATTTTTTCATATAAGGGAATGGCTACCTCGGGCTTACTTGCCTTGATATAACTTGGCCTGGTTGCCTTTTTTGGTAGAAGCATGAAGCGTAAACTGGCTGATGAGCAAAACGCCGCCGTCCACTTCTAAAACAGACCGGTTCATTACTCCATTTTCATCATTAAAAATGCGAAGGTTCACAATTTTATTGCTTAGCCATTTAATATCATCCTCGCCATCGGCATCTTCTATTCCCAGCAAAACCAGCAAGCCTTTTTGTATGTGCCCATTGACCTTGTTTTCAATGGTGACACTTGCTTTTGTAACTCTTTGTATAACTGCCCGCATAGTAAGTCAAAATTCAAAAGTAAAAAGTAAAAACAATCTAAAGGTGGAGACACAGTTTTGAATTTTTACTTTTTACTTTTGAATCGTATGGATCTTTCTTCTGAAATAAAATTACAAACCACCCGCAGCGGCGGCAAGGGCGGGCAAAATGTAAACAAGGTGGAAACGGCTGTTATTGCCTACTTCAATATTGCCGCCTCGCAATTGTTGACGGACGAACAAAAAGCCCTTGTTCTTGGTAAACTATCCAACCGCATCAATTCGGAAGGAGAGCTGGTTGTAAAAGCACAAACCCATCGCACCCAATTAGAAAATAAAGAAGAAGCCATTCGCAAAGTGAATGAACTGATCACCGGAGCCTTAAAAAAGAAAAAGCTCCGCATTGCCACCAAACCTTCTAAAAAGGCAAAAGAAAAACGGCTGGAGAGTAAAAAACGATCCTCGCAAATAAAGGAAGGCAGAAAGAAATTCAATCCCCGCAACCTTTTTTAACAGGAGGCTGTTGTTTTATTTAATAGCTTAGAACAACAAACCAACCAGTTGAAAACTTTACTTGTTATAGCAGCCCTCTTTGTTTTTATTATGGGTGGCGGTGTTTTGCTGAATAGCTGCCGGAAGTCGGACCGGCCTTTTACCCGTACCACCCCCATTACCTTACCGATACCACAAGGCTTTCCCCAGCCGGTTTATAATTTTCAAAGCAATCCGCTGACAGAAGAAAGTTTTTTATTGGGCAGAAAATTGTTCTACGATGGCCGGCTTTCCATTGACGGCAATTTTCCCTGCGCTTCCTGTCATCAGCAAGTGGCGGCCTTCACTACTTTTGAACACGACCGCAGTCATGGCTACAATCATTCGCACACCTTGCGCAATGCACCGGGATTGGCCAACCTGGCCTGGTACCCGGTTTATAAATGGGATGGCAGCGCTACTACCCTTGAATCCATTTCACTGGCGCATATTACCGCGCCCAATGAAATGGCAGAAACCATGGACAACGTGATCAACAAATTAAAAAATGACACGGCTTATCAACGCCTGTTTCGTGCCGCCTACGGAAGTGAACAAATTACCAGCGACGGCATTTTAAAAGCGTTGACGCAATTCGTACTCAACCTGGTTTCGGCCAACTCCAAATACGACAAGGTAAAAAAGGGAGAAGCCAGTTTTACCGCAGAAGAACAAAGCGGCTATGCTGTTTTTCAATCCAAATGCGCTACCTGCCATACCGAACCCCTGTTCACGGATTTTAGTTTCCGCAATGTGGGTTTAGAAATAGATGAGAACCTGCAAGATTATGGCCGCATGCGGGTTACAGGCAATAAGGCGGATTCTTTAAAATTCAGAGTGCCCAGCCTCCGCAATGTTAATATGACCTCTTATTATACACACGATGGAAGGTATAGCGTGATGCGCATGATGGTGCAGCATTATCGTTTTGGCGTTAACCAAAGCGCCACCCTGGATCCTTTGCTCACCAACGGCATTTCACTCACCGATGCCCAGGAAAATGACATTATTGCTTTTTTACGAACCCTGAGCGATTCTTCTTACATCAATAATCCAAGATTTAGGGAGTAAGATTATTACACGAATTTTAAGACACGAATTACACGAATTTATGCCAGACATTATACTGAAAGAAGAGTCCTATCAAATTGTGGGCATCTGCATGGAAGTTCATCGCGAATTGGGCTTAGGATTTAAAGAAGCAGTTTATAAAGAAGCTTTGGAGATAGAATTTAAAGAAAAGAACATGTCCTTATGAGAGAGAAAAACCTTTTCACAATTGAATATAAAGGCAAGATTTTACGGCATAAATACCCTGCCGATTTTATCGTTTTTGATCAAATTGTTCTGGAAGTAAAAGCAACGTCCTTTATTGTAGATTCATTCGTAAAGCAAACCATCAATTATCTGAAAGCCTCGGGTTTGAAACTGGGAATCATCGTCAATTTCGGCCAAAAATCATTGGTTACAAAAAGAATCGTTTTTTAATTAGCAATAATTCGTGTAATTCGTGCTCTAAATTCGTGTAATACAAAATCTATATCCCATTGAGTGGCATTAAAAAATTAGCGGGACAGACCTTGTGGTACGGAGCCAGTTCTATTGCGGCACGGTTTCTGAATTATTTGCTGACGCCGTATCTCACCTTTGCCCTTACCGGGGCAGCGTATGGCGATATGAGTCTTGTATATGCTGTTATTCCTTTTCTCAATATTATTTTCACCTATGGATTGGAAACAGCCTACTTCCGTTACTCCAGGAACAAGGAACAGGAAGCCGAAGTGTATAACACGGCAATGGTTTCACTGATTGTAAGCACCGTTGTTTTAACCGCGGTACTTCTTTTGTTTAATGATGAATTAGCTTCTCTTATTGGCCTAAAAGAGCATCCCGAATATTTTACCTGGAGTGCTTTTATCATTGCTTTCGACGCCCTTGACGGCCCTGGCCTTTGCCAAGCTTCGCTTTGAAGGAAGGCCCGTGAAATTTGCCACTGTCCGCATTGCCGGCATCCTTGTCAATATTGCCCTTACTTTTTTCTTTTTATCGGTTTGTCCCGGATATTCAAAAAGAAAACCCCAATAGTTTCATTGGTACATTTTATAACCCCAAGATTGGCGTGGGTTATGTGATCATTGCCAACCTGGTGCAATCTGTAGTTACCCTGCTGCTTTTATCCAAAGAGCTGATGGCTTTCCGGTGGAAGTTCAATGCAAAACTGTGGAAAGAGATCATGATCTATTCGGCGCCGCTGATAATAGTAGGCTTTGGAGGAATGATCAATGAAACCTTTGACCGCATTATGCTCAACTGGCTGGCACCGGTAGCCTCGGAGCAGGCAGCTAAAATTGAGGTAGGAACCTACAGTGCCTGCTATAAACTTTCGATCTTAATTACACTGTCCGTACAGGCCTTCCGCATGGCGGCCGAGCCTTTTTTCTTTTCGGCGGCCCATGGCCAACAACCGCAAAAAGTGTATGCAAGGGTGATGAAGTTTTTTGTCATTACCGTGTGCTTTATGTTTTTAGCAGTGGCCATGTTCCTGGATGTGTGGAAATATTTTATTCAAAATGAAACGTTCTGGAAAGGCCTGAAGGTGGTTCCCATTCTTTTACTGGCCAATATGTTCCTGGGTATTTATTACAACCTTTCCATCTGGTACAAACTTTCCAACCAAACTATGGCAGGGGCCTGGATCACCTTGATTGGCGCTGCCATTACTTTAGTTATTAATTATTTGTTCATTCCGCATTTCAGCTACATGGCCTGTGCCTGGGCTACGTTCTTTTGCTATGGCAGCATGATGGTGATCTCGTACATCTGGGGACAAAAAAATTACCCCATCCCCTACGCCTGGAAAAAGCTGGTAGCCTATATCGTTATATGTGTAGTGCTTTATGGTGTTCATGCGGCTTTCCTGCAATTTAATTTTGGCGTGTGGGTGAACCGTGGCTTTGCGCTGGTGCTGTTTTCTCTTTTTGGGTTATTGATCATTAACGTAGAAAAATCGGAGATCCGCAAGTTGCCTTATATAGGCCGGTTCTTTGCTGTGTGAACCGGGATTTGTGAGATTATGGGATTAACGGGAAGTGGGTTTCACGCAAAGACGCGAAGGCGCTAAGGATTTAAAGGGAAAAGTTCTTTGCCTACTTGGCGCCTTTGCGTGAAATTATCTGAACCAGGATTTGGGTGGATTTTAGGATGAATGAAGAGATTAGAAAGCAACTATATAAAAAGAGTCTTCAAACAAATGAAGACTCTTTTTATTTCCTGTTAATCCTTTAATCCTGAAAATCCTGGTTCAGACATTTAAACCATTTTCACAAAGGGATTTCCTTTCATTTCATCGCCAATGGTTGTAGATTCTCCATGCCCGGAATAAACAATAACATCGGCAGGCAAGGTGTAGAGCTTTGTTTTGATGCTTTCCTGCAGAATGGTAAAATCGCCGCCGGGCAAATCGGTTCTTCCCACACTTCCCTGGAAGAGCACATCCCCGCTTATGACAAACTTGGCTTCTGCATTATAAAAGCTGATGCTGCCCGGTGAATGGCCGGGAGTGAAAAGAACATGCAACTCATCCTCTCCTATTCGCACCACCTCGCCTTCGTCCAGGTAGTTCAATTCGCCATCGTAATTATCAAAAGGCAACTGCCATAACTGCCCCGAAGCCGGGCCATGTTCAAGCACCGGTTTCTCCAACTTATGCAGGTACAGAGACAAGCCAAAGGTTTTTTGCACAAAGCGGTTTCCAAAAATATGGTCGAGATGGCAGTGGGTATTGAGGAGGTAAACGGGCTGCAAACCATTCTTTTCAATAAAATTCTTTAATTCCTGTTCCTCGGAGGCAAAATAACAGCCGGGGTCTATAATACAACAGTCCCCTTTTTCGTTGTAAACAACATACGTATTCTCCTGTACAGGATTGAATGTAAATGGTTGAACAGTTAACATGCAGATTTTGTATTTTTAATTGCAATTTACAATCCAAAATCGGGAGCTATATTAATTCAGAAATCACATCTACTTTATGATTAAATTGATTGGCCGGATGGCCTGCGCCTCATTGCTTGTTCTTTCTTACTACGGACATGCACAGGTGAACGCCGTGGAGTTTGGCAAGAACCGGGTTCAATACCAGAAATTCAAATGGAAATATTACCAGACTGAAAATTTCAATACTTATTTCAGCCAGGACGGGCTGGAACTGGGTAAATACGTAGCCCAGGTAGCCGAAAAAGAATTGCCGCAACTGGAAGAGTTTATTGAATACGGTCTGCAGCGCAGGGCCAATGTTGTGGTTTACAACAGCTTTGACGAAATGCAGCAATCCAATATTGGCCTGGGCATTGACTGGCAAAATACCGGTGGCGTTACAAGGCTGGTGAACAATAAAATGCTGGTGTATTTCGATGGCAATCATGAAAACCTGCGCAAACAAATTCGCCAGGGTATAGCCGGCGTGTTAGTGGCCAATGTATTATTTGGTGATGACCTGGGCGAAATGGCCGCCAATCAAACCTTGCTGGATCTGCCCAAATGGCTGACCGATGGCTATATTGAATACGCCGGTGAAGAATGGAGCCCCGAACTGGACGACAAACTGAAAAGCGCCATGCTAAGTGGCGACTACAATAATTTTTACCAGTTTGCCTTTGCTAAACCTCTGTTGGCAGGACATGCATTTCTGGTATTACATGGGCAATAAATACGGCAAGTCGAAGACCACCTATCTTCTTTATTTGTCCCGCATTTACCGCAACCTGAACAGTGCTACGCAAAGAATTGCCAAGAAAAAATTCAAGGCCGTGCTGCAGGATTTTATGACCGATATGTCGCAGTTGTATTTTAAAGACATCCGCGGAAGGCGCCTGGTGCCCAAGGGACAGCTATCCGTAACCGAAGAAATCGGCAAAAAAGATTTTATTCGTTTTAATGCCAACCCGGTTCCCAGAAGCTTTGCTTATGCTGTG
Organism: uncultured Bacteroidota bacterium; assembly: GCA_963697545.1. GTDB lineage: Bacteria > Bacteroidota > Bacteroidia > Chitinophagales > Chitinophagaceae > Flavisolibacter. Next base: position 155,774 of record CAVOOL010000016.1, on the reverse strand, counting down.
GTTGAATTTAAGCAGGGAAAATACAGCGTAACCTTTCACCCCAATTTCGTTGACCGCAAGGTGATCCTTCAATATGGCGTTCGCTCCAGGGAAGATGAGATCAACCCCAACTATCCCCTGCTGGCCTGGGATGGCAAGGGCACAAGACTGGCCGTGATCTACAATGAAGAAGGAAAAAATAAATTGTTTGTTTACGATGCCGTAAACCGCGTTAAAATAACAAAACAGGATCTGCCCCAGTTTACCCAGGTGCAGGATGTAAAATACATGCTGGATGCCAACACGCTTTTACTCAGTGCTGTGAAAAGCGGGCAAACGGATATTTTTGTTTACAAGATAGACAAGCAGACCGTAGAGCAAGTTACCAATGATGTGTATGACGACCTGGACGCCTCGTTTGTAGCCTTCCCCGGCAAGACAGGGATCATTTTTTCCAGCAACCGGCCTTCGGCCGATGCGGCAAATACCGATACCGCAGTAAGTTCTCGCCACTACAATATTTTTTTAATTGATAACTGGAACAAATCAGAGTTCAAGCAGATCTCCCAATTAACCAATGTAAAATTTGGGAATGCCCGTTATCCTTCGCAGTACAATACCTCACACTTCACCTTTGTGGGTGATGAAAATGGGATCAACAACCGCTATGCAGGATTTTTTAGATCCGAAAGAGCAGGTTTGGATACGCTGGTGTTTATTGGAGACGAGGTTTTGCGCAACCCTCCGCTCCAGGAAGTGGACAGTGTATTGAAAGAGTGGAGTAAAGAAGACATTGACTCGGTGGGTTATGTTTCAGTGACCAGCGATTCTACCTATGTTTTCCCTTTAACCAATTACCAAAGCAGTTTGCTGGAAACAAGGACGGCGGGTGACAACAGCCTGGTAAGTGAAGTAACCAGACAGGGAAATTATAAATTCCTCTATCGTCTGCGGGTGGATGAAAATACCTTGCGCCGCCGCAATGTTACAGCCAAGCCAACCGAGTATATGAAAAAGGTGATGGACCGGGAGCGGATTGTGGCCAGCCGCAACGAAACGACCAACCTGCCTGCAGGTGACAGCACTAAAAAGCAACCTGATTTTTTTCAAAATGAATTCCAGAACGAGCAAAGAGATTCTTCCTCCCACTTAGGCCAGGTGTTTAAGGCAGAGGAAATTCAGCCGGAACCCATTTTGAAGAAAGCAAAAGTGTATGAGTACCGGCCGCCAAAATTCTTTAATGATTATGTAGTAGCCGGCCTGAACAACACGATGTTCGGCGTTAGCAAATACCAGCCTTACCAGGGCGGCCAGGGCCCTATTGAACCGGCCAATGGCACCGACCTGAATGGTTTGATCAGAATGGGAACGGTTGATCTTTTTGAAGATTACAAACTTTCGGGTGGAATACGGCTTGCGCCAAATTTGAAGGATAACGACATCTTATTCGAGTTTACCAACCTGAGAAAAAGATTTGACTGGGGCTTTACTTATTACCGAAGCAGCGTCGAAAATATCATTGATACTTCAAAAGGGCAAAGCTCTAACGGAATTGCTTTGGTAAAACAACACTCCAGCTATTATCTTGCCCGCCTGGCTTATCCTTTTGACAAGGTAAGAAGTGTGCGGCTTACGGTAGGGCCCCGTTTTGACAGGATTGTTTATCCTGCGGTAGGTCTTGACGCCACGTGTGGGAAATTTAAAACAACGTGATAGTTTAAAAACCTTCGGTCAATTCACATTTGAATATGTGTATGACAATACGTTAAATCCAACCATGAACATCTGGCACGGCCTGCGCTGGAAAGTCTATTCGGATGTATTTACCCAGCTCAATACCAAGAATACCGAAGGGAAGATTTTTGTTCAATGTAGGTTTTGACGCCAGGCATTATCTGCCCATCTACCGCAATGTCATCTGGGCTCTTCGTGCTGCGGGTGATTTTTCATGGGGCAACCAGAAAGTGGTGTATTATTTAGGCGGCGTGGATGGATGGCTGAAGTTCGGGGATAATGTAAAACAAAATCAAAATACCGGTGAATTGTCTTACCGTTATTTTGACCCGCACAATACACCTGACCCTGACAAGGAATATGCCTACCAGGCATTAGCCGTTAACCTCAGGGGTTTCAAACAAAATATTGCCAATGGAAATAACAATGTGGTGATCAACAGCGAAGTGAGGGTTCCGGTGTTCACTACCTTATTCAACAAACCCATCAACAATGCCTTTCTGCGCAACTTCCAGGTGGTGCAATTTATTGATCTTGGTACCGCATGGAATGGCAGGTATGATAATTTTGAAAGACCCACTTCCCGTTACATGGATCCACAAAACCCTGCTGTTACGGTGAAACTGAAAGCAGGCGGCATTGGTCCCTTTGCCGGCGGCTACGGCTTTGGCGCCCGCAGTACGTTACTGGGTTATTTTGTAAAGTTTGATGTAGCCTGGCAGATGAACGGCCTTTTCAAAGGCAAGCCACAAACCTACCTGGCCCTGGGTTTAGATTTTTAAACTACAGAGAACAGATCATAAAAAAGAGATGCCCGGAAAAGGCATCTCTTTTTTTATCGTCTGGCCTTACTGATTTTATCGTATAGCCTTACTGAATTTTTTGACAGTAATATAGATCAACGTCATAAAAACAGAATAGCAAAGGATCATGCTCCAGTCAAAACGGTGACGAATGGGATGAAGGATCAAATAAATGAGGTCATTAAAAAGCTGGAAAGGGTTTGACACAATATCCCAACTGTTATAGCGTAAATACCTTCCCACATAAACACCAAAGGCATTTAACAGCATCATGGGATAAACAAAAAGCCATTCATTGTGCAGGTTCCATTTTGACTCAATGATCTTTTCCATTTGCCGCACCGATAAAATACCCAGCAATAAACCGTTCCATGCAAAAGAAAGAATCAGCGCCAGGTCAAACCAAAGAGGCACCGGCAAACGGGCACTTAAGTGAAACAGGTCCGTAATAATGTAAAAGGAATTGGGAATAAACAGCAACCAGCTTATAAAAACAACAATGAATCGTTTATTATCCTCCGTCCACTGCGGACGTTGAATGATGAACCGGGTTATGGCATAGGGCACGAAGGCCAAAAACAGGTTCCAGTTCAGCGAAACAAATAAAAGCTCGCCGGTGTACACCACTCTTACCGCCGTTAAGCAAACGCTAAACAAACAGGAGAGCAAGAGCATTTTCTCCACTTCTGGTTTGTTGAAATAAAGCCTGTTCAGTAAAAAATTATTTTCCAGTCTCTTGATCATTTAAAAAAGTTTAGGAATAAAAATAATGGCGCCAACTATTATGGCCGATAGAGCCGTAATAAGTACGGCGGCGGCAGCCAGATCTTTCACCAGCTTAATTTGCGGGTGCCTTTCTTTTGAAATAAAATCCATGGTTTTTTCAATAGCGGTATTGAATATTTCCGCTGTCCAGACCATGGTCATTACAATAATCAGGCCCATAAACTCGCCGGCGCTAATCTTCAAAATAAAGCCAAGCGACAGGGCAACCACCGTTAAAGCCAAATGAATCCATGTGTTATGTTCTGTTCGTAACACAGCCTTTATTCCATCCCATGCATAGGTAAAGCTGTTGCCCCGTTCTTTCCAGGAGAATTTTCTTTGTTCCATTAGTTACTTGTTTTTTGCGCCACCCATTTCCACCAAAAAGCGGTGCAGGTTGTATAAACAAACATATGGTACAAATCATCACTAACCGAATGGCCGTTTCTAATAATGGCCATATACACCGGTAGTAAGAAAAGGATGGTAAGTAAGGTAATGAGAAAACCCATGCTGTGAATGGGAACATAAATCCAACCCCATCTTTTAAACCATATTGTTTTCATCTGAATGCATTTGAAGATTATTGAAATGGATGAATTGCCGGTAGCGGCATAAAATAGCCAGTATAGCAGCTATGGAACCAGGAATAACAAGCCAAAACTCTCCCAGGAACAACCGGGTTTCCAAAAAACTGACACAGATAAAAAGAAACCCCGTGGCAATACAGGCTACTGTTACCAGGCACCAAACCAGCAGCTTTACAAAACAGAGATAATTCATTATTGCCACCTGCTTAAAAAAGACAATGCAGAGTAAATAGCCAGGCAATGAAAAAATAAAGCCAAATACTATGGACAATATCAAAATACTTTCTTCCATTTGGCCTTCTGTAATAAGGCCAGCCATCATCCATATTAATGGATGAAAGAACTGGGCCAACAGCCATGTATAACTGACATGCTTAAAGGTTTTCATATCAACAATTTTTGTTTTACCCATCGATGACGCTGCTATTACCATTGGATCTTTTTTGAATAGTGCATAATGACACCAAGGGTGATAAACAAGCCAACGCTTCCCAGTAACAAAGAATAGTCCTGTAACTGCAGAATGGTAAATACATATACATACAGCAAAACCAGGATGACCGATAAAATAGAAGCCAGGCGGGACGAAGAAAGAAGGCCTTTGACAAACCACCCGATCAAACCGATGGTAAAGAGGGAAGCGATGACATACGAAAGATTAAACCCAATGTATTCGGAAAAAGACAGGAGCAAGGTGTAAAATAAGATCAAGGCCAAACCAATCAGGCCATATTGAAAAGGATGGACCGATTTTTTGTTATTGATCTCTATAAGAAAAAAAGAAGCAAAGGTTAACAGGATACATAACGCCGCATACTTCACCGACCGCATTGTTTTTTGATAACCATTCACCGGCATAAAAAGACTGGTACCGAAGGCTGAGCTATTGATGTTTGTTGATTGTACCGCAGTAGTTGCCACAACATCAGTCGTGGAATGCATATCAATGGGATGAAAAGAATAGGCTGTACCCGTCCACTGCTGAGGGAAATTTCTTTTGTGTGAAATGCTTCTCCATGAAGCAGAAAACCCATTCGGTCCCACTTCACTTTTTTGGGGCAATACTGCTCCATTATAACTTGGATGTGGCCAGCTGGAGTTCATCTGCACCGTAGTGGTTTTACCTGTTGGGGTAAATAAAAGCTGCTGCGAGCCATTAAGAGGGAAAGACGTTGAAAAGTCAACATTCTGCAGATCCTGTAAGGAAGTAACAGGCAATTGGGCTTGCAATGCATTGGCAATTGATCGGTCATCGGAGGTTTGCGGAGACAAGGGTAAAACAGCGTCCTTCCATTTTAATGTGACTTCTTCATTTAATCCCATGTTATCGGAAAGCGGGAGTTTTACAACCGCTTCGTTCCAGATAATATCTTCGGGAAGGATGTTGAGCTTTTCTACCGAAATACCCCCGAACTTTCCTTTGATGGAAATGTTGGAAGAATAGAGCATCACCTTGTAAATTCCCCGGTGTCTTTCCTGGGGCGAAACATCCGCCTGAATAGAGAGATCATCAGGCAAAAAGAAAGCAAAGGCTTTTGTTCTTGTCAATTTTGATGTACTGACATCTGTTTTGGTTTCCCAGTAGGGAAGTACGATCACCGGACCTGTTATGGTTTGTGCAGCGGCCCATTTGCTGCTTACTTCAGCTACTGCTTCCTTTTGTCTTGCTTCTCTTTCTTCAATGAGGTCTTTTACATAAAAAGCCGGAATTTGCAGCAACAAAACCAGCAGACCAATCAAGAGGCCCTTTATTAATAATTTACTTTTTGTCCATACATTTTGTACAATGGTTTCCATGTTTATTTATTTATTGAATGAGGAATGTGTAGCGAAAGTTTTTTTGTCTTTTGATAGCAGATCCATAAGGGTATAGCACCAAAGACCCCGAAGGAACAATCGATCAGTTGCCAGCCCAGGGGTATGCCCCGCAGCGTTCCGGCGATGAAAGCCAACGGAAGAATAAGAACACAGGCAATTAACCCAAACTGAATCACCCAAATGTTTTTCACCGGATCCTTATAGGGACCCACAAAAAGAATGGCCAGGACAAAATGCGCAAAGGCCAGCCAGTCGTAACCATAGAGTAAAAAGGGATGCGCAGCATTTACTTCACGATAAGCTGCCAGCACTTTTGAAAGCCAGTGATGAATGCCGGAGCCGGAAGGGAAAAAGTGTAGTAAGAAAGAAAGTTCCGGGTCAACAGGGATGGCTGTCAGTCCGCTTAAAAAAAGGGCGACAATAAAAAAGCCCAACAGCCAGCGGATGATTATGATTTGTTTTTTCATTTTAAAAAGCACTTTGTATTTCAAAGTATAAAGGCAAAAAAAATATTATTTCATACCCTTGATTATTCTTTCCAATGCCGCTATATGATCTGTAAATGCCTTCTCTCCCGCCTTGGTTACTGAATACGTGGTATTGGTTTTCCGGCCTACGAATCCTTTGTGCACTTTAATGAATCCTTCTTCTTCCAGCGTTACCAAATGTGTGGCCAGGTTGCCGTCGGTCACCTCCAGCATTTGCTTCAGATCATTAAAACTGATCTCGTCATTTACCATTAAAGTGCTCATAACGCCCAGGCGGATGCGGTTGTCAAAAATTTTATTCAGTCCAAATATGGGGTTGTTTGTTGCCATTCGTTATTCGCTGCTCCTATAATTATTCAGTTACCGGTTGTCTTTCATGTTTCCACCACATGGCAAAGCCGTACACAATATGAAGGATACCAAAACCAACGGCCCAAAAATAAAGACCGTATCCCGGAAATTGTGTGCTTACCAAACCAAGCACCAGCTCTAACAATCCAAGGTATCGTATTTCACTTAAGGTGTATTTACTTCCGTTGACCAGAGCCAAACCATAAAAAATCAAACAGGCAGGCGTAACAAACCGCCACTCATTGTACTGCAACATGGTTAGAATAAAAATTCCCCCGGTCACCAGCGGAATCAGCATGTTGATGGCGAGCATTTTTGAGGTATGATTCCAAAGCGGTAGCTTATTTCGCCCCGCCCGGCGCCAGGTAAAATAAAACGCAGATAACAGGGAAACAGCCAACACTACTGCTGCCAGCATAAAAAGACTCAGCTTCAATTTTTGAAAAGCCATGTTCGTATAGCCCACGTCGTTATACTGGTGGTAATACTGATAGATCCAATCATAAGCCAACCCCGCGCCGATCAAAGCCCACACACCGGCTGCAATGCCACTTAAGCCGCTGAGTGAAATAAAACGGCTGGAACGCATCATCATGTTGCGGATGTCCTTTAAAGCCTCTAAGTGTTGGTTTTGTTCGCTCATAAAAGCACTTTGTAATACAAAGTACATTCAAATAATTTTATAAAGCAAGAAAAAATCAGGAAAGTGCGGAAAAAATAATGGCAGCGGCCTTTTTTATTTCCTCTTCTGTTATCAGCAGGGGCGGCGAAATGCGCAGGCAATTGGATGCAAATAAAAACCAATCGGTAATCACACCGCCTGCAATGGATTTGTCAATAACCTTTTTACAGGTGTCAAAATCATCAAACTCCAGGGCTATCCAAAGTCCAAAAGATCGCACCGCCCTTATTTTTGGATGCTGTAATAAAGAGAGAAACAGGGCTTGTTTTTTTTGAACCTCAAAATTCTCTTCCAGTAAAACCTCCAGGGCCGCTTTGCCGGCAGCACAGCACACCGGGTGACCGCCAAACGTAGTAATATGTCCCAACACCGGGTTATCGGCCAGTTGGTCCATTAATTTTTTATCCGCAATAAAAGCGCCTAAGGGCATGCCGCCACCCAGGGCCTTGCCTAATAACAACACATCGGGAATGACGTCAAAATGTTCAAACCCCCACAGCTTTCCGGTGCGGCCAAAACCAGCCTGAATTTCATCCAGGATAAACAAGGTGCCTGTTTCGTGGCAGCGGTCCTGCAAGGCTTTTAACCATCCGTTTTGTGGTGCAATGATCCCGGCTTCAGCCTGTACCGTTTCTGCAATAACACAGGCCGTGTCTTCTGTAATGAATTGCAGGTCTTCAAAAGAGTTGTAATTCAAATGCTGCACACCAGGCAATAAGGGGCGGAAAGCATTGCGCCAGTATTCGCTGCCCAAAATGCTTAAAGCACCCTGGGTAGAACCATGATAAGAATTGTTGAACGCAATTATTTCCGTTCGGCCGGTTACTCTTTTGGCCAGCTTCATGGCCCCTTCCACGGCTTCGGCGCCGGAGTTGGTGAAGTAAACGGAGTTTAAAGTAGAAGGGAGATGTTGGGTTAACAGCTTTGCGTATTGTACCTGCGGACTTTGCACAAACTCGCCGTACACCATTATATGCATATACGCATCCAACTGGTTTTTTATGGCGGCCACTACTTTTGGATGCCGGTGGCCGATATTGGCCACACTGATGCCACCGATAAGATCAATGTATTTTTTTCCTGACGCATCGGTCAGTTCACAACCTTCTGCTTTTATAATTTCCAAAGCCAAAGGCGCCATAGAGGTTTGGGCCACGTGTTGAAGAAAAAGCTGCCGCAAGTTCATAACGGCAAAAATCGTAAGTATCGTGTAATAATGATGATAAGAAAACAGAAATGTGAACGGAGCGTCGCAACCATCGCTTCATAGTAGCTCTGCAGCCGGCAACCAAAATAAAATCGTAAATCTGCACTCTAAAATCTGATTGAATGGCTTTAGTACTTCCGGTTGAAAATAATTTTCCCAAATGGGGCGACAATTGTTTCATTGCCCCCAACGCTACCATTGTGGGTGATGTGATCATGGGCGATGAATGCAGCATCTGGTTCAATACCGTGGTGCGTGGCGATGTAAACAGCATTCGCATTGGCAATAAGGTAAACATACAGGATGGCGCGGTTATTCACTGTACGTATAAAAAAACACAGACCCTTATTGGAAACAATGTTTCTATCGGCCACAATGCCATTGTGCACGGCTGTACCCTGCACGACAATGTGTTGATCGGTATGGGTTCGATTGTAATGGACAATGCCGTAGTGCACAGCAATACCATCATTGCTGCCGGAGCCGTGGTGCTGGAAGGAACGGTTTGCGAAGGCGGCGCTATTTATGCCGGTGTACCCGCCAAAAAAGTAAAAGATATTTCGCCGCAAAAGGTGGAAGGCGAGATCAATAGGATTGCCAATAATTACCTGGGCTATGCCAAATGGTTTGAAAGTTCAAATGAAGCGGCCAAACAATTTTGATCCTCTATATTTCGTTTTACCTTTATACAAATAGTATGTATGAAAACGATCCGCTTCATCATCATCTTCTGTGCATTTAGCATTATGCTTTCTTCCTGCAGTTTGCTGAGCAAACCAAAATACGGGTGCGGCGACAATGGCAAAAACGTAGGAGCCGAAAAGATCCTGGATGGCAGTGCTCCTAAAAAGGAAAAAAAATTCAAGGCATAACAATTGCATAATGCAGCTAAACGCATTGTTCCGTTGTCTATAGAGTACATTCACTCTAAAAAACAGCCTCGTATTTTTACTAATTATAAAACCTTTTTTATGAGTCTCACCCTACGAACAACTTTAGGATGTACAGAAGCCGTGATAGATGATGACGGCGGCCTGAAACGCTTTTACCAGATCGCTGATATTTTAAGCGATGACCTGCAGGTAAACTTTACCAACAAAGAAGACGATTTTGATGCCATTAGCTGGGATTTTCATTTAGGACAACACGAACTGACCTTGCAATACAGCATTTATAATGGTATCTCGATGTTTCCCACAAAAACAAAAGATGCCCGCAAACGGGATAATAAAGCCGTGGTGGAACTGGCCAATGTACTGCAAGGAAAATTACTGACGATTGACATGCACCAGGGAGTTGCCTGATCCTCTCACTTCTACTGTTCAAAGTCAGTACCTATGATGACTTTGAACCTTATTACCGCTCCTACCATTTTTGTTCGTTCAGCGACTCCAGAATATTGTAATAACTCACGTACCGGTCTTCATCTATCTCCCCATCAATTACCGCTTGTTTTACAGCACATCCCGGTTCGTTTATATGCAGGCAATTATTAAACTGGCAATCATTCAGCCGTTTTCGCATTTCAGGAAAATAGCCTGACAGCTCCGCTTTTTCTATGTCCACCAAACCAAATTCTTTCATGCCCGGCGTATCAATGATCTTGCCGCCAAAGGGCAGGTCGTACATTTCAGCAAACGTAGTAGTGTGCTGTCCTTTGCCGCTCCATCCGCTTACGTCCTGCGTACGTATTTGCGCCTGCGGAAGTATGGCATTGATAAAAGTGGATTTGCCTACCCCGCTATGCCCGCTGATCAGGGTCATCTTATTTTTTAGTGCGTCTTTTATTTCCTCCAGACCCTGGTTTTCTTTCAAACTGGTGCCGATCACTTTATAACCGATTGCCTCATAAACCGCTCTAAGCTTTTCCATTTTTTCCAGCTCTTTTTCCTTGTACAGATCCATTTTATTAAAGAGCACCATAGCCGGGATATGATACATTTCGCAAGCCACTAAAAAACGGTCAATAAACCCCTGCGAAGTACGGGGTTCCTTTATGGTAGCGATCAAAAGAGACTGATCAATATTAGACGCTACAATATGCTGCTGGCTTTTTATACGCGGCGATTGGCGATTGATATGATTGCGGCGGTCATGAATTTTGGTAATGATAACGGATTGCTCATTCTCGTTCTCCATATCAAAATCAACCACATCGCCGACCGCTATGGGGTTGGTAGAGGTGATATTATCTAATTTGAAAACCCCTTTCATGCGGGCATTCCAAACCTTGCCTGCACTATCTTTTACCTGGTACCAACTGCCTGTGGATTTATAAACTATTCCGGTGTTAATCATTTGTGGGCTTTTTATGACACGAATTATTTCGAATTACACGAATTGCTTCTCCTTAATAAATCTAACCCAACAGATAATTCGTGAAATTCGTGTACAAAATTCGTGTAATCTATGCTGAACTGCTGCACTTAACCAAACTCCGTTCCTTTATGATTAAGGAAATGTACGCAATAAACTATATCGCAAAATTATTTCAAGCGCCAGGAAGAATAAAGCAGCCCCAATAAAATAAATAAACTCCTCTTCAAACCGTTCTTTTGTTACTACTTCCACTTCCGATTTCTCCATTTTATCAATTTGCCGGTAAATGGCCTGCAGGCTTTCCTCATCTGTCGCTCTAAAATATAATCCACCGGTTTGTGTAGCAATACGTTTGAGCAAGGCTTCGTCCAGAAAAGCACTGCTGCCGGAGCGGCTCACGCCTTTTTCTTCAGCCGCTATACCACCCAGGGCGCCCATTCCAATGGTGTAAACTTTTACGCCTTTTGCTTTGGCAATTTCAAGTGCGGTTATCGGATCAATGATCCTGGTCTCCGGCGGCTGTTCGTTTCCATCGGTTAATAAAATAACAACCTTACTTCTTGCTTTGCTGGATGATAAACGCTCCACCGATTTGGCCAAACCTTCGCCAATCACTGTTCCATCTTCCAGCATGCCCGAGGTGATGCCTCTGATCTGTTCCAGCAGACCGGCATGATCGGAGGATAAAGGATATTGGGTAAAGCTTTCACCGGCAAAGATGACCAGTCCAATCTGGTCAACAGGCCTGTTTTTGACAAATTCAGCAGCCATTTGCCGCGACACGGCCAAACGGTTGGGAGTAAAATCCTTTGACAGCATACTACCGCTTACATCCATGCATAGAATAATGTCAATGCCCTCTCCTTTTGTGCGGCTTTGTACATTGCGTATTTGCGGGCGGGCCAAAGCCAAAATGATGCAGCCAATGGCCAAGAGCCGTAACCAAAAAGGAATATGAAGCGTTATATTCCTTGCCGTACGGGCCGAAAATGCCGCCGCTGAGGAAACCACAAATGAAGATTTGGATTCGTTTTTGGTTTTGAAATGTAAAAAGGCCAGCACAGGCAAAATGCCTAAAAAAGGAAGCACCCACACATTGGCAAATTCAATATTTTGGAGCCAGTCGTACAGCATCATTGTAAATTCTCAATGGTAATAATATTTTTTTCGATCACACTCATTGCTTCTTCATTCTCCCTTAGCTGCGGTTGATATTTTGCAAATTTTACCATATCGCTCAGCCGCAATACCTGCACCAGTTGATGGTATTGTTCAACGGGCAATTGCAGTTCTTTAATTTGCACGGACAAGTCATCGGTTGTTTTGGAGAACGACTGAATATTTTTTCGTTTCTGCAGGTAATCACGAAAGACATCCACCAGTTCGGTGTACAGATATTTAGGATCGTCACCAGCGTTTAATTTGCCTAATCTTTTTAATGCGGCTTTGTAAGCATCTTCAGCCGGCACAGGCGTGGCAGCAATGCTTTTTTCCTGCTTTGGTGGGAAAAACAATAAGAATAAGGCCACCAAAACGGCAATGCCTATCAGGTACCAGTACCAGTTGGATGCAAATGGTTTTTCCACTTCAATAATATCTTTTATATCATTATACGGCTGGTCCGGAGCCATTTGCGTATAACCCACAGTAACCATGACAGGTTTTGTTTTGGTGTTGGCAAAAGAGAACGCGGGGATGAACCAGCGGCCGCTGTCCCAACTGGTAAGCGTAATGGTTTGCTGCAGAAATAAACCCTCACTTGTGAGCTGGCTGTCAATTTTTGACTGCTGCAATATTTCAAAATGCGGGAAGGTATCCACCACAAACCAGGGAAAAGCGCCGCCTTTGGGAAGAACCGCTTTTAAATAAAGCTGTACCTGTTCGCCAATCAATATTTTTTCTTTGTTGACGGTAGCAGAAACGGAAGAGCGCTGAGAAAAAAGAGTCCCGGACAAGGTTATCAATAGGATGAAAAGAGAAAAAATTTTCTTCATTATTTGTTCCTGCTGGTAAAAAATCGTTTTAACACTTTTACATAATCTTCATCGGTACGCACATGCAAAAGATCGCAGCCAGCTTTGCGAAAGGTTTCATAGGAATAATCGGTCAGCCGGAAAAATTCCTTTTCATATTCGTATCGTACAAAGCTGCTTTCCGTATCCACCCATTTTTGCTTTCCGGTTTCCGCGTCTTCAATGCGCAACAGGCCAAGCTTTGGTAACACCCGGTCCATTTTATCGTATAATTTTATACCAACAATATCATGTTTATTTCCCGACACCCGCAAGGCATCCTGGTAATTGGTATCAATAAAATCACTCAAAATAAAAGCAATGCTTTTTTGCCGGGTGGTATTATTGAAAAAACGTAAGGCGGTAGTAAGCTGTGTTTGTTTCTTGGCCGATTGAACCGATAACAATTCACGGATAATGAACAAAGCATGTTGCTTTCCTTTTTTGGGCGGAATGTATTTTTCGATCTTATCGCTGTAAAAGATCACCCCGATCTTATCGCTGTTGTTCACCGCTGAAAAAGCTAAAACAGCCGCAATTTCTATAGCAATATCTTTTTTTGTGGCATACAGGGTTCCAAACAAAGAACTGGCACTAACATCAATCAAAAGCATCACGGTCAGTTCCCGTTCTTCTTCAAACATTTTGCTGAAGGGATGGCCAAACCGTGCCGATACATTCCAGTCGATAAAACGGATATCATCGCCGGCAGAATATTCCCTCACTTCTTTAAAGGACATTCCTCTCCCCTTAAACGCACTATGATATTCACCGGTGAACAGGTCTGTGGCCAGTTTTTTACTTTTGATCTCCAGTTCCCGAACCTTTTTTAATATTTCTGCTGTGGTAAGCATTCTTTTGTTTATATCCGGTCACGCCGGTGGCGTGACCCTACGGGAGGTTAATTTTTTGAATGATCTGATCAATTACGTCCACTACGTTCACATTCTCTGCTTCTGCTTCGTAGGTTAAACCAATACGGTGGCGCAACACATCATTACTAATGGCCCTTACATCTTCCGGAATCACATATCCTCTTTTATTCAAAAAAGCCTGGGCCTTGGAAGCCACCGCAAGGTTAATGCTTCCTCTGGGCGAAGAGCCGTAAGAAATCAAAGGTTTTAAATTATCCAGCTTGTACTCTGCTGGGTTCCTGGTAGCAAAAACAATATCCAAAATGTATTGTTCTACTTTTTCATCCATATAAATATCACGAACCATTTGACGGGCATTCACGATTTCATTCACCGAAACCACCTGGTTGATAACAGGCACTGTTAAACCCTGAACGTTCTGGCGGATGATTAATTGTTCTTCTTCCCGCGTAGGATAGCCGACGACTACCTTCATTAAAAAACGGTCCACCTGCGCTTCGGGTAAAGGGTAGGTTCCTTCCTGCTCCAATGGGTTTTGCGTGGCCAATACCAGGAAGGGCTCATCCAGTTTGTAGGTAGTATCGCCAATGGTAACCTGTCTTTCCTGCATGGCTTCCAGCAAAGCACTCTGTACTTTAGCCGGCGCCCGGTTAATTTCATCGGCCAAAATAAAATTGGCAAAGATGGGACCCTTACGCACCACAAATTCATTGCGCTGCTGGTTGTAGATCATGGTACCAATCACATCGGCAGGCAACAAATCGGGAGTGAACTGGATACGGCTGAATTTTGCATGAATGGCCTGGGACAGGGATTTGATGGTAAGCGTTTTTGCCAATCCCGGCACACCTTCCAAAAGAACGTGGCCGTTGCTAAGTAAGCCAATCAGCAAACGGTCAAGCATATACGATTGGCCGATAATTATTTTCCCTACTTCATTTCGAAGGGTATCAATAAATTTTCCTGAATAACTGATCCGCTCATTTAGCTGACGAATATCATCTGCGGTTTTAATCATAGTTGAAGTTTAGACCTTTAAATAACGAACTGAGCATTAGCAAATAATTTGCCGTAAAGCTAAAATTCCTGATATTTTAACCAATATTAGTTCCAAAACATCGTTTACTGAAAAAATACGCTGGAAGATTTCAGACATGGCTGAAGATTTGCACTCAATTTTATTTCTTATTAAATTTTATTTATGAAATATGTTGCCCTAACCATCATGATTGGTTTTTGCTTTTTATCCTGTAAAAAAGATAGTTCGGAAAACAATGGACCAACGAAGACAGAATTGCTTACCAGCAGTGCCTGGAAATATGAAAGCGGCGGAGCCGACGTGGATAAAAATGGTTCCATAGATCTTACTTTAGAAACCATAGGAACCATACCCCCCTGTATTCTGGATAACAGTGCTACGTTTTAATGCAGACGGCACCGGAATAAATGATGAAGGTGCTACAAAATGTGATCCTTCCCTTCCTCAAACCACTTCATTCAACTGGAGCTTTGCCAACAACGAAACGGCACTGAATATTTCAGGCAATGGCTTTGCAGGCATCAGCGGACAATTTAAAATAACCACCTTATCTACTACAAGATTAACCATAGCAAAGGACACTACGGTTAACAGTATTCCTGCAACGTTGATTGTAAATTTGAAACATTAATATTCATTCAAGTTCACGATAGATATTTGGCTACAATAGGCAGTCTCCGGCCTACACCAAATGCCTTGGAACTTACCCGGATTATGGGGCAGAACTGGTTGCGTTTGTATTCATTCATATTTACCAGCCGAAGAATTCGTTTTACAAGGGCCGCGTCATAACCTTGTGCCATAATTTCTTTGGGCCCCTGCCTTAGCTCGATATACTGATACAGCACCTTGTCCAAAACAGGATAATCCGGCAGGCTGTCGCTGTCTTTTTGATTGGGCCTTAGTTCCGCTGAAGGAGCTTTGGTAAGAATATGATTGGGGATGATCTCTTCCGCTCTATTGATATAGTTTGCCAATGCATACACCTGCGTTTTGTACAGATCGCCCAGCACACTTAAACCACCGGCCATGTCGCCGTACAAGGTTCCATAACCGGTTGCCAGTTCGCTTTTGTTGGATGTATTCAGCAAAATATACCCAAACTTATTGGCTACGGCCATTAGCAGGTTGCCTCTTGCCCGGCTTTGAATATTTTCTTCGGTCACGCCAAAAGGCAAATCCTTAAAAAGTGATGTTAAACTGTTCAAAAAAGCATCATACACTTCTTTGATGGGAACAATGTCGTACCGGTTATCTAAATTTTTACACAATTGTTCTGCATCAGAAACGGAATGACCGGAGGAGAAATGCGAAGGCATTAACAGCACGTGCACATTTTCCTTCCCCAATGCTTCCACGGCCAGGGCCTGCACCACCGCACTGTCAATACCGCCGCTGGCGCCGAGTGTAGCTTTTGAAAAACCCATTTTGCGGAAATAATCCCGGATGCCTAAAATAAGGGCATCGTGTATTTCCCGGATGTTTTTTTCATCCGTTAAATATTGCAAGGTGTCAATGCCTGTTCCCACTTCGCGGGGGGAATAATAATAGCGGCGCTCTGCCACCACTTCCTGACCCGTTGCCACATCCCTTGCAGTTGTGGAAGGATTGGCGGCTTCCCTGCTCTCGGCTATTTTGGCGTTTGCATTAGCAACGCCGGCAAGCGAGGGTTGCAGGCCCGGTCTTTTTTCCTTTACGTGAAGAGCCGCCAGATCAAAGAGGGCATAGTCTTCTTCAAAATAATTCATTTCCTTCACCAGGCGGCCATTGATGTCGTACACAAGGCTTCCGCCATCAAAAACCACATCGGTCTGCGCCCCCACGGTGTTGCAATACAACATGGGCAGACCGTACTTTAAGGTATGGGCTTCCACAATGCTTCTGCGCACCACATCTGCTGCATAATTATAGGGAGAAGCAGACAGGTTCAGTATTACATCGGGGTTTTCTTTGATCAGAATTTCCATGGGCGTGATGCGGTACAAAGGATTATCACCCAGGTTCCAGATATCCTCGCAAATGGTAACCGCCAGTTTTTTCCCTTTGAAATCAATGCATTTCCATTGAAATGCCGCTTCAAAATAGCGGTTCTCATCAAACACATCGTAGGTGGGCAAAAGTGTTTTATGGATCTCGGCTTTTATTTGTTTTTCGTGCAAAAGGAAAACAGCATTAAACAAATCCTTTCCTTCTTTTTGCGGATTGCGGGCCGGGCTGCCGATCAATACGCCAATATCATCTGCATGCTCTTTTATTTTATCAATGGTTTCGTAGCACTGGTTGATAAAATCTTCAAATTCCAAAAAATCCCTTGGTGGATAGCCGCACACACACAACTCGGAAAACATCACCAGGTCGGCACCTGCCTGTCTTGCTTTTTCTATGCCTGCAATGATCTTTTGTGCATTTTCTTCAAAATTTCCAATATGATAGTTTTGCTGCGCTAAGAAAATCTTCATCTTCGTTAATTATTCAATGGAGTTCAAAGTTCTGTAATAAATCATTAAATAAGCCGTTAAACCGCCATGCGTCCATTAATTGTAATTGCCGCCACCATTTTATTTTTTTCGTGCAGCAATGAAACCAACAAACCCGAGGTGTCTGATATCAAGGTAGATTTTAAAATAGAACGCTTTGAGCAAAGCTTTTTTAAAATGGATACCAGTAATATTCCGGCTGGTATACAGCAGGTCAATCAACAGTTTCCCAACTTCCTTTCTTTTTATGTGCAGCAAATCTTACGTGTGCCGCCTGCGGAAGCAACGCCTGTGATCAAACAAATTTTGACCAGCTACGCTCCCATCAATGATTCCATTCAAAAAAAATACAGCAACCTCAACTGGCTCAAAGATGAATTGACCACAAGCTTTAAGTATGTAAAATATTATTATCCTTCTTATAAACTGCCCGACGTCATCACCTTTATTGGAACCTTTGATGCGCCGGGAGTTGTACTTACCCCGCACTACCTGGGTATTGGATTGCATCAATACGCCGGCAAAAACTTTTCGGTGTATAAAGACCAGCAGTTGCAGGAAATGTATCCCGATTATATTTCCCGCCGGTTTGATAAGGAATATATGGGTGTTAACAGTATGAAAGCAATCGTGGATGATATTTATCCGGATAGCAGCACAGGTAAGCCCTTGATTGAACAAATGATTGAAAAAGGAAAGCAATGGTATTTGCTGGATAAGTTTTTACCCGATACACCCGATAGTTTGAAAACAGGTTATACAAAAAGGCAGTTGGATTGGGTGAAGAACAATGAAGGAAACATCTGGGGATTCTTTACATCCAATACAGACATTTACACCATTGACCCGGCCATCATCCAGGATTATATTGGCGAAGGCCCGTTTACCCGCGGTATGCCCGAAGGTGCCTCGCCGGGAAATATTGGTCAATGGGTAGGCTGGCAGATCGTGAAAAAATTTGCAGAGAAAAATCCAGAGCTTACGGTTCAGCAGGTGTTGGCAACGCCGGCAAAAACCATTTTTGGGGAAGCGAAATATAAACCGAAGTAATGTGCTAATATGATAATTTGAAAATGTGCTAATGAAGTTGCTTTTTGCTGAATAGAATTACCGAACGTACAAGAGTGCGACGCAACAGAAGCTTTATAGTAGTACTACCGTTTGATACAAAAACAAAAAAGCTTCGCAACAAACGAAGCTTAAATAAAGTTATAGTTCCACCTTCTCACTACTAACCACTCACCCCTCACTAATTATACTTGAAAGGCGTGATCATATCAAAAGCCGGAATGCTTACTTCAAAAACTTCCTTAGTATGAATGTTTTCCATTAAATAGGTACCATGCATGCGTCCTATTTCTGTATGCAGATTGCAACCGCTTACGTATTGATATTCTTCCCCACTGCTGATAACAGGCTGCATTCCTACCACGCCCTCTCCTTCCACTTCACGATAGCTTCCGTCGCTGTCAAAAATGTTCCAGTGCCGGCTGTGCAGTTTCACGGGAAAGGAATTGTGGTTTTCAATGGTAATCCGGTAAGCAAACATAAACTCCGACTGTATGGGGTTGGAATAATCCTGTTGATAGAATGTTTCCACGCTTACTTTAACACCTTCCGAAATCATGCTTATCATACAATAGATTTTGGTAAATGTAAAACAAAGTTGCTGCCACAAATTATAAACGAATTATTTAGAGTAAAAGATTCTACATGGTTTATTTTTGCGGCACAAAAACCTCAGAACGCTACATCAGCTGGTAAAAGCTTATATTTCGGAGGTTTGTGTATAGCCATTTGAAAATAAATTATTTACGTATGAAAATAGCAGTAGCAAAAGGCGATGGGATTGGTCCGGAAATCATGGATGCGGTTTTAAAAATCTTTGACTCCAACAAGGTCGGGCTTCAATACGAATTTGTGGAAATGGGTAAATGGGTATTCGATAAAGGCTTTTCGAATGGGATGACACCAGAAGCTCAGCAGACAATTGAAAACCTGGGCATCCTGTTTAAAGGACCCATGGAAACACCCAAGGGAAAGGGAGTGAAAAGCGTAAATGTAACCGCCCGCAAAACCTGGAACACCTATGCCAATAAAAGAGTCTTTCAAACCCTGCACGGGGTAGATACTGTTTTTAGCAAAGCAGGTATTCCCATTGACGTAACGATTGTACGGGAAAATATAGAAGATACCTATGGTGGCATTGAGCATATGCTGACCCATGACGTGGCCTTAAGCCGCCGCTTTATTACAAGGCCGGGCAGCCTGCAGGTGATTCGTTATGCTTTTGAAATGGCGAGGCAAAAAAATGCACGGCGCATTACCTGTGGACATAAGGCTAATATTATGAAGCTAACAGATGGCTTATTCCTGGAATGCTTTTATGAAGTAGCCAAAGAATTCCCTGAACTGAAAGCTGATGATAAAATTGTAGATGATCTGGCTATGCAACTGGTGGTTCGTCCCGATCAGTTTGATGTGGTGGTAATGACCAATTTACAGGGCGATATTATTTCTGATCTGTGTGCGGGCCTGGTTGGCGGATTGGGTTTTGCGCCTTCGGCCAATATTGGCGATCATATTTCCATTTTTGAAGCCGTGCACGGCACGGCTCCTGATATTGCCGGTAAAAATATTGCCAACCCAACGGCCTTATTGCTGAGTGGTTTGGCCATGCTGCGCCACCTGGGACTAACGGAAAACGCAGCGGTCATTGAAAATGCTTTGCTTTATACTTTGGAACAAGGCATTCATACCGGCGATTTTGGCGACCGTTCTATTCCTTCATCCAACACTACCCAATTTGCCGAAGCCATCATTGCTAATTTTGGCAAAAGTCCGCAAGTTGGCGCCAAGCCTTTATTGCCCAATCAGCCTGAAACACCTGCCGTTTGCCATTTAGACCGCAACGCCATGATGGTTTCTACAGAAGCCGGGGATGAAAAGATCGTTGGCGTGGATATGTTTATTGAAAGCATTGAACAACCAGAAGCGATTGCCAAAAAATGTTTGCACCACGGCGGCACAAAATTCAAGTTGATCAACATCAGCAACCGGGGCACGCAGGTATGGCCAACGGGCTCCAAATACACGAACCTTGTGAATCAATACAACCTGCGCTTTGAGGCCTTGAACGAACAGGCCTTGACCCAACAGGATATTATTGGTTTGTATGTAAGCCTTAGCGCTGACTTTAAAATTTGCTCGCTGGAATTGCTGAACATGTGGGGCGGGAAAAAAGCGTATAGTTTGGCGCAGGGGCAGTAGCCTGAATAAAATAAAAATAAATTGCATATTAGTTGTTGAAAGCCTTGTTGATCCAAGGCTTTTTTCATTTCTTAGACATCATTTTAAACTACTGGCTTATGCGAATTTTATTTTTGTTTTGCTTTTTCATAACAGGCTACTTTGGTTTTGCACAAACTCCGTTTCAGGAGCTTTCGTTTGAGGAAGCCTTAAAAGAATCGCAAAAGAAAGGCCGGCTTATTTTTATTCAATATGAATCAGCCAATTGCGGGCAATGCAATGAAGTAGCCAACAAAAGCTTTGAAAACCCCGAACTGGCCGACCTGTTGTCTAAAACCTTTGTTTGCCTTCGTATTTCACCCACCCACCAGGACAGAGAGCAGATTGGCGCCTTATACAGCATTACGTCTGGCATGGGCAGCCTGTTCATTGATCAAAACAAAACACTTATCCATAGTTATCGAATGACAACATCAAGAGCTTCTGATTATGTCAGTCAAATCAATAGGGTTTTGGCAATGGCAGGAGAAAGCTTAAAGATGAGTGAGCTGGACCAGGAGTATAAAAAGGGCAACAGATACCTAGGTTTTATGGAGTTGTATCTTCAAAAAAGAGCCACGCTTAACCTGGCAACCGATCAGTTGTTAGAAGAATACATAGGCCTGCTTCCAGCCGACTCGCTCCGGTCAATAAGAACAATAGGCTTTATTGCTCAAATGTCGCCCCTCCTGGGCAGTAATGCAGATAAGGCGTTAAGAAAAGACAGGGAAATATTTTCCCGTGCCTGGTACAGCATGCCCAATCAACAGCGCATTAAGATCAATTCAAGAATAATCGGAAAATCAAAAAACAAAGCCATACAAGAAAAAGATGAAGCCTATGCCTACCGCGTAGCTTCTTTTGCAAGCTCAACTTACACCAACAATTCACGGGCTGCTGCCAAGTCGTATGCATCCAACATGCTGGAATTTTACAAAGAAATAAACGATACTTCCCAATACTTTTCAAAAGCCATTGACTATTATGAGCGCTACTACATGTCGGTTAGTGTGGATTCAGTAAACAGAATGGACTCCCTCAACCGTGCAAGACTTTTGGCCAATGCTCCTGCATCGGCTCCATTCATGAGAGGCGATACGATGGTAAGGACTAAAACCATTGCCTTTTCTCCCGCAGGCCAATTCCTTTCAAGAGATCTAAACGACGGGGCGTGGACCTTTTATAGCATGACCAACAATCCTCAGCTTCTTGCCCTTGCAACCCAGTGGGTAAAAAAAGGATTGGAATTTTATGAAAGCCCTGCAGCTTTAGACACCTATTCAAGACTGTTATACAAACAGGGCCAAAAGCAAGCTGCTATTGAAGCCCAGCGGAGGGCAATCGACCAAAGGAAAAAACAAGGTTATCCAACCAAAGAGTACGAAACAACATTGGAGAAAATGATGGAGGGGAGCTTTCCCGCTAATTAGTTTCACTTATCCTGATGAATCTGTTTTAAGCATAAATTTGCACAGCAAGCCCACCACTTTTCCGCCTAACTGGATATGCACCTTAGAGCTTTGATGCTCGTATTAACCTATAATGCTAACAGTTATGGCAACACCTTTACGTATCCTGTTTTTAACATTCATCCTGATTCCTTTTTTCTTCCAAAGCTTTGCCCAAACGCATACACCAAAATATGTGTCAATGGGAGTGTACACGAAAGCCTATTATGAATATTTACCCCAGGGGTATGATTCTGCAGGTTCTCAAACCTATCCTCTCATTCTTTTTATTCACGGAGCAGGCGATGTTGGGGATGGTAGTCCTGAGCAGTTGCCCCGCTTGTTTAAAGTAGGAATAACAAGACAAATTAATATTGGACAATTTCCTTCGTCCTTTACTGTGGGCGGACAAGTTTTTAAATTCATTATCATTTCACCCCAGTTTACCGATATGCCCGGAACAAGCCCGGCGATAAACGACCTGGAGTCTATTTTGAATTATGTTATTAGCCATTATAAAGTAGATGTGACCCGTATTTACATGACCGGGCTAAGCAAAGGCGGAGGTTATGTATTTGACTTTGCCGGAAAGAACCCTGCAAATGCAAACAGGCTGGCCGCCATTGTTCCCACTGCTGAAGCCTCGTTTCCGGTTTATAGCCAGGCCCGAACGATTGCGGCTGCTAATTTACCTGTTTGGGCTACGCATAACCTCGGGGATCAGGAGATACCTGTTTCCTATACCAATACTTATATTGACTGGATCAATCAGGCGCCGGCCCCAACTCCCCTGGCTAAAAAAACCATTTTTCCAGGCAGTGGCCACAATTCGTGGACCCAAACCTACAATCCGGATTTTAGGGAAAACGGAATGAATGTTTATGAGTGGATGTTGCAATACAAACGTAAAACTGGTACAACACCAACGCCTGGCAATGGATCAGACAGTTTCTTTTTAAAGCCCAATCCTGCAAAAGATAAAATTGAACTGCAAATACAAAGCACTGAAAACGGTTTGGCAACCCTGTCCATTTACAGCATCAATGGTATGCTTATAAGACAATGGACATTGAACAAACAGGCCAGGCTCCTGCAACAAACTATACCTGTGAACGAACTTGCAGCGGGAAGCTATATTTTACAAATCAGAACAGCAGGATGGCAAAAATCAAAAGCATTCATTAAGAACTAAAAGCCTTCGCGCAAATGCCGTTTGTGAGTGGTGAATGGTGAATGGTGAGGGAGAAGCTCTCTTATGACGGCTATCAGGATCATAGTTGATAGTTCATGGATGATAGAAAAGAAAGAGGCTGCTGTCTCACGTCTGCCGTCTCACGTTTCACGATGGTTTTCTATTACTCACCACTCACCCTATAAAAAGTCCAGTAAAAAGACTACTTGTAAAAGATTTGCTGTAAGCAGGAAGTAGAACTCATATTTTTTTGGAAAGCTTGTATCCGTTTTTCTGCAACCATTGCAGTACCTTATCTCTTTGGTCGCCCTGGATGATAATTTCTCCATCTTTTGCCGAGCCGCCGGTGCCGCAAAAGTTTTTCAGGCTTTTCCCAAGAGTTTCCAGGTCTTCCTGCTTGCCAGCAAAACCATCAACCAGGGTTACGGTTTTGCCGCCACGGTGTTTAGTTTCCAGCCGGATCTTTAGTTTTTGCTGAGCAGGCGGAAGGGTTTCCGAATGTTCCTGCTCTTCCTCTTCAAAACGGAAATTAGGATCTGTGCTAAATACAAATCCGTTTCTGTCAGTTTTATTCTTTTTGCTCATATTTCTAAGTTCTATGTAGTACGTTTTACGTTATAAGTTAGGACGCATATCAACTTACAACGTATCACGTATAACTTACTACTCAATAATTGCCTTCAAACTTAAATCCAAACTTCTTGCCTGGTGTATCAGTCCGCCAACGCTTACATAATCAACACCCGTTGCTGCATATTGCTCAATCGTATCTAAATTAATACCGCCACTGGCTTCGGTTTCAAACAGGCCATCAATAATGTTTAACGCTTCAGTTATTTGCTCTGGCTTGAAATTGTCCAGCATCAGCCGGTGAATTTTTCCCTTTCCGGCTTCCACTGCTTTTTTTACATCTTCAATCGTTCTTGTTTCCACTTCAATTTTCAAATCGGGCCTGTACCGCTGCACATAATCAGAGGCTCGGCTGATGGCTTCCTCAATGCCGCCGCAATAATCAATATGGTTATCCTTCAGCATGATCATATCAAACAGTCCAAAGCGGTGATTGACACCACCGCCAATACGCACCGCTTCTTTTTCCAGCAAACGAAAATTAGGAGTTGTTTTTCTGGTATCTAAAAGTTTGGTTTTATATCCCTTTAACTTATCCGTGTATTGCCTGGTCAGGGTGGCAATTCCACTCATTCTTTGCATGCAGTTCAGCACCAGCCGTTCTAATTGCAAAATAACATGCACCTGGGTTTCTACCTCAAAGGCTATGTCTCCACTTTTCATTTCCTCACCATCCTTCTTGTGATGTATGAAATGGGCAGATGGTTTTTTGTACCTGAATATTTTTTCAGCTACCTCAACGCCGGCCAATATGCCGTTCTGCTTTATTTTTAAAACAGCCCTGCCTTTTGCATCAGCAGGAATACAACAAAGAGTGGAGTGGTCGCCATCGCCCACATCTTCCTGTAAAGCCGCATCCACCAATTGGCGTAACCGTGCATCAAAATCTATCATAAGGCAAAGTAAAGAAACAACGGGCAAGGAACAAGAAGCAACGAACTTGAACCAGGAAGAATTTGAAAAGGCAAACTGCTTGTTCAGTAAACTTATAAAGTGGAAATAAAGTTCAATTAAATGGATCTGCTTTTAAATAGACTGGAAGCGTATTTCTTTTACCAGCTGTCTTCCATTTTTTGTTTTCATGAAAACAGTAGTGCGGTAATTACCCGAACGGGTTTGCAGCGTACCAATGCAAAACTGGCTTCCGCCATTATCGCCTTTGTGAATGACATCAAAACCTTTCACGCCATTATTGGTAAAAAAATCCTTCAAAATGATAACAGCCTGTGTTTTGCTATAACTGTCGCTTTTATCGGGCAGGGAGATTTCTATATTATCATCCAGGTATTTAGCCATTTCTGTAGCATTACCTTTGCGCAAGGCACTGATCACATCATCTAAACCCGAAAGGGGGGTAAAGGCGCTGACAGTAAAAACCAAGGCAGCGAAAGCAAGAGTAAAGATAGGTTTCATATATACCGGCTTTGTTCGCACCCCCATGAACGAAAAATGTGCCATAGTTGGGGTCAGCTTATTTTGGCACTAAAATAAACAAAACCTTTACGTTTTTATAGCTTTGCACACTTTGATATACATTCGATTATGCCAAATACAAAAGTTATCCTCGTTATCATGGATGGCTGGGGGCTGGGAAAAGTAAAATCTTCAGATGCCATCCAGAATGCCAACACTCCTTTCGTCAGTTCGCTTTATACCAAATATCCTAACACTACCTTAACAACCTGTGGCGAAGCGGTAGGTTTGCCTGAAGGCCAAATGGGCAATTCGGAAGTAGGCCATTTAAACCTTGGCGCCGGACGCATTGTTTACCAGGAATTGCAGCGTATTAATGTAGCGGTAAGAGAAGGTGAGTTTGCACAAAATGAATCGCTGTTAGCTTCCGTGAGGTATGCAAAAAACAACAACAAGCCGTTGCATTTATTGGGATTGGTTAGCAACGGAGGGGTCCATTCACACATTAATCATTTAAAAGCCATTTTAGATGTTTGCTCGCAACATGGGCTGCAAAATGTATTTATTCATGCTTTTACCGATGGCCGTGACTGTGATCCGAAAAGCGGGCTTGGAGTTTATAAAAGAATTGCAGCAACATATAGACAAGACCGTAGGAAAAATAGCCACCGTAAGCGGCCGTTATTTTGCTATGGACAGGGATAACCGCTGGGAACGGGTAAAGCTGGCTTACGATGCCATGGTAAACGGCGTTGGTGTAAGGGCTAAAAATGCGGTGGCTGCCATTGAAAAATCCTATGCAGAAAATGTAACCGACGAGTTCATTAAACCCACCGTAATTGTTGATGAAAATGACAACCCTACAGCCACCATTAAAGATGGTGATGCCGCGATCTGTTTCAATTTCCGCACCGACCGGTGCCGGGAAATAACCAAGGCCTTAACGCAGCTTGATTTTCCACAACATAACATGCACACTTTGCAACTGCATTATACAACCATGACGGAGTATGATGCCACTTTTAAAAATGTGCATGTGATCTTTGAAACAGATAACCTGAATAATACATTAGGAGAAGTGATAGAGGAAAATGGTTTAAAACAGATACGCATTGCAGAAACAGAAAAATATCCGCATGTCACGTTCTTTTTCAGCGGCGGAAGAGAAAAACCTTTTGAAGGCGAAAGCCGCATTATGATTCCCTCACCCAAAGTGGCTACGTATGATCTTCAGCCCGAAATGAGCGCTGTGGAAGTAACCAATGCCATTGTTCCTGAAATTGAAAAAGAAGAAGCCAGCTTTATTTGCCTCAATTATGCCAACGCTGATATGGTTGGCCATACCGGCGTTTGGCAGGCGGCCATTAAAGCCGTAGAAACAGTGGACAGTTGTGTACAACGGGTGGTCACCGCAGCTTTGCAACATGGTTATACTGTTTTTTTAACCGCCGACCATGGCAACGCCGATTACATGATCAATGAAGACGGCACGCCTAACACAGCGCATACCCTGAACCCCGTTCCTTTTTTCATTATTGACAACAACTGGCGGGGGAAACTAAAAGCCGGCAAGTTGGGCGACCTGGCCCCTACTATTTTAAAAATGATGGGCTTAGCCATACCTTCTGAGATGACCGGTACCATTTTGATGGAACCGTAACCCCTACTGTTGCAACTGATGAAAATTTGAGAAAACCGGCTAACTATATTGGCTCTGCTTTGCTGTTCATGCTGCTCATTCTTCCGCTGGCAATCATTCTTTTTTTGCAGGGATGGCAGCTTTATCTTAAACATAGTGCTAAGGAAAGATTGGAAGAGCAACTGCTGGAAACAATCATTCTCCGGAAAGATCAGTTCCGCTGGGAAAAGAAAGGCAAAGAGATCAGCATTGACGGAAAGATGTTTGATGTAAAATCATTCATTTTAAAAGGTGATAAGATAATTGTTACCGGTATTTATGATGATCAGGAAACCGCTATCAACTCCATGCTGGCACAGCAGTTTGACAAAAACCATTTATTGATCCGGCTTTTGGCGCTAACACAATTCTTTTTTTTCCTTACCACTATTTTTCTTCACTGCATTTTTTTAAAACAACCTGCTCCGCATTTTTACTTTTATGCAAACAGGTACAAAAATATTTGCAGAGACGATTTTCACTCCTCCGCCCCGGTTGCATTTTCATTCCTGATTTCTTTTTTATTGAAAAAATTCTAAATCACTAATTGAAAATGATAAAAACAGGTGCACTAAGCATGGCGCTTGGGCTTTCCGCTCTGTGCCATGGCCAGGATACGCTTTCCGGTAATCAACTGGATGAAGTTCTTATTTACTCCAACAAATTTGCAGAGCGCAAAAAAAATATCGTTCAGAAAATTGACGTTGTTTCCGCACAACGCATTGCACAAATCAATGCCCAAAACACGGGAGACCTGTTAATTAATACAGGAAATGTATTTGTTCAAAAAAGCCAGCAGGGCGGCAGCAGTCCCGTTATCCGTGGCTTTGAAGCCAGCCGGGTATTGCTGGTGGTGGATGGCATTCGCATGAACAATGCAATCTACCGTGCCGGGCATTTGCAGAATGTGATTACCGTTGACCAGAACATGCTGGAAAGAGTAGAAGTTCTGTATGGTCCGGCTTCTACAATTTATGGCAGTGATGCACTGGGCGGCGTAGTGCACATGCGTACAAAAGCGCCGAAGCTTTCCGTAACAGACAAAACGCTTTATACAGGTTCGGCTTTTGCCCGGTACAGCAGTGCCAACAATGAAAAAACTGGTCACGTGGACCTGAGCATTGGCGGGAAAAAATTTGCCTGGCTGCAATCGTACAACTACAGCGATTTTGACGACCTGAAAATGGGAAGTAACTATCCGGACAAGTATCCCGATTTTGGCCGCCGATCGCAATACATTACCACCATTAACGGGGTTGATTCGATTGTTAGGAATCCAGATGACCGTGTGCAACGGTTTTCAGGCTATAGCCAATGGGACATCACCCAAAAACTGTTGTTCCGGCAAAATGAAAAAATAGAGCCACCAGTTAAATCTTCAGTATTCCAATTCCAGTAACGTTCCCCGTTACGACCGGTTGCAGGATGTAAGAAATGGCGCCCTGCGATACGCTGAATGGTACTACGGTCCGCAGGAAAGAGAACTGGCAGCTTATGAACTGAATGTTAGCGATGCAGGTTTTTTTAATGACCTGAAAGCCATTCTAAGTTACCAGCGCATTGAAGAAAGCCGGCATCAAAGGGAATACAGAAGGTACGACCGGCTTGATAATCGTATAGAAAAACTTAACGTGGGGGCTTTCACTATTGATGGCCGCAAACTTTGGCAGCACAATGAAATCACCATGGGTATTGACGGCCAGTTGAACGATGTAAAATCAACCGCCTTTCGAAAAAATATCAATACAGGAACTGAAATCAAATGGGATAGCCGGTATCCAAACGGAGATAATAACATGAATTATTTTGGTGCCTATGCCCAGCATTTATTGAAGTTTGGAAAGGGCAAATTTGTTTTAAATGATGGCATCCGTTTTCAAACCATTCACCTGCATTCTACTATTGCTGACAATTCTTTTTTTAATTTTCCTTTTACAGAAATAAAGCAAAACAGTTTTGCGGTAACCGGAAACATTGGATTGGTGTATATGCCTTCGGATCAGTTAAGAATAAACGGAGGTTTTGCCACCGGCTTCAGGGCGCCCAATATTGATGATCTGGCAAGGATCTTTGAATCCAACACCGCCTCAAGGCAACTGATCATCCCAAATCCCGACATTAAACCGGAGTACACGTATAATGTTGATCTTGGAATGACGTACACTGTCGCGAATAAGGTTCGTCTTGAAATGAGCGGGTTTTACACCTGGTTCAGAAATGCCATTGCCCTTGCTCCTTTTCGTCTTAACGGAGAAGATTCTGTTAATTACAATGGCAACCAAAGCAAGGTCTTTGCCAATCAAAATGTAAACAGGGCCTATTTGTATGGTTTTAATGCCAGCCTTACTGCAGATGTCACCAAAGAACTGAAATTGTTCAGCACCATCAATTATACATATGGAAGACTACAGGCGGGTAAATCGGCTGAGGTCCCGCTGGATCACATTCCACCCGTGTATGGCAAAACAAGCCTCAGCTACACCCAAAGCCGGTTTGGCGTGGAAGCTTATGCGTTATACAATGGCTGGAAAAAATTAAAAGATTATAATCCAAGCGGCGAGGATAATGCGCAGTATGCCACGGTTGATGGAACGCCTTCATGGATAACGTTTAACCTGAAATCGAACGTTAGTTTTTCCAAACACCTAACGCTGCAGGCAGGCGTCGAAAATATTCTGGATCGCAACTACCGCTACTTTGCCTCCGGGTTTTCGGCACCCGGCAGAAATTATATTGTCGCCCTGAGGACGACCTTCTAATCTCTCTGCAACCCATGAAGAAAGGCGGCCCCGGGGCCGCCTTTCTTTTTACAAGAAATAGACAGTGGGTGCAGCATTTGACCAAAAAAATTGTCTAAATTACAGGCAACCAAAGGAAAAGTATGACCGAGGAAGCCATATTGCAAGGTTGTTTAAAAAACAATGCTGCAGCACAAAAAGCACTCTATGAAAAATATAGTGCCAAGATGCTGGTAGTTTGTTATCGCTATGCACATAATCGCGAAGACGCCGAGGATATGTTACAGGAAGGTCTGATAAAAGTGTTTTCACAAATACACACTTTTGAAAACAGGGGAGCATTGGAAGGCTGGATCCGAAGAATTGTAGTTCATACCTGTATCAATATCCTCAAAAAGAACAAGCGGTTTAATGAAAGCGTTGACCTTATTCATGCCAGCAGTTTACAGGTTCGGGAGGAAACGATTCCTTCCATTATCCAGGCCAAGGAAGTGGTGGAATGCATACGAATGTTGCCGATTGGATACCGCACCGTGCTGAACCTGTATGCGATAGAAGGGTTTTCGCACAAGGAAATTTCCAGCATGCTGGACATTGAGGAAAGCACCAGCCGCAGCCAATACACGAGGGCAAAGGCGATGCTTGAGGATGTGTTAGTAAAGAAAAAGATATTGTTTAAAGCAAAAGATGAGCCATTGACTGCTACCGGAAGATAAATATCAACATCCGTAAACCGTGACTGATTATGAAGAGAAACTTTACAAATGAAAACTTTGAAGACTTTCTTCGACAAAGCGCCGATGGGCTGCGATTGCGGCCTTCCGGCAAAGTGTGGAAAAACATTTCAAAACACTTAAATAAAAGAAGAAGAAGAGTTGGCTTTGCTATAGGAACCTTTCTTTTAGCCGTATCTACATTTGGCTTACTTCATTGTGCAGGACTCTGCCAAGAAATTCAATTCTTTGGCTAACGCACAATCCTGCCGCCACTACATCAGCCACAAAAAAAGTTTTTGAAAAAGAAATTACAACTCCCAACAATGTCGCAAAAAACAGCCATTTTAAACACGCCTCATCACGCACTACCTTTTTCAAAAACCAATTTTAAGCCGGCAAATACAAACCATTTGTCTCAGCCATTTGAAAACAACCCATCTGAAACAAAGATTACACCTGATGTTACTAGCAATGGCAACGGAACTGCCATTGCAGGGTTCACGCCAACTGTAGTGGACAGTTATTCTGATCAACCGGCAGAAGATAAAACAAAAAACCAAGGCTCAGTAGTAAATGACAAACCGGTAACCTATCCATTAACAATTGAAAGCGTTGTCAATTCTTATAAAACAAAAAATAGCAAAAAAGCAAGCCTGCAATTTTATTTCACGCCAACTATTAGTTACCGGAAACTCAGTGAGAATAAATCCTTCCTTCGTTCTCAAACGGCCACTAACCCCAACTACTGGCCTGCCTTAATCTTTGACGTGAACAATATGGTGACCCACAAACCCAATATTGGTTTTGAATTGGGTATGGCTGTAAAATATCCCATCACCCAAAAAATGAAATTAAGAGGAGGCATACAGTTTAATGTGAACCGTTATGACATCAGGGCATATAATAGCAGCACTGCTGTTACAACGATTATGTTGAACGGAAGAACAAGCAATAGCCGGGCCGACTCGTTGAACACCTATACAAGGTATAGCAATGCCAATACCGGCTATAACACAAACTGGCTGCAAAATTATTACGTCCAGATCTCGACCCCGGTTGGCGTAGAGTTTAAAGTAAGCGGCAATGAAAAAACACAGTTTGGTATAGCTACCACTATTCAACCCACCTATGTTTTAGGCGACAGAGCTTATCTTATATCAACCAATTATAAAAGCTATGCGGAGGTTCCGCAATTGGTTCGCCGCTGGAACGTCAACACATCCCTGGAAACTTTTGTAGGCTACTCGACAGGCCGTTTGAACTGGCAGGTAGGCCCGCAGGTGCGCTACCAGCTCCTATCCAGCTTTATCAATGAATACCCTGTAAAAGAGAATCTTTTTGATTTTGGCTTGAAAGTAGGTGTTTCATTAAATAAATAGGGCTTCTCTAATTGCTTATAAAAACCCTGCAACAATATTTGCAGGGTTTTCGTTTTAGGGAGGATTGTAATTTTACTCTATGAACAAAATACTGACCGGACTTATTTGTGTACTGTGCCTGGCCGCATGTAAAAACAACAAACAACAGGATAACAGCGATAACCAGTTTTTTCCTGTACTTTCCTTTTTAAAAGGCCAGGCGAAACATATAGACACTTCCTTATACCGCATTGTAAAGATTGAGACCATTGACAGCTCTTCTACTACCAGTTATATCAAAAGAGAAGAATTTAAAGACTATGCAAAAGACTTTTTGGAGATGCCCGACATTAGTTCCGGCAAATGGAAGGACGATTATGAAGAAACCAAAATGTTTGATGATGCCATCAATAATGTTATTCTTACCTATACTACCAAAGAAGAAGATAACGAAGTAAGGCGGGAGGACGTGTTGCTGGAACCAACCAACACCAGCGGCAACAGCGAAGTAAAAACAGTCATTGTCAACAAAATAAAGTCGGCCGGCGATTCCACCGTTGAAAAAAATATGATTTGGTATGTAAACAAACGCTTCACCATTATAACGAAAGTGCAAAAAAACAACCAGCCGGAAAAGATCAAAAAACTGGAGGTTATTTGGAACGATTTTCCCGAACAAACACAAATGTAGCAGAGTACGAAAATGACGCAGTTAGAATTTCAAAATATAGCTCCTACACTACCCGCCTATCCCGGAATTTATAAATATTACGATGGTGGCAACCAGTTACTGTACGTGGGTAAGGCCAAAAATATCCGGAAGCGGGTAAGCTCCTATTTTAATAAAACCCTGAGCAGTTATAAAACATATGAACTGGTCAAACGCATACGCAAAATCGAGTTCACCATCGTCAATTCAGAACAGGATGCCTTTTTATTAGAGAACTCTTTGATAAAACAATACCAGCCGCTTTTCAATATCAACCTGAAAGACGATAAGACCTATCCTTACATCGTCATTAAAAACGAGCCCTTCCCAAGGGTTTTTCTAACCAGACAGAAAATTGAAGATGGCTCTCAATACTTTGGACCCTATACTTCTGTAAGCAAAGTAAGAGAGTTATTGAATTTCATTAAACAAACAATTCCGTTAAGAACCTGTCCTCTTAATCTTACCCAAAAAAATATTGAAAAAGGGAAGTTCAAAGTTTGCCTGGAATATCATTTAGGCAATTGCAAAGGCCCCTGCGAAGGCCACCAGTCAGAAGAAGATTATGACCAAAACATCGGCCAGATCAAAAACATTTTAAAAGGAAAACTAGGACTGGTGATCCAGCATTTTAAAAATGAAATGAAGCAACACGCCGAAGCGCTGGAGTTTGAAAAAGCAGAAGCATCGAGAAAGAAGATACAGTACCTCGAAAACTACCAGGCCCGCTCCATTGTTGTAAACACTTCACTGGGTGATGTGGATGTCTTCTTCATCCAAAAGCACGAAGAAATGGCCTATGTCAACTATTTAATGGTACAGAATGGCACCATCATTCAAACCAAAACAACTAAGGTAGAAACCCATTTGGATGAAAGCCTGGAGGAAACACTTGGCTTTACCATTGGCCAGTTGCGGACCACTTTTAACAGTGATGCCAAAGAAATCATTGTTCCCTTTCCAATTGAATACGATGAGCCGGATGTAACCGTTACCGTGCCCAGGGCCGGGGATAAAAAGAAACTACTGGAACTTTCAGAAAAAAATGTTCAGTATTTTATTGACAGTGAAAGAGCAAAAGAACGCCTGCAATTGGGTGTAAAAAATGCTGACAAATACAATGTGCTTCTGTCAGTAAAAGAAGATCTGCAGCTGCCTGCCGTGCCCGTGCACATAGAATGTTTCGACAATTCTAACTTCCAGGGCAGTTACCCGGTATCAGCCATGGTATGTTTTAAAAACGGGGAACCCAGTAAAAAAGACTACCGGCTTTTTAATGTAAAGACGGTGGAAGGCATCAATGATTTTGCCACTATGAAAGAAGCGGTTTACAGGCGGTATAAACGGTTGAAACTGGAAGGAGAGCCCTTGCCGCAACTGGTCATCATAGATGGCGGAAAAGGGCAGTTAAGTTCCGCCTATGAAGCTATTGAAGACTTGAAGCTCCAGGGGAAAATGACCCTGGTGGGTCTTGCCAAAAATGAAGAAGAATTGTTTTTTGTTGGCGACCAGCAATCACTGAAGCTGCCGTACGACAGTGAAAGCCATAAGTTTATCCGGCGAATCAGGGATGAAGTGCACCGTTTTGGAGTAAACTTTCACAGGGAAAAAAGAAGCAAGGGAACTTTCAAAAATTCTTTGCAGGATATTAAAGGAATTGGCGCCAATACGGCTAACCTGCTCTTAAAAACCTTTCGTTCCATCAACAACATCAGGCAACAGCCCGAAGAAGAATTAGCAAAGATCGTGGGCAATTCAAAAGCCAGGATAATCAAGGCGCACCTGGAAAAAGAAGATTGAACTATAGAGCGACAAATGAAGGGTGATGAATAAAAGAATCTGCGCAATCCAATAAATCTGTGTAATCCGTGGTTAAAAGAAAAGGGGCCGGAATAGAAATTCAGCCCCGTTTTTAAAATCCAATATCCTATGAAAAACCGGGATAAAAATACTACTATTTGCTACATTTCCTATACGTATTTCCCACATTTTTGAAAAAATTTTCCTAGTACGAAACACCGGAGGTTTAAAAATCTCCGCTGCCTTTTCTACAGCCCATAAATAAAAACCCTCCGTTGCTCACGGAGGGTTTTTATTGTAAAGGTCTTTTTATTAGTAAGACCAGAGGTCTTGCTCGTAATTGAAAATGCGTTCTTTAATATTATCGCCTTCCAGCAATGCCAGGATCGGATCCTTATACATCTGGCGAATAAGTTTATTACCGGGGTTATCCAACGTAGATTTGGTAATATAGCTGCTGAACATACGGCTTTCGAAAAGCTCCTCCCAGGTCATACGGCCATAACCCATGTTCTTTGGATTATAGACTTCGTACTTGGCTAAAATAGGACGCAAATCGGGGTAATAAATCCAAAACATCGCAGTGCTTCCTCTTTCCGTACCATTGGCATTCATAATTGTTTTCACCGGCGCAATTCCCAGAATCCGCACAAACATTCTGCTTGCTTCCCTGTCAAATACCCATTCTTCCTTAATTCTAAGTTTCAAAACAGATTTAGCATCAAAACTTGCTCTGGTTACCACATATTCTTTAATCTTATTGGGGTCATTTATATCCCTGACCTCAGAAGTATCAGCTGTTCCAACAGTCAGTTTCTGGATTTCACTGAGCTGCATGGGTGTTGTAAAGCGGTCATCGGAAAATGCAACCACGCTATCCTGCATAACTGCCTTTAATAATATGTCGATGAACATCTGGCTCCCATTATCATCATTGCCTTCGAAACGAAAGGGCTGATTCATTTTTTCCCGTAAGTCCAGCTCACGCCAAACCTTTTCTGCGAAAAGGGCATCATCCCAACGTAAATGTTCATACGGCAATGGCGTACGATCATTGATAGCGCTTTTATCAAAAGCATTGTCATTGCGCAATGATTTTCGGATGGTATTGTCCGCTTCACCAGAAGTGTCAACCCTGATGGGAACATTTCCATACGGATTATAATTGGACGGCGGCTTCACATCGTTGTTCTGCTGCTGGTTTTGCGCCTGCTGATTCTGCTGATTGGCGGCATCCGTACGCTTCTTCGGCGCCCGTTGAGCAGCAGCATCCATCATGATGGTGGTGCTCAATAACACCAGGAAGCAAAATTTTATACTAGTGTTGTTCATATACATTTCATTATTTGATATAGTACACTAAAGACGGTAATTTATAACTTCTTCCATCTTCGCCCGTAGCCCGAATATTATCTACATATACCGTTTTACCTGCCTTTACTTGTCTTAAAACATTTTGAGCTTGTGAATTTCCGCTCCAGGAATTACCAGTTACATTGACTTCTGCAATATCGCCTTCGTCACTATCAGTGCTTAAAGTGAATCCGGTTACCGTATACTTCAGGTCAAATGGAAAATCCTTGATATAAGCACCAACACCTGCCTGCGATTTAAAGGCACCAGCATTAATATTGTCACCCGAAGCAAAACCTCCGATTGTAGCGGTTGGTGTAGGAATTCTCCGAATGCGAAATTCAGAAGCTCCTGCCACTTTACCATCTACCGATACGGTAATCGTACAATTATCGCCACCATTTACAAATGCATGGTATTTCCCAGCACCTACTTTATCCAATCTTCCTCCGTTACTGATGGAAACGTTAATCTTGTCATCACCACCGCCGCTGGCGGCAACCGTTATGGGGTTAGCGATTCCTACATACAGAACGTTCATTTTATCAAGTGCAATAGAAGCGTTAGCCTGGCCTACCGTATATTCTACAACCTTATTCACGGTTTTCAGGTTACCGTCCTGGTCTTTGAACTGGATTATAACGGGCACACTGTGTTTACCCAATCCACCACCGGCAACTTTCATTGTGGCCTGGCCTTCAGAACCAATGGCAGCACCCTGACCATTAATAGTGATTTGAGGAGCTGCTGCCCGGCTAAAGGCACCCACACCTGCCGTGATCTCAATTTCCTGGCCCGGCATAATGTAGTTTGAGCTTTGACCTACGATAGCGGCAAAAGCATCGTAACGAACAACTACCTTACCTACCTGCTCGTGAAAAAGAGCTACTGTACGGTTTTCAGCTGTTTTAATGTCATTCTGGAATTTGCTAAGCATGGTAATGGCAGCCATTGTGGGCACCATATGGAAATAAGCATCTTCCCAGGTTTTGGTGCCTTGCTTTGAAGGAGGAATGGTAAGATCGACCTGCTTTAAAAAGGTTTCAATTTCATCTTTTAAAGCCGGGTTAGCCGATGTAGCACCCAATGCAATCATGTCCTGCTTGAATTTGCTAAGCTTGTTATAAAGTTCTTTTCCTTTGCCTTCTTTGATCATCAGGTTTGTGGCAATGTCCTGGTTATCTTCTTTAAAAGTGGAATCGCCTTTACGTGCCGGATCGAAATCCGCGTTCTTCATGATTTCCTTTTTCAAACCATCTACATAATCAAAAACGGTTTTAGAAATACTTACGGCCTCCTGTGCCTTTGGCATCCACAGCGTTGCTTTTTCTCTTGTTTCATTTTCATTCATCTTGTCGCCTAACGACTTCAGAATGGTTTCTGTAGATTCATTAATAGTAGTATTGGTTGAAGTAAGACTGCGGTTTACGGTTTTAAAGGCATTCAGGATCTCCGCTGATACGTTCAGGGCTAACAAGGCTGTTAACACCAGGTACATCAGGTTGATCATCTTTTGCCGTGGCTCTGCGGGTAGTGCCATATAGGTTCAATTATTTAGTCGCTTAAGAAATGGTTTTTCGGTTGGTTTATTAACGTGCTGGCAGGGTTATTATTATCTGCCTTGCATGGCACTCAGCATATTGCCGTAAATATTGTTCAGGCGGCCTAAATTATTACCCAGGTTAGAGATCTGCTCCTGAACTTTTTTAGCATCATCGGCAGTACCCATCATTACGCTGGAAGCCTCGGCCAGTTTACCGTAGAACTGGTTCAACGCTTTTAAGTGATTGTTGCTTTCAGCCAGTTCCAGCTCATAAATGGTGTTTAAGGAAGACAGGTTTTTGGTTAATACCTGGATCTGGTCGTGAAACACTTTTGCACTTTCAGAAGCACTGTTGAATGCTCCAACCGAATTAGCAGCATTTACATAAGCATCCTTTACTGTTGATAAAGCCTGTGTAACCTCTTTTGTTTTTTGAGTATAGTCGCCAGTGGCAGCTACTACGTCAGTAATATCATTCATATTGCTGATGGTAGTATTCAATTTTTTAAAGCCTTCGCCCAGCCTGTTCAGGTTTGCCGGTGTAATATCAGCAGCTAACATAGCTTTATCCAAAGAGCCCAATACATCGCCGGGAGCCGCTACCTTGGCCTTTGCGCCATGACCATCATCCACAGCAGGATAACGCAAATACAAAATACCATATACAAGAAACACCAATGCTTCGGTGGTCAAACCTATTTTTAACCAGATGTCGGCATCAGGTGCGTGAAGGATCTTTCTTAAGGCGCCCCAGATTACGATTGCGGCTGCGATTGATACAAATACGTCTACAATTTTACTTACTTTAGGAGGAATAGCTGCTGCCATAAATATTAGATTTTAAAATGGTTGGTTATATTAAAAAGTTGGTTCAGAATAATGAGATTAAAGGAGGTCGCAAACAACCTCAAACATCATACTATGTTTTTAAGAATTATTTGCGACGACCAGACTGCGCCGGTAAATCAATTACCGTACGGAAGCCTATATAAGATTTTGTTGAATCCTGATACTCGTAAGTACGGGTGCCGGTTTGCAGGTAATAGCCTACATCTTTCCAGCTTCCGCCACGAATAACCTTACGTTTCATTTTGGGAGGATCAGTGTCTTTTGCATTCCAGCGAACATCAGGGTTCATATCGTGCTGGAATGTGTAAGAACCTTCGTAATAGATAGATGAGGTCCACTCAGCTACATTACCGCTCATGCAATATAAACCAAAATCATTTGGCCAGTAAGCATCGGCACGTACGGTGTAGAAACCGCCATCTTCAGGATAGTTACCGCGGCCGGGCTTGAAGTTAGCCAGCAGGCAACCTTTTTTGTTTCTTAAATAATAGTTACCCCAGGGGAACATGGATTGAGAACGGCCGCCACGGGCTGCATATTCCCACTGCGCTTCTGTTGGCAGGCGGAAATCTGATTCCTGTACTCTTTTTTTGGAATCCAACCAGGAGTTCAGGTACTGTGTTCTCCACTCGCAAAAAGCCGTAGCCTGTTTCCAGTTCACCCCTACTACCGGATAATTTCCAAAAGCAGGGTGAGAGAAATAACGCTTGGTCATGGGTTCATTATAAGAATAAGAGAAGTCGCGGATCCAAACCAGTGTATCGGGATAGATCTTCTCATCTCTTTTTATAATGAAGGCAGAGCGGGGTTTATTGGCATTTTCTCTTTTAGCTGCTTCTTTCAGGTCAAAGGTTTCTGAATGATAGATCAGCTTGGAGGCATCAATTTCCTTTTTACCAAAAATGCGATCTTCAGGAGCCAGGATCAGGTCGGCCATTTGCTCCACTACCTTAGGATCGTTCCATTTTACGGTTTTCATTTTTGCCCAGTCAACCTGCTCATTGCCATCGCCATCGGCTTTTACATAGCCAAGCTTTTTGGCAGCAATCGAATCTCGAACCCACCAAACAAACTGGCGGTATTCATTATTAGTGATTTCGGTTGCATCCATCCAAAAGCCGCTGATGGAGACGGAACGGTTACGGGCACTAAAGGCATAAGCAGGGTCTTCATCGCTGGGTCCCATGTGAAAGGTTCCCTGCGGGATATAGACCATGCCCGGAGGCTTGGGCAGTACATACCTGCTGCCAGGTGCAATACCATGCAACTGACCATCATTAGGTAGTGTGCCGCCTTTGTCTTTTTTTCCAAGGATTCCGCAACTTGATAGTAAAATAACTGCCAGCACGGATAATGTGTAGTAATGGTTTTTCATTTTCATACTCGAGGGTATTGGGCAAATATAACGTTTTGAGATAAACGATAACACAAGGTTAAAATTATTTTTTCTCATTTCCAAGTGGCCAAAAAATTTTTAGGCGTACCATCAAAAACGGCGCTTTAAACCGATTATTGCACGACAGTTTAAAATTTATTCAACTATAGTAAACTTCTCAATTCCTCTACAGAATTTACCGGGCGGCGGCAGGCGTAGTTTCTACACAAATAGATGAGGATTTCACTATTTTCAGCTTTATCGGCCAGAAGAGGATAGTTTTTGACCGGCTTTTCCGCAGCAAGCACTAGTTTATGCGAAATACCACTGCCAAGTGTTTTTACCAGGTAACTCTCCCATTCCTTTCCAATAATAGCTATTTCATTTGTTCCTTTAATTATTTCAAACAATAAGGAAAGCCATACCCCAAACGAGGTGGGATATTTAATTATTGCCTCCCCGAGGGCCTGTACCATCTCCTCGGCTCTTGACCGCCATGCCTGTTGATCGTAACAAATAGAAAGTTTATAAAGATTATAGGCCATAACTGCATTTCCCGAAGGGGTGGCGCCGTCATACACCTCTTTTTTTCTAAGCAATACATCCTTTTGCTGCTGACTTGTATAATAAAGGAAAGGAGATTCGCTGTCAGCAAAATCTTCCAAAACCATTTTTGTCAGGTCACGGGCCTCGTCAAGCAGGTTAAAGCGGGAGGTAGCCTGGGCCAGTTCCAGCATGGCCGAAATCAGGTTGGCATAATCATCCAGGAAAGCCGGGTATTTTGCCTTTCCGTCCTTCCATGTATGATAAAAACCGCCTCCTTCCGCCTTAAAAGCCCTGAGCAGAAAGGCCATGTTTTTTTCGGCAACTGTCCTGTAATGCCGGTTGCCGGTAGCTGCATAGGCTTTGGTAAAGGCTATATTCATTAAGGCATTCCAGCTTAAGAGAACCTTATCATCCAAAAGAGGGCGGATCCTTTTTTCTCTTTGTTCCAGGAGTTTTTCCCTGCCTTTTTTTATTATTTCCTTTAATTGAGCCGGAGGAATGTTTTTTTGCCTGGCAAATTCAGGCAAAGGGATTTGCACCCAGGGAATATTCTTTTCTTCCCAATTACCGTTTTGAGTAATATCAAAATAGCTGCAGAACAAATCAGCATCGTCCCCCAATATTTTTTTTACCTCATCGACTTCCCACACATAAAACTTTCCTTCCTCCCCCTCACTATCTGCGTCGAGGGCACTGTAAAAACCGCCTTCTCTATGCATAAGTTCCCGTTCGACGAACTCCAGTGTGTCCTCCATCACCTCTTTATAAAACGCATTGCCTGTAAGGCTGTAGGCTTCGGATAATGTACTAACAAGCAAGGCATTATCGTAAAGCATTTTTTCAAAATGGGGCACCAGCCATTCCGCATCCGTTGAATAGCGGGCAAAGCCGCCACCTATATGATCATAAATACCGCCCTGCGCCATTTTATCGAGACTTAGTAAAGCCTGCTGCAGCGCCTCTTCGTTTTTATATAATTGCGAATAGGTTAGCAAAAAATTGATGGTGAAGGTTTGGGGGAACTTGGGCGCCCTTCCAAAACCACCCCATTCCCTGTCGGCCGACTTCATGATGTTTTGAAAGGCTTCTGTAATATTCTTTTCTTCAAAAACCGTTTCGGCCCCGGCGGGAGTGTTGCTGCCAAAGGCATTTGAAACTTTCAAATGCTCGGTAAGATTATGCGCCTGCGCTTCAATTTCTTCCTTTCTTTCCTTATAGGCCTGCGAAACCGAGAGCAAAACCTCTGTCCAGGAGGCTCGGTTAAAGGCTCTTTTTGGCGGAAAATAAGTCCCGCCATAAAACGGCTTTTTATCCGGTGTTAAAAACACATTTAGCGGCCATCCCCCGCTTCCACTGATAGCCTGAACGGCATCCATATAAATATGGTCAATGTCCGGCCGCTCTTCCCTGTCCACTTTGATATTGAAAAAATGCTCGTTCATAATGGCAGCCACGTCCGGATCTTCAAAACTCTCTTTTTCCATTACATGACACCAGTGGCAGGCGGCATAACCAATACTTACCAAAACGGGCTTATCCTGTTGTTTTGCTTTTTCAAAAGCTTCTTCCGACCAGGGGTACCAATCTACGGGGTTGTGGGCATGCTGCAATAAATAAGGACTCGATTCCTGTGCCAGACGGTTGGTATAGGGGTGCATGCGGCAAAGGTAGAGAACTTGACAGGTTAACTAGTTGACGAGCCGGGTTGAAAAAATAAAAGCACATTTATAAATGCTTTTGCCCGAACCGGAGGGTTACCTGCCGAAATCAGCAGAGCAATTACCGTTTTAGCAATAAAGGATAAAGTACCCGGGGATTATTTTTTCTTTGTTTCGCCGGCCAGGAATTTTTCCAGGGCCGCGACCATGGAAGGAGCCTGTGGCTCAGGAGCCTTGA
The DNA here is from genome assembly GCA_963697545.1 of uncultured Bacteroidota bacterium. Lineage (GTDB taxonomy): Bacteria > Bacteroidota > Bacteroidia > Chitinophagales > Chitinophagaceae > Flavisolibacter. Next base: position 114,103 of record CAVOOL010000016.1, on the reverse strand, counting down.
TACTCAGCTTTAAACCGGCTTCTTCAATGGCTTTTGACGTATTGTTGCCAAAGGCGCCAATGACTGTGCCGTTTTGCTTGAACGTGGGAATGTTATCAAAAAGGCTTTTTACACCGCTTGGGGTAAAAAAGCAAATAACATCATATTCTGTTTTTGTGAGGAGGGATTTTACATCGCAACTGGCCGTGCGGTACATAAAGGCCAGTGAAAAATCGCAATTATTGGTCTTCAGCCAGCCGGTGATCTCGCTGTCCTGTTGGTTTTCAGAACACACATAGAGGAATTTTTCATTGCTCTTATGCTTATTGATCACATCGAAAAGGCTTTTATTGGTACCATCGGCACCATAAAACACCTTTCGTTTGCGGTATAAAATGAATTTTTGAAGGTAAAGCGCCACCGCCTCTGTAATGCAGAAATATTTGGTATCCTGGGAAACGCTGATCTTCATTTCCTCACACACCCTGAAAAAATGGTCAATGGCGTTGCGGCTGGTAAAAATTACAGCCGTGTGCGTTTGAATATCAATTTTTTGTTTACGGAAATCTTTGGCAGGAATGGCCTCAAGCTTGATGAAGGGATGAAAGTCCAGTTCTACATCATACTTCCTACCCAGCTCGAAATAAGGCGACTTTTCGCTTTCGGGCCTCGGTTGGGTAATCAGTACTTTTTTCTTGTTTTTTGACAATTTATCGGCTTTAACCCCTTGTTTTACCATAGTGCGGTTCGGCTATCGTTGCGCAAATTTAAGATGTTTCACTTAATAATGTAAACAACAGTTTGTTAATCAGCAAAAGGGGAGCAATTTCAAAGGCGCATAAATAAAGTAAAAAGTGGAAAAAGCTGATCTTTATTTGCCGGTGAACAGATACATAGGAAAGAAAATACCGGTAGGCCAGCAATCCTATAATGACACTGATACCGGCAGTTACACTTACCTGATTAACAACCCCATAGGTGAAGGCCAACAGGACCAGGAAGGGCAATAAGGCAATCCCAATTATTTTATTGGTGGTGAAGACAATGAAAATATAGGTGTCCGTTGTTTCGGAAACCTGTAAGGCCCAGCCAATTAATTTCAATACCATGAGTTTTACGCCATATATGGCGATAAGACCCAGCACACAATAAAGGAAAAGCATCCAGAAGTTATAGTGCAGGCCAAGTTCAAAGTTTTGCAACAGTAAAGCCAGGAACATTCCTATGCTTAATAAAAAAAATACATTCAACAACAAGGAAGGAAGCGGACTTTGCACCAATTGATCTTTGATCTGCCGCTGGCGCATAGTGGTCCGGAAAAATATTTTAAAGAGATCCTGGATATAGCGGTAAAATCCATTTTTGACCAGGGCAAAGAAAATAAGCAAGCCGATCAGCGCATAAAAAATGGCCTCTTTTCCCTGCCACTGGCGGATGCTGACCGTATAACGGGTGGGGTTGGTAAAGGTAAAATAAGGATGACCCGTATATAGAAACGAATCGGTCCGCCAGAAGTTTTCTTTCGGCACCGTGATCGTATCCCTTTTCGTATTTGACAAGGTTGAATCTACCCTGTCCACTGGTAAGACCGGGGTCATTTGAGACACACTTCTTCTGACTGCCGCCGGTTTGCTTTGTATCGTATCTGCAACCGCCAGCGAATCCTGTACTGTTTGCGCCAGCATTTGCTGCCCGCTTAAAATCGCCCAAATCAAGATCAGATACTTCATCATTTATACAAAAATATTCTCCTCTGCTGAGTATTTAGAAAAAGCTGGCAAAACCCAGGTGCACTTTTGATTGCCTGAGGTTAAATTCAAGGTCGTTACGTTTGCCAATGGCCCATGCAAGATTAATAATACCGGCTTTTGTTTCAAAAGAAAGTCCCAGGCCCGTGCCCAAATATGTATGACCAGGGTTAATCTCCTGCAGGTGTTTGCCATAGCCGCCGTCAAAAAAAGCAAAAAAAGCGGAATTCAACCCTATCAGGTACCGGTACTCCAGGGTACCTACTGCATATTGGGATACAAACTGGCTTTCCTCATCAAAACCTCTTAACAATTTATAGCCTCCTATCTGGAACAATTCATTGCGAAAATAATTGGCGCTCTGGTAAATACCGGCCTGCAGGCCAAACTTCACTGTGCTTTGTTTTCCCAGCGGCATAAAATGAGCTGCGGAAGTAGTGATCCTGAACTGGTACACCTTCCTCTTTACGGTATCGTATAGTTGATCAAAATCAAAAGAGGGATCAGAAGGATCTTTCAGTTCTGAGTATTTGTGGATTCTTTTTAATGTTCTTTGTTCCGGCGGTGGAAGTAATCACCCATTCATTTCCTTTTTTGGGATTGAACCGGTAATCGGTGCTGTTGTAGTTATAGGAGACGCCCAGGTTGAGTGAACTGACATCTGCTTCCGCCGGCAAGCGTTTTGTTTGCAGCACCCTTGCCGTGTTCACACCATTAACAATGGTTTGCCGGCGCTGCAAAAACAAAGAACCTGTTTGGTTTTCGCTAATGCGGTAAGCCGTGCCCAGGTTCATATTGAGGTTTAAAAAAGTGCTGTCTCTTTTATACATATCCAGCGAAAAGTTCAGGCCAAAGGGAGAATTGAAAATATAGGGCTGCTCAAAAAGCAGATTGAGACGCGGCGAGCCTTGCTGCAATTGCTGCCATACCAGGCCAATGGTTTCACCCGAACCCAGTGCATTGCGCAGCAACACATTGGCATCAACTGTCAGCAACAGTTTTTTGCTGCCGGCAAGGGCATTGCTGTTGGGCAAAAAGCCGATCAGGGCATTTATCTGGCTGCTTCTTTTGGGTTTCAGGTATAAATTAAGCACTGAGCCCGTTCCCAGTAAATCCAGGTTGGAAGGCCGCTCCTCCTGCAGGTAGTTCAGCTCTTTTATTTTTTTTGAGATGGTACCCAGCTTTTTTTTATTGTAAGGGCTTCCGTTGCTGATATCCAAATAGCGCTGCAAAAACAGGTTGCTGATCTTCACATCGCCGTTAACCCTCAGGCTGTCTATTTTGTACAAAGGTCCCTTTTCAATTTTCAGTGTTCCCGTTACTTGTTCCTTGTCAATATCAATACTGTCTAAATACACTTTTCCAAAGGGATGGCCGTTTTCTTCCAGGTGATCCAGGATCTTTTTTTGCCAGGCCTGCAGTGTATTGAAGTCAACCGTTTTGCCCAGCATTTTCTCATTCCAGTGAATGCCTTCTAAAATGGCAGCATCCTTTGGCGCCGTATGGACGGTTGCCCATTTATACTGCTCTCCCAAAAACAGGCTCACTTTTGCACTGGTTGAATCCAATTGCATGCTGTCAACGGATGCCGTGATATAGCCTTTGCTTTGCAGCAGGGAAGGCAGCCTTACAATATACACGGCAGCCTCGCTGCGGTTTTGAAAAAGAGTTTGCACCCCCGCTTTTTGCTGCAGCATCACAGTGTCTTCTCCCACATACTGCACATGGTAGGACTGCGCAAAGCTGCTCCATTGTGTTAAAACAAGAAATACTGAAAACAGTTGTTTTAGTTTTGCCATTGGATAAAGAGATGGTAGTTGACCGATGACTGATGATAGTGGTTTTTGATTTAAACTATTTCACCATCATTCATTTTATTTAAGGAAAGAGGTGATTCATATGAAGCTGCCACTGCCAACTATCATCAGTCATCTATCATTGCTTCTTTAACAAACGCCGAAAAGATAACGAAATTGGCAGGAATTTATTTGCATATCCCTTTTTGTAAGCAGGCCTGCGCCTACTGCAATTTTCATTTTACTACTTCTTTGCGCTACAAAGATGATTTAGTTCAGGCATTGAGCAAGGAAATAGCCCTTGAAAAAGACTACCTGGAAAGCGAAGCCGTTGAAACCATTTATTTTGGCGGCGGTACGCCGAGTTTATTGTCAATTGGAGATTGTCAATTGTTAATGGAGACGATCCGTCAACATTTTGATGTGGCCACAGGTGCAGAAGTTACGCTGGAGGCGAATCCTGATGATATTACCGAAGAAAAACTGCGGGGCTGGAAAGAGGCCGGCATTAACCGCCTGAGTATTGGTGTACAATCTTTTTTTGAAGAAGAACTGCGGTGGATGAACCGGGCCCACACGGCAGAACAGGCCATAGGCAATTTGCAACTGGCCAGAAATGCGTTTGAGAATATTACCATGGACCTTATTTATGGTTCGCCTTTGCTGACCGATGAAATGTGGAAGCAGAATGTGGATACGGCTGCAGCTTTGGATATTCCCCACCTCTCCTGCTATGCCTTAACGGTGGAAGAAAAAACGCCATTGTATAAATCAATTCAAACACAAAAAACCCTGAATGTTGATAATGATAAACAGGCCAGGCAGTTTTTGCTGCTGATGCAATGGCTGAAAGAGAAAGGTTATGAGCATTACGAGGTATCCAACTTTGCAAAGCCGGGTTTCCGCAGCCGGCATAATTCCTCCTACTGGAAGGGGGCAAAATATCTGGGCATTGGTCCATCGGCGCATTCTTACAACGGTGCAGAAAGAAGATGGAACATTGCCAATAACAATGTTTATGTAAAAAGCATAAAACAAGGTTTGCCCAAAAGAGAAACCGAACTGCTTTCTCCCAAAGACCGGCTCAATGAAACCATTATGATCTCTTTGCGAACAAAGGAAGGATTGGATTTGAAAAGGATAGCAAAAGAGTTTGCTTTTGATGAAAGCAAGAGAATTGAACAGGGCTTACGCAAATATGTTGCTAACGGCTTCGTTCAATTACATGATGACGTTGCGCAACTGACCAATGAAGGCATGCTGAGGGCTGACGGGATTGCGAGTGAGCTGTTTGTGTAACAGGGCTTTGAGTTTATAGCATGTAGTTGGTTTCTGGTTTGAGGCTTATTGTTTCTGGTTGTGAAGGTTCGGTTTGTCCTTCTTTTAAGAGTTTGCTTATAATGCAATTCACAGATCCCTCATTCTTTGGGATGATAAAGCAGGAGGTATTCGAACTGAGAAATGACTAAAACCAGTAAAGAAAGACTGCTTGTCATGCTGAGGCACGAAGCAGCTGTGGTAACTGCTATAAGCGACCGTGGCAAAGAGTTAATACCAACCCGTCGTCAACTTGTGATTTTCTATTGACCATTCACCATTGACTATGGACAGTAGCATTTGATAAACCTGAAACCAGTTTAGTATAAGAATCAACCAAAATCGAACTAAAAGACCGGACCCGTAATTGTTAGTACAATTAGGTATGGTAAATAGAAATGTATATCCGGAATAATTCAAAGCCTGGCTGATCTTCCTCCATCAACTTTCACCGAAGCACCCTGTATAAAACTGGCATTTTCCGAACTGAGATATAGGATCGTATTTGCAATATCTTCAGGTTTGCCTACATCTTCTTTATTTATTACTTCAATACCGGCTTTTACATTGGGATTGTTCCATAACATGGGTGTATCAATGGCACCAGGTAAAATTGCATTTACGCGGATTCCCTTTGGCTTTCCTTCCAACGCTGCTGAGCGGGTTAAAGAAAGCAATGCGGCTTTTGCGGCTGCATAAGGCGCTACCATTGGTTCGGTTTCAAGAGCATGAATGCTTGAAACATTTATTATTGAAGATCCTGGCTTCATATTGAGAAAGCCATATTTGATATAAAAAAATGCACCATACAGATCAACTTTCAGAATATTGTCCCAGTCTGTTGTTGTTTGTTCTTCGATGGGTTTGAACAACATTCGCCCGGCGTTATTGACAATTACGTCGATTTTTCCAAAAGTCTTCATCGCTTTTTCAACAGAGGCTGCCACTTCGCTTTCAGAAGACACATCGGTAGAAATGCTTAGTGTATCGGTAACTGCTGTTTGCCTTATTTGATTTTCAGCTTTTGAAAGCCCTTCTTCACTAAGGTCGATCAATACAAGTTGTGCACCTTCCGATGCAAATTTATGAGCAGTGGCCAGGCCTATACCCCCTGCTGCACCAGTTATGAGCACCGTTTTATTTTGAAATAACATATTGCCGGGTTTAATGTTTTATGATAGATTCAGTTTTTGCCTGCAGCATTACAACAGGAAGTTGAAGGCAAATACTTTGGACGGGCAGTACATCCTTCCATGCAGCGATCAGCTCTTTATACGCTTTACCTACAGGACGAATGTTCCGGTTAAGATCGAATAAGCCGAGCGGATTTTCAGTACCGTTATTGAACCTTAGTGCTACATCCCAATCTACCTGGTCAGTTAAAGAATACCATGTAAAGCCAACGATGGGAACACCTTGATTTCTTACCTGCAATACATTTGCCCATTCTTTGTGCAACCACTTTACGGCTTCGTTTCCATTGGCGCCCTGGTTTAAATTTGTTTCAGTATGCATTACCGGTAGTTTATACCGGTCGTAATATTGCATAGTAATTACATGGTATCCAAAAATTTCGCCTGACGGTTCGGTGCCGCCATTGGGGTAAACCCTGTGTTCGTTGGTAATATAATAGTCGTTACCCATGATGCAGTAATGTCGCAGGTTTGTGTTTTCGAGGAAAAAATGATATTCCTTTTTTGTCATACCGTTCGACATTAAGTATTCATACATATCAGAATTAACCCTTTTGCCATAATTGAGATCGAGTGAAAGAAACCTTTCTTCATTTTTTATTTGTGCAGGGCCTATTGAAGACGGATTTGCGGCATGATAATATTCTGATGATTCACTCTGAACAAATATGGCATCCTTGCGTATGCTTAAAATCTCCCGCATGGCCAATACATTTGCTTTTACAACATGCTTTAGTGCCGTTACAAAAGCCTTGTCATCTGTTAACTGCTCATTCCACCATCCATATTTTGCGGAGAATAATGCACAGATGTACATTTCATTAACCGGGGTGTATAACTGTATCCATGGATACCGTATCGCAAAACTTTTTGCATAGGCTGCAAACAAGTCGGGAAAATCAGGATTCTGGAAATTCCCAATCCAACCTGGTACTCCAAAATGACACAAATCAACGATTGGTAAAATATTTCGGCTGTATAATTCATTAAAAACAGTATCGCAAAATGACCAATTGTATTTACCGGGAGCAATAAATGTCAGATGTATTGGCGGACCATAGCGAAGGACTGAAATACCTATATCGTTCAATAATTCAAAATCTTTTTTCCAGTATTTGTAATGACCGCACTTTTCCATTTCATCAACACGAATCGTTCCATTTTGAATAGTGGGAGCACTGTTCTCAATACCGGTTGCAAAGAGAAATCCTGTGGTCATCCGGTTTGTAAATCAATATACATGCCATTGAGGTATTGAATCATTCAAAAGACTGAGGTGTGTGCTTGTCTTTCTTTGCTTTCGCTGAACAAAAGTTGACTGAATTTCAAAAACAAATCAATGCCTATCGGGATTTGTCTTCCTCTCCCTTCCGGTGCATCGCCCTCAGGCTTTTGTGCGGTGGGCCGGGACGCATCGCCTGCAGAGACGTTCCTCTTTTTGTAGGTTCTTGTAGGTTGAAGCGTTAGGGCTGTACCTAGGTGAACTGTTCAGGAATGTATTTTATCACCTTCACTTCTTACCAATGGACTTCCTTTTTTTAAGTTAACCAGCGTAAAAGAGGACCGGGATTGATTTGCTGTAACAGAAGCCGACGTACTTTCTATTGAGGAGGCCGCCAACGTTTGGAAAAATTTCAAGCAAGCGAACTCTTGCAAGAAACAATATTCACCATTTCATTTCCATATCGTGATAAAGCCAAAATTGACAACTATATTTAAGGCACTGAGAAGCCCATTAAGCGGAAATAAACAGTTCTTTACAACAAGCAAGTATCAAAACACTTTTTTGCTTCTTATTGACACCGTTTTTGTGTTGACACCTACGAAAAAATAATTGAGTTTGACGGCGACACTCTTTACATCTATGACAATGAAATCAACAATGCCCCCCCGTGTGGACATAAATGCTGCCGGTATTGAAAAGGAAGTTGGTGTACGCATTTTGCGGCACAGCTTTGCGACGCATCTTTTGGAAAAAGGTACCGACATCCATTATAGCAAGGAATTGTTGAGGCATTTTAACAACAAGACAACCGAACGGTATTTGCACGAGAGCAATAAAAACTGGTGAATATTATCAGTCCCCTGGATGTCTTGTGACGCCAGGGAGTGGTGGAGCGGTAGCGTCATTTGTGCAATGATATCCGAAATGGCGAAGCCTAAAGCATTAAAAAACAAGATGGACATTTTGGGGATACGGCATATATTTACGTGTTGGCTGCTATGAATTACGACCACTCTGACTAATGACAAATGTTATGAAAGTTGACAACCTTATCATTGCAATCTTAATGACAATTTTCATTAGTTCATGTCAGCAAGAAAATAACAACACAGGAAGGCAATCAAAAAATAGGAGAATTCATTTTGCTTCTGAATTGACTTCTGAAAAAATAAAATCTCTTGGCAAAGAAAAAACAATCGTACTTCTCACAGGAGGAATTTTAGAGGAACACGGACCTATCTTCCAATTTTCACTGATGGCTTTTGGAATGAAAAATTCAGAGATACACTTGCGAAAATCATAGCATCCAGACCCGACTTGAATGTTTTGATTTTTCCTACAATCCCTTTAGGAAATAGTGGAGCAAATGATGTAGGGTTGAAATATTCATTTCCCGGGACGTTCACTGTTCGTTTTGAAACGTTGCGTTCTTTATTTATGGACTTAGCAACAGAGTTGGGCGAACAAGGTTTTAAATACATTTTTGTTATCCATGGTCATGGTGCTCCTAATCATCAAAGGGCTATTGACCAAGCCGCTGATTTCTTTAACGATACTTATCATGGAAAAATGGTAAATCTTTTTGGATTAAATCCTGTAATAGAAAGTTGGTTTTCAGGACAAATGACAGAAGAGCAAAAAAGAGGACGGCTTTAGTATTCATGCAGGCATGGCAGAGACAAGCAGCATGTTGTATCTCATTCCTAACTTGGTTGATACCAATTATAAACATGCTATTCCTATAACAGGAAATGACATGAACCATTTATACCAGATTGCAAAAGAACCAAAATGGTTAGGGTATTTTGGCTCTGAAAGGTTAGCTAATAAAGAATTCGGCAAGGAAGCATGGAATAAAAATGTGCAAGACTATTGCAAGATTGTTATGGATATTATTGATAATAAAATTAACCCCGACACAATTTCAAAATTTGGAGACATAATGAAACAAAGTCCAGTTGATGTGATGCTTGATAGTCTTACAAATACTGAGGAGAGAAGAAGAAAAGCTCTTCAAACAAATTGGCTTAATAAAAGTAGACTTAACTAACTCGGGGGGCTTTCACTGCAGCCAACATGGGGCTTGGCGTTATTGGGGCAGGACGTTGAAACTTCGGCTGTAGTTCGCTATCAGCTTCAGTTTCGGCTTGACGTTAATAATTTAGCTTTAGTTCATACCTTCAACTTTTAAAACAATATTGGGCTGCAGTTGTCGGCTGACGTTTTTCAAATATCCCAATAACAAAACCAGTCTAAGCTGCATTACCGGGCTGACAATTATTAAACCCCACATGCAGCAATATTCAAACGTTAGCGGCATTGTAAAAAGACACCAACAAACCATAGACAACGATAAAAAATAGAACTCTATGAGAAAAATAATTTCATTTATGCACATATCGCTTGACGGTTTTGTAGCAGGACCGAACGGAGAAATGGACTGGATTAAAGTTGATGAAGAAATTTTTGATTATGTCGGTAAGCGGATAAGCGAAAGCGACACTGCATTATATGGACGAGTAACTTATCAGATGATGGAAGATTACTGGCCTACCGCAGCAGACAAGCCGACAGCGACAAAGCACGACATTGAACATTCAAAATGGTATAACAAAGCTCACAAAATTGTTTTATCAAAAACAATGAAAGAAGCGGGTTTAACGAACACAAAAATCATTAGCGACAACCTTTCAGACAGAATAAATGAAATAAAACAACAGCCAGGTGAAGACATTCTGCTTTTTGGTAGCCCGACAGCAACACATTCACTTATTCAACTGAATTTAATTGATGGCTACTGGCTATTTGTTAATCCAATTATTCTTGGGCGAGGCATTCCATTGTTTGCCGACATCAAAAACAAAATAGGCCTAAAACTATTGACTACCCGACAATTTAGGTGCGGGGTAACTGAACTGAATTACACAGTGGACAGCCAATAACAACGAACCGTTAACACGGGTTTGCAAAAGCAGGGCTGACAGAAGTAATTGAACATTTGTACTTCTATCAGCATTTGTACATAATCCAAGCTAACGTATATCAAATGCCCCGCCTTCGCAAATATCCAAACCGTTGTGCGTCACTTTAAGCAAACCAATATGGCACAAAAAATATCCAAAACCGTCATAGCCTTATTAGCAACAATCACAGGACTTTATCCAGGCATATATTTCTTTATAGACAGAAAATTTGGTTTATTAAGTTCAAAATCTAATGAACTGTTAGCAAATGCTATTTGGAACGGTGCATTTTATATTCATATTATTTTAGGAGGAGTTGCTTTGTTAATCGGCTGGCTACAGTTCAATTCAAAACTTAGGCTAAGAAATCTTTCTGTTCATAGAACCATTGGAAAAATCTATGTAGCCTGTGTTCTGCCTAGCTCACTCGCCAGCATCGGAATAGGCTTTTTTGCTACGGGAGGATTTATTACTGCTACAGGTTTTATTTGTTTGGGAATTATATGGTTTACGACAACTCTATTAGCGTTCCTAAAAATCAAGCACGGGCAGATTGAACAACATCGAAGATTGATGATTTATAGTTATGCTGCATGTTTCGCTGCAGTGACGCTAAGAATTTGGCTGCCTATGTTAATTCTTATTTTCGGAGATTTTATAATAGCCTATTCCATTGTTGCATGGTTGTGCTGGGTACCCAACATATTAGTGGCAAATGCGATTATTAGGAAGCTTGATCCCTATCCAGCATAAATTGCTACCGACAGGCGTATTGGCAAAGCTGGGTGGACGGAAGCTGTGTTTCAACATTTGTAACGCTGTTCAGCCATTGTTCGGGCTTGACAAGCAATTTTGAGCTAAGTAAAAATCATCAACTTTTATTTCTATTTTCATCTTGATTGGCCGGGCTGGACGAAATTCTATCTCCCAGCCTTCGCCAATACCTTTTCGTTGGCGTTCATTGCAATGAACAACCGGGCAGGACAGATATTTACAAAGACAATCAACAATAAAACTAAACTCACGAATGGAAAAATCAATAGAAACAACAAACGAGTTGAGTTCAGAAAAGTTGTATCACGGAACAAAGGCAAATCTGAAACAGGGCGATCTGATTGAACCTGGGTTTACTTCAAATTATGGTGAAAAAAAGAAGGCAAAGTATGTCTATCTAACAGCCACCTTAGACGCTGCAATTTGGGGTGCTGAACTTGCCTTCGGCGAAGGGAAAGAAAGAATTTACATAGTAGAGCCGACAGGCCCGTTTGAAGATGACCCCAATTTAACGGACAAGAAGTTTCCTGGTAATCCAACAAAATCCTATAGAACTTTACATCCCCTTCGGGTCACTGGTGAAGTAAGGGATTGGCAGGGACACTCTCCAGAGAAACTTAGTGCAATGAAGGAGCACCTTGAAAGGCTTAAACAATTAGGTATCGAAGCAATTGAAGATTGAGTAAAATGAGAAAAGTAGTTTTAGACCTGGCAGTAACCTTTACAAGCCTGAAAAATAAAGCATCAGCTAAAAGCAACTTTCTATTACGCTACCTTTTGTTTCATATTATATTTAAATGTGCAAAATCTTATGCTGGAAAGGGAAATAATTATCAAATCATACTTAGATGCATATAACCATTTTGATGTTGAAAAAATGGTAGCTGACTTTGGAGACGCCATAGTTTTTGAGAATATTCAAAATGACAAACTAACAATGACCTTAAATGGTAGGGTTGCATTCAAACAACAAGCAGAGCAAGCTAAAACCTATTTTACAGAAAGAAATCAAACCATTCGAACGTTAAAGCATTTTGACAGCTCAACGGAAGTTGAGATTGATTACTGTGCAGTGTTAGCTATTGACCTTCCAAACGGTTTGAAAAAAGGAGAAAAACTTAAGTTGACTGGCAAATCAATATTCGTGTTTGAGAACGGTAAAATCTCCAAACTGACTGACATAAATTGACAGTAAAGAAGAACAACAAATCGCTAACCTCGGCTTGGCGTTCATTGTGATGGCTAACGGCGGATGAATATCTTTTGAAAAGAAGAATTTCTATTTTGCGTTTCGAACTAAAGGTTGACAACAGTGACTTTTCTTAAATACCCATACTGCTTAAGCGCCTTACTCCATGTTCACCATTATTCCTCTGGTTCAATTATCATTTATGCTACTCAATTAAACTTATAACAGTTCCTGGGTTTTTGTTTGCCTCCTTCCTTTCTTTAGGGCAGAGCTACTAAAATAAGCAGCGTCAACACTTCAGGTGCAGAAGCCTATTTTAAAATTGCAACAGCCCTTAGTCAGGTGCTGATATTAGCGCACAAAGTGGCAGCAACTGTTTCAGATACCCATCTATCAAATGATGATTGCCGGAGGAGCAATAGCATACCAATGCATTGAAATCTGAAATGAAGCATTCTGCACCATTACCTCCGCTTATCAATCTGCCTTTACCACTAAAGAACTTTACCATAAAGCTTATGTAGACAATCAAAAGCAGTTGGAGAAGTATCATTTCTCTACTGCACATGTTGAATGTAGCCGATACTGTTAAATCGATACTATACCCGTTTCTGCCAAAAAGATTGCAATCAGACGAATTGTTTCCGGCACTGTATTATATGAACTATGGAGCCCCTGAAGCTACAGGCTATGGAGGGATCGTGATCCATGATCTGCTGCACTCCTACCGTATAGACAGTTACAAGTTTGGTTTGCTGACTGCGCATGAAGCTTTTCATTCTATTGTAGCGGCTTGCAGTTCACAACCCAAGCTTCTGAACGAAGAATCGTAGATTACAATGCCGCTGATTTCAGCTGCTGTGTTTTCTACAAAATGTTTGAAGAGTGCTGCGATTTGATTGACAGCCCATTACAAAGACAAAGCTCTCCGGTATATAAGGAAGTGAAGCAACTTACCGAAAACGATGAAGCCCTGTCTGTGCAATATATCAAAAGCCTGGATAGCCTGCTCAGTCTTGCCTTTACCTCTGAAAGGGTTTTAGAGCAGTTTGAGAAGCTTTGCAAGTTTTGCAAACACATTTGGCAGAAATGGCGGGCATATCCCGGGAAGGTTTATGGGAGTTGTTATTAATGAAACGGGTTGCTGCAAAAGCATTTGGCGGCTGTGGAAAACCCTATATCCTTTATAACAACCTACAACGAAGCGGTAAGAAAGGCTGGTAAAAAATATCCGGTGTTTTCCCAAAAAAGCATAGCGTATCTACAAAAACTCAAAGCAAAGTATTGGCAAGAATAAAAAACGCACACAACAGCGCGGCTTGCCATTATACCCGCTGACGAATTAAGAATGTCAGGACTGCAGAAACTGTTTCGTCCTGAAACAGGCCGACATAAAATACCAGCACAGCAGCAAACCGTCAACGTTTTACGCCACTCTTTGACGACTCTGTAAATTGAAGCTTTGGGAGAATTAATCTAAAGCTGAAGATTGTGATATCGCCACCCTTTAGCCTCATCCACGTTCACCAAATTCCTTAACTTCAATCACCTTATTTAATGATAATTATCATAGCTGGTATTTTCTTATCTCATTAGTTTTATAGGGCATTAGCTTTTGGATTGAGTGTATTATTTGTATAACAAACAATAACGCTCATGGTAGTCATAAAACTAATTATTCAAATCCTTGTTGGTGTTTCCGCCGGATTGGCTGCACTACTGAGCATTCCGCTTTTCCTCCGCTTGCGCTGGCCTGCGCCGATGTTGTGGCTCATAAAATTGTATGTCTCTGCATTAGCACAGTGGCTTGCTTTCACTGGTGTGTTGGCTATCATCGTGGGACTGTCAACAGGTTCTGCATTTATTAGTTTCATTGGCATTTATGACGTTTTGATTTTTTCCACATACATATACAGAGTTACGCGACCGCCTGGGCCTTCAGGCAGCTTTGAACAGGCTTTTGGCTTACATTGGAAAGACAGTATAAGTGCACAACAAAAGCAGCACTTTCTTCCATCACGAACAATAGCAAGCTTACCTGTTGTTCCAAAGCCACGTATGGAGCCGAACATTTCATTTGCAACCATTCCTGGCACCGATCGGAAACTTTTGTGTGATGTGTGGCAACCACCTTCAAATGTTCCGCCTTCAGGTTTGGCTTTTATTTATCTGCACGGCAGTGCCTGGTATCTTCTCGACAAAGATTTAGGTACCCGCCCATTTTTTAGTCACCTGGCTGCGCAAGGACATTTGATCATGGATGTGGCTTACCGGCTTGCTCCTGAAACAGACATGATGGGAATGATAAACGATGTAAAGCGAGCTATCGTTTGGATAAAGGAAAATGCAGACAGTTACGGAGTAAATCCCAATCGCATCGTTGTAGGTGGTGGCTCTGCCGGTGGACATCTTGCCCTGATGGCTGCCTACACTGCCAACAATCCGATGTTTACCCCAAAAGAACTGGAAGGGAACGACCTAAGCGTATGTGCGGTGATTTCCATGTATGGACCCACGGATTTGAAGGCAATGTATTATCACATGAATCAACATCTCACCACCCGTTCCATTCCCGGCAGACCAAAAAAAACTGTCCCCACTCAAATGCCCCGATGGATAATTAAAAAAATGGGGAATGATTATCACCGCCTTGGTTTTGACAAAGACTTTGAAAATGCAGGAGCTTTCGCGACTCTTTTAGGAGGGCATCCTGATGAGTGTCCTGAGCGCTATGCTCTCTTCTCGCCTGTCACGCATGTGGATTCTGATTGTCCACCCACCTTGTTGATACATGGTGAACATGACTTAATGGCCCCCGTGAAATCAACCCGCATCTTACACGTTCGTTTAACCAATAAAAATGTGAAAACGATAATACATATTCTGCCACAGACCGATCATGCTTTTGATCTTATTCTTCCCAAAAGATCACCTTCGGCACATACAGCATTTTTTGATGTAGAACGCTTCCTGGCACTACAAACTACTATCACTGGGAAGCAGAAGATGGTAGCAGAAGAAATGAATAAGTCAATGAAACGGTTACTATAAACTAATATCAAAATGCAAACAACAATAGAGTACGCTGCATACTCCAACAAACAAATGCAGGAACAAAAGAGCACTGGCCAACTCCAATGGCAGCGGATCATGCTTCTCACCGTTCTTGGCTATGAAGCTGCAGGCTGCCTGGTAGGCGGCAGCCTTCTTATTGCCGCACCGGACGGCCGATATATGGACATGCCGGTTGACATAATGCATGGCGCCTTCCCTGATTTCCTTATTCCCGGCATCATCCTCTTTGGATTAGGGATCCTGAATGTGCTTGCTTTTATTTCGGTCCTTCGCGGAAGGCCTTCCGACTGGTACATGGCCGGTCTCGCTATGGGAGGATTATTCATTTGGTTCTTTGTTGAAATTATCATTCTACAGCAACTGCACTGGTTGCACGCAATGTGGGGAATACCTGTTTTGCTTGGCTGGGTAGTAACGATCCCGTTAATTGTTTTGCGTCATGATACACTGATGATGCGAAAAGTTTTGCTAACCTGTGGCATACTCTCTTCGCTATGGTATCTGGCCATAAATATTTTCGTGCCTGTGCAGTACCGGGGCTATAGTTCCGTAACTCAAACGATCAGCGAACTATCTGCAACAGGAGCTCCGACAAGAGTGTTATGGGTGCTATTAGCCACGATGTATCCCCTGCTTCTGATGGCCTTTGGATGGGGTGTTCTGAAAGCAGCCGGAGGAAGCCGGCACTTACGTATTATGGGACAGCTACTTATTGTTTACGCTGTCATGAATTTCTACTGGCCCCCCATGCACCTGCGTGAAGTAATAGCTGCCGGCGGAGGAACGCTCAGCGATACCCTGCATATTGTTTGGGCGATGATCACTCTTGTCTTCAATATGCTGGTAATGGGATTCGGGGCAGCAGCATTAGGAAAACAGTTCCGTCTTTATACCATCTTGACTTTTGTGGTTTTTATCATATTTGGAATTTTGATTGGAGTAGAGTCCCCTGGTATCCGGGCAAATCTGCCCACACCTCATTTAGGACTTTGGGAACGCATCAACATTGCCGCTTTCATGCTTTGGATTGTGGTACTGGCTATTGTCCTCTTACGAAAGGAAAAGGTGCAGACCCAGACTTTAAACGGAATTGCTTAATCGTAAAAGTAGCGTATGTATGTGTGTGTAACAACGGTAAAGCAAGTATGACGATAGACATAACCAAATTGATTGACAAAAGGAACGAAGCTTTGTGCGAGGAGATAGTTTCAAATTCGGGTTAGCGTTCAGGCATTGCCTCAGTCAAAATAGGGTTGCTATTCTAAATCAATATTACATTTGCGTTCTGCTCAACAATTATTGCCCAGGCTCTTGCCAAAATAGCTTTTAACAAATTATAACACAGCGCCAAATGAACAACTTGTTTAACCAACCGGACGTTTCTCAAATCCTGCAACGCATTGACAAACTGACCGCCGGTTCCCAAAGACAATGGGGGAAAATGAACGCAGCCCAAATGCTGGCACATTGTAATGTTTCTTTAGAAACAGCGATGGGCGGGAACTTTATAAAAAGGCTTTTCATTGGCAGGATCATAGGTACTTTGCTGAAACCTATGGTGCTTGGTGCCAAACCATTCCGTAAAAATTCCCCGACCGATAAAAGCTACATCTTTAAAGACGACCGCAATTTTGAGGAGGAAAGATCAAAAACAAAAGCATCTGTTACAAAGTTTTTTGAGGGAGGGTCCTCCGGGTGCACTACTCATCCCCACCCTTTTTTCGGCAGGTTCACGCCTGAAGAATGGGCGGTCTTCCAATGGAAGCACCTGGATCATCATTTGAGACAATTCGGGGTATAAATATTTCCAAAAGATATAGTAAGAACAGTTGTATCATTTACCAGGACAAAAAAATAAAAGAATCACTGAAAGCCCAGTTGCCTGCCAACAAAAGGTGTTGTGCAATTAGGCTTGATGGAAATGCAATAATCAGCAATACAAATCCCAGCTCATAATCAACTGACGGAGATCGCCGGGCAGTAGTATTAATAATCAAGTTTTTAATTGTAAATTTAGCATCGGTTGCTAGGAGAGTTTTTTTATATACCCCACCATCATCCATACTTGTTCGTTACCGGCAATGCTTTATGGGCTTTTCCTTAACTTTATGATTTAGAATTTATGGCCGCATCATTAAACATAAACGACATACTTTCTCAGGTGAAACAACTTGACAAGGAAGACCAGCTTAATCTTCTTCAACGTCTTGTGCTTTTGCTAAAAAAATCGGAAGTAACAAAGAACACTTCATTGCGCCTGTCCAATCTTTCGGGTTTGGGCAGTGAGATTTGGGGAAACGTTGATGATATTAACAATTACATTGACGAGGAGAGGCAATGGTAATCCAAGGATTCTCTTCAAAAGTTGTTTTTCTGGACACTGCTCCGCTCATTTATTTCATTGAAGGACATAGCGAATATCAAAACATTCTTCTAGAACTTTTTGACCTCAACGACAAAGGCAACTTTTCTTTTATTACTTCTTCTATAACACTTCTTGAGGTTTTGGTGAAACCTTTAAGAGAAAACAAGCCTGATATTGCCGAACAGTATCGAAATATACTGACCAAAGCGCCAGGCATAGAAGTCTTTGATGTAACATCTTCCATTTCTGAAACTGCTGCACGACTAAGAGCAAAATATAGCTTCAGGACGCCAGATGCTATTCAACTTGCTACTTCCATTGAAGTGGGAGCCAACTATTTCTTAACGAACGACAATCGGCTGAAAGCAGTAAGCGAAACGGTTGTTATAACAGTCGCTGATTTAAGTAGCAGTACCGCTAACAGATAATGATTGCACGACTATTTTTAAAATGAATTGAGCCTGTTTTCTGAAGGAATGATTAATTCCATCCGAAATATGATTTGAATTCATACCAACCCGTCATCAATCTGTGATTTTCTATTGACCATTCACCATTGACTATGGACAGTAGCATTTGATAAACCTGAAACCAGCTTGGTATCATTTAATCAAGGGCCATTTCTCACACCAACACCTCTTCCACCCTTCTGAACCCTTCCTCCGCCTGCAGCCGCTCCCATAAAATTTTATAAATCGTTTCGGCAATGGGAATATCGGCGCCTATTTTTTTATTGATGTTGTAAATGCATTTGGAAGCATAGTAACCCTCGGCCACCATGTTCATTTCCAGTTGGGCCGATTGCACCGTATAACCCTTACCAATCATGTTACCAAAGGTGCGGTTGCGGCTGTAAAGCGAATAGCAGGTAACCAGCAGGTCGCCCAGATAAACAGAGGCGGCGTAGTTGATGTCTTTTTTATGCGTGAGTGGGTCTGTTTTCTGGTGCTCTCCCACCACCATGTGCTGGGCGCCCACCTTGCGCAGAAAGCCGGCCATTTCATCGGCACTGTTGGCAATATAGACACTTAGAAAGTTATCGCCGTATTCCAGCCCGTGGGCAATGCCGGCGCCCAGGGCATAAATATTTTTAAGGACCGCTGCATACTGCACGCCCACAATATCGTTGTTTACGATAGTGTTGATGTACGGCGTTTTAAAAAGCGCTGCAAGGTCGCCGGCTACGGTTTCATCTGTCCCGGAAAACGTAAGGTAGGAAAGCTTTTCAGCCGCCACTTCTTCCGCATGACAGGGACCCAGCACGGCAAAATAATTTTGCAGCGGCACGCCGAAATTGCCTATTCAAATATTCATTGAGCAACACGTCTTCGCCGGGCACCAGCCCCTTAATGGCAGAAAGTATTTTTTTATCCTTCAGCGATTCCTTATTGATTGCGTTCAATACATCCAGAATATAAGCCGAGGGCACCGCCAGCACCAAAAGATCGGAAGCTGTTTACCACTTGCTGCACATCATTCTGCAAGTTCAATAAAGAAGTATCGAAATAAGCCGAGCTCAAATAGTTGGGATTATGCCGGCGTCGTTTTATATAGTCAATGGAAGTGGTATTGCGTACCCACCAGTTCACTGTTTGCCCGTTGTCGGTCACTATTTTTACCAGTGCCGTTGCCCAGCTGCCGTTGCCAATGACGCCTATGTTAAATGGTTGTTTCAGGGTTTAGAGTTTAGAAGTTATAGGTTAGCGTTGAAAGTGCATGAAAATTCAAAAGTCAAAATTAAAAAGTAAAAAGGAACCCTATGATCGTCAGACCCTGTTTTGAATTTTTACTTTTGACTTTTTACTTATTTTATTTTTCAAACAATTTATCCTGCGCCACCAGTTTGAATTTTATCGCCGGTTTTTAAGGTTTTGCTAACCGCATTATAAGGACCGGTCACCACTTGTTCGCCTTCTTTCAGTCCGCTTGTAATTTCAATATTGTTAATATCCTGTATGCCTGTGGTCACTACCCGTTTTTCAACCTTATTGTCAGCGGTCACAATAAAAACCACTTCTTCCAGTTCATCGCTGCTCACTACTGCTTTAGCATCGTCGTCGCCATTATCACCAGTGTTTTTCTTCTTCTGCTCCTTTTTCTTCTCCTCAATATTGGTTTCGCTTCCTTTTACCCGGGCCGCCACGGAGGCAATGGGCACACTTACCACGTTGTCCTTTCTTTTTGTTTTAATATCTGCACTGGCATTCATACCCGGACGGAAAGGAAATTTCTTTGGCCTGGCGGGATCAATCAAATCCTGGTAGGAAGAAGGATCAAGGCGTATATGCACTTCATAATTGGTTACATCGTTGGAGGAAGTCAGCGCCGCCGCTCCGGTTTTGGTACTGCTGGCAATTTGTGTTACAATGCCTTTGAACTTTCTTTTATTGTAGGCTTCCACTTCCACATCGGCCGAATCGCCGATGCTCACTTTTACAATATCATTTTCTCCTACATCCACCCGTACTTCCAAAGAGCTCATATTAGCCACCCGCATCATTTCGGTGCCCACGTTAAAACTGTTACCTGCCACCCGTTCGCCTTTTTTTACACTAAGCGAAGAGATCACTCCATCCATAGGTGCTGTAAGTGTGGTTCGGCCCAGGTTTTTGTTGGCGGCTTCCAAACTGGTGCGGCTGCTTTGGGTGCCGGCCTGCAGGCTCCTGATGTTTTGCAGGGCCGCATCGTACTGCGCCTGCGAGGTGCGGTATTTTGTTTCGTATTGTTCAAATTCTGCCTTGGAAATGACCTTCTGATCATACAGGTCTTTATTACGGTTGTAAGAAAGTTTATCCTGCTCCAGTTGTGCTTTCAATGCCTGCAAAGCGGCCTGGCTGTTGGCCACGGTAGCCTGCGACTGCGCCACCCGGGCCGCCGCTTCATCGCGTTGCGAAGAATAAATATCGGCATAGATCCTGGCCAGCACCTGGCCTTTTTTCACGCTATCGCCTTCCGCTACATTCAGCTCGGTTATTTCACCCGAAATATCCGGGCTGATCTTTACTTCCACTTCGGGATAGACCTTGCCGCTGGCGGTTACGGTTTCAATAATGGTTCGTTTCTGCGCCTTTTCAGTCGTTACTTTAATTCCGTTATCAGAAGGCCCGCCGAAAACTTTTGCCACGACAAAAAGAAGGATCAGGGCGCCTAATCCAATCAATATCCATTTAACTGTTTTGTTCATACCAAGAGTATAAAATATTTTAAATCGTTCGTCTAGTCAGTGTTACTAACTTAATTTTTATGTTGCCGGCTTTTGTAATTCTGTTTATCGTTCCTTGCGTCGCACACTTCAGCTGCAATAATTCTCATCAGCTTTTTTATTTCACGCAAAGACGCAAAGGAGCAAAGCAATAAAGGAAATTGAAATCTTTGCGTCGTTTTCACTTGGCGTCTTTGCGTGAAACCTGCCAGTTGAATAGCATTACCGGACGCACAAGTGAGTGACACAACGAAAGCTGTATAGCAGCACTATTGCCGGTTAAACAATCATTCAACCTATTTTAAAGAACTAACTGCCAGTAAAATCTTTGCCTGGCGTAGACCAGCCTTTACAATTTCATTCCCTGGCCTTTATAGAACTCCAGTAATTTCATGCGAAACACAAATTCGTATTGCGCGGCCAAAGCATCCAGTTTTGACCGGTACAAATTATTTTGATTAGTGATCAATTCAATAGTTTGCAAAAGACCCACATTGTATCTTTTTTGTGAAAAGCTAAAAGCTCTTTCGGCGGCTTCCACTCCTTTCTGCGCAGCCATATGCCGTTGTTGTGCATTCACCGCATTGGTATACGCCGTGTAAATATCCTGCTGCAAGGTCAGGTTGTCCCCTTCCGCCTGCAGACGAATGCTTTCTGCATTCAGCTTAGCCCTGTCCCAGTTGGTGCGCAACTGGCGGTTGTTAAAAATGGGAATAGACAGGTTGAGGCCAATGGCCTGGCTAAGATTGACATTAAAAAGCTGGCGGCCAAAAGGTGTATTCCTGGTAGCCACAGTAAACCCCGGCCGCACGGCATAGCGTATCGTACCCGGCGCTATCTCCACAACGCCCAGGGTATCCGCCTTGCCGTTGGGTGTTACCACCACATTTTCCTGGTCGGGAAACAAGCTTGAATACCGGGAGCCTACATTGGCAAACGCGGAAAGCGTTGGAAACATAGAGGCCTTCGCCACCTGAATGTTTTTTAAAGCCGCCTGGTAGCGAAACTCATTGACTCTTTGCTGCGGCAGGTTTTTCAACGCCTGCTGGTACACCAGGGCCGGTTGCAGATCCGCCAGGCTCTCCACCGGAATGGAACTTACATCCGGTTTTTCAATATCGAAAGGCACCGCCATGTCCAGGTTGAGTAAGGCTTTTAACTGGATAAGGTTTTGTTGGTACGTAGCCTGGGTTCCTATATACGTGGCGCTGTCTCTTGCCAGCTGGGCTTCCAGTTCCACCGCATTCAGCTCGGGCAGGGCGCCGGCGGCCACCTGCTTTCTTATGTTCGCTAACTGCGACGTGGTTTGCTGGATCTGGATGCTGCTGATCTCTACCTGTTCATTGGCCAGCAGGGTTTGCAAATAAGCCACGGCCACATTTAAGGCAATATCATTCCGGGCTTTATCGCTAGCGGCATCTGCGGCTTTCTTATCCAGTTCGCTGGCCTGAATGGTATAGCGTTGCGAGAACCAGTTGAATAAATTGACGCTGGACTGCAGCTGGAAATTGCTGAAAAAAATACTTTGGTTTTCAAAGGAGTTGGTAGCGGGGTTTACCGAGCGGCCGAAATTATAGCCCCCGTTTGCCGAAAAGCCAAGATTGGGATAATGGCCGGCCTGACTAAGCTTTAATTGCAATGCTGTAATGCGGGCCTGAACGTCGGCCTGCTTTACAGAAATATTATTCGTCATGGCATAGAGCACACAACGTTGCAGATCCCATTTATCCTGTGCTTTTAAAAAGGTGCTTGCTGCCAGCAAAAGAAATAAGCTTAGAAAGGGTCGCTTCATGATTGTAAAAGTAAGTTGACAGGTTGATATGGTGAAAGGTTTGGGAAGGTTTAGAGTTTAGGGGGTTAGGGTTTAAAGGTTAGGTGATTTCAGAGGCGCCTTTTTCAAAACCATAAATCATAAACTATAAACTTTCCAATCCTTGCTTCAGATCATTAATCAGGTAAGACGGTTCTTCCAATCCTGTGTACAGGCGGATGTATTGATGTTCGATGTTGTTCGCATCAAAATTTTCGGGCCGAATGCCTGCACATTTGGGAAGAATGAGGGATTCATGTCCGCCCCAGCTTACCGCCATTAAGAAATGCTTCATGGACTCACAAAACTTTGTAATGGAATCCATCGTTCCGTTCTTCAATGAAAAAGTAAACAATCCGCAGGCGCCGCTCATTTGTTCTCTGGCAAGACTATACTGCGGAAAGGATTCGTCCAGCGGAAAAATAACCTGGTCCACTTTGGGATGCGATTTTAAAAATGAAATAACCTCGGTAGTGGTTCTTGTTATTTTCTCCAGGCGGGCCGGCAGTGTCCTTAGTCCGCGGATCAGCAGCCAGGCATTGAAAGGAGAAATACCGCTGCCTACATTTAAGTATTCGCTGTCGAAGATCCTTTTGATCATGGCATGGGAGCCCGATAAAACACCGCCCAGCGTATCGCTGTGCCCACTGATATATTTGGTGGCCGTTTGCATGCTCAGGTCAATACCCAGTTCTATGGGCCGTTGATAAAGCGGTGTGCAATAGCTGTTGTCAATCATGGTGACGATATTCTTCGACTTCGCCAGGGCCGCTACTTCTTTTAAGTTTTGCAATTCATAGGTCCATGAATTGGGCGACTCCAGATAGATCAGCGCTGTGTAAGGCTTGATAGCGGCTTCGAAGTTTTTAGTGTCCCTTCCATCCACATAAGTAGTGGTAACGCCAAAGCGGGGAAGAATCACATCGAACATTTTTTGCGCCCAGGTATAGGGACTGCGAACCGAAACAATATGATCGCCGGCTTTTACATTGGCCAGCACGCCGGCAAAGATGGCGGCAGCACCGCTTCCAAACACCAGGCAATCTTCAGCGCCATCCAGGGCCGCCAGTTTTTTACGAAGAATATCCACGGTGGGATTCAGTCCGCGGCTGTATAAATATCCACCCATTTCATCTTCAAAAGCCTGGCGCAGGTCCGCTACTTTTTTAAAGGCAAAATTGCTGGTTTGCACTATGGGCGGGGCAATGGCATTGAAATAGTTTTCCCTGTCCTCGGCCAATTCGTTGATGATGTAGGATAGATCCATATTAGTTTTTTTGCGAAGAATGTCTGATGGCTTTCACGATAAAATAAAGGCCTGTAAAAAATGCCAAAACACCAATGCCAATCAGGGCCGCATAATCATTATTCTCGTAATCCAGGGCAATGCTGATCGCCACAAATATATAGGCAAGAATAAAAATGAGCGGTAGCAAAGGATACAGCTTCATACTAAAAATGCCTGTTCCATTCAAATGAGCGGTTCGCTTGCGGATGATAAAAATGCTGGCGGCAGAAAGCGCCATGCCAAAGCTGTCAAGAAAGATCGTAAAGCTTAATATCTTATCGAAAGCCCTTGCCCAAAAAACAATCACAGCCGCTGCCGCCGCAAATACCGTTAACGATAAGGTAAGCACTTGTCTTTTGTTTCGTTTGGCAAATGCCGGCGGAAGAATCTTGTCCTCGCCCATTGCATACATCACCCGCGGATTACTTAATAATACAGCATTCACATAGGCCAGCACACCCAAAAAAAGCAAAACGGATAAGATACGCTCCGCCTGTTCGCCAAATATTTTGGAAGCCATGATGGCCGCAATATTGTTGCTCTTTTTCAACTCTTCAAAGCCAATCACTTTTACATACGCATAGTTAATGAGGAGGTATAAGGAGATGATAACAAAGATGCCAATGAAGATCCCTCTTGGTATGTTACGGCTTGGCCTTTCTACTTCTTCGCCGAAATTGATGGTTTGCTGATAACCGCCATAGCTAAAACTTACCGCCACCAAGCCAATACCAAAGGCCTTGATATATTCTCTCAACGCAGGACTTACCCCCTCGCTTGCCAATGTGGTAACAGCAACAGAATCGTTCGTGGCAAAAAACAAAGGCGCAATTAATAAAAGCACCATTCCAATCTTGATGATCATTAACACTGATTGTGTTTTTGCACTCATGCGCAGGCCTAACATGTTCACAATATAAAAGAGGATGATGGCCACCAGCGCAATGGCGACCTGTATGGTTTTTACAAATTCTGCATTACCGGCTACACTCATATAAGCGAGATCCCTTGAAGCCGGAATCAGCACACTTGAAATGTACTCACTGCCCACCAAAGCAACCGCTGCACAGGAAGCCGCATTGGAAACAAGAATAATGCAGTTGATGGCAAAGGCGATGGAAGGATGGTAGGCATAGGCAAACACTTTATAGTAACCACCTGTCACCGGCAATCTAGAGCCGATCTCGGCGTACGTAAGGGCGCCGCACAAAGCCACAAGGCCACCGGCAATCCAGCATAAATAAAAGAGAAAGGGTGTAGGAGTGGCTGCTGCTACATTGACGGGCGTACGAAAGATACCCATCCCTATCACAAAACTTATAACGATCATGGTCAGGTCAAAAAGCTGCAGCTTTTGTTTCTTTATCATGCTTTGAAGATAGGAGATGATTTGTTGACTGAAAAATTTAGAACAACATCTTGAAAGAGAGCGAAGCTAAGCCCCTGTTCAAACTACCTAATGAGGATGCTGGTTCCAGGAAATATTCATTAATGCAAAAAGAAAGAAACAATGCCCACCAGGATCAACACAATCCCACTGATCCTTTTTTCATTGTGCTCAATAAAATGAGCACTCAATAAATTAACGCCCCGGTAGCCCAAATTCACCAGCAGCAAAATGCCCGAAATACTGACGATGGCATAGATCACCGATAATAAACCCACCAGTCCCATTCCGTAAGCACCGGCGGAAAGGAACAGGCTTTCTACTTCCAGGCAGGGCGAAAGGAACATCATGACAATAAAGATCAGTATCCATTTTCCGCGGGTCCGCTTGTATTGTGCTACATCTTTTTGAGAACTGTGATGGTGATGCGGAAGATTGACGGTATAGTAAATCAGGCCAAAAACAATTAATAAGATAGAAGATACCACGTAAATAATATTGCCGTATTCCTGTTGCAATTCTTTTCCTATGGTTCCCAACACCAGGCCAAGAGCCACCGTGCCCAGCACATGGGCCGAGGCGGCCATAAAAGTGATCAGGGTCACATCTTTTTGTTTCCATTGTTCGGCCCTTGCCACCGCCACCAATGGTAACCAGTGGTTAGGTATCAGGGCATGAACCATGGCTAATAAAACAGTACCTGCAATAACGGAAAACATGGGCTGAACTATAAAATGTTATCGAAGCAATAACTCACAAGGCTTCAACCCCGTGTGCTTTTTAAAGGCAGTAGAAAAATGCGAGATGGAAGAATAGCCCAGCAACACCGATACTTCTGTAACGGTCAGGCCTTTTTCATACAATAAATATTTGGCGTGTTCCATCCGCTGGCTTTGGTAAAAATCGAAAATGGTGGTGCCGAACATTTCCTTAAAGCCTTTTTTAAGGTAGCATTCATTCATCGCCACCTTCCGGCTCAATTCTTTAATGGTAACAGGCTCGCCAATATGCTGCAGCAGAATTTCCCTTGCCCTGATGATCTTTTCGCGGTCGGCTTCATTCGCCAGGAACTTACAGTTGATCACATCAATCACCTTTTCATCCATGCAATCCAAACTATAAAGCAAAAGCATTTGCGTTTGGGCATTCACATAAATGTTTTCAAGGCTGTCGGAGTAATTATGATTGAGCAGCCCTTCCAAAACCATTTTTGTGCGGCCGCACAGAGAAAGCGATTTGCTAAAAGAAGCCTGGTGTTTAAAGGACAGCAGATCCTCGCTTACCGTATTATCGCTGATCCTTGATTTGACAAACTGCTCCAAAAGTGTTGAGGAAAAGACAAAGCTTAACATATCCACACTTTCCACTTTTTCCCCGCAGTTAACAGAGGCATGCACCTTGCATTGGTTACATTCTGTTTGATATTTACGGCAATACATATTGCCGATCACACAAAATTTTAATTCCAGGTGATTGCGCTCCGGCCGGGAAGGTTCGTAATGGTATTTTAAAACACCCACATCGTCACCCATCCAGTTTTGTGGACGGGCATAGCGCTTAATAGAATACTGAACCGAACCGGGTATCTGCCGGCTTGTTTCAAAAACAAGATCGGCCTTCAAACCCAAATGTTCAGGCGCCAAACCACCAGAAGTCATTAAATATTGCATCGGAGGTTGCAAATGTACTTCATAAACCGTAACCGGGAGGGCCGCAATCTCACAGTTTGGTCATATTTTAAACGGCCGGTTTGCCGGTTTTCCCTTTGCCGGTTTTGGATTGTAGTAAGATTGTTTCATACTTTCGCCGAATGCAGTCGTCCAATATTTTGTCTGATTTTCAGCATACACTGGCTTCCGAAGCCCGGATCAGCGGCGTGGGAATTCATACCGGTCAAACCGTGGAAATGACCCTGAAACCAGCCGAACCCAATACAGGAATTGTCTTTAAAAGAATTGACCTTCCCAACACCCCCACGGTGAAGGCGGATGTGGATAATGTGGTAGATACCACCCGGAGCACTACCATTGAAGCCAACGGCGCCAGGGTGAGCACCATTGAACACTTACTGGCGGCCCTGGTAGGCAACATGGTGGATAATGTTTGCATTGAAATCACAGGGGCTGAGGTGCCGATTTTAGATGGAAGTGCCGCTCCTTTTGTGCAAATCATTAAGCAGGCCGGCGTTCGGAAGCAGGATGCGCCAAAGATCTATTACACGCTTCAGCACAATATTAGTTTTACCGACGATCAGAAAAAAGTGGAAATGGTGGCCCTGCCCTACCAGGAGTTCCGCATTAACACCCTGATTGATTTTAACTCGCCGGTGCTGGGCACCCAACATGCGTCCCTCAAACATCTTTCTGATTTTGACGAGCAGATAGCGCCATGCCGCACGTTTTCCTTTTTTCATGAACTGGAATACCTGCTTAACAACAACCTGATTAAAGGCGGCGATATCAACAATGCTATTGTGGTAGTGGACAAACCAGTGACCGAGGAGCAGGTGAAGCGCATTTCAAAAGTGTTCAAAAAAGAAGACGTGAAGGTGAATGAAGGCGGTATCCTGAACAACCTGGACCTGCGGTTTCCCAATGAGCCTGCACGCCATAAATTATTGGACGTGATTGGCGACCTGGCGTTGGTTGGCTTTCCTTTTAAAGCACATATTATAGCCAACAGGCCGGGGCATTCCAGCAATGTTGAATTTGCCAGGAAGATCAAGGAGCATATAAAAAAGTACAAACACAAACAGCAGTTTCCTGAATACGATGCCAGCAAGCCTCCCATTTTTGATGTGCATGCCATAGAAAAAAAATTGCCGCACCGTTACCCGTTCTTATTGATTGATAAAGTAATTGAGCTCTCGGAAAAACATGTGATAGCGGTTAAGAACGTTACGTACAACGAACCTTATTTCCAGGGGCACTTTCCGGGCAACTGTGTAATGCCCGGTGTGTTGCAGGTAGAAGCCCTGGCTCAAACCGGCGGCATACTAACCATACCCGATGATCCGGATCATGACTACGATACTTATTTTTTAAAAATTGATCATTGTAAGTTCAAACAAAAAGTGGTACCAGGTGACACCCTGCTTCTTAAAATGGAGTTGATCAATCCTGTGCGTCGTGGTATTTGTGAAATGAAAGGAACTATTTTTGTCGGCGATAAAATTGCGGCTGAAGCCGAAATGGTTGCTCAAATTGTAAAGAAACCCAAAGTCAAACTATGATCTCACCACTGGCGTCCATCCATCCAAATGTAAAACTGGGCAACAACGTTACTATTGATCCTTTCGCTGTCATTCATGACAATGTTACCATCGGCGATGGCACACACATCATGTCGCATGCTATCATCATGTCCTACAGCAAAATCGGAAAAAACTGCCGGATCTTTCCCGGCGCTGTCATTGGCAGCATTCCGCAGGACCTGAAATTTATAGGAGAAGAAACCACCGCAGAAATTGGCGACAACACCACCATCAGGGAGTGTGTTACCGTAAACCGCGGCACAAAAGATAAATGGAAGACAGTAGTGGGCAGCAATTGCCTGCTGATGGCCTATGCCCACGTAGCCCATGATTGTACGGTGGGCAATCATGTTATTCTTGCCAATGCGGTTCAACTGGCCGGGCATGTGGACATTGGCGATTATGCCATCATTGGCGGACTGGCCGGTGCTCACCAGTTCACCCGTATTGGCGCCCATACCTATGTGGCCGGGCATACGGTTATCCGTAAAGACGTCCCTCCGTATGTAAAAGCAGCCCGTGAACCTATGTGTTATATGGGACTGAATATTGTGGGCTTGCAAAGAAGAGGATTTCCGCAGGAAAAGATCGATACCATTTCCAAGATCTACCACACGTTGTTTGTGGGGAATCACAGCACCTCTACGGCGGTGGATCTTATTAAAAAAGGTGTGCCTGACAATGAAACCAAGGCCGGTATTCTTCAATTTGTACAGGAGTCAAAAATCGGTATCATTAAACGCTACTCAAAAAATGGCGTAGATGAAGATTAAACTTTCCAACGCGGGTAAACGTTTTAACCGTGAATGGATCTTTCGTCGTGCCGATCTGGAATTTACCTCCGGCAACGGGTATGCCATAACCGGGCCTAACGGCTCGGGAAAATCAACCCTGCTGCAAAGCCTGGGCGGTATGCTGCAGCTTAGTGAAGGAACGATAGAGATGACAGATGAAAGGTGGCAGCTGACAGGAGAAAATACCTATCAGCACACCTCTTTTTGCGCTCCTTACCTGGATGTAATTGAAGAACTGACGGTAACGGAGTTTCTTCAATTTCACAACCAGTTTAAACCATTCATCCCCGGCTTCTCCATTAAAAAGATCATAGAAGTGTTAGGTTTGGAGAAAGCCGCTAACAAACAGATACGCTATTACTCTTCGGGCATGAAACAAAGAGTAAAGCTGGCCCAGACCATTTTTTCAGAAACGGCTATTGTGCTGCTCGATGAACCCTGCAGCAACCTCGATGAAAAAGGAATCCAGTTATACCATACACTGATCAACGATTACTGCAAGGAACGCCTGGTCATTGTTTGTTCCAACGACCCGGTAGAATATAATTTTTGCAAAACCATTCTTTCTATTACTGATTTTAAGCCAACGCGGTAGGAACCATTGTCAATGGTTAATTGTCAATTGTCAAACCGGCTTTCCCTCTCACCACTCACCATTCACCACTTACCTTTTAATGCATTGCCTCCGACAGATCCACTTTCTTTCCCTTGCTTCCTTTTACCATCAGCACAAAAGGAATGCAAACCAAAAACATAAGCCCAAGACCTAAAAACGCATCCATATAAGAAAGCACGGAAGCTTGTTTCATCACCGTGTAATCCAGTGCTTTATAAGCTGCGTTCAGCGCTACATCCGGTGTCATTCCCTTTGCCATGAACGCATGCTGCATGGCGCTAACACGGTTTTGCACATCCAGGTCATTTACATTTAAATGGGATACCAGGTCGCTTCGGTGCACCATGTTTTTTTGTGCCAGGTAAGTGGTAATGACCGCTACGCCAAAGGACCCTCCCAGCTGGCGCATCATTCCGGTAAAAGCTGCTCCCTGGCCAATTTGCTGGCCTTTCAATGTTGACAAGGCAAGGGTTGTAACCGGAATGAACAACATGCCCATTCCCATACCTCTTACAATCAGCATCCAGAAAAAATCCTCCTTTCCTGTATCGGGCGAAATGATCTTATACCCCCAAAAGCTGTAAACGAAAAACAACAACATGCCCAGGGCTACCAGGTATTGCTGCTTTACCCCTTTTTGCAGCAACTGCCCGATAATGGGCATCATAAATGCCGTGGTCAGGGCCGCGGGTATCATCAGCATGCCCGATTGTTGGGCGGTCCAGCCCAGGGTAGCCTGCGTGTATAAAGGAATGATAAAAGTGGAACCGTAAAGGCCAAAACCCATAATGAATGAAAGAATGGTTCCAACCCGAAGGTTCCCGTTTTTCAACACCCGTAATTCTACAATCGGGTTTCTGAAGGAAAGTTCCCGCCAGATAAAAAAGAACAATCCAAAAATAGCCGTTACCGCCAGGAAAATAATGACACCGCTGTTAAACCAATCCTCGTCATGCCCTTTTTCCAAAACGTATTGCAAAGAGCCAACGGCTACCGCCAACAGGGCAATGCCGAGCCAGTCAACATCTTTGGTTTTACTTTTTTCGGAATACCGGGGGCTGCGGACAAATTGCAACGTGAGCAAGGTGGCAATGATGCCAATAGGAATATTAATGTAAAAAATATAAGGCCATGTAAAATTATCAACGATATAACCACCCAGCGGCGGGCCTAATGTAGGACCAATGATCACCCCCAGGCCATAAATAGCCTGGGCCATGCCGCGTTTCTCGGGCGGATAACTTTCAGTGATAATGGTTTGGGAAGTTACCAGCAAAGCACCGCCCCCGATACCCTGCAAAAAACGAAAAGCCACCAGCTCCCAAATGCCGTTGGCGTTACCGCACAAAAAAGAAAAAATGGTAAAGATCATGATGGAGGCAGCAAAATAATTGCGGCGTCCAAACTGTTGCGAAAGCCAGCTTGTCATCGGCACAATGATCACATTACCGATGGCGTAGGCCGTAATCACCCAGCCTACCTCGGTCATGGTGGCGCCCAGGTTGCCCCGCATATCGTTCAGCGCCACATTCACAATGGTGGTGTCCACAATTTCCAGCAAGGCGCAGATGATGGCTGTAATGGTCACAATCACCCGCCTGGCACCGTATTCAACCAAGCCCCCTGTCCCCCTAAAGGGGAGACTTAGGCTTGCACCTTCTTTATTTTGTTCTGACATTGTTTTTATTTGAAGAGCAATGTTGGTTTAATAAATTGCTCAATAAATTTTCATAAGCACAAGAGTGCGATCCGCCAGTAGTCGGACGCAACGCAACAGAAGTTTAATAGATATTCTGCTGCTGACTACACAATCATAAACTTTGTATTTAAAGAACTGATTGAACAAGTAAAGCCTACCCGACCTAAGTCTCCCCTTTAGGGGGACAGGGGGAATTACAAATGCACATCCACCACAGCATTCATCCCGGCCCTTAATTGTTTGATGGCCGGATCGGCCGGATTTTTAAATTCAATTTTTACCGGCAGGCGCTGCACCACTTTTACAAAGTTTCCGCTGGCATTGTCGGGCGGCAGCAAGGCAAAGCTGGAACCGGTGGCCGGGGAAAAGGAAGTGAGCTTTGCTTCAAACTCATGATCGGGAAAGGCATCTATATGCACAGTTACATCCTGCCCGATCTTCATTTTATTGAACTGCGTTTCTTTAAAGTTGCCGATCACCCATATATCATCGTTCAGCACAATGCTAAAGAGCGACTGGCCGGCCTGTACAAACTGCCCGGGCTGCACGCCCACTTTTGAAACCAATCCGTCAGCAGGCGCCGTGATGACGGCATACGACAAATGCAGCTTTGCATCTTCCACATCTACCTGGCGTTGCTTAATAACGGAGCCGGCTACATTTATTTGTGAGGAGGTGGCGGTGCTTTGGGTAGCTACTGCTGCTGTTTGCTGCGCCGCCTGCGCTTTTTGCTGCTGCAATACCTGCAGTTGCCGTTCAGCCGTTTGCTTTGCGGCCAGGGCCTGTTCGTATTGTTGCTGGGTAATAGAATGATCCTTGACCAGGTTGGCATACCGGTCATAATCCTGCGTGGCACGCCATACATTTACCTTTGCCGTTTCTATCTGCGCATCAATGGTAGAAACCGAAGCTCTTGAAGTGGCAATATTGGCTGTGGCTGCATTGGTAGAGGCTTTCGCCGCACCCAGGTTGCTTTGGGCCGTTAACAGGGCCGCTTCCGCCTGGTCCACTTTGATCTTCAGGTCCCTGTCATCCAGCACCACCAGCGTATCGCCTTTTTTAACCTGCTGGTTATCCTTTACCAGCACATTGGCCACATAGCCCGAAACCCGTGGTATTACCGGGCTGATATTGGCCTCCACATGTGCATTATCGGTTTCTTCGTGATGCAGGGAATGAATGTATTTGGAAACCCCAAACCATCCGCCGGCCACGATCAGGGCCAGTAATATGATTGGAAAAACCTTGTTTTTTTTCTTTGGTTCCTCTGTTTTTTTGTGAGATCGTTTCGTTTCAACTCTTGCTTCCATAACGTCTTTGTATTGTTGGTTGATTTATTTGCTTTCCGTTTGCGTTAACAGGCCCGCCGACTGTAATAATTTATCGTAGGCCACTACCGCGTCAGACTGGGCAAAGGCATAATTCATCCTTGCCTGCAATTGTGCCACATCGGCATCCAACAGTTCGGTGGTGGTGGCCAGGCTGTTGGCGTATTTATTTTTTATGATGCGGTAGTTTTCCGACGCCTGCTCTACTGCTTTTTCAAAAACCTCTATCTTCTTTTGGCTTGATAAATAGTTTTGATAGGCCTGGCTGATTTGCAAACGGATGGCATCGGCGAGCAATTCCTGGCCCGCAGCCGCTTGTCTTTCTCTTGCCTCTGCCTGCTCCACTTTGGCCTTGTTCTTCCACAGGGAAGAAAGACTGTATTGTAGGCCAATGCCGATGTTTACCGCATTGGTTACGGTTAACACCTGAGGAACATGTAGCGCCACATAGCCACCGGTTAAGGCAAGTCCCGGATATTTTTCTGCTTCGGTTGCCTTCACAGCAAACGAGGCTGCCTTTTTACGAGAATCAAGTGCGGAAAGATCCTTACGGCTTTGCAGCCCCGACTGAACATAGTCCTCCAGGCCTTTCAGGCTTGCAGCAGTTTTCAAACTTGTTGGGTCAATCGTCAATTCTGTGGTTTCGGGTAGCCCCAACATCAGGTCCATATTGATATTGGCCAGTTTCCAGTTGTTTTGTGCATCCAACAGGGCCAGTTCCGTGTTGGAGACCTGCAGTTGCGCCTTTAACAGATCATTGCGCGGCAGCAAACCATTTTTCTCCAGGTTAGAAAACTCGGTTGCTCTTTCACGGGCCGATTGCAGGTTTTCGTTCACCAGGTCCACTGCCGCTTTAGACTTATACAAGTTATTGTAGGCATCAATGGTATTGAAGATGACCTCTTCCCGGTCGTTCCCGGCATCCAGCTTTGTGGCCTGCTCCAGGTATTTTGCCGATTCAATGCCGTATTTAATGCGGAAGCCTGAGAAAAGGGGCATGGACACATTAGCCATGCCGTACATGGCCTGCGAAGGTTTAGGACTTTCATTACCATTGGATCCGCCACTGCCACCATTATTGCTTTTTACTTTCAGGTCAACGTTTGGGTTATTCAGGCGTAAATAAGAGCCGGATACATTTGCTTCAGGTAACCTGCGTTGTACGGCTTCTTTCAGGGCGGCCGTAGCTTCTTCAATTCTTGCCTGGCTTCCTTTTAACTGTTTGCTGTTTTGTACACTGAGGGATATGGCTTCCTGAAGGGTTAACCGTTTTTCCTGCGAATACGCCTTTGTTGTAAATAAAAGAACACTAAAAAATGCAACAACTAATCTTTCCACTCTTCTACGCTTCATAACTTAATATTGATTTAAACACGACTTTAATATGCTTGGATAATTTCTTTTTCAATAAATCATAAAACGCCTCCTGATTTAAAGCTTCCAGGTTATTGTAGTGTCTGTACAAATTCTGGTTGATGAAGGTTTGTTGCCCAATGCCGACCATGGTATTCATCAAAAACACAATATCAATGCCCTTTTTAAAAGCACCCTTCTCCTGCCCTTCTTTTATTAATTTTTCGATGATACCGGCATTTCGCTGTCTTTGTTCACTCAGCAGCGTAGAGATGACCGGATTATTTTCAAACATCTGCTCGTGCAGCATGATCTTATAGAACTGTTGTTTTTCCACCAGCCTTTCGATATAATCATCAATCAGTATTTCGATCTTTTGAAACGGCGTTAGGGACTCCACTTTCAATAAGGTTTCCACGCGGCCAACAATACCGCTGGTGCGTTCCTCAAACAGGGCCTGCATTAGTTTTTCCTTGGAGCCGAAATAGTAGGAGATCATAGCAATATTTACCCCTGCGGCTTCGGCTATATCCCGTACCGATGTGCCGTTAAAGCCTTTTTCTGCAAAAAGTTTCTCGGCGATCCTGATAATGTGTATTTGCTTTTCGGTAAGTGCCATTATTAAAAAAGGGCACAAAACTAAACAAATGTTTAATTTAATCAAACATTTGTTTAATAATAAAAGCAAAAATTTTTTACCGGGAAGGCAAGCCCAGGGCGGGAAAGCTCAGCAGTAAAACTTTTAAAAGCCGAAAACTATCAGGGGACTAGCGCTGGCTGGCAATAAGAAGGTTGAGGTCGGTATATTTTAAATTGAACCGTTCGCTCAGGTAAAAATTGGTAAGCGCCCCCTTAAACATGTAAATGCCGCTGCGCAGATGGATCTGGTGCCACACCATGTGTTCAAAGCCGCCGTCGTCCCCTGCTTCCAAAAGCAAAGGCATTAATACATTGCTGATGGCCTGTGAAGCGGTACGGGCAAAGCCGGATGGAATATTGGGAACACAGTAATGAATCACTCCATATTTTAAATACACCGGGCTTTCATGGCTGGTAATTTCCGAAGTTTCAAAACAGCCGCCCCGGTCAATGCTGACATCAATAATAACACTGCCCTGCCGCATGCTGCTGACCATTTCTTCCGTTACGACAATGGGGGTTCGCCCGGTTTGAGAAGACAAAGCACCAACGGCTACCTCGCAGGTTTTAAGTTGTTTGGCCAGCATGCGGGGTTCTATCACAGAAGTCCACAGGCGGTGCCCGACGTTATTTTGTAACCGCTTTAAGCGGTAAATGCTGTTATCAAAAACCTTTACCGAGGCGCCTAAGGCCATGGCCGCTCTTGCGGCATTTTCACCAACAATACCGGCACCAATGATGATGACCTTTGTAGGAGCAATGCCGGAAATACCTCCCAGCAAAACGCCTTTGCCGTGGTTGGCCGAACTTAAATATTGCCCGGCGATCAGCATGACGGCACTGCCGGCAATCTCACTCATGCTTCTTACAATAGGATAGCTGCCGCTGTCGTCCTTTAAATTTTCAAATGAAATGGCGGTGATCCTTTTCTCCATCATTTTTTGCAAAAGCTCCGCCTTCAAGTGCGGTTAAATGAATGGGAGAAATGATCATTTGATTGTATTGCAACAAGGGAAGGTCTTCCTCTATGACCGGAGCACTTTTTACAAGGATAGGCGCCTTGTAAACCTCCTCACGGTTGTAGGCGATTTTTGCGCCTGCTTCGCTGTAGTCCTTGTCGGCATAATGGGCGGCTTCCCCGGCATTGTGCTCAATAGTAACGTGGTGGCCGTTGCTGATTAACACACTAACCGCATCCGGCGTTAAGGCAATCCTGTTTTCCTGGAAAGCCGTTTCTTTGGGAATACCAATATGTAACCGGGCTCCTTTTGGTTTTATATCCAGAGTTTCTTCTAATGTTTCGTAGCTGAAGGAAGTACTTACAAATGGTTTTTGTTGGGACATAGCAGGGCTCTATCTCTAATTTGGATGGACAAATTACGATTGTTCTTTCATACTAAGCGAAGGCAGTTCAATTTTTACCTTACGTTCGGCTTCGTTTACCACTTCTATAAAAACATGAACCGTGTTTTCATCAAACAAATGAGGCGCTTTTTCAGGCCATTCCACAAAACAAATGGCATGGCTGTAAATACAATCTTCCACCCCGGCCTGTATAACTTCCTGTTCATCTTTTAGCCGGTACAGGTCGATGTGGTAAATGATGCGTTCATTATTTTTTTCGCAATACGCATATTCATTAATAATGGAAAAAGTGGGACTTCCCATAACATCCTTTACACCTTTTGATCTGCATAAAGCTTCTATGATGGTGGTTTTACCGGCGCCCATTTCGCCATGAAAAGCAAAGACCTTTGCTTCCTTTACATAACTCCAGAACTGAGAGGCAAATTCAGGTATTTCCTTTACTGAAAAATGAAACATCATAGCGCAAACCTACAGTTTACGGATGACAAATTTTCTGCAGGTGCTGCATAAAATATAGTCGTTATATACTGTGATGCTAAGCTGGTTTCAGGTTTATAAAATTCTACTGTCCATAGGCAATGGTGAATGGTCAATAGAAAATCACAGATTTGACGACGGGTTGGTATAAGAAACCAGTTTGCTGCGCCAAAGAGGATCATCAAAAGTGAAATTTAACAATGGATTGCAACAGAGTTGAAAAGATAGTGTGGCAGCATTTACCCTTCCCTTCAAAGCCGGACTACCTTTGCAGCAGAATAAATGAAAGCGACAGAAATGGAAAAAATTCAATGGAAAGTAGAGGGCATGACCTGTGCCAATTGTGCACTTACCGTCAATAAATACCTGCAACAGCAAGGCGCCAAAAGCGTTGTTGTCAATCCCATAGATGGTGATGTTTCTTTTGAATTGAATGGCACAAAAACACAACAGCAACTGGCAAGCGGCGTTGAATCGCTAGGCTATAAAGTAGCAGCCGATGGTATAACGGCGCAAAAAACCAAAAAGCCTTTTTTATCAACCAATCTTCAACGCTTCTGGTTCTGTCTTCCGTTTACTTTGGTGTTAATGCTGCACATGATCCCCGGCGTGCACATTCCTTTTTTAATGAACCCCTGGTTGCAACTGGCGCTGACCCTTCCTGTTTTTTGCGTTGGCATGCTTCATTTCGGACGTTCGGCGGTTAAAAGCCTGCGAAACGGAATTCCTAACATGAACGTGCTGATCACCATTGGTTCCGCATCGGCATTTATATACAGTTTAATTGGTACGCTTTTCAATTTGGGCGATGCTTTTTTATTTTATGAAACTGCCGCCACCATTATCACACTGGTTTTCCTGGGTAATTATTTAGAGGATGCTTCGGTACAATCTACACAGCGTTCTTTAAAAGCGCTGGTAAAGTCGCAGAAGGTAATGGCCAATATGATTGCTTTTGACGGCGATCATAAAGAAGTGATCTTACCGCTGGAAAACACACAGCTAAAAGTGGGTGACCTGGTGTTGATCAGAACCGGAGAACAGGTACCGGCGGATTGTAAAATTTTATGGGGCGAGGCCCATGTCAATGAATCCATCATCACCGGTGAAAGCATCCCGGTTCACAAAAAACAAAAAGACCAGATCATTGGCGGAAGCATTGTGGAAGAAGGAACGTTAAAAGCGCAGGTAACGGCCGCCGGAAACGATACGGTGTTATCCAATATTTTAAACCTGGTAAAAAAAGCACAGGGAGAAAAACCACCCATGCAGCAAATGGCGGATAGGATCAGCGCTGTTTTTGTTCCGGTGGTTTTAGCCATTGCACTTGTCACCCTGGTGGCAAACTGGATCATTTTAAAAGAATTCACCCCTTCTCTTTTGAGAAGCATTGCGGTACTGGTCATTGCCTGTCCCTGCGCTATGGGACTGGCCACACCGGCTGCCATTGCCGTAGGATTGGGCCGCGGGGCCAGAAACGGTATTTTATTCCGCAATGCCAAAAGCCTGGAGCTTTTTAAAGACATTACGCAAGTAGTGTTTGATAAAACCGGCACGCTAACGACAGGAAAATTTGAGATTGCAGATTTCCAATTTCAGATTAGCAGTGAAGAGGAGTTTAAACGCATTGTTTATTCGCTGGAAAAATACTCCAACCATCCGTTGGCCAAAAGCATTGTGGGTGCATGGAAAACAAAAGATGAAATCCGCTGGAAAACCATTGAAGAAGTAAAAGGGAAAGGCATGGTGGCAGAAGACAAGGAAGGTAATCAATATAGCCTGGGTTCGTACAAACTAGCGGAACATTTAACCAAAGAAGACAACCATAATATATACGTCATCCGGAATAATGAACTGCTTGGCTGGATTGACCTGAAAGACGAATTAAGACCCGAAGCCAAAGAAGTGGTTGATTACCTGCATTCAAAAAATATAAAAACCATTTTGCTTAGCGGCGACCGTTACCAAAAAACAAAACAACTGGCCGACAGCTTAGGCATTGAAGAAGTAATTGCAGAACAAACGCCTGAACAAAAACTGCAAAAGATAGAAGAACTGTCCAAAGCTGCTCCCACTGTTATGGTGGGCGATGGCATTAACGATGCGCCGGCGCTGGCCAAGGCTACTATTGGCATTTCCATGAGTGAAGCCTCGCAGCTGGCCATGCAAAGTGCCAGCGTGGTTTTAATGAACAGCGGCCTGCAAAAATTGCCTACCGCTTTAGGACTGGGAAAACATACCTATCTCACCATCAAACAAAATTTATTCTGGGCCTTTGCTTACAATATTGTAGCCATACCCGTTGCCGCCGTTGGCTTGTTAGGCCACTATGGGCCCACCTATGGCGCCCTGATCATGGCGCTGAGTGATGTGGTGTTAGCGGTTAATTCGGTGCGGTTGTTTGTAAAAAAAGTGGAGTAAGTTCATTTTATTCTTTTTGTTACCGGCTTTTGTAATTCTTTTCAT
Organism: uncultured Bacteroidota bacterium; assembly: GCA_963697545.1. GTDB lineage: Bacteria > Bacteroidota > Bacteroidia > Chitinophagales > Chitinophagaceae > Flavisolibacter. The sequence goes on along the minus strand of CAVOOL010000016.1, from coordinate 74,799 downwards.
CGCCTCGCTGCGTCGCACTCTTGTACGGCTGGAATTTTATGCAGCTTTTTATTTCACGCAAAGACGCTAAGTGGAAAAGGCGCAAAGGTTTTCAATTTTCTTTATTCCTTTGGTCTTTGCGTGAAACAAAGAGATTTTAAAAGAGACATTCCATTTCCTGAAGAAATGGAATGTCTTATACCCAACCGCCGTCAAGGCAGCAATCTTGAAACGTGAGACGGCAGATGTGAGACGGAGGAAATGACCATTTTCCCTTCTGTCATCTATCAACTATCATCTATCATCCTGATAACCGTTTGGTATTAGCTGCTTTTTAAAATCTCCGTGGTTCTCCTTTCCTTTCTCCGTGGCCCTCTGTGGGCTTTTCGCTGATTTCCCGCCTGCTATTCAAAATACTTTTACTTCATTTTTTTATTGATTACTTTCACGAAGAACCAGTCCGGTCATGCCCTTTCAACCAGCATATAAAACACTTGAAGTGTATCTTCTTTCCAAAAAACTGGTAGTTGCCTGCTATGCCCTTACGCATGATCTGCCTTCCGAAGAAAAAACAAACCTTGTTCAATACATCCGGACCGCCGCCGTAACCGTGCATCTTACCATTGCACAGGGAGCTTTATTAAAAAAGAAAAAGAAAAAAAACAAGTCCATCAAAGCCGTTCAAAACGCTTTGGTAGTCATAAATACGTCCGTAGCGGTTTTAACCGAAGTAGGCTTAACCACCGAAAGCGGGGCTTCGGAACTCAACCAACTTTCCACAACCCTTTACCAGATACTGGATGGCTTGAAAAAAGACAAATGATGCGTATTGTTGCAGTTGATGGCAGATGTGCAAGCTATATTAAAACAGTACTGGGGGTATGAGGCGTTCCGGCCTTTGCAGGAAGAGATCATCCAATCGGTTCTTTCACAGAAAGATACCTTAGCTGTTTTACCAACCGGCGGCGGAAAATCCATTTGCTTCCAGGTGCCGGCGCTGGCCACCGATGGCATCTGCATTGTTATTTCTCCGCTGATCGCTTTAATGAAAGACCAGGTAGAGAATTTAAAAAAGCGCAGCATTCCGGCTCTGCTCATTCATTCGGGCATGCAAAGAATGGATGTGGTCAAAACCCTGCAAAACGCCACGCACAGTTATTTCAAGTTCCTGTATATTTCTCCTGAACGCCTGGAAACATCGCTGTTTCACGAATACCTGCCTTCATTTGATGTCAATTTTATTGCAGTGGATGAAGCGCATTGCATTTCACAATGGGGCTATGATTTCCGGCCTTCCTATTTACGCATTGCCGAATTAAGAAAAGAACTGCCTGACGTTCCGGTATTGGCCCTGACGGCATCGGCTACAGAAGATGTGCAAAAAGACATTTGTGAAAAACTGGCCTTGCCTCCCGCATCTTCCATCAGCCAAAAAAAGAAAGAGAATGTATGGCATGTATTCCGCCAGTCTTTTGAACGGAAAAATCTTTCCTACAGTGTTTTTAAAGTAGATTCCAAAGTGGCCAAACTGGTGCAGATCCTGAAAAATGTGGGCGGCACAGCCATTGTCTATTGCAAGAGCCGCAAGCGCACCAGTGAGATCGCCAATCTTTTGCAGATGCACGGACTTTCTGCCACGAATTATCATGCAGGATTAAAAACCGAAGAACGCACCAAAAGACAACAGGATTGGATCAACAATAAAGTACGGGTCATGGTTTGCACCAACGCTTTTGGTATGGGCATTGACAAACCCGATGTACGAACGGTAGTGCACCTGGACACGCCGGATTGCCTGGAGAACTATTACCAGGAAGCCGGGCGGGCCGGGCGGGATGGTAAGAAAGCCTATGCAGTTTTGTTGCACGATGCAAGAGACCTGGAAGAACTGGCGCAATTGCATTTGGTGCGTTACCCCACGCTGGAACAAATAAAAGCGGTGTATCATTCGTTGGTCAATTATTTGCAAATACCTATTTACTCGGGACAGGATCAAACCTACACCTTCCGGTTCGATGAATTCATCCGCCATTTTAAATTGAACAGCCAGGAAGCACTTTATTCTTTAAAAGCTTTGGAAAGCGATGGCTGGCTGGATTTTAATGAAAGGAATTTTTCGCCTTCTACCCTTGTGTTCACTACTTCAAAAAATGGTTTATACGATTTTCAGAAAAGCTATTCACAACATGAAAATTTGCTTACCACTTTATTGAGAACCTACGAAGGCATTTTCGATTTTCCTGCTTTTATTTCAGAGCATTTTATAGCACGGCTGTTGAAAAAAGATGAGACAGATATCAAGCAGCAGTTAAAAACCATTGCTTCGTTTGGCATCATTCAATACCTGCCGCAGAACAATGAGCCACAGCTCATTTTCAGAAAGAACCGCGTAGCCGCCGAAGAACTTTCGTTCAACCTGATGCCTTATTACAAAAGGCGGGATGTATTTGTGAGCCGTGCCAAAAAGATGATTGAATACGTTGAAACACCGGCCTGCCGCAGTCAATTCATCGGCCTTTATTTTGGCGATGAAAAAGCTACCGCTTGCGGCGTTTGCGATAATTGTGTAAAGCGAAAGAACAGCACACTGTCTGCTGAAGAATTTGACAAGATATCATCCATCATTCTGGAGCAATTATCCAACCATGAACTTTCCATTCAGGAGCTACTGGAAAAATTAAATACCATCAAAAAAGAAAAAGCCTGGAAGGTGATTGAGTTCCTCCAGGCTGAAAAAAAGATTGAACCGGACAGCAAAGGTTTACTTAAGCTGACATAGCTTCTTCGGCATGAGCGCCCATGTAACTATGCGCCGGCAATACGGTTGGCTGTGGCGGGTTCAAACCCAGTTTTGCAAAAATTGGCTGCAACACCTTTTGCCCGAATTCGGCAAAAGATTCCGGTGAATCCCAAACATCTACAACGCACCACATACCGTTACGTTCAAATGAAACATGCGATATTCTTTTTTCATTGTATAAAACACCGGATGTTTCCATTTCTTTAATAATAGCATCATAATCTTTGGCATCCATGTTTGGAGCTTCGAAAAGCACAACTGTTTTTTCCATGATTGTTTGGTTTATGGTTAATAATTAATAGCCGGTTATACTTTTTTATTTTCAACTGGTACTAAAACCAACCAGGATGCGGAATTTATTTCTGAAGCATTGAGAGGGCTGAACGCCTGGAGAAATAATTTTTACATAAGAAAGTTTTTGAGGACCGGATCAAACCATTTACAAATGCCTGGATTATTGATCGATCAGGGGGTAACGAAGCGACTGCCTATTTTTCTTTGAAGAGTGCGAACCGACGGAAATGCGGTATAAAGGTAATAACAAAAAACACCGTGGAGGCCAGAAGCCAGCCCACCAATGCCTTTTGTGAGTGGTCAGTGGTGAATGGTGGGGACGATCAGGATCATAGTTGATAGTTCATGGATAATAGCAAGGAAAGAGGCTGCAGTCCCATCTCTGCCGTCTCACGATGGCTGTTTCGTCTACTTACTATTCACCACTAACTACTCACGCATCACCACTCAGCACTTACGCAATAAAAATCCATTTATGAAACCATTTGTAGCCCATACTATAAGCATAATTCAACATCATTTGCATGCACAAGAGCTTATCAAATCAAAACAAACCCTTCCTTCTCCGGCTGCTGCCACCCAACCCCAACACACCCAACAAGGACCGGGTGATCATGGTAGCGGCGGTTCTTCCGGCACTGCGCACAATAGGATTATCCAGAAAACTTTTTTCTTTCGGCGCGGCCTTTTCGGTCTTTGCCTGCTGTTGCATTTGTTCTATTTCCTGCGATTTTTGTTCGGCCACAGCAATTTTGGCGTTCAATATTTCATAAGCGCTTTCCGAATCCACTACCTGGTTGTATTTACTCACCAGTTTGGACGTCATCACCAGGTTTTGCACCTCGGCATCCGTCAGTATATCCATGCGGCTTTGCGGCGGGCGGATCATGGCATGCACAAGAGGTGTAGGAATACCTTTTTCATTCAGCATGGTTACAAAGGCCTCTCCTATTCCCAATTGGGTCAGCAATTGATCCACGTCATAAAACTGCGTTTCCGGATAATTCTGCGCTGCTTGTTTAATGGTTTTCCTGTCGGCCGCCGTAAAAGCTCTGAGTGCATGTTGCACTTTCAAACCCAGTTGCGAAAGCACCGAAGCGGGAACATCCATCGGATTTTGGGTACAAAAGAAAACGCCAATGCCCTTGGAACGTATCAGCTTTACAATGTTTTCAATCTCCTGCAACAACACCGGCGAGGCATCATTAAAGATCAAATGGGCTTCGTCAATAAAAAGAACCAGCTTGGGTTTATCAAGATCGCCTTCTTCGGGACAAGAGGCATACAACTCGGCCAGCAACTGCAACATGAAAGTGGAAAACAGCTTGGGCCTGTCCTGCAATTCGGTCACCCGTAAAATAGAGATCACGCCACGGCCATCGTTGCTGATGCGCATCAGGTCGTCCACTTCAAAACTCTTTTCTCCAAAAAAAGCATCGGCGCCCTGCTGCTGCAGTTCAATCACTTTACGTAAAATGGTGCCGGTGGAAGTGGTGGATATTTTGCCATAGGCTTTTTCAATTTCAGCCTTGCCTTCATTGGTTATATACTGCAATACCTTGATAAAGTCTTTCAGGTCCAGCAAGGGAAGTTTGTTGTCATCGCAGTATTTAAAAATAAGCGCCACCACACCGCCCTGCGTATCGTTCAGGCCTAATATTTTAGAAAGCAAAACAGGGCCGAACTCACTTACGGTTGCCCTTAGCTTTACGCCGGGTTTATCGCTTAGCGTCAACAACTCCACCGGATAACCCTGGGGTTTGTAGTCAATTCCCAGGAGTTTTGCTCTTTCCGTTATTTTATCATTGGGCGTTCCCGGTGCAGCAATGCCGCTTAAATCTCCTTTTATATCAAGCAAGAGCACCGGCACGCTGGCTTCGCTCAAGCCTTCGCTGATGGCTTGCAGGGTTTTGGTTTTACCCGTGCCGGTAGCACCGGCTATCAGGCCATGGCGGTTCATGGTTTTCAGGGGCAAAAAAATGTCGGCACCTTCAACTACTTCGCCATCCAGCATGGCGCGGCCAATTTTAAATTTCTCTCCCGTGAAGCTGTAACCGCTGCTGACAGCCTTTAAAAATTGTTCCTTGTTTGCCATAGTTTGAAAATAAAGAAAATAAGTTTCGGGTGGATAAGTTAGTTTGTTTAAACCATAATTTATTAAAAAATCTGCCCACTTGTAAACTAATAAATTTCAACCTCATCGCTTCGTATTTTCCGCAAAATTGTTCCGTATTAATACGAGAAGAAGGAGAAGCTGCTTTCCTTAGTTTTGTAGAGATGGTATTTAATTCTACGATTCTTTGTATTGATGATGATGTGGATGATTTAGCTTTTATACAGGAGGCCGTCCGGTCGTACGAAAGGGCTTTTGATGTTATGGAAGCAAAAGATGGCGAAGAGGCAATAGCCTTTTTAAACGAGGCAAAAGCTAACGGCCACCTTCCCCGCCTTATTATTATGGATATCAATATGCCAAAAATGGATGGTAAAAAAGCTGTCCAGTTGATAAAGGCAGATAAAGAACTGAGTACCATTCCGCTGGTTGTGTTTACCACTTCTTCCAACCTTTTAGACAAAAGGTATTTTGAATCCTATAATGTTCAATACATCACCAAGCCCTATCAGTACCTGGCCTTTACTAAAAAAGTAGCCGAGATCCTGTCTCAAATTGCAACTATTTAAGCTTGATTACGGCCGGGTTTAATTTTTGGAAAGATATTTGAATAAGGCAGGGCAAATCAGTTACCGTGTGTACCAATCAAAAAATCCTTTTACTGGATGATAATAAAGACCTGCTGCAAATTGTGCAGATTATTCTGAAAGGACAAGGATATGAAACCGTGCTGGCTTACTGCATTGAAGAGGCTGCCCAGAAAATTAAAATACATAAACCCGCCCTTATTTTAATGGATGTCTTCATTTCGGACGAAGACGGAAGGGAATTTTGCAACAAACTGAAGTGTGATGAAGAAACCAGTAATATCCGCGTGATCATGATGTCCGGTTATGACAATACCCTGGGACTGATGACCCGGGTTGGCGCCGATGATTTTATGCAAAAACCTTTTGATTATAACGACCTTTTAGCCCGGGTTCAAAAACAAATGAGCAACGCTAACCAGGCCTGGGCCTAAAGAGTTTATGGTTTCTTGTTTATAGTTTCTGGTTGGTGTCCTACTATTCAGTCATACTTTCTAAATGTAAACCGGCTAATTAAAGGAAAGGTTCTTTGACCTTAAAATAACAAGAAACCAAAAACCATAAACCAAAAACACTACAAGTCTTCCTCTCTTTCCAGCATTAAAATAGCACTCTGCGGTACAATAAAATATTTTTCGCCTTCGTACATGATTTCGGTGGCGCCGCTTAACAGAAAGATGGCCAGGTCGCCTTCCCTTGCCTGCAGCGGCACGTAGCGCACCTTTTCTTCCTGGGCTTTCCAGGGCTCATCTTCGGGCGGCATGGGGATGGCATAGCCGGGCCCGATTTTTATTATATATCCTTGTTGTACCTTTTCTTTTTCCTGCACGCCGGGCGGCAGATACAGACCCGTTTGGGTGCGTTCGTTGGCGCGGGTAGGACGAATCAGTACACGGTCACCTATGATGATGAGTTTTTTCAATTTATTGTCAGGTGTGATCAACATATGAAATTATTGGGCCGCAAAGGTAAAAGACAGGGGAAGACTTTTTAATAAATTGTCCTCAATGAATGTTAAAACAGCGTATGAGCAAATGCGTTAACTTTATTCTCAATTAAAAACCCATTAGTCATGGAAGGAAAAAAAGCTAAGATTTTATTATGTGAAGACGATCCGAATTTGGGAAGTGTTCTGAAGAATTACCTGGAGTTAAATGATTATAACGTAACCCTGGAACGGGATGGCCGTTTGGGATTGGCCGCTTTTCAGCGGGAACAGTTCGACCTCTGCCTGCTGGATGTAATGATGCCCAATATGGACGGGTTTACCCTGGCAGAAGAGATCCGCGATATAAATCCTGATGTGCCCCTTTTCTTTTTGAGTGCCAAAACCATGAAAGAAGACATTATACAGGGATACAAGCTGGGCGCTGATGATTATATTACCAAACCTTTTGACAGCGAAGTATTGCTGCATAAAATAAAAGCGATCCTGAAACGCAACGAAGAACTGAACCGTGAAGCAGAAAACAAGGAGTTCGACCTTGCTTCCTACCACTTCAATCCGAAATTGCGGGAGCTTTCACACGATGGTAAAATGCAAACCCTCTCTCCAAAGGAAAATGAATTGCTGAAAATGTTATGCGAGCACATGAATGATCTTTTACCAAGGGAGCAGGCCTTAAAGCGCATCTGGGGCAGCGATACCTATTTCAATGGCCGCAGTATGGATGTGTATATAGCCAAGCTGCGCAAATACCTGAAAGATGATCCCAAGATTGAGATCGTGAATATTCACGGTAATGGTTTCAGGTTGGTGGTGCAGGAGTAACGCCCTACCCGGCCTTCCCTAAAGGGAAGGAGTGCCAAACACAGACCCACATGGTTTGAAATTCTTTAAGCACTCAGACAGATTAACTGTTTGAGTGCTTTTTAATTTTGAATTTTGTACTTGACTTTTTACTTCTTCCCTACATAAGGCGAGGTCTTCTCATCCATCCAGCCTTGTAATTGCTGAAAGGCAGAAACAAAACCTTCGAACCGGTTTTTGGTATCGGGCCAGTTTATATTTTTCTCGTACATTTTATAGTAGAGGTTTTCATACGCCAGCCTGCAATCGGCCGTATCATAAAAATTATTCTTCCATTCGGGAAAAAGGTATTCGTAGTACTGCAATTCAAAGCCGTTTCCATACATTTTTAAAGGACTGGGCGTACTGCGAACATCGAGGTAGTCAATTTTATCTTTTAACCCCCAGGCAAAATATTTCTCCCAAAAGCTAAAATGATTTTTCATCCGGGCCCTAAGCGCTGCATCCGATTCTTTGTGCGTGGCTTTTATCCGCCATTGATTGTTTTCGGCTGAAAAAGGATTTTGCAGGGCCGAAGAAAAACTATTGGAAAATCCATTGAAGCGGTAAACCACCCTTTTCATTTTATCGGTACACACCAGCTCTTTGCCATCCGCCTTATTCACAACCAGCTCATGAATTTGTTTTTTCTGATTGACCAGAATAAGGTTATGGTCTTTAAAATACCATTTGCCATTTTCAAAAGAAGAAAGATAGCTGGAGTAGGTGCCGTCGGGCTGCAGGTCAATAAAGTTAGCCGCCGTCAGCTCATGATCTTTAACGGCGCCGTAGGTTGATCCGTTTTCTATGATCTGTTCTTTGGTTTGCTCCTCATTATACATCCATACCCTGACCAAAGGATCTTTTTTAGCCGTGCAGGAAATCAGGGCATAAACAAAAATAAACAGGCCATACCAATGCCTGTTGGGGGTAAGCAGTTGATTCATGACAGCCAAAATAGAGAAAGAAACTCAGACATTAAAAAGCGAAGGGCCATAAGACGTAGGCGGGGTCTTTCCCAAATGCGCATAAGCTTTGGGAGTGGCCTCTCTTCCTCTTGGCGTTCGTTTGATAAAGCCTTCCTGGATCAGGAACGGTTCATAGACTTCTTCCAACGTTCCGGCTTCTTCGCCAACCGATGTAGCAATGGTGGTGATACCAACCGGGCCGCCCTTGAATTTTTCAATAATAGAAGAAAGAATACGGTTGTCCATATCATCCAGGCCGTGTTCGTCCACATTCAGTGCTTTCAATGCATGCTGGGTGATGCCGATGTCTATTTGCCCATCGTTCAATACCTGGGCAAAATCCCGTACCCTTCGCAACAAACCGTTGGCAATACGGGGGGTGCCGCGGCTGCGCCGTGAAATTTCAGCGGCCGCTTCTACTGTGATCGGGACATTTAAAATACCGGCCGCCCGAAGAATGATTTTCTTAAGGGTTTCTGCGGTATAATATTCCAACCTGGATTTAATGGCAAAACGCGAAAGCAGGGGCGCCGTTAATAACCCACTTCTTGTAGTGGCCCCGATAAGTGTAAACGGATTGAGATTGATTTGAATGCTTCGGGCATTGGGCCCGCTGTCAATCATTATATCAATCTTATAATCTTCCATGGCTGAATAGAGGTATTCCTCCACCACGGTACTCAGGCGGTGAATTTCATCTATGAACAAAACATCGTTGGGTTCCAGGTTGGTGAGCAGCCCTGCCAGATCGCCGGGCTTTTCAATTACAGGCCCCGATGTTTCTTTAATGTTCACCCCCAATTCATTGGCTACAATCCTGGACAAAGTGGTTTTACCCAGCCCCGGAGGCCCATGAAACAAGACATGATCCAGCGCCTCGCCCCGGATCTTGGCTGCCTTAATAAAAATGATAAGGTTTTCAATGACCTGGGCCTGCCCGGAAAAATCATTGATCTCTTTAGGCCTTATGCCATTTTCAAATTCTTTATCGGCAGCGGATAAGCCTTCGTTTTGTGTATTTAAATTGGGATTTGCCATAATAAGAAACGCTACAAGGAAAATTGCCTTTACGCTAAAAGCTTGTGCCTTGTTTTAAACAGCTGTAAAACTAAGGCTTTTAGCAAAGTTTCCGGCCTAACAAATGCTTAAAGGTTAAAGTAGTTTTAAGTAAATTCAGCACATGAATATAGGCGTTTTAGGAACCGGAACCGTTGGCGAGGCCATTGCCTCCGCTTTAACTGAAAAAGGATACAATGTAAGAATGGGCAGCCGCACAGAGAACAATGAAAAAGCCGCCGCATGGGTGCAGCAGTCAAACAATCATGCCACCCAGGGCAATTTTAATGATGCTGCCGCTTTTGGAGAGATCGTTTTTTTATGCCTGAACGGCGCCCATGCACTGGATGCTATAAACACCATAGAGCCGGAAAGCCTGCAGGGGAAAATTATAATCGACGTCACCAACCCGCTTGATTTTACCAAAGGCATGCCGCCGCAAATACTGGACAGGCCTGGGCAATTCAAATTCGCTGGGAGAAGAGATTCAAAATGCCCTGCCCTCTTCTTATGTAGTAAAAACGCTGAACACGGTCAATTATAAACTAATGGTGGATGCAAGAGAAGTAAACAAAGGCGACCATCATTTATTTATTTGCGGTAATGACACGGATGCTAAAAACAAGGTGAAACATTTTTTGGTAGACAATTTTCACTGGAAGGCCGACCATCTTATTGACCTGGGAGGAATTGAATCGGCCAGAGCCATAGAAGCGATCGTCCCGTTTTGGGTATTGGTTTACCGCTCCCTGGGAACACCGCTGTTTAATTTTAAGATCGTGCAATAAAGTCAAAATTCAAAAGTAAAAAAGGCCTCTTACAATATGAGAAACTGTTTTTGCCTTTTGAATTTTGACTTTTGACTTTCATTATTTCTCCCGCAACTGCACCGAAATCCTCCGGTCTGCTCTCCTTTCTTCATCCGATGCGCTGGCCGGCATTTTGGCCATGGTAGATCCGTAACCCTCCGCTCCCGTCACTTGTTCTGACTTGGCCCCGGCTGCTTTAATAGCGTTCATCACCGCATCGGCCCTTTGCTGGCTAAGCTTTTGGTTAGAGGCGGCATTACCTGTTTTATCGGTATAACCTCCTATTTTAATTTTGGCCTTAGGATAGGCGTTCAAAACGGCAACTATATTTTTTACCTGTGCCTGGCTTTCAGGAGTAAGGTTGGCACTGCCCGTTTCAAAATTAATATTATCAAAATCGAACCATTTATCCTTTCCGGCGGTGCAGGCGGCATCATCCAGGCAATTCACTAATTTTTCTTCTACGCCACCGGCGTATGCCTCCAGTTCGGTTCCATTGGCCAGCCGTACTTTAGTGGACGTTCTGGCGCTTTTCGCCATATTATTGGAGGTATTGTCTATAGTAACCGGAGCATGTTTCGCTGCATTATTATCAGTTGTAGTAGTCCGGGTTGCCATTTCATTTTTCTCTTTTCCCCGGCCTGCAAAATACCATACCGCCAGTGCTGCCAGTACTAGCAGCGCCAGGGGCAATACCCAGCCCACGCCGGGTTTCCTCCTCTCATCACTGGCATGTTGCATGTCACCGGTCACCCTTTCTCTTCTTAATTCATTGGTAACCCTGTCTCTCGCATCGCCGGCCATGCTGGCGGCCCTGTTACCCATGCCGGCCAGGCTTCCCAGGCCCAATACGCTTCCCAGGTTCAGGCCCGATGGCATGGCACTGAGAATATGGTCCTTCTGACTGGTAAGAAAGGAAGTAAAATCCGAAGCGTTCATATTCTGCTCCTGCGCATGTTCGCCCAGCCGGCCCATTACCACTGGAGCCGACATGCCCATTAAAGAACTGGCCGATGATTCTCTAATGCCGGCATAGCTTGAAACAGCATTACTCACTGCAGTGGTTTTATTTCCAAAAAGGCCCGATAACATATCCATTCCTCTCGATAGCAAAGAACCGGTGTCACCTGCAAGCATATTGGAAACGCCGCCACCGGCAATGGCGTTTCTGGCCATGTTTAACACACTGCCGCCATCGCCTGAATTGGCTTTCACCAAAGCGCCTCCAAGTAGGGCAGGAACAATTCCGCCCAGGGCTTTTTGAATACTTCCATGGCTTTCGCCAAGAGAAGAAGAAGCTCTGTTTACAAACTCATTGTTGAATAAATCCCTAATGGATTCGATCAGATTAAATGACATAATGATAGGTTTTGGGTGAAGAATGAAAGCGTTCAGGGAGTAAGACTACTGCTTTCAAAAGCGACGGTCATATAAATTTAAACCTTTTATCGGTACCCATCATTTTAAATGCAGGCAGCTGATCAGTAAATCAATTGATGCGGGCGGATTCGTGCTATGTTATGGCATATTTCATCATACCCAGGATCAAATCCGGATCGGGGCAGTTAGCCAAATATTTTTCTCTTTCTGAGAATTTACACACACCGGGATAATCCCCTTTTCGGCCCTCCATGTCCAGTATAATTTGAAAATGCAAATGCGGTGGCCACTGCCCGTTCTCGAAAGGAATTCCAAATTCAGCAAACACATCTCCTCCCTTTATATTTTGTCCTTCGTATAAATTTTTTAAAGAGTTTAAACTAAGATGTCCATACAAAGTGTAAAAAGGCAGCCCTTCTATTTGATGACTTAAAATAATAGTAGCACCGTAATCACCAAAGGCGTTATTGAAAGCAAAACTGTGTACAATGCCATCCAGCGGAGCCACCACTTTAGTATAGGGCTTGCCCCAGATATCGATACCCAAATGCAATCTCCTGGGCTCTTCTCCTTTGTTGGCATCAAACACCTTGGCTCCTGCTATAAATGGTTCGGTGTTCATTATAGCCGCCAATGCCATATACAGCTCCAACTGCTTCAAGCCTGGAATTCATATAGCGGGTAAATAAAGAAGTATCCTTCAAAATTTCATCCGTGAGTTCTGTATTGCTGCCGGTAAAATCCAACAAAAGAAGTTGATCCCCTTTTTGAAAAGGCACAACAGGATAAAAAGAGCTTTTATATTGCTTTAACCGTTCTTCAAAAATATTTGTTGCCATGATGACTCAATTAATAACTTTAACAGGATCTCACTTTAAAATTAAACCAAAACAATATGAGGAAACGACTGATTGCTTTTGCTGCCATGATTTTTACCATGAGCAGCTTTGCGCAAAACAATCCCTTATGGATGCGCTATCCATCCATTTCTCCCGATGGCAAAACCATTGTTTTTAGTTACAAGGGCGATTTGTACAGAGTCCCAAGCTCCGGCGGCGAAGCCTATCCGCTTACCCTACATGAAGCATACGATTATATGCCTGTGTGGAGCCACGATGGCAAATGGATCGCTTTTGCTTCGGACCGCTACGGCAATTTTGATGTGTACATCATGCCCGCCACCGGTGGCGAGGCCAAACGCTTAACCTATCATTCTGCCAATGATTATCCGTATGATTTTTCAGTGGATAACAAAACCGTTTTATTCGGCACTAACCGCAACGATGTGTACACCTCGGCACGATTTCCGCAACGGGGCCTGTTTCAAAAGCTTTACCAGGTGCCGGTTACCGGCGGACGTTCGGTGATGTTCAATTCGGCCGGCGCCGAATTTGCCCGCTTCAACAGCAAAGGCGATAAAATTATTTTCCAGGACCGAAAGGGCTATGAAGACGGCTATCGCAAACATCATACATCATCTGTAACACGGGACATCTGGATCTACGATACAAAGAAAGACGAGTACGTACAGGTTTCTTCTTTTGAAGGCGAAGACCGCGATCCGGTTTGGGGCAGCGATGATAACACTTTTTATTACCTGAGTGAAAAAGACGGCTCTCAAAATATTTATAAAGCAGTAGTTGGCGGACAAGCCACCGTATCGCAACTTTCCAAATTCAAAGAACACCCGGTTCGGTTTTTAAGCCGTGCCAATGATGGTACGCTTTGCTTTACCTACGATGGCGAGATCTATACCATGAAAGAAGGTGGCACAGAACAAAAACTAAAGATCACCATCAACACCGATACCCGCGGCAATGATGAAAAGATCCTTCCCGTAAATGCCAACGTCACACAAACAGCGCTTTCACCCAATGGAAAAGAAATAGCCTTTGTGGTTCGCGGCGAAGTATTTGTAACCTCGGTGGAAGGTGGCTATACCAAACGCATTACCAACACACCACAGCAGGAAAGAAGCGTACAGTTCAGTCCTGATGGCCGTTCTCTTTATTATGCTACCGAACGTGGTAATAGCTGGGATATTTATAAAGCTTCTATTGACCGGAAGGAAGAGCCTTATTTTTATGCTTCCACCGTAATAAAAGAAGAACCCGTTATTGCTACGGATGCCGATGAATTTCAACCCGTAATTTCTCCCGATGGAAAAGAGATCGCCTACCTGGAAGAAAGAAATATTTTGAAAGCCTACAACCTGGCCACTAAAAAAAGCCGCACCATTGTTCCCAAAGGTGTCAACTTTTCTTATGCTGATGGAGATCTCAATTACACATGGTCACCCGATGGTAAATGGCTGGCCTTTAACTCAGCCGAAGGCCGCTGGCCATCTGCCGAAGTAGCAATGATGAAAGCAGATGGGAGCGGTGAAAGAATAAACCTGACGCAAAGCGGCTTTTTTGACGGCTCGCCTAAATGGGCTTTTGGTGGCAAAGCCTTGCTGTGGGCAACGGACCGGGATGGTAAAAAACCACTGGCCAATCAGGGTGCAAGGGAAGTAGATGTATATGCCATGTTCTTTGACCAGGAAGCCTATGATAAATTCAAATTGAACAAGGATGAATTTGCCCTGCTGAAAGAAAAAGAAGAAAAAGATAAAGACGCCTCTAAGAAAGACAGCAGCTTAAAAATTACCCCTCCCTCCAAATCATGGGAGCCTTTGCTGGAAGGACTGGATAACCGCAAACTGCGATTGACCATCAACTCGGGGAATATTTCTGATTATATGCTGAGCAACGACGGCGAAAAATTGTTTTTCATGGCCCGTATGGAAAAAGGTTATGACCTGTGGATGACCAATCCCCGCACCAAAGAAACAAAGCTGCTTGCCAAAATGGATGGCGGGCCTGCCGGCATGAGTCTTTCCAAAGATGGCAAAAACCTTTTTGTGGTGAGTGATGGAAAGATCATGAAAGTAGATGCGGAAAGCGGAAAGGTGGCCCCTGTTACCGTAAACGGGGAAATGGTATTAAAGGCCAATGAAGAACGGTCCTATATTTTCGACCACACCTGGAGGCAGGTTGCCAAAAAGTTTTATGATCCCAACATGGGTGGCGTCAACTGGAACCAATACCATACGCAATACGCCAGGTTTCTTCCCCATATTAACAACAACTATGATTTCCAGGAATTGCTTAGTGAGTTTTTGGGTGAATTAAATGCTTCGCATACAGGTGGACGTTATTCAGCGCCCCAACAAAATACCGATGCCACCGCCAGCCTGGGCATGCTGTACGACGAAACATTTGATGGCAGTGGACTGAAAGTAATGGAAGTGCTGGAAGGCGGACCTTTTGTGAACGCCCAAACCAAAATAAAAAAAGGCGTCATCATTGAAAAAATTGACGGCGAAGACGTGAGCAACAGTTTTGACTGGGCCCGTTTGCTAAACCGCAAAGCCGGCAAAAATATTTTGTTGAGCCTTTACGATCCTGCTACCAAACAACGCTGGGATGAAACCACCAAACCCATTACACAAGGCGAAGAACAAGGACTGCTGTACGACCGCTGGGTAAAGAACAACCGTAAAAAAGTGGAAGAACTCTCCGGAGGCAAAGTGGGTTATGTGCATGTGCAGGGCATGAACGACGGCAGTTACCGCACCGTTTTTGAAGACGTATTGGGCAAGGCGGGCAACAAGGAAGCGCTGATTGTGGACACCCGTTTTAACGGCGGCGGCTGGTTGCACGATGATCTGGTAACCTTTCTTAGCGGCAAAAAATATTTAGCCATGGCCCCGCAGGGAACACAGATCAATTCCGTGGAGCCATTCAACAAATGGACAGCACCTTCTACCGTATTAATGAGTGAAAGCAATTATTCGGATGCTTTTATTTTTCCTTATGCGTATAAGAGCTTAGGCATTGGCAAAACCATTGGCATGCCTGTACCCGGCACCGGTACGGCCGTTTGGTGGGAAACACAGATTGACCCAACATTGGTGTTTGGTATTCCCATGGTAGCCACCATTGGTAAGGAAAAAAGACCCACGGAGAACCTGCAACTGGAACCGGATATTAAAGTGGCCAACGATTACAAATCGGTGTTGAGTGGAAAAGACCCGCAACTGGAAAGAGCCGTAAAAGAAATGCTGGAAGAGATCAAAGTGAAGAAGAAAGATTTTTGATCACGGATTTCGCAGATACAATATTGATTTCACGGATAAAGATAGCCCCGATTTTTTCGGGGCTTTTTGTTGGTAAGCTGTTGTACTACTATTGATACCAACTGGTTTCAGGTTTATAAAATGCTACTGTCCATGGTCCATAGTCAATGGTCAATAGAAAATCACAGATTTGATGATGGGTTAGTATGAGCTTCTGTTGCGCTGTGTCCGACTTTAGGCGGATCGCACACTTGTACTGCAACAATGTTATTCTGCTAATCCCATCGCTGCACCTGCTTTACTGTCTCACGTACTATTGCATAGGGCATTTGCCTTTGCAAACCAGGAATAAAGGAATTTCTATCCTTTCAAAAAGAGCATTTCTACCCACAATTATTTTACCCCTTCTTACGTTATTTACACCAATGCTCCTATCAAACACCATTCTTATACGCACAACTATCCTTGCCGTTGTTTATTCTTTTATGACTCCTGTTCATGCCCAGCAGGTCACCGGCGTGTGGAAGGGAAAGATCAATAAAAAAAATGCCGAGGTCAAGATCATCCAAAACGGCGACAGCCTTACCGGTACGTCTTATTATTACGAATCGGCCAGTAATTACCGCCGCTATACCATTAAGGGATATTTTGATCAAAACGACAACAGCGTAGTGTGGTGGGATGATCAATTGATAGAAGACAAAAGCGGTTCAGGCGCTGCAGGCAAAACACCGCTTTTAGCTGTAGCCGATTTCAATTGTCCCGGCGGCAGTGAAATGTATTTGAACGGCAGGGCTTCACCCAAAGAAAACCCAAACCAAACAAAGGGCCCGGTTGATCTCACCAAAGTGGTAACGCCCTATTTTCCCGATGAATGGGATTTTGTAGTGGACAATTACACCATTGGCGCCAATGATCCGGACATTATTGACAGCGTTTTTTTAATTGCTTTTACACAAATAAAATGGCCTGTACAAAAACCTGTCATCGCGAAAAAAGAACCGGAACTGGCGTTGCAGCCTAAACCCGGCATGGCTGTGATACCCATGCCTGGAAAAAAAATGACAGACCCTGAGATAAGGCCCTTAACCATCGAAGAAAAATTTATGTCCCGCGAAAAAGTAGTGGCCCTGGAAATTCCTGTGGAAGGCGATTCCATTGAACTGCGTTTTTATGATAACGCGGAAATAGACGGAGATTCCATTTCCCTGTTTCTGAACAACCAAATGCTTTTTACGCATATTCGCCTAACCGACAAGGCCTACACGGTTAAACTATCTGTAAACGATTTACATGAAAGCAACGAGCTGACCATGGTGGCGGAGAACTTAGGCGCCATTCCGCCCAATACGTCTTTAATGGTAGCCATTGTTGGCAATAAACGCTACGAAGCCAAACTGGCCAGTACAGAAAACAGCAGCGCCATGATACGGTTAAAAAAAGCTGTCGGTCATGAGCCGTCAGCTGTCAGTGAGAATCATTGAGCAGGCGCTTAACAGAATATCTTCAGCAGGTTCAACAAGACGGGGTTCCAACTCCGGCAACTCAATATGTTGCAATAGCTTTTCCTGCAGTACATCGGCCATGGTTTCAAAATAAAGCACCACATCTTCCCTCACATTTTTTTGCAACCACCGAAAGCCACCCGGCAGGCGTTCTAAAATTTCACGGTCCTGCAAATATTCCAGGCAATGAATATCCGTTGGTGTTAAGCCAATGGCTTCCAGTTTGGAGATCATCATATATGCCGGCACCTGCGTAAGGCCACAATACGCTTCAGCCATTTCGGTCCACTCACCCATACCGGTATGAGCATAGTGTAAGATCTCTTCCTTGCTTAAATGCGTAATTACCTGCAGCACCTGTCCGCAATTGCAGGAACCATGATGACCCCATGCATAAGGAGCGCCATTCCGTAAGTTGTTAGCGGCCTGCCGCAAGGCACCGATCAGGGCCAGGTTTGGATGAGCCATAGTAAATCATTTAATTACTATAGCACAAGTTTTGTTCCGAATATAGACATTCCATATCTCCGAGATATGGAATGTCTTGGCCTACAAAACAATCACAGCCACTACAGGAAAATGATCAGAAGAAAAACGGCCTTCCCAGGTTTCCGATAAAGTGGCGTGTTTTAAAACCCGGCCACCGTTCTTAAGAAAGATATAATCAATCGGCTCATTGGTTGATTCCTTTTGTTTAAAGCCATTGAAGGTTCCCGTAGGACCATAATGCGGCGCAGCGCTTATTTCTTTTGTATCGGTTAACCTGTCCGGATTGTCTTTGGCTACCAGTATTTCTATGGGTTCGTCAGATGGCTGCGAATTAAAATCGCCTGTAACCACTACAGGACGGTTACCGGCAATCTCTTTTATTTTTTGCAGCAACAGTTTAGCGCTTTCCCTTCGGGCCTCTTTTCCCATGTGATCGAAATGCGTGTTAAAAGCATAGAACTGTTTTTTTGTTTTCCGGTCTTTGAACTTCGCCCAGGTAACAATACGGGTAATGGCGGCATCCCAGCCCTTGCTGCCCGGCACGGTGGGTTGTTCGGAAAGCCAGAAGGTTTGTGTTTGTAACAATTGCAACCGGGCGGTGTCATAAAATATAGCCGAGTACTCTCCTTTTTGTTTTCCATCGTCTCTTCCGCCGCCCACATATTTATAAGCACTAAGTCTTTGCTGAAGATCCATCATCTGGTCGTGCAGGGCTTCCTGTACGCCAACAAGGTGGGCTTCGTGAAAAAGGATCTGCGAAGCCGCCTTATCTTTTCTGTAAGGCCAGGCATTCAGGCTGTCGGCTGAAGTATTTAAACGGATGTTGAAGGTCATTACGTTTAGTGATTGTGCCTGCAGGCAAATGACCAGAGAGAAAGAAAGAACAAGCGAAACTATTTTTTTCATAGCGGGATGATTGATGTATAAAAATAGGAAAGCTGCCGCATGCACAGATATTCCATATCTGGCAGATATGGAATATCTTGTTAGAGTGACCGATTATTTCCAACCATTGGCTGAAGGTGGTTTTTACCATATTTATAACCGTGGAAATAATGGAGAACCAATTTTCTTCCAGGAAAGAAATTATACTTACTTCCTGAACAAGCTGAATGATTATGTGGGCAGTTATTTAAATTTTTATGCGTACTGCCTTTTGCCGAATCACTTTCATTTTTTAGTTCAGGTCAAACAATTAAAAGAAATTTCACCGGAGCTCTTACAGCTCCCGTCAGGCAACAAAACCTTAAATAATCTTGAAACGATCGTAAGCGAACAATTCAGAAGATTTTTTCTTTCTTACTCAAAATCAATAAAAGTTCAGGAGGGAAGAACAGGAAGTTTGTTTGAAAAAAATTTTAAAAGAAAGCAAATAACGGAGGAGCAACATCTTGTTTGGCTGGTAAATTATATTCACCGTAATCCGGAGACACATGGTTTCGTAAAAGATTTCAGGAACTATTCGCAGAGCTCTTACAAGTCCTTTTTAACCGGGTCTCCAACTAAACTCAAACGAGCTGAAGTATTGGACTGGTTTGGCGGCAAAGAAGCATTTATCCGGTTTCATGAAACCAATCCTGTTTATAAGGAGCAGGATGATTTTGTTATTGAATGAAAATCAGACATTCCATATCTTGAAGATATGGAATGTCTTTACCTCCGTCACACCACCACATTCACCATCTTCCCTTTTACATAAATAATCTTTTTAGCGGCCTTGCCTTCCATCCATTTTTGAATAACAGGATTGGCCAATACAATTTCTTCCACTTGTGCTTGTGTTGCATTCAGATCAAGAATGATTGTTGTCCGCAGTTTGCCGTTCACCGAAATGGGATATTCTTTGCGTGGTCTCTACCAGATACTTCGATTCAAATTTTGGAAACGCGGCATCAATGACAGTGGTATTGTTTCCTAACTGGTGCCATAACTCTTCGCTGACATGCGGCGCATACGAAGCCAGTAAGATCAACAAGGGCTCCAGCACTTCCCGCTTATGGCATTTCAGATCGGTTAATTCATTGACACAAACCATAAAAGCACTGACAGCCGTATTGTAGGAAAAACGCTCCGTGTCTTCTTCAATCTTTTTAATGGTGCGGTGCAGCACTTTTAATTCTTCCGGCGTGGCTTTTTCTTCGGTAACGATCTTTCCTTTTTGTTCATCAAAAAACAAACGCCATAATTTTTTAAGAAAGCGATGCACACCTTCAATGCCTTTTGTATCCCAGGGTTTGCTCATTTCTACCGGCCCTAAGAACATTTCATACATGCGGAAGGTATCGGCGCCGTAACGTTCTACAATAAGATCAGGATTCACCGTGTTAACCTTACTCTTACTCATCTTTTCCACTTCCACACCACAGATGTATTTACCGCCTTCCAAAATAAATTCGGCATCTGCAAAATCAGGCTTCCATTGTTTGAAAGCTTCTATATCCAGTTCCACCCCATCTACCATATTTACATCTACATGCAGATCATCGGTTTCATAATTATCTTTTAACCCGGCAGATACATATTGATTGGTTCCTCTTACTCTATACACAAATCTTGAGGATCCCCTGTATCATCCCCTGGTTCAACAATTTCTTATACGGCTCATCAAAACTGATCAATCCCAGGTCGTACAACGCTTTTGTCCACATGCGGCTGTACAGCAAATGCCCTACGGCATGTTCGGTTCCGCCAACATACAGATCCACCTGGTTCCAGTAATCGCTATGTTTTTTATCGCAGAATGTGGCCTCGTTATGCGGATCCATGTAGCGCAAAAAATACCAGGAAGAACCGGCATAACCAGGCATTGTGTTTGTTTCCAGCTGCTGAGAAGTCCACTCCGGAATATTGGCCAACGGCCCTTCGCCTTCCGGACCGGGTTTATAACTTTCCACATGCGGCAGTTCCAGGGGCAGTTCGCTTTCATCCAATGGATAAGCCACGCCATCAATCCATTTAATGGGAAAGGGTTCGCCCCAATAGCGCTGGCGGCTAAAGGCAGCATCGCGGATTTTATAATTGACCTTTCTTTTCCCAATGCCTAACTCCTCCAGTTTATTAATCACTACATCAATCGCTTCACGCATCACCATTCCGGTAATGAAGCCGCTGTTGGTCAGCACCGCATCTTTGGTGGGATTGGCTTCTTCGCCATTATAAGCATCACCCAAAATATTGGTGATGGGCAAATTAAAATATTTTGCAAACTTGTGGTCCCTTTCATCACCACTGGGCACGGCCATAATAGCGCCGGTGCCATAACCGGCCAGCACATATTCAGAGATCCAGATCGGAATTTTTCTGTCATCAAACGGATTCACTGCATAGGCGCCGGTAAAGACACCGCTGATCTTTTTTTCGGCCATGCGTTCCCGTTCGCTGCGGCTTTTTACATAAGCAATGTATTCTTCAACGGCTTGTTTGTGTTCTTCTGTGGTGATCTTTTCAATCAGATCATGCTCCGGCGCCACCACCATAAAGTCCACACCAAAAATGGTATCGGGTCGTGTAGTGTACACCCGCAGCGTATAGTCGTGTCCTGCAATTAAAAAATCAATTTCCGCACCCGAACTTTTCCCGATCCAGTTGCTTTGCATTTCCTTCATGGCATCGCTGAAGTCAACCGTTTCCAACCCCTTTAACAAACGGTCGGCATATTCGGTGATGCGCAAATACCACTGGCGCAATTTCTTTTTTACCACCGGGTGGCCGCCGCGTTCACTCACGCCGTTCACCACTTCATCGTTTGCCAGCACGGTTCCCAGTGCCTCGCACCAGTTCACTTCGCCATAGCCGCAATAGGCCAGGCGGTATTCCATTAAAATGGTTTGCTTTGTTTTTTCGGAAAAATTGTTCCAGGCTTCGGCGGTAAATGTTACCTGCGGATATTCGGGTATCTGGAACTCCGAATCCGGAATCGGGTAATTGACATTTCCTTCCTCTTCAAATAGTTTAACAAGGGTTTCAATCGGCTCCGCCTTATCGGTTGTTTTATTGTACCAGCTTTTGAACAATTGCAAAAAGATCCACTGCGTCCATTTATAATAGTTAGGATCGGAGGTATTTACTTCCCGGCTCCAGTCAAAACAAAAACCAATTTTATCCAGCTGGCTGCGGAAGGTGGCAATATTCTTTGCGGTGCTTTCTGCCGGATGTACGCCGTGCTCAATAGCATACTGCTCGGCAGGCAAACCAAACGCATCGTACCCCATAGGGTGCAATACATTAAAGCCTTTCAGCCTTTTGTACCGTGCATAAATATCGGAGGCGATGTAGCCCAAAGGATGCCCCACATGCAAACCGGCGCCACTGGGATAGGGAAACATATCCAGCACATAATATTTGGGCTTTGCAGATTCGTTTGGCACTTTGTACACGCCATTTTCCATCCACTTCTGCTGCCATTTTTGCTCAATATCTCTGAAATTGTACTCCATTATAAGTTGTAAGTTCTACGTTATACGTTTTAAGTTTTTTATATATCCTGCTTTATTACTACTATTTGGCGTCCGTTGCGTCGCACTCTTGTACGGCAACAAAGTTTTCAGCTTTCGGCTGGCAGCCATCAGATGTTGCAATTAACCTTCAGTTTTCTCTCTGATGGCTGATAGCTGATGGCTGATTTCTGATAGCTCCATAGAATTACCGAACGTACAAGTGAGTGACACAACGAAAGATGACAGTAGTAATGCCGTTGACTACATCATATCCCAGTTTTAACCTTCATAATATTTTGCAAACTCACATTGTTCGCCCTTTAATAAAGCAATATTTTCAACAGGCAACCGTTAGGGAAACGCAAAAATAACAGTTTCGGCCGTTTAATCTTTGCAAAACCAACAGCCTGACCGCAATGCTAAGCACCAATCCTTTATTTTTGTTCACTTCAAAAAAACGAACGCATGGCTCAATCAAGCAAAGCAGCTGCCCGACGTGGAAAACCCTCCTATGTAATGTCCATCATTGGTGTAACCCTTGTATTGTTTTTATTGGGAATTGTAGGCTGGCTGGTCATTAATGCCGCTAAGCTGGGCGACTATTTCCGGGAGAACGTAGAAGTAAAAGTGCACCTGAGAGGGGATGTTTCGGGTAAAGACAGCCTGGCTTTGATGCAATATTTCGGGGCGCAACCTTATATAAAAAACTACAGTTTTGTAACCAAGGAAGTGGCCCGTGAAAAATACCTGGCGGACGGAAATGAAGACTGGAACAAGATCCTGGATTATAATCCGCTGCCCAACAGCATTTATTTTAATGTAAAAAAAGAATATGTGCAGGTAGATACCCTGGAAAACATCCGCAAGGGCATCGAACAATCGCAGGCGTCCCTGGTTACCGATGTGCAATATCCCAAAGAACTGGTGACCAACCTGAATAAAAACCTGCGCAATATCAGTTTGATTCTATTAGTGGTGGCCATCATCCTTGCCATTGTGGTGATCATTTTAATTGACAACACCATCCGGCTGGCCATGTTCAGCAACCGCTTTTTGATCAAAACCATGCAAATGGTAGGCGCCACCCGCGGTTTTATTGCCCGGCCGCTGAATGTACGGGCTGTTATCAACGGCGCCATCAGCGCTGTGATTGCCATTGCGCTGATCTATATACTGATCACCGTAGCCGGCAATTTGGTGCCCGAGATCAAAGTGGTGCATTCCACGTCCACCATGCTCATACTTTTTGTGGTTTTGATATTGATCGGGATCACGATTACCTTATTCAGCACCTACCGCAGCGTTTTAAAATACCTGCGCATGAAGCTGGATGAATTATATTAAGAGTTTGTAGTTTATGGTTTGTGGTTTGTAGTTAGCGTGATTATTTTAGTAGTTTATAAAATAGCAGCCAGCTTAAATCTGTAAAGTTTTTACATTATTTTACGCCAACAATAAACTACAAACCACAAACCATAAACTTCCTTAAGTTTGTTTTATGAAAGAAAAAAGAACGACCACCACTATAAAGAAAGAAAACTCAGGAATCGGTTCTTTATTTGATAATGCCAATTATACCTGGATGCTGATTGGCGCAGGTGTGCTGGCCCTTGGTTTTTTATTAATGGCCGGCGGCCGCAGCGATGATCCCAACGTTTTTAATGCCCACGAAGTTTACGGCACAAGGCGTATCACCATCGCCCCCATCGTGATACTGGCAGGTTTTGTTATCGAGATCATTGCCATTTTTCGCCAGCCTAAAAACAGTTAATACAGTACATGAATTGTCAACACGAATTACACGAATGGCGAACAGCTAATCGTACAAAAAAATTCGTGTCATCCATTTAATTTTCCCAGATGAGTATTATTGAAGCTGTCATCATTGCCATAGTGGAAGGCCTTACCGAATTTTTGCCGGTTTCCTCCACAGGGCACATGATCATTACCAGTTCCCTGCTGGGCATAGGAGAGAACGATTTCACCAAGGTGTTTGAAGTAGCCATACAGTTAGGCGCTATACTGGCAGTAGTGGTCTTATACTGGAAAAAATTCTTTGATTTCACCCGCTGGCAGTTTTATGCCAAACTTATTGTGGGTGTGATCCCTGCCCTGTTTTTTGGTTTTTTATTTGGAGATGCGATCGATGCCATGCTGGAAAGTCCTCTGACGGTTGCCGTGAGTCTGCTGCTGGGAGGTATCGTTTTGTTGTTTGTTGACAAATGGTTCAACCAACCCACCAAACAACCTTCCGATATATTGGGATTAGAGGTTACCAAAGCCGAATGGGTAGAGGCGGATGAAAAACTTACGTATAAAAAATCTTTTCTTATAGGGATGTGGCAGGTGCTGGCCATGGTGCCGGGTGTAAGCCGCAGCGCCGCTTCTATCATTGGCGGCATGCAGCAAAAACTGACAAGGAACTTTGCAGCGGAGTTTTCTTTTTTCCTGGCCGTGCCTACCATGTTTGCAGCCTCAGCGTATTCCTTATTCCTGAAAAAATGGAGCGGCAGCGGCGTAGCCAAAAAGGGTTATGAGCTGATCATGGAGAGCCAGCAAAACCTGTACGCATTTATCATTGGCAATGTAGTAGCCTTCATTGTTGCCATACTGGCCATCCGTTTTTTCATCAACTATTTAAAACAATACGGGTTTCGGGTGTTTGGTATTTACCGCATTATTGTAGGTATTATTCTTCTTGTTTTAATTTTTACAGGTTACTTAGGTTAACGTACCTTACAGGTAATTACTAACCTTACTATATTGAAAAAGACATCATTCGTGATGTCTTTTTATTTTTACCTATCCGGCACTTCAATGAAGCTGGTTTAATTCAACCAATATGCAAACGGCATCTAAAAAAGTGATCAACGGCTGGGCCATGTACGACTGGGCCAACAGCGCTTATTCCTTAGTGGTAGTATCGGCGCTCTACCCTTCTTATTTCATAGCCATTGCTCCTGAAAAAGTGCAATTATTGGGCAGGTCGTTTGACCGCTCCGCACTGGCTTCCTATATGATCTCTTTTTCCTTTTTTATCATTGCGCTCATTTCTCCTGTGCTTTCTTCTATTGCCGATTACAAAGGCAATAAAAAATCCTTCATGAAGTTTTTTTGCTACCTGGGTTCAGCCGCCTGTATAGGACTTACTTTCATGACAGCCCAAACCATAACCTTTGGAATTTTTTGTGCCATTTTAGGAGCGATAGGTTTTGCCGGGAGCATTGTTTTTTATAATTCCTACTTACCCGATATTGCGGCAGAAGCCGACCAGGACCGGATCAGCGCCAAAGGATTTGTGTTAGGATATATCGGCAGTGTATTGCTCATGGTTTTCTGCCTTAGCGCTATTATATTGAATGATAATTTAAACTTAGGCTGGGCTGCCTGGCCGGTCCGGTTATCGTTTCTGGCCGTTGGACTTTGGTGGGCGGGCTTTGCCCAAATCACTTTTAACAGGCTGCCGCCTTCTACCCCCTCGCAACAACATCCCGAACACAGCATATTTACAAACGGATTTTATGAATTGAGAAAAGTATGGAACCAGTTTAAACACCATCCTATCATCAAACGGTTTTTGGTGAGCTTTTTCTTTTATAACATGGGTGTGCAAACCGTAATGTATTTAGCTCCCTATTTTGCTTCAGATGAATTAAAGATGGAATCTTCCCAACTGATCGTTACCATCGTCATTATTCAACTGGTGGCCATTTTAGGAGCGGTGATCTTTGCCCGGTTATCCAAAAAAACCAACAACCTTTTTACCCTCGGGGTCATCATTCTCATTTGGATAGGCATTTGCCTGTTTGCCTATTTTGTGCAAACGGCCATGCAGTTTTATGCGCTTGCTTTTTGCGTAGGACTGGTGATGGGAGGCATTCAATCCATGTCCCGTTCCACCTATTCCAAACTACTACCACCCACCAAGGATACCGCCTCTTATTTTAGCTTTTATGATGTGTGTGACAAGATTGGCCTGGTATTGGGCACACTGACATTTGGCTATGTAGGCGAGTTTTTAGGCGGCATGAGAAACTCTGTAGTGGCCCTGATGATATTTTTTATAATTGGTGGCATTTTACTGTTATTTGTGAACCGGATCAAAAAACCAATTTTGGCAAGATGAATCTCTACACCATAAACACAGGCTATTTTAAACTGGACGGCGGCGCTATGTTTGGCGTGGTACCCAAAACCATCTGGAACAAGATCAACCCATCGGATGAAAATAATTTATGCGACTGGGCCATGCGCTGTTTGTTGATTGAAGACGGCAACCGTTTGATTTTAATTGACAACGGCATTGGCGACAAGCAGGATGCAAAATTTTTCAGTTATTATTATTTGCATGGCGATGACACACTGGACAAATCATTAGCGAAATATGGTTTTCACAGAGATGATATTACAGATGTCATCCTGACCCATCTTCATTTTGATCATTGCGGTGGCTCTATCCGAAAAGAAGGAGATAAGTTAGTGCCGGCATTTAAGAATGCTACTTACTGGAGCAATGAAAAACACTGGGATTGGGCCGTGCATCCCAACGACAGGGAAAAAGCTTCTTTTTTAAAAGAAAATATTTTACCCATACAGCAAAGCGGGCAATTAAAATTCATTGGGCCACCGCCCCAGGAAAACAACACACAATTGAGTTCCGCTTTTTTTAGCGATAATATTTCCCTGCGTTTTGTAAACGGCCACACCGAAGCCATGATGCTGCCGCAAATACAATACAAGGATAAAACCCTTGTGTACATGGCCGATCTGTTGCCTTCTGCAGGACATATTCCCATTCCTTATGTAATGGCCTACGACATGTTCCCGCTGACCACCCTGAATGAAAAGAAATCTTTTTTAACTGAAGCCGTGCAGAACAACTACATTTTATTTTTTGAACACGATCCCAAAATTGAATGTTGCGATCTGCAGCAAACGGAACGTGGCATCAGAACAGGCAACAGTTTTAAATTGGAAGAAGTCCTTTGAGCAGCCAGCTATCAGGATGATAGATGATAGTTGATAGATGACAGAAGGGAAAGAGACCGCTGCCTCTGTCTCACGTCTGCCGTCTCACGTCTCACGATGGTTTCCTTGACAATGGTTTAGTATCAACATTGTCTTACCGGTTGGCGAGTGCTGTTCTTCTTTTCGTGGATTCGCTTTTTAAAAACTTTAATATTCAACAGCAGCAGGCTGCCTATTATGGCAGGAATGACCAGGTTCATAAACCAAACGGTGACGGAAGTTAACCCGATGCCCAGGCTGTTGGCGGAAAACATCCCCATTAACATCAGGCTGATCTCTCCTCTTACGCCTACTTCTACCAGCGTAATAGAAGGCACAACAGCCATTGCAAGAAAGATCACACTCATAACACAGGCTATGACGGCAGCACCCACATTTACTTCAAACAAATAAAAGATGAGGATGTACTGCACTACAAATACAAAATAGCGTAAAAAAGAAAGAAGCAATACCTGCAACAGAAGCCTTGTATCAAAATCACTTAACGATTCTACCAGGTAGAGATATTTTCGGTGGCTGATCCAACGCCTGAACAGGGAAACCGTTCCGGCCACATTAAAATAGATGGGGGCCAGTACCGCAATCAGGCCGAGTAAACCATATAAGATAAACTGGTACCAAAGGTTCATCTGGCTACTCAGGGCAATCAGTCTTGATTTTAAAATTATCAATCCCACTGCGCCGGTAACCAAAGTGGTAAGCAGTTGGGCAAAGCTTCCCACCAGTGTAACAGAGATTGTTTTTAACCTCGATCCCTCCGGCAGGTATAACACCCTTCCCAGGTATTCGCCAATCCGGTTGGGCATGGAAATAGAAAAAGTAACACCGGACAATACGGCTTTAAAAGCCTGTATAAAGCTGATAGACTGAATGCCGGCAACGGAAAGTTTCCACTTCCACGCCTCGATGCCCCAGTTCACAAAAATGAGAAGCATGGCCACCAAAAGATAACCGATCTTCACCGACTGAAAAGAGCTTTGAATTTGCCTCCATGATACCTGCAGTTGCGGCTGCTGCTGTATGTTTTTATAAATGGAAAAAGCCAGCCAGGCAAACACCAAAGGGCCGAAAAAATAATTGATAAAGATTTTAATATTTTTGTTCACCTGCATCGCAGTAAAAATAACCACCTCCTTGCAAAAGCCTGTAATAATATTGGGAATTGATCCGGGAACCCTTGTCATGGGTTACAGTGTAATAGAAGCCCGCAACAATGCATTTACGGTAAAAGAAATTGATGTATTGAAAATGGTTTCTACCCTTGATCATTACAAGCGGCTGCAAAAGATCCATCGCCGTATTACCGAACTGATTGAAAAATTTTCTCCCGACGAATGTGCCATTGAAGCGCCGTTTTTTGGAAAGAATGTGCAAAGTATGCTGAAGCTGGGCCGGGCCCAGGGTGTGGCCATTGCAGCCGCCATGGATAAAAATATCCCGGTTACAGAATACTCACCACGAAAAATAAAGCAGTCCATCACCGGCAATGGTAATGCCGACAAAGAACAGGTCTGGCAAATGCTGCAGCGGCTCACGCTGCTGCCCAAGAAACCCAAATATTTTGACGCTACCGATGCACTGGCCGTAGCCATCTGCCATCATTTTGGAAGCAAGGTGCCGGTTCCAAAATCTACCCACACCATTAAGAAAACAAAAAAAGGGAGCTGGGAAAGCTTTGCAAAAGAAAACCCCAAAAGAATTGTATAAACCGGTAATGCAGATTTGCTGCTGCCAAATAAATCATGAAGGCTCAACCGGTATCTGCAAAAGAGTTATCCGCCATTTGAGCAACTGAATAATTGATGTAACTAGGCAGAAGTCTACTATTAGGCTTCTGTTGTGCTGTGTCCGCACTCATTGTACGTTCAGTAATTCTATTGGGCAGAAAAGGAACCACAAAGACACAAAGGCGCTAAGCACCACAAAGATTTTTCAGCGCAGTGTTCTCCGTGTTCGCCGTGGTTAAAAATTGGCTACCAAAAATTCAACAACTCTTTGTTAAGGATAAGACATTCCATTTCTTGGAGATATGGAATGTCTCTTTAAACCTCTGTGTCCCTCTGTGTAAATCTCTGTGGCTCTCTGTGGGCTAAGATGATGATAAGCATTCCTGCAGCTAAAACGGAGCGTCGCAAGGAACGATCCATAGCAGTACAAAAGCTGGTAACATAAAAAATTAAGCGTCCCTGTGTATCCTTGTCACTGCAGGCATTCTACTTCCCGGAAAAACAAAAGCCTGCAGTTGTAAAACCACAGGCCTGTTCATCTATTTAATTTTGATAACTTTTATTGCAAGGCTTCCAAAATTTTCTGCTGCGCTCTTTTCAGGTCTTCTTCAGCGGCTTTGGGTTTAGGCTGGGTAAAGTTTAAATCGTTAGACGAATTAATGGGAATTAAATGCATATGGGCATGGGGCACTTCCAGGCCAATAACACTGATGCCGCAGCGATTGCATTTAAACGATTTTTCAATAGCTTTAGCTATAGGCCTTGCAAAAACCAGCATTTCAGAAAGATAATCTTCGGGCAGGTCAAATAAGTTATCTGTTTCCTTTTTAGGTATCACCAGCACATGACCTTCCCGTAAAGGAAAGATATCCAGAAAGGCAAAGAACTTATCATTCTCCGCAATTTTGTAGCTTGGAATTTCGCCTGCTATAATTTTAGAAAAGATGGTCATGGTTAATGTGCTAATGTACTAATATGCTAATGTACTAATGTGCTAATGAAAGTTCCCATAATTAGCTAATCAGCACATTAGCTAATTAGCCAATTAAATACTAATGTCTTCTACTTTAAATTTTATAAGGCCTGCCGGTGCGGTCACTTCGGCCACATCGCCAATCTGTTTGCCCAAAAGGCCTTTGCCAATGGGAGAAGTATAGGAGATTTTTCCTGCTTTCAGGTCGGCTTCTTTTTCGCTGACGATCTGGTAGGTCACCTGCTTTTTTGTATTGAGGTTGGTCACTTTCACCTTGGTTAAAACCGAAACCTTGCTGGTATCAATGGTTGATTCATCCACAATACGGGCTGTTGCCACCTGTCCTTCCAGGGCTGCAATTTTCGCTTCCAGCAATCCTTGTGCTTCTTTGGCTGCATCGTATTCCGCATTTTCTTTAAGGTCGCCCTTTTCTCTTGCTTCCGCAATTGCTCTGGAAGCTGCCGGACGTTCAACGCCTTTCAATTGCTGAAGTTCAGCTTTCATTTGCTCCAGGGTTTCTTTAGTCACGTATTGAATTCCGCTCATAGTAAAATAGTTTAGATCAATAAGAAAAAAATAGCAACGCCCCGTTTTACCGAAGCGTTGCATACATTATGGTAAAGATAGATAGAAATAAATACCTAATAAAACATCTATGTGCTTTATTTGTTATAAGCTGTGCTGTTCACGACAAATTTCTTCCACAGGTTTTCACTGCCTGTTACAATATTAACCATGTAGGTTCCGGGTTTCCATGGAGTAGCATCAAGCTGTAAAATATTGATGCCGCTCTGCAGGTTAAACCGGGCGGTCTTTAATAGTGCACCTGAAATAGCAAAGACAGAGACATTGGCTTCCTGTCTTTTTGCAGAAGGAACCGATAATTGCAGCACATCAGTAACAGGGTTGGGATATATACTAATATCTTTTTGATCCTGGTTTAAGCTAAGCCTTACAATACCCGAATACACGACAGATCCGTCTTTCTTTTTAATTCTTAACCTGTAATATACCGTTCCGCTGTGCACCCCTGACAGGTTATTTTCGAATGCGTATTTCTGTTCCGCATTGGGTGGCACGGTCATAATCTTGCCCACCGTCTGGAAATCTCTTCCGTTTTCGCTGCGCTGAATTTCAAAGTATTCGGTTTCTGCGTTGGCTTTTGTGATCCAGTTGATAAAGGCTGTGTTATATTTTACATGGCCGTTCAAGGTCACTGCCTTTTCCGCCATCGGCACACAACTGGCATCGTAGGTTAATATAACCGAATCTACGGCAGAAGCGCTACAACCATCCAACAATTGCTGGGATACATAATATGTTCCCGGCTGCATCAACAGTAATATTCTGCGCCACCGGGTTTGTTACAATATGTCCGTTTGGTGTGGACCAGGTATAAACAGAACCGGAAGAAGGATCGGTTACCCTTAATTCACTTACACCAATGGTCCCGCAATAAAAAGGAACATCCGCCAGGGCCTTTACAGGTTGAGCCCTAAAGAAATCAAACGGCCCAATAAAATCATCCAAGATGAAGTAAAGGAACTGGAAGACCTTGTTTTTACCAAAATTTTTCTAAAGGGCATTCCGCAGGCATCACCACCTAATAATAGTAATTGGATCCAACCCGAGTTTAGTAAGATTTACCGAAACCTCCATAAACTGTTTGCCGGAATAATTATTTTGTAAAGCATTGGCATCATCAATAAAACCAAAAGGACCAGCCCATTCACTTCCTGTATTTTGAGCGCCGGTATAATAATCCCCCGCTGTTTTTGGGTATAATACTGGCGTAGCCAAACTGAGAACCATTTGAAGCTCCGTCAAATTTCCCTCCCCAGTTAAAGCTTTTTGGCGTCAGGGCCAGGGAAGCCCTGTCAACCCATATTCTGGCCTCAATTGCCTGAAGACCGGCAGTAGCAAATTCTGCTGTGAAGATGGCATCTCCACTGGAAATGATATTTCCGCCGGCATCGAACTTCCAGGAAGTATGTCCCGCATCCGGACCATAGCCTGTAAACCTGCCCGTGGAACGGGTATAAAATATATCTGTCTGGTAGAGTTCAAAATCAAAGTAGCGGCTGCCGTTGGTGCCCTGAATGGATACACCTCCCATAAACCATAAGGAGTCTGTTTTGGTGGCACCTGCCCGGCGTACATGAACCAGTATATCAGAAATATCGGTTTTGCTCTGTACCGGCGTAGCACCGCCCGCCCAGTTCGCGGGATTGTCTGCATTTTTATTGCTGGTAACAAAGGCTGTTTCATCATTACCGGTGTTGCCGTTATAATCCCTGATATAAACAGCGTCGATCCATATCCGGTTATTGACAATCGAATATGGAGGCACCCGCATGGTACGGAAAAAAGGTTGTTTTCTAAACGCCGGATCAATAGCATAACGGGCCTTTATAGCAGCAGCCCCCATGGTATCAATTACAAAATCTCCTGTACCTGCAATGCCATTGGTAAACCAATCGTCTGTGTCCGGTTGAATTTTTCCATTGAAAAAATTCGTTCTCAATTCAGCATCAACACCAAAACCGGCATTTATGACAGGCGTGGTAATTTGTGCTTTTGCACCAATAGAGAGTAAGAGTAAAAAGAGGATTGGCGTTTTCATAGGATCAGCTTTAGCTCAGTAAAGAGTTATGAGAATTTGTTTTTTCAACTCTTTATTTTTTCTGCACCATATGTATCTTATCAATAGGAGAACTTTCCCTTGAACCATCTTTTTTTAAGGCAATGACACGATAACAAATATGGCCCGGGCAAGCACTATTGTCTGAGTCCTTATAAGAAGCAGAGCCCTTACAATCTGTAGCATCTTCGGTAGCCTGGGTTGATTTACGGTTCAGATTTTGCTGTACATCAATGGTAAAAGAAGAGGCAAGAATAAAAACGGTTAAAGCCACATAGGAGATTAGCGTTTTCATAAGGGTTGATTTTATATGTTAAAGGTAGGCCCCTACTTTAACATATAAAAGAGTACTTCAGCCCGATTTTTTGAGGTAGAAAAATTGACGAAAATTACCTGCCCCGTATAGGTAAATGCCCATTAAAGGCGGCTGCTTATACGTAGTTTTTCTATTAAAACTTCGGCCATTTTTTTATAGGCTTCATGGCTGTAACCGGCAATATGAGGAGTAAGGATAATGTTTGGTTGTTCTGATAAAAACCGGAGCTGCTGCCTTTCTTCTTCATTTAAAGAGCCGATTTTTTCATTTTCCAACACATCCATACCCGCACCTGAAATTTTACCCTCCTTAAGAGCTTTTATGACCGCATTGGTATCGGTGACCTTGCCCCTGCAGGTGGTAATAAACAAAGGTCTTTGTTTCAGGCTGTCAAAAAAAACATCATTGGCCATATGCCGGGTTTCATCGGTAAGGGGCACATGAAGGCTGATGACGTCAGCATGCGCTGCAATTTCTTCAAGGTTCGATTCCTTTACATAACCGGTGCTGAAACCTTTTTTGTATTTGTCGTACGCCAAAACCATCACGTTAAACGGTTGCAGCAAACGGGCAAAGGCAGACCCTGTATTTCCATAGCCAATAATGCCAACTGTTTTACCCGTTAGTTCCATGCCACGGTTTTCATGGCGCAGCCATTTCCCTTGCCTTACTTCTGCAAAAGATTTGCAGACATGGTTCATCAGGTTCAGCACCAGGGCCAGGGTATGTTCGCCTACAGCATTCCGGTTGCCTTCCGGTGTGCTGATACATTCAATTCCTTTTTGTGACGCATAAGCAGCGTCTATCAGTTCCATGCCGCTGCCCAGCCTTCCGATCCATTTTAACTGAGAAGCCTTGTCAATTATGGGTTTATCAATTTTTATTCTGGTGGTGACCACCAAACCATGGATATCTTCAACAGACGACAATAAATCTTCGTAGCTGATGGCCGGCTCATAAATTATTGAATAGCCATGTGCTGTTAATTGATCAAGTAAGATCTGGTGAACCGGTGCTGTTATGATGACTTTCTTTTCCACTTCGGTATTGGTTTTTATTCCACAAATTCAACCCGGAATTACACGAACTAATTTATAAAGATGCTTTTTATACAATTCGTGCAATTCGTGCCTTCAATTCGTGTTATTTCGTGTTTAAAAATTCGTGTTATTTCATTTCAAAGCTTAGCTGTGCAAAATCCGAAACGCTTAATTGTTCTGCACGTTTATTAAAAATATCTTTTTGCAGGGTCTCGCTGTCAAATAAATTTTTACAGGCATTGCGCAGGGTTTTTCGCCTTTGCCCGAAAGCCGTCTTCACCAAAAGAAAAAAAGCTTCCCTGCTTTTCATAGCTGTTGGTTCTTTTACAGGTACTAATTTAATAACACCGCTTTTTACCTTGGGTGGCGGCACAAAACTGGATTCGGATACATCGAACAAATAAACCACGTCAAAAAAGGCCTGTACCAGCACACTGGTCACGCCATATACCTTACTGCCTTCTTTAGCGGCTATCCTTTGGGCCACTTCTTTTTGAAACATACCGATCACACCATCAACGGAACCGGTCCATTCCAGGATCTTAAATAGTATTTGTGTGGAAATATTATAGGGAAAATTGCCCACCACTGTAAACGATTCTTCAAATGGTTTTTCGATGTCCAGGAAACTTTGGTGTATGATCTTATCCTGCAATACAGGATAGGTATTTTTTAAGAACACCACCTTTTCATCGTCTACTTCCACCGCCTTAAAATGAATATGGGGCAGCTGAATCAAATACTTGGTTAAAGCGCCGCCGCCCGGGCCTACTTCCAAAAGATTGGTGAAAGTGAATTTCTGCAATTCTTCCACGATCCTCCGGCAAATGTTTTCATCTTTTAGAAAATGCTGGCCAAGTGATTTTTTGAGCGTGTACATGGGTGCAAAACTACAGTAATGAGAACTGTCAATAAAGGCAAGGCTTTTAAAACAAAAGACAGAACAAAACACCGGGCATATCACAAAGAAAAATGGCTGCCAATATCAGGGCAGCCACATACTGTTTCTTAAAAATCTCTTTACCGGATTACCTGGAATTTGCAGCTCAAATACGTTCCGTCAAGAACCGTTGTAAGGTAATAAATCCCGCCAGGCAGTTCTGTAAGGCTATTGCATGCGAAAGAACTGCTTCCTGCCAGTACATTTTGCCTGAAGCTTTTCACCATTTTTCCCTCTCCGTCCAGCACATAAAACGTGGCCATTTCGCTTGACTTTGCCTGTACAAAAACAGAAGCGGCCGAACGTACGGGAGATGGCGCTACCATCAGGCTTGACGCTGTATTGGTTGAGGAGCCAATCCTTATAATGGGACTGATCTTTTTTTCCCCGTTCTTTGAAACAGCGGTTATGCGGTAATAAAGGATTGATCCGGAAATGCCTGCAACATCATCCAGGGACCGGTACTGGCCCGGCGCATTGGTTTGTGGCTGTCCGCTCACTTTTAATACGGTTGAAAAATGAATTCCATTGGTGCTGCGCTCTACAAGGAAATGATCGACTTCAACAGCGCTGCTGACCGTCCATTTTAATTCTACTTTCTTATCGGTAAGGCTTGCCTTGAAATCTATAAAGTTCACAAATAAAACCTGCCCAATGCTCCTCCAGTCTCTGTCGTACATGGCAGGATAGGATCTTTGCACCATGGTCCTGCTGCCCGGTGAAGCATCGCCGGTGAACGAACCATTATTACCCATATAAGCGGAGGTGCCTTTGGCACTGGAATGATCCATATCAAAACGGTCGTCAAGGCCATCACCATCGGTATCCACGCCGGTTAAACTAACAAGATCATCGGCCTGCCGGTTAAGATTAAAATCGTTTCCTTCCACTATATCCAATACGCCATCACCATCGGTGTCAAAATCGAGGTAATCCGGAAAGGCATCGCCATCGGTGTTACAAGGACTGATCCCCATGCCTCCAAAGCCCGGTATGTTATCATAGGCATCATCTATTCCATCGTTATCCGAATCGGTTCCGGAAGGCAACTTATAGGAATAGGTAAGCATCCCTTCAATATTATCAGGAATACCGTCATCATCGCTGTCAATATCGTACACGTCGGCATTGCCGGTTCCATCCCTGTTCGGAAGCACCAGGCTGCCCAAACTGCTTACGAGGGTGCTCCAGCCCTTTGCATTCAAGGCCCCGTCAATGATCCCGTTATAATCAGCATCGGTAAACTGGGCTTCAATAACATCCGTTATTCCGTCACCATCGCTGTCAAGGTCGTAGGGGTTGGGCCTCCCATCCTTATCCATATTCTTATACGGATAACTATCGGCCCTGCCATCATTGTTGGTATCAGCGCCTGTTCTCAATAAAGCATTGGCTGAATTTTCTGCCACACCATCATTGCCCACATCGCCGTCAACCTGGTCTGCAAAACCATCACCATCCGTATCCACGTAATTATCGATCATACCATCATTATTGAGGTCGGCGCCATATACTTCCACTACATCGGGTATGCCATCGTTATCGCTGTCCAGGTCTATATAATTCGGGATACCATCGCCATCCAGATCGGGCAGACCCAGACCGGCACCCGAACCGGCCGCACCGGTATTATTGGCATCTACATTTTGCGACAGCCCGTCGCCGTCTGTATCGGTATAATTGTCAATCATGCCATCACCGTTGGCATCTACGCCACCTGCTTCTACAACATCGGGTATGCCATCGTTATCGCTGTCGCGGTCCAGAAAATTGGGAACGCCATCCAGGTCGCTGTCGAATTTATCGTTTACGCCATCGCCGTTAATATCTGTAAACCCCGGATAATCGGCATCCTTCCAGTTGGGGATGCCGTCAAAATCATCATCAAGCTTGGGATCGACGCCGCCGCTTTCGGTTACGTCCGGAATCCCATCTTTATCAGCATCAATATCGCAATTGAACGTAATGGCAATACTAGCACATGCAGTAGTGTTGCAGTCGCCTTCTATACGCACATAATAAGTGGTAGCTACGGTGGGACTAACCGTAATATTGGTGCCCGTGCCTATAAGCGTACCGCCGCAACTGCCGCTATACCATTTGTAATTTGCATTGGCGCCCAGTGTGCCCCCAACGGCTTTTAAAACAATGGCATCGCTGGGACAGATAACCGACCGGTTTTTTAAAATCCCTGTTGGTGCGGTAGATGCGGCTTTGACCGTAAGCAAAAAGCCCGGTGAAGCATAGCGGCAACTGGCCGACCCCATGTTACCGGTGGCGGCCACCAGCACCCGGTAGTATTTGTTTACATCAGATGCCGTTACATTGCCGATTGTATAGGTTGCAGCAGAGGCGCCTGCAATGTTTGACCATGTAGTGTTATCTGTACTAACCTGCCACTGGTACTCTTTGGAACCCGGCACCACACTTCCATCATTTAGTGTTGCGGACATAGTAGTACTGGCGCCCATACAACCACCGGTGGTTCCGGAAATGGTAACAACAGGTGCGGCATCACAGGTACCGAACTGGATATCATCAATCGCAATATCATTACCGCAACCGCCCTGCCCATCGTTAATCAATTCAAAAATAATATTGGAATACCCCGACGGCATCAGCCATTTCATGCCGTATTGGTTCCAGGAAGTGGAAGTGATATCAGCCGTTGCAATTTCAGTAAGGATCAAACCTGTAGCCTGGTCTTTGACCCGCATCCTCACCTTTGGATATTTAAACCCTCCAAAACCATCACAAATGGTTTGGTAATTGCTATTTCCCACGAAAGCGGCATAAAAAGAAAGAGTGTACTGTTGATTGGCGCATAAAGAATTAATAACGCCTGAATAAAACACCTTATTGGTGGCATCGGCATTCACGATCATCATCCGGCCGGTACCGGTTGTATGATCGGCAAGCGATATAAACTTGCTGTTATCCCCTGCATTAGCATTTGTAGCCAACATAAACCTATCAATGGCCAGCGGCTGCGTAACACTTCCGGTGTACTGGGTAGTGCCTCCGGGTGAAGCAGGCAGCACAGAAGCCGTAGCCCCGGTACCAAAAGTTTCCGAATAAAACACTTGCCCGATGGTGCTACACGGAGGCGTTTGTGCGGTTATAGAAATTAAAAGTGGAGTGGGTTGTGCCTCACCCACATCATCAGGTGTGTCGTTTGCATTCAGATCCGGAACCGTGCCATTAGTGGAAGAATCCCTTAAAGGCTGGCTATTAAATCCTGTACCGGTGGCAACAGCGCTATTGTTGTAAACTTTGCCATCATCAATATTGGACAGGCGGCAGGATATGCGGATAATAAAACTGTTATTGGCTGCCGGGGAATTAGGCAAGGTGCCGGTACCGTTTAATAAATTTTTATTGGAGTTACCATTAAAGGCTCCGTTCAGTACCAGGCCGGCAGGATTAGAAACAAAAGAAGTAGCGACATTGGAAACATTACCGGAACCATTAATTTGCGTCAGGTCATCTGTTACCTGCACATTGGTAATATTTACATTCCCATAATTCCTGACATAGATATCATAAACAACATCGTACTGTTTGGCTGTGCCGGTTGGCGTAACAGAAACCAGTTGTTTCGCGGCCCCAATACCCGAAACTACGGTTGCCATGTCCGATGCGGAATAAACCGTTCCGGACTTAGTGATTGCCGTGTTTGCAGCTGTTAATGGATTAATTTCCTGGAACGGGCATCCTCCCCCTGAAAAAGCAGCAATTGTTTCCCCTTGAGCATAGGTCAAACCCACAAAATTGCCTGTTGTTTTTACTGTATCTATGTAAGTACAGGTGAGATTGGCGCCTGTACCCGTATAAGCCTGATAATTGGGTGTAAATAATTTATTGTCTACCACGAAAAACATTTGGCCGGATGGAGAGATAGCCACATCACCGCTACCCTGCTGATAAATTTTGGCGCCTCCGGTTAAGGCCAGCGTATCCACAGCCCCCAGTGCACCGGTAGAAAAATTTATGGAACGCAATAATGGTTTATAAGTTGGGGGGGTGGTTGGCAAAGCATTGGTAAACTCAATGATATAGCCGTTACCGCTGTTATCAAAAGCAACGCCGAGGATATCGGCAGGAAAGAACGAATGTGTATCAAGCTTATTGGCAGTTGTTCCGGGGCAGGTGCCTATGGGCCACCGCCAGGCATAGGTACGGGGTTTACCGCCGGGTGCAAGTGTGCCCGATGTAGCCGTCCAGAAATAATAGATGTTTTTATCACTGGGGTTATAGCTAACGCTGGCATAGCTTGAAGTAAATCGTTGCGTACTATTTGCAGCGCCCCCAATTCTCAATTGGGGCACACAAGGACCAACCAGCGCCCCCGGTTGCATTAGCAATGGTATTGGTATTGCCATTATACGTGTAGTAATGCAGTTCCTGGGGTACCGGAGCCACAATTCGAATTTTGTCCAATGGCAAAGGGATAGCTAACAGTGGCCGGCTGTCGCTATGGCTGTTAAGTGTACGCACAGTGCAACCAACAGATAGACCAGGCAGCTTACGGTGTTATGTAAAAATGTTTTCATAGTGTTTGAATTAACGAGTTCATCAAAGAGGACTGGATATCTTACTGGATATTAACGGCTAACAATAAATGATCTCACCAGTTGCTTCCCACCGGTGTCTGTCAACTCTATCCGGTAGCTGCCGGCCGGCAGGTGTCTTACAGATACCCTTAACTGGCTTCCGGCATTACTGATTTTTTCTTTGGCAACCACGGCTCCCCCGCTATCATAAATAATATAGCTCCTCACTGCGCTTTGCCAGGCTGCGGCCAGGTTCAGGTGAAAATAATCACTGGCCGGGTTCGGGCTAAGCAAAAACCCTCCTTTATCCATTCTGCCAGCAATCCTTACTACTTTAGAATATTTGATTACCCCTACATCATCCATTGTTTT
Organism: uncultured Bacteroidota bacterium; assembly: GCA_963697545.1. Lineage (GTDB taxonomy): Bacteria > Bacteroidota > Bacteroidia > Chitinophagales > Chitinophagaceae > Flavisolibacter. Next base: position 34,884 of record CAVOOL010000016.1, on the reverse strand, counting down.
AGCCCGGTAGTAATACACGGGTGCCGAAGAAAGATTTTTATCGGGGAACTGGTATTTTAACCCGCTGGTTGTTGAACCGATTTTGTCCATGGCGCCAAGCGAATAAAAATATCTGCCGTTTTCACTTCTTTCAAGTGTTATATAAATATTTTCGGAAGTGGACGTCAGCTCCAGCGATAGCAGGTTGCCTTCCCGCCCTGGCATACCATTGAAGTCAAGAATATGGATGTCTAATAAAACCAGGTCAACGTTATCCAGCCTGGCATGATCGGGATTTGCAGAACCAGTGGCCAGGGTTTCATTATCAGGATCAAAGCTCACTGTTGCCGGCACAAAAGAAAGATTATACCCCAATGTTTTGCCGGTCCGGGTAGCCTGGATTCCATTGCCTGCATAGGAAAGCTTACCGTTTTCATCATAAATAACAACGGTTGTATCTTTTTTTGAAGCTCCGGTAAGACCATTAGAAATGTTTAATACAACCGGTGTTCTAAAGTAAGCAGTGGCGCCGGCCGAAGTTCTGGTCTGGGTAGTCAGTTCTATATTGATCTTTTTGCCATTATTACCCCAGTTGACGGTATAAGCTAGGGTAGCCGGATCCATAAACATAATCACTAAAAAAAGGATCCAGATCATAACCCAGCACGGCTTCGAAATGATTTTTCAAATCATCGGTTGTGGCCGACCTGTACGCCAGGGCCGGATCGTTAAGGTAATTACGGCAAGCCTGGAAAAATTTTGCATCGCCGGCAATTTTTCTTAGCATGGAAACCACCATGGCGCCCCTTTCATAAACCGACGATCCATAGCCGCTGTTCCAAAGAGCGTCAGACGAGGCGATAAATGCATCAGGCACATAGCAACCAAATCCTCTTAAAGTAGTACCAATGGCAGAAGTTTTAAAACCACTTCTTACAGAAGAAGCGGTTTTTGCCAGGGCGGGTACCAGTTCTGCAGCGAGGGCTTCGCAATACCTGGCAAAACCTTCTGCCAGCCAAAGATGGTTCCAGGTAGCAAATGTTACCTTATCGCCAAACCACTGATGGCCCAGTTCATGTGCAATAGTGGACCAATTGGTCATAGATGCCCAACCCATTGCAGAAAAGGTTTGATGCTCCATGCCACCACCCCATCCAAACTCATACATGCCGTATTTTTCGTTCTTAAAAGGATAATCGCCAAACTTCTGGCTGAAAGCAACCAATTCGTCCTTGCAGTAATCCATCGTTTTTAATTGGGTCAGCCGTGGGTGTGCGGCTTGATAAGATGTAATAATTGACAGGTACATTTGTTCCGCCGATACTTACCAGTGCCCCTATCGTAGTTGGTATAGGGCGCTACCGCAATGGCAACCAGATAAGAAGCTATAGGATAACGATGTTTGTAATAAACAGTTCTGTTACTTCCCGATATAGTATTACCTATTAAGGCTCCGTTGGCAGCGCCCAGGTAAGCAGAAGGAGAGGTAATAATAATGTCAAGTGAATCGGCCTTATCCTGCATATCGGCTTTACAGGGCCACCAATCCCGGTCTTCATAAGACTCTGAAAGCGTATAAACCATATTGGAAGTACCGGATCGCTGGTACCCAATGGCCTCGCCTGCGGCAGCAGGAGGAACACCGGAATAACGAATCGATATTGAGTCAAGCTTATTATTGGGAAGCGTAGCGGGCAAAGTAATATTTAAAACATTTACGTTTCCTGCCGAAGGAAATGACCTTGCCACCGGACTACCGTGGTAGTTTACCACAAGGCCGGCGTTATTAAAGGAACTTTTTCTGAAATCAAGGCTGATCTGTGAAACATTATTTACAACCGTTTGGAAATAAACAGTTACCGTTCCCGATAAGGTTTTTGTTGCATCAGCGGGATTTATTGTCCACTCGCAACGATAATACTTCACATCAATATTGGCGCCCGTGCCGCTGTAACCGGTAGTTGGTTGCGAAAAAGAAACAAAGGACAGGACAACTGATGCCAACATCAGGAGACCATAGCGGGACCGCTTCTTCATTGTTTTCATCATAGGTGGATAGCTTTTCAGTGTGTGATTCAGGTATTGGCCTGGCGATCTGTATCAGAAGTGAGCAGGGGTTCCTCCCTTAACCACAGGCCAACAGGAAGCAGGCCGGCTGCAACCGTGTAATTCATTAAACAACCATGCTGAAAAATAAGGCGGATGGAAGAAGGTGGGTAAAGGTTTCATCATAGGGTTTCAATTAGACACCCTAAAGCTAGGGAGAACTGCCCTTAAAACCGGGCTCCATCGTAGCTTTTCACCGCCCGGAAAGAACATTTTCATCACCCAAAGTGAAACCCCTTATCACTAAATGAATGTTTTTACTAGTGCCTTTTCGGGGCAGGCGCAAACCCCGGAGGTTTTTAAAAACCTCCGGGGTTTCATAAGCACCCGAAAGTTTACTATTGAAAGAGCAGTAGGTATAATACCAAATTCAGTTGGATAGTATGGAGTTTGGGTTTAAGAGGTTAAGGGTTTAAAGGTTTAAGAATACCATACGACTTACCTGGAAATGGTATAAATGCCCTTGGCCGCAAATCCATTCTTTAGGAAACACAATTTTTTTACACGCTTTTCAGGAGATGATCTTAAAACAGGTGCTTCAAGGAAGACTCTCTATACAAAGAAGAACCCCTCTTTGATGAGGGGTTCTTCTAATAGTGCAGCGCTATGGTGTAACTGATTACAATTTGATCACATTTTGGGTCACCAGGGTGTTATTGCCGGTTCCGGTAACTCTAACCGAATACAATTGAGACGGCCATGCCTTAGAATTAACCTGCAGTTCACTGGTGCCTGTTGGGGCAAACCTGGACTCCTTGTAAATAATACGTCCGTTCATATCGGTGACCAGGATTTGCACCTGCTCCGCCTTGGACAGGGTCAATCGCACCTTTAAAACATCGTGTATCGGGTTGGGATATAAAGCAACCGTGTAGCTGGAAGGTTTCAATGTGATGGTAATGACCTTGCTATAAGTGAAGTCTCCATTCAGATCAACCATCTTTAACCTGTAATAAAGCGTGGAAGAGGATTGAAGCGCAGCTCCATAATCTGTATAATCATACTTCAATGCACCCGTGCTGTTTCCGGCGGCAGCTACAGTTCCTATATTACTGAAGTTATTTCCATCAATGCTTCTTTCCACCACAAAATGAGAAGTATTGGTTTCATTAGTCGTCTCCCACTGTAAAAACGCAGCGTTGTTTTGCAGGGCGCCTTTGAAATTGAGCAGTTGCAGGGGTAAGGCTACATAGCCGTTGCTTCCAATATAAAACGTAGAAAACGAATTGATTTTTGCCTGCAATACATACCCGCTCCCGTGTGGATCAGCGTAATTGGGCGTTATTTTACTGGCCGGACTTTGGATCCGCGGCCCGCAGGTATCGTTGTTTTTGAAAATGGCCAGATTGCCGATGGCGCTGACTCCACTTATCACTCCCTTAGAATTTTTGGCGCTGCTTAGGGCGGCAAACTCGCTGCCGGTAAAATAAAGCCGGATGTCCACGGGCGATGAGGGTTGCACCTGGGGGGTTATGGTAATGTTGCGATCCAAATACAGGCTATTGCTCTTGTCCTCGCGAACGGCCGCGGAGTTAATGTAAAAGGAGGATGTTATGGTACCCAGATTGTTGCCATTGGCCTTGATTTCGGCCAGGATGTTGCCATCGGGGCCGGTAATGGGCACCCAGAGGTAATTGTTTGTACCATCAATGGTAACGGCAGTGCCTGTTGTTACGGCATTGGGAGTGCCGGCTGTAACATTAATGGAGGTAGAGATTGTGCTTTTACCTCCCTTATCTGCGTAACCTAAGAATGTGTATTTTATCAGACAGTCGGGACAGGCCGGGGTAACCGGCGGGTTACCGTCAGTGGCTGCAGAAGCAGCATTTCTGTCCATGATTATGAATATATCTCTGCCATTGGGTCCGAAGGCTATATCCCGGTAACGGTTTTTGCTTTGTAAATAGGTAACAGTATCACTTGTGTTTCCAATGGAAAGCCCGCTAGGCAAAGTAGTGGTTCCATTGGGACCAAGCTTCAGTCTTATTAACCGACCCCATTTTAAACCGGCTGCCACCAATGATCCTTTCCAACCGGGAATATTTGGTTTAGTATAAATATCTAACCCCGACCACCCCTCGGAAGGCCATTGGCTGTTGGGGGGGGCATTCTTCCAGATATATTTGACGGACTGGGTATTCAACGGATCAGTAGATCCAGGGTAAGCGGAAAAGAGAGGATCCATATACTCTCCATATCCCATACTGTTTATTTCATTTCTGCGGGTCGTTTCATCGCCAATCGGCGGACAAGTAGAATTGCCCGAGTTCTTTGTAAACGGCGCTCCGGCCGAAATGCTGGTGTTGGTGCTTGCAGTGGTTGTTCCATTATAATTGCCATCTGAATAGTGTCCGATAACCAGCGGATGCCCATAGTTTTTAAATCCCTGCAAAATATTGAGTTCATCATCGCTATATGGCCCATGCGAAGTACCATATAGAATACCCGTGGTGGAGTCGTAGGCAAAACCCTGGTTATTTCGTTGCCCGATATTCCAGACAGCACTCTGCTTTGCACAGTAGTGTATTGTAGGGATTGTCATTAGGTATCCATCGGTCCCATGTTCCTGCATCGGTGTCAGGCGCAAGATTAAATCTTAGTATTTTACCTTCGTAAGAGTCGGGAACTTGAGACTTTATTGGCCGGCGTGTATTATTGCCCTGTCCTGCTCCCATATCGCCGGAAGCATAAAAAAGATAGGGAGTTCCGCCCGGACGGCCGGGGCTATAATCATTCGCTGTGAATTGTGATCATCACTACCCGGCAGGGTATCACAAAGAGATACCGGGGAGATCAATTTATTCTGAACAGGGTCATAGGTAAACCGTACCAGTCGGTTGGTAAAGTAATACGTAGACTGCTGAGAGTAGATATAAGAGATATATACCCAGTTCTTTTCATTAGCAGTTCCGTCAAGAAAGTTGGGATGCAGCGCTAATCCCGCCAAGCCGCCCTGAGCTCCCGATCCGTTATTAAACTTGACTGTTAAAGCTACGGTCAGCAACAGGAAGAAATATACTGCCTTGCGAAATATCAAGCACCGTGGCCTGGGCTCCTGTGTTAGGATGAAACTTGTAAACCCTGTAATTTTTTGAATCTGTTACCCACAAATAACCATCAGGTCCGTAAGTAATTTCCCAGGGATTGTTCATATTGCCTGCACCAGAAAGCACTGTGCGGGAAAACACTTCATTCATACGGCCCGCTTTTGTAAAGAGATCGGTTACACAAATGTCGAATGTATGATTAGTACCTATTGCAGTTGATATGTTTTTATGGATTCTTATATAATAAGTATTTCCTTCTGTCAGGGGTTTGGTAAGTGATGGAGTTAGCGTAGGTACCGGTGCCACAAGCCACCTCTGTAAAAGAACCACATGAACCAGATAATAATTGAATCCTTATGTTAGCGATTCCTCCCCAGCCGCTACCCGGGTTGCTTACGGTAATGGTTGGATTCTTGGTTTTAGCAACAAACTTATACCATACGTCCGCAGCATTATTAGCATGAGAGCAAGAAGATGTAACTGTGTATGTTTGGCTAGTAGCCCCTGTCAGCGTTTGATTTGTAAGTTGGCTTGTGTTGGTAACGCAAGTAGAATCGGTTGTAATCAATCTCGCATCGGCGCATAAATCATTGGCTGGTGGAACCAACTCATACCATGAAATTATGCTTGTCCGTGTATTTTGACTTGGAGACTGGGTTTGTGATACAGTTGCAACAGTGCCGGGAGTTGTGCGAATATTATAAGCTGCTGTATGAGATTGTCCACTAACTGCTGGATTTCTGTATTGATTGGACAATCCGGTTTTGCTCCATCCAGCGCCGCTCAATGTTCCCCAGGTGTTGGCAGCAGGGCTAGCCCAGAAAGCCATGGTAACAGTATTGGGAACTGTGGTTGTTAAGCCGGTGATAGAGACTGCAGTATTTGTAACTGCTGAATTTGCAGCTGCCACATGTATACCCCATAAATTGCTGCTGATGGTAGGTCGGTACACATACATAATAGCTGATAAAGGATTGGTGCCATTACCGCCCCCTACAGAAGGATTTGCCGTCCAGCTTCCATTGAAGCGGCACCAGAATATAGCAAAGGTTTGATTGCCTCCGCCTGTTGGCGCAGTTGCAGTAGACCAGGCCTGACCACCCGTAGATGATATAGATAATGTTGCGCTGTTAGCCCAGTAATGTGCATAGACAATAACTAAATCACCCACAACCATCGATGCAGGCGGCACTATGGCAGCTGTAGCGGTTGTTTGTGCTACGTTATCTGACGGGCTACTTGATACACCAAAAAAAGATGGCTGCGCCAGATAAATGATCCGAAATACAAAAAATAAAAAGAAATGTAAGTAAAGCAGATAGTTTAGTCATGGTCTTTGAAAGGATTTGGTAGAAAATATAACTGCGTAAAATTAGGAGCTGCCTTTGCTTTATCCAATAGCAAAACTCCCTTCTACCCCTACAGAAATTACGCAAGAACACTTATCGTAGTTTTCCTATTGCAATAAATGTTTCTACTTAATATCTTCGCCCATTGCCCGTGTGTATTTTTTACTGAATATATTTACAGGCAGGTCTTAATCTTTTAATGATCTAAATCGATAGAAAAACCAAAACCCGCTATGAAATGCTATTCCATACTCCGAACCTTGATTCGGGTAAGCCCCGTTTTATTGTTACCGTTAAATTCCTTCGCACAAACCTTCTTTGGCGTGGCTAGCAGCCCTGCAGACAACGGGTCAGTAACGGCGACCACCGTCACCATCATACCTCCTGCTGCTATGCAGGCGGGCGACCTCGTTGTAATCTACGCTCACTATCGAAACAATGCCGGAACACTTTCAGTAACAACAACCGGTGGCCAGACATGGACCAGTGAAACAGCCTACAATATTGGCAATCAACGAACCAACATTTTCTGGTGCCGCTTCAATGGCACCTGGAGCGCAAATCCTGTTATTACCAGAGCAGGTGGAAGCGGCACACAGCCATTGTCAGCCATTATGTATGTATTCCGCCCCTCGAATAGTGACAATATATGGAGTAAACATGCAGGATTAACCAATGGAAATACAACAAACGCCACCGTTTCAGTTACAGGATTGGCAACCACAGTTCCTCAAACCGTTACGATGGCTTTCTGGGGAACCGAGGATAGTCGTACCTGGGGAACATTAGCGGGAACAGGATGGGACAACACCGGACTGAATGACCAATACAGAAATACAGGCGGTAGCCGACAATCCCATACCGCCGCTTATAATATCCGTACCACAGCAGGCCCTGCAAGTAATGTTTCACAGAACGGTCAGCCGCCAGTATAAATACTGTCACCAGTATTATGTCCTGGGCAGAAACACCAGCCAACGACCTGTGCGCCAACTCAGTTCTCTTAACCTCTTCAACCTCCTGTGCGCCAACAACAGGTAATATCAATGGCGCTACACTAAGTACGACAACTATCAGCGCTCCCAATTGCGCCACCGGGGTTACAGGCGATGTTTGGTACCGTTTTGTGGCCCAAACCGCTGACCCCACGATTACGCTTGGCAACCTCGGCGCTGGTTTTACCAACCCCGGAATGCAATTGCTGTCCAACAACTGTGGCGGCACCTTTACTTCGTTTTTTTGTGGTACCACTTCCATCGCCGCTAATAACTTAACACCTGGAACTACCTACTTAATCAGGGTATATTCAACCAGCGCTTCCATTACAGGCAACGCCGATTTTGATATATGCATAACAGAGACTCCGCCACCTCCTCCTTCAAATGATGATTGCTCCGGCGCTGTGTATTTACCGGTCAATTCGGGTTGTACCAAAGTATGGGGAACCGTAGCTGGTTCAACGGCATCAGGGATGACGGTCTCAAGCGGCTGTACGGGAACTTCCGGCTATGATGTATGGTATAAATTTGTTGCCACAACCACCGCCGCTATTAACATTACCACCGCAGATTTTGGGGCTAATTTTACAAACAGGCGCATTCAACTTTTCAGTGGTAACTGTGGCTCTCTGACACCCACCAACTGTACTACTGGCAACGCTTTATCAGTATCAGGTTTAACCATTGGCAATACCTATTATATTCGTTTATTCTCAAGCGATGTCAATGCTCCCCTCGGGTTAGGCGATTTTAGTATTTGCCTCACCACGGCTGCAGCCAATATTAGCCCCCGCTTTGGTAACAGCTATGTAAACGTTACCAAAAAAACAATCGGCGGCGTAGTAGAGCCTGGGGATATTTTAGAAATACGCATGACCATCAATCATACCTCCGGCACCCTTTATAATATGAGGTATCTTGACAGTGTGCCTACGAATACACAAATGCTTACAGGTGCCACAGACAGAATATCCGTGATTACCAACGAAGGCATTGCCATACAGAACTATACTCCTGCAGCGGGTGACGATGCAGCCACCTATATTGCAAATCCTCCCGCCGGAAATTACCAGGTAAGAATGAATTTGGGATTTGGCGCTACCACTACGCCTTCTCCTGCAATAGGGGTGCCGCCCAATAATTCCACAACAGAATTCGCCTCAGCCACAGGACAGGCTAGCCGCCAGCACTAACCTTCCAAAAGGTGGTGGTGGTATGCTCTTCGCTACCTCATTTCGTGTACAGGTAACTGGTGGTGTAGGCGATACCATTACCCTGGGAGCGGGTAAGTTTATTTATAAAACTGCTTCAGGCTCCGGACCCGATATTGTATTAACCGCTACTCCTTATAAAATACTGATCACAAACCCCATGAGCCTTTGCGCCAATGCCACCGGGGTAAACATGTCGCAGGAATTTGGCGGCAGCTTTGGTGAAGGCACAAGTCTGAACCGACCAACCGACCTGGATTTTACCATTCCCGGCTATACCTTTGTTCAAATTTCGGCCAATCAGGGCTTAGGCGACGGGCAATACGCCATTGTAAAGAACATGAGCCCCCGTAGTGGCATTAACAGGAATGCAGATCGGTCACCGACCAATTCTTCGGGTAGCTTTCCAGCCCAAACCTCAACCACTTATCGAATGCATAACGGCCACTGGGATATTGATGGCGACCATAGCGGCACCAATGACGCCGCGGGAAATATTCCCCTGGCAGATGGAGTTAATGGTGGTTATATGCTGATGGTAAATGCCGATTATGTAGCCTCCGAAACCTACCGCCAAACCCTGAACAATCTTTGTCCTAACACTTATTACGAGTTCTCTGCCTGGTTTAGAAATATCTGCCCCACCTGCGGTGCGGATTATCAAACCGGTTCAAATTACACACCCAGACAACCAGGAGTACTGCCTAATCTTACATTTGCTTTGGATGGCGTGGACCGTTATAATACCGGTGAAATTTCCTACATGAATGTAAACAGCAATAGCGGCGGCTGGATCAAAAAAGGCTTTGTCTTCATCACCGGCCCTACCCAAACCAGCGCCACTCTTTCCATCCGCAACAACTCGCAGGGTGGCGGCGGCAACGACTGGGCGATGGATGATATTACCATTGCTACCTGTCTGCCCAACATGACCTACACGCCTACGTTGAATCCCACCGTTTGCATGATCGAATCCCATTACTATCAATAACACGATGCGGTCTTATTTCAGTAACTACAACCACTATAAATGGCAGAAGAAGCACAGACGGCGGTAGTACCTGGTCTGACATACCGGGAGAAACGGGTTCGGCAACGCCAACTTTGGTAGAACGGCCAATGGGAATTCCCTACTTCTTATGTAGTGCCGCCTGATTCTACTACCCTTGTCCAATAACGGAGACCGCTACCGCCTGATCGTGGCTACCACAGCAGCCAATCTGAATAGCTCGCACCTGTCTGGTCACCGATGGCATTAGCCAGGTCAAACCTTAACTGTAATTCGACTGCGGTACTCCGCTGAAAGCGACTTGCTATCTTTCAATGGCAAGCTATCCAACAATCAGTCCGTTCTTTCCTGGACCACCTCCCGTGAAGAAAAGGCCTGTTCGTTTTTTTCTGGAAAAAAGCACCGACGGCATTCATTTCACCCGCATTGGTACCGTTGACAGCTACAACAACCCGGCTGCGGAAAACAATACCTATTCCTTTACCGATCCGGTGACTGTAACAGGAAAAACAATGTACCGCATCGCCGTAAGCAGCAACGCTGTTATCGTCAAATATTCAAGAACCATCCAGTTGGGAAGCCCGGTTGAAACGTTTAAAGTAGATGTTACCACCAATCCGTTCAGCAGCAGTTTACATTTTGATGTAACCATGGATAAAGATGCCAAAATTGATGTGCTTCTTTTAAATGCCACCGGTACTGTTATTAAGCAAAAATCCTATACAGCCTATACAGGAATAAACAATTATAGCCTGCCAAACACAGAATCCCTTGCTGCAGGAATTTACATATTGCAGGTGCAGCAAAAAGACAAAATGATAACCAGGAAAGTAATTAAGAATTAAGGATTGAACTTGTATTTCATTCAAACCGGCTTGTGGAAACACAGGCCGGTTTTATTTTGCCACGGTCTATTGTGAGTGGTCTATTGTAAATGGTCAATTGGTAATTTTCAATTGCTGCGTGAAACGTGAGACAAACGATCAATTAACAATTAAAAATTGACAATAACCGATATACTATGCGGCCTCCCAAATCTTACATCTTTTTTAGCAGCAAATCCCCCTTAAAACCTCTCCGATGTTTGGAGAGACCGCACTCCCCCTTTCCAAAAAGGGGGATGGGAGACACTCCGCATAAGTTAGAACCGCAAGGGGGATTTGGGATGAGTGCAGCCTCCGAACGTTGAGCCCTGCAAAAGGGGGTGCTGTTTCTTACAAGCTGGCCGCTGGTCAAAAAAGAGTACCTTCTTTTTCCAATATGCAGACAGCCCGGCGTGCCCTTCAACTTTTGCAACTGCTTTCGTAACTAAGAATATATTGTTCAATTGTTTTTACTACTATATCCATATCTTTTTTTATTTCTTCATCATGAAAACGAAGAAAATGCAGGCCCATTTCTTCAAGCAGGAGTTGGCGTTCTTTGTCCTGAAGCTTTTGTTCTTCTTCATAGTGATAGCCACCATCAACTTCTATTACTAGATTCAGGGCTTTGCAATAAAAATCAACTATGTAATTGCCCAGGGGTTTCTGCCGGTTGAAGCTGTAACCTTTTATCCCTCCTGCACGAAGCTGTTTCCAGAGCAGTATTTCACCCAGGGTAGAGTTGTTCCTTAGGTGGCGTGAAAATGCTTTCAGGTTTTTGTTGTAAGGCAGGTAGTACACAATGGTAGTTGAAAGTTAAAAATGAAAAAATGAAAAATGAAGTGTCTTACAATCCGGAACATGCATTTGGGTGCAGGTAAATCCCCCTTACGGTTACTCCATTTTTTGGAGAGACTTCCCATCCCCCTTTCAAAAAGGGGGATGGGAAGCTCTCCGCATGAGTAAAAAGGCCAAGGAGGGATTAGCTGCGAAATCCACCACCACAGCAGGCACGCAGCGGGTTCGAAAATTTGACCCCTCCTGCCCATCCCGCCTGTTCTCCGTGTTCGCTACGGCACAAAAACATTTACCTTCCGGCAACAGATAAAGGTTTTTAAAAGCGCTAAAGGCTAAACCATTGAATTTTATAGGATCTCTATCACAGAGAACACGATTGACGTTTGACAATTGCCAATGGGCGATTCACCCAAAACCCAACTGAATTTGGTATTTTTACCCTTCTTATTTATTATGAATACAGCAATCAAACCCATCATAGGCATTTCCTGCGGCGACATTAATGGCATCGGCACGGAGCTGATCATCAAAACCTTTTCCGATCACAGGATTTTGGAGCACTGTACTCCGGTGATCTTTGCCTCCAACAAATTGATCAATTTTTACAAAAAATCAATTCCTGATGTCCATTTCAATTATCAAAGCATAAAAGACTTTAGCAAGGTCAATCAAAAGCAGTTGAATGTATTTAATTGCTGGGAAGAAGACATAACCATCAATCCGGGTCAGTTAACCGAAACGGGCGGAAAATATGCCGTAAAATCTTTACTGGCAGCCGCCGACGCCTTGCACCAGGGCCATATCCAGGGACTGGTAACAGCGCCTATCCATAAAAAAAATGTTCAGTCGCCGGAGTTTAATTATACCGGACACACACCGTTTTTGCAGGCCGTAGCCGGCGCCAAAGACGTGCTGATGCTTTTATATGCCATGAACCTTCGTGTAGCTTTGGTTACAGAACATATCCCTGTAAAAGCGATAGCGCAACACATCACTAAAGAGGCCATTCTTTCCAAATTGAATCTGCTGCATACAAGCCTTCGCAAGGATTTTGGAATTGATAAACCCAAGATTGCGGTGCTGGGATTAAACCCTCATGCCGGTGATGAAGGACTGATAGGAAATGAAGAAGAACAGATCATCAAACCCGCCATCAAAGACGCTAAAAAAGATAAACTGGTTTTTGGCCCTTACAGCGCCGATGCTTTCTTTGCCAGAAGAAGCTACCTGCAGTTTGATGCGGTGCTGGCTATGTACCACGACCAGGGACTGATTCCTTTTAAAACGATAGCGGTTGGCGAAGGCGTGAACTTCACGGCCGGACTACCCTTTGTACGCACCTCACCCGATCATGGGACGGCCTTTGATATTGCCGGTAAAAACAAGGCAGACGCCACTTCCTTTACAGCTGCCGTGTTTGAATGCCTTGATATTATCAATAGCCGGAACGAATACGAAGAAAGAAACCGGAACCCGTTGCGCAAGATCACAGCAGAAGTTTTAAAGAATGTAGAAGACGAAAGAATAGATGATACGATAGATAAAGGGTAATCCCTTTCGTCCGTAGAATAGGCCATGCCACCTGTTTTGTCGTTTTAACTTATAGTCGATTGAATTTTTAGAGGGCCTCCCCTTGAAATCCCCCCTGCCGCCATTCCGATGTTCGAAAAGACCGCACTCCCCCTTTTCAAAAAGGGGGAAGGGAGACATGCCGCATTAGTGAAAATTGTAAGGGGGATTTGCTACCCACTAACAGTTTTTTCAAATAGAAGTTATCTCATCCTTCTTTTCAGACTTTAAGATGAGCATCAGTGGTTATTAATTATCCCTGTTTACCAGGCCCCGGCCCATGACTTTCTGCTATGAAGAACCTTTCGTGTTGGGGGCTTTTGAAAATTACATATACCTGATCTTGTCTTTTCTGATAATCCTTAAACCTTTAAACTTTTAAACCCTTAAACCTCTAACCTCACCTTCTCCCTACCTTCGCCATACCTGGTTCATCAGAGTTCATGAAAACACAGATCTTTCTTCTGCTGTTTTTAGCTGATTTTTTTATCTTTTTTATGGATTGACCCTGCGGTTGTAAAAAAATTTACCTGAACGGAGTGAAAGCCTAAACGCCTTCACCATCAATGATTAACAGCACTTTTTTTGCAGGAAATACGTATTAACCACAAAATTATTTTAGTAGAAACACTTGCAATAATGAAATACACCTATTATGTTTGCTCTACCAATCCTTCGAAAAGCAATAAAGCATAATCGTACCCGACTTTCTACTAACTGCTACACTTCTGTTGTTTAGTATTCTCCTGTACAATTATTGCTTCCCAAAAACTCCATTATCAGTTACATTGAATCCTTTGGATACACCTCATTCTCCAATGTCTGTGATGCCCTTAATTTTTCAATCCTGTTAAATCATTCTCCAATTCCTGTTAAGAATTAATTAGCCTTACAAGCCTCCTCCAATTCTATTGATGAACTTTTATTCATCCAGTATTTCTATGGGCCTGAATCAATCACCAATTCAAACCCTAAGAAATGAAACAAATCTACTCCGTACTTACTGCTATGGCAGTATGCCTTTACTCTGATCTGCATCAGCTCAGCTCTCTGAAAATTTTGAAAACACCCTGCCTGCTGGCTGGATCACCTGCAATACTAACCACCCAACAGCGAACAAAGGCATCAATCAAAAAAGCTATTGCCTTTATCAACAATGGCACATCCACACTGGGAACACCTTTTCTTGACTTCACTGCAGGATCTTTCACTATCTCTTTTAATTATGCCTTATCCGGCAATTTACCACTCGGGAACAGAACCAGAAGCTTTCAAATTGGCTACCAGGATAAAACAGGAGCTTTTATCGGCCTGACAGGCACCATATTGCTGTAACTGCAACCGCTACCGCACCTTATAATCAAACCTTTTTTATACCCAATGGAGTCTACCGAATTGTGATAAAGGGTTTGCAGACGGATCGAACGATCAGGTTTTGATAGATGATCTATCCATCAATGCCAACTTTCACTATCCTGGCCCTTCTTATGCAAACACTGCCCCTACTGCAGTAAATGATATGTTCTTTCCTGCTACACTTACTACTGTAGCTACCGGCAACGTTATTCCAAACGATACTGATCCATAATGCCGGTGAAGCTGTTACAAGCGCAGTTTTGGTAAGGGCACCCTCTGGCAGAGGAGGGCACACTGGTATTTAATGCCGATGGTTCTTTTTCCTTTACTCCCGCAGTTGGTTTTTCGGGCGGAGCTGTAAGTTTTACCTATAGGGCTATAGATAACGGTTATGAGCCGGCTACATCGACTAACACTGCAACCGTTATACTTAACTATCCAATTGGTGCAATTGTTCTTCCCGTAAAACTGGTAAGCTTCCAGGGTGTCTTAAACAAGAACAAAGTGGACCTGACCTGGCTGGTCGCCGACAATGAAACAGCCAAAACCTTTGAAGTGCAAAGAAGCACCAATGGCACCGATTTCACAACAGCGGCCGTAATCCCTGCCAGCAAAAAATCAGGTAATGAAAACTATAGCTTTACAGAAACAGTTTCATCTTCAAGAGTATTGTATCGTTTAAAAATGTATGATGTGGACGCTATGGCGGAATATTCAAAAACCTTAGTTTTCAACACCCGCAGTACTTCTGCAAAATCTCTGCAGGTGCTAACCAACCCTGTAAAAGAAAAGCTGGTGATCAGCTTTACCAGTGAAAGCAATGAAATAGCACAGGTAAATATCTACGACAATCTGGGCCGTGTTATGCAAAGACAAATTTTAACAGCTTCCCAGGGCATCAACACCAATACAATTGCTTTAAATGGTGACTACAAGTCAGGTTTATACATTATTGAACTGGTTACTAAATCCGGCAAACTCACTGAAAAAATTATTTATAGCAACCAATAGTAATAGTTAGAAGCAATACAGCCCCTCGTGGGCTGTATTGCCCTCCCTTTCTCAGTATTTAAATCCAAACCATTGTGAAACCATGCGTATTTCCAGGAATGTAATTGGAGATTGGAAAAACCAATGACAAAGAAAACAACCGCATAAAATTTATTAAGCGCTAATCAACTCTTTCGGTACGGATTATAGATTACGAAGGCCCCTTTCCAGGGGCTTTCCTGCTTTTAGATGAACAGGTTGGTAATGGTTGTTTGATTCGCAAAACAGGAGCAGTAACACATCAAACAATAAACGCCGCCCTTCTATGAACCATTCCCTCTCTCAGTTTTACAAGTTCCTTCGCAACCCCTCAGCTCTTCCCAATATAGTCCTGCAAGGATCTTACATAGTCTTCAAACGCCGAAATGCCCTTAGGCGTAACCTTGCAAATGGTTTGAGGATAGTTCTCCTTAAATTGTTTGGTCACATCAATATAGCCGGCATCTTTCAGCTTTTGGATTTGCACACTTAAGTTACCCGCCGTAGCGCCTGTTTTTTCTTTGATGAATGTAAACTCGGCTTCTTTCACACTGATCAGCAACGACATTACCGCCAGCCGCAATTGAGAATGTAATATGGGGTCCAGATCTTTAAACACGTTCTGCAACTTTATTCCTTCTACGCAATTTTTTAAATTCAAGATTAGCCATGTGGCCGGGTATGATGTATCCGCAAAGCACGGCTGCGGCATGCAGCAACATTACAACATCAAACGTTTTTACAAACAAAGCTACAAAGCCTATCGCCCATGTAATGTATGCTGCAACAATGGAAGGTTTAAAATTCAGGGCACTGCCATAGATCAATATCCAGAAAGCATACAGGTTGATCAGCAAGGGAAAACCAAGCATTGGGAGTACCCCAACATTTATGGCCACAATAATGAACATAAGGCTGACAAAAAAACCTGCATTCAACTTATTAAAAAGATCTTTTGTATAGGTTTTAACCCTGTCTGTTTTCTTTAAAAACAAAAAGGCAATGACCCTGTAAAACATCCATGCAAGAGTGATACCTCCAAATACATTCCAGAAAAAATAAGTTTCAAACCACTGAAACTGGAGGTTAAGTACGGTACATACCGAGGCTAAAAAAAGCATCCATCCCCAAATGATCCACCCCCTGCCGTCATCCTTTTGTTCTCTTTTTGCTGTTTGTATCATCTGTTGAATGATGAGACAAACTTTCCTGCTCTGATATTTGTTTTTCTTCCATACGATCAATTGTTGTTGGAACGCAATAAATGGCCGGGAATGATATAACTGGTAAGGATAGCCGCTGCAGCCATCAATAACTGGTAATCAAAATTCACATACATGCATAGCACAGCCAATACCCAATTAAAGATCCCCCCCACTGTCAAGGGTGTAAACTGCAAAATCTTCCCCGATATAAAGGTTCCCAATCCATAAAATAAAATAAAGAAGGGCCAGGCATTCACCCAGCCGCCGTTTGTGTTGGTAATGATAATGCTCAACACAAAAAAGCTAATGCCAATTCCCGTCCATACATAACTCATGCTCTCTCCCACATAGGTTTTTACGGTATGCTTTTTATGCGTACGGGCCGTATAAACAATAGAGGCGATCACGGTAGGAATGGTGATGAGCCATACAAGATAGTGGTGCTTGTAGTGAAGCACCACTTTTAAAAAAAACTGACCCAGGATGGCAATGAATGTAACCCAGCCCCAAAGCAAAAAGTAAATGCTGTTCTGACTAAGCTTTGCTTTTGTTTTAACGATCATGGCCTGGATCAGTTGCAGGCTTTGCTGCGGCGTAAAATTTTCTTCCATGGTAAGTAGTGAAACCTATAAGGTTTTTAAGATCTATAAGGTTTTTAAAACCTTATAGATCTTGGTTTATTTAACCTGGTTTAAAAAATATTGTGTGGTACCACGACCCCAGTCAGGATCAATGGCAGTGGCAGGTTTGAAAGTCTCGTATTTTTTCAGCGCTACCTCAAATAATTTTTTGGCTTCTGCCTTACTGCCGCCGTATTGTTCGGGAGTAAAGAACTTATCCTGTCCTTCCAATAAATACACTCTTGGGTTTTCAGGATTTAATTTCTTTGCCGCTTCCAAAGCCTGCTGCGCCGGCGGACCGTATTGCATATAACGGTTCATCGGGTCCACCATCATCCGAAGCGAAGCGATCATTTTTTTAACTACGTAGATTTCTGAATTGTCTTTACTCAACCCTTCGGCTTTGCCAATCAATTGCTCTGCTTTATCAGCCAGCGCATCCAGTTTCTGCAGTTCACTGGTGTTTCCCTGGTTGGCTACAAAAATCAGGTTACCGGCATTTACCTGTGCCAGGGCTGCGTAATAATAAGGCAGCCACTGGTTTTTTTCGGCATCGGCAATGCGTTCAAATGATGCCGACAAATCCTTCAGCGCCTCTGCGTTTAAAACTGTGTCAATGGCCAGCACTTTATCCTGCATGGCTTTCATGTACTTATCGCTCTGCGAAAACGAAGTGAACATTGCAAAGGAAAGTGTAAGAAATAAAAAGGCTTTTTTCATATATGCTGTTTTATAGTTTAGACTGATTTTGTGTTAGCTTACTGATTTTATAAATTGCTATTGATAACTTCCTGCGTTCTGTCCACCCCAAAGCTTAAGAAAACACCTAAATACACAAATGTTTTTGTGGGCGGCACGATGGCTTCCTTGCGCAAACCATTATAAGAATAATTATACCCAAATACCTGGTTGGTGCCGAATACATTGGTTACCGAAAATACAAACACCGTGAACTGGTTGGCGCCTTTCTTAAAAACATTGGGCAGGTAATTCACACTAAGACTTACACTGTTGAAATCTATTGTTTTTCCCTGGTCATAAATGGCAAACTTGTTTTCAGCATGGTTGTAACGAATGTTGTAATAAGGCCGCCCCGATGCATACTGGTAATTGGCATTGAACTGCGTTTTTAAACCACTCACAAATTTTTTCACCACAAGATTAGCCGTATGCTTTGCGGCAAAACTGGGCTGTATTTCACCCGGATAATTTAAAAAATCCCGTTTGGTATCCAGGTAAGAATAAGAGATCCAGTAATCAAAATTCTTTATGGTCTTTTTATCCCGCCAGAACAATTCAAAACCTTTTGCATAACCGTGACCATCATTCGAACTGCCGCTTTCCTGGTTATTGACAACCGTTGTTTTTAATAAGTTCTCATATTTTTTATAGAACACCTCTGCCCTGAAAGTAGTAAGGCTCGACACTTTCTGATACTGCGCTATGTAGTGCGTAGCTTTTGCAAACGTCAGTTCGTTGAAAGAAGGCAAATACCTTCTTTCCGGATTTTGGTAAAACATGCCATAGGCTAAAGAGGCCTGCGCTTCTCTTCCCACTTTGTAGGCCAGCGAGGCCCGTGGAGCAAAATTGAATTTATCCAGCAAAGCAGAGTGTTCCAGCCTGCCACCCAGCTTTGCAGCGATATCATTGGTTACATACACATCGGCTTCGGCAAAAGTGGAGACGAGATTTTCTTTTACCCGGTTGGGATATTTATCACCAGTGTATAAAATATAATCAGCTTTATCATTACTGTAATTGTACTCGCTTCCAAAACGAATGGCGCTTAGTCCTCTTAATCTTCTTTCAAAAACAGCCTTGGCATTGAAATAATTACCATTTGCCTCCAGCAGGAAATTCTTGTATTCCAATCCCTCCAGCACCACATCGTTGTTCCCGCTGTTTTGCATGCTTCCATGGATGTCGTCTTTATTGGTGGTGTAGGAAACGCCGCCATTGAACTTCCAGTTTGTCCCTATGTTTTCCCTCCAGGCAAGGTTGTGATACATGTTGAAATTCTTCAGCCGGAATGCATCTTTATATCCTAAAGAATCCAGGCTTGGGTTACGGACACCTACTTTATTGTGACTGAAATAACCGTAATATTTCAGGATACCGGTTTTAGATGTTTTAATGCGGAAGTTGGCGTCACCGGTATGAAAATCGGGAATGATAAAATAATCTGGCTTCGTTTTTAAAACTTTAAAAGCGAGATAAACATTGGTGTATCCATAATTGACACCCCAGGATGCATTTTTGTTTTTGGTAAGCTTCTGCAAACCTGCAGCGCCGCCAATGGGCGAGATGGACACATTGGCCGAACTTTTATCGGGCAGGTCAATAGACTCTAATATTAACGCAGATGAAAGAGCCTGGCCGTATAAAGCCGAATAGCCGCCGGCGCTAAACACGGTGCCCTTAAATATGAAAGGAGAAAAACGGCCCCGCTGTGCAATATTGGGCACACTGCTGTAAAAGAAATTGTTTACCAGCGTTCCGTCAATAAAAGTTTTGGTTTCCGCAGCCGTACCGCCCCGTACAAACAAGCCTTCACTTTCACCTACCTGCTGCGCACCGGGCAGGGTTTTAATGGCGCCGGTAATATCGGCATTGGCACTGGCGGTGGTAACGATGTCTATAGAATTTAAAACGGTTGTTCTTTTTTTATCACTGGCCTCGAATGAACCGGCAGTGATTACCACGGCTTTCATTTCATTGATCTCCTCTTTAAGGTTCACGGCAATATTTTGTGCGGCACCCGAAAGGTTGATGTTTTGTTCAAACGCCTTATAGCCAATGGCAGAAATAACCAGCACCTGCTCCCCCTTTTCAGTAGTTTTAAATGAAAAGTTTCCCGAAGAGTCGGAAGTGCTGCCATCATATGAATCTTTAATGGAAATGGTAGCGCCGGCTATGGGATGATTTTTTACATCTTTTACAGTTCCCGAGACCAGGGTTTGCGCCTGCAGGTAATTTATCAAAAAAAGAAAAAGAATAAACAGACTGAGCTTTCTCATAAATGCAATTGTTCAACAAACGTAAAGTAGTTTATACTATAAACCAAATTATTTTGGCCCTGCTGAGGTTATTAAAATAAAAAAGCGGCTACCAGAGCCGCTTTTACACTATTATAAAATTGAATGATTATTTGTACTGAGGAATGATACCGTTGGCCAGTTCAACCATTTTCTGAATGCCATCTTCAGGCAAAGCACCTTTCTTAAAGTCAGCCAATACATCAGGCAGTTTGTTATCCATTTCCATTAGGAAATGCTCTTCAAACTCTTTTACCTTGCTCACTTTCACATCACGCAACAAACCTTGTGTACCCAGGTAAATGATAGCTACCTGCTTTTCCACCGGCATGGGAGAATACTGAGGCTGTTTCAAAATCTCCACGTTACGGGCACCTTTGTCAATTACCGATTTTGTAGCCGCATCCAGGTCACCACCAAATTTAGAGAAGGCTTCCAGCTCACGATAAAGCGCCTGGTCCAGTTTCAGGGTACCGGCTACTTTTTTCATGGATTTGATCTGCGCATTACCACCCACACGGCTTACCGAAATACCTACGTTGATGGCAGGACGAATACCTGCGTTGAACAGGTTCGACTCCAGGAAGATCTGTCCGTCGGTAATCGAGATTACGTTGGTTGGAATGTATGCCGATACGTCACCGGCCTGTGTTTCAATGATCGGCAGAGCGGTTAATGAACCACCACCTTTTACCAGATGACGGATGCTTTCCGGCAAGTCATTCATTTGCTTAGCTACTGCATCGTTGGCAATAACTTTTGCAGCTCTTTCCAGCAAACGGCTGTGCAAATAGAATACGTCACCAGGATAAGCTTCACGGCCCGGCGGACGACGCAGCAGCAGCGACACCTCGCGGTAAGCTACCGCCTGTTTGGAAAGATCATCATAAATAATCAATGCAGGTCTTCCGGTATCGCGGAAAAATTCACCAATAGCAGCACCCGCAAACGGAGCGTAGAACTGCAAGGGAGCAGGATCGGAAGCAGAAGCCGCAACAATGGTCGTATACGCCATAGCACCGGCGTCCTGCAGGGTTTTCATCACACCGGCAATGGTAGATGCTTTCTGACCAATGGCTACATATATACAATAAACAGGCTTGCCTGCATCGTAAAATTCTTTCTGATTGATGATGGTGTCAATACAAATAGCGGTCTTACCTGTCTGACGGTCACCAATTACCAGCTCACGCTGACCACGACCAATGGGAATCATGGCATCAATGGCTTTGATACCGGTTTGCAGCGGCTCTTTCACCGGCTCACGAAAAATTACTCCCGGGGCTTTACGCTCCAGTGGCATTTCATAACGTTCGCCTGCAATAGGACCTTTACCATCAATAGGCTCACCAAGGGTGTTTACCACGCGGCCAGCCATACCTTCGCCCACTTTGATAGAAGCAATCTTTCCGGTGCGGCGTACTTTTGAACCTTCATTCAAGGTACCTGTATCACCCATCAATACCACACCCACATTGTCTTCTTCCAGGTTCAGTGCAATGCCCTGAACACCGTTTTCAAACTCCACCAGTTCACCGGCACGTACATTACCTAATCCGTAAACACGGGCAATACCATCGCCCATCTGTAATACGGTACCTACTTCTTCCAAATCAGCACCGGCATTAAAGTCGCTTAACTGCTGACGAAGTATGGCACTTATTTCATCTGGTTTTATTTCTGGCATATAGCTCTTAATTAAAAATTAAAAATAGTATAATTAAATTTTTATGTTATCTGCTTTTGTTCTCTATTCAACTTCTGTTGTGTCACTCACTTCATCGTCCGGTAACGCTACTCATCACCGTTTCCAACGCCTTATCTTACTTTATAAATAAAGTCGTTGTTCTCAAACTGTTTGGAAATTTCCTTCAGGTCATAGGCAATGCTGGCATCTACCAATTTATCGCCGGCCTGCAATACAAACCCGCCAATAATGTTTGGATCTACCACCGTTTCCAGTTCAATATTTTTCATATCGCTGGTGTTCTTCACCTGCTCCACGATGCGGTTCTTTACTTCATCACTTACCTGCGTAGCCGTGGTTAGCTTTACGGTATAAATGCCCTTCTCGTCCTTGTACTGCTTAATGAAAGCAGTGATGATCTCAGGCAATTCCCCTTCCCGTCCCTTGTTCACCAGCAACCTGGTAAAGGCCGCAGTTAACTCACCGATCTTGCCCTGGGTAACGGCGTCTATAATGCTTTGCTTTTTGTCGGCAGAAACTACCGGGCTGCGTAAAAGGTTTATAAAATCCCTGCTGCTATTGTTTACCTGCTGCAGGTAAAGCATATCCTTATTCACCTGCTCCAACTGCCCTTTTTCAACAGCCAGGCCAAGTAAAGACTTTGCGTATCTTGATGCTAAACGTGGATTCGGCATTTGTTCAATTTGTCAGTTTATCAATTTGGCGAATTAGCTTAAGTTTACTTCGTTCACCAAACTTTTAATATGCTCTTCCTGTGCGGCAGGAGTGCTTAATTCTTTACGTAAAACTTTTTCGGTTACTTCCACCACCATTTTACCTACCTGGTTTTTCACTTCGGTAATGGCAGCCATCTTTTGAGCATTAATCTGAATCTGGGCTTCGGCAATGATCTTATTGGCTTCCACTTTTGCCTGCTCTTTTGCCTCGTTGATCATTTTATCTTTTGTTTCTCTGGCCTCTTTTAGCATAATGCCTCTTTCTTCACGGGCTTTTGCCAGCAATTCTTCATTCTCACTTTTTAAGTTGGGCCATTTCCCGTTTTACCCGTTCTGCCGTTTCCAAAGAATCAGCAATGGTTTTCTCCCTATCATTTAAAGAAGAAAGGATCGGCTTCCAGGCAAACTTTTTTAAAATAAGAAATACCGCAATAAAAGCGATCAAGGTCCAAAAGATCAATCCGACACCTGGTAATAAAAGTTGCATATATAGTTAATTCAAAATTTAAAATGCAAAATTCAAAAAGAGAAAACTCTATTCTGATTTTATTTTTGACTTTTTACTTTTTCATTTAATTACTGCATCCGCCGCCCTGTGCTTTAGATGCAGTAATAAAGTTTGTGCGCCTGTATTATTTCAATACAGCCAGGATACCTGCAATTACCGCGAAAAGGGCAACACCCTCAACGAAGGCAGCCGTCAGGATCATGTTTGCACGAATGTCGTTAGCGGCTTCTGGCTGACGGGCAATGGATTCAACTGCACCGCGACCAATCTGACCGATACCGATACCAGCACCGATCGCTGCTAAACCAGCGCCAATTGCACCACCTAAGTGAGACAAAGAAGTAGGGCCGATTTCCAACAAAGTGTTCATTAAAGACATACTGTTTGTTTTTGTTTATGATAAAAAGATTTATAGTGCAAATTCTTTTTCTTCTCCGTTATGCGTGGGATGCGGATCATGCGGATGCGCCGTATCATGCCCCGTTTCAAATGCCTGCCCGATGAACACCGCTGTAAGGTTGGCGAAAATGAAAGCCTGGATAAAAGCTACCAAAATCTCGATCAGGTAAATGAAAATGGTAAAGGCCAGGGAAACCGGCGAAAAGCCAATACCTGCCACCTGGTTCATCGCGCCGAAAATAAAGATCAGGGAAATGAAACAGATGATGACAATGTGCCCCGCCACCATGTTGGCAAAAAGACGTATCATCAGGGCGATAGGCTTAATAAACACACCGGCAAATTCCACCGGGATCAAAATGATCTTCACCAGGAAAGGCACCCCCGGAGGCCAGAAGATATGACCCCAGAAATGACCGTTGGTGCTGAATAAGATCACGATCATAGAAATAAAAGCCAGCACCAGCGTAAAAGCAATATTACCGGTTACGTTAGCCGCCCCCGGAATCAATCCAAGTAAATTATTGATAAGGATAAAAAAGAAGACGGTCAGTAGGTACGGCATGTATTTCTGGTACTTGCTTCCCAAATTGGGCTTTCCCTACTTCATCCCTTATAAAAGTTACCACTGGCTCAATAGCATTTTGAAAACCGGTAGGCGCCTTATTTCCCCTGCTTTTATACTTTCCGGCAACGCCAACCATAATTACAACCAGGAGGAAAGAGGCCAGCAGCAATTGCGCTGCATTGCGGGTTAGGGAGAGATCATAAACCTTTACGCTTTCATCAACCGCTCCGTTTGCCGTTACCGGCACAATCGTTCCTTCTTCCAATTTATAGCCATTATAAACAGCGTGTCCGTGCTCCAGTTTCGATGACATGAACACATCTAAACCACGCTGGGGAGAATATAAAATAACCGGCAAAGGAAGAGTGATGGCATGACCATTAATATCAGCAAAATGATATTCGTGATTGTCCATGATATGATCCATGATCACTTTAGCCGCATCCACCTTTTCAACTTCCTCCACTTTGTTGTGGGCTCCATGTTCATCCTGGGCTATTGAAGTATGGGAAAAAGTAAGGGCTAAAACGCTGAAAGCCGCTACCAATAAGCATTTGACACGTTCAATGCGCATAATTTACCCGAAATTTGGCGCAAAGATAAGGGAGGAACCCCAAAGTCCTGAGCTTATTTAAGAGATAATTATATATCTCCAACCATTCAAAAAATAGCGGTAAAATGGCGGCTTTGAAATTCTTAAACCATTAAAAAACCTGGTAGTAGCGGATAGGCAATTCATAGGCGCTGGTACCGTCATCATATTTTTGATAAATCCACCCTATTCCCTGCGCATAGTAATTGATCCAGGTTACATCATCGGTGTAGGGCCCGTTATTCTGGCTTTTCTGCACCTTTAACGTTACCTGGTACACACTGGTATAGGTTTGCCCGTTCAGCGTTACTGTGGCGTTGGCATTGGTGCAGGTATAAACGTACTTGACCTTGGTTGGTGTACCATTCACAGCATCTGCATACTCCTGGGAACTCCAGGTGTCCCCTGTGTTTAATCCTTCTTTTAAAAATAAAAGGCTATCAATTGGCGATTTATCCAGCTGAAAGGTTGTATAACGATCTACACGGCTGATCTCGTAATAGTTATTCCCGCTTTTACGAACGTATGAAGAATCGTCAATCGCGCCTGTAACATTTTTTTCTTTTAATACCTTATATGGCACGCCACCGGCTGAAACGGCGCCACTAATGGATCGTTTAAGCGTGTCGCCTGCACCAGCAGGCGTACTGTAACTCCACCAACTGTTGTCTGTTAAAATAAAATGATCTCCGGATGGCGCAGGCGTTGTTCCACCCGGCAAAACAGTTATTCGTACCACACAGGAGCTGCTGTCGAAAAAAACAGTGAACACATCCTCTCCGGCGGCCAGGGGTTTGCCAGCAGCTTTTAAACGGACCGTATTAGTACCTGTATCACTAAAACTACCTTGCACTTTAAAGGAATACCCGTTAACGGTATCGGTGTGAATGGTATAGGAGCCTGTTTGGGTAATGTCAAGACCAACTTCAATGAAATTGCTATCAGTAAGCGCCTGGCCCGCTGCATAACTACCGTTTACCCCCTTAGGAAGGCATTCGCCCAAATTATTTTGCAAAGAACCCCTGGAAAGAGGCCCTTGTTCCAGGCTAAATTCTTTCTGACAGGAATAAAAAAAGAGGATGGCGACAAGAGTAATCAGATGACGACTCATAACCGGTTAGCTATTTTAAATAAATCTAATAATTATTTTTTGAATAGGGGTAAACTATTAGCAGTTTGACTAAGTGTTTATAAATATAAATTGACGGCTAAACTTTAGAAATGGATCATGATAAATGCTTAGTTCCCAGCAACAAATCTCTTCATTTTTTAAAGAAAGTTCATCTATAAAAAAAGGATTTTTTTGTTATATTGTAATTTTAAAGCATTAGAAATCAAATATTTATACGTACCGGACTCAACCTTAACCTTTCTCCGCTTTTCGTATTTTATAATTTATTATTTTTTTGTTTTATACTTGTGGCTTCGAGGTATTGAACTATGTTATTTCCACCAGTCATTAAACCATGCCCTATTCGAGCAAAACAGGCCTTTATGGTCTGTGATGATCCCCGCCTATAATTGTTCGCACCTGCTGCCCCAGACCCTTGAAAGTGTTTTGATGCAGGACCCCGGTGAAGAACTGATGCAAATAGAAGTGGTGGATGATGCCAGCACCGATGCCAATGTGGAACAGATCGTAAAAGAAATAGGCAAAGGCCGTGTAAGGTATTTCCGCCAGCCTCAGAATGTGGGAAGCCTTAAAAACTTTGAAACCTGCATCAACAACGCCCACGGGCACTGGGTGCATTTGTTGCATGGAGATGATAAACTAAGAATGGGTTACTATCAAACCATTGGTTCTCTTTTTCAAAAACATCCGCAAATAGGCGCTGCCTTTTGCCGCTACGCAGCCATAGATATAAACGGGAACACCCTGTGGAATCATCCTATTGAAAGGCAGCAGGAAGGTGTTTTACAGAACTGGCTTCTTCAAATAGCAAGCAAGCAAAGGTTGCAATTTTGCACCATTACGGTAAAGCGTGAAGTGTATGAGAAACTAGGGGGCTTTTATGGAGTCAATTATGGTGAGGACTGGGAAATGTGGACCCGCATAGCCGCTCACTATCCGGTAGCCTACACCCCGCAGATACTGGCAGAGTACCGTCTTCACAGCCAATCTATTTCTACCCGGTTATCGCTCAATGCACAGAATGTAAAAGATATTCGCTGGGTTATTGATACCATTCAAAAATTAATTCCTGAAGAAAACAGAAAAGAAGCAAGGAAAGCCGCAAATAAAGATTATGCCCGTTACTTCCTGTCAATTGCTAATAATCTCTGGCATGAAACGCACAATAAAAAAATTACCCGGTTACAAATTAAGGAAGCATTAAAAATGCACACCAATTTCAATATGCTGTATAAAGCCGCAAAGGTTTATACCAAAACGATTATTAATTGGAAGTAATGGCATCCTTTCCAAACCATTAACAGCTATTTCCTTCCTTCTTTTTAGTATTCTTCGCTGGCACTCATAAGTCCTCTATGTGATCTTTTAATTTAAAAATGTTTGATTTGAAAAAAACCGAACAAAACCCAAATGTCAAAATGATTACAGGCGCAATTCCTGAAGAAATAAGTGTCTTTTTTTCTTCGCATTCAGGACTTTATCTTTAAATTGGTAAACAGCAAAAGCCACTCATCAATAAAATGCTAACACAAGAAAGTAACTGGGATTGGGAAATCAGTTCAAAACCAAAATGGAACTGGAACCTTCGTCCCTTCTTTGCCTATCGCCATTTACTGGGCAACCTGGTCAGGAGGGAATTCCTGCTAAATTACCAGCAAACGGTTTTAGGCCCTGTGTGGATCCTGTTTCAACCCTTACTTACCCTGGTTATCTACGTATTGGTGTTTGGAAAGCTTTTAAGCATTTCTACCGGCAGCAATCTCCCGCCTGTATTATTTTATTTTTCAGGCATCATCCTTTGGAACTTTTTTAATGACAGTTTCGCCGGCACATCCAATGTTTTTCGCGATAACATACACATCTTTGCCAAGGTGTATTTTCCCCGGATCATTATGCCTCTTTCGCTTATTACCACCCAGTTTTTCCGGCTGCTTATTCAACTGCTGTTATTGATTTTGCTGACCGTCTATTACATTTTATTTAAAGGGTTCAGAATAGAAATGAGTACGTCTATGTTGCTGGTTCCGGTGGCCATTCTTTTTACAGGAGCTATAAGCTTTAGTATGGGTTTGATCTTTTCTGTACTGACGGCCAAGTACCGCGATATGGCGAATCTTGTTTTTGTTGCCATCAGACTTTTAATGTTTGTCACACCCGTTTTTTATTCTTTGTCTTCGGTACATGAAAAGATGCGCTGGGTCATTAACCTGAATCCTCTGACATCCCAGTTTGAATTGTTCCGGATCGGTTTGTTTGGAGCAGGTATCACATCCCCTCCGCATTTTTTATATAGTGTACTATTTACGATTTTGTCTTTGTCAGCCGCCTTGTATCTGTTCAATAAACAAGGCAGCAAACTCATTGATGTTGTTTAATTCTCCTTATGTCAGAAAAAGTATTGGAAGTTCAGGATTTATCAAAGCTATACAGGCTAGGTGCTATTGGCACAGGGTCCCTGCGCCAGGATATTCAATACTGGTGGAACAAATCCGTTCTGCGAAGGGAGGACCCCTTTTTTCAGCAGCAGGACGAAGAAGCCGAAAGGGCCAATCAACTCATCTGGGCTCTGAAAAATGTAAGTTTTCAATTAAAACAGGGAGAAGCCCTGGGCATTATAGGAAGTAATGGTTCGGGTAAATCCACCTTGCTTAAAATCATCTCACGCATTGTTCAGCCTACGAAAGGTGTGATAAGAGGAAAAGGAAAAATAAGCAGCATACTGGAAGTAGGTACCGGTTTTCATAACGAGCTTTCAGGAAGGGAAAATATTTACAACAGTGGCTACATCCTGGGAATGAATAAAGAAGAGATCAGGAGTAAATTTGACGAGATCGTTGCCTTCTCCGGAATTGAAAAATTCATCGACACCCCGGTTAAAAGATATTCTTCCGGTATGTATGTACGCCTGGCGTTTGCCGTGGCAGCCCATCTTGAACCAGATATACTGATTGTGGATGAAGTGCTGGCCGTAGGTGACGCCGACTTTCAAAAAAAATGCATGGGCAAGATGCAGGAAGTATCAAACACGAATGGGCGAACCATCCTTTTTGTAAGTCATAATATGCAGGCCGTCACCAACCTGTGTTCAACAGCCCTGTGGCTGGACAGAGGCATTATGAAACAGATGGGCGACTCCAAAGAGGTCGTAAGTGCTTACATCGGTGGTTCCAAGCAATATAAAACGGAACACCACTGGGAAAGCCCCGAGGCCGCGCCGGGCAACAAAATGATCAGGATGAAAAGCATTGAGATAAAGCCCCAAACGGACGCCCATACTTATATAACAGTGCGGACGCCCATCCAACTGAACGTTGAATTCTGGTGTCTGCAGGAAAATTTTGACCTTAATGTGAATGTGCAATTGCTGACCGCCACGGGTGAGTGTGTCTTTGATCTGGGGTCTCCAACCAGTAAGGCAGAAAAAAGTATTATGGAATTAAGAACTGTTATACCCGGCAACCTTTTAAATAATGCTTCGTACACTATTTCTTTAACCGCCGTAAAAAATAACTCTTCCGCCATTTATACTTTTTCCAACTGTATTTCTTTTGATGTGGAAGATGTTCGTGAAGGAATGTATTATTTCGGCAACTGGCCTGGTATTATCAGACCGCAAATCGAAAGCTCATTCTACAAAAAGGAACCATACCAAACCAACACCTAACTGTAAATTTTTACCCCGTATGCCGACTGCTGTACTTGATCTTGACCTTAAAAATTTACCCTCACAAATCACAGGTTTGTCTGCCTATAGCAAAGCACTTGTTTTGATCAGGTATAAAGGCCGGCCGGTTGGCAAAATCAAGCTTCCGGTTACCAACGGAAGGCTGGACATAGAAATATATAAACCAGACCTGATCTTCATTACAGAACCGCAATTAACAACCGCCTGGCTACATGATTATTTAGACTACAACGAAACAGCCATCCTAAATTTTGTACCGCCCAAAGCTACCATAGCCATCTGCACCCGCAACCGGACCGATGATCTGCGCCGTTGTTTAGATGCTTTGATGAAGCTGCCCGATGACGGGCAGGAAATTTTAGTAATTGATAATTGCCCCTCCACTGACGAAACCCAAAAACTCGTTGAAAACTATCCATCGGTACGCTATGTATGCGAAAGCAATAAAGGGCTTGATTTTGCCCGCAACCGTGCCTTGAAAGAAGCGCAACACGAGATAGTCGCTTTCACCGACGATGACGCCACACCGGATCCTCTTTGGCTGAGGGCTCTTGTCTGCAATTTTAACAGCCCGCTGGTGATGTGCGTTACAGGAATGACCATGCCTTTGGAACTGGAAACAGAGGCCCAGGAAATCTTTGAAAACTTCAGTTCTTTCAACAAGGGTTTTAAAAGAACGGTTCATACAAATACTTCAGGCGATCCATTATCAACCGGCCAGGTTGGCGCCGGAGCAAATATGGCTGTAAGAAAAGACGTTCAGCATGCTGTTGGTTTTTTTGATGAAGCACTGGATGCCGGAACACCTACCCAGTCGGGCGGCGATCATGAGTTTTTTGCAAGGATACTTCTGGCCGGTTATCATATTGTTTATGAACCCCGGGCATTAAGCTGGCACAGGCACCGCCGTACCATGCAGGAAACCATAGCTGCGATTAAAGGTTATGGGATAGGAGTGTATGCTTACTGGACAAGGCTCCTGGTTGCAGAACGTGAATTAGGCGTTTTAAAGCTTCCTTATGGCTGGTTCATCCATGTTCAATTACCTAATCTTATCCGATCCCTTCTTGGCACACCCAACAGCCTGCCTTTAAGCCTTTTGTTTGCTGAATTAGAGGGTTGTATTTTAGGACCCTGGAAATATTTCTCCTCTCAAAGGAAGGTAACAAAAATGAGGAAAAACAAATGAACCACACTCCCTTCCATAAGTATTGTTATTCCCAGCCACAACCGGTCTGTTTCTTTAAAACGACTACTGGACAAACTGGAAACGCAAACCTATCCTGTCTATTTACTGCAGGTGATAGTGGTGGCAGATGGTTGTAAAGATGCAACAGTACGTATGCTGCAAAACCACAAAGCCTCGTACGAATTAAAATATTTGGATCTGCCCGGCGAATGGTGCGGCTGTTGCCCGCAATAAGGGTGCGGCTTTGGCAACAGGAGAGTTATTGTTATTTATAGATGATGATATCGATCCTTCGGAAAACTTAGTGGAGGCGCATGTAAAAGCGCATCAAAATGAAAACACAGTGGTTATTGGATATTTGCCCTTTGCCGTTGCGGCAAAGCCAGGATTTTTTACAGTAAACCTTTGGGCATGGTGGGAAGAAAAGTTCCAGCAAATGCGTAAGCCGGCTTACCGTTATAGTTATGAAGACCTGCTGAGCGGCAATTTCTCCCTGTCAACAAACCTCTTCCGGCAAATGCACGGATTTGACAGTGAGCTTCGCTGCCGCGAAGATTATGAATTAGGCATTCGCTTAATTCAATCCGATGCCACATTTGTTTTTTGCAAAGAAGCCTGGGGTTATCACCGCGATGAGATAACCGATCTTCACCGTTCTTTAAAAAGAAAAAGAGAAGAAGGAAAAGCCGACGTTCAGTTTTGGCGCAAACATCCCGATCTAACCACTTCGATACAGGACGCTTATTCAAAAAACGAATATTCTTTTTTAGGGCCAAAGACCATTTTTTTTGTGATTCATTTTACAATGCTCACGGAAGCAGCTGCCGTTCTTTTAGAAAAGCTGATGTATGTTTTGGAAAGCCTGAGATTAAGGAAAAAATGGAATGCAGTTAATTACAAACTGCATATGTACTGGTACCTGAGGGGATTGTTGGACGAATTGCACTCCCGCAAAAAATTAAATGCCTATTTGAAACATACCCCCGTAAAACAGCCACACAAGGAAGAACTGGAAATAGATTTAAAAGACGGTCTTGAAGCTGCAGAAGAACAATTGGACAGGTTTCGCCCCGGCAGCGTGAAATTGCTTTTTGAAAAACAAGCCATCGGTTCCATACCACTAAAACCAGGCACTGAACGGCTGCGTGGCGTTCATCTGCGGCATTTATTGGCTACCCAATTTTCAAACCCCTTATTAAAAACCATTGCCCTGGAACAACTGATAAATCAACCTGCCGAAGCCTGATAAGGTGTTTGGCTCAGAAAACAAAGAACATGGCAACCAAAATACTGGAACTTGACATAGCAGCCATTACGCCTATTCTTTTTGAAGAAGCGTATGACCGTTACCGTGTATTGGTCCGTTCGCAGCAGCAACCAATTGGATGGATTAGTTTTCAAAAAAATAAAACCGGTAGTATTTCGCCCCAGCAGATCCAACAAAAGATCAAAGCGCAAATGGGATATTCTGTGGTGCCACCTGCACTTGTCCGCGCCTTTGCCCTTCCCGAAAAAACTATTATTCCCGAGGAAGGAATAACCATTGTAGTATGTACCCGCAACCGTACCGCTCAACTATCTACCTGCCTGGACACGTTACTGGCACTCGATTATTCCACCTATGAAATTATCATTGTTGACAATGCCCCTTCTGATAATGCAACGTATGATTTAGCAACAAGGCTGCCGGTGCGTTATGTACGCGAAAACAGGCCGGGGCTTGATTGGGCACGGAACCGTGGCATTAAAGAAGCCAGGTATGATATTATAGCCTTTACGGATGATGATGTCCGGGTGGACCCCTATTGGCTGCAGTCCATTGCCAAAACCTTTATCAACAAAGAAGTAATGGGTGCCAGTGGCTACGTGGCGCCTGCCGAACTAGAGACAAAACCACAACATGTATTTGAGCTGCAATATGGAGGAATGGGCCATGGTTTCAAGCGCCGGGTGTTATCAAAAAAAACGTTAAGCACAAGGCAACTGCTTTGGGCAAGCAGTTTTGGCATTGGTGCTAACATGGCTTTTAGAAAAGAGGTCTTTCAAAAGATCGGGGATTTTGATACAGCACTGGATGTGGGTACCCCAAGCCATGGAGGCGGCGACATAGAAATGTTTCACCGGCTGGTAAGAAACGGTCACCTTTTTGTTTATGAACCATCCATGTTGATATGGCATTATCACAGAAGAGAAGAGAAAGCCCTTCGCAGGCAAATTTTTGACAATGGCCGCAGCTTTGGTTGTTATTTAATCGATTGCTTCCTCAAAAAGACCATCAGCAGGGTTTCTATTGTGAAATTTTTTGTAGTTGACTGGTTGTGGAAATGGAATGTAAAAAACTTATTGGGCCGCCGTACTAAAATACCAAGAAGGCTTTCAGCAATGGAGTTGTACGGCATGCTGACAAGCCCGTTTGCTTACTGGAAGACAAAAGCACATAATAGAAAGATCAGCCGGCACTACCCGTCAAGTAATGATCCATCAACATCAAAATAAGAATTAAAGAACCGCATACTTTATTCGGTATCAATGCCGTCTTCATGAAATTGGAGAATCCATTAAAAACGATATCAGCAGTTTTTCCTCCCGGCATGCGCCATAAGTTATTCACATCGTAGAAATCCTATTGCAGGAATAAAAAACGGAGGTTAGGTTTACAGCAGCTTTTACAAAGCAATTCCTTCCACCTCCTACCGGAAAACCTGCCTTACAACCCGTTTTACTTAATTGCGTTTACTCGTTCCGGAACAACAGATACCAATTCCTTAATTCGAAAAATCATAGCGTCCACATTCCTATGAGTATTTAAACACTCTAAAACACTACCGCTATGAAACAAAAACAAATTCAAAAAGACCATGGCAGGGATCTTTTACAAAGCATCATTTTCCTGATTGCCGTACTTTGTTTGCTATGGTATTTAAATTTTTAAATTTCAACTCTCATAAAGTCAAAGAGCCTTCCTTTCCAGGAGGGCTTTACCTTATACTAAACTGGTTTCAGGTTTATCAAATGCTACTGTCCATAGTCAATGGTGAATGGTCAATAGAAAATCACAGAGTTGACGACGGGTTGTATGAAACCAAAGAACTTTATTAAAATTCTCTCCCCCTACTGTTCTCCTATTTACTTACCGGCTGAAAACCTGGTAATCCACAGAGTTATTCACAATCTCATTTTTTTATGTGCAATCATGTGCATTGCAGTGGATAAAAATTAAAGCTTTCAATTTCAAGGTTTTACCTCTGCACATGGCCGTCATGGCTATTAATTGGCATTGGTTTTTTGTAATTATATGATATGAGCCATCAAACAAACAAATTGCGGAAAGAGAAATCAAACCCAAAAGCTTTGAGTGCCTCTTTAAAAAAACTTCCTTCCAAAAAGGCAAAACCGGCAACCAGAAAATCAACCGCCAATATTAAAATTGATGTTCGCACCGAAAGAAAAAACTTTGAAAGCATTGTTGAAATCGCTAAACGAAAATTCAGCACCGCTTCTCCCTCTGCCATGCCATTGAACCTGAAACCTATGCTGGCTACTTTGGTAGATGAAGCTTTTAATGATGAAGAATGGCAGTTTGAATTAAAGCTTGATGGTTACCGTTCGCTGGCCTATATAAAAAATGGAAAGGCAGATATCCGGTCACGCAACAACAATCCTTTCAATAAAAAATTTGAACCGGTTCACCAGGCGCTGACGCAATGGAAGATCAATGCAGTAGTGGATGGAGAGATTGTGGTTTTAAACGAAGACGGCTTACCCGATTTTAGCGGCATCCAGCAATGGGATAAAACGAAACAAGGCCAGTTGGTCTATTATGTTTTTGACCTGTTGTGGCTTGATGGATTAGACATTACGCAGGAGCCCCTGCACATACGGCAGGAAGTATTACGCCAGCTCATTCCGGATAATGGCATTATTCGTTTTAGTGATCATATTGATGCGGTAGGAAAGGATTTTTTTGAGATCGCCAAACAAAACAACCTGGAAGGCATCATTGCCAAAAAGAAAAACGCACCCTACATTCCCGATTCCCGCTCCAAAACCTGGCTGAAAATAAAAGCAGACCAAAGGCACGAAGCCCTCATTTGCGGCTATACCAAAAAAAAAGACACGGACCGCTTGTTCAGTTCACTGGTTTTAGGCATTTATGACAAAGGAAAATTAAACTATATAGGCCAGGCCGGTACGGGTTATTCCGCTGCTTTGC
>CAVOOL010000015.1:0-82399 GCA_963697545.1 uncultured Bacteroidota bacterium | reverse complement strand
CTTTCTTACACTCCTTCAAACAATTTCGCTACTGCAAATGCCGCTGCTGCCGCCATTGCCCCGATCATGGTTACACGAATGGCGCCCCCCCAGGCATTGACCCCGGTGATCTTGCTTTTAAACCAGCCAAATACAAAAAGGCATAAAAGCGTAACGATCACTGAATACTTTAAGGCATCAATTGGATCGTCAATAAAAAAATAGGGCGACAGGGGCACCAGGCCGCCGGCAATATAGGAGACTCCAATGTTAAACGCAGACTTCTGCGCTCTTTTGGGATCGGGTTGTTCCAAACCCAATTCATATTTCATCATGAACTTAACCCACTTGTCTTTGTCTTGTGAAATTTCTGCTGTTGCTTTTTCCTGGAGTTCTTCACTTAATCCAATGTTGGCAAAAAATTCTTTTGTTTCCTCAATCTCCCGGTGGCGCAGATTGTCCACTTCGTAATATTCTCTTTTTACCTCGCTGTTGTAATGGTCCTGTTCTGTTTTTCCGGCCAGATAACCACCCAGCCCCATCGCAATGGAGCCTGCCGCAATTTCAGCAATACCAGCAATCACAATAATATGGGTTGAATCTACTGCACCACTCAAACCTGCGGCCAGGGCAAAAGGAACGGTAAGGCCATCACTCATTCCAATTACAATATCCCTTATAAAATCGCTGCTTTGTAAATGCTCTTCGGTGTGGTGTAAATGTGTGTCCATTCGTTGTATATTTTTCCGGAAATAAGAGGCAAGGCCTTTACTATTTTCAAGCTTATTTCCGCTCCAATATCAATAAACTTTTTTGAATAATAGCCACACACTCATCAATTTGTTCCTTTGTTATCACCAACGGCGGCGCCAGCCGGATGATATCCCCATGCGTGGGCTTGGCCAAGCAATCCATTTTCTTTTAATGCAATGCAAAGATCCCAGGCAGCGTCTTTGTTAGGGTGTTCAATAACAATAGCATTCAATAATCCTTTTCCCCGCACCAGTTTGATGTGAGTTGAAATGAGGTTTCGTATTTCGTTTCTGAAATAATCACCTAATTGTGCCGCCTTATGAGCCAGTTTTTCTTCTTTTAAAACCTCCAAAGAAGTAATGGCAACTTTGCAGGCCAATGGATTACCGCCATACGTAGAACCATGTTCCCCGGGTTTGATGGTGAGCATGATTTCATCATTGGCCAATACAGCACTTACCGGTAAGGTTCCGCCACTCAGGGCCTTGCCCAGAATTAAAATATCGGGATGTACATTTTCATGATCGCAGGCCAGCATTTTACCGGTACGGGCCAATCCCGTTTGAATTTCATCAGCAATAAAAAGTACATTATTTGCCTTGCACAGTTCGTAAGCCCTGCTCAAATAGCCTTCGTCCGGAACGACCACACCGGCTTCACCCTGTATGGGTTCTACCAAAAAACCTGCAACCGTTTCTTCCTCCAGAGCCCGTTCGAGTGCTTCCAGGTCATTATACGGTATTTGAATAAAGCCGGGCATATAAGGTCCGAAATTATTTTTAGCAACCGGGTCGGTGCTGAAAGAAATAACGGTGGACGTGCGTCCGTGAAAATTGCCTTCACAAACGATGATTTTAGCCTGCTGATCCTTGATGCCTTTAATAAGATAACCCCAGTGACGGGCCAGCTTTATAGCCGTTTCAACTGCTTCCACACCAGTGTTCATAGGCAACACTTTATCGTATCCAAAGTAACGTGTAATATAGGCGGCATATTCAGCCAAAAGATCGCTGTGGAAAGCACGGCTGGTAAGCGTTAAGCGTTGAGCTTGTTCGGTAAGCGCCGCAATGATTTTAGGATGACAGTGCCCCTGGTTAACTGCCGAGTAACCACTTAAAAAATCGAAATACCGCTTGAGTTCCACATCCCAAACAAACACACCCTCGCCTTTTGTTAGTACAACCGGAAGCGGATGATAGTTATGAGCTCCGTATTTTTCTTCCAGGTCTAAATAATATTGTGAAGTAGAAACTACACCTGTAGCTGCTTGCATAAAAATTGATTTAAATAAAAAAGTGGTAAAGAATAGTAAATAACGTACAAAAACAATACTAACCTTAGTGGTTGAGAAGGTCCAGGTTTTGAGCTAAAAAAGAAGTGATAACTTTCATTATTTTAGTTGTTCAGCAAATATAATTAAATACTATGTCCTACACAATCCCTGACGGTGCCCGCATTGGCCATGTACATTTGAAAGTAGCAGATATAGAAAGATCACTCCGGTTTTACCGCGATATTTTGGGGTTTGAAATCACGCAAAGGTATGGTGACAGCGCTGTCTTTCTTTCAGCAGGCGGTTATCATCACCATATCGGGTTGAATACATGGCACAGTAAAAATGCGCCACCGGCACCGGGAAGGGCAGCAGGGTTGTATCACCTGGCTATTTTGTATCCCACCCAAAAAGACCTTGCCCTGGTAGTAAAGCAGCTAAGGGAGGCGCATTATCCTTTAACTGGCGCTTCGGATCATGGGGTGTCAAAAGCTATTTACCTGAATGATCCGGATGAAAATGGCGTGGAGCTCTATTGGGATTATCCAAAGGAACAATGGCCTGTAGATGCAGAAGGCAATTTGCAAATGACTACGCAACCACTGGATATGAATGAATTGTTTGCCACCCTGAAAGATTATTCGCCGGAATAAATAACACCGGTGGTTGGTGTTTCGTACAATTCAATTTTGCTAAGTAAGGGTAGAACAGGCTTTATTTGTTTCCAGATCCAAAGCGTGATATTTTCTGCGGTAGGATTTTCCAGGCCTTTAATATCGTTGATCAGTTTATGATCCAATTGATCAATTACAGTGGCCAGGGCATCTTTTAATTCTTTAAAATCCATGATCCATCCAAAATGCGGATCAGGTTCACCTTTAATAAAAACACGAAGCCGGTAGGTATGGCCATGCATGTTTTTACACTTATGTCCATCGGGCACATTGGGTAAAAAGTGAGCGGAATCAAAAGAAAACTCTTTGTAAATCTCCATGCGGTTCATTCTGGCGCAAAAGTAAGAGAAGCGCAGAATATGGTGTTATATTGATTTCACAAAATGGAAAATTCAAAAGTAAAAAGTAAAAATTCAAAAGCTGTCCCCGGTTTCAGCGTCTCCATTTTTACTTTTGAATTTTTACTTTGTAAAGCGGTATCCTGCAACCAGGTGTACTACTCGGCTTCTATAATGATTTCACAAAATAGTGTGAAGGAAAATTCAATTGAGGAAGATCATTTTTCAAAAACAAACCATAAACTGTAGAACCGCTGCCGCTCATAGATGCATACACAGCACCCTGCTGGTATAATTGTTCTTTGATCTTTTTTATTTCCGGATACTGAGAAAAAACAGCTTCTTCAAAATCATTCGTCAGTTGCTCTTTCCATTGCTGCACGGGGAGCGATATGATGTTCTTTAAAGATTCTCTTTGAGGGTTTGGAGTGATCCGGGAAAAAGCCCAGCCGGTATTGATATGAATCTTTGGATTGACCAGCACCATTTGATAGGCAGACAAATCCAAATGAATTTTTTCCAATTCTTCACCACGGCCCGTAGCAAAGCAGGGTTCATTAATTATGAAAAACGGGCAATCACTTCCTAATTGCAAAGCGTATGCAATGAGTTGTTCTTCTGACAACCCAAGGCCGAATTTTTTATTGAGAAGGATCAGAGTAAACGCTGCATCTGCACTGCCACCACCCAGGCCTGCGCCCGATGGAATGACCTTGTGCAAGTGTATTTTAACCGCAGGAAGCCGGGGAAAATCTTTTTTTAATAACTGATAGGCTTTATAACAAATATTATCATGGGGCTGCACGTCAATTGCCAGGCCTGAAGTGGTTACTTCAACATCAGTACCAGCTGCATTTTGAATGACCTCCAGTCCGTCCTGCAAAGCAACAGGATAGAAGACAGTTTGAAGATCGTGAAAGCCATCTGCTCTTTTTTGCAGAATATGTAATCCTAAATTGATCTTACAATTCGGGTAAACGATCACAGATTTCGCAGATTTAAAAATTTAGATTTCACGGATGTTTGATGTGATTTTGTGTACCAACAAACCTGCGAATTTAAGCTGTCAGCATATGGCAGGTCCTGGTGCATATTGTAAAGAAGGAATATCTGTGAAATCCGAAAAAATCCGTGAAATCAGCGATTCTTCTTCCGGTTGTTGATCTCATCCCGGATGGCAATGGCACGAATATAATCCTCCTGTTCAAGCACTTCGTTCAGTAAGGTATTCAGATCTTCCAGCGACATGGATTTCAGGTCGCCCTTACTGCCTGCTTCTTCTTCGGGGGAGGAGATGGCGGGAGATTTTTTCTTTTTGCCTGTGGTGCCCGGGTCTTCCATTAAAATACCGGCACTTTCCAAAATATGTTCGTAGGTATAAACCGGGCAGCCAAAGCGAACAGCCAAAGCCAGTGCATCGGAGGTACGGGAATCGATTTCTATGGTATCATTGTCGGAAGAACAAACCAGTTTGGAATAAAATATTCCTTCCTGCAGGTCAGATATGATGACCTCGTGCAGTTCTATATTAAAGGCGGACATGAAGTTTTTCATCAGGTCGTGGGTGAGGGGCCTGCTGGGTTGCATTTTTTCCAGTGCTACAGCAATGGCCTGCGCTTCAAAGCCACCGATAACAATGGGTAACCTGCGCAATCCATTCACTTCACCCAGCACTACGGCATACGAATGTGTTTGCGTAATGCTGTGCGAAAGAGCCACAATTTCCAATTCGATTTTCTTCATAACCTAATAAATAGGGCTTTAGCTAAAGTTTGCAAACCTACATATTTTACGCCATAAAAAAGGCAATGGGCAGTCCTGAACCCTTTAATTTGATGTCTGCTATTACCCAACACTTTAGAGGTAAATGTTGCTGCTTCCTAATTAACGCAATGGGATCGCATATCTAACCTGCCAATAATCAAACACAAATTACTGATCAAACCTATTAGTTGTCCTTCTGCTATGCCA
Organism: uncultured Bacteroidota bacterium; assembly: GCA_963697545.1. Taxonomy (GTDB): domain Bacteria; phylum Bacteroidota; class Bacteroidia; order Chitinophagales; family Chitinophagaceae; genus Flavisolibacter. The sequence continues at coordinate 77,411 of CAVOOL010000015.1, read as the reverse complement.
GACTCAGGCGCCTTTTAATTTTTTAACGGCTGCGGTAAACCTGGGCACTACTTCAAAAGCATCACCTACAATGCCATAATCAGCGGCTTTAAAGAAAGGTGCTTCGGGGTCTTTATTGATCGCTACAATTACTTTGCTGCGGTTCACACCTGCCAGGTGTTGAATGGCGCCACTAATACCAATGGCAATATATAAATTAGGTGCAATAGCAATACCTGTTTGTCCTACGTGTTCATTATGCGGACGCCAGTGGGCATCGGCAACCGGACGGCTGCACGCCAGTGCTGCACCCAGAGTATCGGCCAATTCTTCCACCATGCCCCAGTTTTCAGGGCCTTTTAAACCACGGCCTGCACTTACTACGATATCCGCTTCTGTTAAGGTAACCTTTCCGGAAGCCTTGGTGGTATCAATGGTTTTTAATTTTGGCGCCTCTACAGTGGCATTGAAAGGAACTACTTCAGCTGTGCCTTCTCCCTGTGCAATGGTATACGCATTCACGTTAAGAGAAATAACTTTTATGTCGCTGTTGATGGCAACGCTGGCAAAGGCTTTACCGGAGAAAACATTTTTACGTACAACGAAACCAGCAGCGGTGTCGGGCAGGGCCGTAGCACCGGCAACCAATCCTGCTTTCAGGCGAACGGCTACACGGGGAGCCAGTGCTTTACCGCTTGAATTGTTGGAGAAAACAACAATTTTAGCACCGGTTTGTTCTGCTACCTGTGCCATCACTTTTGCATATACCTGGGAATCGAATTGTTTGAGATTATCATTCTGAACCTGGTGCACTTTTTTTACACCATGCTGACCCAAAGACGTCAGGTCTTCGTTTACAGAACCCAGAATGACGGCTTCAGCTGTAGTGCCTGTTTGCTCTGCTATTTTAGCGCCATAGCTTAATGCTTCGTGTGAAGCTTTTTTGATATGCCCATCTATATGATCAACAAAAATTAAAACGCTCATTTTTTGATTGAAATTTGAAAATTTGAAAATTTGACAATGAATGCTCAATGCCAACCTGCCTTTACTAGCTTAATATTGTTCCGAACGATGAAGAGTGCGACGCAACAGGCGCTTTATAGCAGCACGATTGCCTGGCCCTACTTATCATTCAATATTTAAAGAACTGCTTGTGGTTGTGAAAACGGCCTCCGTCTTAATTGTTACATTGGCACATTTTCAAATTATCACGTTTTTAAATAGCCCTCGCTTCTTCATGCAACAGCCTCACCAGTTCATCAACATTGTCAGGAGACACCAGTTTTACCCCGGCTTTGGCTGGAGGCAACTCGAATGCCGTGTACTTTGTTAACGCGTCTACCTGTGCAGGTTCTGCTACTTTCAAAGGTTTTGTACGTGCCGCCATAATGCCCCGCATGTTCGGTATTCTTGCTTCGGCCATTCCTTTTTGACAACTTACCACTACAGGAAGCGCAACTTCCAGCGTTTCTTCGCCACCTTCAATTTCTCTTTTTACCGTGGCGGTAGTACCGCTTACCTGGAAGCTGGTGGCATTAGCTACGTAGGGGAGGTCCAGCAACTCGGCCAGCATGCCGCCTACAGCGCCGCCATTGTAATCAATGGTTTCCTTACCGGTGAAAATAAGATCGTAACCACCTTGCTTTGCCACTTCTGCAATTTGGGCGGCCACCTTGTAACTTTCCACAGGTTCGGTGTTGATGCGGATGGCCTCATCGCCACCCAGAGCCAACGCTTTCCTGATAATGGGTTCAGCATCGGCGCCGCCAACGGTTACCAAATGAATAGTGATGGAAGCATCAGCTTCTTTCAGTTCAATAGCACGAACCAGGGCATACCATTCATCATAAGGATTGATGATCCATTGCACGCCGGCTTCAGCGAATTTCGTGTTGTTATCCGTGAAGGCTATTTTTGCCGTAGTGTCTGGCGTTTTACTGATACAAACAAGAATCTTCATACAGCTAAATTAAGGTAAAAATTGATTTAGTTGCTTATGCAACTAACGGTTTCTTCAAATATAAGGCGCAAAGATACCCGAAACACCGAAAGCAAAAGCATGGACAGAATTGAAAAATTAAAAGCGTTTTTAGCGGCTAATCCCGCCGACAGTTTTGTGCAGCATGCGCTGGCCCTGGAACATGCAAAGCTGGGCGATGATGCTGAAGCAAGAAAACTTTTTGAAACCCTTTTGGACAGGGATGAAAATTATATTGGCAGCTACTATCACCTGGCAAAATTGCTGGAAAGGACTGATGCAAAGGACGAAGCTATTCGCTGGTATGAAAAAGGCATGCTGAAGGCGAAAGAAGCCGGAGACAATCATGCCTATAATGAATTGCGGGCGGCGTACGAGGATTTAGTTTATTAAACTTTGACACATTTATTTTTTGTAAACCGCGTTAAAAAATAGTTGAAGATGTGACCGGCTTTGTTGCTATTAACTCAAGTTGCCAGTTAGTTTATTTTACTACCTCACCCCAACTATCACTCTGCTGCTGGCAGAGTCGTTCTCCCCTCTCCACATGGAGAGGGGCGGCAGAGACTCCGAACGCCAGAGCGTAAATCGGGGTGAGGTTGGAAACCAAATAGAGGAACCATTTTTTGTAACCGGCAACTTGAATTACTATAAAGCTTTTGTTGTGTCACTCACTTCAACATTCAGAACAATATTGAACTGGCAAATGAATTTACTTCAGCGATTTAACCTATATACTCGAGAAAAAAATCTTTCCAGACAAAAAGATCATCTGTTGCTGGCGGTAAGTGGCGGTATGGATTCTGTGGTGCTTTGCGAATTATGCAAACAGGCAGGATTGCTATTTTCCATTGCGCATTGCAACTTTAGCCTGAGAGGAGAGGAAAGTGAAAGGGATGAACAATTTGTGAGAGGCCTGGGAGAAAAATATGGGGTGGAAGTACTGGTGCAGAAGTTTGACACCAACGCGGTTGCTGAACAAAATAAAATTTCGATACAGGAAGCTGCCCGGAAGCTGCGCTATGAATGGTTTGCGCAGCTGAGAAAAGAAAAAGGCTTTGCCTATACTTTACTGGCGCATCATGCTGATGATAATATGGAAACCCTGCTGATGAATTTTTTTCGCGGTACGGGCCTACAGGGACTAACAGCCATTCCCGAAGGAGGAACGGAAACATATTTGCTGCGTCCTTTATTAGGGGTGCGAAGAAAGGAAATTGAATCGTTTGCCAGAGAAAACAGCCTCCAGTGGGTAGAAGATTCTTCGAATAGCTCTACCAAATATACCCGCAATTTTTTCCGGCATGAACTGATCCCGGCCATTCAAAAAGTATTTCCGCAGGCGGAGGAAAACCTTTTAGGCAATATCGAACGTTTTAAAAAGATCAATATGCTGTACCAGGCATCGGTTGAAAAGCTGAAGCAGGAGGTTTGTGAACAGCATTTGACAGAGTTGCGTATTCCTGTAAAAAAGCTAATGAAGTACAGCCATACTTCGCTGGTTTACGAGATCATCAAAGACTATGGCTTTGGCGAAAAACAGGTAGGGGAAGTGATGAAACTAACAGAAGCGGAATCAGGAAAGTTTATAGAGAACGAAAATTTTCAGATCATCAGGCACCGCAACTGGCTGATCATTGCTCCCCAAGCCGCCATTACCGATACGGTTGCGATTGAAAAAGACCAGGCACAGGTAAAGTTTAGCGGAGGATTGCTGGAGATAGGCTTCGTGGATAAAGCAAATTTTAGTTTAAACAAATCGCCATTGGTAGCCCAGTTAGATGCCAAACACATTGAATTTCCTTTGCTGCTGCGCAAATGGAAACAAGGGGATTATTTTTATCCATTAGGCATGCACAAAAAGAAAAAGCTGGCCCGTTTTTTCATTGATCAAAAATTACCCAAAAATCAAAAAGAAAATATTTGGATTGTGGAAGCCAATAAAAAAATCATCTGGGTCGTGGGCATGCGTATTGATAATCGGTTTAAGATCACTCCGGCAACAAAAAAAGTTTTACAGATTAGCTTAACCAGCCTTTAGCCTGCAAATAGAACTTTACACCATCAATAAATTCCTGAATAGCATTAAAGCCTGTCAGTTTTCCAACGACTATAATAAACACAACGCCGTAAATAGCACCCCAAATGTGTGCGGAATGGTTGATATTGTCGCCGCCTCTTCTGTCCAGCAAAGCGGAGATTAATAAATATAAAGGGCCAAAAATAAAACCGGGAATAATCGGCGGAATGATAAAGAACCCGACCTCCACATAAGGTGCGATCATCAGTCCTGCAAACACAACTGCACTAACCGCACCAGAGGCGCCCAGACTTCTGTAAGCATAATCGTTCTGATGTTTGAAATAGGTGGGAAGAATAGAGATCAGCAGGGAAGAAACATACATGATCAGATAATACCACTTGCCATTGTCAGCAAATATCTCCGCAAACTTATTTTCCACAAACCGCCCAAATAAATAAAGCGAAAGCATATTAAAAATAAGATGGCCAAAATCAGCATGTATCAATCCGCAGGTAAAAAAACGATACCATTGTTTTCTTTTGGTGACAGCAGGAGGATAGAAGATAAGATCATCAATGATCTTTTGGTTGTTAAATCCGCCCAAAGAAACCAAAGTTGTGATAATGATAATGATGAGGGTTATAGAAAGCTCCATAGTAGATGACTGATGATGGTTGACAGTTAATAGATTCCTATCACCTGGTGAAGAGCAAATATAGTAAAGCATAATATGCAATACTTTCTGCTTTTTTTCTTTAACAAATCTAAGTTGCGGGTTAACAAGGATGTTCATTCAATTCTCTTAAAAGGCCTTTTCTATACCTTGCTTGAGAAGGAACGAAACTCTTTCCTTATTTGAACTGTTTAAAAAGGCTTAAGTAAGTGCTGAAGCTTGTTGGGCTCCTTTTCCATAAAAAATTGTATCGGATTAAAACTTAAGGGCGTTACCTTTTCAATTACATGCAATACAGTTACTAAAAATATAATTTATACAAATCCTAAAGACTGCCATCAAAAACTAACAACCTGAATTAATTAGGTTGCTTAATCAACTTGAGTGTTTTTCTTTGATTCTCTTGTGAGACTTCTATGTAATAAACACCAGGAAAGTAGTTGTTTCCCATTTGAATCGTGCCGTTTGCCGCCGCACCTGTTATTGTTTCTATTACTCTGCCGGACAAATCGATTACTCTTATTGTGAGAGGGGTTGTAGTAGAACTTTGAGTGATTACCGTAAAGTATTGAGAAGTCAGGTTAGGCAGCGCTTTTACTTGCAATCCTTCAGACGGTTTAATTTCTGATGCAATTGAAACGTTTGTAAGCAGTACTACCCAGTCTTCATCTGCCGAAGAGGGTGCAGGTCCAAGAGGCACATTACCTCCGGAAGTGACGGTTCTGGCATTTCCTTCAAAATTACCGGTTCTGGGATTGTACCATCTCAATTCAAACTCGCCCGCAACGCCACTTAAATTAATAATTCCTTCCGATGAAGCATCTGGAAGATAGATGGCATAAATCTGACCCTGTTTTGCAAATACCTGGCCTCCTCCAAAAGCCGAAGATTCATGGGTAAGCAAGCCATCTGCAGGTTCCATTTGCCAGAACGGAAGATTTTCCTCCATAAATTTTCTGGCATACCACGTCCAGTTCCAAAGTAATTCATACTGCCGGAAGTTTTGCAACGACTGATCTTGACTGCCAAAATAGTATTCAAGCCCTGCACCTCCCGAAAAATAGGTTGGCCACAGTATTTCCTTTCGTTGCTCTGAAATATTAGTTGTAGTGGTGGCCCTGAATTCATCTAAGAAAATAGGGATTGGTCGTCCTGATGTAGCCGTAATGTTTCGCCATTTCTCCACTTCATTTCCATGGCCCGCTGTGGAACCGGCATACTGAAATGAAGTCAGGCTGAATAGACTATCACCCACAAATGGTGTCCATGCATTAATAGGATCTCCATAATTGTGAACAGTAATGGGATGGTTGTAAGGATCTATATCCTGCAAGTACTGGGCCCAGGTTTTGACCAAAGAAGGAGCTAATGGCAACATGTAATTGTATTCTTCGCATAAATTCCACTGCAAAGCATTGTGATGACCAAATCGGGCCACTAGTTCCCGGTAGAAGAGTTTACGCTCTATTCCCAATGTTGCATTGTCAAGTTCCTGCTTGTTAGGGGGCTCAGCCTCATTAAGAACAAAATGCAGCATTATGCCTTTCTGCTGAGCATGATCAAAAATTTTTTCCCATATAGTAAGCTTACTGATATTATAGTGGATATCGTCGTTGCCAGCGCTTCCTGATTTAACTATTGGTCCAACGAATGGCCAGGTATCCTGGGCATCGCCACCTATATTCATAGGCAGAAAATATATTGAATTAACGTTAGAAGCTCCTAAATAGTTAAGAGCGCCAATTATTCCCTTTCCTTCCCCGTTGTTCCAGTCAGGATCTCCGTCCTGCCAATCGTCAACATGGCTGGCAAATGGAAGCGCAAGAAAGTTTTCCGGACTGTTTGTGCCGCCTTTGATCCAATAAGAACTGTCCTGAAATCTTAAATAAAAGCCATTTGAATATTGGAGTCGTCCGCTTTTAAGAAAGCCTGGTGCAGCCGGATCCGGTGGAGTAATAATAAAGCTGCCGCTTACACCATCAAGGATGCTGTCGGGCATGCCCGCCACGGGATTAAGATCTACCGCGATGTTTGGGCCCTTGCGAAACGAAACAGTATAAGACCATTGGCCTTCTTCATCAGCAGTAAACCTTACGCTCCAAATATTTCCGAAAGCGCCACCTGTTCCATCACCGTCAAAAAAGCCAGGCACATTGTATGTTTTGCCTGCGGCCTGATTAGTAAAGGTTACCTGAAGTCTGTAGTCTAAAAAAGGGTTTGGAGAAATGTCACTTTCATTCGCCACGGGACCTGTAAAACTTATTGTTACTGTCTGCCATTTTTTAAGAGACCCTACCACAGTTGGGGGTAGGGAAGGCGGTGGCGGAGGGGGTGAAGAAGGATCGGATACTACGACAAAACCGATGCTCAAGCCTGTTCCTGCTGTTCCGGTTCCTCCGCTTGCTGTGTAAGGGGTGGCGGTCAGGGTATAACTGCCCAAAGCCAGGGTCCATGGATAGTAAACATTATTATTATCTCCAAACAAAGCATAAGGGGCTTTGTTTTCGGTTTGTGTTTTTATCTGTGTTCCGTTTAGTTTAAGGGCAAACACTACACTGCCCACCGTTGCTGGACTGGTATTGGCCCGGACGTTGAGATTTTTGCTGGGCAGGGTCGCCAAGTTGAGGGTAGCGCCGTCGCTTAGGGTTTGAATGTCCTGGCCGGTATTGGCATTGACCAGGGTAAAAGTATTTACTTGAGAATAACCTTCTTTAGTAAAAATGCATACGGCCAAAAAAAAGGAAAAAAGTCTTTCCATGCCATTGTAATATCGGTTCATAACAAATATTTACATACATCATGAGGTCAAGAACCTAACCTGAACAGGCACAGATAAAACGTAAAGAGCTGGATAGAAAAACATAGGTGTGGAGCTAAAGTGTGGGAGCATTCTAGTTAATAAGCCAACAAACATTATACCCCAATTTTAATAACAGAGTTTAACCTCAAGTGGAAATATAGGTTACAGTAAAGCTTCACGGCATGCCTTTACCTAATGGATTTTGCAATGTAGAAAGACACTATCCATTACAAGACTGCATGAATTAGACTTGATTCATTTCGTTTTGAGAAAAGCTTACGTGCATTGCTGGCATTTCTCGTTCAGTAGTTGAAGAGTATGATGTGGTTGTATTTGAACAGCTATTTATTACGCAAAAAGAATGTGTTGCTTCAGGTTTTGAAAATCCATAAGCATTCCGTGCATTTCTATGAATGTAGCGTATAACTGTTCTGGTAGCAGACCTTTAACCTCGAAGGGTTTCTGTTAAAACCGGTAAGCTTATTTTCACATTTTATTTCGAATGGACTTTCCCTTAACTAACAATTTGGATCACTTACCCCCCTTTATATTGATATTTTTATGATGATATTTTTCATTACGCAAAATGGTGCAGGCTCTGTAGATCTGCTCGGCAAGAATAAGACGAACCAGTTGATGGGGAAAGGTAAGGCCGGACAAGGACCATTTATAGTTGGCCCTTTTTAAAACCTGTTCATCCAGTCCAAAGGCGCCGCCAATAAGGAACACTATATTTTTTGTGCTTTCCGATGCCCTTTGCTGAATGAAGTTAGCCAACCCTTCTGAAGTAAGACCTTTTTCATGTTCATCCAGGGCTACCAAATAATCATCAGTTCGCAGCCATTGCAAAATGATTTCACCTTCTCTTTTTTTAAGATCCATTTCGGAAAGCATGCCTGCATTTTTAGGCACAGGGATGATCGTCCATTCTACAGGAAAATACCTGCTTATACGTTTGGTGAATTCAGCAATGCCTTCTTTTACATAAGGCTCGTTTGCTTTTCCAATGGACCAGAGGGATATCTTCATTTATTTATTTTGCGCTACAAATAAAATCATTAAATCAAAACCAAATCTAAATTATCAGCGATGTGGATTTCGACAGGTATGGATTCCAACTTCTGGCCGGGCTCTTTTCCCAGGTAAATAAATTTTGTTGGAGGTTGGAAGAAATGTCTAATACCGGATTCAGTTAGGTAGTATGGAGTTGGGTTTAAGAGGTTAAGGGTTTAGAGGTTTAAACAAACCCTACGGCCTAATTTGAAATGGTATTACGCTTGCCTGAACCACATAGATACATAAGAAACATAGGCCTTCACATAGATGTATTGATGGTACGCTATGTGGAAACCCTCTCTGTGCCTATGCTTCTTATGTGGTTCAAAAAATACCATACGGCTTAAAGGAAAATGGTATAAGACCGGTCTTTGAGCCGGATATCTTCAATCACCTGGTCAATAAGCTCTTTGTTGTCCGTGCCTTCTACAAGCCATTTACCACCGCTGTTTTTTGCGGCTAAAACAGGTGGAAATAGCTCAGGGTTTGCCTTTTCGGCAGGATTTAATACAAGCCTGTTATTCTGTTCATACACTTTATAACCTACAGAGTTGCCGTCAACAAAAAGAACCGTTGAGAATAACTGCATAAGCGTCATTTTTCCGGCTTCCCTTTTAACTAAAACCGTACCCGTGTTTACAGCAAAGCTGATTTCAGGCTCCGTTGCCAATCGAATAAGTATATCTATTTAGCGATTGATAAGATCATTTTGTAAAAAGGGAAAACAACTGTAGTAATGTTGTGATTGTTACTGTTAAATTGGGATATTTGTTCTACAAATCCAATCCACGAAAAGCCAACCGAAAACCCACGCTGATTTCTATCGGCAGAATCCTATCCTTTGTAAAGATCAACAGGCGTCCGTCCGAAAACGAAAATTGATTGTTGTAACTTTTAATACGCCTGCCTAATTAATTTCCCCTCCGTACAGAGGGGATTTTTTTTGTTGCTATCTATTCATAGGAAAACGGGTGCAAAACCTGCACCCGCTACATAGTTACTCTTTTAGGATTAATAAATGGCTTCTTCCAGTTGTTTTCTTGCGCCTGCTTTTTTCCGGTTTTTCTTCAGCAGGTAGGCCGCATGTTCCGCAAACAATTCATTCGGATCGTATTCTTTAAACTCGTCGCTTAATTCTTGTACGCTGCGGGTATAAATCCTATTGCCGATAACTTCTTCCACTGCTTTTTTTAGCTGTTCCGCAGTTGGCTTTTCTGTTTTTAAATTAATTCCCAAATTAAAATAGCCCACTCTGGCATTGATCTCGTTCTTTCCTTCATGCACGCCGGCTACCACCATTGGCAACTGGTGCTGAATGGACAACAGCACACCACCGTATCCGCCGTTGGTGACATATACATCGGCATGAGGCATCACATCATCAAAGGGAATAAAATCTTCAATGATGATATTCTCTTCAGGATATTTGGATTTCAGTTTCATTGTTTCAGACCCGCCTGTAGTAACAATGACCAGGCAATCAGAATTTTTAAAGGCTTCTAATGTGGGTATGAGTAATTTTTCTGTATCCGTTTCTACAGTGCCCTGCGTAACCAATATCACTTTATCATATTGCTGTAGTTTTTCGTGAACCCATCTTTTGCTTTCGTTCTTTTTTGAATAGGGTAGCAAAGGCCCGATAAAATGAACATGGCTGCTTATATCGCTGCGGGTGTATTCAAAACCTGGCGTACCGCTTTGTACCACCAGGGTTGATTTTTTAATGAGGATGTCAAAAATGTTAGAGCCGCCGGTTTGAATGCCATATTCAGCCAAGACCTCTGTCATTACTTTGGTAGGATAGGCAAATAAAATTTTATCGGCTATAAAACGCAAAATGTTTTGTTTGACCTTTCCAAAGAAGGTGTACGAAGGCGTCATGCCGAGGCCCGAAGGTGGAAGGTCTTTGGACGTTTCAGGTAGCGGAATAATGTTAACGCCAATAACTGGAATACCCATTTTTTCTTTGACAAAAGGAATGCCGCCAAACGTAATGTCGGCTACCATCAATTCAAATTCAAAATCTTCATGAATTTCCTGTATGTCAGCATAAAATTCAGGGCTGCGAAGAATAAAAACATTGACCATGTCAAACTTTAGTTTCGCTACCTGGCTTTTATGCTTCTTACGTTCAGGAAACACCGCATCAATATCGGGATTGGAAGCAAAGTCCAGTGCTTTTTTAAAGCCGTAAAAAGGTATGTTCAGCTTTTCAATTTTGCTTTGGTATTTTTTAGAGGTGTACCAGCGGACATCACAGCCCAGTTTTTTTAAATGCATGGCCAGGCCGGTTAAAGGATTAAAATGCCCATCGGCAGGGAAACAGGCAAAAAGGATTTTAGTGCCCGGGGTTATGAAATTGTTCATGGTTTGGTTTTGTATGGTTAAAGACGAATCGTTTACGGAAACAAAAGTAGCTGCGCAGGCATGCGGCAGCAATCCACGAATGCATGAACCGGTGATTTTATTACATGAAATGTTGCCGGAAAACGCCGCTACAATTCATACGCGTTTTTACTCAATTCAAACAGGAACAAAGTGAGGGTGTGCCGGTACAGAAGTAGTTTTGGGCTTGTTTTGATACGTGCGGAAAGACAACGGGTAAAGGTTCAGACATGCACAAAAAACTACTGATCACGTCTTATTTTTTAACGGCACTGTTGCTCTGCGGCATTTTACTTCATGCAGGAAAAGCTCCTACAGATATTTGCAGGAACATAAGGCTGCATAAAACCAAAAATGTTGTGGTAGAGGCAAGCACTGTAGCGGAAACGAACAGGTTTATACCTTCAGTTTTGTTATTTTGAGATAACATTAAATAAGAAAAACTGCACCGCTGGTAAACGGGATGCGATCCCGTGTTACCATTTTAATCATGCACCTGGCAAGCTTCCAACACATTGCCGTCAGGATCATAGAAGAAGAAATATTTTACATAATCATCCTGAATTATTTCACTGGTTTCAATACCTCTGCTAAGCAGCTCTTCTTTTAATGCAGTGGCATCCAGCGTTTTAAATATAGGATAAGAAGCCGTTTCTCTTTGTATCGAAATCTTTTCATTTGTCTGCCACAAGGTTAAGCTGGTAGGGCCTTTTGTATCCAATACAACAAGCTTCATTTTAGGCTCATCCCATAAGGAGGTAAGCCCGAGCTTCTCCTGGTACCATTTTTTTGAAGTTTCAATGTCTTTAACCCGGATGATTACTGTATCAATGCCCTGTAACAGATGGTTGTTCTTTTCCATTCTATTGTTTTATTTGACCGTTCGTTTTATGAGTTATCCTTTAAGTTGAAGTCCTAAATTAACTACAAACAACCATTTGCTTGCTGCGTAATTCACCCAAACAAAAAACCCTCCGCATTAGCGGAGGGTCTCACCTATGAAAACTGCCCGCCTTTCTAATTTGTTTTTGCTAATTGGTCAAGGGATACAGGACCCGGCACACGGTTCTCTACCGGCGCTGTAGATTTCAGGTAGGCGAAAATAGCCTTCAGGTCATCGTCCGATGCGTTGCGATAGGTATTCCAGGGCATGGGCGGCAATAAAGGCCGTGTATTATCCATGCCTTTGTATTTTCCTTCCCTGATGGATTTTAAAAACTGTGCTTCGGTCCAGTTGCCAATGCCTGTTTCATCAGAAGTAATGTTGGCGGCAAACGATACACCCCATGGACCAACAAAGGCCGTGTTGGTATGATTGAATAAAACCCAGGATTGTAATTGCGATACGTCCACTTTTGGAATAGGCAAAGAAACAGGATGGCCGGAAAACATATGGGCACTGTCAATGGCCGGGCCTTGTGGTGTCATTACTTTGGGTGAATGGCAATCCTGACAACCCATGATAGTTACAAGATATTCGCCGCGTTTGATGAGTGTTTCCTTGCCGGAAACTTCAGAGGTGCCTTCTACCAGGGCTTCGCCTTCGCCGTTTTTCGAAGCGCTTTTGTCGCTGTTACAAGCTACTACTGCCGTTGCGCTAACAACAGCCATGGAGGCAATGATGATTGAAATTTTCTTCATGTAAAATGGTTGGTTTTATTAATTGAGTAGGGCAGTTTCGCTTAATGTTTCTACCAGTTTTTTAAAACGGGATTCCGGCAGTTCCTGCCGGGCTTTGGTAAACAGGGTTTGGTAAACCACTTCAGGAGCCGCTCTTTGAACAGACTGCAGCCAGAGAGCCGCTTCCACATGATTAATGCCTCGCAGCATCCATTTGGAATAAAAATCCTGGTGCCAGGGTTGGGTGTTCTGAACAATACGCTGCTGTATCTGTAAAATTTCCGCATCGCTATAGTAACGCCATAGCAGCCGGTTCAGGATGTCTTCTTCCCTGGCCATGTGCTGCAGGTTGAATACAAGAAAGGAAACAAAATCTATATTGATCTTTTTACCGGCTTCAGCCCTGTCTTCCGGTTTCAAGAGGTTTTCAAATTGGCTGACAGCAGTGCTTAACTGGTGTGATAAAGCCAGATCGGTTACATGTTCCTGTTCAAAACTGTCCACAACCGAAGGCTCAAATTGTAAAATGGCCGGAAGAATATAGGTGTCTTCCTTGTGGGCGTGCTCATCAAACAACATCACGACTTCTTTGATTTTTGCTAAAACTTCGTCTGCTTCGGCTTCTGAAGTGAAATCGGCTTGTTGCAGGCTGATGGCCGTATCATAAAGCGCAGCCCTTAAACCCTTATGTATCTGGTTAAAAATATTTACCCGTTGCATGGTTTACAGGTTAAGAGATGGAATGCAATTGTTTTCTTTCACAAAACTGCTTTTAACATTGCCCTGAGTAAATACTATACTGCATGAATTGGGAAAAGAAGAGGATGAGTTGCGCCAGGCTTTTTGCGAGTAATCAGCCCATTCAAAACATGAAATGAGAAGAGGAGCGAATGAATTGTTTTTATTGGTGCACGAAATATGTGTATATCAATTCAGCTCTTATTAAATTTGAATTCTTTAATCTGGCTGCGTTAATGCGAATTGTTGCTCACTTCATTTTAGTTTTAGTTTTCTCGGGTTCTGCGTTTGCGCAACACGCCAGGCAGTACTCGTTTAAACATTTTTCTGTTTCCAATGGACTGGCCTCCAATACCGTAAGCGCCACTGTTCAGGATGCCGACGGGTTTATCTGGATGGCCACGGTGAACGGTCTGCAACGCTACGATGGAAACAGCTTTATAACCTTTCGCTCCAACGAAAACGATCCTTCTTCTATTCCCAGCACACATATACTTTATTTGTTTCTTGACAGCAAAAAGAACCTTTGGATTGTAGGCGACAACCAACGGGCTGGCATCTTTGACACGAAAAAATTTGTTTTTAAAGAAGTGCCCATCATCGACCGTAAGCCCTTCTATTATCCCATTACTTTTTTGCAATTGCCAACGGGGCAGGTGCTGCTAAAGGCCCATGGCTTGCTGTACGGCTACGATGAAAAAAGCAAAACCTTCCGGGTGGCCAACAGCCTGTTTCCCGTTCCGGATAAGTGGGGACTCAACAACCTTCATTGGGATGAGCAAAGAAAAAAATACTGGATTAGTTGCGATTCAGGATTGTTGCAATTTGACCCTGCAACAAAACGGGTGAATTACCGGGGTCACAATATTGATAAAGATCCTGTCATTGACACCTTCAAAGATCAACGCTGGGTTTCCAATGTTTTTACGGATGTAAAGGGGAATGTGATATTTACAAGCTGGCCACCAAGGACCGGCGTTCCCCTGATCATACGGTATAACGAAAAGCTACACCGGAAGGAAGCCTTCAATTTGTTGGCTCACCTTGGTTATCACGAGATCATCGGCTTTTTACAGCAGCGCAATGGAAGACTTTGGATTCACGGCATGCCGTTTTTTATGGAGTGGACCGACGAGAAGCAGCCGTTTACTCTTTTATCCGGCGAGAATCTGGATGAGCCCAGGATCAAGTACGATTACGCCTACCATGCTTTTGAAGACAGGGAAAGCAATATCTGGATCTCCACCGATAACGGTATTTACCTGTTCAACCCGGAGGCGCAAGTGTTTAATACATATGGCTTGCTGCGTCCCGGTGACAAGGCCGCAAAGGAACGTCCTGTAACAGCGGTCACGCAACTGAAGGATGGTAAAATCTTCATTGGCACTTGGGGTTCCGGCGGATTGTATTGTTATGATAATGATTTCAAGCCACAGCCTTTGCCATCGGGCTTTAGCGAAAAAGCAAAATCCTACACGGTGTGGGACATGAGTGTGAACAGCAAAACAGGCGAACTATGGATCACTTTGCAGGACGGTGGGGTAGTGGTGTATAATCCGAAAACAAATAAATCAGTAGAGGTATATCCCGAGGTCTTTGAAAAATCTACCATCAGGCAGGTGGATGACGATACCCTGGGAAATATGTGGTTTGGCACTCAGAATGGGAAGGTGGTAAAATGGGATTATAAAAAATCAGGTAACGATCCTGCTAAAGGCTATGAACTCATTTGTCAGACAGCGATGGTTTTAAAAGTGCATTACGATTATCAGGGTTTTATATGGGTTGGCACGTCCGGAGAAGGTCTCTTGAAAATTGATACGAAGACAAATAAGACCGTAAAAACGTTTACAAAAGAAAGTCCGCCCGGCGAACGCCTGTTTTCCAACGTGCCCGGTGACATGACGTATTACGATGACAGTACGCTGATTGTTACTGCAGGCTGTATTAATATTGTGAACACCAGGACCAATACGATACGTTATCTATCTACAGCAGAAGGTTTGCCTTCGAATACAGCAGAATCGGCAGAAAGGGATAACAAAGGAATTCTTTGGGTGGGCATGACCAATGGAATTTGCCGGGTCAACCTTGAAAAAAAACGGATCAGTTATTTTGACCGCAGGGATGGGATTGCCTACGATAAATTTAGTAAAACCGGCGTGCAGGAGCTAACTGATGGAAGGCTTGTGTTTTTTACCGATCACAACTTCCTTGTATTTAATCCGGAAGCGTTTGGCCAGCACAACAGGCCCGCCAAGCCTTACCTCACTTCTTTCAGGCTGGGAGGCAAAACCCTGTCGATTGATTCATTGCTGAAAGCAGGCAGGGTAACGCTGAATTATGATAATACTTCCATCGGCATTGATTTTAGCGCATTGAGTTATGCGCAGCAATCAAAAATGCATTATTACTATATGCTGGAAGGGTTGGATAAAGATTGGATTCATTCTGACAAGCCATTGGAAGTAGTCTATAATTATCTGCCTTCCGGTGATTACACTTTTAGGGTGAAAAGCGAGAACGCCGACGGAGTAAACGGACAGCAAACAGCGTCTCTTTTCATAGTGGTAAGGCCCCCGTTTTGGAACACTTGGTGGTTTTATTCGCTGGTTTTACTGCTGATCATTACTATACTATATGTCATTGATAAGGAAAGGTTGAGCAGGCGGGCTTCCCTGCGGCAGATGCGCCGACAGATTGCCGGCAACCTGCATACCGAGATCAGCAAAACCCTGAATAATATTAACGTGCTGAGTGAAATAGCCAAGATCAAAGCCGATAAAAACATTGAGCAATCCAAAGAGTTTATCGGCCAGATCAGCAGCAAAAGCCGTTACATGATCGAAGCCATGGACGACATGCTTTGGAGCCTGGATCCGCAAAACGACAGCATGAAAAAAACGGTTCTCCGGATCAAAGAATTAACAGAAGGCATGCGCTCATCCTACGATGTGGATATAGACCTGATTGTCGATCATAAAGTGCAGGCCCTGGAACTGGATATGAAACTGCGGCACGAGCTTTTCTTTTTCTATAAAGAGTCCATGACCTTTCTGTTGGAAAATTCTTCCTGCAAGCAAATATTTGTGAACATTAACCAGGTAAAGTCAAAAATGCTGGTTGAAATTCTTTCCGAATGTGGCCACGTAACAGAAGATTTTAAAACCAGGTTCAAAAAACTCATTACCAAAAGAGCAGAAGCTTTAGCAGGCACTATTGACCTGATCGCGGATAACCGGAGCTTTTCCGTGGTTTTATATTTGAACCTGAAATAAGAGGGATTTGAGGTTCGAAGTTCAGGAGCGTGTTGGCTTCTGTGGCCGTCCTTTGAAAAAGCTTTCCAGCCTGTTAATCCCGAACCTCAAAAATATCTGATACCAAACGGCTATCAAGATAGCAGATGATAGATGCCAGAAGAGAGAAGAGAGGCTGTTTCTGTCTCACGTTTCACGTTTTCCTGAGCGGTTTGGTATGATTTACTTTCCCAGCCAGTTCTTAAACTCCGTAACCTTTTCCCGGCTCACAATGGCTTCCTTATCTGTTTCCGGTTTCAATTGCAGCATCAGGCGGTTGCCAAAATAATCGTGAATTTGTGCCACACTGTTTACTGATATAAAGAAGGAGCGGCTGATGCGGAAATACTTATCGGGATCAAGCATTTCATTCAATTCATCCATCGTGTAATCCACCACAAACTTTTTATTGTCGAAGGTCTTAAAGAAATTCAGGCGGCCATCGCTGAAAAAGTAGGCGATTTCATCTACTTCAACAGAAACCAGTTTCTGTCCGTGTTTTACTAAAAACCGTTTGCGGAATTCTTTTGTTTGCAGCTTTTGCTGCAGTTCTTTTACCAGGTCTTCAATTAAAACCTGCGGGGTTGCCGGTTCTGCCGTGTACAGCTTTTTCATATCACGGTATTTTTCAAGAGCGGCAAGCAGGTCTTCTTTTTGCACGGGTTTTAGTAAATAATCAACGCTATTTACTTTAAAGGCCTTCAGGGCATATTCATCGTAAGAAGTAATAAAAATAACCGGGCTTTTTACCTGCACGTGATTGAATATCTCAAAACTTTGTCCGTCCGCCAGTTCAATGTCCATCAGAATAAGATCAGGAGCCGGGTTGTTCTGCAGCCAGCTGACCGTACTTTTAATGCTGTCCGCTTCTCCAACAACCGTTGCCGATTCATCTACGCTCATCAATGTTTTTTTGAGCTTCTTTACAGCCAGGTCTTCGTCTTCTACGATTAAAATTTTCATATTCATGCAATTTAGTGTGGTTCGATAATAATCAGTTTTTGATGAGGGATCCGGCTCCATATTAAAGGTAGTACAACGCTAAAACTTGTAGGATCTTCCAATACCTGGAAGCCCGGTTCATTCAGCAGGTCGTACTTGCTTCTTATATTGTCAAGGCCAATTTTGTTACTTGGTCCCTTTTTGGTTCGTAGTTGAAGATTATTGCTCACCACGAGTTTATTTCCCGTAGTAGTAAAAATATCAATAACTAACGGTTTATTCCTGGAAAGTACATTGTGTTTTACGGCATTTTCCACCAAAAGCTGCAAACTAAGCGAAGGAAGAAGGTATTGCTCGTATTTTTTATCAATTTCAATCTCTATCTGCACCGCCTCTCCATGTCTTGTTTTCAACAAACGCGAATAAGATTGAATAAAACGTATCTCGGTTTGCAAAGTGCTTAATCCATCTTCGTTATTGCGCAACAGATAGCGGTACACCTTGCTCAGTTCATCTAAAAAAACTTCCGCCTGTTTCCTGTCTTCTGAAATAAGAGAAGATAAGGTGTTGAAACAGTTGAACAGAAAGTGCGGATTGACCTGGCCCTTTCAATGCTTCAAATTCCTGCTGAATGGTTAACTGTTTTAGCCTTCCTTTTTCAACAATAGCTGACTTCCATTGCTTGAACGTAAAGTCGGCCTCCCACATGGAGGTGGCCATTAAGGTAAGTGCCAGGCTGAAATAAATGGCAAACTTCACCTTTTCAATTTCTAATTCATATCCTAAAAAATGGATAGCATCATAGAGGTAAAAGATGAAAATAAAGGCGATGGACCGGATACAAAAATGCGAGACACCTAAGACGGTTAACCGCAGTCCGGTTTGCTTTATATCGGGCATTTGCACACGCAGCCAGTTCATCATCACTATTTGCACATACCAGGAAGCGCAGCCTATTACATAGATGAGCGGAAAAGAATACAACCATACCTGCCAATCCGTTGAAAGCCCTGCCACCAAACAAAAGATTGTTTATGAACAGGCATATAAAGGGCATCATTATGGAAAATGATAACCATTCGATCTTTGTAGGCCTGAATGTTTTCATGCTTCAATAAAGTCTTTGTAGGGTATTAACGGCAACCGGATCGTTCTTTCTGTTGGTGTTTCTTCAATGGTAACTTCTTTCTGGCAAAGCAACCTGAATTTGTTGGCAATATTTTCTATGCCTTCACACAGCAATCCACACAGTTTAGTTTTGGCAGTATATCGTTTTTGATGATCAGTTCATCCTCAAAGGTCGTTACTTCTATGTGTAAGGGCCTGTTTTTACTTACCGTGTTCAGGGTCAGTATGTTTTCAAAGATCATTTGTAGAGTAAGGGGAGGAATCATTTCCTTTAAGTGTTCCCTGTCAAGCGTGATGGACAAATCCAATCCATCGGCATATCTTTCTTTTAATAAAAAGTAAAACGATTTAATGAAACCTAATTCGGTGTGAAGCGGCACCAGTTGCTCTTCGTTATTCCGAAGCAGGTAACGATACACCTTGCTCATATGATCTAAAAATTCTTCGGCTTTTTCCGGGTCTTCCTGGATAAGGCAGGATAAAGTGTTGAGGCCATTAAAAAGAAAATGCGGGTTCATCTGGCTTTTTAATCCAAGCAACTGGCTTTGCAGATATTCTTTCTTCAACTCTTCGGTTTCTGTCAGGGTTGTTTTGTAGCTCTCATATCTTGAAACGCCTTCATTTAAAAAGGTCAGGAAAATATTCATGGTGACGAACGCTGATGAAACATTTACTGAAATTAGTTTCATTGTACTCGTATCCAAGGAAGTGGAAAAGATCGTATGCCCTGCACACGACCGAGAGATAAACGCCTGTCATTAAAATAAAGATGGTGATGCAGATGGTTAGCCGTTTGAATAGTTCATGATCGTTGGGAAACCGGTTACGTAAAGAAATAGCTACAAGACCGTAAATAAAAAAGGCAAAACAAAGAAGAATAAAAGTTACCAGCGTAGCCCAGGCAAATACCTTCCATTCGGTAAAATAACGATCGCCGAAAAGAAAATAATTTGTCAATACGGCCATAGGCAGCATGGTGATTACCATGATCGGAAGATCCTTGTTGGTATACCTGGGAATATTGACAGGAATGGTCATTCATTTACAATTTAACATCTTTTGATTGCTGCAGAGAAAACTACCTTCTTAGTTGACCTTTCATAGGAATGAATTGTTATAAACCTCGTATGAATTGTATAAATGTATTTTTTAATAAAGCCTGTATAAGTGGTACTACTTAGGTGTTCCGGGCATGGCCTGAGAATGGATAAACGATGTCAATTTTAGTAAAGTTTCAATTGTTAGCAGCAGAGGCAAGGACCTTGTCTTATTGTCAATGTTTCTTTTTTCAATTATTTTTTGATGCCTGTTTGTTTGATAACAGCAAACTACCAGGTAACAAAAGCTTTGAATGATTCCTAAACAATCGCTTTGGGCTTTCCGGATTCTTTCTACTTTTGCGCATCCTATTTTTTAAAATATGCGTAAAAAAATCATTATAACCGTTTTCTTTATTGGCTTCTTTTTTTACATCCCTTTGCAATCCATGGCCTGGGGCATGCTGGGGCACCGGATAGTAGGCGAAATTGCTGATAAATATTTAACAGCGAAAGCCCGGGCAGAGATCAAAAAAATACTGGGCAATGAAACCATAGCCATGAGCAGCAACTGGGCTGATTTTATTAAATCAGACACCAACTACCGGTACCTAAATCCCTGGCACTATATCAATTTCGAAAAAGGGTTGAGTTATGAGCAAATGCAGGAATACCTGAAGAAGGACACCGCCGTTGATGCGTACACCCGGTTGAACTTTTTAATTAAGGAACTGAAAAAAAAGGATTTACCCAGGGACAAAAAAATAATGTACCTGCGTTTGTTGATCCATATTGCAGAAGACCTGAGCCAGCCAATGCATGTAAGTCCGGTGGGAAGCACAGGCGGTAATGACATTAAAGTGAACTGGTTCAACACGCCGTCTAACCTGCACCGGGTTTGGGATGAGCAATTGATAGAGTACCAGCAGTTGAGCTATACGGAGTATGTAAAAGCGATCAATTTTCCTACAGCCGCTCAAAAGAAAACCTGGCTTAACCAACCCATTTCTCAATGGTTGTTTGATTCCTATACGATTGCACAGCAGGTTGCACGATGATATTACCACGCAAAATCCACGGCTTGGCTACGAGTATAATTTTAAGCATGTAGCCACATTGAATGAGCAATTGCTCAAAGGCGGGCTTCGTCTGGCCGGTTTGCTGAATGATATTTTTGGAAAATAGCAGGACTACCAAACCGCTTTAGAGCTGACAGGAGAACCACGTGAAACGTGAGACGTCAGACGTGAGACAAGGGAGAACCCAGGAAGGGAGCCTTGCTACAAGTTCACATCTGACGGCTGAGAGCTGATGGCTGATAGCAGTTTAGTATAAAGTCAGCTGACCTGTTTTGCTTACTATTTACCGGGATTATTGGTACATTTTCATTATGAAAGCGCTGAGCCTTTTGCAGCCATGGGCAAGCCTTGTAGTAACAGGGGCCAAGCAAATTGAAACCCGTTCGTGGAGTACAAAATACAGAGGCGGTTTGCTGATTCATGCCAGCACCGGCAAGGCGGGTGCTGTTTTAACTGCGGAGCCGCCTTTTTCCAGGTATATACATAATTTCAATCAATTACCTTTTGGCGCCATCATCGGCCAGGTTGTTTTAACCGATGTGGTAAGAGTAGAAGAATTACACTTATCCGGTACAGCCATCAATCATCTTACATTGGAAGAACGGGCATTTGGTGACTATACAAATGGAAGGTTTGCCTGGATGCTGGAAGAACCTGTTCTTTTTTCAAAACCAATTCCCGTTAAAGGCACACTTGGTCTTTGGGAATATAACGGTGAGCTCTATTTGTAGCAAAGAAGTTCATTGGTATTAAAATTGCAGAGGAAACAACAAAAAATCTAAAATGAAAAAATTGAGCCTGTTTGTCCTGTCTATTTTTTTATCGGTCCTTTCTTTTGCGCAAAGAGGTAATGTTCAATTTGGAATAAAAGGAGGCGTGAACCTTGCCGACTACAATTATAACACAAGGGGTTTTAGAACAGGCTTTCATATTGGCGGACTGGCACACATACATACAAGCAACCCCAAACTGGCTATTCAGCCTGAAATTGTTTTTTCGGCACAGGGCGCCGATTTCAGCAATGGAACCGACCATGTTGACTACATCAATATTCCTTTCCTTATTCAATACCTTGGCAAGGGAGGGCTGAGATTGGAAACAGGTCCCCAGGTAGGCGCTTTGGTTTCTGCAAAATTTGACGATAATAATGGCGTGGAATATGATATAAAAAACAGGTTCAAGAAAAGCGATTTTGGATGGGCTTTTGGCATTGGTTTTCTTTCTGCATCAGGATTGGGAATTGATGCCCGCTATAACCTGGGCCTGAGCGATATTACCAAAGCTCGTGGCGATGTCAGGAACAGGGTTTGGCAATTTGGGCTCTTTTACCAATTCCATCGTTAATGTTATTCAAAAACCTAAATTTTTTATTTATGAAAAAGGATAAGAACAGGGCAGGCGAGGGGCAGGAAAATTACCCGACCGAAGAAGTAAGTAATAAAGAACACCGCAATCCTTTTAAAGAAGCTGAGCCAAAACAAACTGAAGAAGAAACCCTGCAGGAAGAAGCGGAGGCAGAACAACAACGCAAAGAAACACTAACCGAACGGGACTAAAACTCTAATTGATTTGATAAGACAAAAGAGGCCGGGTGCAGGCCTCTTTTTTTGTTAAAAAATTATTAAGGGCAAAACATTTCTTTTTTGTTGGACATCAGTAAAAGCCTGGCTTGAAATTCAGTCCTGGTAAGGATTGTGCAAGATGGCTGCTGTTTTTGATGTTGTAATTTTCCTTTCATATTGATTTAACTGCGAAGTAGTGTAAGGCTAATTTTACAGTGGAATTAGTTAATAGCCTGCCCACAGAATTCTACCCGATCCGGATAAAAAGTTTTTAGTTCATATAGCAAGCAATCGTTAAAAGTCTGCTGTTTCCACAGCGGACTTTTCTTAAAGTCCAGCAATTATCAATTACTATAAATAAACAAGTATGAAAAGCAATGAGAGGCATCCCGAAACCGGGACCGAGGCAAGAGCCATAGCAGATACTGTGAACTTTACGAACAGTTCTGCTAAACCGAAACCGTACAACTATTCCCTGATGGAAATAAGCATCAGAATGAATGAAGAGGGCCAAAAGCTCGGAAGACGTTATTCTTTTGATGATAATGGCGGAGGCTACAAAGGTTTATAGTTTACTGGCTGCTATAGTTCTTCTACTTTCTTCTTCCCCGATACTGCTGTTTAGAGCAGGATGGTCTTCTTTGGGAGATCACTAACATTCGCACTCTCGTCTTACTATTTTACTGAAAACTACATTAGTGTTTGCCTGGATAGCGGTTGGCTATTCTCCTGGTAAAAAATCAATCCAGTTCACCCCTTCACCTGTAAAAAGAAAAAACCCACTGTAGAAACAGCGGGCGCTAACGATTGCTTGCTATATGAATAGAGATTCTTAAGTCGGTGTTTGTAAGTTCTTAACAATGTTCTGCACAATCTTGCTGTGCGTTTCTTTTGTAAAAGTAAGATGTGTTATTTTCGCCTCGCAATTAAAATGCTTGCGGATTTACAATGCTAAAATTGGTTTTTGATTCCTGAAACCCTTTACAGTATTGCATTTCATAAGAAAATACATACGATGCCCAACCGGTCAACAGATCCCCTATTTCAACTGGTCCGATCCTTGCAAAAAGCAGAAAAAAGAAATTTTAAGCTGTATAGCCAGCGCAATTCCGCCAATAAGGACCTTAAGATCATCCAGCTCTTTGATGCGCTGGACAAGATGAATGAATATGACGAAACCTTCCTTTTAAAAAAACTTCCAACCATTCAAAAAGCTCAGCTCTCTAACCTAAAGGCCCATCTGTATAAACAGGTGCTGGCCAGCCTCAGGCTGCTGAAAAGTGAGGAGAGCATAGACCTGCAGCTGCATGAGCAATTGGATCATGCCCGGATTCTTTACAACAAGGGCTTGTATCTGCAAAGCCTTAAAATACTCGATAAACTAAAAGAGCTTGCACTCTCGTATAACCAGGATAGCTTTTTAATACAGATCATATCGCTGGAGAAAAAGATCGAAACCCTGCACATTACCCGAAGCATGCAGGACCGGGCGGACAGGCTTACGTTTGAAGCCATTGAAGTGAATGAAAAAAGGAGAATGATCACCAAGCTCTCCAATTTGGCCCTGCAACTGTATAGCTGGTATATTAAAAACGGTCATGCAAGAAACGAGGCTGACGAAGAAGGGGTGAGAACATTTTTCAAAGAAGCGCTACCGGTGTGGGCACATGTGCAAACCGGTTTTTACGAACGGTTGTATTTGTATCAAAGCTATTGCTGGTACGCCTTTATCCGGCAGGACTTTTTGATGTATTACCGCTACACTCAAAAATGGGTTGATCTTTTTTATGAGCAACCGCAAATGATGAAGGTAGAAACGGGGCATTATATAAAAGGCATGCACAACTTGCTGAATGCACATTTCGATCTCAGGAATTTTCAGCAGTTTGAAAAAGTGCTTCAGCAGTTTACGGAGTTTGCCGATTCCGATACCGTCAATAACAACGATAACAACCGCATTCAAACCTTTGTTTATGTGATCACGGCCCGGATGAACCAGCATTTTATGCTGGGAACGTTTAAGGAAGGCCTGCCCCTGGTATCTTACATCGAAGAAAAACTGGATGAATATTCTTTGTATCTCGATCAGCATCGCATCCTGGTGTTCTATTATAAAATAGCTTCCCTTTATTTTGGCAACCAGGATTATGAAACCTGTATAGATTATTTGCACAAGATCATTAACTGGAAGGTTGACCTTAGAAATGACCTGCAGTGTTATGCCCGGTTGATGCATTTGCTGGCGCATTATGAGTTAGGCAACTATGACATCATGGAATACCTTACCAAATCGGTGTACCGCTACATGGCTAAAATGGGAAATCTTACAGTGGTTGAAGAAGAAATGTTTGCTTTTATCCGAAACACGTTTCATTTGTCCCCGCGGAAATTAAAGCCGGAGTTTGAAAAGCTGCTGAATAAGATCAAAGGACTGGAAAAGAACCGGTTTGAAACAAGAGCCTTTGCCTACCTCGATATTATTTCGTGGCTGGAAAGCAAAGTATATGATAAACCCATGCATGCCATCATTCACGAAAAATACCTTAACGCCAAAAAAAGAAACTATTAATTTATTTGACAGCACTGATTTGAGCAGTTAATACAGAATAAGTTTTTAGTTTGCAGTAAACACAAGCAATGAAACCGATCAACACAGCCCTTCTTTCTTTTGGTATGAGCGGCACTGTATTTCATGCGCCTCTCCTTCATGTTCATCCGGGATTTACATTTTATGCTGACTGGGAGAGAACAAAAAACCTGGCGCAGGAAAAGTATGACGGTGTAAAAACCTACCGGACGCTGGAAGAATTGCTGGCGGACAAAGAAGTGGAACTGGTGGTAGTGAATACCCCCAACTATACCCATTTTGAATATGCAAAAAAAGCATTGCTGGCCGGCAAGCATGTAATTGTTGAAAAGCCTTTTACCGTAACGGTTGCCGAGGGTGAAGAACTCATTGACCTGGCCAATAAACAAAACAAATGTTTGTCTGTTTATCAAAACCGCCGCTACGACAGCGATTACAAAACCGTAAAGAAAATTTTGCACCAGGATATCCTGGGTACTATTGTGGAAGCCGAGTTTCATTTCGATCGCTTCAGTGAACACCTGAGTTACAAACAGCATAAGGAAGTTCCCGGCCCGGGCCGTGGTTCTTTGTATGACCTCGGTTCACACCTCATTGACCAGGCCCTTCAATTGTTTGGAATGCCGGAGGCGGTTTTTGCCGACATACAGATCGTTCGCCCCTTGTCAAAAGTGGATGATTATTTTGAAGTGCTGCTTATATTACCCCGGCAAAAGAGTACGGTTGAGGTGCAGCTATTTTGTAAGAGAACCCTTGCCCGGTTACGTAGTGCATGGTACAAAAGGAAGTTTTATTAAAGCCAAGACGGACGTACAGGAAAAAGCGCTTCAGGATGGCAAACTTCCGGGCAGTGAAGATTGGGGCATTGAACCGGAAAATGAAAAAGGTTTATTACACACCGAAAAAGAAGGAAAAGAGATCAGGGAATATATTCCATCGGAAAGAGGAAATTACCTGGACTATTATGAGGGCATGTACCAGGCCATCCGCCATAACAAACCTGTACCCGTTTTAGCAATTGATGCACTGAATGTGATCCGCATTATTGAAGCCGCTTTTGAAAGCAACGAGATGAAAAAACTGATTGCGTTAGGTTCAAAGGTGTAACAAGCGCTTTGAATTTTTACAGGAAATTTGTCATTGTTCAGCCTTCTTCCTGCCGCTATCTTTTAATACAGAAAAAAGGCACTAAAACATAACCTGCTCGTGAAGAAAAGAGCGGAGCCTTATACCAAACCGTTTTCAATTTGACAGTAAAATACGTGAAACCTGAGCCGTCATGAGAGGAGAGAGAACTATGGAAAGCATTTGTACTTAGTTTCACATCTGATGGCTGACAGCTCACGGCTGATGGCAGTTTAGTATTACATCTTTGTACCGGAATAAATCTTTGTACCGCTTCACTTCAACAAACCCGCAGTGCTGTCATTGCCCTAATTTTGCCCCCTTAAATGAAAACAGATACGCTTACACAGTGGCAGGTTTTATTCATGGCCTTGTGCACAGGATTGATCGTTGCCAATATCTATTATTGTCAACCCCTGGTGGTACTTATTAGTAAAGAGTTCGGTGTTGCGGAAAGCAGGGCCGGTGCCATCACTTTTTATACGCAACTGGGTTATGCCCTTGGATTGCTGTTTTTTGTGCCGATGGGAGATATGCTGGAGAAAAGAAAACAGATCATTGTCACCACGGCGCTAACCGTTGCCGCTTTAATTATGGCGGCTCTATCTGTTTCCATAACCATGCTAAGCATTGCCTGCTTCTTGATTGGCTGCACGTCCATTGTTCCGCAACTCATACTGCCGTTGGCGGCACAATTGTCGCCACCGCAAAAAAGAGGAAAGATCATTGGCATTGTAATGAGTGGTTTACTGATCGGTATTTTGTTGTCACGATCCGTCAGCGGTTTTGTGGGTGCCTGGTTGGGCTGGCGGGGAATGTTTTGGATCGCTGCGCTGATTTCAACTATCCTGTTAGTGGTCATGCGTTTTGCTTTTCCGGCCGTAAAATCCAAATTTAGTGGCAGCTACGGCTCGTTAATGCGGTCGTTGATAACGCTTGTAAAAGAACAACCTGTTTTAAGAGAGGCTGCTCTTATCAATGCATTGACTTTTTCTTCTTTTGGCATGTTCTGGACCACTATGGTGTTGCATTTGTCCGGCGCACCGTTTCACTTTCATTCCGATCAAATCGGTTTGTTCGGACTGGCCGCTGTTGCTGGGGCTTTAATCGCTCCTTTAATTGGCGGCTCGGCCGATAAAGGCAATCCAAGGGTAGCCATTGGTTATGGTCTTTTGGCCGTGGGTTTAGGATTTGTATTGTTTTATTTTTTTGGCGCAACGGTGGCAGGTATGGTAGCTGGAATTGTTTTGCTGGACCTGGGACAGCAATCCGTTCATGTTTCTAACCAGGCCCGTGTGTATGCTCTGATTCCTGAAGCCCGTAACCGGTTGAACACGGTGTATATGACGGTAAGTTTTATCGGCACTTCCATAGGTTCTGCCGTAGGCCTCTGGGTTTGGGATAAAGCAAAATGGGATGGCGTATGCCTGGCCGGAGCCATTTCTGTTGTACTGGCATTTACCGTGTATGCACTAACCTATAAACATGTATCAAAACATGCCCTGAGCTGACTTATTCAACCGGCGCATTTTCTGTTTTCCAGGCTCTCCATCCGCCGGCCATGGAAGCTACATTGGAATAGCCCATTTTTCTTAAGTTGTCGGCAGCTAAAGCCGAACGGAAACCACCGCCGCAATACAAAATAAGTTCGGTGTTTTTATCAGGAAATTTTTCAACGATATCCCGTTCAATAATGCCCCGCCCCAGGTGAACAGCATTTTTAGCATGCCCTGCCTGCCACTCATTATCTTCTCTTACATCAATTAAATGAGCGCCTTGCTGCATTCGTTCTCTTGTTTCCGGAACCGATACTTCTTTAATGTGGCTTTTCGCTTCATCAACAAGCTTTATAAATTCTTCTGAGTGTTGCATGGTTATGGAGTAGAATGGTAGGTGATAAATTAGGCTGATAAAGTTAGAGCATTCCCTGTATTTACGGGAGTTGCAAGGGCAAACGCATCTAAATTAAATTCACCAATCTTCCTTCTTGATCCCAAAGTGATCTCAGCTCTATAGGAAAAGATGTGCTGAGTGACTGCGACTCCTATCGGGAGTCGAACATATGCTCATGTATGGTCAGATATAATGCTAATCACAGACTTTGCTGATGGCGTTGGTATTACATCTTGTTTTATTTAGATGGCCGGTCAACGATATAGATCCCAAAGGGATCACAGCTTTATAGAAAAAAAGGGTAGCGAACGCCTGCGACCCCGAGGGGGTCGAACCGCTAAACCTCTTTGCGGGTGCTATAAACCTTTGATGCCGTTGGCATCTGCTCTCTTTTTTGAGGTGCTTTGCATTGTCCAGTCGCCATCTAATCCGCCAAAGGCGGATGTTATTGCTATAGAATTCAAAATAGGATGTGAAATCCAATGGCATTACCCTGGTGGATTGCAGGACAACCGCCGGTTCATTTCTTTCAGGCATAAAAATTTAAATGCCTTTGCTCTGCAGGAGTTGCCTATGCTGAACGCAATACGCAATCCAGCCAGTCTGCAGATAACCTTAACCATTGTTCGGCTTCAACTCTTACGCTGTGGATGTTCTTAACGACTATTAACCATTCATCCCAATCGCAGGACATGCTTTGTTATTTGTTGATAACTTACTGCTACATCCACGGCTACTTATTCTTCCTCCATGAGATAATTCTTAAAACTTTTAGTTATGCGAATTATCTTTTGCTTGCTATTGATGGTTCCTTTCCTTGTAAAGGCGCAAATCAACCGGTCGGCCAATGAACTGGCCCACGAAAACATCCGCGAATATTTAAACACGAAGATCTTTAAAGACAAGACTTACAAGCCGGTTTACTATGGCGAATTAAAACCCGATAAAGATTATAATACCAATGTGCTTTGGGCAGTGGAGCATCGGTTTGAGATTACAGAGCCTCAAAAAAATACGGATACTAAACTGGTAGCCGAACACCAGTCATACAAGTTTATATTTTACCTGGACAAGAAAATGAAGGTGGTAAAGGCCGAAGCCATTCAATTCTAAAGGCAAACCGGCTATCGTTTTCTCTTCAAAATAATGGCGGAGCTTTTTTGCATGTCGCCGGCAAACCGTATTTCATTTCTCATCTCTCCATCCTGTATAATAAGCAGGCCTGTATTAGGCGGAATGGAGCCAAGGTTTTCGGCGTACATGACCAACTGCAGCGTGTCGCCCATTTCGGGAGTAATTTGAATGGTTATTCGTATGGCATCCGCCGTTAGCCCTTTTTTGGCAAGGATGACTTTTCCGTTCAGTACTACACTTACTGTATCGCCATCAATCGTGCCGTTGTCGTATAAGCTAAGCACCAGGCTGTCCGATGAAAAAGGAACGCTTCGAATGATCTCTGTTTTTCTTTCAGCCAGTTGTGCGGCGGCAACCGGTCGCCGGATGAGTGTGTTTCTATTATAGGAGTTGCCGCCATTGCAGGAGGAGGCGTTGCTACTATACTCTTTCGCCTTGTGTCCTGTAATGGCTTGTATATTTCTTCCCGGTATTTTTTTCTGTACGATAGCTATGTTCCGTTCAAGTATTTTAGGTTCCGGCATAGGCTCGGGTTCTGCCGTGTAGATGATGGAAGGGGGCGGCACTTCTCTTAACCTGGGTTGCAAAACCGGAGGTGAAGCCTTTGCCATTGTCTGCGTTTGTATACTTACCTGCTGTGCTCTTTCTTTTTGCTTTGGAAGTTCTGTTTCTTCAACCGGCACTATTGCCACGGCCGGCTCTTCTTTCTTTTTTGACGAGGGAACCGTGAAAGAAAGAGTGCTGAGTAAATTCATTTCATCCAGTTTCGCAATTAATTTGGATGGCTGATAACGATGATGCTTTTTTAAAAAAATAGTTCCGTTAAACAAATCTGTATTCCCGGCCCTGAAGTCCAGCGACCGTGTAAAAAAGCTGCCACTCAGGATCCATAACAGAATCTTCGGCTTTTAAAGACAACTGCGCCAGCAATTTTACTTTTCGCGGTGGTGAACTAAAATTGTTATACACCAGTTCATCATCTTCAATGGATATTTTGCCGTTCTTATTTTTAAACTTCATGGATTTGATACCAATATTTTCAACGCCATTAAACGTAAAAACGGTTAACGAATAACCGCTAATCCTGTCTTTGTCTTTGCTGATCACCAGTTCGTACGGCAATCGCGTTTCTGTTGTTTGAATGTAGCCGGTCCAGATGCCGGTGATATCCTGCGCAGGAAGTTGCAATGGGAATAAAAAAAAGACGAGCAGTGCTTTCATTTTAGTGTATATGCAAAAACCGGTCGTGCCCTTGTTTGTGCATCTGAAGCTACAAAATATAACAGCTTCCCGCAAAGAGAAGTTGTTGCGGTTTTTTCTTCAGTACTTTATCAATATATTTAACCCTTTGATTTCGCTCTCTAAATTTTTTACTTGTTTTATGAAAAGATTTTACAAGCCCGTTTTGTTTTGCTTTCTTCTTGTCGCCATTATTTCATTTACTAAAACAAAAACAGACGAACAATCCTGGATACGGATCAACCAATTGGGCTACACGCCTGGCGGGGTGAAGGTAGCGGTGTGGTGTTCCAAAGAAAACAATGCTATAAAAACTTTTCAGTTGATGGATGCCAAAACCAAAAAGATCGCTTTCAATGCATCAGCTGGCAAAGCGTTTGGTGCTTATGGTCCCTTTACTGAAACCTATCGTCTTAATTTTTCTTCGTTCACCAAACCCGGACGTTATTATTTGCAGGCAGGTGGTGCAAAATCTCCCGAATTTGAAATAGGCAATGATGTATATAACGGTGCGGCAGATTTTTGTCTTCGCTACATGCGCCAGCAACGTACGGGTTTCAATCCTTTTTTAAAGGACAGTTGCCATACAAGAGATGGATACACTTTGTACGGTCCCATGAAAGACAGTACCCATGTGGATGTAGTAGGCGGCTGGCACGATGCTTCTGATTATTTGCAATACTCTACCACATCAGCTAACGCTACCTACCATTTACTGGCGGCGTACAGGGATTTTCCAAAAGTATTCACCGATGAAAAAGCCGCCAATGGCCTGGATGGAAAGAACGGCATTGCCGATGTGCTGGATGAAGCCAAATGGGGGCTGGACTGGCTGCTGAAAATGCATCCCCAGGACGACTGGATGTTCAACCAAATTGCCGATGACCGCGATCATATTTCTATGCGCATACCCAAGGAGGATAGCCAGTATAAAAGAGGCTATGAACGTCCGGTATATTTTATCAACGGCGAACCGCAGCAAAGAGGAAAGTTCATGAATGATACCAAAGGCACTTCTTCCACTGCGGCCAAATTCACCAGCGCTTTTGCCCTGGGTTCACAGCTATACAGGAACATTGACAAAACCTATAGCGAGCACTTGGCGCAAAAAACAACTTCGGCCTATGCATTTGCTTTAAAAAAGCCCGGTGTTACACAAACGGTTTCTGTAGTATCGCCGTATATCTATGCTGAAGATAACTGGGTGGATGATATGGAACTGGCGGCAGCTTCGCAAAAACTTTCTGCCGATGCCTTCAATTATGCAAAACAGGAACCCATTACACCGTGGTTAGGAACCGATACCGCCAAACATTATCAGTGGTATCCCTTCATCAACCTCGGTCATTATGAATTAGCTAAACAATTGAGAGGTTCAAAAAGAGATACTATCATTGGCTATTATAAAAGAGGCATTGAAGCCGTATGGAACAAAGCCAAAGCAAACGCTTTTTACCGCGGTGTGCCTTTTATCTGGTGCAGCAATAACCTTACTACGTCCTTTGCCATTCAGTGTTATTGGTACAAGCAGCTAACCAAAGACAAACAGTTTGATGAACTGGAACAAGCGAACATCGACTGGCTTTTTGGTTGCAATCCCTGGGGCACTTCCATGGTGTACGGATTACCATCCTGGGGCGATACACCGGTTGATCCGCATTCGGCATTCACGCATTTAAAAAATTACCCTATTGATGGCGGCCTGGTGGACGGCCCGGTGTATGGAAGTATTTACAACAATCTCATTGGCATCAAGCTGTATAACGAAGACGAATATGCTCCCTTCCAAAGCAACCTGGCGGTGTACCATGATGATTATGGTGATTACTCCACCAACGAACCCACCATGGATGGAACGGCATCTCTTATTTATTTGTTAGCGGCTAAAGAAGCCGAGAGCAAACCAAAGCCTGCCGTTAAAAAGAAACAGTAACCAAAGCAACCATTCACCTTCAACTGCATCCTATGCCTGTACTAGCCATAGACCTTGGAGGAACAAAGCTGGCAACAGCCGTCTTTTCAGAAGAAGGAAATATTCTCTATGAAGAAAAGATAGCGCTGGAAAACAGGAAGGGTAGTGAAGTAGGGGCACTCATTGCGCAGCAAACAAAAAAGATCTTAGCTACTCAAAAAGAACATTCCATTACCTCCATTGGCGTATCGGTGCCCGGCATTAGCTACCAAAAAAAAGGTACGGTGTGGGCGCCGAACATTCCGGGCTGGGAAGACTATCCTTTACAGAATGAAATCAGTGCTGTAGCGCCAAACATCCCTGTACTAATTGACAGCGACCGCGCCTGCTATATTCTTGGCGAAGTTTGGAAAGGCAATGCCAAAGGATGCTCTGATGCCATTTTTATGGCAGTTGGAACCGGTATAGGTGCAGGCATTCTGGTAGATGGAACTGTACTGCGTGGCGCCAGCGACATTGCGGGTGCCATTGGCTGGATGGCCCTGGAAAAACCGTATCACGAAAAGTTTACCAGTTGCGGTTGTTTTGAAAGCAGGGCCTCGGGCGATGGCATAGCAAAGCTGGCAAGAGAGCTGCTGGAGCAAACAAAAAATTACAGTGGTCCTTTAAAGAGCAAAGAACCCGGCAAGATAAATGCCCTTGATATTTTTGGTGCATACGAGCAAAACGATGTTGTAGCCAAAGAGGTCATCAGGCAATGTATTGAATTATGGGGCATGGCAGTGGCCAACCTGGTGAGCCTGTTCAATCCGCAAAAGATCATTTTAGGCGGCGGTGTTTTTGGCCCGGCCCTACAATTCATTCCGGACATTTATGAAGAAGCCTCAAAATGGGCGCAGCCTGTCAGTATAAAACAAGTCATTCTCGAGCCTTCGGCTCTTGGTTACTGCGCCGGTTTGTATGGCGCTGCATGGCTGGCCTTACAAAACAAAAAAGCAACCTGACCGACACATGTATAAAAAAACGCCTGTCTTTATTGCTGCCTTTTTGGGAATGTTGTTGTTTGGCATCAGCCTCATAACATTGGGTTCTATTACGCCGCATCTCAAAACCAAATTCCTGCTTGATGGCATTGCAACCGGTACGCTTTTTTCCATTCTGCCAATAGGCATTCTTACCGGCTCTTTAGTATTTGGTCCGGTTTGCGACCGGTATGGTTATAAGCTATTACTGATACTTGCCTGCCTCGGAATGTTTGCCGGTTTCGAAGGCATTGCCTATGCATCTTCTTTGGGCATTTTAAAGATCTGTGTTTTTGTTTTTGGTGTGGGCGGCGGTATTATCAACGGCGCTACCAATGCTGTAGTGGCCGATATCAGCGATGAAAACAAAGGCGCTAATTTAAGCTTGCTTGGTGTGTTCTTTGGCATTGGCGCCTTGGGCATGCCGCTGATCCTGGGCTTGCTTTCACATAAGTTCCAGCCTTTTGAAATTGTGGCCGTAGTGGGATGGTTCACGCTGGCCGTGGCCCTGTTCTATGTGTTCATCCAATTTCCTCCGGCCAAACTAAAAAAAGATGCGCCGGCTATCAAATGGCGCAGCCTTTTCAATACCCTGCTTTTGCTGATCTCTTTTTTTCTGTTCTGCCAAAGCAGCCTTGAGGCTATCATCAACAACTGGACGACCACTTATTTAATTTCAAAAGGGGCTATGACCGAAAGCAATGCCCTGTATGCCTTATCGCTGCATATTGTTGGTATGATTGTGATGCGGCTGTTAACCGGCAGTGTGTTTAGGTCGGTGCCGCAAATAAAGATGATGTGGACTTGCCTGGTGCTGCTGCCCATTGGTATTTTATTAATGCAGATAGGCACTTCCAATGCGTTGATCATTGCAGGATTGATTTTATCAGGAGCAGGACTGGCAGGCGGTTTTCCCATCATGCTTGGTTTTGTAGGTGAACGCTTTGCTTCTTTATCCGGCACCGCTTTCAGTTTTGTTTTTGTAGTGGCCCTCATCGGCAATATGCTGATCAACTACCTGATGGGAGTGATCGTACACAGGTATGGCGTCCATCACCTTACCACCGTCTCTTATATTGAAGTGGGTATCATGATCATTCTTCTTTTTTTCATTTATAAAAAATTACATCAATCAAATAAATAGCAAATTATGTTAGCAAAACAATGGCTTAGCAACGCAAGAAATGTAATGGATCCAAATTGAAGAAACGCAAATGGATAATATCCGCAAAGCAGCTGAAGTAATGGCAGCCAGCATTGAAGCGGGCCGCTGGGTGCACACGTTTCGGTTGCGGGCATGCCACTATTCCCATTGAAGAAATGTATCCAAGAATCGGCGGTTTTGTAGGCTTTCATCCCATGGTGGAACTGCCGCTGACCTTCTTTACCCGAATAACCGGCGAGATGGGTGTTCACCAGTTTGTGTTCCTGGAAAGGGTAGAGGGGTATGGTGTTGAAATTATGAAGGGCTACAACTTCGATTCAAGAGATACGATGTGGGTGTTTTCGCATTCCGGTATTAATAATGTAAATATTGATGTGGCGCTGGAAGCCAAAAAGAAAGGCATGAAGGTGATCGCTTACGGCTCAGCGGCGGCGGCCAAAGGCAAAGCAAACAAGACATTCCAGTGGCAAAACCATTTTTGATATTGCCGATATTGTTGTGGATTCCTGCGCACCCATTGAAGATGCCACGGTGCCCATTAAAAACCACCAGGATAAACTCGGACCTGTTTCTACCATGGCCTTTATTACCTGTGTGTGGATGACGGTTATTACCGTTGCCGAAATTTTGGTAGAAAGAGGTTTCAAGCTGCACATTCATCCTTCGCATAATGTACCCGGCGATACCACCGCCAAAGAAAGGCTGGAAGAAGCCCTGGCAACGTATAAGGAACGAATTGCCGGAGTATAATTTTGAAGTCAAAATTCAAAAGTAAAAAGTCAAAAGGCAGTCACCGGCTGCAGATTCCAGGTTTTTAATTTTGACTTTTTACTTTTGACTTTGCATACCTTGCTAATTTTTCAACATGATCACAGCATTAACCAACGCCACCCTTTTTACCGGTACGGAGGAAATCAGGGATAAGGCAGTTTTAATAGAGAACGGCAGCATTAAGGCCATGATAGATCCATCTGCCATTCCGCAACAGGCAGTCGTCAGAGATTATTCCGGCCATTATATAGCACCGGGATTGCTAGACCTGCAGATCTACGGTGGTGGCGGATATTTGTTTTCCAACAAACCTTCGGCTGAAGCCCTGAAAGCCATGGGCGATGCGCTGGTAAAAACCGGCACAACGGGTTTTATGCTTACGCTGGCCACCAACTCCATGGAGCTTTTCAAAGAAGCCATTCGGGTTGTAAAGAATAATCCCCATCCTGCATTACTGGGATTGCATTTGGAAGGCCCCTATATCAACCCGCTAAAAAAAGGAGCACACATTGAGCAATACATAAAAGTTCCGCAATTAGAAGAAGTGCAGGCTTTGCTTGACGAAGCCAACGGCGTTGTTAAAATGATAACGCTGGCGCCGGAGATCACCGATCCCTCCATCATCCGTTTACTGGTAGATAACGGTGTGATCGTTTCTGCCGGGCATAGCAATGCCACCTATGAAGAAGGCCTGAAAGGTTTTGCCAGCGGCATTCAAACCACTACACATTTGTTCAATGCCATGTCGCCTTTGCATCACCGCGATACAGGCTTGCCGGGAGCCGTGTTTCAAACGCCGGATGTATTTGCCAGCATTATTGCCGATGGCATTCATGTAGATTATCAAACACTGTCCATCAGTAAAAAATTATTGAAGGAACGGTTGTTCCTTATTACAGATGCAGTGGAAGAAAACCGGGAAGGCGCTTATGTACATGTAAAACAAAAAGACCGCTTTACATTGCCTGATGGCACTCTGTCCGGATCAAACCTCACGCTGCTGACAGCGGTGAAAAACTGTGTGCGTCATGCAGGCATTTCTTTGGAAGAAGCTTTACGCATGGCAACGCTGTACCCGGCTCAATTGATCCATGCCAAAGACAGGGGCAGGATAGAAGCCGGCGCCAAAGCCGACCTGGTGATTTTTGATAAGGAATTTTCGGTGAAGGATGTGTATTTAAATGGAATATCTTTTTACCTGAGATAACCGGAATTACAACGTCAGGGACTTCTTCGAAACTGAATTTTATTGTTTTAGCTGGTAAATTCTCCGTGTTTACAGGAAAAATCAGTTAAATTGTTTTGAATCAGCATCCCTTAACCAACTAATTCCCCTGTTATGTTAGAAGAATTATTTAACCTCGTAAAAAGCGTAGCCGGCCAATCTGTTATTAACAACCCCGAAGTGCCGGATAAACAAAACGACGCTGTGGTTGCAGAAGCTACAAACACGGTTGCCTCCGGATTGCGAAACATAGTAGCCGGCGGTGGTCTGCAAAATCTCTTACAATTGTTTGGCGGCCAGGCAGGCAGAGGAGGCCTTTTAAGTAATCCCATAGTAAGCATGATGATTGGGCATTTTGCCAATAAGTTGATGAACCAATACAATATGGGCACAGGACAAGCCAATAACGTAGCTACCAGCCTGATACCTTCTGTACTGGAAAACCTGGTTCATAAAACCAATGATCCCGGCAACAATGGCTTTACTTTGGATGGATTGTTGAATTCCATAACCGGCGGCCAAAGCGGCCAGGTATTGCAACAAGGCGGTAATGGAGGAATAAACCTCAATGATCTGTTAAACCAGTCGGGCGGCGACAACCAAGGTGGTGGTTTAATGGATATGGTTACTCAAATGGCCCAGGGCGCCCAGCAACAGCAACAAAAAAATGGCGGCAGCTTGCTGGATATCATAAAAGGATTTGCAGCGCAACGGTAAAGAGATCTTGTTATAGCAGATCTACAGGAAATGAACAGGAGATCTTGTTCGTTACATTTTGTGTAACTGAGCCTGTTGGTTAAGCCTCCGGCATTCAAATCACATCTTTCAGACTGATGCTGTTTAAATACGGTTCCAGTTCATCGGTGGAAGCAAAGCTTTTGAATTTTTTTATGGACTGGGTAGAAGGATCAAAATACACTTCCACATAAAAGGCATCTACCTGGTATAGCAGCAGTTTATCGTTCTTATGATCGCGGGCCGAAATACAAACACCATATTGCTCAAGGATGAAGGCCTGCTGGTCTTCCGTCATTTCATTGAATAGAAGGAGTGTCAAGGGTTTCGTTTGTACTCTTAAAATACACCGTATATTTTAAACCAGCAAAACTTCCGAAGGACTTATGCTTAGCTCATCAGTATAAATTTCCTCTAAACATTTTTTAATGAGGACGGCGGCAGCAAAAGAAGAAAGCTTAGGATATTTCTCTTTTGCCCGGCGAAGAAGGCTTTGCACCGTAGCCAGGGCTGTTGTTTGGGATATGCCTTCGTGTTGAAGACTGGTTACAAGGTTGTTCATAACAATTGGATATTGGTTATACGCAATTAAGATAGAAAGATAGATAATAAAAACAAACTATTTGATTAAAACTTCTTTAAAGAAGAAATGAAAATTTCCTTATTTCAAGCACCTGCTCTTTTTAATGACTGGTTCAACAACGGGTAAGCCTGCGGTTTTCCATTTATTATAACAGAACTTTGCCGCACCAATAAAACCGAATAAA
This sequence comes from uncultured Bacteroidota bacterium, assembly GCA_963697545.1. Classification (GTDB taxonomy): domain Bacteria; phylum Bacteroidota; class Bacteroidia; order Chitinophagales; family Chitinophagaceae; genus Flavisolibacter. The sequence continues at coordinate 39,537 of CAVOOL010000015.1, read as the reverse complement.
AATGGAACAGAGACTGAACATGCAAAAGACAGCACCGGATGCATTCAAGGCCGTACTTGGACTGGAAACGTATTTAGCGTCCACGCAGCTCAAACCTTTGCATAAAGAGCTGATTAAGATCCGTGCCTCACAGATTAACGGTTGCGCCTATTGCATTAATATGCATACTAAAGATGCCCGCAAACTGGGTGAAACCGAACAAAGGATCTACCTGCTGGATGCGTGGCGGGAAACGAACTTATACTCCGAAGAAGAAAGAGCCATCCTGGCCCTTACGGAGGAAGTGACCTTTATTCACAAAGGCGTGTCGGATGAAACCTATCAAAAAGCAGCCAACTTGCTGGGAGAACAATACCTGGCGCAGGTGATCATGGCTATTGTTACCATCAATGCATGGAACCGCATTGCCATAACCTCCCGTACGGAGCCTGAATATTGATTGTTTTGCCGGTGCGTCTCATGGTGGCTGTTGCAAAGGCGCCGGGCACACCGGCATTTTAAATAACGTCCTTAGTATCCTCAGTCATTACAATAGCTGTTTATACCCGCCGGTTATCAAATTTGTAATTTTCTATTGACCATTCGCCATTGACTATTGACGTTAGGATTTGATAAACCTGCAACCAGCCTGGTATTACGTAAACTCTTTTGCCTGCACAGCACCACCTTCCAAAACACCAGAACCATATAAAACAAAATTTGCCCGGCATGAAAAAATAGGTTAAGTTTATGCAAACGATTGCATAAGCCCTTATGCCGGTAGCCAAAACAACTATCCAGGATATTGCCCGGGAGTTACACATTACCGCTTCTACGGTTTCCCGTGCCTTAAGCAATCATGCCGCCATCAGCGAGGCTACAAAAAAAGCGGTTCGGAAAACAGCAAGAAAATTAAACTACCATCCCAACACAATAGCTTCCTCTCTTCGTTCAGGCACATCAAAAATCATTGGCGTTATCATTCCCAGTGCCGAGATCAATTTTTTTGGATCTGTAGTTCACGGCATTGAAAGGATCGCCAGCAAAAATGAGTATAACGTTCTTCTTTACCAATCCAACGAACAACTGGATTATGAGCAAAAGGCCGTGCAAACGTTTTTGCGGTCAAGGGTCGATTGTGTACTGGCGTCCATCTCAAAGGAAACCACCACGCTGCGCCATTACCAGGAAATAAAGAAAAGAGGCATCCCCCTTATTTTGTTCGATCGTGCCAGCGATGAACTGGCGGTGCCTTCGGTAGTAGTGAATGATCACCTGGGCGCTTTTAAGGCTACCCAGCACCTGGTGGACCAGGGCTGCAAACGCATTGCCCACATAGGCGGCCAGCAGCACGTGGCTATTTTTAAACAGCGTCTGAAAGGATACATGGATGCGCTGAAGAAAAATGGTATGGCTGTTGAAAACAGCCTGGTACGTTACGGAAGCGTAACCATTGATTCGGGGTTTGCCTGCATGAACGAACTGTTATCCTTACCCCAACCACCCGACGGGGTTTTTGCCGTGGAAGATTTTACAGCCCTTGGCGCCATGCAGGCACTGAAAGCAGCCGGTAAAAAAATTCCGCAGAATGTGGCCATCATTGGTTTTGCCAACGAGGCTTTTGGTGCTTACATCACGCCATCTCTCTCCACCGTAGATCAGCAGACGATTAAAATGGGCGAAGCAGCCGCCAACCTGTTCTTCGACCTGCCGGACAAAAAAGACTTTTACAAAACGTCCCCTGCGAAAAAAGTGTTAGAACCTGTATTGATATTCAGGAAATCAAGCCTTCGTAAAAAATAAGGAGAAGATCCTTACCCCGTGCCTCGCTGAAAATGAATCCGGTTTGCCCCTGGAACGGCATCATTATTCAAAAATTAAACTGCAAAAAATGAAAAAAAGACGACTGCTTTACCTGGCTTATTGCACGGTTTTTTTCCTGCTGCTTTATGTAACGGCATCAGCCCAGCAAACGATCAGGGGAACTTTGCGAACCCCCAACGGTGAACCGCTTATAGGGGCAACCGTTACCATAAAAGGAACCGGCACTTCTGTTACCTCCAATACCAACGGCGAGTTTAGTATCAATGCTCCTGTAGGAAGCACCCTGGTGGTCAGTTATATAGGGTTTGACAATAAGGAGGTGACCGTCACCGATACCAACCCATTGAGCATTCAACTGCAAACATCCAACCAGGAGATGCAGCAGGTAGTGGTAATCGGGTACCAGACAGTGAGAAAAAGAGACCTTACCGGCGCCACAGGGTTGGTAAATATGGAGAACGTGAACAAGGTCACCTCGCAATCCGTAGCAGAAGCCATTCAGGGAACCGTGCCCGGGGTTACGGTACGGAATGGGGGTGCTCCCGGTGCTAATGCAACCATTGAGATCAGGGGTGTATCCAACTTTGGCTAACACGTCTCCTTTATACGTGATTGATGGCATGCTTTCCGATGCCAACGTCACCATCAACCCCGATGATGTAGCCAGTATCCAGGTGTTGAAAGATGCTTCGGCCGCGGCTATTTATGGTTCCCGCGCCGGTAACGGGGTGGTGATCATCACTACAAAAAAGGGAAGGGAAGGCCCTGCCCGTGTCAACTTCTCCGCCAGGTATGGCGTACAGCAAATCCCTAAACGGTGGGATGTAATGACGGCGCCGGAATATTTAAAAACCGTACAGCAGCAGTACCAGAACTCCGGTGTGGCGCTGCCCACGGGCATTGCCGCACAACTGGCCAGCAATACCATTAATACCGACTGGCAGGAGGAAGTGTACCGGATAGGCGCCGTGCAGGATTATAACGTGGGGATATCAGGCGGATCGCAAAGCACCAATTTCCTGATCTCTGCCGGTTATTATAAGAACAAAGGCGTTTTAATTGCCAATGACTTTCACAGGGCTTCGCTGCGTATCAATTCCGAAGCCCGTAAAGGCAGGCTGACGGTGGGCGAAAACATGGTGTTAAGCTATAACTATGGCAATAACCCCGGCGGCGGTGTGAATGCCTTTTATGAAGCCCCGCTTTCCTTACCCATCATCGGGGTGAAAGGGCCGCAGTACTCCGGCATACCGGCTAACCCGCAGGGATGGGGCATGGGCACATCAGAAGTGCCTTCTTATGCCAGCAACTATGTGGCCAATGCAGCCCTTGATAAGATCAATTACAATTTTGCCAAATTGGTAGGCAATGCCTATGTGGACCTGAAACTGATCACGGGACTATCGTACAGGTTCAATGCCGGCGCAGAAGTGAGCTACGATACCTACAAGGAAATACGGGATACCGGCATATGGCGTTATGCCAACCAGCCACCCAATACCAGTGTAAACGAAAGCCGGCAACGCTTTACCAACCTGCTTTTAGAGCATACGCTCAATTACAGTGCAACTTTTGGAAAACACGTTGTTAGCGCTGTTGTGGGTTTTTCCAGAACGGAGCAAAAAAGAGAAGTAACCAGCGGTGGCCGTGTGAACCTTGTAAATGCCAATGGGGTTTTATTCACCACCATTGGCTCTGCTGCCGGTGCTCTTTCGCTGCGGGTGGTACGCCTTTGTTCTGGCGTTCGCATGGCTACCTCGGCCGCATCAATTATACCTATAACGATCGTTATCTTTTAACGCTTACCGGCCGCATCGACCAGGATTCACGGTTCGGCCCCAACTTTCAAACAGGGCGTTTCCCCTCTGCAGCCGTTGCCTGGCGGTTGAGCAGGGAAGACTTCTTTAAAGTACCCTGGGTGAACGATCTGAAGATCCGGGCTTCTTACGGGCGATTGGGCTTTAGTGATGTATTAGGCTCCTGGGATTATTTTCCTGTGATCAATGTCTTTCCCCGTGCCGTGTATGGTGTTGGACAAAATCCTGTTACAGGCGCTTACCAGTCGCAACTGGCCAATTCCGATCTCCGCTGGGAAGAAAGAACACAAAAGAACGCGGGCTTTGATGCCGGCCTGTTCGACAATCGTTTGTCCCTGACCTTTGATGTGTATAATGCGCTTTCCAAATACCTGCTCGTCTTTTTAACGCCGCCGTCTTATTTAGGTTACTCCGGCCAGGTGGCAGCCAATACGGCTTCCATGCGCAATACAGGAGTAGAGTTCAGTGCCACGTACCGTAGCCGGGCCACCAGCACGTCTGCCCTTAAGTGGGATGTGTCGGCCAATTTCACCACCATTAAAAACCGGGTGCTCGCCGTAGGAAGCCGGGGGGTAGATGCCAGTGGTAACGCTATTGATTACCTGCCAACAGATGAATTTCTCCGGGCCCAGGTGGGGCATCCCATTGGTCAGTGGTATGTCATCCGGACCAATGGTATTTTCAAAAGCCAGCAGGAGGTGGATAGTTATGTAGATAAAAGCGGCCAGAAGATTCAACCCAACGCCAAACCGGGTGACGTGACGATATGTTGACGCCAATGGAGACGGTACCATTAACTTCGACGACCGCCAGTATGCCGGTTCGCCCTGGCCTACCTTACAAACCGGTGCGCAGTTCAACGTTTCCTATAAACAATTTAGTTTGAACCTGCAACTGGTAGGAATCTTTGGAAACAAAATTTATAACGATATCCGCCGTCAGCTTGACTCTTACGAACTGGCGAATTTCCGCAGCGACATCGATCCCTGGTCGGAAAGCAATCCCAATGGCACTGACCCAAGGCTGGCCGTGAACCAGCCCAGCGATCCTTCCGTGTCGGACAATAACAGGACGGTAAGCGACCGGTGGCTGGAGAATGGCTCTTACCTCAGGGTTCGCAACCTGGAGCTGGCCTATGTTTTTCCCAGGTCCATTTTAAACAAGATCAGTTTTTCCAATGCCCGTTTTTATGTAAGCGGACAAAACCTGTTTACCATTACCAAATACAAAGGACTTGATCCTGATGTGCAGGGCACCAGTGTCATTGCCCGTGGTTTTGATGCGGGCAACTGGCCGGCCAGCCGCATTATTTCGGTAGGCATTCAAGCTGATTTTTAACCTTAAAGAACTTATCAAAATGAAAAAGATATATATCGTTATGCTGACGGCAGCTTTGTTGGGGTTGGGTTGTAAAAAAAGCGAACTGAATATTACCAATCCCAACCAGCCTACCACGCAACAGTTTTGGTTAACCGCCTCCGATGCGCAACTGGGCGTCAATGCTATTTACAGCACCTATCACCGGGCGGCGCTTAACCGGTGGATGCATTTTTTAACGATCATTCGTGCCGATGAAGGATTCAGCACCAGCCCGGCGCCCTGGATCCGCAATTACTACGACCTGTTCAATTACGAGAACTATAATGATGGACTGATCGCCGATCTGTGGAAAGATTGCTATATAGGAGTGAACCGCTGCAACCAGGTGTTGGACAATGTGCCTAAAATTAATATGGAAGCGGGTTTGAAGCAGCAGTTATTGGCCGAAGCCAGTTTTATGAGAGGCTTTTTCTATTACACACTGGGGCTTCATTATGGCAATGTCCCTATTATCCTTCACCAGCCTGCCAACCCCGATGAATATTACCCACCTTCGTCTACCCAGGAACAGGTGTATGCCCAAGCCATTAAGGATTTTACCGACGCTTCTGCTAACCTGCCGGTCAGCTATGATGCCAATGGTAAGGGAAGAGCAACCAAGGGTGCCGCGTATCGGCATGTTAGGTAAGGTTTACCTGCAGCAACATAAATACCAGGAGGCCAAAGATGCTTTGCAATGGCTGGCCGAAGGACCGGGAGCTTCTGTTTATAGCCTTGTGCCCAACTACAGGGATAATTTTATAGAGACGACGGAAAACAATGCAGAATCCGTTTTCGAGTTTCAGAATGCCGCCAATCCGGTAGATGCGTTTGATAATGATGCCGGGGATGGCGATCCCAATCATACACCGGATAAACTGAATTACGGCACTTCCATTCCTCCCTTCTTTGCACCACGGCCCATCGGCTTTACCGATGGCCAGGCCCACCGGTGGGTGGTTTGGGAACTTTTGAAAGAAAATCAAACCAATGGACAAAGGGACCCACGCATAGCTGCTACATTTTTATATGATTCAACCGATGTAAGAGGCCCAAACTTTACCATGGTATATGGACAAACCTGGACCTCCCGTAATTATTCCAACGATCCGGACGATCCCATTGCAGTGGCCACCAACAAGACAGTGTACTACAGGAAGTTTTTGGATGATGCGACCATGGATGGCGAAGTGTTTCATTCGGGTAATAACTACCGGTATCTCCGCTATGCTGATGTGTTGCTTTTGTATGCCGAAGCATTGAATGCACTGGGGCAAACACCCCAGGCCTATCAGTTTGTAGATAAGGTAAGACAACGAGCAGGCTTGGCTACGCTATCGGCTGCCATGCCCGGACTAAACCAGCAACAGTTCCTGGACCAGTTAAAACATGAACGCATAACCGAACTGACCGGGGAGGGCCACCGGTGGGAAGACCTGGTCCGTTGGGGTGATTTAAGCCCGGCTCTTGCTTCCAGGGATAAGGGCTTTGCCAATTTTGTAACCGGCAAAAACGAACTTTTACCCATTCCTCAATTTGACCTGGATAACAACCCGAATCTTAAACAAAATCCAAAGTATTAAACCATTAAAGGTGCCGCTGGCAACGGCACCTTTATGTTTATGATCATGCCATAAACAATTCAAGATTCTTATACTCGTTCATCCCATGCAGATATACTCCAGGCTTAAGGTATGGTTGCTGTTTGTAAGTATCAGTATGGCCGTTTCATGCGGCAAGGGAAGCAGTAATGGCGGCAGTGTTCCTCCGCCTCCTGTAACCCCACCGTGTCACCACCTTTACCAATCCCTTGCTGTCTTCCGGCCCCGATCCCTGGATCATCAAAAAGGACAACAATTACTACTATACACACACCCTGGGAAACAGGATTGCTCTGTGGAAAACGCAAAAGGTTTCAGAATTAAAAAACGCCCCTGTTCAAACGATTTGGTCGGCGCCGGTTAGCGGTGTTAATTCCAAAAACATTTGGGCGCCGGAACTTCATTACCTGGACAATAAATGGTACGTGTATTATACCGCAGGTTCCGGAGACGTTAAGTACCCAACGAACCTTTGTATTGGAAAACGCCAATGCAGATCCCTTGAGCGGCGCCTGGATTGAAAAAGGAAAAATAGGAGATGCCAGTGCCGATTATTTTTCGATAGACGGAACCATTTTGAGTTACAACAATAAAAACTATTTCATCTGGAGCGGACAGGCTTCTGCCACCGATAACACACAACGCCTCTACATAGCCCGCATGTCAAATCCGTGGACACTGGAAACGGCCCGCAGCCTCATTTCTTCACCAGCAATTAACCTGGGAAAAGCAAGGTGCACCACCAGCCGTAAATGAAGGGCCGGAGATCTTAAAAAATGCAGCAGGGAGGGTGTTCCTGGTTTATTCGGCCAGTGGCTGCTGGACGGATGATTATGCTTTGGGCCTGTTAACCTTGAAAGAAGGAGGCGACCCGTTAAATGCATCGGACTGGACAAAAACTCCAGCGCCGGTGTTTACCAAAAAGCCTTCGGGTTCTGCATTTGGTCCGGGGCATAGTTCCTTTTTTAAATCGGCGGATGGAACGGAAGATTGGATACTCTATCATGCCAATTCAACGGCAGGACAGGGGTGCGGGGATGCAAGAAATCCGCGTATGCAAAAATTTACATGGAATGCCGATGGCACACCGAATTTCGGTGAGCCGGTAAGTATTAACACAGGAATCAAAAAGCCTTCGGGTGAATAACTTTACATACACTATGCCGACCTTACGAACCATTTTACTGACAGGCTTTCTTCTTGTTTTCCAGGTTTGCTTTTCGCAAAAAACCTTTACCAACCCGCTTCTGCCCTCCGGTGCCGATCCCTGGAGCATTCATAAGGATGGCTACTACTATTACACCCAGACGTTGGGCGACAGGCTGGTGATCTGGAAAACAAAAAATATTGCTGATCTGAAAACAGCGCCACGGAAAACGGTTTTTCTACCGCCGCCCGGTACACCTTATTCAAAAGGTTTATGGGCTCCTGAGCTTCATTTTATCAACAACAAATGGTACCTCTATTTTGCCGCCGATAGCGGCAGAAATGAAAGCCACCGTTTATGGGTACTCGAAAACGGATCGGCAGACCCGATGAAAGGCAAATGGAATTTGAAAGGCCGGATGGTTGATTCATCCAATAAATGGGCCATTGACGGCTCCGTATTCAAACACAAGGGCCAGCTATACATGGTATGGTCGGGATGGGAGGGAGATGTAAACGGGAGACAGGATATTTATATCAGCAAAATGAAGAATCCCTGGACGTTAGACGGGAGGACGGGTGCGGCTTTCCAGTCCAACTTTGGAGTGGGAAAAGCACGGCGACCTGAATGATCCCGATAACCCGCCCCATGTTGACGTAAACGAAGGACCGCAGTTCCTGCAGCACCGCGACCGCATTTATTTGATCTACTCGGCCAGCGGCTGCTGGACCGAATACTACTCCTTAGGTATGTTATCTACCCATGCCGATAGCAATTTGCTGGATTCGGCAGCGTGGACAAAAAATCCTGAGCCCGTTTTTAAACGATCGGAAAAGAACGGTGTATATGCACCGGGACATAATTCGTTTTTTAAATCGCCGGATGGAACCGAAGACTGGATACTGTATCATGCCAATTCAGCACCGGGACAAGGCTGTGGCAGGAACCGTTCGCCAAGGGCACAACGCTTTACCTGGAATGAAGATGGCACGCCCAATTTTGGCGAACCGGTAAAAACAGGTGTACCGTTGGCGGTGCCATCTGAAAAACCTAAAAGAAAAATCCATAAATTAAAACCTGTTTATTAAATCGTTAACCATTTGACCTAATCAAATAATTTTTGCTTATGCGTATCAAAACTTCTATTCTTTTTTTACTGCTCTTTTTTTCCGTTCAATTAGACGCACAAAAGAAAGAGCAAAAACAAACTGTAGTTGCACAAGTACCGGGGAAAGTATGGTCGGTAGAAAAAGCGAATGAATGGTACAACCAGCACAAATGGATCAACGGCGCCGACTTTCTTCCCAGCACCGCCATCAATCAACTGGAAATGTGGCAGGCCGAAACATTTGATCCGGTTACCATTGACCGTGAATTGGGCTGGGCGGAAGACATTGGGTTCAATACCATGCGTGTCTATCTGCATAGTGTAGCGTGGCAGCAGGATGCCGAAGGCTTTAAAAAAAGAATGGACCAGTTTTTAACCATTGCCGACAAACACGGTATAAAACCCCTGTTTGTTTTTTTTGATGATTGCTGGAACAAGATTCCGCAGCCCGGTAAGCAACCCGATCCCCGGCCGGGTGTTCATAATTCGGGCTGGGTGCAGGACCCGGGCCAACCTCTTTCAAATGATACCACGCTTTTTCCCGGGCTGGAGAAATACGTGAAGGATGTAATGACCACCTTTCGGCAAAGACAAACGCATTTTGCTTTGGGACCTGTACAACGAACCCGGTAACTCCGGTAAAAAAGATTCTTCCTTACCCTTGTTAAAAAAAGTTTTTCAATGGGCCAGGGAAGTCAACCCCGACCAGCCCATCAGCGTGGGATTGTGGGCCTGGGATTTTGAAAAACTGAACGCCTTTCAATTGCAGAATTCCGATGTGATCACCTATCATGATTATGAAGATCCGCAATGGCATCAAAGGGTGATTGAATTGCTGAAAGCCAATGGCCGCCCGCTGATCTGCACAGAATACATGGCAAGGACACGCAACAGCCGTTTCTCCAACATTTTGCCGCTGTTGAAAAAACATAATGTAGGAGCCATCAACTGGGGATTTGTTTCCGGTAAAAGCAATACTATTTATGCATGGGATACACCCATCCCAACCGGTGAGCAACCCATAGAATGGTTTCATGATATCTTTTTTAAAGACGGAACACCTTACCGGCAGGACGAAGTGAATCTTATAAAAAAACTGAACGACAAAAAATAAACGATAACTATTAACCTGACGCCATGTCTAAACCTTCTTTATCCCTTGCTGCTTTTTTGCTTACAGCAATGACCGCCTGCAACAATGCAAATAAACCAACAACTACAGCTAATGCTGCTGTCAAAGATTCTACAGCAAAACCTGCTGCCGTGATTCCGGATAGAAAAGATTTCCAGGACAGCATAGACGGCAAGAAAACAGATCTTTATATTTTGAAAAATACGGCGGGCATGACAGCCGCTATCACCAATTACGGAGGCCGGCTTGTCAGTCTTTTGGTGCCCGATAAAAATGGAAAGCTTACCGATGTAGTAGTAGGCTTTAGCAGCATTCAGGATTACGTAAACTCTACCGAACCTTATTTTGGCGCCACCATTGGCAGGGTGGGTAATCGCATAGCGAAAGGAAAATTTTCTTTAGATGGTAAAGAGTACACCTTGTTCACCAACAATGGTCCCAATACATTGCATGGTGGTAAAAAAGGTTTCCAGGCCGTAGTGTGGGATGCCACACAACCCAATGATTCTACACTGGAATTGCACTACCTGTCAAAAGACATGGAAGAAGGATTTCCCGGAAACCTGGATGTAAAAGTCACCTATTCTTTAACGGCGGATAATGGTTTTAAATGTGAATACAACGCCACTACCGATGAGAAAACAGTGGTCAATCTTACCAATCATGCCTTCTTTAATTTAAACGGAGAAGGTAGCGGCACCATCAACAACCATATCTTACAGATCAATGCCAACAGGTACACACCGGTTGACTCCACACTGATACCTACAGGAAAAATAGAACCTGTTGCCGGAACGCCATTCGATTTTACCAAACCAACCACTATTGGCGCAAGAGTAGAGGAGAATAATGCGCAGTTGAAATACGGCAAGGGTTATGATCACAATTTTGTTTTGAACCCGCATAGCGGCATGAAACACGCCGCCACGGTTAGGGGTGATCAGTCGGGCATTCAAATGGATGTTTACACCGAAGAACCCGGGCTGCAGTTTTATGGCGGCAATTTTATGCAAAGCAAAAACAGTTTCAAAACAGGAAAGAAGGATGATTTCCGTACAGCCTTTTGCCTGGAAACGCAACATTTTCCCGATGCGCCAAACCAGCCATCATTTCCGGGTATTGTATTAGAACCAGGCAAGACGTATCATACCATTTCGGTTTATAAGTTCTCTGTACATCATTGAGCGCAATAGGTTTATGAAACAAAAAAGTTTTTTATCGCCGGAAGAATCATTTCCCCTTTACACCTTTTTATGCTCGCTTATCACAATTTAGTCATGTATTAATTCTTCAGCTTACACCTTTGCTGCCTTGAAATAACAAGGTATGAGAAGAATTAATTTACTGATTATTTTATTTATAGCATCAGGATTTGCTCTGCATGCGCAATCAACCTCAAAGATCCGGGGCCTTATAAAAGACGAAAACGGAAAAGCGGTTTCGGCAGCCACCATCACTCTTTTAAAAGCGTCGGATTCTTCATTGGTGAAAATGACGGTGTCGGAACAGGCCGGCGCTTACGAGTTTACTGATATAAAAGAAGGAAACTATTTAGTGGCGGCCAGTTCTGTCGGCTTTGCTAAAGGATATACTTCCAAATTCTTTTTTAATGGAAATCAAGCGGTAGAAATACCTGCAATTCAGCTTGTTACGAGCAACAAAGACATGACAGGAGTCGTGGTGCAGGCCAGCAGGCCGCTTGTTGAAAACAAGATTGATAAAATGGTGGTGAATGTAGATGCATCTCCAACCAATGCCGGCGCCACTGCCATGGAAGTACTGGAAAAATCACCGGGAATTAGCGTGGATCGTGATGGCAATATCAGCCTTAAGGGTAAACAGGGGATCATTGTTTTAATGGACGGCAAACAAACATATTTAAGTGGCGCCGACCTGGCCAACCTGCTGCGCAACATGCCTGCCAGCCAACTGGACCAGATCGAGATCATGACACAGCCATCGGCTAAATTTGACGCTTCGGGCAATTCAGGTATCATTAATCTGCGTACCAAAAAAAGCCTTCAGCGGGGATTCAACGGCAGTGTAAATCTTTCTTACGTGCAGGGCCGTTATGCTAAATCACCTAATAGTTTTAGTTTCAATTACAGGGCTGGAAAGCTGAACCTGTTTTCCAATCTTAGCTATTCTTACTGGACAGGGTTTAATGATCAAACCCTGCTGCGTACTTTCAGAAATAATGCAAACGAAGTAACGTCTGTGTTTGACCAGGTAGCCAAACAAAAGAATACCAGCCACAATTATAGCGCAAGAATTGGCCTTGACTATACGATAGATAAAAAAACTACGATTGGTTTTTTGGTGAATGGCATTTACAATCCACGCACCTGGGAAAACAGAGGAAGGGCTAATATATTGGATAACAAAGGAACACTGGATTCTTTTAATACGGTTTTTTCCGAGAACCGTGACCAATGGAAGAATTTTGGCGGCAACCTTAATTTCAGAAGAGTTTTATCAGGCTAAAGGAAGCGAACTGACGGCTGACCTGGACTTCATCCGTTATGATTCAAAAAGCAAGCAGGTATCTGATAATTATAACTACAATGCCAGTGGTGTTCTGCAGGATGATCCTTTTTGGTTGAGGGGAAACCTGCCTTCGAAGATCAATATATACAGCGGCAAAGCGGATTATGTGCTGGCTTTGGATAACGATGCTAAAGTTGAAGCAGGTGTGAAAAGCAGCTATGTTTCTACCGACAATGATGCGCAGTACACCATGTATGATAAACCCAATGATAAGTGGATAACCGACTATACCCGCAGCAACCGTTTTCTTTACAAAGAAAACATTAATGCAGCTTACATTAATTACAGCAGGCAGCTAAAAAAATGGGGCGTTCAGGCAGGGTTGAGGGCAGAAAACACCATTGCAAAGGGGGCCCAGTTTGGAAACGGCGTTCAAAAAGATACCAGCTTTAAAAAGAATTATACGCAGTTTTTTCCCACGGCTTATGTCAGCTATGCGTTGAGTGAAAAAAATCAATTTACCCTTTCGTATGGCAGAAGGATTGAAAGGCCCAATTACCAGGATATGAATCCCTTTCAGTATTTTCTGGATCAATACACGTATCGCCAGGGAAATCCCAACCTGACGCCACAGTTCACGCATAACATCGAGCTTTCGCACAACTACAACCGTGCGTTGAATACTACCATCAACTATACCTCTACAACAGATATCCTCAATGATATTTTAAAACAAAATGACGCCACAAAAGTCACTTTCCAAACCAAGGAAAATGTAGCAAGCCGCAAGGTGATCGGTGTTTCTGTCAGCTATAACAAGGCAGTTACAAAGTGGTGGACCACCAGTGTATTTGTTAACGTAAATAACAATCATTACAAGGGCCTGGTAAATAACCGTATGCTTGATGTTAGTATGACCACTTTTATGGGCAACGCCAGCCAGCAATTCAAATTTGCTAAAACCTGGACGTGCGGAAGTCAGTGGATTCTATCGTTCCACAGCGCAGGAAACAGGATTGTTCATTATCCGTCCGATGGGTGTCTTTTCTTTCGGGCTTAGCAAGCAGATACTTAAAAACAAGGGCAGCCTCAAGCTTAATGTCATTGATCCGTTTTATATACAGGCAGCAAAAGTGGATATCAAATTTGGGAACATAGATGCTTACGTATTTAATAAGTGGGATAACCGCAGGGTAGGACTTACGTTTGCTTACCGTTTTAGTAAAGGACAAAATGTTCAGGCGCAAAGAAGGAAAACCGGTAGTTCGCAGGAAGAACAAAACCGGGTAGGACAGGGGCAGTAATAAACAATTGCTTTATTTAAAAAGCCTGGGTCCTTTAGAGATCCAGGCTTTTTACATCAATCTTTGAATCATCAACCCTGCTTGTAATACCAGACGGCTATCAAGATGATAGATGATAGTTGATAGATGACAGAAGAGAAAAGGCCGTTGTCTTACGTCTGCCGTTTCACGTTTCACGATGGCTGCCTGACAGCGGTTTGGTGTAAATAACCTAATGGCTGGCTTGGATAAACGGCTTTGCTACTTCTGCTATTTCAGGCTCATTTATATTTTGAACCAGGCTTTTCATAACGATAAAGTCTCTTGAATCATCATTGGATAAACGAACCTGCAGCACCTCGTCGTTTTTATATTCTTCTAAAAATTCCTGCTTGATGCTTAATTGCAGATCGTGATAAGCAGTTATCCTGCATAGCTGGTTATTGATCTGTGGCCCGGTTACAGAGGGAAAGCGAAGAATTTTGATCATGGTATCGTATGCATCATCTGTAATTAAAAAAGAAAAAATGGTATGGGTGTCTACCTGTTTCATTGTTAGTGTTTGGAAGATGTAATTTAGAAGTACAGGCCGCATTCTTTTTTGAAAAAATATCAACAGCAGCGGGGATAATTTTTTTTGAGATCGGCACAATAAAAATCCCCTCCTTGGAGGGGATCAGTATTTTCAGGCAGTCGGTTGGTTTGATTTAGGTTAATCGGTATTGGACGCCTGGGTTACTTTCAATAGGATTGGATTTAGTTTTCAATTAGGATATACGGATAATAAACGGGCTTCAAAGGGCTTGGATCTGGTTTTCAAAAGGATAAAAAAGAAGTTGATCGATATTGGATTTTGGTTTTTCCTTCGGAATTCTTGGATCTGGAATTTAATGGGTTGGTTTTCCTTCGGACATTGGATTGATTGATTATGTATCAATCAACTTCTGACACAAAACTACATTGCATGAGCTCGCTGTACAAGAGCTTTAATACCCGATTTTCAGTTTATGGTAATTACTTAAGTTGTCGTAAGATTACGAAGAAAAGAGGGGAGAGTTACGAAAAGGGGCATAAAAAAAGGCTGGATAGAAATCCTGCCTCGTTTTAAAATCCAATATCCTATGAAAAACCAGAGGCTAAAGTAAGGCGACTAAATGATATAAATCAAACTTTGGGGCGTTTATTTAAGAAATTGTGAATAAGTTTTTAAAAGAAGAAGGGCCAAAGTAGAAACCTTAGCCCTTTTTTAATCCGTACCCTATGAAAACTGTAGACTTCACAGCGAATTTTATTCCAGAAATGATTTTTGCAGTTGATTATTTATTTATAAGTGAAGTTTTTACTAATTTTTTTACAAATAAGTCATTTTTTGAATTCCTTTAACATAGCGCTTTTTAAGAGAAAAATCTGTAAAAGAATCCTTTTCATTTAAAGCTGTTAAATAGTTTGGTTACAACCCTGTTTGATCATATAGGATTTATATAGTTGCTTAATCTCTACATTAAGGGGCACAAGATCTCGTATAAATCAAAACGGGGCATTAGTTACGATAACCTGCTTTTGCTGGTGACGGTTTAAAATCCGCTCCTCACAACCGGTTTGGCTTGTGCTTTTTCTTTTTTCGCTTTAGCCAGGTTTATGAGCAGCACACTGGTTAAAATAACTGCCAGACCCACGATCTGTAAAAAGCTCATATGTTCCCCTGCAAAGAAAACGCCTAACAGCACAGCCACTACGGGATTGACATAGGCATAGGTACTCACTTGTGTGGCGGGTCTTACTTCCAGCAACCACACATAGGCACTGTACCCTGCAAGAGACCCCATTAATATCAAATACAATAAGGACCACCAGGCGCCTGCGCTAACAGCACTCCACTGAAAAGAGCTCCATTCATTGTTCAAAAAACTGGCCGCAAGAAAAGCAATACCGGCTGCCAGCATTTGCCAGGTAGTATTGACAATGGCAGAACCGCTGGAATTATATTTTGAGTACAGGGAACCGCCTGCCCAGCTGATAGAGCCGATAAGCAAGATGATCAATCCAAAGAATTGGTAGGAAGAGCCGCCTTCGGAAAATGCTTTGGCTGTTTGTTCGCTAAACAATAAGATCACGCCTAAAAAACCAATGATCAGCCCCAGGATGGTTTCCCGGTTGGTTAAATTTTCTTTCCATTTGGGCTTGTCCAGTAAAACAAACCAGATAGGCGCAGACGAGACCAACACGGCCACCAATGAACTGGCCAGTGATTTTTCTGCCCATATAACAGCCCCGTTGCCAATCAGCAGCAACAGCAGGCCCGTAATGATCGCTGGTTTGATTTGCTGCCAGTTCCATAGCTTTTCTTTTTTTATAAGACACCAGGCTAACATCAATAGTCCGGCAGCCAGAAATCGTAATGCCCCCAGGAGCAAAGCCGGAATATCATGTACGGCTTTTTGAATAAAGAAATAGGTTGATCCCCAAACCAGGTAAACCGTTGCAAAAGCAAGGATAACCATAAAAGTAGATGGCGCTGGTTTTTGTACAGGTGTCATAGATCAGTTTTTAGGTATAACCAGTTTTTGTTGTTCTTTCACCGTTTCTAAAACAATGACTGTTTTAGTGGAGGCGATGTTGGATATTTTTTGCAGGGAGTTGCGCATAAGATGCATAAGCGAAGCCGAATCGGCGGTACGCACCTTTACCAAAAAGCAATCTTCTCCGGCAATGTGATGCACTTCCTGCACCTCCGGAATTTTTGCCAGTGCCTGTGCCGTTTTTGTACTGCAGGTAAAGCCTTCCGATGAGCGGATAAAAATAAAGGCCAGCAGTTTCTGCTCAATAGCTGCCGGGTTGATGTGCGCCGTATATCCGCTGATCACATTTTTTTGCTCAAGCTTTTTTACCCGTTCCAGCACGGCGGAAGGAGCCAGGTTTAGCTGCCGGGCCATGTCGGCGTTGGAAATACGTGCATTGGACTGCATCAGATCCAGTATGGCAAGATCGGTCGTATCAAGGCTTATGTCCATTTAGATAAATTTATTTATAGCTATTAAATTCAGAATAAAATTCGGTTATTTATATGAAATACTAAATTTTATTTTTAGTATGAACAAAAATTTAGAATAATTTAATCTTTGACAGATGGGGCTGCTGTTGTAAAAAGCAAGTATTCTATTGATGGATTCCGGACAATAAAAAAATCAAATTCGGGGTCATGGAAACTAAAATGCACTTCCGCCATAATTTCGTGCCCTAATTCAAATTACTATTATGCGTATCGCTATCAATGGAATGGGAAGAATAGGCCGGCTGTTGTTTCGGAGGTTGATTGACCATCCTGCATTTGATATTGTTGCAGTAAATGATATCATGGATCATGAGAATCTTGTTTACTTATTAAAACATGATTCGGTTTATGGAAATATTCCTTACCCGGTTGTACTCAATAAAAAACTGGTGGTAAATGAAATTGAAATTCAAATATTCAATGAGCCAGACCCTGCCAAACTTCCCTGGAAAGAACTGGGAATAGATATAGTGCTGGAGTGTTCAGGCAGGTTCACCACCGAAAACCTGGCTTCTAAACATTTGCAGGCCGGCGCTAAAAAAGTATTGCTTTCTACAACAGGTTCTTCTGATATTCCTTTGCTGATCTACGGATTTAATCAGCATGCCCTAACCGCTGAAATGAATATCGTTTCTCCCGGCGGCTGTATGACCAATTGTTCTGCGCATTTATTGTACCTCATGAATTCTATAGGTGTTGAATCGGTGCAGGTGAACGTTATTCATTCGTACACATCAAGACAGGAATTAGTAGATGCGCCACATAAGGATTTTAGAAGAGGAAGAGCCGCTGCTGAATCCATCATACCCGTGCCGGTTGATCTGGCACAATCGCTGGAAAGACTGTTTCCTGTACTGGAAAACAAAATTGCAACGGTAACCACCAGGGTGCCGGTGGCCAATGGTGCTTTGGGCGATTTTACGTTTCAGCTGAAAGAAGAAGTTACGGCAGATCATATTAATGACATTTTCAGGAAGGCAGCAGGGTATGAGTACAAAGGCATTCTGGAATACACGGAAGAACCACTGGTATCGCTGGATATAAAAGGAAATACGCATTCCGCCATCATTGATGGTACGCTTACCTCCATTGTTGGTAAGCAGGCAAAACTTTTTTCTTTTTTTGATAATGAATTTGGCTATACCAGCCGGATGATTGACTGGATGATGTACTGGAAAAAATTCATTTAATTCCGATGATGCTTAATTGAAACGGCATTAGTTGATTTTTTTACAAAAAGGTTTCGTTGCTACCGCTTGCCGGATGTGTTCATTTTGGAAGGAACGGTATCAATATAAAAAACAGGAGACCTGAAAGACACTTCAATTTGAGGGGCAAATTCAGTTTCCAGTTCCTGTATCCTTTCCTGCATATATTCTTTGTCCCTGATCTTGTTCTTATCAAGCGGAACAGAACCTATGAGTTGCATGCCTATTTGCATTTTTAATTCCATCGGCGATCAGGATAAGCAATGGAAGGAGAAAAAGGCGGTTCGTTAGCTTGCAGCATCGCCCTGATTGAGCATGCGCTTTTCTTTTTAAAACAACAGAAGCATTTGGCCTCAAATATCTCTGTTGAACACAACGAGTGAAGAAGCTCCTCTAATAGGATTTGATATTCAGAATGACTCTTTCATGATGCGGCTTGCACAAGTAAGCTAAAAAACAATTTCTGAATTTTAAAATTATATTTGACCATAGGTTCTCTTTTAGAATTGGAAAAGCAATATTCACGTTTTGGCGTTTACGTGTTAACGATGCAAACGGTTTTCAATTCTATAGAAGGAATCTTAACCCATGCTCACAAGCTAAGAAGAATTGAAATCGTATGAAGAAAACTACATTTTGCAGCTTACTGATTTGCCTGTTGTTTTTTGCAAATGCACAGCAAAAAACGATTGTTGTTACAAACCCGCTTACCGTACAAAGGCAGGAAGAGGTCATTGAAGTTCCCTGGTCTGCAAATAACAAAGGCCTACCCGGGCTTAGATACTGCCCGTTTCAAAGTAATCAATTCAACTACAAAAAAAGAGTTGCCTTTTCAATTGGAATACAAAGGAATGAAAGAGGTGCAAAATCTTTTAGTACAGGTAAGTATTCCTGCCAAAGGAGCGGTTACGCTGCAATTGGTAAGCGGTAAGCCAAAAGCTTTTCCCTGCTAAAACCTTTGCCCGCTATGTACCGGAACGAAAAGACGATTTTGCCTGGGAGAACGATAAGATTGCTTTTCGCATGTATGGAAAGGCTTTGGAAAGCACCCCCAAGGAAATGGCGCATGGCATGGATGTATGGGTAAAACGAACCGACCGGCTTATCCTAAATGAAAGGTATAAGCGGGGCGAATATCACGTAGACCATGGAGATGGTATGGATTATTATCATGTGGGTCTGACACTGGGTGCAGGCGACATTGCGCCTTATATCAATGACACCATCTGGTTTCCTAAAAATTACCGCGACTGGAAGGTATTGGACAACGGTCCCCTGCGGTCAACCTTTCAATTAAGCTACGAGGAATGGACCGCTGCCGGCAGAAAGTTAAAGGCCACAAAAACCATTTCACTGGATGCCGGCTCTCAATTCAACAGAATAGAAATAAAGTATGAAACAAGCGATAACCAGGCCTTACCTGTGGTAGTGGGAATTATTAAAAGAAAAGAAGCAGGCAACATGTTGCTGGATGAAAAAAATTCTGTACTGGGCTACTGGGAACCCCAGCATGGCGTTGATGGCACTACGGGAGTGGCTTGCATTGTCACCACACCCGTATCGCAAATGATGGTAGGACAGGGGCAGCTTTTGGCAGAAACTAAATTGCCTGCCACCGGTTCATTGGTTTATTATAATGGGGCTGCCTGGGACAAGGCCGGCCAAATTACATCTGCCAATGATTGGTTTGGGCATCTATATTCATTTCAAAACCGCATAAACAACCCGCTTCGCATTTCAATTAAATAGTTGCTGGCTTTCAGTTTTCAAAAAGCATTTTTGAAGGTATAAAGTCATAGTTGAAACAAGTTTTGTAGGATGCTTCACCTTTTTCAAGGCAACTAAAAGAAATGCGCAAACGTATCCGCAAATTTTAATCAGGCATTTACATTGTTTTTCGATGCCATAAAGATGGATGGCGCAGATGACTGCAAGTTTTTGGATAATGTCCGTATCTGAAGATTCTATTTTATTTTCTTCAGTGCAGAACCCTTATGTGCAGCAATGTGGTCGGTTTTATCACTTTTGATTTCATATTGAGGATCTTCTTTAGAAGCATGATGCGTGTATCCTTTGTATTGAAAATCGGAAGTATGCACTTTTATGATTTTACCGGATACATGACCCGCTTCTGAGTTCCAGCTTACATGATCGCCAACCTTAAATTTATGTATCATAGCTATACAATATATCATAAAATGTAAAGCAAAAATGTCGCCAGTTAGCAGGTTTCTTTTTTTGATGTTAGGGCTCTTGTTTTTACACTTCATTGCTTGCCCAGTCCGATATGCAGGTTAAATTCAATGAACAGGCCTTGCATTTTACACAATCATTGACACTGGGCAACGGACGCCTGGGTCTTATGGTTTTGGTGGTACAAACAGGGAACGAATTGTGCTGAATGAAAGTTCCATGTGGTTCGGGAGGCGTGGAAGATCCTAACCGGCACGATGCGCATCAGTATCTTACCACCATCCAGCAATCATTTACCTCACACTCGTTTGCTGTAGCATTATAATGGCTGCGTAGATTTTAGCCAGCTATGCTAAAAAGCCTATCTAGGTAGTACTACGTAATTACCAAAACACGTGGTGCTACGAATCCTTTCATGACCCTCCTAATTTTTCTTTGCAGTTGTTAAACAACCCTTTTATTACCAAACGTCATGAAAAAATTAACCTTCGCTTTTATAGCATTTATTGCTTTCCCACTACTTGGTTCTGCACAAAGTGGCCTGCTGCAGAAAATGAAAAACAAAGTACAACAACGTGCCGAACAGCGTGCAGATGAAGGCATGGAAAAAGGATTGGATGAAGCGGAAGCAAAGGCAAAGAAGAAGGGCAAATCAGAGGAGGCAAAGGATGAGGCAAAGGCTAAGGAAAAGAACGCCACTGATAATAAAACTGCTAAAGTAGCCAATCCATCGCTGCAAGTCTATTCCCGCTACGATTTTATTCCCGGGGAACGTATTGTTTACGCCGAAGATTTTTCGCAGGATGCCATAGGTGAATTTCCTTTAAAATGGGTGACAAATAACAGGGGCGAAACAGTTACCATTGAAAGCCTGACAAGCAATTGGATGCGCCTCTTCCCGGCCAGCAACTTTGCTTCACCGGCCATAAAAAAACTGCCTGAGAATTTTACCATAGAAATGGACATCCTGATGCAATTTAACGGGGAAGGCGGCTATGTGTATCCTGAAATAAAATTTACGTTTTTTGAGTTGTCTGCCAGTGATGCCAGGGCAAGATCGTATGTAATGAACAGGGATGCAGCCAATGAAGTAGCCGTAACAATGATGCCCGGAGGCGCCGGACAGCCATTGAGTGTTGAGCTGGAAAGCTTTGAAAATGGAAGCACTTATTTCACCAATCAGAAAAAAGAAATCAAGACCTTATCCGACAACAATGGCAAACCATTTCATCTTTCCATCTGGGTGCAGAAAGAGCGCATCCGTTACTGGATCAATGGTGATAAGATCTCTGATATACCCCAGGCTGTTCCTGCCGGTGCTGCTTTTAACCGCGTAGGTTTTAGCGTAGAATCTTCCCTTTATACAGAGGAACAACTGGGCATTTATGTTTCAAATATCAAAATAGCAGAGGGTACACCTGACATGCGCAGTAAGCTTATTACCGAAGGCAAGCTGGTGACCAATGGAATTTTATTTGATGTGGCTTCTGATAAAATAAAACCAGAGAGTTCAGGTGTTTTGAAGGAAATAGCAACCGTATTAAAAGAAAATCCTTCGGTTAAAGTAAAAGTGATTGGTCATACAGACAGCGATGGTGAAGAGGTAAAAAACTTAGATCTCTCCAGGCGCCGTTCGGCTGCTGTAAAAGCTGCATTAACCAAAGAATTTGACATTGATGCCTCCCGCATGGAGACAGATGGCATGGGCGAATCCAAACCTGTTGCCGATAATACCACCAAAGAAGGCAAAGCGCAAAACAGGAGAGTGGAGTTTATTAAACTCTAACACAACACCCAAAAATTCAAGGATAAAATTAGTAAACCATGAAAGGATTCTCATTCATAGCAACGCTGCTAAGTTTTATCGCCTGCTTCCGATTGCAGGCACAGCAACCGGTAAGATACGAATTGATCAAAATTGCTGAAACTGTAATACTGCCGCCTTCCACACCGGCTGAAGCGTATCAGAAATCTTTAAACCAGGGGCAAATAGATGAAACAAAACTGTTTGGCTCTTTTTATGACCGCATGGAAAAAATTGGCAGGGAGTTACAGTCTGCAACCGATAAGCAGAAAGCGCAGAGCAAACGGGATAAAGATGCCGCCAACAAACTCTATAGCGATGATTTTGGAAAGATGACGACCAGCCAGCAGGCGCAATACCTTAAAGAGCATCCTGAGGTACAACAAACCACCGGAGTAAGTGCTTCTATGATGGAGTTTGCAGCAAAGATGGAAGACCCCGCCTTCAAAAAAAAGTTTGACGCCATGAGCAATGAAGAAAAAGCAAAATTGTTCAGCCAATACCAGCAGCCCTCTGTAAAACTGATGCAAGAAACGCATACGCAAAAGGGATTGACGACAACGATGGAAGCAGCCAGGCTGATAAACGAGTTCAATGAAAATTATCACCCGGGCGGTCTTGCCAATTTTCAAAAAGAGAGGATAGAAAAAGAAAAGGCGCTGGACGAAAAAGAACAAGAGGCCCTGGCTCCTGTAATGGCGGAAAAAGCAAAACTGCTGCGGACAGTAGGAGCGGGAATGACAGCCGCCGAAAGCCAGCGTTTGAAAGAAGTAACGGCAGCGGAGTGGACGATCCGTGTAAAGGCGATTGAAAAAAAGCTGGCACTTTACCGCAGCGAAGTAACCCGGTTGATCACTTCTTTTAAACTGGCGGCCAAACCCTTTGATGATTTTTTAGCCAGGATCAACTACGGCGATAACCTGAAAGCATCCAATGAAGCCCGTGAACTGGCGCAATTGGCAGGCTACCAGGAAGGCCTGTTCAATGAAATTGCAACAATACAGGGCCTGGCAAAAGACATCACACTACAGGCAGCCCGTATTCATTCCGAATACCTGGCAGCAACAAAAAGCAAATAAAATTACCAGGCAAAAAACGCCTTTACCATATTCTCATGAAAACCATAAACGAAACCATACGTAAAAACAACAAATTGATATCATGAGAAAAATTTTACTGATCCTTACTGTACTGATTTTTTCAAAGGCGCAGGCTGCCGACCCAACTTCTTCTGCTTCCAATGTTCAATTTCCTGTAGCAAATATTGATGGAACGCAGTTCAATGTGAGTTTTACAGGAGGAAATGGTACAGGCGGAAGAATTGTAGTAGTGAAAGAAGGAAGTGAAATAACAGGTGTTCCTGTGGACGGCACGAAATATAATGTTAACAGCGCCTTTGCCACAGCTGGTACTGAGTTTACAGCGCCGGGAGAATATGTGGTAGCGCATACAACAAGCACTTTGGCGACTATAACCGTAACTAAGTTAAAACCCGGCACCACCTATTATGTCGCCATTTTCGAATTGAATGGTAACTACAATACACCGGCAACGATAGATTATTCAACCGTTACACCAACCGATAAAAAAGTAACGACAGCTTCTGCACCCACCAGCCAGGCAACGATTACCAGTTTTACGCAGGTTACAGGCAATTCAGTAAAAATTAACTGGACAAATGGGAATGGAAAAGGACGACTGGTGGTGGCTAAAAAAGGAAGTTCTTTAACCGCAATACCCGAAGACTTGAAGTTTTATAATTTTTCTAATGCGTTTGCGACTAATACAGGAGCAACTTACATATTGGATGCAGAAACTTTTGTTGTCTATAAGGCCAGCACTCAAACCTCGGCTGATATTACGAACCTTGAACCGAATACGGTTTACAGTTTTGCCATTTATGAATTCAATGGCAACAATTCGCCTGTTTATTTAACAACAACTGTTACCCAAAGCATTACCACAAACGCCGGTCCTACCATAGGTACTGGCGCTATCGGCATTGGAGCTCTTCAGGGAAATAGCATTGAAATAAATAGCAGCAGGGGTAACGGAGCAAAGAGAATCATCATTGCCAAAAAGGGTAGTGCTGTTACCTCCATTCCTGTCAATGGCACAGTCTATACGGCAAATTCAATTTTCGGCACGCCAGCTGCAGAAATAGTTCCAGGTTCTGGTGAATATGTGGTGTATACCGGGACAAGCAATGGTGTTACAGTGACTAACCTGGAATTGTTTACTACCTATCATTTTGCCATTTATGAATTTGACCAGGATGCAAATGGTTATACCTACTATTTAACCGGCCCGCAGAGCAGTACGCTTCCTTCCCGGAAAAGCCAGAGTACTTCACTGCCTCCCACAGCCAACACAACGCTTACTGTTTCGAATATCACAGGCAGTACGGCAAACCTCACTTATGTATATCCTTCTTCCGGTTATGGAGCTTATCGTTTATTGGTTATCAGGGATGGCGCCCCGGTGGATTTTCTTCCTGAAGATTTAAAAACCTATACCGGTTCTGTTAATTATAAATACGGTACCGGACAGTTGGTAGGGACAGATACCTATGTACTGGTAGCAGGGTCAAACGGCGGCGCTCCCACAGTAACCGGGTTAACACCCGGGCATACATACTATGTGACAGTGTTTGATCAAAACGGCACAACCGGGCCGGTTTATTTAAGACCCGGTTCCTCTGCAGTCATTACGGTTCCTAACGAACCCACAACGGCGCCCAAGGATCCTAAATTTATAACAGTTGAGGGTAATTTAATCAGGTTCGACTGGACCAATGGCGATGGTGCCAGGAGAATTGTTGTAGCCAAAAAAAATGCCCTGGTAACGCTTAAGCCACAGGATGGCACTGTCTATACACCTTCTGCAAGTTTTGGTACTCTTTCTTCCGAGATAGTACCAGGCTCAGGTGAATTTGTTCTATACGATGGAACTGGCAGTTCTGTAAACATAACAGGATTAGAAAAAGCCACTACCTATCATTTTGCTGTATTTGAATATAACCTCAACGGCGCCAGTCCTGATTATTTAACAGCTTCCGGAATGTGGCTGGCAACATCAAAGGCTACGGTTGCTGCACCTACTACACAAGTGTCCAACTTAAGTGCCACTGCTATTTTATCCGACAGGGCCACCATTAATTTTACAGTAGGTAACGGATCTTCAAGGATTTTCGTCATGCGGGAAGGAACACCGGTAGATGCTGAACCGGTTGACTTTACCTCTTTTTCAGGTGGCGGTAATGTATTTGGGGCAGCCTCTAACCAACTGGGTACCGGCAACTACGTTGTTGGGGCAGGTAATATTTCCAGCTTTACGGTTACCGGTTTAAAGGCTGGCACACAATATTACATCACTGCCTTTGAAAATAATGGATCGTCAGCACCGGTGTATTTACGTCCGGGTGCAACGGTGTACAATTTTACAACAGCCGGTGGTGTCGTGGTCACAGCACCTACACAGACCTCATACACCCCGCTTTTTGAAAGTGTGGATGGCAATAAGTTTACCTTTAAATGGACGAACGGCGATGGGGCCAACCGCATTGTTGTAGCCCGCAAGGGCAGTGCCGTAAGTTTTGTGCCTGTCGATGGAACCAGCTATTCAGCGAATGCTTCTTTCGGCAGCAATACCGACCTGGGTGGCGGCCAATACGTAGTATTTAACGGTAACACGCAACACCCTGGAACTGGCAAATCTGGAACCCAACACGGCTTATCATTTTGCAGTGTTTGAATACAATGGTTCTGGCAGCACCATTAAATACGGAACAAGCGCCTTAGCGGTTAACCATTCAACAGCCACACCGCCAACAACAAAAAGTTCCGGAGTGACCAACACCATTGGTTCCAACAGCATCACCTTAAGCTGGACAAAGGGTAATGGCGAAGGAAGGATTGTTGTGGCTAAAGAAGGAAGTGAAATTTCTGCCGCGCCTTCTAACTTAAGTAAGTATTCTGCTAACAGCATATTTAAAAATGGTCCGCAGTTAGCCGCTGGTGAGTATGTTGTGTATGCAGGAGCAGGTAACACCGTTACCATAACAGGGCTGGAAGTAAACAAAATGTATCACTTCAGCGTTTTTGAATATAATGGAATAAACGCACCTGTTTATAACACAGTAGATGTTTTAAAAACCAGTGCCGGTATTTCTTCTGCTTTGCCGGTAACCTGGCTTTATGTAAATGCCAAAGAAAAAAATAATGCCGCAGTGATTGAATGGGCTACTGCACAGGAGATCAATAACGATTATTTCCTGGTGCAAAGAAGCACCGATGGAATGCACTATTCAGATATAGCGAAAGTAAAAGCGTACGGTAATAGCAATACTAATCGGAATTACGCTTACACGGACGGTAGCGTCAGTGGAGTTATTTATTATCGCATCCAACAAGTTGATATAGATGGGAAAAAATCGTATTCAAAAGTTGTTAAAGTAATGGTTGCCGGTCATGATAAAGTACAATTGCTTCAAAATCCTGTTCATGATAATTTACGGTTGAAATGTACCGAAGAACAAATCGGGGGGGTATTGATTATAACCGATGCTTCGGGCAGGGTAGTGAACAAAACAACGATCACATCTAACTTGCTAACGATTGACACCAGCAACTTAATCAATGGGGTTTATTATCTGTCCGTTCAGGATAAAAATGGTAGAGTGCTCATTACACAGCCCTTTGTGAAACAATAATTTCTCATGCGTGTTTGGTAAAAGGGAGTGAAGAAATTTGCTCCCTTTATTTTTAAATATGTTCTCCGGATTATGAATAAAGCCAATAGCCAGTTA
Organism: uncultured Bacteroidota bacterium; assembly: GCA_963697545.1. Taxonomy (GTDB): domain Bacteria; phylum Bacteroidota; class Bacteroidia; order Chitinophagales; family Chitinophagaceae; genus Flavisolibacter. Next base: position 12,736 of record CAVOOL010000015.1, on the reverse strand, counting down.
GATTTGCATACTACATTCAAAGCCTTTTTATGAAATGTTGTCCTTTTCCAACTGTTGGCTTCTGCTTTTACGGGTTGAGAATAATAGCAAGCGCAGTTCGTTCCAGTGCAGAACACAGAATCAAAACATATTAAAAAACCTGCCGCCATCAATGTATAGAAACTTACCTATCGCAATTGCTCTTTTAGGGATCCCCTTTCTTTGTTTTAGCCAGGATGCCACACTTAAACAACTGCTTGCCGGAAAAGATGATACATCAAAAGTGAACCGGTTACAGGCCTATGGCCAGGGTTTATTAGATATTGATAATCAAAAAGCCATTCCGGTATATGAAGCAACTATAAACATCAGCAAAAAGCTTAACTACGATTATGGCCTGGCTACTGCCTTTAGAAAAATTGGCTACATCAAGGGACAAGAAGGAAGTTATAAAGAAGCCATCAGTTATTATCGCAACGCTATTGATTACTATGACAAAGGCGATCACCTTAGAGATATTCTCGTGTGCTATAATAATATCGCTGCCAACTACCGGCAATTTGCAAAAGCCGATAGCGCCATTCATTATTACCTGCTGGCCATAAAAAAATTCGAGGCCGGTTCATCCGAAATGAAGAAAGAGAAGGCATCTGTAATAAAAGATATGCAATCTACCTATTCTCTTTTGCATGGAAACATCTCGGGGCTGTACGGCAATATGGGTAACATTGCCAAAGCGGTTGAATATGGGACTAAGGCCATCAGCATTGCAAGAGAAATTAACGATACGGTACGTGTGGTTCTATCCATGATAAGTCTTAGCCATGCCTGGTATACAAACAAAGAGTACGAAAAATCTCTTGCCACATCAAGGGAAGCCGCCCAACTGGCTCTATTGAAAGACGAGCCTGTTCCCCTGGCAAAAGCCTATCACCTTTTATCAGTGTCTTATACCGCCTCAGGCAAACTGGATTCAGCGATCTACGCTGCAAAAACTATCCATGAAACATGCCCGGAACAGCGATCAGCAACTCTACATTACTTCTTTCCTGGATTTGGCTGATGCCTATCATGATAAGAAGGAATACAAAAAAGAAGAAGCCTTGCTTGAGTTGGGATTAGAAGAATTTAAAAAGGTTGACAACATCGCTTTCGGCAGAAATATTTACGGACGGCTTGCTGATTTAAATTATGCACAAGGGAAATACAAGGCCGCCTACGATCATTTTGCAAAATCAATGGAATACAAAGATTCTATACTGAGCCAGCAAAACCGGGACGCCGTAGCTGAATTGGAAATTCAATATCAAACGGCACAAAAAGAAAAATCTCTTTCAGAAAAGCAATTGCAATTGATACAAAAGGATATGCAGGTTAAAAAAAGCCGGCAGTACATGTACTTTTTTTTGGGAGGATTAATTGTAGCAGCACTTGTTGCTGTCATTTTGTATTTGCAGTTCCGCAATAAAAAAACAGCACTGGCAAGGGAATTTAAATCGCTGCAACAGGAAAAGGAGATCCAGGTGTTGCAGGCCTTGATGCAGGGCGAGGAAAAAGAGCGCAGCCGCATTGCCAAAGATCTGCACGATGGTGTGGCTGGAATGCTGGCTGCAGTAAAGATGCACTTATCCTCGGATAAACAGATGAACGGAAATGCTGGTTACCAACAGGCCATAAAATTGCTGGACGAAGCTTCCTCTGAAGTGCGCAAAACATCGCATAACCTAATGCCCGAAGTGCTGCTGCAACATGGCTTAGATGAAGCCCTTGCAAGATATTGTTCCAATATCAGTAATGCCAGCACAATAATCATCCAATATGATTCTCTGGGGCCTATTGACCGTTTTGTAGAAAGTTTTGAATTGTCTGTATATAGGATTGTGCAGGAATTGCTAAACAATATTCTGAAACATTCAAAGGCCACGCAAGCAATAGTTCAAATAAGCCAGCAGCATGATATTTTATCTATTACAATAGAGGATAATGGTATAGGCTTTAAAAACACTAGCATGAATTCTGATGGTATGGGCCTTAGAAGTTTAAAGTCCAGGATTAAAGCAATTAACGGAAAAATAGAAGTGGAATCAGATCCCGACAGCGGTGTTAGCGCTTATCTTGAATTTGAAACGGCCAGTCTTAAAAAAGAGGCCCTCATAAACCCGGAATCGTAAACAATCGAAGCCTTCTCTTTTGCTTTCGTAAGACGCGATTGCTATGGTTTGAAATTAAGCTGCCCATAAAACAATTTCCCATACCTGCTTTTCCAGGTACTACTACTGATATTCATAATTAGGTGTATGTACACATACTTTCCGGTTAAACGAAAGATAGTTTTGTGCAGGATTATTTGGGTGGAAACAACCTGAAATCCAATCCTTGTAACGGTTTAACGTCCCGCTTATTTGCATACATTTTTTATGAAATAAAGCGCAGCGGTTTACACGATACAAAAAATATAACTGTATTCTTTTAACAATCGTAACCACGTAATCATTTTTATGAAAAGAATTTTATTTATAGTATGGATAGCCTTTGCCAGCGTAGGCCTGATGGCATTTCAAATGGTAAGAAAGTACACTGAAATATTTAAGCAATTAGGTATTGAAGCTACAGATGCTAAAGCATCCATTGACATAAGTTTTCAGGATGGTGTGTTAGATGTTCCGTATTCCAAAATGATTGTCAAGCTTGCCATTGGCAAGCGGGAAGCGGCTGTAAGGGAGATTGGTGATTTTATAAAGGCCTATACCGAATCTGCAGAATTTGCAGAAAAATACAAAGAAGCAAGAGAGGCTGCCAAACCGCAAGGTATGGCCAGTCCGGAAGAAAAGATCAGGGAACGCATAGAACAAGTTGAGCACGACATTGAAACAACAGAAACCGACATGAAAAAGACAAGTGGCGATATGAGAAAACTGTACGAAGCCACCTTGCTGGAACTGAAAAAAGAACGAAAAGCGCTGTCAAATCCTGCTGATCCTCTCCATAATTTTTATGTGAAGAATGCTACAGAAGTAAAGGAATGGGAATCACAAATGGTGAATGAAGATGTTAAAGCATGGCAGGATGAATATCCTGCAACGGTAAAAGAGCTGGTACGGAGAAGACTAACAAAGTTTTTGGCATTTACTAAGGACATTGATTTTAATGCGCAATTGGTAAAGAGGGGAAATAAGATGGTTTTCGCCGATCCTGAATTAGAGGCTAAAGATGATATGTGGAAAAGATGTTTCCGTTGTGGTAAAGAAACCATCACGGCTGCCCGCCAATATGCACAGCAGTGGTTGGCTGCTATTAAATGATTAAAATAGGGGGAAGGCATCAGGATCATAGTTGATAGTTCATGGATAATAGAAAGGAAAGAGCCGCTGTCTACGTCTCACCTCTCACGTCTCACGATGGTTTCCATTTCTCACCACTGACCACTCACCACTCACCTATTTATGAGACCACTTGTAGAAAGAGCAAGAAAAAAATATTCAACACCCGATACGTCAGGAGCAGAGCAATCTGCTCTTTTTCTTTTGGAACAAATCCCTGTACCTGACTTTCAACATATACTATGCATTTCCCTTGCAACGGGAGCTTCTACGTACTACTACTGATATTTATAAATCGGTGTTTGTACAAATAATTAACAGCCAGGCGACGGATAGTTTTGCACCAGATTTTAAACACGTAATAACAAAAAAATGAAAAAGAAATTAGTTCTGATCGCAGGTTTATTATTGTCCTTGGCTGCAAAAAACAATTTAATGGCGCAAGATTCAAAAGGCGCAGATTTTCAGAATGTAAAAGGCATAAACCTTTTGAATGCCGGAATCGGCCTGGGAAGCTATGGCCTGAGTGGCACGGGTGGTTTGCCCCTGACAGCTTCTTTTGAACATGGTTTCAGCAAAAATATCAGTGCCGGTGCCAGCCTTGGCTTTATCCAGAAAAAATATTTCGACTCCTGGAAGTACACCTATCTTCTTTTCGGTGCAAGGGGTTCTTATCATTTCAATGAAGCCTTAAAAATCACAAACCCTAAGGTTGATGTTTATGCAGGTGCAGGTCTTCTTTACAGGCATTACAGCATCAAGTATACCGATAAAGGTTTTGATGGTGAGCCAATGTTTAATGTGAACACTTCAGGTGGAGATATCACGATTGATTTACATGCCGGAGCCCGCTATTTGTTCAGCGACCGTATTGGTGGCTTTGCAGAATTAGGTTATGGCATTTCTCCCTTACAGTTAGGCCTTGCTGTAAAGTTTTAATCAGGCAGTTGTTTATATAAAAAGGGCAATTCTATAAAACGGTTGCCCTTTATTTTTTTGAAGACCCACTTTCTTAACCAACTAACCATCCAGTTTAATTAAAATGAATAAGCGAATTTCTTTACAAGGCATAGCATTACTCCTGGTCCTTTGCTTTGTGTTCAGTGTTACCTCCTGCAAAAAAAAGGATCTTGGCGGAGAGACACCTCCAGGCGCAAATGAAACAATACGTCCGGTAGGGCAGCCTGTTTCGGAACCTTACTATGAAATCATCGGGCCAAATGGTGGCCGTATAACAAGTGAAGACGGCCGTATAGAGATTGATATCCCTGCAGGAGCTTTAGCTGAAGATACAGAGATTGGCATACAGCCTTTGAAAAATACGGCAGTCAGCGGCATTGGATACAGTTACCGTTTAACACCGCATGGAAAAACATTCAATAAAAAACTAACCGTACGCTTCCATTATAAAAATGATGAACGCCGGCTTGCCGGTAAAGAGGCAATAGAAATTGTTTATCAAAACCAAAAAGGCGAATGGGTCTGCACAGGCGGTGCGGTAAACAATACACTTGCAAAAACCATTTCTGTTCAAACCGATCATTTCAGCGACTGGGCATTTGTTGAGACTATGAATTTGTCGCCGGTGGTTAAAACGCTTCATCTTAATGAAACGGTTACGTTTAAGGCATGGCGTTACTTGCACCCGGAAAAAGAAGATGATTTTCTTGTACCGCTTAGCGTTCCTGACACAAAAACGGGAGTGCCGGGAGCAATGGATAAAACATACATAGTGAGGTGGACGCTTAACGGCCCGGGCAAATTGGAAAGTAAGGGAAGTGAAGCTGTTTACACGGCGCCGTCCTCTGTATCAGCGAATAATAAAACAGCAACTGTTACAGTAGAACTAAATGTTCATGGCAAGCAGGTTTTGCTTATCAGCACTGTTTACATTGTAACTGAGGGTATTGAAATAAGCATTAATGGAGGCCCCTGGGAAACCTATGCGGGAATGGCGACCAAAATGGATGGTCTGGGTAAATACAGCCTGGCGAACTTGCGTGTTTCCACCGATTTGCCTCAGATCGTTTTCATGTGGCCCGCCATGGCAGGAGCGAATTCGAACGGCATTTATCCATGGTCAATGCTTGGTGAAGAAGAAAATCATGTAATATTTCAATACGCCGAGCCGAACCTGAAGCACATGTATGTTTCTGTTTACGACGATGGACTAATGACATATAATAGTGGCGGATTCATTTCCGTAGAAGAAATAGAAGAAGGTGGGAAAAAATATATTACCGGCGTGTTTGCTATTGACAAGTCAGGTTTGATTGAATCTTCCACTTCAGAACAGGTGGGCACAGGTAACATCATGGGCACATTTAAGGTGCAGCGGAATTGGTAGCTTAAAATTTCGCCGATTGCAGGCAGGTAGTACCAGCCTGCAATTGTTGGTAAAATAGATTAATGAGCATTTATTTTTATATTACGCCACTTATGATTCGCAATGTTTTATTTGGTATTGCATTCGTATGTTGCCATTTTTTAGCCAGCCCGAATTAGAAAAAGAACCAGCTTATGCAGTTAATTAATCTTGCTATTATTGACGATCACGAAGTAGTGATCAATGGCCTGAAAGCCATGTTTGCCAGCGAAGAAGAGATCAATATCTTGTTTACGGCAACTCATGGAGAAGATTTGTTGCAACAATTACAAAATAGGCAGCCCCATGTTATTTTAATGGACATACAAATGCAGGGAATGGATGGTGTGGAGCTGACACGGGTGGTGAATAAAAAATATCCTGGCATACGCATCATTGCTTTTAGCAGTTTCGACGATTCACATTATATTAAGCATATCATGCGAAACGGCGCCAGTGGGTATGTATTAAAAAATGCAGCACAGCAAACCCTGGTGCTGGCCATTAAAACGGTAATGGAAGGAGAGGAGTATCTTGATGAATCCATAAAAAAAATACTGATCCGGGAAAGTATTTCCGGCCAAAGACGCTCCATTTACGAAATACCACTAACTAAAAGAGAAAAGGAAATTTTGAAACTCATTGCCGAAGAATATTCTAACCAGCAAATAGCCGATAAGCTTTTTGTTAGCTTGCGTACGGTGGAGGCGCATCGATTTAACCTTACACAGAAATTGGGTATAAAAAATATTGCGGCCTTAACTAAGGAGGCCCAGAAAAGAGGGCTGCTGGATTGAGTAACGCATTATTTTCCTGATTGTCATTGTCCTTACCTGGTGCTGTGCAGCACTTTCATAATATTATTGTTTATAACCCCAATAAGCGAAGCCTGGTTTAAAGCAGTTTGTGCATTTTTTTGAAAAATCAAACGGAACAAGCTATATTAAAAAATAGCGAATGCCCTCGGATTTATAACTGTTACGTTTCGTGCCACTTTATGATCTGTATCATACGCAGATTGTAATACTGTACTAACTTTAAGGTGTACAGATGAATTTTTATTATGAAACGTATTTTAGTACCTACCGACTTTTCAACTTATTCGCTAAAGGCATTGAACTATGCCATAGAAATGGCCAGGGTTGGCGGCTTTAAAATCACTCTGACTTCGTGCCTGCGATCTTAGAGTGATTTACTAACTAAATAAGCAAATATTTCTGTCTGACGCGGAGATGAACAGAATTCATTCTTATGATGACACCGTTTATGGCTTTTGAGAAGGAAAGTTTAAAGTTGAGCTGTGATTTATTGCTTTGCAGGTTGAGTGACGGCAGCTTATTTACGAATCAGCCCAGTGATTTATTGTATATGAAATTTGAAAATACCTTTGCCCGGCATTTCAATAAAGAGGGGCACTTAGTTTTTCATTGATATGATATGAAATACATTGAGAATGAATGGATCTTTTAGCCATGATTTCCCATCAAAAAATGGCTTCAATTTTTAAAAGAGCATAGAAGATGCGACTCCTATGATACACGCTATATCGTACTAAATGAAAAAAGATAAATGCTGGTTATTTAAAAAAAATTTTATATATAAAACTGGCGGTTTAGGTTTAATTGATAGCTGTCACTGAAAGGGTTTATGACTTGCTAAAGGAGCTAGGCACTATGTTTGATTTGAATGTTCAGACCTTTCCATTGGAAGGGAACCCATCATTGTTGCGTGCTAACTTCTTTAATGGATGAATTAACACCGGAACAGCTCAGCCAATTTGCACCTGCGCCTGCATACAGAAAGAAGATATAGGTATTGAGCGTATGTTTTTATGAAACAAAGTGAGATCATAAAACTGTTTGATAAAAGATTTAAAAAAATCAGGAAGCATTACGGCGGCCTGTTGGAAGATTTTGAAGTAGAAGAAATACATTCTTTCCGCCTTGAAATGAAAAAGCTGAGGGCTTTTATCCGCCTGGTAAATATTAGCCTGCCCGGCAAAAAGACAGTAAAAATAAATAAGAAGATAAAATCCTTTTATAACACAACCGGTGATATTCGCAACCTTCAATTACATCAGCAAAGGATCAACCACATTTGCAATGGTTTGCTGCTCACAAAGCCAATATGTTATTTACAGGCGCTGCATAACGAGGAAATGCAACAAAAACAAAAGGCAAGACAGCTGGCTAAGAAAATTTCTTTTGATCGATTTAAAGAAAAGATTCTGGGTTCGGTTCATGACAAGTTGAAAGCCAAACCTGCCCGGGCTTTTGTTATTCAAAAGAAGCTTGCGCTTTTTGAGTTATTGTCACTTCAATATTATCATGATGAAGCCTTGCATGATATACGCAAAACCTTAAAGGACTTACTATATGACTGGACGTATATTGATTCTTTTACGACTTTACTTCTGCCTCCTTCTTTTTTAAAAGAGAAAAATATAGAAAGCATAACAAATAAACTCGGAAATTACCATGATCTCTGTATGGCCCTTTATTTTTTTAACCCCATGTATACTGGTCAAATTATAAATAAACCTGAAAAGGAAAATTTACAAGCCCTTAGGCAGCAATTGGAATGGCGTAAAGAAGAAATGAAAAAAGAAGCCTGTCAATTACTGCTTTCTTTAAACCCGGAAATGCAAAAACAATCCTGAGGTAATTGAGAATATAACCTCTTTAGAGACGCTGAGCACCTTCAACACGTTGACGTCCGAATACATGTTTCAGGTACCGGTACAGATGAAGTTATTGGCGGGCATAGTTATTTTGCAAAAGGTTTTCTATTCCATAAATACATATGATCAGTATTGGAAGGTGGATGACCTGGCGATACAATCCTTTTAAATCATAGTAACATGAAGTTTCTATCTCTTGAGCCCTTTGTTCCATCGGGCAGCAATTTTGAAAGTGCAAAACAATTTTTCCAGGAATTAGGGTTTAAACTCGGTTGGGATGCAGGTGATTATGCCGGATTTGAAAGAGATGGTTGCAAATTTATTCTGCAGAACTATGATAAGACGGAATTTGCACAAAACTTCATGGTGAGTGTCAGAGTGAGCAATGTGGAAGAATTTCGCAATGATCTCCTTGCAAAAAAACTACCTGAAAGATTTGGCATCCGGATAGGGGAGTTGACACAACAACCCTATGGCAGAGAGGTTAATATAATTGATATGGCAGGTGTTTGCTGGCATTTTGTTGGACAGTAAAAGAGATTCCGCTTAAACTAAAGCAGCAAAACTGACTACCCAAAAAAGCTTAATTTAACCGGGCAACGATTTATTTGATGCCGGACAGCTCAGATTTATTAACTAAGTTCTAAATTTAAGTTGACAGACCGCAGAATACCCTCCTGCGAAACCTCTCACCGGAAAAAATTAAAATTAACTGCATGAAAATGAGAATAGAGCTTATATGGATCTGCATCTTCATGGTCTCCTGCCTTGCAAAAACGCAAAATGAAGAGCCAAACCCAACATCGGCACCAATAGCGGGAACCTGGCAACTGCTTTCAGGCACCACCATAGAAAAGGGAGACACCACAGTTACCGATTACACAAAAAACCTGTCGTTTATTAAAATTATCAATGACACGCATTTTGCCTTTTTTAACCATGATCTAACTAAAGGGAAGGATTCGTCGGCTGCATTTAGCGCCGGAGGCGGCCGCTATTCCCTTAAAGACAGCTTGTACACCGAGCATTTGGAATATTGCAGCGACAGGGCCTGGGAAGGCAATGATTTTACATTTACCATTACCATAAAGAACGATACGCTTATTCAAACCGGAATAGAGAAAGTTGAGAATGCAGGGATCAACAGGTTAAATATTGAAAAGTATATCAGGTTGAGAAACTAACTGCCTGCAACTCCGGGTTTGCCTTGGTGGTTTGAACCAGGTTAAGCAGAATTAAAACGTAAGCCAGGGCTTACTATTTAAAGCCGGGTGAATTTCAAAACTGACATTAGTTTTAGAACTAACATTAGTATTACGGCTGTGCTAATCATCCCGTTATTCTTTGTTAAGAATAAATCATTCACTACCAGACTTTATATTTGAAATTCATCTTTTTCCTAAATTTATTCTTTCTCAAATCTCCGCCTGTGAAAATTGCATAGCATTATTTTTTTATTTCAGTAATCTGCAAATGGGTACAATGAGATTTACTTTTTCACAGAAACTTCTTATCGTTTTTCTGTTAGTAGTAGTGAGCATTATTTTGCTTGCCGTAATAACCTATCGAAACAATAAAATTCACCAGGAGACCTCTCAATTGCTGGACCATGCCCGCCAAATGCAGGATGAATCGGAAAACCTTAGCTCCTTTATCAAAGACCAGGAGTCGAGGGTAAAGGGATTTATAATGACCGGGGATACGGCCTTTATTGAACCCTTCGCCGCCAATACCCGGTATATATTTAATCAGTTAAGCGAATTAAAAAAGCTTGCCTATGAGGCCCCTTCTCAAAGGCTGCGGTTAGACTCTTTGGAAAGCCAGGTGCATCAAAAGTTCAGTTTTCTTCAGCGCTGGGTGGATTTGAAAAAAACGGAAGGGTTTGCAGGGGCGCAAAAGCTTATGAATACAGAAAGGGAACTGAAGCGCATGGACACCATAAACCGTCTTATTAACGATCTGCATAAAGAGGAAAATAAAGTAGTGCAGGCGCGGAAACAGGCCAACGATGAAAGCTTGCGCCGGTTTACCATTTTTTATTCAGTACTTGTTGCCCTTTTGCTGCTCACCATCATTACAACTTTTATACTCCTGTGGCACCATTTAAAACTTCGTTTAAAAACCGAAAAATTATTGACCGACAGCAAGCGCTTATTGCAATCGATCATGGACTATAGTTCTGCTCTCATTTTTATTAAAGACCTGAAGGGCCGCTATATTTTGGTGAACAGAAAATTTGAAGAAACTTACCATGTAAGCAGGGAACAAATTTTGGACAAAACAGACCAGGAGATATTTCCAGAACCCTTTGCCGGAAAATATGCCGAAGCTGACCAAAAAGTGATCACGGAGAATAAAAGCTTTGAAGTTCGTGAAGACATTTTGCAGGATGACCAGTTGCATCCTTACTACTCCGTGAAGTTTCCTTTATATAAAAGCAATGGCGAACTATATGGCGTAGGTGGTATATCAACCAATATCGCCGATTTATTGATGGAACAACAACTGGAACGGCAAAAAGAAATTGCGGAACTGACCATAGAAGCGCAGGAGCAGGAAAGAAAAATTATTGGAAGGGAACTACATGATAATATCAACCAGTTGCTAACCACTTCCAAAATACTGATTGATACAGCGCTGGGTACGGATGGAGAAATGGAAAAATTATGCCTGGAAAAAAGCCGTGATGCGCTTAACCGTGCCATAGATGAAATAAGAAATCTCTCTCATTCCCTGATACCTCCCTCATTTGATAATGACGATTTTACCAATACGATAGATGAGATAGCCTCCACGCTGCGCCTGTCAAATAAAATGGAAGTGGACTTGTCGATTTCACCCCGGGATCAGCTTAACAAAATGCAAAACAAAACCAAACTGGCTATTTACCGGATCATACAGGAACAGATCCTTAATGTCATTAAATATGCCAGGGCGTCTATGGTGGGGATAGATCTGAGGTTGGTTGGACAAATGGTCAGGTTAAAAATTTCAGACAACGGAGTGGGCTTTGATCCCCAAAAAAAATCCAAAGGCTTTGGGTTGAAAAATATTTACAGCAGGGCCGAAGTATTAAACGGTAAAATGAAAATTAAAAGTACTCCCGGCCAGGGCAGTAGCGTGCAGGTTGAAATTCCTGTTTGAGATTTTGTTGATGGCAGAAAAAAAATGAAACGTGAGACGGCAAACGTGAGAGGGGAGGGAACTATGGAAAGCATATGTACTTAGCTTCACCTCTGACGGCTGACAGCTCACGGCTGATAGCAGTTTAGCATAAGAAAATTCATTCAAAATGAACGTTCAATTTTTAACGACAGAGCGGCTCTTCATACGACCATTAACAATAACCGATGACAACTTCATCCTTAAATTAGTCAATACGGAGGGCTGGCTTAGGTTTATAGGAAACAGGAACGTTACCTCTCAGGTCGAAGCAGGTTCTTATATCCAAAGAATTTTAGAAAACAAGAATATCTCGTATTGGGTAGTGGAACGCCGGAGCAATCAGGACAAGATCGGACTGGTCACCTACATTAAACGGGACTATTTGGAACACCCTGACATTGGTTTTGCTTTTTTGCCAGAGTTCTGCAAACAGGGATATGCTTATGAAGCGACAAGTGCTGTCTTACATCAATTAATTCAAAAACGTAGCCTCTCACATATTCTCGCCACAACGTTTCCTGAAAACAGTAGTTCCATTAAGTTGCTGAAAAAAATAGGTTTGGTTTATGAAAAAGAAATTGATGTTGAAAAAGAAAAGCTACATGTATATGGCGCTTCCATTGATAAATTACAAATCATAAATACAAATGCATAAAACCTCTTGGCTATTGCAATAATAAACATCAGATAATAGAAGTTTAATTCAAGAGCTACTAAAGCAAAAAAGCCTCATCTTTCGATGAAGCTTTTCGCGACCCCGATTGGACAATTTTCAAACCGATTCTTTGATGATCTGAAGGTCTTGTACCAAATAATGAAGCTCCTCTCAAAAGAATTACAAAGTCACCAGCAAGATTAAAAGGAGAATTGGAATATTTTATACTAAACTGGTTTCAGGTTTATCAAATGCTACTGTCCATAGTAAAAAATGAAAAGTGAATAGTGAAGGGGTAATAGGAAATCACAGAGTTGACGACGGGTTGGTATTAAACCTTTAAACCCTTAATCTCTTAAACCCTTTTTCACTTTCCGACTCTGTCAACAATTACAAGAACTACAATCTCAGGTTCGATACATACTAATGTCAAGATCTCTAATAGGGGTAGGAGAGAGTCCCTAAGCAGCATACAGATGACAACCGCAACCCAGGCTGGTTTTTTTAAACTTGTTCTACCAACTGTTTATGGCAATTAAGGACAAGATTTACAATACATCGAAGGTTGCCCT
>CAVOOL010000014.1:0-112439 GCA_963697545.1 uncultured Bacteroidota bacterium | reverse complement strand
TTTCTTCCTGCCGCAGGTCATAGGCTGTTTCTTCTGTCAGCTTTACCAGTTCTTTATGTAGAAAACTGAGGTCGTTGCTGTCTTCATGAAAGGTATTTTCATGCGAAAGCGATTTTTGTTCGCTGTACGGCTCAACGATGGAGCCCGAAATGCCATGCGCTTTTTCCCATAATTTTTTTCCCCATTTGCCAAAGCGGTATTCCAGCTGGTCCACGGGTGTTTTGGCAATTTGCTCAATGGTAAAAATGCCGATGTTTTGTAATTCTATCTGGGTTTGCTTTCCTACACCGGGAATTTTGTCAACGGTCAGGGGCCACAAAAAAGCCGTTTCCTTGCCGGCCGGCACTTCCAAATAACCATTGGGTTTGGCTTCATTGGTCGCCATCTTGCTTACCAGTTTGCTGGTGGATAAACCGTAAGAAATAGGCAGGCCTGTTTCCCGCATAATTTTTTCTCTTAGCGCTCTTGTATATTGACTGATGCCAAAAAATTTATCCATGCCCGTCATATCAATATAAAATTCATCAATCGAAGCTTTTTCGTACACCGGCACCAAACCGGCAATGATCTGCGTGACCATTCTGGAATACTTGCTGTATTCGTGATAACTGCCTTTTAAAAAAATAGCATGAGGGCACAAACGCTTTGCCGTTAAAGAAGGCATGGCACTTTGAATACCAAATTTTCTGGCTTCGTAGCTGCAGGCAGCCACAATGCCTCTTTGCCCATCGCCACCCACGATCAGGGGCTTGCCTTTCAGGTGCGGATTTTTTAATAATTCCACCGAAACAAAAAAGGCATCCAAATCAAAATGGGCAATATAACGTGTGGGGGCAGACACTTTTCAAAAATAATCTTATCTGGCCCTTTGCCATTAACTTTAACGAACAAAAAAGCTGCTGCTTGAATACAGATGCCCTTCAAAAATTTATAGCTTCCATTCACCCGTTAAAAGAAGAAGAGCGGACTGCTTTTTTATCCATCTGGCAGCCTTTTTCGTGTAAGCGAAAAACCATTTTAACGGCAGCCGGTGAAACGGAACGAAATCTATATTTTGTATTGGAAGGCGTACAACGGAGTTTTTATGCAGGCCGGAAGAATGAAGAAGCAACGATCGTATTTACCTATCCGTATTCTTTTTCCGGGATCGCCGATTCTTTTTTAACCCAAACGCCGTCCGGGTATTTTTTTGAAACCTTAACCGCCAGTAGTTTTTTAAAAACCAATTATCAGCAAGTAGCCCAATTGATGGAATCGTTCCCCAATATTCAACGGCTTATTTTAAAATCCACGGCGTTTGCTTTAAAAGGAGTTTTGGAAAGACAGGTGGAATTGCAATGTTTTAGTGCAGAGGAAAAGTTTCGTCAATTGTTGACAAGAAGTCCACAGGTGCTTAATTTAATTCCCCATAAATACCTGGCGTCCTATCTCGGCATTGACGCTACTACCTTTAGCAGGCTTTTGGGCACGGTTCGGATATAAAATCTTGGTATAGGCAAAGATTTTGCATTTACACTGGAAATAGCTTTGTAAAAAATCAGTTTATGAAAAAGTTTAAAAGCGAAGAACTCATTGACCAATTAGAAGCTGATGTGCGCCAATTGATAGCGGCCGCCGAACATTTGCAGCAGGCCGATAATGTAAAACTGAGTTACCCGCCGGAGGAAGGAAAGTGGAGTGCGGCCCAGGCATTGGAGCATTTAAATATGTACAACCGGTATTACCTGCCCGCCATAGAAAAAGCTATGGTACATATTCCAAAAGAAGTGAATGCCTGGTTTGTGCCCGGCTTCTTTGGTAATTATTTTACCAATATGATGATGCCCAAGAATGTGTACGAAGTAAAAAACAGGATGAAGGCAATGAAGGGCTACCGTCCCGACCGGGGTATAAATGTGGAAGGTGTTTTTAAGGAATTTTACGAGCACCAGAATAAATTAATACAACTGCTGGAAACCGCCCGTAAGCGCAACCTGGAGCAGGTTCGTGTGCCTACTTCCATCAGCACAATGATACGGCTGAAACTGGGCGATACTTTCCGTTTCCTGATAGCGCATGAGCAAAGGCACATGATACAGGCCAGAAACGCCATCAGGGCAACCGGGGTGTCTACTGATAAATTTCCAGTAATCCTGGAGGCAGCGAGACTATAACCTGCTGCTTTCTTTTGTCAATCTTTATAATGGTTTCTTCGTGTAAAGGAATGAGGGCTTCTTTGCCATTGATCTCGATACGGCAGAGAAGCTGGTGCGGTTGTTCAATGACTTCCAGGATCTTTCCCAGTGCGTGTATCTTCTTCAATGATTTCATAGCCCAGAAGATTAATAGGGGAGGATTTGGAAGAGAATTTTTTAAAATCGGCTTCCGGCAGCCATACTTCTTTTTGGGTAAGTTTATGGGCCTGTTCACGGGTGTCGATGCCTTCTATTTTCAGGTAAACCTCTTCTTCGTTTTTAATTTTTGTGCTTTCTACAAACCAGGGAATAAAGCTTTCTTTTCGTTCTTCAATAAAAATGGCAGTCAGGCCTTTCAGCGAAGTTTTTTTGCCAAGATTATGTTTTAGAACCAGTTCGCCTTTTAATCCGAAGGTGGTAACCAGTTTGCCTATTTTAAAATATTCTGTCATGGAAAGTAAAAAGTCAAAAGTAAAAAGTAAAAAGTCAAAAGCTCTTCCAAATTGTTGAATAGCGTTACTGAACGTACAAGGGTGCGACGCAACAAGGGCTAAATAGTAATTCTTCTGCTGGGTACATAAAAATTATTTCGCACAGAGGAAAAGAGAAGCATAGAATCAGTGAAGTTCCTTTACATCTGCGAAATCCGTGGTCAAAAAAAATCCCGCTATACAGCGGGATTTAATCTTTTGAAGGTCTTGGATGCGGAATTAGCCTTCAGAACCTGCACCAGGAGCCGGTCTTCTTTCGCGGCGCTGGTAGGGCGGGTTTCTTCTGCCTCTTCTTTCACGTTGAGCTTCTTCCTGGCGTTTTCTGATCTGGGTTTCATGCTCAGAATGCCAACTTTGGAATTTTGTCATCGCTGTTGCTTCATCAAACAAGCCCAGAGATACACCACGCAATAAATGCTTCAGGTATAAAACTCCTTTGTACGATAAAATCTTGCGAACGGTATCAGTAGGTTGAGCACCTTTGTGCAACCACTCCAACGACTTTTGACGATCCAGCTGCACAGTGGCAGGTGTTGTCAAAGGATTGTAGGTACCTAATTTCTGAATGAATTTACCATCGCGGGGACTGCGTGCATCTGCAACAACAATGAAGTAGAAGGGTCTTTTCTTAGACCCATGCCTTTGTAAACGGATTTTAACTGGCATCTTAAATAGAAATTTAAATGCGTGAAACAATAATTGTTAAGTGTGCAAATCTAAGCTTTCAGCTTTAAAATGCAAACAATAGAATTTGAAAATTAGCAAATTAGAAAATTTGAAAATGTTGCTCCGTAAGCGGCTCTTCATTTGCACAGTTGCTAAATTTAAAATTACTACATTACCTCCTCATTCCCGGCATCATCCGGCCCATGGGCATCTTGTTCATGGTTTTCATCATTTCCCGCATTTGTTCAAACTGTTTCATAAAACCATTTACTTCGGTAATGTCCTTTCCGCTTCCCTTGGCGATGCGTTTGCGGCGGCTGCCGTCAATCAAATCGGGGTTGGCTCTTTCCTCCGGCGTCATGGAATTGATAATGGCTTCGATGCCTTTAAAGGCGTCATCGCTGATGTCAATATCTTTTATGGCCTTGCCCACGCCGGGTATCATGGCCATCAGGTCTTTGATATTACCCATTTTTTTGATCTGCTCCAGTTGTTGTTTGAAATCAGCAAAATCAAACTGGTTTTTGCGGATCTTTTTTTCCAGCCTGCGGGCCTGCTCTTCATCAAACTGCGCCTGCGCCTTTTCTACCAGGGTGGTGATATCACCCATGCCCAAGATACGCTGGGCCATACGCTCGGGATAGAAAACATCCAGCGTATCCAGCTTTTCACCGCTGCTGATGAATTTTATGGGTTTGTTTACCGTGTATTTAATGGAAAGTGCGGCACCACCCCTGGTATCACCATCCAATTTGGTCAGTACCACGCCGCTGAAAAGTCCAAACGGTCATTAAAGGCCTTGGCGGTATTTACAGCATCCTGGCCGGTCATGCTATCCACCACAAATAAGATCTCCTGCGGATTGACAGCGGCTTTGATGTTGGCTACCTCGGTCATCATGGCCTCGTCAATAGCCAGGCGGCCGGCCGTATCTATGATAACAACGTTTTTGTTTTTGCTGCGGGCCTCCCGAATGGCGTTTTGGGCAATCTCCACCGGGTTTTTATTTTCCAGCTCTATATGAACATCCACACCAATTTGCTCACCCAGCACCCGTAACTGTTCCATGGCGGCGGGACGATAGACGTCGGCTGCCACCAGGATCGGGGAAAGCTTTTTCTGCTTTTTCAGGTAATTGGCCAGTTTGCCGCTGAAAGTGGTTTTACCACTACCTTGTAAACCGGCAATTAAAATAACAGCAGGAGCGCCTTTGGCTGTTGAAATCAGCCGCTTCATCACCCATGAGGTGCACCAGTTCGTCCTTCACAATTTTTACCATCAACTGGCTGGGACTAATGGCGGTAAGCACTTTTTCGCCCAGGGCTTTATCCTTTACCGTATCGGTAAAATCCTTGGCTATTTTATAGTTCACATCGGCATCTACCAATGCACGGCGGATCTCTTTTACAGTAGCTGCAATATTTAATTCGGTAATGCGGCCTTCGCCTTTGAGGTTTTTAAAGGCACCTTCCAACCGGTCCTGCAAACTTTCAAACATAATCGCGGATTTAAAGATTTAGAATGGATTTCACGGATTTTTCTTTGTGTTGATAAGCCTTTTGAATGGCAGGCTTTCCGCTCCAAAGTTTAGTAACAATCCTACTTCTAAATCAAATATTTTAAATAATTAAGAATTTGATTATAACAGCTTTTATCAACTTCGAAAGCACAAAATGCCTACCAGACCGGGCCAAAGCACCGGTGCACCTTCATGGCGCAATCGATTATCTTTTCTGTAGCCTCGCCAGATTTCGGACTATTTTTCTCCCTAATCTGCGAAATCCACTAAAATCCGTGAAATCAGCGATAAAAAAAGAGTGAACCTAAGTTCACTCTAAACAAGTTTGCGCAAAGATAACAAGGATGGTGGATGGAAATGCTTAGGCGCCTAAATAACTGCGTAATAAATCACATTTTTGGGTTGTCCTCAGTTTAGTGATGGCCTTGTCTTTGATCTGGCGAACTCTTTCCCTGGTCAGGTTAAACTTTTCGCCGATGTCTTCTAAACTCAGCGGGTGATCCACGCCAATGCCAAAGAAATAACAAATCACTTCTTTTTGCCGTTCGGTAAGGGTTTGCAGCGAACGGTCGATTTCTGTTTTTAAAGACTGGCGGTGATCCAGTTCGGCATCGGTTTTTTCGGCATTGGTGTTTTCCAATACATCCAGCAGGGTGCTTTCTTCACCTTCTGATAAAGGCGTGTCAACACTAATGTGCCGGGCATTGATGCCAAGGGTAGAGGTGACCTCTTCCAGTTCCATATTCAGCAAATCGGCCAGTTCTTCTGCCGAAGGCTCTCTTTCAAACTCTTGTTCCAGTTGAGAAAAGGCTTTTTGAATACGGTTGGTCAGTCCCACTTTATTCAGGGGCAAACGCACAATTCGGGCCTGTTCGGCCAATGCCTGCAAAATGGACTGGCGAATCCACCAAACGGCGTACGAAATGAATTTAAAACCTTTGGTTTCATCAAAACGCTGGGCGGCTTTAATCAAGCCCAGGTTTCCTTCATTAATAAGATCAGGTAAAGAAAGTCCCTGGTTTTGGTACTGTTTGGCAACGGAAACCACAAAACGAAGATTGGCTTTTGTGAGGCGGTCGAGGGCTGGCTGGTCGCCTTGCTTGATAAGCCGTGCCAGGCGGACTTCTTCTTCAGGAGTGATTAGTTCTACTTTGCCGATTTCCTGGAGGTACTTCTCCAGACTTTGAGACTCACGATTCGTTATACTCTTCGTGATCTTGAGTTGACGCATGCTCATAGGATTGGTTTTTTTAGATGGTTATTTTCAAGATTTAGGTTTTAAGTTAGTTTTGGTTATGATCCCAAAATATCCATCACAGTTCTGGTCTTCTGTAGTCAGCTCACGCTGAACTATTCATCCAAATTAACAAAAAGGACTATGTGAAAAAAAATTTTTTTTAGTTTTTCTGGAAAACCCTAAAAAAGAGCGGTGAAATAAGTTTAAAATAAGATGAAAAAAATTTTGAGGGATTGATTATTTTTCTATTATTGCAGCCATTGACAAGAATTAATGGATTAAGATGAGCAAAAAACAACTTTATACTTTGGAATATCCTGTGAGGTGTTCACCAACTATTCTTTATGACTTCTTAGCCACCTCCTCGGGGTTGCAGGAGTGGTTTGCCGATAAAGTGGATGATGAGGATGGCGTTTTTAGTTTTTCATGGAATGGTTCTGCTGACACTGCAGAAGTATTGGACCAGGAAGAAGAAAAATTTATCCGTTTCCATTGGTCGCATGCACCAAAGGATGAATATTTTGAATTCGCTATTGAAAAATCGGAGGTTACCAATCAAACGATTTTGGTAATTAAAGATTTTGCAGACAAAAAAGAGATCAAAGATCAAAGCAGGTTATGGGACCACCAGGTGAAAGATCTTTTTCACCGTTTAGGTAATTAAGCCGGCCAAAAGTTTCCAGCTATTTAACAGAGATGTTGCTGCAAGGTTCCATTTTTCCAATGGCCACTTTGCAGCAATTTTTATATGCGGCTGTTCATATAAAGCCGCTTCAAATGCTTTTAGGCTTACCGAATCAATCCTTCTGTAATTCGTTTCTTCAAAATGATGATGCCAGGGATCGGTATTAATGCCAATGAAGTAATGGTTATCGGAAAGCAGATCGTAAGACGCGATTATTTTTTCTGTAAATCGTTTTTTGTATGTGCCGGATAGTTGCAAGGTGCTGCTGAAAAAATGTCCCCACCAGAACATGGTTCTGATAAAACATAAATTATTCCCTTCGGAAAAGCGGGGATAATCCAAAACCACATAAGGCAGGCCCAAATAATTTTCACCTTTTGAAATTTTTGGTGAAACGGAAAATGGTTTACCCACGCCGGATTTATTTTCCCTTACTATTATCTCCTGTATCTCTTCAAAAAGAGAAATGGTTTTTCGGATAATGGTATTTTTTGTTAAGATGATCTCTGCATTGCAAACCAAATCCAACTCAGTTGACGAAAGATGTATTTTTGAGCCTTCCATTTTCTAAAATTAAAGCAGCCGGCAATAGTGTTTAAAAAACTTGACAAACTTATCATCAAAGCTTTTATAGGACCGTTTGTAGCTACTTTCTTCATTACCGTATTGGTATTGGTGATGCAGTTCTTTTGGCTCTACATTGATGATTTTGTGGGGAAGGGTTTGAGCATTAATGTTATCCTGGAGTTCATCTGGTACCAAAGTGCCTCCCTGGTGCCTCTGGCCCTGCCGCTTGCCGTTTTGCTTTCTTCTTTAATGACCTTTGGCAATTTGGGGGAGAGTTATGAATTGATCGCCATCAAATCAGCAGGGATTTCGCTGCTGCGTTTTATGCGGCCGCTTTTCTTTGTTACCCTTTTTATTTGCGGGATTGCTTTTTTGTTTTCCAACTATATCATTCCGGTAGCCAATCTAAAGTCCAGAACCTTATTGGCGGATATTGTTTACGCCAAGCCATCCTTTGATTTAAAAGAAGGGGTGTTCTACGATAAATTGAACGGGTTTGCCATTAAAATCGGGGAGAAGGAAAAGAACGACAGTGTGATCCGGAATATCATTATTTACGAACAATCAAACGGGCTGCAGGATAATTTTATCATTGCTTCCGATGGGGTGATGCGGGTTTCTGAGAACAAACGCTACATGGAATTTATTTTAAAAAATGGCTGGCGTTATGAAGAAAAAGGCAACCAATCGCCCAGTACTGATTTTATCCGCATGGGTTTTAAGGAATACAAACGGCAATTTGATCTTAGTTCTTTTGGATTGCAGCAGCGTACGGCCGACAGCGTCAATAAGAATAATGCCCGTATGTTAAGCATGCGGCAGCTGGGGGTAGCCATTGATTCTATTGAAAAAAATAATACAAGAACGGCTACAAGGGTAAAGCGGGAAGTGTTCGGAACCCTGCCCTTTTCAAGATATATAGACAGTAACTGGAAGGTTGAGCAGAAAAAAGTGACAGCGAAAAGTTTTGAGCAATTAATACCGGATAGTCTCAAAAGCCTGGTGCATCAGAAAGTGAAAAACATTCTCAGCTCCATAAAAGTGAACAATGAAGTGATTGCGGCGCAATACCAGGAAGAGCAAAGAAATTTGCGGTTGCACCAAATTGAGTGGCACCGCAAAATATCGCTGTCGGTAGCCTGCTTGGTTTTATTCCTGATTGGAGCACCGCTGGGCTCTATTATCCGCAAGGGCGGCCTGGGTAGTCCTTTGGTATTTGCCATCATATTTTTCATGCTCTTTTATTTTAGCAGCACCACCGGCGAAAAATTTGCAAAAGAAGGATCTGTTGATCCAAGCATTGGAATGTGGTTGTCCACCTTGTTTCTTGTTCCCATAGGATTGTTTCTTACTTATAAGGCCATGCGGGATTCGCAATTGTTCAACAAGGAGTGGTATTCCCGTGCGGGTAGAAAACTAAAGGCATGGTTTGGACGGAAAACGACAGCATAAGTTCTTAATTTCATAAAAAAATAGTTATGGCACCCTTAAAATCTCGTCGTGATTTCATTGCCACCACTGGTAAAGCCGGATTAGGACTATGTGTTGGCTCCACTATTTTATCGTGTTCTGCGGCTAAAGGCGCAACCCAAATAAGCTCAGGTAAATTCCATACAGGCTTTCAGCAACAACCTTTACCGTATAAGTATGATGCTTTACAGGAAGCCATTGATGCCCAAACAATGGAAATCCATTATACAAAACATGCCGCAGGCTATGCTGCTAATTTGCAGGACGCTGCAAAAGCCGAAGGGGTGGATACTTCCAAACCTTTGGAGGATGTGCTGAACAGGATTTCAAAGTTTTCCACCAAAATGCGCAACAATGCCGGCGGGCACTATAACCATGAATTTTTCTGGAAGTGTATGGCGCCCGGTAACAGCAATAATCCTTCAGGCACATTAGCCACCGCTATAACCAATAGTTTTGGCTCATTCGATGCTTTTAAAACACAGTTTACCGATGCGGGGAAAAACCGTTTTGGCAGTGGATGGGCATGGCTGTTTGCAGATAACGATAAAAAACTTCGTATCGGTTCTACGCCAAACCAGGACAATCCCTTAATGGACATCTCTGATGTAAAGGGTTTTCCTTTATTGGGGTTGGATGTTTGGGAACATGCCTACTACCTGCGCTATCAAAATAAAAGACCCGACTATATAGCCAATTGGTGGAAGGTGGTGAATTGGGCCTACATCCAGGATCGTTATCAATCCATTTAATTTACACACAAATAGTTTTCATTGGCAACGGTCTCAAAGGAAAGCAGGAGTAACCTTAAGCTACAACGCTGGATTGCTATTGCTTCTTCCGTGCTGTTGATCGCCAAGTTTGCCGCGTATTATCTTACCGACTCCGTATCTGTGCTAACCGATGCCCTGGAAAGCATCGTGAACGTGGTGGCAGGTTTTATTGGTTTGTATAGTTTATATGTATCGGCCAAACCCCGCGATATTGACCATCCTTACGGTCACGGCAAAGCGGAATTTATTTCAGCGGCCGTAGAAGGAACCCTGGTGCTATCTGCAGGGTTGATAATCATTTATAGCGCTGTCAGAAACCTTATCAACCCCGTTCCCATCCGTCAGCTGGATGTGGGGATCTATTTAATTGGGGGCACGGCAGTGATTAACTGGGTCCTGGGTTTTATTTCACTGCGGCAAGGGAAAAAGAATAACTCCCTGGCACTGATGGCCAGCGGCAGACATTTGCAAACCGATACCTATTCCACCATAGCGATTATTGGCGGTTTGATCCTGATCTCCCTTACGCATTATTTGTGGATTGACGGCGCCGTGGCCATTGGTTTTGGGCTGTTCATTATTTACACCGGGTACAAAATTATCAGGGCTTCTTTGGCGGGTATTATGGATGAAGCGGATATGAGCCTGCTGGAAAAAATGGTGGATGTGCTGGAAAAGAACCGCCGGGATAACTGGATCGACCTGCATAATCTTCGTGTGATCAAGTACGGTAATGTATTACATATAGATTGCCACCTTACCGTTCCCTGGTATTTAAATATTCACCAGGCGCACGCCGAAATTGATGAATTGGGAACGCTGATCCGTAGTAATTTTGGAGAGTCACTGGAGTTTTTTGTACACTGCGACGGCTGCCTGTATTTTCAATGTCATATTTGTAAAAAACAGGACTGCCCGGTACGGCAACATAGTTTTAAAAAGGCGGTTGACTGGACGCTGGACAATGCCCTGCAAAATGAAAAGCATAGTTTAAAAGATTTGGAAGAGGAGTGACACTTAGCGGGATAATGGAACAAAGCTGAATAGAGTTACCAGCCGTACAAGTGAGTGACACAACCAGCGATGATAGCAGCAGTGCAGCTGGATACATGATAAACATCAGTAAAAGCTAATCAGCACGATGGTAAATTCGTGTAATTCATAATAATTCGTGTAATACAAAATGAAAACAACCACCATTTGGAAAACCGGCCATGCTTTTGACAGCTTTCAGAACCATTCAAAAATTGAGATTGATGCAAACGCAGGCTTTAGTCCAAAAGCTTTATTGTTAAGCGGCCTGGCGGGATGCACGGCTATAGACGTAGTTGATATTCTTGAAAAAATGCGGGTACCCTTTGCCGATTTACAGGTGGATGCAGAAGCCAAACAAACGGATGAACCCCCGCGAGTCTTTAAAATCATTAACTTAACATACCGGATTAAAACCGGGGAAGAGAACCGTGAAAAAGTAAAGAAGGCCATAGATCTCTCCCTTGATAAATATTGTGGCGTTGCCGCTATGCTGAAAAAAAACGCTCCTATCCAATATGAAATAGTGATTTCAGAATAACTCATTTCTTAACCAAAAAGAATTTTTTATGAGCCTACGACTTGGCGATGCCGCCCCGAATTTTAAAGCAAAAACGACTGCCGGAGACATTGATTTTTATGAATACCTTGGTAATAGCTGGGGCGTTTTATTTTCCCATCCTGCCGACTACACACCGGTCTGTACCACTGAATTAGGAAGAACCGCTTTGTTAAAAGAAGAATTTGCAAAGCGCAATGTAAAGGTGCTGGCCGTAAGTGTGGATCCGCTGGATAAACATTTTGGATGGGTAAATGATATTAACGAGACACAAAACTGCACGGTTGATTTTCCCATCATTGCGGATGAAAACAGGGAAGTAGCTACGTTGTACGACATGATTCACCCCAATGCTTCTGCCACCGCAACAGTGCGTTCCTTATTTGTTATCGGGCCTGACAAAACCATTAAATTAACGATCACCTATCCTGCCTCTACCGGCAGAAACTTTCACGAAGTGCTGCGGGTGATTGATTCATTGCAATTAACCGCTAAGCACAGTGTAGCTACGCCTGCCAACTGGGAGCGTGGGGAAGATGTGATTGTTGTTCCAGCCATTTCAACAGAAGACGCTATAAAAAAATTTCCCAAAGGTGTGAAGGTGGTAAAACCCTATCTGCGTTATACGCCGGTGCCTGAGGAGAATGCCTGATCTGGGCATTAATACATAGTTTCTGAAAAATAAAAAAGAGCCCGTTTAAGGGCTCTTTTTTATTTTTTGTACCGGGCTGTATGGCTACTATGAATCTGTTGTTGCGTCGCACTCTTCATCTTTCGGTTCTTTGTCAACGGGAAGTTCAGGAGGTACTCCATTTCGTTAACTGCTGTAAAGTGGCCCGCAGGTCTTTGGGCAACGGAGCTTCCAGGTTGTATTCTTCTCCTTTCAATCCTTTAAAACTTAATTGCGAAGAATGAAGGGCCATACGATTTAATAAAGGCCTTTCCTCATCTTCGGATTGTGAAAGTTTATATCTGCTTTTTAGTTGTGAAATAAAAACCGGCTTGCCATCACCATACAATACATCGCATACAATGGGATGACCTAAGAATTTCATGTGGACCCTTATTTGGTGGGTGCGGCCGGTAAGAATGCGGAACTGCATCCAGGAAAACAATTTGAATTTTTCCAGCACTTCATATTCTGTAATACTTTCCTTTCCTTTTTTGTAAACGGTCATTAAACCCTTTTTGTTTGGGTGTTCGGCAATGGGTTCATTAATAACGCCTGCTTTTTGAGCTGGTGAACCCAACACCAGACCATTGTAAATCTTTTTTGTTTCCCTGGCTTCGAACTGCTGCGAAAGGTGTTTGTGCGATTGTTCGTTTTTGGCAAATACAACAATACCGCTGGTGTCTTTATCCAGGCGGTGTACGGTGAATATTTCGCCGTATTTATTTTTCAGTATTTGCTTTAAGGAAATATCTTTTCCTTCCCTGTCAGGAATAGTTAGTAAACCGGATGGTTTATTGATCGCTACTAAATCTTCATCTTCTGCAATTATATGCTCGTCTATCTTAAATGCCATGAACTGATTTTTGGTGAAACGTGAAAGGTCAGACGGGAAACAATCTCTCTATTGCAACCGGTTTATTTTCCTTTCTTAAAATACTTGAGATCCCTTACTTCTTTTTCGGTGAGGAAACGCCATTTGCCCCGGTCCACATTTTTCTTGGTAAGGCCGGCAAAGATGACCCGGTCGAGGCCTTTTACATCGTAGCCAAAATGTTCGAAGATGCGGCGTACAATCCGGTTGCGGCCACTGTGTATTTCGATGCCCACCTGGGTTTTGTCGGCATTGTCCGTATATGCCAGTACATCCACATGCGCTATGCCGTCTTCCAGCGGAACCCCTTTTAGTATCTCCTCAAAATGATTTTTGGTAAGCGGCTTGTCGAGTGTAACGGCATAGAGTTTTTTTATCTCATTGCTGGGATGGGTAAGCTTTTGTGTTAATTCTCCATCGTTGGTAAGTAGTAACACACCCGAAGTGTTTCTATCCAATCTTCCCACCGGGTACACTTTTATGTCTGTTGCTCTTTGAATAAGGTCCAGTACGGTTTTGCGTCCTCTTTCATCTTCTGTTGTGGTGATGTAATCTTTTGGCTTGTTGAGTAAAATATAAACCAGGTCTTTAACCGGGTGGATCTTTTTGCCATTTACAATCACAGCATCTTTCGGAGAAATTTTAAAGCCGGGTTCCGAAACCACTTCGCCGTTCACTTTCACTTTGCCGCTTTTAATAATCTCTACCGCATCCCTTCTGGAACAAACCCCGCTGTGGGCAATATATTTATTTAAGGGCATTTTTTCTTCTATTGTTCTTGTAAGAACAGGTTTTGAAGCGCCTTGTGCCGCAGGTAAGACGTCGCCTCTTTTTTCCAGCCTTTTCTTTTCAAAGAACTCTTTCCGTTCTTTGGTTATTTTCTTTTTCTCCTGCCGGAACTGTTCTTTTTTAGCAGCACCTTTCTTCTCGCCGGGCATAAATTTTTCGAAGCCAGTTTTCTTCTTCATGGTACAAAAATAGAAAAGACCGTGCAGCACACGGTCTTTTGTTTTCAGTAGGCTGAGAACGGGTCCCAGTAGTTATTTCGTGTTTTTAGAGGAGCGATCCTTTTTAAAGGATTGCATTTTCTCTATTTGTTCTTTTGTAAGAATCGTTTTTACTTGTTCCTGCTGCGCCTTCATCAGGTCGTGCATTTTGCTTTTCTTTTGCTCTTTGGTTAAGCTGTTATCATTGCGCAAGGTCTCAAACTGGCTTTTATAGTCGGTTCTGATCTTGGCCATTTTATCTTTCTGCTCCTGGGTCAGTCCTAATTCTTTTTCAAAATCGCCGCTGCGTTTAAATTCTCCTTTTCTTGCCGAACCTTTTTTGAAGTCGCCTTTCTTAGCAGAGGCTTTCCTTTCTTCTTTCATTTTAGCCAGTTGCTGTTTCTGATCGGCCGTTAAAACAGATTCCATTTGTTCCCTGTACTTTTTGTGCAGCGCCTGTCTTTGTTCTTGTGTAGCGGATTTGTTATCCTTTAAAGCCTGCATTTCCTTTTTTTGTTCTTCGCGAATCGACTTCATCTTAGCTTTCTGATCGGCTGTCAGGTTCAAACCCTCGAACTTGTTCATTCGCTGCTCTTTTTTGTGATCTTTTCCTTTTTCAGTGGAAGTGGATTGGGCTTGCGCTGCGCCAATGGTTAATGCAAGTACTAAGGCGCTGGTAATAATCTTTTTCATATCTTTTTTTGTGTTTTTAAAATTGAATGTATAAGAGACCGATGCAGGGCCAGCGGGTTTAATAGAAAATTGTTTATTAAGGTTAATTATAGTTAAGAAGGGCTGATACTCAACTGCTCTCAAGCCAGCCGTGAAACGTCAAACCAGGTAGAAGCTCTTCGGTTATAGTTCGCTTGTCTCACGTCTGCCGTCTCACGTTTGACGTGTCTTGCTGTCAATTTGAAAGCAGTTTGGTATGAGCTATGTTTTGGAGGATGGCTGGAAATAAAAAAGTCTTCAATAATTGAAGACTCTGCTTTGTAGATGATTTCTTGGTTCTCTTAATCCTAATCTGCTCAAATCTTGAGCCGCATTAATTTTTATTGGCGAGTTGACCACAGGCGGCATCAATGTCTTTTCCGCGGCTGCGGCGCAACCGGGCATTTACCTTATGCTTTGCCAAATGGCTCATAAAAGCCTCTACCTTATCTTCTGTGGGCTTTTCAAACTTAGCGGCATCAATGGGGTTGTATTCAATAAGATTAATGAGATCGGCCGGTACGCGGCGATAGAGTTTGATCAGCTCATCGGCATCCTGAAGGGAATCATTAAAATCCTTAAAAAGAATGTATTCAAACGTGATCTCGTTTTTGGTTTGGGCGTAAAAATAATTGAGGGCCTCCACCAACGACTGAATGTTATTGCTATCATTAATGGGCATGATCTCGTGCCGTTTTTTGTCGTTGGCCGCATGCAATGACAGAGCCAGTTTGAACTTTACCTTATCGTCGCCCAGTTGTTTGATTTGCTTGGCTACACCCGCAGTAGAAACGGTTATGCGCCTTGGACTCATGGCCAGCCCGTCCGGCGCCGTTATTTTATCTATGGCTTTTAAAACATTTTTATAGTTCAGCAAGGGTTCACCCATGCCCATGAATACAATATTGCTGAGCTTTTTGTCGTACACTCTTTCACATTGCTGATTGATCAAAACTACTTCATCGTAGATCTCATCAAAATCAAGGTTGCGCTTTCGTTCAATATAACCGGTAGCGCAAAATTTACAACTTAAAGAGCAGCCGATCTGCGAGGAAACGCAAGCCGTATAGCGGCTTTCTGTAGGTATTAACACGCCTTCACACAGATGGCCTTCGTGTGTTTTAAAACGGGATTTTACCGTACCATCGGCGCTGTATTGCGTGGCATCAACCATCAGGGCCGGCAGTGAAAAGTTTTCGCCCAATTTTTGGCGAAGCTCTTTGCTAAGATTGGTCATATCGGCAAAAGAAAGGGCATGTTTTTGCCAAAGCCATTCCCACACCTGTTTGGCCCGGAACTTTTTTTCACCCATGGTTTCAAAAAAACGCTCCAGGTCCGGCAGACTTAGCTGACGAATATTTTTCCCTTGTTTAACCTTTACTGTTGCTGATTCGGCCATCGTGCAAAGATAGTTTTATTGCCCTGATGGCTTTGTTAAAAGGAATAGTGTCCGGGTGCATTTTACGTTTCCGATTTCAGTATATTTAATCTTAATACTACAGCCATGAGAAAAATTCTTTTCTTATTTGTTCTTTGTATTACCGGCTATTTTGCTTTTGCCCAGGATTCTACTTTACACGAATACAAAGGCGTTTATATTTTCAAGGAAGGCAGTCCCACGCCTTCTGTAGAAATC
This sequence comes from uncultured Bacteroidota bacterium, assembly GCA_963697545.1. Lineage (GTDB taxonomy): Bacteria > Bacteroidota > Bacteroidia > Chitinophagales > Chitinophagaceae > Flavisolibacter. The sequence continues at coordinate 96,389 of CAVOOL010000014.1, read as the reverse complement.
AGCATTCAGGAAGGCACTTTGTTTGCCAGCTCCAGCATTGGTTCCGGCGCACTTGTCAGGGTAAGCAAGGATACTTTTAGTATTCCCGACCATAATGGCGTAGCCTTTTTTTATCGTAACGACGAGGGAAAGGTAAAAAGCATAAGAGTAGAAGTGGCCGATCTGATACTGGAAGGCGACAAGGACGGTGCTTCCATTGCCATTACAAGGCGTAAACGTACTTATGTTTTGAGTAAATAAATTTTGTGTTCATAGTATCTTGCGCTGCTTTGCCGGTTGTAACTGTTCATTTGATGCAACTTGTACTAGGGCTTTGATCCGTAGGGGCTCAATAGTCTTGTTGCCGTAAAATGAGTGATCCGCCAGCAGCCGGACACAGCACAACAGGCGCCCAATAATCATTCAAAACCTGGTTAATAAATGAGAGATGTTTATGTTATAGATGCGGTTCGAACACCTATCGGCAAATACGGCGGTATGTTAAGTGCTGTTCGCCCCGATGATTTGCTGGCGCATGTGATTAAAGAACTGCTGGCCAGAAATAAATCGGTTGATCACTCGGCTATTGAAGATGTGATTGCCGGCGACGCCAACCAGGCCGGAGAAGACAACCGGAATGTGGCCCGCATGGCGGCTTTACTGGCAGGCTTGCCGGTAACCATTCCCGGAACTACCGTGAACCGCTTGTGTGCTTCAGGGTTGCAGGCTATTATGGATGCATCCAGGCAAATTATGTGCGGGGATGCAGAACTAATCATAGCCTGTGGCGTGGAAAGCATGAGCCGTGCTCCTTTTGTAATGCCAAAAGCAATGACACCTTTTCAACGTACGGCAGAGGTATATGACACAACTTTAGGCTGGCGTTTTGTAAACAATAAATTGAAAGAGGCGCATTACCCTTACAGTATGGGAGAAACCGGTGAGAACGTAGCAAAACAATGGCAGATCAGCCGTGAGGCGCAGGATCAATTTGCCTTGGCGTCACAGGAAAAATATTTTGCGGCCCTGGAAACAGGCAAGTGGAAAGGGGAAATTGTGCCTGTAGAAGTGGAGGGTGAAAAAGGCTCCATACGTTTTTTGGATACAGACGAACATCCCCGCAAAACTTCCCTGGAAAAACTGGCTTCTTTAAAACCGGCGTTTGTAAAGGGGGGAACGGTAACGGCCGGCAATGCAGCCGGCATCAACGATGGAGCGGCCGCCCTGCTTTTGGCCAGTGGGGAGGCGGTAAAAAAATATGATTTGCAGCCTATGGCAAAAGTGGTTTCAATGGCGGTGGCAGGCGTGGATCCGGCTATTATGGGGATAGGCCCCGTACCGGCTACGCAAAAAGCGCTAAAAAGGGCAAGTCTTTCCATTGCAAATATGGACCTGGTGGAACTAAACGAAGCTTTTGCTTCCCAGGCACTGGCCTGTGTGCACGACCTGGGAATTGATATAAATAAAGTGAATGTAAATGGCGGGGCGATTGCTTTGGGGCATCCCCTGGGTTGCAGTGGTGTTAGGCTATCAACCACTTTGGTGCACGAAATGAAACGCAGGGGCGGTAAGTACGGGCTGGCTACCATGTGTGTGGGAGTAGGGCAGGGAGCGGCAGTGATTTATGAGCTTTGTCAATAAGCTTTGGCTTAGTATAATATTTGAAAGAATGCCTGTAATGAAAAATGGTATTGTTGTTCTTTTTTTAAGTGTGGGATTGAGCTCCTGCTTTTTATTTTCCAAGTACAGGCGAACAGATTTTACCTATAACGAAGGCCCCCAGACGTTCAGCATTCCGGTGGTGGTACCCAAAGGTTTTACCAAAGAAAAGACTGAAGTAGATAGCTCCGGAAATACGATTCTTAGCTACTCTTATAAGAACAATGCTTTCTTCTATGTGGCCCATGTTGTAGATACCAGTGTGCAGATTCAACCGATTGCAGAAGACGACCATATCCCCCGCCTGTTCACGGAAACCGGCGCCATCATTTATAAGGGAATGGACAAGGGCCTGTACTGGAGAGAAATACGGCAAAATGATATATGGGTGGGATACCGCTTTGTGCCCCCGGAATGGGAAAGCCGGTTCGATTCCGCCACGAATTATGCGGTGGTACACCCGATAAAGAAAGATTAGTACAATTTATAGAGGAGTCTTTTTACAAGTTTATTGTTAGTGAAAATAGCGATGGCAATTAAGAACACGGAAGTTACTGCTATTGACCAATGAATAAAGGAGGACAGCTCCGGTCTGTCGTACATGGCAAAATGGTGAAAGGCCCAGTGGATAATTTGGGTAGCTGCCAGGGCGGATAGTACAATAAACACATATACCGGCACAAATTGTTTGGAAACATTCTTGCTTAACCAACGCGGAGAATACCCCAGCATCAGCAATAATTGCAGGCTGTCCTTGCTTCTGGCAATTACCAGTTGCAGATAAAAGGAAAACAACATGAGGGCAAGAACGACAACCAATAATCCAAAAATTCCCAGTCCGCTGAAAATTCCCTGCAGGGTTTGTTTGGTTCTTCCAAACCTTGTTTTGTCTTTGTTGATGTTATAATTGTTTTTATCAACGAAACTCAGCAGCCCGGGATTACTGGCATCCTTTGTTTTAATAAATAATCTTGAAGCACCTGTTTGTTTTACTTCGCCAAAGGTTTTGTTAGCCCAGTCTAAAAAGTTTTTGGGTACCAATACGGAATTGATACGGTCGCTAAAAGCCACAATGCTGCCTTGAAAAACCTGCTCGTGTCCGTTTCCATAGCAATTGATCATTACAGGAATTCCCATGGCAGTGGCCTGCGAGATTTGCGGCAAACCCTGGCCTGGTGCAAACACGTTGTATGCTTCTAAAAAATCGGAAGAAATAATAACGGGGATATTCAGCTGTCCTTCCTGCCACTGAAAGGATGAGGGCAGGGTGTCTATATATTCATCTTCCACGGTTTCCAGAAAAAGGTCGGTTCTAAAAATACCACCTGCGTTTAACTGTACGTGAAACTCGTTGGCAATGAGCGGCGCAACGCCTTCAATAAAGGGTTGTGATCTTAGTTCCTCGATTTCCGCCTGGTTAAAAACATTTTTATTGGGCTGCCCCATGGTTTCGTTGGTTATTTTCTTAGTGACCGAAATAAAATCGAAACCGTTTTTGTGAATGCTGTTTTTAGTGAGCAGTTGCTGAATGTTGATGAACATTTGTACAGAACACAGGAGCAATAAAACGCCAATGCCAAGGCCAATATAAGAGAACCATCGTGAGGCTGCATTGGTACCCGTTTGCAATAAAGGTTTTATAGGTTTGAATGAAGGATTCACAATAAAAGTTTAGAGATGAAAAATGCGGGTGGCAGGAAAATAATCAATGCGTTCAAGGTCGGCAAAGACAATAGCTGCGTTGCGGTTTTGTGCTTCTTCCAGCATTAACTCCATTGCTTTTTGTGAATTTTTATCATCTAAATGACTAAACGGTTCATCCAGTAATAAAAAGTCAAAGGGCTGCATTAGGGCACGAATGATGGCAATGCGTTGTTGTTCTCCGTAAGAACAGATCTTGCAGCGTGTCTGAAGCTTGTTGCCAATGCCCAATCGCTCACACATCTCTGTGATCTTTTCAGCAGGATGATAAGGATGTAATTGCCTCTTGATTTCAATGTTTTCGAACGCGGTTCTTTCAGGGAACAGGCGCAGATCCTGGAATACAATGCTGATGTGTTCTTTTCTTTGAACAGCTAATTCTTCCGTTGTGAACCCTTGTATGTTTCGCTGGTTATAAGAAATAGAGCCTGAATACTCGTTTCTTAATCCATATAAAAAATGCATAAGGGATGTTTTGCCACTGCCTGATGGCGCTACAATTTTTATAAACTCATCCTTATTGAACTGAAGATCTTTGCCCCATATTTCAGAGCCATGTTTTCGGCTTTGCTCAAAATAGGCAGGTAAGAGCTGCGTTAATGATAAATGCATTTTCTAAAAGTTAAAAGCCACAGCCACCGCAGTTACCTGGATGGACTGTGGCTTTAGTATTTGAAAGTTTAGTGAGCGGCTATCGTGTCAACAGCCATTGGAGCATCTATGACTTCGGTATTGTTCGCCGCAGTCCTCTGTGCTTTTTTTAGAGCTGCCAGTTGTTCAATGTATTGGTTGATTTGTTTTAAGCTGTTTGTTTTTTTGTCAGCCATGTTTACTACAAATTCCGCAGCCATAGCACCGTCTTTTATTTCGCCCCCTGTTATCACCACATCCTGCCAAAGCTTCATAGATGCTTCGAGGGCTGATAAAGCAGAAGCTTCGGTTACACTAGGCTGTGAGGATTTCATGATCTTTTGAATATCTATGTATAAACCAAAAGGATGGCCGCTGAGCTTATCTGCAAAGGGAACATTGTTATTGCCCCCGGCTAAGAACTTATCTACAGTTTCAGCCGAATTGCTGATGGCAAACCAGTCGTTGTTCACTTTAAAATTGACCTGTGAAAGGACCTTTTCACCTGCTTCATTATTCATTTGACCTTGTACAATACCTATCAGTTTATCAAAAGAAGCTTTATCCTTAACCGATAGGGCAAACAACATCTTAACATCAGGTTTGTTAGAAGTGTGCGTATAATCCATTCCTTCAAAAGTTTGCTTTTCCTGTTTGATCGTGAAATCTGTAGCGGCAATCAGCATTTGACCTTTATAAGCTGCCATTAGTTCATCGAGGTTGGAATTATACTTACCCAAGGCGGCATTGATCATTCCATCAAACCCTGCCAGTTGTATGAAAGCTTTCCAGCCTTCAGGCGGATAATTCATGACAAAAGCCCCGATCACATTTTGCGAAGGAATGCGGTTAATTACGTCGGCTGATATAGGTTTGGGTTCATACTTTTTAATGAGGTCCGTTAATTCCTTACCATAATATTGTTTTGATTTCATGGTAATTTTTCCATCATCAAAATTCAACGTGGACGCCGACACATTGCCTTCAATTAGTGAGCTCAATTTCATCATGGACATTACGCCGCCTACCATACCTGAGTATAATTTCTCGGAGTTCATCCAAAGATGAATGTCGCCTTCTTCTTTCAAAAGAGAAACAAAGCGCTGATCCTCATTCAGGCTGTTATCATCCTCTAATGTTAATACACCGGTTACAAATTTTTTAAGACTGTCTATTGGAAAGCTCGCATTCCCCGTGCTCGTAAATGTGTAAGAATCTGACGCAGCCAGCACAGGCATATCTATAATGAAGGCAAATTTTGAACTGTTCCATGATACAACTCCATTCTCATTGCTGTTCATGAAAAACCAGTCGCCTTCTTTTTTTGTTTGGGCAGCCTTATTTGATTTTTTGAGGAAAGCCTCGAAAGCTGCTGCGTCTTTTACACTTCCTTCAAACACACCATATCCACCTTTGCCGTGTTTTTTCATAAAAAAGGCCAGTGAAGATTTTGTGTCAATACCAGAAGTTTCAGGATCTGCCAAAATTTTTTGAGCCAGGGAATCTTTGGCTTCATTGTACATTTCTTTAAACCAATTGGTGGCTTTGATCTCTTCCCAGCTAAGTTTTGTAGAAAGGGAAGAACTGTTGATGTGCACTACAACGGAAGCATCCTTCGGAATGTTGAGATCTGTTTTTGCATTGTTTTTACAGGATACGATGAATACCATAGCCGCAGCTACAGCAGTTAGTAATGGTGTACGTTTCATATAAAGGAATAATTAAATAAGCGTCAAATAAACAAAAATTCTGATAGTTTTTCAAATGCTACAGATTTTTGTTCGCCGCTGCGAATATCTTTTACCGTACAAGTAGTTTCCTGCAGTTCTTTGGAGCCGATGATAATTACAAAGGGAATGTTTTTCTTTTCTGCGTATTTGAATTGCTTATCAAATTTCGCCTGTTCATGATACAGCTCCGAGGCAATTCCTTTTTGCCGTAGTTGTTGCAGTAATTGATAAGCTTTTTTGCTTTCCTCTTCGCCTAAATTAAAGAAAAGGGCTTTCGTTCCCTGTTCCACAGTGGGTGGAAATAATTTCAATTCTTCCATCACGTCATAAATACGGTCCACGCCAAAGGAGATGCCTACACCCGGAATATCGGGAACACCAAATAAACCGGTCAGGTCATCGTAGCGACCACCACCGCCAATAGAACCAATCTTTACTTCGGCAGGGGCTTTGGCTTCGAAGATGATGCCGGTGTAGTAATTAAGGCCACGGGCCAGCGTGAAGTCAATGATTAATGGTGAATGGTGAGTGGTGAGTGAAGTGTTGTTTGCTTCAGGATTTGCTGACCACTGAGCTTTGGCCATTGACCAGACAAATTCAATTTCTGCAATGCCTTTTTTGCCCGTTTCTGAAGCACCTAATAAAGTTTTGATGGCATCCAGTTTTTCTTCGTTACTGCCGTCAATATTCAAATAGTTTTCGATGATGGTAATTTGATCTTCCCCTAACCCTCTTTGGGCCAATTCTTCCTTTACTTTTTCAATGCCAATCTTATCCAGTTTGTCAATGGCAATGGTGATGTCCATCATTTTATCAGCACCACCGCAAACTTCTGCCAGGGCTGCCAATATTTTGCGGGAGTTAATTCGTAGTTCGTAATTGGTAATTCCCAGTTGATTAAAAACGTCGTTATAGATATTGGCAAACTCCACTTCATTGATCAGGGAGTTGCTTCCTACAATGTCCGCATCGCATTGATAAAATTCGCGGTAGCGGCCTTTTTGCGGCCTGTCGGCCCGCCACACAGGCTGTACCTGGTAACGCTTGAAGGGAAAAGTTAACTGACCATGATTCATCGCCACATACCGGGCAAAGGGAATGGTGAGATCATATTTCAAGGCCCGTTCTGTAATGGCCTTTGTGTTCCTGCCTTTTAATACTTTTTCAAACTCTTCTCTGGTTTGTTGTTCTTTGGCCGGATTGTCTAAACCATTGTTGAGGATTTTAAAGATCAATTTGTCGCCTTCTTCCCCGTACTTGCCCATTAGGGTGTCCAGGTTTTCCATAGCCGGGGTTTCCAGAGGCTGAAAGCCATAGAGCTCAAATACATTCCGGATGGTAGTAAAAATAAAAGATCGTTTACGAACAACATCGGGTCCAAAATCTCTGGTGCCTTGTGGGATGGAAGGTTTCATAAAAAGTAAAAATTCAAAAATAAAAAGTCCGAAACTTCGGGCAAAAGTAAGGTCAGGAGGAAGCTTTTTGGATTTTTACTTTTGCCTTTTGAATTATTGCATCGCAGGTTTCATCAATCAATTTGTACACTTCATGATAGCCTGGCTCTGTTCCGTACCAGGGATCTGGAACAGAAGCATTCGTGCCCGGATGCAATTCGTTCAAGAACAAATCAACCTTGGAGGGATCATATTTGTCCTTTGCTATTCGTTTTATGTCATCCAGCACGTCATCGGCCATTGCATAAATTTTATCGTAGCGGTCGAAATCTTCTTTTACAAAACGCCGGGCCCTCTGGTCGCAAATATCAACACCGTTTAACCTTGCTACTTTTTGGGAAAGATGATGTGGCGCTTCGCCCACATGATAGCCGTTTGTGCCTGCACTGTCAATGACCCAATCAAGTCCTGCAAGTTTTGCTTTGTGGCGCAATATGCCTTCTGCCAAAGGGCTTCTGCAAATATTTCCTAAACACACCATTAAAATCTTCATAGATAATTCTTTCAAAGTGTGCAAAATTAAGAGGTTCATGGTTCAATCGGCAATCGGCAATCGGCAATCGGCAATCGGCAATCGGCAATCGGCAATCGGCAATCGGCAATCGGCAATCGGCAATAATTTGAGGCGTACTAAGTTAGAGCAAGTTTTGCCTTTTAACTTTTGAATTTTGACTTTGCCTGCTCTTTCATTATGGAAACTTTTCTGCCCTGCATCTCAATTAAAATTTTTAACCATGACCAGCCATGAGATCCTCAAAGCAGATTTGTTAGACATTCTCTTTGACAACCGAAACAAACAGTATGGTGCTTATGTTTTACGCCGGCAATACAATTCAAGATTGAGTATGGCGCTTGGTATTGCGTTAAGTTCCATAGTTCTTACTCATTTTCTTTTTAAAGCCAGGAAGCAGCTCTGCAAACAATTCGTATGCACAGAGTGAAAAGCAAGGAGGTTCGGGTTATTGATATTCCTCCCATTCCGCCAAAACTACCAGAGCCACCGGTTCAGCCTACCCCTCCGCCGCAGCCTAATGTGGCCAAACAAGCTAACGGAAAAGAATTTACTGGTTGAAAATCACAAATCCCTGATAAAGAACTGAAGCCTATTGATGAAATAAAATTATCAGCCATCTCCACCAGCAACGAGACCGGAGAATTTGTTCCGGAAATTCAAACGGTCACAAAGCCCGAACATGCCAACACGTTCTCAACCAACCAGATAATGAAAATGAGGAAATCCGGATTCGTACCCCTTGAAAAAGGTCCTGAATTTCCCGGAGGGCCCGAGGCCTGGTCAAAGTTTTTGAACCGGCATTTGCAAACCCCTGCCGATCTGGAAGCCGGCGAGAAAAAAACAGTGCTCATCAGTTTTTTGGTTGATGCTGACGGATCTGTTACGGGTTTCAAAGTGGTGCGGTCCGGAGGAAATGCTTTTGATAATGAGGTGATAAGGGTATTAAAGAAAATGCCCAAGTGGAAACCTGCTATTCAAAACGGGCACCCGGTAGTTGTTCCCTTTACACAGCCTGTAACATTTGTAGGCTTTGAACAGTAAAAAGTTTTAAATTGCTCCACCCAATTAAGCGTATGGCAGAAGATTATCAAGACGAGCACAGAAAAAAGGTTACCCGTGTACGTTCCGTGATGGATTACATTATGGGGGCCATTATTATACTGATAGGTGTTTATTTCCTTTTGTATGAAACCCTGGGGTTTAATGTTTTTAACAGGGAGCCCTCTCCTTTGGATAAGTTTTTGGGCGGGGTTTTTATTTTGTACGGTAGGTCTGGAGAATCTACAGGGGTTATAAAAAGAATTATTATCAATGATTAAAAAGCAGAGGAGTGTGTTTGGGTGGTGCCTGGTTCTTTTTTGTTTTTTATATGCAGGTTGTAAGCAAAAAAACAATGCTGAACCCACTGACAGGTACAATAAGGGGGTCATTCATATAAGTTGCGACGAGTCATTCAGGCCGGTAATTGATGCACAGGTGCAAGTGTATGAGGCCAGTTTTCCGGATACCAGGATCATTGTTCAATATAAACCCGAGGCGGACTGCCTGAGAGATTTTTTGGTGGATTCCATTCGTATGGTCATTGCTACCAGGGGATTTACAGAAAGCGAAAGGGCTTTAATGATAGATTCTTTGAAAATAGGGCCTGAAAAATTAACAGTAGCGTATGATGCCATAGCGGTTATCGTTCATCCGGCGGCGCAGGATTCCTTTTTTACCATGAACGACATTAAAAACCTGGTAAGCGGAAAAGGTAAAGAAAATTTAATTCCGGTATTTGATGGCCTAAAAGCAACCAGCACGGTTCGATTTATGATAGACTCCGTACTTAACGGTGGCAGCCTTGGATCGAATGCTGTTGCCGCTGAAAGCAGTGAAGGCGTGATAGATTATGTGTCAAGAACGCCCAATGCTGTAGGTTTTATTGGTGTGAGCTGGGTGGGAAATAAAGATGATACCACACAACAGAGTTTCCTGAAAAAAATACGGGTTGCCCGGGTGGAAAGTACCGACAGTGCCAATGCCTTTGTACAACCGGTTCAATATCTCATCTATACCAAAAGTTACCCCATGGTACGTGATTTGGTATATATATTAAAGGAGCATCATTCAGGACTTGGTAACGGGTTTGCCAATTTTTTAAAAAGTGAGCGGGGACAACTGATTTTCAGACGTGCCTATTTATATCCTGCACTCCGGCCTTTTTATGTTCGACGTGCTGAGTTGAAAGAACAATAGAGCTAAACATTAACAACTAGTAAATAAACGAAACTGAATAATTTTAAATCTTAAAAGAAAAGAAAATGAAGAAATCGGCTATTGTCTTGTTTTTTGCTGCTTTCCTGTCCGTGGGTGCCTTTGCTCAAAATGTGCAGGAGGGTGTAAACAATTTTTATGCGGAAAGATACCAAAGCGCCAAGGGCTGTTTTTGAAAAACTGCTGGCCGCTAATCCAAATAATATAGAAGCTACTTATTGGCTGGGCCAAACCTATATTGCGCAGGATGATATAGCCGGTGCCAAAAGCATATACGATAAAGCTTTGGCAACAAATGGCAATGCGCCGCTTGTGTTGGTGGGAATAGGGCATGTAGAACTTTTACAAGGTAATCCGGCTGGTGCCCGTCAGCATTTTGAGCAGGCCATTACAGCCAGCAAGGGCAAAAAAGGAAACGATCCTGTTGTTTTAAATGCCATTGGCCGCGCCAATGTAAATGCCTATACAGAGTCAAAAAAGCAAGGCGACCTGGATTATGCCATTGCCAAATTGAACGAAGCTGCACAACTGGCGCCTACCAATCCTGATATATTTTTAAACTTAGGTAATGCTTACCGCAAAAAGCACCAGGGCAGCGAGGCTGTTCAGGCGTATCGCAAAGCAGGCAACTATGCTCCTGCTTTATTCCGGACAGCCATGTTATACATGACGCAAACCAATTACAGGCAACCAGACAGCTGGGGTGTTGTATTGGAAAACCTGAACAATGTAATTGCCGCCGATCCTAAGTTTGCTCCGGCTTATGAGCAGCTGTATTATTATAACCTGCTGGGTAAACAAGATTTTGCTGCTGCAGAAGGTTATGCTAACAAATACATCAGCAGTTCAGACCCCAGCCCCGAGAATCAATACTTCCTGGCTCAAACCCAGTTTGTTCAAAAGAAGTTCAACGATGCCATCACCAATGCTAAAAACATTGTTGCCCAAACCAATAACAATCCCAGGCCCCGTGTATATCGTTTGCTGGCGTACAGCTACCTTGGAAACCAGGATACGACAACAGCCTGCCAATATGCCAATGAATATTTTGCAAAAGCAAAAGAAGAAGATTTAAGGGGTGAAGATTATTTGATGCATGCTTATTCCTGCGGTAAGGGCAATCCTGATATTATCCGTGCCGATATTTTTAAAGCGGTTCAAATGGATAGCGTTCTTTCCAGGCAGGTATCGCTCTTAAATGAAGCGGCAAAGGATGCAAAAGCCAGCGGGCAACGATTGTTGCAAGGTGAACTCGACCTCATGTCTTATCAATTGCGGGGTGAAAAAACAAACCCGGCCGAACTGGTAAATATCGCAGCTTCGTTCTTTTTCGGGGGCGATTATCAAAGGGCAGACAGCCTGGCTTTAGCCTATGCCGCCGCTGCTCCTGATAGCATTTACGGTTATTACTGGAGTGCCCTTGCCCGGGAAAGAATTGATACCACTATGCAACAAGGCCTGGCTATGCCTGCTTACCAAAAAACGCTGGATATTGCTGCTACTGATAAAGAACGGTTTAAAAGCCTGGGCGTCAGAGCCGCTTCAAACCTTGGCTATTTATAGCTATAATATAAAAGACGACAAGGCTGCCGCTCTTGCATTTGCTGATAAAGGACTGGAGTTTGATCCTACCAATACCAACCTTTTGAATATTAAACAGGTTGCCAGCACTAAATCTCCCTCTTCATCATCAAAAGGAAGTACTGGTAGCTCGTCTTCCGATACTAAGACTACCAAACCTAAGACAACCGCTCCGCCGGCAAAGCCTAAGAAAAAAGGATAAGTAGTATTTCTTATAACAAATAAACATAAAGCCTCTCCCCGAGAGGCTTTATCTATTGATAAAACTCATGGAAATATTAAACGGAAGATTGCCGACTCTGGCTTATTTTTGCGTGCCCATTTGAAAAACTTATGCTTCACCTTCTTCAAACAGATGTGACTAAAGCAGTCCAGGATGTAAACAGCGCAGCCAGTTATTTGCCTGTGGCTCTTCAATTGTTATTTGTGGTTGGAATGATTGGCACCCTGATGGTGGTTACTCATCTGTTGGGTCCCAAACGCCAGACATCGGATAAACTGCAGACCTTTGCCAGTGGTATTGCCAGTCATGGCGATGCCCGCCAGCCCATGGCCATCAAGTATTTTTTGGTAGCCATTCTGTTTGTTTTGTTTGACGTGGAGGTTATCTTTTTCTATCCTTATGCGGTTAATTTCAAAGGATTGGGTTGGAGCGGTTTTTGGGCCGTGTTGATGTTTATTGGCTTCTTTCTTTGTGGATTCATCTACATTGTTAAAAAAGGAGCGCTGAATTGGGAAGATTAAGAATGTGGCAATATCGATAATTTGCCAATGTGCAAATCAAAGTTGTCGAATTGACAATTATCAAATTTACATTTCAAATTTAAATTATCTATGGCTCGTCCGGTTTCATATAATATTAAAGAAAAGCCTTTAGAAAAGGATATCAGCATTGTTGATATGCCCGATGGCTATCAGGGAGAAGGTTTTTTTGCATCCAAACTGAGTGATGTCGTTGGATTGGCAAGGAAAAATTCACTTTGGCCACTGCCATTTGCCACCAAATGTTGCGGTATCGAATTCATGGCCACTATGGCTTCGCATTACGACCTGGCAAGGTTTGGAAGCGAAAGAGTTGGGTTCTCCCCACGACAATGTGATTTGCTGATGGTGATAGGATTGATTTCCAAAAAGATGGCGCCTGTGGTAAGGCAGGTGTATTTGCAAATGGCCGAACCTCGTTGGGTGATGGCTATTGGCGCCTGCGCCTCCAGCGGCGGCATTTTCGACTCGTATAGCGTATTGCAGGGCGTTGATCAGGTGATTCCGGTGGATGTGTATGTTCCGGGATGCCCTCCGCGGCCTGAAGCTATTTTGGACGGATTTATGAGAGTGCAGGAATTGGTGGGCAAAGAAAGCCTGAGAAGAAGAAGCAGCGAACATTATAAAAAATTATTGGAGAGTTACGGAATACAGTAGCAATTAGCCAATTCGACAATTAGCCAATGTGCCAATTGATTGTCGAATTGTCGAATTATCAAATTGTTGAATTGATATGGCATTGACCAACGAATTAATAAGGCAGCGACTAACAGAAAAATTTGGTGACCAGGTCTTCGGCTTTGAAGAGCCCTATGGGATGCTCACTTTTGAAGTACCAAAGGATTTAAACCTTGAAGTGCTGCAATTTTTATATGACGATCCGGAGTTGTCTTTTCAATTTTTAACGGATCTTACTGCGGTTCATTACCCTGCATACAAGGGCAGGGAAATAGCAGTGGTGTATCATTTGCACAACCTGGTAGCCAACTTCCGTATACGGTTTAAAGTTTTTGCACCCATCGAAAAACCCGATGTGTTTAGTGCAACAAAACTTTTTGAATCTGCAAACTGGCAGGAAAGGGAAGCCTATGACTTTTTTGGAGTGAATTTCGTTGGGCATCCCAATTTAATCCGGATTCAAAATGTTGAGGAGATGGACTACTTTCCTTTGCGGAAAGAATATCCTGTAGAAGATCAAACCAGGATTGATAAAGATGATGAGATGTTTGGAAGAGGGCGGCAGCTTCGACTTTGGTAATCGCCAGGCAGATGGTTCACCCAGGCAGATACCAGAGGCTGGCGAAGCGCAGGTTGATAGAATTGGAGGCAGTGCAGTAAATTAAAAATTAAAAAGTAAAAAGTCAAAATAGAGGAACCCCTTTTGAATTTTGACTTTTGAATTTTGACTTCAATAATGTCAGTAACAACAGAAAAATCATTTACACAGGGTGGCATTAACCTAGAAACCACCCGGATAAATCTTGGTCCCACGCACCCGGCTACGCATGGTGTGTTTCAGAATATTTTGGAACTGGATGGCGAAAGAATTGTTTCTTCTGAATCAACGATTGGGTATGTACACAGGGCTATAGAAAAAATAGCTGAACGCCGACCTCTTTATCAAATTACACCCCTTACCGATCGTTTAAATTATTGCTCCAGTCCCATCAATAACATGGGCTGGCACCTTACCTGCGAAAAATTGTTAGGTATTCAAACGCCAAAGCGGGTTGATTACTTGCGTGTTATCATCATGGAGCTGGCACGGATTGCCGATCACCTTATTTGCAATTCCGTTATGGGTGTTGATGCCGGCGCCTACAGCGGCTTTTTGTACCTGATGCAATACCGTGAGCACATCTATGAAATTTGGGAAGAGATTTGCGGCGCAAGGCTGACGACGAACATTGGACGCATTGGTGGCTTTGAACGCGACTTTAATGATATAGCGTTTACCAAGCTGGAAAAGTTTTTGAAAGAATACCCCGTAGCATTAAAGGAATTCGAAAATCTGTTTACCCGCAACCGCATTTTCATGGAGCGCACCATTGGCGCCGGTCCTATTAGTGCTGAAAGGGCTTTGAACTACGGGTTTACCGGTCCTAACTTAAGGGCCGCGGGTGTTGATTACGATGTGCGGGTGCACTCACCTTACAGCAGCTACCAGGATTTTGATTTTGAAATTCCTACGGGCAAAACCGGCGATTGCTATGATCGCTTTTTGGTACGCAATCAGGAAATGTGGCAGTCGCTCCGAATTATAGAACAAGCGTATAGAAAAGTACAGGACTTTAAAGGTGAGGAAGCAACGATCTTTCATGCCGATGTGCCGGAATATTACTTGCCCGAGAAGAAGGATGTATATACAAAAATGGAGGCCCTTATTTATCATTTTAAAATAGTGATGGGTGAGGTTGATATTCCACCGGGAGAAGTGTATCATAGCGTGGAAGGTGGCAATGGCGAGTTGGGCTTTTATTTAATTAGCGATGGCGGCAGAGCGCCATACCGCCTGCATTTCAGAAGACCTTGTTTTATTTATTATCAGGCTTTTGAGGAGTTGGTAAAAGGCAGCATGCTCAGCGATGCAATTATGGTAATGAGTTCGCTGAATTTGATTGCCGGAGAGATGGATGGTTAAAAAGTAAAAATTAAAAAGTAAAAAGTCAAAATAGAAGAAGCCTTTGAATTTTGACTTTTGAATTTTGACTTATCAATGAAATTCTCAGAGGAAAAATTAAAAAAAGTACAGGAGATCATTGCACGTTACCCGCAGGGAAAACAAAAAAGTGCACTGATTCCCTTGTTGCATCTGGCCCAGGAAGAAAACGGCGGCTGGCTGAGCGTGGAAGCGATGGACCATGTGGCGGGGCTGTTGCAACTAAAACCTATTGAAGTGTACGAGGTGGCTACCTTTTACAGCATGTATAATTTAAAACCGGTTGGTAAATATTTGTTTGAAGTTTGCCAGACAGGACCTTGCATGCTAAAGGGCAGCGACGGGATCATTGATTATATAAAACAGAAGTTAGGCATCGGGGTGGGTGAAACAACGGCTGATGGCATGTTCACTTTAAAAACGGTGGAGTGCCTGGGTGCCTGCGGGTATGCGCCCATGATGCAGATGGGGAAATTTTACAAAGAACATCTGACCAAAGAAAAAGTAGATCAGATCATAGAGGAGTGCAGAGCGAGTGCTGCCAGGAATAATTAAAAGTTCTTGTGTCTTTTTTTTGCAGCCTGACGTTACGGCTATAAAGGAGCAAAAGAAAAAGCTGAATACTTGATTACCGGTACCAACGGAAAACAACTGCTATGAAGATAAAATTTCGTTATGTGAACCTAAGCTCTTTGGCATTACTGCTTATCAGCCCATTCCTGTTTTCCTGTTCCGGTATAAAAAAATTTCAGGAAGATACTTATGCGGCAAGAGATAAGGACAAGCAAAGCTTTGTACAAACCACTGACGGAAAAGTAATCGAGGCTAACGAGGCCGTGCTACGTTCACCGCTGTTTGGAAAGTCAACTATTGAGCTTGACAAGGAAACCAGAATTCCCGTAAAGGAAGTCGTGGCTTACCAGAATAAAGCTGCATATTACAGGAGGATAAGCGGACAGTTTGCTCCACGGTTTAAAAAAGGGTTGATCAATATGTATGTAGGTACAGAAACCTATACCGAGTTTGAAGGCCCCAGCTCTTTTAATAATGGCAGAGGCAACATGCGCACTAAAAGCCGGCCTGTATATTATATACAAAAGGGCGATGACGGAGCCGTAAACAGGTTTGCTCCGCAGTTGGTTAAGGAGTATGTACAGGATTATGCCCCGGCGATGGAGTACATCCTTGTATATGATGAAACGCAAAAGAAGGCAAAACTGTGGTCGTGGATCAATACAACCGCTGTAATAGGGGGGATGCTTCTGGCAACACAAGGATTGGATAACAATCACAATGTTACAGCAACAGGATATGCCGGGGTAGGGTTGTTTTTGGGCGGTTTGGTTAATGGTGTTGTAAATAAGATACGGAAAGGAAAAAATGCAAAGAACCTGGAACTGGCAATTGATTCATACAATTACCAAACAAAAAAGAAAAAATAATTATGGAAGCAATCATCCCATACCTGAATTTTAATGGCAATGCCAAAGAAGCATTGGCCTTTTACGAAAAAGCATTGAACGGCAAAGTAGCCTACTCGCAAACCTTTGCCGATGCTAATATGGCGCAGGACGAAAGCATGAAGGATAAAATTCTGCATGCCGTATTTGAGGCCGGTAGCCTGAAATTTATGGTTAGCGATTGCCCTCCGGGTGTAAGTGTGAGCAGTGGGGATCAGGTTAGCCTGTCATTAAACTTTCATGATCTCGAAACCATTGAAAAAACCTTTGCGGCATTAGCCGACGGAGGTCAGGTTACCATGCCCCTGCAGGATACGTTTTGGGGCGCAAGGTTTGGGATGACGAAAGATAAATATGGTATTCACTGGATGTTTAATCATGATAAACCAAAAGCTGAATAGGTAAAAATTAAAATGTAAAATGAAAAAGGTGATCACTGTTTTACATTTTACATTTTGCATTATACATTATAGATGGGTAGAAAATTATTATTAGAAAAAGCACACATTGAAGGCATTCGTTATTACGATGTCTACCGGAAGAACGGCGGCTATGCGGCTTTGGAAAAGGCATTTAAAATGTCGCCAGGCCGAGGTGATAGAAGAAGTCAAGAAAAGCGGTTTGCGCGGCCGTGGCGGCGCCGGCTTTCCTACCGGTATGAAATGGAGCTTTTTGGCAAAGCCCGAAGGCGTGCCCCGTTACCTGGTTTGCAACGCCGATGAATCGGAGCCGGGAACCTTTAAGGACCGCTACCTGATGGAGTTCCTTCCGCATCTTTTTATTGAAGGATTGATCATTTCATCGTATGCCCTGGGCGCCAACACCTGTTATGTGTACATCCGCGGCGAGTATGCCTGGATACCCGATATTTTAGAGCAGGCCATTGCGGAAGCCAAAGCAGGCTGGATGGCTTGGGAAAAAATATTTTGGGCAGCGGGTTTCGACCTGGAAATTTATGTGCAGCGTGGCGCCGGCGCCTATATCTGCGGCGAGGAAACCGCCTTGCTGGAATCACTGGAAGGCAAAAGAGGGAATCCCCGCATCAAGCCTCCCTTCCCGGCGGTAAAAGGTTTATGGGATTGTCCCACGGTTGTAAACAACGTGGAAACGTTAGCCGCCGTCGTTCCTATTATTACTATTGGCGGAGAAGAATATGCAAAGATTGGCGTGGGAAAATCCACCGGTACAAAGCTGATCTCTGCCTGCGGCAATATCAACAAGCCGGGTGTGTATGAAATTGACATGACCATTTCGGTAGAAGAATTTATTTACAGCGAGGAATATTGCGGCGGCATTCCCAATGGAAAAAAATTAAAAGCCTGTATTCCCGGTGGCTCCTCGGTTCCTATTCTGCCTGCTAATTTGCTATTAAAAACAGCCAAGGGCGAAAAAAGAATGATGACCTACGAAGGCCTTGCCGAAGGCGGCTTTCAAACAGGAACCATGATGGGCTCCGGTGGTTTTATTGTGCTGGATGAAGACCAGTGTGTGGTTCGTCATACACTGACGCTGGCCCGCTTCTACCGTCATGAAAGCTGCGGACAGTGTTCGCCCTGCCGTGAAGGAACCGGCTGGATGGAAAAGATCCTGTATAATATTGAACATGGCAAGGGAAAGATGAGTGATATTGATTTGCTGTGGGATATACAAAGCAAGATCGAAGGCAATACCATTTGTCCTTTGGGTGATGCAGCGGCCTGGCCGGTGGCAGCCGCCATCCGTCACTTCCGGGATGAATTTGAATGGCACGTATTGAATCCGGAAGAAGCACAAAAAAGAAATTTTGGATTGGCGCATTATGCCGATCCGCTGGAAGTAGCAGTGGGGTAGAAGGCAAAGTCAAAATTCAAAAGTAAAAAATAGAGTCACTATAGTTTAAGAGCTCTCATATATCCGGAGCCCCGACTTTTGACTTTTTAATTTTGACTTGCTATGGGTTTTGAAAACATACTTGAGGACAAAGAGAAACCTTATAACATTCGCCATAGATGTTTTTTCTTTTCCAAAGAGTATTAGTATCTGTTTGTGAAAGAATGTAAGTATGACAGGGTTTATAGTTCTTTATTTGACCAGTTAATTAGAAGCGCTACATTCAATAGGAGCAAACTGTTGTGGAAGGAAAGTGCGGGTAGTTCGAAGAAAGACTGGAATAAATTTTTATGTGATTGCATTGAAATCGGCCAACGAAACAAAATACTGGCTTTGCCTGATTCGGGATACAATAGAAGTCAACAAAACCAAGCTTGATGAATTGTTGAAGGAAGCAGACGAGATTTCAAAAATAATTGCCACCATAGTGGTGAATGCCGATAACTGAGGAGACGATTTTTGACTTTTTAATTTTGACTTTTGACTTATGTCAGACGAAAAAAAACTATTTAAAGTAACCATAGACAACATCACCGTAGAAGTGGAGCCGGGAACAACCATTCTTATGGCTGCACGAAAAATTGGTGGTGATGTGGTGCCGCCAACCATGTGCTATTACAGCAAACTGGAAAAGACCGGTGGTTATTGCCGTACCTGTTTGGTAAAAGTAGCTGCAGGTTCTGCGGCGGATCCGCGCCCCATGCCCAAGCTGGTGGCCAGCTGCCGCACCGCCGTGATGGATGGAATGGTGGTTGAAAATATTACCAACCCCGCGGTGCTGGAAGCCAGAAAAGGTGTGGTTGAATTTCTGTTGTTGAACCACCCGCTGGATTGCCCCGTGTGTGACCAGGCCGGCGAATGTGATTTGCAGGACCTGAGCTATGCACACGGAACAGAAGGCACCCGGTTCGAATTTAAAAAACGCACCTTCGAACGCATTGACCTGGGGCCCTACATTCAACTGCACATGACCCGTTGCATTCTTTGTTACCGGTGTGTGCATACGGCCAACCAGGTGGCAGGGCACCGCGAACATGGTGTACTGGACAGAGGTGACCATGCGCAGATTGCCACCTATATCCAGGAATCACTGGACAGTGAGTTTATAGGAAATGTCATTGATGTGTGCCCGGTGGGAGCATTAACCGACAGAACCTTCCGTTTCAAAAACCGGGTGTGGTTTACCAAACCGGTGGATGCGCACCGTGACTGTCCGACCTGTAAAGGAAAAGTTCGGTTGTGGATGCGGGGTGATGATGTGTTGCGGGTAACGGCGAGAAAAGACCAATGGGGCGAGGTGGAAGACTGGATCTGTAATGAATGCCGTTTTGAAAAGAAAAAAGTAAGCGACTGGGTGATTGAAGGACCTACGAAAGTAAACCGTCATTCTGTTATTTCACAGGGGCATTATGTAGGAATAGAAAAGCCGAATGAAACCTTCAGCTCCGGTAATGGATGGAAGAAAACCAAAGCTGCTGATGGATATTCATGCGGTGAGTGAGGTGAATACTGTTGATCTGAACAAGATTGCAGGACCGGCCACAGGCGCCACCTTTAACGGGCAGCCACTGGCCACAGGCAATAATCCAACAGATGTGAAAGAAGGAAAGGGCCGGAATTTGGCGGGCACGGATTCAACCAATCCCAATACGCCATAGAAAAAATTAAAAATTAAAAATTAAAAATGTAAAATGATGCATGTTGTTTTACATTTTACATTTTGACTTTATATGTATTTATTACAACTTGACTGGTGGATTTTTTTTGAGAAGTTGATTTTGGTTGCTGTCATTGTTACAACCGCTTTGGTGGTTGCCATGTACAGCACGTATGCCGAACGCAAGATCGCTGCTTTTTTACAAGACCGCCGCGGACCCAGCCGTGCAGGACCTTTTGGCTTATTGCAACCTTTGGCGGATGGTGTAAAGCTTTTTATGAAAGAAGAGATCATTCCTCTTACTTCTTCCAAATTTCTTTTTGTCCTGGGTCCGATGCTGGCCATGATCACGGCTTGTATGACCAGCGCTGTCATTCCGTGGGGCTGGACCATTGACGTAGCCGGAAGACAAGTGCCTTTGCAGATATGCGGATATCAATATTGGTATTTTGTACATTTTTGGTGTAGTCAGCCTGGGTGTGTATGGAATTATGATTGGCGGATGGGCATCGAACAATAAGTTTTCTTTGCTGGCGGCCGTTCGCGGGGCCTCACAAATGATCTCGTATGAACTGGCCATGGGACTTTCCCTGCTGGCGGTTTTAATGGTGGTAGGTGATTTAAGAATGAGTGTCATTGTAAACCACCAGGTGGCCCATGGCTGGAACATTATTTACCAGCCGCTTGGCTTTTTGATATTCTTTATTTGTGCACTGGCCGAGTGTAACCGTACGCCATTTGACCTGCCGGAAGCAGAAAATGAATTGAACTTTGGTTACCACCAGGAATATTCATCCATGAAACTGGGCTTTTATTTATTTGCCGAATACATCAATATGTTTATTTCGGCGGTGGTAATGGCTACGCTGTTCTTTGGCGGGTATGATATTCCATTTGTGAACGAAGCGGCCTGGGGCAATCATTGGTGGGTAGGGCTGATAGGTTTTGCCGTATTGATGGCCAAGGCGTCGTTTTTCATTTTCCTGTTCATGTGGATCCGCTGGACCATTCCACGCTTCCGCTACGACCAATTGATGAATCTTGGCTGGAAAGGCTTATTGCCGCTGGCTTTGGCTAATATGCTTATTACAGCCGTGGTAATATTGCTGTTAAATAAATAAACAGGTTTAAAATTTAAGCTGAATCAAAACGGCTAAATTTGCGCCGTTAAAGCGAAGAGGAAAGCAAGATGCAAGCATTAACAAACAGAAAGAAACAGGTTGAACGAAAGCCCATGACATTTTGGGAGAAGTTGTACCTGCCTGCTATATTCAAAGGCATGGGTATTACTTTCAGCCACCTGTTTAAAAAGAAACCAACCATTAATTATCCCGAGGAGCAACGTCCTTTCTCAGCGGTATTTCGTGGTTTGCATATTTTAAACAGGGATGAAGAAGGGCGTGAAAAATGCACGGCCTGCGGCTTGTGTGCCCTGGCTTGCCCGGCAGAAGCCATTACCATGGAAGCCGCCGAACGGCAGCCCGGTGAAGAGCATTTGTACCGCGAAGAAAAATATGCAGCCAAGTACGAGATCAATATGCTGCGCTGTATTTTCTGCGGGTTGTGTGAAGAGGCCTGTCCCAAAGATGCCATTTACCTGACACAAACTTTTGCCCCGGCCAATTTTGGCCGCAAAGGATTTATTTATGGAAAGAATGATTTGCTGATTCCCGATCCTAAAACCGATCCGGAAGGATACGAAAAGGCAAAAGGGGAAATTGGAAAAAATAAAAAATAAGAACCAACTGCAGTAATGGGTATTACACAAATACTATTTTGGACGCTTTCGGTTATCACACTTTTCAGTGCACTTATGGTAGTTATCAGCAAGAACCCTGTGTACAGTGTGCTTTGGCTGATCGTTACTTTCTTTACCATTTCCGGGCATTATATTTTATTGAACGCACAGTTTTTAGCGGTGGTAAACATTATTGTTTATGCCGGCGCCATTATGGTGTTGTTCCTTTTTGTCATAATGCTGATGAATTTGAGTAAGGACACGGAGCCGCAAAAAAATAAATGGCTGAAGCTGATCGGGGCTGTGGCCGGCGGTTGCTTGCTGTTGGTGATGGTAGCGGCCTTGCGCACACACCGAAAAACAAATGACCGAATTAGGAACAGGAGATATTGGATTGATTCAAAATTTAGGAAAGGTGCTGTTCAATGAATTTGTAGTGCCTTTTGAGATCAGTTCTATTTTGTTTTTAAGCGCCATGGTGGGGGCGGTTGTTTTTGGTAAAAGAGATGAAAAAAGTCCTGCGGAAAAACAAATCAAAAAAGTGGAAGCCGCGCAGGATGCAATGAACATTTAATTAGCCAATTCGGCAATGTGGCAATGAGCCAATTGTCGAATTATCAAATTGAAAAATTGCCGAATTAAGATGCCAATTAACTATTACATATTTCTTTCCCTTGCCTTGTTTGTTATAGGCATCATTGGGGTGCTTACACGCCGTAATGCCATTATTATATTTATGTGCATTGAACTGATGCTGAATGCAGTGAATCTATTGCTGGTGGCCTTTTCAAAAATGCACTATTTGGCGAATGCCTCCACCAATGCCAGCGCCGGAAGTGACGGGCAATTGTTTGTGTTTTTTATAATGGTAGTGGCGGCAGCGGAAGTGGCCGTAGGCTTATCCATAATTGTAATGTTATTCCGCAATACGCATTCGGTGGATGTAAACTTTTTGAACAGACTAAAACATTGATAAGCTGCCGGCTTTCAGCATTCAGCTTTGAGCTGATAGCTGCTGATAACTGATGGCTCATAGCTCAAATATGAAGACTTTAATTTTTTTAATTCCACTTTTACCTTTCATTGGTTTTTTGATCAATGGATTGGGAAGAAAGTATCGTACCAAAGGGACTGGTAAGTGTTGTTGGCTGCGGAACCGTGTTGGCTTCCTTCATTATTTCGTTGGTGATCTTTTTTAATAAAGAGTATTCCACCACCCCGCTGCATTATTTTGATTTCATCAATGTTGGTACGCTAAAAATTCCTTTTGCTTTTCAAATTGACCAGCTTTCCACTTTATTTCTTTTGATCATCACCGGTGTTGGGTTTTTGATCCATGTGTATTCAACGGCGTACATGCACGAAGAAAGAAGAGAACACTACGGAAGATATTTCTCTTATCTCAACCTGTTTCGTCTTCTCCATGCTGCTGCTGGTGATGGGCGCCAACTATGTAATTATGTTCATAGGCTGGGAAGGCGTGGGCTTGTGTTCTTATTTATTGATTGGGTACTGGTTTAAAAATATTGATTACAGCAAAGCCGCCAAGAAAGCTTTTGTGATGAACCGCATTGGCGACTTAGGATTTTTGCTGGCCATGTTCTGGATCATTTCAAAAATTGGTTCGGTTAATTATGGTGATGTTTTAAGTACGGCAGGCCTGGCTAAATTTTCCACCACCGATATCATTGGCATTACGCTTTTACTTTTTGTAGGTGCTACCGGTAAAAGTGCACAAATTCCTTTGTACACCTGGTTGCCCGATGCGATGGCCGGTCCAACGCCGGTGTCTGCGCTAATCCATGCCGCTACCATGGTAACAGCCGGTATTTACATGATTGCCCGAAGCAATGCCTTGTATGCTTTGGCTCCTGCTACCAACACGGTTATTGCTATTATTGGTGCGGCCACTGCTTTGCTGGCTGCCACCATTGCACTCAGGCAAAACGATATTAAAAAAGTGCTGGCCTATTCTACCGTCAGCCAGTTGGGGTATATGTTTCTTGCACTGGGCACCGGTTCTTATGTTGCGGCGGTGTTTCATGTAATGACACATGCTTTCTTCAAGGCTTTGTTGTTCCTGGGTTCCGGTTCGGTAATTCATGCCGTAAGCGGGCAGCAGGATATTCGTTTCATGGGTGGATTGAAAAGCAAACTCCCCATCACCTACATTACTTTTCTCATTGGCTGTCTGGCTATTGCCGGTATTCCGCCGCTTTCGGGTTTCTTTTCAAAAGATGCTATTTTATTAGGAGCTTTTGAGCATGATAAATTCCTCTATATCATTGGTGTGATTACGGCTGCACTGACAGCTTTTTATATGTTCCGCCTGTTATTCATCACTTTTAACGGAAGCTTCCGGGGCACGGAAGAGCAAAGACAGCATGTTCATGAAAGTCCTGCTGCCATGACCCTTCCTTTGATTGTGCTGGCCGTGCTTTCCATCATTGGTGGTTTTGTAGGTGTGCCTGAAGTATTTATGCAGGGCGGAGAAAAACTGGCTGGCTATTTAGCCCCGGTGGTTCCAACCGTGCAACATCACATTGAACATTCCACCGAATTTTTGCTGATGGGATTAACTACGGTAGTTGCCATTATTGCTATTATCATTGCCTGGTTGCGGTATAGAACATACAGGGAAGAGCAGCCAACCGCATTTGGAAAATTATTGGAGAATAAATGGTATGTGGATGAATTGTACAACAGCATTATTGTACAACCGCTAAATAAACTGAGTTCAATTGCTGACCGTTATTTTGAAAGAAGTGGCACTTGATGCTATTGTAAATGGAGTGGGCCGTTTGGTGAATTATGGAGGACGGCAGTTGCGTTGGTTGCAAAGCGGCCAGGTAGGAAGCTATATATTACTGATGGTGATAAGCATGGTGTTGTTCTTTGTGCTGCAATTTTTCCTGAGAAAATAGGTGAATAGAAGTACCGAACGTACAAGTGAGTGCACACAACAGGCGATGAACAGAATTAGAAAAGCTGATAACAATAAATAAAAATTTACCGTCCAAGACGGCTTTGGAAATATGATTGTTTTATTACTGTTTTTGGTTCCTCTGATCGGCGGTTTTTTATCTTTCTTTTTAAAGAATGAGAAAACCGTTCGCGGATGGGCTTTGCTGGTTACTATCATTACACTGATTGTTTCTGTGGTGGGTGTTACCATCAAAGCACCGGATCAACTGAATTTTAGCGCCGATATAATGGGCAGTCTGGGAAGTTCTTTTTCGTTGAAGCTGGACGGCCTTTCGCAACTGCTTTGTTTGTTGACGGCGGTTGCGTATCCCATTATTTTAATTGCTACGTGGAGGTCGGAGTATAAAAAATCAAACAATTTTTTTGCCCTGATGCTATTGACACAGGCCGGCCTGATGGGTGTATTTACCGCCAGTGACGCCTTGTTGTTTTATTTCTTTTGGGAACTGGCGCTGGTACCCATGTATTTTCTCTGCTCCGGCTGGGGTGGCGAAAGAAGAATACCGGTTACCTTTAAATTCTTTGTGTACACCTTCACCGGCTCGGTGCTGATGCTGATCGGTTTGATCTACCTGTATTTTCAAACGCCTGACCGTTCTTTTTCCATGGAATCGTTCTATGCTTTGAAATTGTCCAACAGCACGCAAAGCTGGGTGTTCTGGTTATTGTTTGTGGCTTTTGCCGTGAAGATGCCGGTGTTCCCTTTTCATACCTGGCAGCCCGATACGTACGAGCAATCGCCAACGGCGGCCACCATGGTGTTAAGCGGCATTATGGTAAAAATGGGTGTGTTTGGCGTGATCCGCTGGGTGCTTCCGATTGTGCCGGTAGCTTCTTATTCATGGGGTGATGCGGTAATGAGCTTAGCCGTTGCTGGAATTATTTATGCTTCTGTCATTGCCATACGGCAGGATGATTTTAAACGACTGATCGCCTATTCATCCATTGCGCATATTGGGTTGATGGCCGCTACGCTGTTTGCGGAAACCAAAAGCGGTTACCAGGGCGTGATGATACAAATGTTCAATCACGGCGTTAACGTGATTGGATTGTGGATCGTGGCCGAACTGATCGAGCGGCAGTTTGGAACCAGAAAACTATCGCAGTTAGGCGGTCTTGCGCAAAAAGCGCCGGGATTAGCCATTCTGCTGGTGATTGTAGCCCTTGCCAATGTAGCCTTGCCCCTGACCAATGCCTTTATTGGAGAATTCCTGATGTTCAATGGTATCTGGAATTCAACCATTACCAAATACAACATTGTATTTACGGCACTGGCAGCCCTGAGTATTATTTTAGTTGCCGTGTACACATTGAATATGGTGCAAAAAATATTTTTCGGTGCTACCAATTCACTTACCGAAAAAGCTCATGATATTTATTTCAATGAGAAGGCCGCTCTTGGAGTGGTGGTGGCCCTGATCCTGGTTTTTGGAGTTTACCCGCAACCTTTATTAAACATTACCAATGGTTTTGTGGATGGGTTATTGAATAAAATAAATGTTGCTCACCTGTTTGTAAATTAATATGAACGCATTAATCTTATTAGCTGTTAGTGGTGTTATCATGATGTTCGGCTCTTTTTTGCTGAACAACAGGAGCCATGTCAGAGTATTAGCGCATGTTTTATTATTGGCTGTAATTGCAGTGAATATACTTGAGCTTAGAGGAATTGAACTTGTGCAGGTTGATACCAAAGGCATGCTGGCCTTCGATCGTTTTGCCTTATTGTTTACGTTGGTTGCCAATGTATGTACGCTTGCCTTCTTTTTGTTGTCTTCAAGAGATATGGAAAAAGTGGGGCAGCATTACAGCGATTATTTTGCCTTGTTGTTTTTTATTTTGGCCGGTGTAGCCATATCGGCTTCTTTTAAATCATTGCTGATGTTGTTTTTGGGAATAGAGATCCTTTCCATTCCTTTATATATTTTAACCGGTAGTGATAAACGTAACCTGAAGAGCAACGAAGCTTCGCTGAAATATTTTTTACAGGGTTCGTTTTCAACGGGACTGATGTTGATGGGCATAGCGTTGATCTATGGTGCTACCGGCAGCTTTCAAACCGGTGTTGCCGTGGCCACTGATAAGGTGCCGGTATTGATGATTGCCGGAATGATGCTGCTGTTATTTTCCATGTCGTTTAAAGTATCTGCAGCTCCCTTTCATTTCTGGACGCCTGATGTGTACGATGGAGCGCCTACTGTCTTTACTTCTTTTATGGCCACGATTGTAAAAGTAGCCGGCTTTATGGCCTTCATGCGTTTGTTCAATGATGCCTTTGCAGACATTCGTCCGGAATGGAAATTACTGGTAGGTATCATAGCCGCCACCACCTTATTTATTGGAAATATCACCGCCGTATTTCAGCAAAGTGTCAAAAGAATGCTGGCTTATTCCAGTATTTCGCAGGCTGGTTTTATGATGCTGGCTGTTTATTCGCTGAACGCCGATGCCAAAGAAGGTTTGATCTTATACTGCGGCAGCCTATTCCCTGGCAACGATCGGTGTGTTTGCGGTATTGATCAAAATGAAGGATTATACATTTGATGGCTTTAATGGCTTTGCCAGGCAAGAGCCGTTAATTGCGGCCATTTTGGTGATCTTCTTATTGTCACTGGCCGGTATTCCTTTAACAGCCGGTTTCCTTTCTAAGTTTTATATGCTGAAGGCAACGGTCGATGCAGGAAGCGTCGGCTTGGCCATCTTTGCTGTGTTAATGGCTGCTATCAGCGTGTATTATTATTTCAGGTTAATACAGTCCATGTATTTCAAGCCCGGCGAAGGCGCCGTTATTCAAGTGTCAAATGGTTTTAAATATACTTTGATAGGCATGGCAGCGGTAACAGTCCTGTTGGGCGTTTTCCCTAACCTGCTTACCTACTGGCTGTACTTTTAGCCCCGTCCATAAAGAATTAAATGTCATTTCTAATGGGTTTGCTAATTTAGTGAACCCATTTTTATGAATACCTCTGACGTTTTTTCATTAGCCTTTCGTACAGTACGCAGCAATAAACTCCGCAGCGGAATCACTGTTGCCATTATTGCTTTTGGTATCATGGCCTTGATCGGCATCATCACGGCCATAGAAGCCATGAACCAAAAACTTACCGAGAGTTTTTCGACCATGGGGGCTAATGGCTTTACCATTCGTTTTAAAGAAAGAAATATTCGCTTTGGCGGTAACGGTCCTTCTATGAAATTGTCAAAGAAGGGGCAACGGAAAGAAAAAACATCGAGCCTTGATAAATCCATTACCGAGAACGAAGCCGATCAGTTTGTGAAATATTATACGTTTCCATCCCTCGTTGGCATCTCTACTATGGCAGGAAATAATTTTACGGTTTCCTTTGAATCAAAAAAAACCAATCCCAATGTTTTTGTATTCGGGGCCGATGAAAATTATATTGACCTGAATGGATTTACCCTGGATGCCGGCAGAAATTTTAGTTCGCAGGACATACAATCCACAACCAATGTTTGCCTGTTGGGTTATGATGTGGCTGCCAAATTATTCCGGCAGGGTTCATCGGGTGCCGTCAATAAAATAGTAAGAATAAATGATGCTCCTTACCGGGTGATTGGTGTGTTGGGAAGCCGTGGCTCATCCTTTGGTTTTAGCAGGGATAATATTGTTATACTCGGCTACAAGAATGTAAAAAAATATTTTGGTGTCAATACCTATACCATTGGTGTGATGACCGATGATGTGAAGCAGGTGGAAAATGCCATGGGTGAAGCTGAAGGACTTTTCAGATCCATTCGGAAATTAAGCACAACAGAAGAAAGCAATTTTGTTTTGGAAAGAAGCAACAGCATAGCGGAAAAAGCCATCAGTGTGCTGGGTTATTTAACAGCAGCTGTTATTGTAATTGGGTTTATTACTTTGATAGGCTCAGCCATTGGTCTGATGAATATCATGCTGGTGTCGGTTGCAGAAAGAACAAAAGAAGTTGGGTTTGATAAAAGCCATTGGCGGCAAGAGTAAAACGGTGCGGCAGCAATTTTTACTGGAATCAATTTTGATCAGTGTACTGGGTGCATT
Organism: uncultured Bacteroidota bacterium; assembly: GCA_963697545.1. GTDB lineage: Bacteria > Bacteroidota > Bacteroidia > Chitinophagales > Chitinophagaceae > Flavisolibacter. Next base: position 67,716 of record CAVOOL010000014.1, on the reverse strand, counting down.
GTTTGGAATCATCTTAGGAATTTTTGTAGGCAATCTTTTTTCCATGGTGTTGAATACAGGCTTTGTAGTGCCCTGGAAATGGGTTGTCTATGGAGTGGCGATTTGTACGCTTGTAGGTTTGCTGGCTGGCTTGTATCCGGCACTGAAAGCAGGAAGATTAAACCCCATCGAAGCTTTGCGGTATGAATAAAATAATAAGAAATAAACCTGCCTGATGATTTCTATTTGTTAAAAGCTATATCTTGCTACCTTTAAAACCGGAACACGCCGAAAAAAATGCAACCGTGTAAACATTTAATGCTTTTTTTCAGTAGAATTGTGACCGAAATTTTAAACTGATTTTTTTTACATTCAAAAACAAAAAAACTTACAATCATGGCAGTAGAAACAAGACCGACTGCAAGTACAACATCAGTTAAGGCTACATCAGTTCAACCTAAAAGAAGCGGTAATGCTATTTCATGGCTTGCCCCCGTTATTTGTGTTGTAGCCGGTTATTGTATTTGGAGATTTTTGATGGGAGCAGACAGTGGATTTACCCAACCCGATCCCGCTGGTGGATTCTGGCCTTCGCACAGAGGACCTAAAGATGCGTGGCATCGTATCTATGAAGGTGGTATCATCGTTCCATTGTTGATTGGAATGTTCCTGATGGTTATTACTTTTTCTATTGAGCGTTTCTTAACGATTAGCAAAGCATTGGGAAAAGGATCTATTGCTGATTTTATTCGCAAGGTGCAATATCACCTGGCAAACCGTAATGTGGATGCTGCATTAGCCGAGTGCGATAAACAACGCGGCTCTGTTGCCAATGTTATGAAAGCTGGTTTGCGCCGTTACAAGGAAATGATTAACGTTACTGATCTGGATACAGAACAAAAAGTAATTTCTATTCAAAAAGAAGTAGAAGAAGCCACTGCACTGGAATTACCTATGCTGCAAAAGAACCTGGTATTCCTTTCTACCATTACTTCCGTAGGTACCCTGATTGCCTTGTTAGGTACGGTAATGGGAATGATCAAGTCGTTCTCCGCTTTAGGTGAAAGCGGTGGCGGTGGTGATGCTACTGCGCTGGCGATCGGTATCTCTGAGGCCCTTTATAACACTGCGTTGGGTATCGGTACATCGGCCCTGGCTTTGATCATGTACAACGTGTTCACCACAAAAATTGACAGCATCACATACGGTATTGACGAATCAGGTTTCACTTTAACACAATCTTTTGCTTCTTTATACAAATAAGAGCAAAAGTCGTTATGGATTTTTGAAACAATTGAATCTCACTACAAAATTATTTTTATACTATGCCAAGTGTTAAAATGCCGAAGAAGAGCACCGTGACAGATATGACACCCTTCGTGGATGTGGCGTTTCTGATCTTATTCTTCTTCATTATGGCTACTAAGTTTAAACCACCGGAACCTGTAGAGATCACCACACCGAAGTCCGTTTCTTCTGATAAGTTAAAAGAACAGGATGCGGTACAGGTTGAAATGGACAAGCTGGGCAGGGTTTTCTTTGACGGTGAATGTACAGAAGGTGTCAGAAGAGTCGAATGGATTAAAAAAGAACCTGATTCAAAATGTCAATCAGGCAAGGAACCTGGGATTTGTCTGAAACAGAAATGAACAACTTTGTGAAGAACACCATCATTGGTGTTCCTTTCAACAAATTAAAGTCATTCCTGGCTTTGAATGATGCCGACCGGATGAAAGCCTTTGAAGGAATTCCGGTAACCGATTCGACGAATAACGAATTGGCTACATGGATTGCCGCTGCACAACATGCTTTTGCAGGAAAGAAGATGAACTTCATGATCAAAGGTGATAACGAAGCGAAATATCCTTCTTTTAAAGGAGTAATTGATGCCATGCGCCAGAATGAGGTATTTAAATACCAGCTCATCACTGATCCTGAAGGTGTTCCTTACGGAACTGATCTGTATAAATTACAACAAAAAAAGGGGACATCTTAATCTTAACAATTAAAAACAAAATACTATGGCAGATATAGATGTTTCCGGTGGAGATAGTGGCCATAAAAAAGGCCCGGGGGTCAAAAAAGCCAAAAAGCTTTCAACCCGTGTGGATATGACGCCGCATGGTGGATCTGGGATTCCTGCTCATTACGTTCTTTATTTTCACAACCACAATGAGTACACCCACCACTATGGGTTTAATTATGCCTAAAGATGAAAAAGATCCAAAAGGACCTGACCGAAGTAAAAGAGTCGGCTGCTTTGACGATCATGTTAGGCAAAAACGACCAGGTGTTTTATTACATGGGGCAGTTAAAGCCGGATGGATCAAATTTTGAGTCCACTAATTTTAAAGATATCCGTAAAGTAATCCAGGAAAAGAAAGCGGAGGTGATGAGAAATCACGTTCACGATCCAGGCTGTGAAAAAATATGGGCAAAGAATGGCGGCGATCAGAACTCCTGCAGGGATAAGGACTTCGTTGTAGTGATTAAACCCAATGAAGATGCGACCTATAAGAATTCTGTTGACATTCTTGATGAAATGACCATAAATGATGTAAAACGTTTTGCCCTGGTGGACATTACCCCGGATGAAAATCAGCTGGTAAAAGCCACACAAGGAGCGGCAAAATAAGCTTGAAGTTTATGGAATTAAAATAAGTAGCGCATCTAAATACAAATAACAAAAATGGAAGCAAATAAAATATTACAGGCCGATATACTGGACCTGGTTTTTGAGGGCCGTAACAAAGAGTACGGTGCTTACGAACTAAGGACAAAGTATAACAAACGGATCCTGCTTGCTTTAGGCATTACAGCAGCGATTGCTGTGCTTCTTTTCGGTGCTACTTTGCTGTCAAATGCTTTATCACCCAAAAAAGATGACAAGCAAATAGTACGGGATGTAGTCATAGCTCAGGTGAACCAGGAACCGGATAAACCACCTCCGCCACCGCCGCCTCCACCAAAAGCACCACCACCGCCAAAAGTGGAAATGGCCAAGTTTACTCCTCCTGTAATTAAAAAGGATGAGGAAGTAAAGCAGGAAGAAATTCCTCCGGTAAAGGAAATGGAGGATAAGAAAATTGATGTCATTAACCAGGAAGGTATAAAGGATGAAGGTATCATTGCCCCTCCGGTTGTGGATGCAGGCAAAGGTGTTGTGGAAGCTCCCAAAGTAGAAGATGAAAATAAAATCTTTGAAAAGGTAGAGATTGAAGCCAGCTGTGGATGTAAGACAATGGAGAAGACACCTGGAAAGCCAGCTTCAGCGTTACATTGAAGATGCTGCTTCTCAGGGTATGAATCCTGGTCAGTACACGGTACAGGTTCGTTTTCTTGTAGAAAGAGATGGCAGCATCACTGATGTGAAAGCCCTGAACGATCCCGGTTACGGTTTGGGTAAGGGTGCTGAAGATGTGGTGAAAAGAGGACCAAAATGGTCTCCGGGTGAACAGAACGGAAGAAAAGTTCGTTCTTATCACACACAGCCCATCACCTTTGTGGTTTCTGAATAATTTTCAAAAGTTTAATAAGATTAAATCCCTTTACACCGTGTAAAGGGATTTTTTGTTTTTATGAGGAGTAATTTTGAGCATGAGTTTAAAGCTATCGGGATGGAATGATACTATAGTTGCCCTGGCCACACCGCCGGGCGTTGGCGCCCTGGGTGTAATACGGTTAAGCGGAGAGAATGCCATTGGGATTGTTAATGAGCTTTTCCCTTCAAAAAATTTGTTGCAACAGCCCTCGCACAGTTTACATGTGGGGTATTTAAAAAATGGTGAAAAGGTTTTGGATGAAGTGGTGATTTCCATTTATAAGGCGCCGCGTTCCTACACAGGAGAAAACATCGTGGAAGTGAGTTGCCATGGCTCTCCCTTTATTCATCAGCAAGTGGTAGCCGCCTGCATTCAACACGGGGCAAGATTGGCCAAGCCCGGTGAGTTTACACAAAGAGCTTTTTTAAATGGGAAACTAGACCTGGCCCAGGCCGAAGCTGTAGCCGATCTGATTGCCAGCAATACCCAGGCCTCTCATAAAACAGCCCTTAATAATATCAGGGGCGGATTTTCGCAGGCATTAAAAGACCTGAGAGAACAGTTGATTCAATTTTCAGCGTTGATTGAGCTGGAACTGGATTTTTCGCAGGAAGATGTTGAGTTTGTTGATCGTTCGCAGTTGCTAAAGCTGGTGACTAACGCTAAGGCGCATACCGAGAAGCTTAATGCAATCCTTTCAGCTGGGTAATGTGATTAAAAATGGAGTAAGTGTGGCTATCATTGGCAAGCCCAATGCCGGAAAGTCCACTTTGCTGAATGCCTTGTTAAATGAAGACCGGGCCATTGTAAGTGAAATTCCGGGAACCACCCGCGACACGATTGAAGAAGTGCTGAATATTGATGGGATATTGTTCCGGTTGATTGATACAGCCGGTATTCGCAATCATTCTGAAGATGTAATTGAAACCGTCGGCATTGAAAAAAGCCTGCAAAAAATGAAGCAGGCCGACGTGGTGCTTTATTTGTTTGATGCCAACGAAGAGTCGCCGGAAGAACTGTCCCGCATAGTCGCCGGAGCTAAGTACTAACGGAAATACAGTTTTTGCTGGTGGGAAACAAGGTGGACCTGGTTGACGAAGCGGAAGCCAGAAAGAAGTTTACGTATCAAAGCGGGATCATTTTCATTTCTGCAAAAAACGGCTTGCACCTGGAAGTACTGAAAGAAAGAATGGTGGATATGGTATTTCAAAAAGATGTATCCGGCGAAAGTGTGATTGTAACCAATGCCCGTCATTTTCATGCATTGAATGAAGTGCATGCTGCGTTGAATGATGTGGTGGAAGGGTTGCAAAATAAAATTCCCGGCGATCTGCTGGCTTTGGATATTCGAAGATGTTTGCAGTATTTGGGAGAGATCACCGGCGAGATCACCAACGAAGACCAGCTGGATTATATTTTTAGTAAGTTTTGTATCGGAAAGTAAGCCTGCAAAATGAACTTCGTGTGATTGTATATTCGTTTCATACTACATTAATTGAGTAACCGGAATTCATTTGGCGATTGCTCCAACCCGTTGTTTAAACAACCGGGTAAAATGCTGGGGATACTTAAATCCTAATTCATAAGCAATTTGGCTAACCGATTTGCTGTGGTCAAATATTCTTTCTTTCGCCACATCAATCACTTTCGATTGTATATACTCCTGCGCTGTTTTACCTGTTTCTTTTTTTATCAGGTCACCAAAATAGCTGGCTGATAAATTCAATTCACTGGCGCAATAAGCTACAGAAGGCAAACCAATTGTTTGTGGTTTGTCTGTTTGAAAATACTCGTTCAACAAATTTTCAAACCTTTCTAAAATTCCTTTATGTACATTATCACGGGTAATAAACTGGCGGTCGTAAAAACGAATGCAATAGTTCAAGAAACAGTTCAATGTTAGATACAATCAGTTTTTTACTGTGCTTGTCAATAGCATGTTCCAATTCATATTCAATCTTTGAAAAACAATCCAACACAATTTTTCTTTCCCGTTCTGATAAATGAAGTGCTTCATTGGATTGATAACCAAAAAAAGTATAGTCCTGGATATGCCTTCCGAGTGAAGTGCCATGTATTAAATCCGGATGAAAGACCAGTGCATAACCTTTCGGCTGATAAGTTTCTCCATTGCTGTTCATGCCTGCCACCTGTCCCGGTGCAAGAAAAACCAATGTGCCTTCCTGGTAATCATACGTATGCCGGCCATACACCAAATCACCGCATTTTACATCTTTTAAAAAGATGGTGTAGAAGCCAAAATACATGCGGGAACCTTGCCGTGGACTTGCCTTCGACAAGTCAACAACACTCACCAGCGGGTGTAATGTTTCATTATTGTTGAAGGCATTGTAATCAGTGATTGTTTCAAACCGTCGCATATCCATATCACTATAGTTTTTATCGAATTCAAAATTACTGTCTTATTCTCCGCTTCGTTGAAAAGCCTCTCCTAATCAGCAATATTGGTAGATAAAACCGTAATCTGTATACCATGCAGGCAGAAAAATGCCAAGACCTTTGCAGGTAAAAGAGAGAACTATGCAAAAGCTGACACTAAACAATGGTGTGGAGATGCCCGTTCTTTGGTTTCGGGTTTTCCAGGTAACAAACCTGGCCGCATGTGAAAGAAAACTGGCTGTTTAACGCACTTGAAAATTACAACTATGCAAACAAGAATATTAGGCAACAGTGGATTGGAAGTATCTGCTCTAGGTCTGGGTTGTATGGGATTGAGTTTTGGTTACGGTCCTGCAGCCAGATAAACAAGATGCCATTCAATTAATCCGGAAAGCCTTTGACTTAGGGGTTAGTTTTTATGATACCGCCGAAGCCTACGGTCCCTATGACAATGAAGAACTGCTGGGTGAAGCCTTACAGCCATTCCGTGACCAGGTGGTGATTGCCACAAAGTTTGGTTTTAAAGAAGGAAAAACAGCCCTGGGGATGGATAGCCGCCCTGAAAACATCAGAGCCGTTGCAGAAGCAGCACTGAAACGATTGAGAACAGATGCGATTGACTTGCTCTATCAGCACCGTGTTGACCCAAATGTTCCTATTGAAGATGTGGCAGGCACAGTAAAAGAATTGATTAAGGAAGGAAAAGTGAAACACTTTGGTTTGTCGAAGCCGGTGTAGAAACCATCCGTAGAGCACACGCTGTTCAGCCGGTAACAGCACTGCAAAGTGAATACTCCCTTTGGTGGCGCGAGCCGGAAAAAGAAATCCTGCCCACGCTTGAAGAATTGGGAATTGGCTTTGTTCCCTTCAGTCCTTTGGGTAAAGGGTTTCTGACAGGAACCATCAATGAGAACACCACATTTGACAGCACCGATTTTCGGAACGTGGTGCCTCGGTTTTCGGAAGAAAACCGAAAGGCCAACCAGGCTTTGGTTGATTTATTGGGTGCGATTGCCAAACAAAAAGCTGCCACCCCGGCACAGGTTGCACTCGCCTGGCTGCTTGCACAAAAGCCGTGGATTGTTCCCATTCCAGGCACAACAAAATTGCATCGACTGACCGAGAACTTAGGTTCAATAGATATTGAACTTACCACAAAGAATATCGGTGAAATAGACGCAGCTTTTTCAGCTATACCTGTACAAGGTGACCGTTATCCTGAACATTTGCAAAAGCGGGTAGGTAAGTAGGATATTATTAAATGAATTAAATAACCAATAAAGAAAATTATGAAACGATTATTGCTTTTTACAATTTTATTATCTGCCGCTTTGTTTACTAAGGTGGGGGCGCAAGAGGCGTCTATATTTCCAAAAGGCGCAATAGCAACCACAGATAATCATACCGGAACTGTTTGGCTTGAAGAATTAAACAAACCTGACAGCATTTTCAATTTCAGCCTGGCACAGGCAACGTTTGCACCGGGTGCAAAATTAGATTGGCACATTCATCCGGCAGGACAATTCTTACTGATTACCGAAGGCACCGGCTATTACCAGGAAAAAGGCAAACCGGTACAAATAGTTCATAAAGGAGATGTCATCAAATGTCTTCCCGGTGTTGAGCATTGGCATGGGGCAGCGCCTGAAAGCAGCTTTGCCTATGTTGGCGTTACACCCGCTCAAAAAGGAAAAACGATATGGTTAAAGCGAGTAACCGATGAGGAATACAACGAATTACAGCAAAAGAAAAATACTTCTGCTTTGAATAGCAAAGATGCTGAACAGGAAATCATTAATCTTTCCAAAGAGAAGTGGCGCTGGATGTCAGAAAAGAAAGTGGACACGTTGGCTGTTCTCTTTCATGAAAAGGCTGTCTTTGTCCATATGGGAGGAAGTTGGGGAAAAGACCAGGAACTGAACGTCATCAAAACTGGAGGTATCTGGTATAAGAAAGCAGAGGTCTACTCGGCTACCGTAAACTTCATTGGTAACACGGCCATCCTTTTGAATGACATTGACCTGCTGGCAGTAGTTGGCGGAAATGAAGTTGTTAACCCGTTCATGGTTACTGAAGTTTATGTTAAGGAAAATGGCAAATGGAAAATGGGCTCACTTACCTTTTCAAGGTTGCTTAGGCCAGTAAAAATGAATAGCAGTAATAACAATCAGTAACAGCAGCATTAATACTAGAAGCCATCGCACCAATGCCTTTTGTGAGTGGTCAGTGGTGAATGGTGAGTGGAAAAAGCTCTCTTACTCACCACTGACGACTCACCACTCACGCTATAAAACCCATTTATAAGACCACTTTTAATCACTTTAGTTATGAACCGTCGTAATCTCTTAAAAACAGGTTTAACATTAGCCGGAGGCTCTTGCTGGCTTCAAATGCAAGTGCCCGGGTATTGACACAAGCAGAGACAAACCAAAATACTTTGCAAAACGCCTCTCCCGGACGCCGCAAGCTTGGCGGCAAACTGGAGGTATCAAGTATTGGTCTTGGTGTGCAAAATATGAGTCGTACCTACCAAACAACGATCCCCTCACGGCCCGAAATGATCAAGATCATCCGGAAAGCATTTGATAGTGGTGTGACCTTATTCGATACGGCAGAAGCCTATGGACCTTTTGAATGTGAGCGGATACTCGGCGAAAGCGTGGCGCCGTTCCGCAACAAAGTTGTTATCGAAACAAAGTTTGGCTGGAACATTGACCAAAATACCGGTCGGCGTCTCCCAGGCTTGAACAGCCGTCCCGAACATATTAAGGAAGTAGTTGAAGGAATGCTTGGCCGTCTCCGCACCGACCGCATTGATTTGTTGTATCAACATCGTGTAGATCCGGCCGTTCCGATTGAAGACGTTGTTGGAGCAATTAAAGATCTTATTAGGCAAGGAAAGGTGCTGCATTACGGACTTTCTGAACCCGGACCACAAACCGTAAGACGAGCGCATGCAATACATCCGGTTACGGCTATTCAAAATGAATATTCACTTCTATGGCGCGGACCGGAAGAAATAATTATTCCGCTTTGTCAGGAACTCGGCATTGGCTTTGTATGCTGGAGCCCGCTTGGTGTGGGCTTTCTGACCGGAGCTATCGACGAAAACACACGGTTCGCCGCCGGCGACATTCGCGGTATTGAAGAACGGTTCTCACCTGAAAACCTTTCCAATAACCTGACACTCGTTAAATTGTTAAAAACTTGGGCGGCACGGAAACAAGCTACCCCAGCTCAAATATCACTGGCATGGCTTCTGGCGCAAAAACCGTGGATCGTGCCAATCCCAGGCACAACACAGATGGCGCACATGTTGGAAAACACTGGCGCAAGCGATGTAAAATTTACAGCCGATGATTTAAAGCAGTTCAATCAGGAATTGGCGGCTATTTCGATCAAGGGTTTGCGCTTGCCACAAGCCGTTTTAAATTTCTCTAACGTTGAAGCACCAACTAAGCAATAAAAACTTAATTCTAAACTTAATTACTATGCAAAAATTATTGTTATCAGGTGTCATGGTGCTGGCGTGCTCAACATTGTTTGCACAACACAGTCTTGAGAAATTATGGGAATCTGATTCCCTCACATTAAAGGGACCGGAATCGGTGCTTTATGATCCAAACTCAAACTCACTTTATGTATCCAGCATGGGTTCGGGTACCGTTGTGCTGATGGGGCTTGATGGAAAGGTGTTAAAGAAAGACTGGGTAACCGGTCTTAATTCCAACAAAGGATCCGCTTTGTTTAACGGGCTATTTTATACGGCCGAAACATCCGCGATTGCAGTTGTTGATGTTGCTTCAGCTAAAGTTGTAAAACGCATCCCGATTGACGGCGCTGTAATGTTAAATGATGTGGCGGTGGATTCAAAAGGCGTTGTTTATGTAAGCGATACCCGAACAGGCAAGGTATACAGGATTGAAGGAGATAAACCTGCCCTTTATCTCGAAAACATGCCGGGCGCAAACGGCTTGTTGACAGTAAATACAGACTTATATGTATTGACATCAACAAGCGTGGAAAAAGTAAATGCCAACAAAGAGATTACAAAAATTGCTGACGGCTTTGAAAGCGGGCTTGATGGCATTGTGATAGTCGCAGAAAATGAATTTGTAGTCAGTAACTACAAGGGCATTTTATATTACGTAAAAGCGGATGGAACAAACCAACTGTTGTTGGATAGTCGTGCCAGTGGCATAATGGCCAATGACATCAGCTACGACGGCAAAACACAAACCCTTTACGTTCCTTCATTCGGAACCAATCGTATTATTGCATACAAGGTAAAATAGGCCCATGGATATACTTAATCGTAACCTACAACCGCTATGAATAAACTCGTATTACAGAAGTGTATGTGCAGCAAAGCGGAAAGTGGTTATTAGGTTCACTATCGTTTACAAGGTTGCTTGGCCAATAACAACATAGATAGAAAAGAAGATAGCAAAAATATAGTCAATAGGAATGAAACCAGCCAGTTCCATGATGCATATCCTGTTTGCTTTTTTTGTTTCGATTTCCGCTTGTTCTTCATCCGAAGTCAACGGTATCATTGCAAAAAATGATACTACTTTACAAACCAACAAAATATTAATTGTGTATTTGTCTCGGACAAACAACACAAAGGCAATTGCTGAAATTATTCAGAAAAATGTAGGTGGAACCCTGGTTGCACTTGAATTGGAAAAGCCCTATCCTGAAAACTACCAGGCTACGGTACAACAGGTAGTGAGTGAAAATGAAACAGGTTATTTGCCCCCTTTGAAAACAAAAATTGACAGCATTCAAAACTATGATGTTGTATTTGTTGGCTTCCCTACCTGGGGCATGAAATTACCGCCTCCTATGAAAAGCTTTTTACATCAATATGACTTAAGCGGTAAAACAGTTATTCCTTTCAATACAAATGCCGGTTATGGTGCAGGAAGTAGTTTCCAGACGGTAAAGGAACTCTGCCCGAATAGTAAGGTATTGGAAGGCTTTGAAATTAAAGGTGGAGTGGAAAGAGATGGTCTATTTCTTGTTATCAAAGATGAAAAGGCAAAAGAGGCAGAAACGAAGGTGAAGCAATGGTTGCAGAAGATAAAACTGGTTAAAGAGGCACCATAAAAAGTTCGTGATTCAATAGCCGTCAACTATGGCGTCAATTAATTCAAAAGGAAACCTCATATATATATGAAAAGGCTCAATCAAAAAACAGGCTTTGTTCTTTCTATTACGATCTCTATGCTTATTAGTGCTTGTGCTTCCACCAAAGGAAGCACAAGCAATGGGCTGTTGACTATTCAGGAACAAGGCAGTTTTGCCATTATTTTTGACAATTGAATTATGAAACAACGTTAAGATTGTAAGCAATCTGCAAGTTTCCTGCGAAAGACAAAATGATATACATCTTTCCAAATATTCTGTAAATGTTTCGTTTACTACAGGCGATATTTTTGCCGGCAGAGGTAACATCCATGCATAAACGTTTTAAGAAATGAAAGCAACTGATAGTATTATTTTAAATTTCGAAGAGATCCGCCGCAGAAGTATTGTGTTATGGAAAGGCATTCCTGAAGATCTTTATAGCTGGCGTCCTGATGCCCACGCACTGGCCTGCCTGGAAATGGTGCGGCACGTTCTGGAGGGCGAGCATCTCTTTCATCAAATTGTACTCAATAAGGGCGATTTGGGCAACTATAGTTCACCATGGCAGGGCAGGCCTTATATAAGCCTGGAAGATGAACTTGCCTTTTCTCATGCTTACAGAGATAGCTTTATTACCATGATCCGGAATTTAACTGATGAAGAACTGGCTACTATTGAAATTGTTCGAAAGGAAAAAGGACAGCGAAGAATGCTGGGTGATTATTTAAACCGGATCGCTTATCATGAATCTGTCCATGCCGGACAAATGCTTGCTTATTTAAGAATGTTACAGATAGAGCGTCCACAGATCTGGGATTGATTTAAAAGATGATCACTAAGTTTTACGGAGGGAGGTCTGGAAACTCCGTTTCCCCAACTTAGCATGTCCGGTATTCGAGAGGATATGTCAGGAAAGATTTAACCTTAACTTATGTCTGTTGAAAAACAGGTACCCTTACCAGTTAGTATCTAAATTGAGAACCGACAATGTAAAAAAACTGGTGGAAGTAATAAAAAAACCACAAGCGTTTAATGCTTGTGGTTTTGCAAATTGTTATTCTCTTCTTTTTATTTGATCTAATTGGAAAAAACACTAAAGGCTATCAGAAACTATTGTGTGTAAGTGATTTTAACAACCTTGGTATTAGGTAAAGAGTATACGTCGTTATAAGAGTAAAACGAGTCGTATTTTACAGTATGATTTGTTGTTTGTAACAAACTGGTTTGCTTGTCAATAGCTGCTTGTTGGCTACCTAAAGGACTATAGAATTTAAAAAGCCTTGATAAGGTTACCTTAACGTATTTCTTACCATCAATTGTTGTGTCCGTGGCTGTCTTTTGACTTGGGTGCACGTCATTTAAGTTGATAGGAACCCAGTCTGTAGCTACTCCTTCTGCATTTGCTAGGGCTCTAAAATGCAGATTATTTAAATAAGAATTGGAAAAATCCTGTGCTAAGTGCAAGGCCCATGAACGTTTATATTCTGTTGGGTCAACTAAAAAGTGAACCAGCTGATAAAAGTCAAGACGAAGCGTATCCTTGTCCACAGTGGTTTTGACTATTTGATCTGCAACCTCAAATTTAATGGTGTAAGGATTGTTTGGGTCAATGGGTACTTCAGTTTCATTCTGTTTTGTACAGCCAGCTAGAATAAAAAGAAAAAAGCTAATTGATAAAAAGCGTTTCATGGTAGGTGTTTTATAGTTAAATAAAGTTTTCAATTAAGGTATTTAATCCAAAATACATAATTAATTTTCATTGTAAGGAGTTGTGGATTTTTTTTATACCTGTCAAGTATAGTGCCATATAAAAATTTTGGAAATAAAGGCTGCCCTGAAGACAGCCTTTATTCGTTTAATGTTTAATGAACTTTTTAGTTTCCTTATGACCGTTCACTTCTACTAACAAAATGTATTGTCCTTTCGGTAAATCACCAATGTTCAAATTGTTTATAGATGTGCCATTGGCCTTATTTAAGGAAAATTGTTTTTGTACTGCACCAATCATATTTAAGATTTGCACTTTCATTTTACCTTCATAAGAGTTGTTAACTGAAAGTGTCAAACGATCTTTTGCCGGGTTTGGAAATACCTCAAATGACGGTGCTTGCCGCCACTTCTGTTAGTACCGGGGCTGATGCTCTTCTTTGTGTAACTCCAGCGCTGCCTTCCCGGCTGCCACTTCCCACCAGTTGATGTTCCAGCCGGCTGCGGGGAGGTCGGACAAGCGCAGGGTTTGGGTACCCGCTGCAAGGTTCACGGTGGTGGAGATGGTGCTGCCAGCTCTGCCAGCCCCCCGTGGTGGGGACGTTGACCGTGGCCAGCACCTGGCCACTGCTGTTTTTAACCTGCAGCTGGGCCGCCGTTGTCGCGGGTGCCGCCAGCCGAAAGTTCAGCCGTATAGGAGCCGGCGGAGGGGGCCGAATGGCGGTACTCCATCCAGTCCCCGGATCAATATAGCCCACACTTGGCCGCCGCCTACGTCGGTGGTGGCTTCCCTGACACTCCACTCATCGCCGTCCAGTTCTCCGCTTCAATGCGGGTGCTGCCGCCTTGCCGGAGCGGGTTCACCGTTACAGAGACTTCATCAAAGGCCGTGGCTCCCTTATCATCACTTACTGTTAATCTAAAGATATAGACGCCTTGTACCAGTCCGGTAACATTGGTTGAAGCAGACGAAGGAGACGCTGATGGTAGCCGCTCCACCGGAGACCTTTGTCCAGCTGTAGGAGGCCATCGTGCCATCGGGGTCTGAGGCCGTTCCGTTAGAGCTGCACACTGTTGGTAGGCAGGGTAATGGTTTGATCTGGCCCGGCATTGACGGTTGGCGGTTGGTTGACCACTTGCTGCCCCCGGCTGCCACTTCCACCAGTTGATGTTCCAGCCCTTGTACTGCGGGGAGGACGAGACAATGCGCAGGGTTTGGGTACCCTGGTTTAAGGAAATGGTGGTAGTAACGGTTTGCCAGCTCTGCCAGCCCCCCGTGTTGGGGACGTTCACCGTAGCCAGCACCGTGCCCCTGCACTGTTTTTAATCTGCAGCTGTCCGCCGGTCGTGGGTGCCGCCAGCCGAAGGTTCACCGTATAGGAGCCGGCGGAGGGGGCCGAATAGCGGTACTCCATCCAGTCCCCATGATCAATCCAGCCCACCAGCATGGCCGCCGCCCACGTCGGTGGTCGCGTTTCCTGACACTCCACTCATCGCCGTCCAGTTCTCCGCTTCAATGCGGGTGGTGCCGCCGCTCGGAGCGGCATTCACCGTTACAGAGACTTCATCAAAGGCCGTGGCGCCCTGATCATCACTTACTGTTAATCTAAAAATATAGACGCCTTGTACCAGTCCGGTAACATTGGTTGAAGCAGAAGAAGGAGAGCTGATGGTAGCCGCTCCCACCTGAGACCTTTGTCCAGCTGTAAGAGGCCACTGTGCCATCGGGGTCTGAGGCCGTTCCATTGAGCTGCACACTGTTGGTGGGCAGGGTAATGGTTTGATCTGGCCCGGCATTGACAGTAGGCGGTTGGTTGGTCGTGCCATTTACCGTCACCTACCACATCATCTACTGCGGAAGCTCCCTGGTTATCGGTAACTGTGAGTCTAAAGGTATAAGAGCCCTGTACCAGTCCGGTTATGGTAGTGGACGCAGAAGCAGGCGCGGCTATGGTAGCTGCTCCCCCTGAAACCTTTGTCCAACTGTAAGAAGCAATGGAGCCATCGGGATCTGACCCGCTGCCATTTAAAGTCACACTATTAGTAGGCAGCGTAATAGCTTTATCCGCTCCGGCATTGGCAGTAGGGGGTTGGTTGGCGGGGGTAGATCCATCTTTGGAGAATTCAAGCCAGTTGATGTTCCAGCCCATAGCGGCTGAGGATTCTAATCGTATGGTCTGAGCACCTGCTGCCACCGTTACCGATGTGGCGATGGTTTGCCAACTCTGCCAGCCCCCGGTATTGGGCACATTGACCAGGGCAAGGACTTGGCCTGAAGCATTTTTGACCCTGAACTGGGCTCCTGAGCCCGGGGTGGCTATTCTGAATTTGAGAGTGTATGTGCCGGCTGTGTTAGGATTAATGCTATAGTCCATCCAGTCGCCGTTGTCGATCCAGCCCACCAGTTTGCCGCCACCCACATCGGTGGTGTTATCGGTTTGCACCCCGCTCATGGCCGTATAATCTTCGGCCTCAAACCTTCCTGGTAAAATGCTTACAGGCACACGAGACCAATCCGACCACAGTCCATTTCTTTGCACTCGTGCACTATATACACCGCCTGCCGTTACCGTCAGTGTATTGGAAGTAGCTCCGCTAATAAGTACACCATCTTTGCGCCATTCATAGGCCGAAAAGCCAGCAGGTAAGCCAAGAACGGCGTTAATGGGTGCGTCTGGCCAGTAAGCTACCTTTCCTCCTATTTGCCAGGGATTAGAACTGTACGCTCTATTAATAAAAGGCCAAAAGTCACGCTCTCCCCATGCTGCATACCAGGTTGCATGCCCTACTCCCTGATACTCAGTCAGGGTAAAATTGGCACCTGCAGCTACCATGGCATCTCTTACCTTATAGGTAGTTGATGGTGGGGGGTTGACATCTGTTGAGCCTTGGAAAACCCATGTAGGCGTATATTTCACTTTATTTACAAAACCAGGATCCGTGTAGGAGGTTTGTGTCCAGGACATAGGAAGGGAGGCTGAGATATACGTTGGGAAATTATATTGCATTTCCCAACAGGCCTGTCCGCCCTGCGAAAGCCCGTTTGCACTGATTTGAAAAGGATCCACCTTATTGTTGGCAATCATGTAGTTGACAATTTCAATAATCCTGTCATAGTCAGTAATATTGAAAAAGTTCGTGCTTTGTGCAGAAAGCACATAGCCATCAAAGGTGCCATTATTAATAGCCTGATCAAATCCCTGGTGACCAAGCAGCAAATGAAATTCATTGTCATAGATGGGACCATACTCCCCATGGCCATGGAAAAACAACAAGAGGGGATATTTCTTTCCGTCAACGGCTGTGGGATTATAGGTTTTGGGGAAGTGAAGCCTGAAGGCAAGACCCTTATAAATATAGGCCTTGTACATATCTGTATTCCAGGACATCCTTACCGTTCTTACCCATTTGCCAATCTGTCCATTTACAGGTTGTGTAGGAGGTCTTGTGGAATCATACGTAATGACAGGGTCCGATGGGTCTAAAACACTTTGGGCCTTTACAGTTTGTAGAACAGTTCCTACATAAAGTACGATCAAAAAAGCAATACTTCTGGTTAAACGAGTCATAATTAGGGGTATAGGTAGTTAGGGAATAGGAAATTTTTTCGCATTCTCATTAACATTCCTGATAAGAAAACTTTCAGAAACGCTGGCAATCAACTTAGAAATTGGAAAGTTGGTAATTCAAAAAGGATTAAGGAAAAGGCAGGCTATTGTATACGTAATACTCCTGAATTAGTTTGTTCTGCAATCAAGCAGAGCTTTAAAGTTGTAGTTTCAAAAATAATGCCTTTACGATTATGGATATGGATTTATTGTAATAACCCATATTTCTAGATATGTAAAGTTTATGGGCCGGTGAAATTTTGAATTTCAGGATGGCAGACCTTTACAGTTTGTAGAACAGTTCCTACATAAAGTACGATCAAAAAAGCAATACTTCTGGTTAAACGAGTCATTTCTCAATTAAATGATGCAATTACTATGGGTTGTTATAAATAAAGATTTATAACAGGGAGCAACATCAAGGGGTACAAAACTTACCGGGAATTCAAAAGGATTTAAGAAATGGTTGAAAAAATAGTTTGCTGAAGAAGTCAGCTTTTATTCTAATAAGATGAGATTCTAAATAGTTCTTCTTAAGTATTAGTCTGTCGGCTCAACGGTTCCTGAAAGACAAATATAATATTCAGACTTAAATTAAGCAACAATAAAATTTTATATAATTCCCAGCATGCTAACTAATTTGGCTTTCACTGAAATGGCAGGATTTTAGCATGGTATGCAATTTTGGTAGTTATAAAAGATCCACCACACCCTATTAAATTAAAAGGAATTATAAGATGATCGCCACTAAAAGCCCGGGAATTATTTTAGAAAAAATAAAGCACAACGTGATTCCTATTCCCTCCCTGTTAATGCGAAAAAATAATTTCAGGATTTGTACGCATAAAAGTTTCTATGAGTCAAAAAGAAATGAGGATACAAATGACCTTTCCTTTTATTTTGTTGAGATACCTTATACGTTCACGTTAAAAGAAAGCAGTTTATAACCATACGGATATAACAAGCATTCGCAACCCTATGCCGAGTTTTAGTAAAGTAAATGTGGTCTGTATGGAAAATTCCGCTGTATTGCCTTCTCATGAATTAAAAGATGCTTCTTCGCCTCCTATAACTGATGTGCCAAGGGTGTATTTTAAAAATTTGGATGGCATAAGATTTTTTGCTGCCCTGATGGTGATGATCCAACACCTTTCGGATTATAAAAGAAATACGATAGGTATTCCAAATGTTGAAGCGGATGTAGTGCAAAATTTAGGATCACACGGAGTAACTCTTTTTTTTGTGCTTAGTGGCTTTCTCATTTTTTCCTTATTATTTGTTGAAAAAAAATTTACGAATACTATCCAGGTCAAGAATTTTTATATCCGCCGGATGTTGCGTATATGGCCACTTTACTTCGGCTTTGGAATATTGTCAATTGTCTTTATTGATAAAGTTCTTGGATTTTTAGGGCATCCGATAAATACCCCTGTCGGTGAGAACCTTTTATATCTTTTTACATTTACGGTGAACCTGCAGCTAATTTTTGCGGTTATCAACAAGGGCATCATTGAATTATACTGGTCTGTTTGTATAGAAGAACAGTTTTATCTTTTTGCTCCCTGGCTGGTTAAAAAAGGGAATAATTTTTTAATGATCAGTTTATTGCTGATCGGCGTGGGCATTGGTTCTAAATTTCTTCTTCAATATCTGATAACAGCGGGCATTGTGCATACTAATCAACACATCAATCCACTATATACTTTTACAACCTGTTGGTTTGATGCTTTTGGCTTAGGCATGTTAGCAGCCTATTTCTATTTTAATAAAAACATTTATAACAAGATTAGGCATGCAGTCGAAAACAAACTTATTCAGGCTGCCGTATGTCTTTTTGCCTTGTTGTATATAACAGATATTTTGCCCCGGCCAAAACTGGTAACGGATTATTTTTTTTCCACCGTGGCTTGCTTGTGTTTTGCTTATATACTGTTAGCTGCGGCTACAGGCAGGTTTATTTTCAATTTAGAGACTGCTTTCTTAAAAAGAATGGGTAAATATTCTTATGGTATGTATGTACTTCACGCAACCGTAATACAACTTCTTCTCATTTTCTTTTTAAAACATTTCTCTAAAGAAAGCTTTTTGGTTTACGAGATCATTTATCCTCTTTTATCGTTTGTGCTGGTAATTCTTGTATCCGGATTATCGTACGAACTCTACGAGAAAAGATTTTTAAAATTGAAAAAGCCATTTACCGTTGTTCAAAATCAAAAAGTTTGATTTGTTTTTTTAAATGTTTTTATGGTTTGTGCTGGCAATTTTGACTATCGCAGTCAGTGCCATTTCTTATTGAAAGTCCACTCACAGACGCCTTTTGTGAGTGGTGAATGGTGAGTGGAAAAAGTGCTCTTATATCAAATGGCTCAGGATGACAGATGATAGTTGATAGATGGTAGAAGAGAAAGAAGCTACTACTTCTGTCTCACGTTTCACGATAGCTGCCTTGACAGCGGCTTGCTATTACTTACCACTGACTACTCACCACTTACCCTCTTGTACCTATAAAAAAAGAGAGACCGTAATGCGGTCTCTCTTTTTTATCGTTGCCGAGAGGGATTATTGTTTGATGATTTGTTTAGAATCGTTCCAGCCATTCATGGTGACTTTTAGGATATAGCTGGCGGCTGCCAACTCACCGATGGAAAGATAGAACTGGCTGGTTGTGGCATCTGCTTTTGTTAAAGAGAACTGCTTTTGCACGGCGCCCTGCAGGTTTACGATCTGAACATTGACCGCACCGGTGAGGCTGTTGTTGATTTGAAGCACAAAACGGTCGGTTACCGGGTTGGGATACACCTCCAGGGCTGGGGCCGTGGATGCACTGGTGGTTTCAGTACTCAGAAGAGCACTGCTGCGTTGGCTGGGCAAAGCATGCTGCCTCCACTCACCATTTCCAGCCAGTTGATGTTCCAGCCGGCTGGCGCAGAAGACTGTAAGCGTAAAGTTTGCTGGACCCGAATGCAAGGTTCACGGTTGTGCGAGATGGTTTGCCAGTTTTGAAAACCACCCGTGGTGGGGACGTTCACGGTGGCCAGCACCGGACCATCGCTTTTCTTACCTGGAGCTGGGATCCGTTATAGATCGTTGCCAGCCGAAGGTTCATTGTATAGGAGCCGGCGGAAGGTGTCGTTAATGCTGTATTCCATCCAATCGCCCTTTTCAATCCAGCCTACCAGTTTTCCGCCACCCACGTCCGTGGTGTTGTCGGTTTGCACCCCACTCATAGAAGTATAGGCTCTCCGCCTCGATCCTTGTGGACGTGCTTTGGGATCCGGAGGTGGTGGAGGGGGAACTGTACGGCGTACTTCCTCCACCCACCAGTTCCAGCCAGTTGATGTTCCAGCCGGCGGCGGCCGAGGACTGCAGGCGCATGGTTTGGGTACCGGCTGAAAGGTTCACGGTAGCGGAGACGGTTTGCCAGTTTTGAAAACCACCCGTGGTGGGGACGTTCACGGTAGCCAGCACTTGGCCACTGCTGTTTTTCACCTGGAACTGGGCCCCGCTGTAAATAGTGGCCAGCCGAAAGTTCAGCGTATAGGAGCCAGCGGAAGAAGTCGAGACACGATACTCCATCCAGTCACCGTTGTCGATCCAGCCCACCATTTGCCACCGCCCGCATCGGTGGTGTTGTCGGTTTGCACCCCGCTCATCGCCGTCCAGTTCTCCGCCTCAATGCGGGTGGTCGTGCCTCCGGTTGAGGGAGGAGGTGGAGGAGGAGTAGAAGTGCCTGTTGCTTCTGTAAAAAAGCTTGGGCTGCCGGAAAGACTAATATTTGTTTTTGGAATAGTAGAAGAGGCGTTGGTTTGGGAAAAGTTCCAGTCCTTTCTAACAACACTTCCGCTCATGGCTACTATAGAGGGAAAGCTATACGTAGCAGATGCATTCTCCGAAAGATCAACATTGGTTTTTGCCCACAATACATAAACGTAACTGCCATCTGTTCCTCTAAAAGCACCGCCATTTACAGTAGAGGGCAAGCCTAATGCAGATGTTCTTGCAGCATCATAGCTCTTTCCATATAATAGATCAGAAGTTGTTTTGGCAGCAATACCCTGATCAGTGATGGTAGCATTATAAGGTGATGAACTTCCGAAATAACGGTACATGCCCATCCGGTCATATTGAGAAGAGCCTGTCTGGTCTCCGACTGTGTACCAATACACCTGTTTGATATCTGCTTTTTGAGAAGCGATGTGGGCCTTGATAATATAATTTTTTTGCCCATCATTACTTCCCCAGTTATCGCCATCCGATACTCTTGAAACCCCGGTTTCGGTACAGATAAATTGTTTTTTAGGATAGGTAGAACCGTTATATCCATACGAGTTCAGCAGGCTGGCCATCCCTTCTTTACAATTGATAAAAGCACTGGCAGCCGCATCCGAATGACGTGAGAACTGGAAACCATTAATGGCATTGCTCCAGGCCTTTAAGCTGTACATTGGATAATTGTGAAAGCTCAAAACATCGAAATAAGCTCCTCCTTTCTGGGGATAAGCAGATGTAACGGAACCATCAACAGGATTATCTGTATTTCTTAAAATAGCATCCAGGAAACTTCTGTATCCAATACCTCCTGTACATACATAAGAGTTGGGCCGAAGCTTTTTAATTACCTCCCAGGATACCCGCAGGGTACGAATGTAGTATTGGATCGGTGCACGAAGGTTTACCAGCTCGGCAGCGGTAGGATTATGGTCAAACCAACTGCCTGCCGAAGGAGGATTGGCATCGCCCAACCATCCCGATGCGGAATAAGTATAATCGGGCTCATTTACTACTTCCCAAAACTTTACATAAGAACCGTACACCTTTACTACATCATACAGGTATTTGGCATAAGTGTTTGCCGGATTAATTTGTGTTTGTGCGGCATCCAGCCAAATCGGTTCATATAATCCTTTAAAAGTTTTTGCTTGTTCAGTACTTCCCGGGAAAGTGGCAGTTTCCCTGTTTGCTGCCGCAGGGTTTCCTATAAAGGCTGTAATATCACCACCCCCCAGCGTGGTGTAATACTGAAACTTTGGTAATTCAGCATTCAGGCCATAGGTCGTTAAATGATCATTATAAAGGGGAACCCGTAATGTTTTTACGCCTGCTCCTTTTACATTAAGAGAAGCACTGCCCATGGCCAACGTGGCTACGTTTTCAGCCGACCAGTTGCTGCCATACCATCCCGGGTTTGCACCATAACGATACATGCCATAGTAAGGAACATAGGAAGAAGAACTGTTAGCTGTGGGAACCTGGGCAAATATGCTGTTCGAAAACAGGCTATAGAAGAACAGGCAAGCCAGAATTTTCCAGCTTGCGTGGATTAAGTGTTTTTTCATAGACAGAGTAGAATAAGATTTGCCTGCGTAATGGCAAATTGATTTCAGGAATTAGGATACTGTCAATAAAAAAGGCCTTTTTAAGGCCTTTTTTGAAGTGTTATTAATTTGTAAGCGCTGCTACTTCTTCATAAGTTAGTTGCAGCAGTTTTATTTTAGAATAACCTTTAGTTTCCAGGTCTTTTAATTGTTCCGGAGTAAAAACAAAATATTTGAATTCTGTTGTATTTACAGGCGCCGTACCGTTGTAATTATCACAAGACAGGGTAATGGCGTCTTTGGATATTTGATAGTACCAGTAAGAATCGTTTGCTCCCTTCTCCTGAAAAGGCAATGCCTGAATGGTGTTCCCGGCTTTTGAAAAGGCGAGCACCAACCCGCTGGTAGCAACAGCGTTTGTAATTGTACTATCTGTTACCTTAGAACTATGGCTTGTAAACTTTTCTTCTTTTGAAGAAGTCCAGTTAGTAAATGATCTCCATTCAGAAGCCTTGGGGGTAACAGGAGCGGCAATCGCCGTTGAATTTGTCATGGTGTCTTCATGCTGAACATCATTTTTCTTGCATGATGTTATCAGCAGTAATAGGCTAAAGCCTAAAACTGATAGCTTGTGTTTGTTCATAGATTAATTTTTTAAGAGAGGATGATAGGGCCGGCGCAGGGCCGGCCTTTTATCGTTGCCGATAGGGATTATTGTTTGATAATTTGTTTAGAATCGTTCCAGCCATTCATGGTGACTTTTAGGATATAGCTGGCGGCTGCCAACTCACCGATGGAAAGATAGAACTGGCTGGTTGTGGCATCTGCTTTTGTTAAAGAGAACTGCTTTTGCACAGCGCCCTGCAGGTTTACCACCTGAACATTGACCGCACCGGTGAGGCTGTTGTTGATTTGAAGCACAAAACGGTCGGTTACCGGGTTGGGATACACTTCCAGGGCTGGTGCCGTGGAAGCATTGGTGGTTTCAGTACTCATGATGGCACTGCTTCGTTGTGCTGCGGCATACATACTGCCTCCACTCACAATTTCAAACCAGTTAATATTCCAGCCGGCAGCGGCCGAGGACTGCAGGCGCAGGGTTTGGGCACCGGCTGAAAGGTTGACCTGGGCCGATACGGTTTGCCAGTTCTGAAAGCCCCTTGGTGTTTGGAACGTTGACGGTAGCTAACACCTGGCCACTGCTGTTTTTCACCTGGAACTGGGAACCAGTATAACTAGCCACCCGAAAGTTTATGGTATAGCTGCCGGAAGAAGGAGCCGTATAGCTGTACTCCATCCAATCGCCGTTGTCAATATAGCCTACGTTTTTGCCACCCCCGGCATCGGTGGTGTGTTCGGCCTGTACCCCGCTCATGGCTTTCCAGTTCTCTGCTTCAATCCTTGTGGTAGAACCGCCGGGGTTGGAAGGAGGCGTTGAAGTGGTAACACTTGCTCCGGCAATTTCAAACCAGTTGATGTTCCAGCCGGCAGCGGCAGAAGACTGCAGGCGTATTGTTTGGGTACCGGCTGAAAGGTTTACGGTAGCACGACACGGTTTGCCAGTTTTGAAAACCACCTGTGGTGGGGACGTTCACGGTAGCCAGGACTTGGCCACTGCTGTTTTTCACCTGGAACTGAGCTCCGCTGTAAATAGTGGCCAGCCGAAAGTTCAGGGTATAAGAACCAGCGGAAGAAGTCGAGATACTATAGTCCATCCAATCACCATTGTCAATCCAGCCCACACTTTTTCCACCTCCTGCGTCGGTAGTGTTTTCGGTTTGTACACCGCTCATCGCCGTCCAGTTCTCCGCTTCAATGCGGGTGGTCGTGCCTCCGGTTGAGGGAGGAGGTGGCGGGGTAGGAGTGCTTACGCCCTGAACAAACTCCATCCAGTTGAAATTCCATGGAGCACCGGTGGATTGAATCTTGAGGGTTTGGGCACCGGCTGAAAGGTTGACCTGGGCCGATACGGTTTGCCAGTTCTGAAAGCCGCCGGTGATAGGCGCATTGACGGTGGCTAATACTTGTCCGGCACTGTTTTTAATTTGTAACTGGGTGCCATAGTTAGGGGTTGCTACCCGCAGGTTGACTGTATAACTGCCGGCTGTAAGAACATTGACGTTATAGTTCATCCAGTCACCGTTGTCAATATAGCCTACGTTTTTCCCTCCACCTGCATCAGCGGTGTTTTCGGTTTGCACCCCGCTCATTGACGAATAATTTTCCGCTTCTACCTTGCCCGGCAGGGAGATAGTAGCAATGGGAATAGGAATAGGGCTCGGGGAAGGGCTCGGAATAGGGCTCGGGGATGGACTCGGCGTTGATGGACTTCCACCTTTCTGAAACTGGAGCATCCATTCATAGATGTTGAGGTTGTTTTCCCTATAGGAGGGGTCATAGGTCTTGGTCCAGGCGTCGTGGCCGGAGGTGGGGTAGATGGTTTTTTTGGCATTGCCCCCGTTGTTTACAATATTGCTCACCCAGTCCTTGGTATAGGAGGAGGTCACGGTGGGGTCGCTTTCATTGTGGGTGGCCCATACCGGAAGCTTGGCTGCGGCAATGGCCCGGGCCTTGGTCAGGTCCGGCCAGGTGGCCCCGCAAATGGGGACCACGGCCGCTGCCCTGGTGGGGTAGGCCGCGGCAAAGTCCCAGGTGGCACCCCCGCCCATGCTTAGGCCGGTGACATAGATACGGTTTTGGTTGACCCGGTAGTTTTGCACCGCGTAGTTAATGACGTTGTTGATATCTGAGGCCGAGGGCCAGGCCTTAAACTGGGGGGAGAGGACCAAAAAGCCCTGTTGCTGCCCACCCACGTTAAAGGAGGCGGGAAACTGCCCGTTGGCAATCAGCCGGGGCAGGGCATTCCAGCAGTTCAGCAGCTTGGGCAGGTCCGCTGCGGAGCCACTGCCCAATTCGCCAATGCCATGGACAAACACAATCAAGGGATAACTCTGCGAGGAGGCGTTGTAGCCCGAGGGCAGGTACTCGTAATACCCCCCGGAATTAGCTGTGGCCGAGGTGTACCTGGGGGTCTGGACTTGGGCATTAGCATTTACTAATAAAATCAGTAAGGAAAAGGTGGCTACGAAACGCAGTGACCTTAGCATTTTTAGGTGCTTCATAATAAAGATGGATAGGCTTTAAACAATAAATTAATAGGGTAATCTACAGTTTCACAGGGATTGTGGCAATTCATCCGCAAACAGCGATAATTGTGCCAAAAGATTTAATCAATTCAGTTTAACATATGGTAAAGAAACTTCTTTTTAGTGTTTGAAAAATTGAAAAGTAGATGAGGTGACTAAATTAGTCGATAAACAAAAACATATTTCAGTTGTTGTAAAAAGTTATCACGTATATGCGAAGTTTTTTTCCACAATTACATGCTTAACTAGTTAAAAGCCAAGGTCTTAATGATGAGCTTGCTTGCCAGATAATGAATAGGAAGCAGTGTTCTTTTGGGAAACAAGAAATAATCAAAACTGCCGCATAGGCATAGGTGTTAACTGGTGATGAAATATTAAGGTGTAATGAATACTTCAATCACACCTTGGGTATCTCCTCTTCGAGGCGCAGGAAAGGAATCTATTTTTTGATACTGATTTAGCAGGGTATCTCTTACCCGGAAAGGATAAAAATTATTGAGCGAAGGCACGTATTCAAAAAGGATCAAATCATATTGCTTGTTTCGGATCCGTTGCTCATACATCTCTGCTTCTTTGTTAAACATGGAAACGCCCAAATGGTACCACAAAGGGATTTCCGGGCCGGTTTCTGGCTTATAAGGGATTTCTTTAGCAAGAGGCGTTAGTTCGGTCATATTCAACACCCTTAAGTCCTTTTTAGTTTTTACTATTTCTAAATTCAACAATCTATGGATGCCTTCTGCTGTTGGTTTGGGCATATAAATTTTATCAAAGGATTTTAAACCTGTAAACGTCCATTCCGACACTGGTATCTCTTTACTATTGGTGTTCGACAAAATATAGGTGTTGCGGTTAACAATATTTTCTTTTGAGTGAACACGGGTTTCAGCAGCCGGCAAAACCCTTTGCGTGATGCGTTGAAAATACTTCCAAAAAACACCACTCCACCATAGTAATAAACCAAAGCATCCAACAAAAAGTGTTTTGTAGGTATAAAAGTTAAGTGTTAAGTACTGAGACAAAAAGGAAAGAATGAAAGCAAATGCAAAGCTGTGAAAAAAAATATTGTTGTCCGGAGGCGTATAGCTGGTTACCTGGATAATAGCGGCCTCAGCTAATATTCCTATTGTAAGCAACAAAAAGAATCCTGATGTTTTATTAG
The DNA here is from genome assembly GCA_963697545.1 of uncultured Bacteroidota bacterium. Taxonomy (GTDB): domain Bacteria; phylum Bacteroidota; class Bacteroidia; order Chitinophagales; family Chitinophagaceae; genus Flavisolibacter. Next base: position 41,724 of record CAVOOL010000014.1, on the reverse strand, counting down.
AAAAAAATTCTTTCTTATTTCTTTTTAAAGAAGCCCAAACCAATAGCAGAATAAGAAAAAGATAAAATTTAATCCATTGTGAATTGGTGAAGAAGTCATCTATAATTTCAAAAACAGAAATTCGTGAAGTATGTGGTGGTTGTCCATGATTGAACCAATAAGCAAAATTATACCGGGTAAGGGGAGCTATGATAGCAAAGGCAACAATGATAAAACTACCTACGTAAATCAGTAAAGGTTTCCATTTTTTTTCCTGAATGCAGGTGTACAGGAGCAGTGCCAGGCATAACAGGAAGGCCAAGCCTCCACCGTCTTGTTTGGTAAAAAATGAAAAGAAAGTAAATAAGGCACTCAAAGAGAGCAGCAGCCAGTTCCTGTTTGCCCCAAAGAAATAGCGTGTCAGAAAAGCCAGCGCAATGATTTCATATACAATTACGGTATGATTGTACCAGGGCCAGAAATTAAAAAAGGAAAAAGAAATACAATAAAGCAATACGGAAAGCAAGCGAACGCCGGGTTGAACCTGCAAGCTTTTTAAAATGGAACGAAAAGCCAATCCTGATATGATATTAATGAACACCTGTGCTTTCACCAAAGTAATCATCTGGGCGCCAAATATTTTAAAGAAAATAGCGGGAATTACCCAGTACATATAACCCAAAGGCATTCCAAAATCTTTGTAGGGTATTTGCCCCAAACTCATTCTGTATGCTCCTTCCCAGGATAAAAAAATATTTACCCGGTAGGGAAAGGTGATAAACAACGGTACTAAAGCAAGGAGAACTATTATAGCAATCTCAATTCCTGAAAACAAGCGAATTTTATTTTTCTCAGCCAGTTGATCGTCCATATAAGTTTTAGTATATAAAATATAAAGCCAAGGTAATTTAATAATAACATACTTGGGTCAGGTGTTAATGCCTCTCTTATTTTATGCTATTTGAGCCGGAATTTATATTTTTACCCCCATCATCATTAACCATTTACATTGTGTCCTACATTCAGTTACTCCGTCCCAGGGACTGGGCTAAAAACCTCTTCATATTCATCCCTTTATTTTTTTCAGGTGATTTATTTCATTGGGATTTGTACCCAAGGTTGATAATGGGTTTTATTGCTTTTTGCTGCGTGGCCAGCGGTATTTACATTATCAATGACTACAGAGATATTGAAGATGACAAAAAGCATCCGGAAAAATTTAAAAGACCACTGGCCTCCGGTGCGGTATCAAAAACTGCCGCTATCATTATCTGCATATTGCTTTTAACAGCTGGTTTTCTTTTGGCCTATTTTATCAGGGATAAGTTTCTTTTTGTGCTGGGTATTTATTTTATTTTAAACCTTGCTTATTCCTTTGGATTAAAAACAATTCCTATCCTTGATATCATTATTGTGGCCATTGGTTTTGTGCTGAGAATAAAAAGCGGTGCAGTTATTGCCCTTATCGGTCTTACGGAATGGCTGAATATTATGGTTTTTCTACTGGCACTTTTTATGGCTATTGGTAAAAGAAGGGACGATGTGTTGCTGAAGCTTTCTTCCGGTACTGATATGAGAAAATCAATCAAAGGCTATAATCTTGAATTTTTAAATGTGGTTTTGGCTTTGGTTTGTGCGGTAATTGTGGTGGCTTACTTTATGTACACCATGTCGCCTGAAGTGATCCTTCGCATGGGTACCTACCGTTTGTATTACACCTGTTTATTTGTTTTGGCGGGGATATTGCGATATTTGCAGATCATCTTTGTTCAAGCTGCTGCAGGTTCTCCTACAAAGATTCTTTATAAGGATCGTTTTATACAGGTTTCGATACTCCTTTGGATCGCCAGCTTTTATTTGATCATTTATATGAAAGATGTAACCATATTCAAATGATGAAGAAAAAAATTGCCAATTGGGGCAACTACCCGGTGATGGAAACCGAAGAAAAAAGTTTTTCATTTGCAGATCAGCTCACAGAAGCCGTATTGCAAAGCGATCGTGTTATTGCCAGGGGCAACGGACGTTGTTATGGTGATGCCTCATTGGAAAAAAATACGATTTCCACACTTAAATATGATAAGATCCTTTCTTTTGATGCGGAAAGCGGAATTTTTGAATGCCAGTCCGGAATTACACTCGATCAGATCCTGGAAGTGATTGTTCCCAAAGGTTGGTTTTTACCGGTTACACCCGGAACAAAATTTATAACCGTTGGCGGGGCTGTTGCCAGCGATGTACATGGTAAAAACCATCATGTCGACGGATCCTTTTCGGCCCATGTTCTGGAAATGGATATTTTATTGGCCAGCGGCGAAACGATCACCTGTTCACCATCAGTAAACAACGATCTTTTTTGGGCAACTTGTGGTGGCATGGGCTTAACCGGCATAATCACCCGCGTGAAATTTGATTTAAAAAAAATAGAAACCTCTTATATAAAACAAAAACAGCTTAAAGCCGAAAACCTGGAGGAGGTCATTCAGCTTTTTGAGCAGTATAAGCACTACACCTATTCCGTGGCCTGGATTGACTGTTTGAAGAAAGGCAAAAACTTTGGCCGAAGTATTTTGATGTTGGGTGAACATGCAACAGTGAAAGATCTTGATGACGAAAAAAAGAAAAACCCGCTGCAGCTGCCAAAGAAAAGGCAGATTACATTTCCGTTCAACCTTCCCTCTTTTGTACTTAATCACGTTTACGGTTAAGGCATTCAACTTTTTATACTACGGCAAAAACTTTAAAAAGGAGATCAACAATGTGGTTTCCTACGAACCCTTCTTTTATCCGCTGGATGCTGTTTTGCATTGGAACCGGGGCTATGGCAGAAGCGGGTTTGTGCAATATCAGTTTGTATTGCCGCTTGAACAAAAACAAGGGTTAATTGAAATTTTGAACCGTATCAGCAATGAAGGCCTGGGTTCTTTTCTGGCCGTGTTGAAAGTGTTTGGAAAACAAGATGATTTAATTTCTTTTCCAACGGAAGGATATACCCTTGCTTTAGATTTTCCGGTTCGAAAGGGCTTGTTTAAATTTTTGGATGAACTGGACGAAATTGTTTTGAAACATAATGGCCGTCTTTACTTATCAAAAGATGCACGAATGAATCCGGAAATTTTTTGGAAGAGTTATAAAAACGCCGGCCGTTTTCTTGAAATCATTAAAAAATACAATCCGAATTTTAAGATCAATTCTGTTCAGGCCCGCCGGTTGAACATTACTCAATAACTATTATGCCCACTGTTTTAGTATTAGGTGCCACCTCAGATATAGGTTTTGCTATTGCCAAAAAATTTGCATCGGAAAAATACGATGTGCAGTTAGCTGCCAGAAACACGGATCAATTGAAGGCTTTTCAATCCGATATCCGCATACGCTATGATGTTGGGTGCAGCCTTCATTCTTTTGATGCCCTTGATTTTGCATCGCATCAATCATTTTATGAGGGGCTTTCACCAAAACCGGATGTGACGGTTTATGTGATTGGATACATGAACGATAATGAAAAAGGTGATCCATGACTGGAATGAAAGTTTACGGACCATCAATACCAATTATACCGGAGCCGTTTCCATTTTAAATATTGTGGCGGCGGATTATGCCAGCAAACAAAGGGGAACTATAGTAGGCATCAGCTCTGTGGCAGGCAACAGAGGACGGCAAAGCAATTATATTTACGGAAGTTCCAAATCGGCTTTTACCGCTTACTTGTCAGGATTAAGAAATAAACTTTTTCATAGTCGTGTTCATGTGATGACGGTTTTGCCAGGATTTGTATATACCAGGATGACCGAACATTTGACAGCTTCCTAAACTGCTGACCGCACAACCGGCGGAAGTTGCTAACGCCGTATATAAAGGAGTGGTGAATAAAAGCAACATCATTTATGTAAAATGGTTTTGGCGCTGGATTATGCTCATCATCACATCAATCCCCGAATTCATTTTTAAAAAGAAGAAGTTGTGAAGAAAGGAATTGCTTTTTTTGATTTTGACGGAACGATTACCACAAAAGATACCTTGCTTGAGTTTATTAAATTCAGCAAGGGAAGCAAACGCTTTTATTTGGGTTTTCTCTATAATGCCTTTTACCTGCTTGCCTATAAATTGAAGCTCATTTCGAATCAAACAGCTAAAGAAAAAGTGCTGCAATTTTTCTTTAAAAACACACCGGTTCATGTTTTTAATGATCAGTGTAAACTTTTTTCAACGCAGGTCTTACCAAAATTGATAAGACCAAAAGCTTTGAAAGAGCTTCAAAAGCTGAAAGATGAAAATTTTATAGTTGTTATTGTATCCGCCTCTCCGCAAAATTGGATACAACCATGGAGTTCGGCCATGGAGGTTGAACTAATAGCCAGTCAGCTGGAAATACAAGATGATAAAATTACCGGACGCATACTGGGAAAAAACTGTCATGGTCCTGAAAAAGTAAGGCGTATAATGGAAAAATATGTGGTGGAAGACTATGATGAAATATATGCGTATGGGGATACCAGCGGAGATTTGCCCATGTTAAAATTGGCCACACAACCCTTTTATAAACCCTTTATTTAGAACTCCTCCACCTAATGTGTTGACCTAATTAAGGTTAAAGCCATTTACAGCAAGACAAAGGCTGCAAAAATTCTTTACCGCCAGCAATCGGCAAGTTACCATTGGTCTAAGGCTGATTGCTAATTCAATAATGACATTCCCCCTGGCAAGCCATCTTGGATACAATTTCATTTCTTAGAGTGAAGCCACTTACAATAGCCATGACATTTCAAAGGGTTAATTGGCAGTTTCAACTATAAAATGGTGCTTACACCGAAAGATATAGTTGAATTATTTTAAATAAGTCTATTTTTAGGTCCCACCAATCTGATCATTCAAAATTTAACTGCTTTATGCATGCCACCAAAAAAGTAGGGTTAAACGAACGTATTTTTAAAAAGAGAAACATTTCAGTAAGTAACTACGGTAAAATTCTTCTCCTCTTATGCTTCAGTCTTTTGTTTTGCTTTGCCAATGCGCAAGTTGTTACAATAAAAGTGACGTTTACATCAGCCCCAACTTTCGCAACCAGTTCGTTTGCCGATTTAAAATACAATAAGCAAGCTGTTTTTAATTTAGACATAGATGACCAGCCGGCCAATGTGATGAGTGTTTTAGCCTATATGCAGGGAGGCACTGCTTTGGAAGATGGTAAGAATTATCCTGGTAAGTTTTTTACAGATGGGTGTGGTAATAAAAAGCCTTATACCGCAGCCGTTGCTACGACAGCGCATAGTAATTATAATGATGGCGATCTGACACTGGTGCCGCATTTATTAAATGCTTCTCAACTTACTCAACTGGTGGCTTCTGGCTTTATGCTGGAGAATCATGGTTTTTATCATGAAAGAGACCAGTACTATTTGATCAACAATTTCAACGAGGTTAAAAATATAGTAGAGAATAGCCAATTTTATTTATGCCAAAACACGCTTTGTACCAAGAGTGTGGGTCACTCCTTCAAACAATACAGGCTATAACCCATACGTAGAACAACAAGGATATTTAGCGGCTACTTCTCAGGGCGTAACCGATGGCTATACTTCGCATCCGGTTAATATGTGGACAGACCATTTAGCCGACATTTCTAAACTGGATGCATCGTTTAACGTATTTCTTAGAGACTTCACAGATGACTGGGCCAATACTACAATAACCAATCAATTGAAGTCTTTTGTAACCGGCTTAAAAAATAAATCCTCTTCCTCAGTTCACAAATTATACAGGCTGGGGACACACAGTTATAACTCCGGAAACTGGAGTGGCTTTAAATCATTTATCGATCACCTGGATTCAGTGTCCAATGATGCTATTTGGGTAACAAGTTTACAGGAGTTATTGGAATACCTTGAAGTAAAAAGACTGGTTGCTAAAACAGAAACGCTGAATGGAAATGTTCTGACAATAAATCTCGACCTTAGTAAAATACCTGCCAGCAACCGTTTCAGAGATATGAGCCTTCTTATTAACGGAAGTGCCGGGATCAGTGCTGTAACCGTATCGGGAGCGGATAATTTTTCGTATAATGAGTCAGGGTTGATAAATGTTTTAAAAAAGAAAATAGTAGCAGATCCCCCATATAACCGGCCCATTGCTATTGCCGGTCCTGACCAGGAAATTACTTTGCCAGACAACACGATTCAATTAAATGGTAGTGTTTTTGATACTGCCATGCGTATTGCTTCTTTTACATGGAGCCAGGTCTCCGGTCCTCAGGCAGGAACAATAGTTTCTCCTTCTTCAGCATCTACAAATGTTACCGGGCTTACTGTGTCCGGGCGTCTATACATTTAGACTAACAGTAACTGATAATACAGGCGCCACCGCCTCTGATGAAGTCTCGGTAACGGTGAATGCCGCTCCGGGCAGCACCACCCGCATTGAAGCGGAGAACTGGACGGCGATGAGTGGGGTAGTCCGGGAAGCCACCACCGACGTGGGCGGCGGCCAAAGTGTGGGCTATATTGATCCGGGCGACTGGATGGAGTACAGCTATTCGGCCCCCTCCACGGGCTCCTATACGGTGAGCCTAAGGCTGGCGGCACCCGCGGCCGGGGGACAGCTGCAGATTAAAAACAGCGCAGGCACGGTGCTGGCCACGGTGAACGTCCCCAACACGGGGGGCTGGCAGAGCTGGCAGACCGTTACTACCACCATTAACCTTTCAGCAGGCACCCAAACCCTGCGCATTGTATCTACCTCCCCGAGTACAGGCTGGAACATCAACTGGTGGGAACTCTCCCAAGGTGGAACACCGCCGGCCAACCAACCGCCTACTGCCAATGCCGGAACAGATAAAACCATTACCCTGCCCACCAATAGTGTAACACTCAATGGCAGTGGTACTGATCCCGATGGTTCCATTGTAAGCTATACCTGGAGTAAGGTTTCCGGAGGGGCAGCAACCATTACCTCCCCCGCTTCCGCCTCCACTACCATAACCGGTCTGGTACAGGGCTCTTATACCTTTCGCCTCACAGTGGTGGATAATAGCGGAGCCAGCGCCTCAGATGATGTCGTGGTGGTGGTAAATGCGGCCCTTCCCGCCATTTCTTTAAGAATAGAGGCGGAGGCCTTCACCATGGCCTCTTCAGTGATCAAACAAGCCACCCAGGACCTGGGTGGTGGACAGCAGGTTAGCGCTTTGGATGATGGCGACTGGATGCAGTACTGGGTTGAGGTTCCCTATACAGGCACGTATACCGTTAGTTTTCGGGTGGCCTGCACAAAAGGCGGTTCCAAATTTCAACTCCTTAACGCCGCCGGATTGGTGCTGGGAACAGCCAACCTGCCCAATACCGGGAGCCTGCAAAACTGGCAAACCGTTAGCATCCAGGCTACGCTTACAGGCGGGGCACAAAACTTCAAAATTTTTGTCAGTAAATCTTCCGGTACCCCCGTTTTCAATTGGTGGCAACTAAGCGGGACGAGTGCTGGTAGCAGTACCCCAACTTCTGCAAACCCGGCAACAGCTATTGAGTTACAAAATTCTTCAGCATCAATTTCAGATTCATCTTTTTTAGCATATCCCAATCCTTTTCAGGATCATTTTACCATGCAGGTGCAAAATTCATACATTGGCCAGGTTAAAGTTCAATTGTTCAATTTAAATGGCGTTTTGCAAAAGCAATTTGTATTCAATAAAACAAATATTTCAGTTCAGTTGGTTCTTTCTGTAAATGATCTTCCCAGAGGAGAGTATATGCTTATGATATTGACGGACAAATGGGAGAAAAAAGGTAAAGTAATAAAGCTCTAGGAAAGAAATAATTATAATCTGGCTTAAGATTAGCTAAGAAGAGACTGATAAGTTTTTTATTAGCCGGATTTGTAATTCCCTGATGTCTTGATCGGATACAGGGAATAGTTTAATTTGCCTTCGATGAAACAAATGGAAGAACAAAAAAAGTCGTTACACGAGGTTATAGTTACTATAGCTATTATCTTTTTCTTTATTGCAGTGTTTTTTAAAATTTTATTTTTTTAAACAAATGGCGAACGAAAAATATATTCGTCCAAAGTGGGAGGTCTCCAATTCTTTACTTTCCTACCTGCAAAAAGCCTTTGTAAATGAAAAGCTCAATAACTGGCTTGGGTATTTTTTAATTAGTGGCGTGGCGGCGGGCTTTGGTTACCTGGTAGCTACAGATTTTATTGCAGGCATCGGTATTTTCGGGCTCATTCTGGGACTGTCTGTTATATTGGTTTGTGTAATGAGTGCCGAGTGGGGGCTCTACATCAACCTTGTTTATTGCTTTCTTGCTTCGCATATATCCCGGGTCTTGTTTGATGGCCAAATGCCCATTGGAGTGGTAACGGATATTCTTATGGCATCTACGTTCCTTGGGTTATTCGTCGGAAATTATAATTTGAAAGAAAACACGACTGCTTTTTTTAAAAGCAGGCCTATTGTTTACTACTCAATTGTATTTGTGTATTTATGTCTTCAATTACTTAATCCTTTATCCCATTCTTTCCTCGGATGGTTTACTATAATACGCAAAGTATTCGAATCATTCCTGTTTATTTTTATTGCATTTAACGTATTTACTAATTACGCCAGAATATGGAGATTTCTCAAAGTATTGTTCTGTTGTGCCCTAGCCGCAGGACTGTATGGTTGTATTCAGCAGTGGCATGGATTATTTTCTTTTGAGGAGTATTGGGTACAAAGCGATCCTGCTCGTTCAAGATTAATTTACCTTTTTGGGATCTACAGGAAATTTTCTTTTTTCTCCGGGCCTACCGAATTTGGGGTTTTAATGGCCGGCTGCTCCCTTTTATTCCTGCTTATAGGTATCAATGAAAAAAAAGCGGTAAATAAATTCATCCTCATTGCAGGTGCGGCTATAATGTTACTGGGCATGTCCTACTCAGGCACACGTACAGCCAATGCAATGGTAGTGGGGGGAATTGGTTTATTTATATTATTGACCATCAATAAGCAATCAACAAAAATCTTCGCTTTTTTTGCTGTAATGGCTTTCCTGTTTATTATGTATGCTCCCATATACAGCAGTGCAACTTTGATAAGGTTCAGGACAAGTTTTTCCGCAAAAGAAGACGCTTCTTATAATGTAAGGGAGCGAAACAGGGAAGCTATTCAACCCTACATTTATGAACATCCGTTCGGGGGCGGCCTGGGTACTACAGGAGAAAACGGACGGAAATATAATTCAGGCCATCCCTTAGCTGGTTTTCCAACAGATAGCAGCTATCTGAACAAGTCGTTGGAAACCGGATGGGTTGGAATGATATTGACATGCATACTTTATTTTGTCACACTACAATATATTGTACGGGGCTATTTCAAAGTGCAGAGTAATCATGTGAAAATTTTATTTGCTGCCCTGGGAGCTTTCTTCTTTGCCTTTTATGTGGGAGAAATAGCACAGGAGGCTGTGGGACAATTTTCAAACATGGTTATTTATTTCCCGCTATTAGCAATGGTTGTAAGGCTGAGTTATTTAAAAAAAATAAGCCAACCACATGATGTTAATCAATCGTAGACTTTAGCAATGCCAGACATGAAAGGATCTAAGTTGCCAGGTGGTAATGATTTATCGGTTTTAATATTTGGTGTAATCGTTCTTTTTTTACCGGTAATTTTTATTGAAGCCAAAGTTTTGCAATATACCAACGGTGTTTTTATGTATCCGCTTGATGATACATTTATCCATCTGGAAATTGCAAAAAATGTAAAGGCAGGAGTTTGGGGTATCAATAATCAGTTTGCTTCGGCTTCCTCTTCATTGCTTTATACAGTTATACTAACTGTTTTTAGAGTTTTCTCCGATAGTACACTAGTGCCTTTTTTGATTAATTGCATTGCTGGTGTAGCCATAATATGGGCCCTTCAGCGGTGGCTTAAAGGGCAAGATGTAAATGCTATAGCTCAGGCTTTAATTATATTGCTTGCTGTTTTCTTTACTCCCCTGGCATTGTTAATTGTTATGGGAATGGAGCATACGGTTCAGTGCCTGGTTTCTTTTTTATTCATTTTTTATTTTTCTGGCTGGCTGGAGAAAAGCATTTCCAATAAGGAAAGTGCTTTACCCTGGTATATACTGATATATGCAGTTCTGGCTGCGTCTATCCGGTATGAAGGATTGTTTTTAATTGCTATTGCTGGTGTTTTATTACTCTATTATAAAAAACTGAGATCGGCGCTTTTGCTTGTTTTTGTTGCGGTGTTGCCTATTGTGCTGTTTGGAATTTATTCAGTGAGCAAAGGCGGTTATTTTTTACCCAACTCCGTGCTGGTAAAATCGGAAAGTTTAACATATACAGGACCTGCGGGTTTTATAAGCCAAATATTATTTGAGAAATTAACCTTTGCCAGGAACGGGATGGCGGCCCTGGCCACGCAGCGATGGTTACTCATCTTGCCTTTATTGTATCTTGTTTTCAGAAAATACCTTAAACCTTCCTATTCGTTTATTCTCATTTTTTTAATTGCAGCCACTATTTTGCAACTTTCCCTTGCTTCTACAGGCTATCTCTATCGTTACGAGGCCTATTTGTTTTTTGGTTCCATAATAATTACGGCCGTCCTTTTTTATAAATATGGGATGCAGCTTTTTAAGGACCTTAGTTCTGTAGCAACGCGTATGGCAGTACTTATTTTGGTGTTTTTTTTATTCTTTCCCATAGTTTTAAGAAGTACAACAGCATTGGACAAAACCGGGCAGGCGTGTAAGAACATTTACGACCAGCAATACCAAATGGCAAGGTTTTCAAAAAGCTATTACTCCAACAGCGCTATTGCGGCTAATGATATTGGTGCTTTAAGCTATTTTACTGATGCGGCCATTGTTGATTTGTGGGGGTTGGCTACCAATGCTGTAACAAAAAGCAAGAAAGACAAGTATTGGACACCGCAGTTTTTAGATTCGTTATGTAAGGCAAACAGGGTAGAGATTGCTATTGTTTATGATAGTTGGTTCAGTGATTCCCTGACCAGCCGGTGGAAAAAAGCAGCCACCTGGCAAATTCAAAATAATGTTATTTGCGGTGATGATGTGGTAAGCTTTTATTCACTGGATTCTTCGAAACAATCATCATTAATACAAAACTTAAAAGAATACCAGTCGCAACTACCTCCCTCTGTTGTAGTTAGGTACTACTAATATCAGGCTTTACAGAATTGTGTGGGCTAACTGTGGTTCCAATGGGTCGTACCTGTTTTGAAACAACTTCAGGCCTGGCTTTTTTTCTGCTTGAAAAAAGAAACCACAAGTACGTTTTACCTAACAGGTTATAAAAAATAACAGGAATTGTAACGCCGAATACTATGGCTGTTATAAGAATGATTAAATAATTGTTTACATCCAATGCCCGTACAAATAGGAAACGGACAAACCCTACTACAATAACATGGGCGATGTAAATGTAAAGGGAATGATAGCCCAGGATCCTTAAGAAGGGAAGTTGGTTCCACTTTTCCAATAAAAAAGCAAGCACAATAAGTGTAGTACATCCTATAAGTGAGGTAAACAAAAAATTAAACTCATTGCGTATGTACATGTTGTAGTCGCCATGAAAAGTAGCCAGTGTTGTTTCCATGGCTTTTACACCAACGTTATTGTGCAGGTAAAAAATCTGAGCCAAAACAAAAACAGGCAGAAGGATCAATAAAGTTCTGGGTTTTTTTAATTGGCCCTGGACGGTTTTATTTAAAATCATTGCCGACACACTATCCCCAACCACAAAAAATAAATAAAACCGCATCCAGTTGGATAACATGCTAATATCATTCAGGAACGGAGCTGTAAGATAAAGGGCTAAGCCTATTAGCAAATGACTTTTAATACCTGGTCTGACCTTCGTTTTAAAGAAAATAAAGACCATGGTTGCATTAAACAAGGCCGGCAAATACCAGAATTGATCCAATCTTGTTGGTTGGTACAGTATGTATATATAATCATGGAAGCTTCTATCGGAATTGGTAAAATTTGATAAGAAGATTTGCAGGGTTATTTGTATGACCGACCATATAAAGTAAGGATATAAAATTTTGTCGTACTTGACCCACACTAATTCCTTAATGGGTTTCGACTTAAGACTGAGGCTTGTAAAAACCCCCGATATAATGAAAAACAAAGGCATTCTAAAACTATAGAAGATCATATTGGCATCTGCTATAGAATCCGGTGTTGGAATGCCGCTTTTTTGTATCCCCAAATAAGCATGATGGTAAACAACTAAAAGAATGACTATGCCTCTTAGATAATCAACCCAACAATATCTTTTCTGCTGAAGAATGGGTGTGTTAAATGCATTTGATATCCATTCTTGTACATCTTTCATTCACACAAGTTGTAATTGTTGAAACCATTTAAGCAAACAATCTTCTTACCTGTTCAGTACTGTTTCCAGCTTAACTCCAATCATCTTTTCGATTTCGAGTTTTTTAATATCCTGCTGAAGCTTTAGGTTGATCAAGGTTGCCAATTCGTTGTTGTTTCCTTTTTGGGCAGCGTTATAAGTTTCTATAGTTACGGTACCTTTTCTGAATTTTTCTTCCGTCTGGGCTAATTCAGCCTGAACATCATTTACCAATTCGCTATGAATAGCAATCAGCTGGCCATAGGCTTTATACTCTTTGTATTTGGTCAAAACTTCTTCCCGTATGTTTCTCCTTAATAGCTCCTGGTTGTTTTTACCAATTTCTATACTTTCCCGCGCCGATTTCACCTGTGTTTTTGACAGAATCGTACCTAAGGGTACAGTGAGACCAAAAAAGTATTTCGGATACACATAATTGGTGGTTGGTGTTTTTGAAAACGTTTGATCATTATAATTGGCAGAAACAGTTAAAAGATTAAGCCATTGATTTTGGGCAGCCCGCAAGGTGTATTCGTTGATTTTATTTTGATGTTCCAGGTTCCTGGATTCTGGTCCCTTAAGTGCCAGGGCTACCAGTCTTTCTTCAATAACGGTGGAGGTATCTGTTTTAATAAGCGGCGATCCACTTAGCTGTGCGTTGGCTGTGCAAAAACTAATTGTCAAAACGCCGATCAAAATAAATTTGTAAAACAAATGGTTCGGTAACGAGGCAATAAGGGTTAGCCTGGTTTCGGATGGCTTTACGATTTTCATTGGTTTCAATTAGTGTTTGAAATTATAAATTAAGTTAAAACAAAATATAATAAGTAAGCGATTTTTCCTCCCTGATTGAATTAGGCAACATTTATGTTTTTAAGATCAACCATGTTAAGAACAGAACCTGTGAACTTGCCATTCAGCTCTTTAAAAAAACTAATGGACTGTTTGTCAATTTGTTTTATTGCATCCTGTGCCGAAAAGATAGCAATAACGCCATCCACATACTGTGCCAGTTCCTTGCTGTCTGAGAAGTCGTTTAAAGGAGGACCTTCCAGGAAGATATAGTCAAAGTCGGAAGTTAATAACTGCAAGTGCTGCAACAGGTTTTCCCGTGGTAAAATTTCGGAAGGCGTGTAATCGCCACCCTCGGAACCTATTGCATATACGGAACCTAATCCCAAATCTTTGGAAAAAACTTTTACCTGTTCTATTAAGGCCTTATTATCGGATTTATACGGAACTATTTTTTCCAGGACCGGTTCGGCGTTTAACTGCACGGTAAGGTCGTTGTTGCAAAAGTTTGTGTCAATAATCAAGACCTTTTTCTTGCTCAAACTCATACTATAGGACAACGCCTGTATAAGTGTGGTTTTGCCTTGTCCTTTCTTTGTACTGGTAAATAAAAATACTTTTTTTCCACTGGTTTCAATTTCGTAGCGAAGCTTACGTATGGATTCCCTGAAGATGTTGTTGCGTTTATGTTCGGCTTCATCAACCGCTATGTTTTTATTAGCAATAACATCAGTAATGTTTTTGTTTTTTAGATTCATGAAATTGACAAGGCTAATCAATTTCAGATTGACATTTTTGGAAAAAATAATGGGCGTCCGGACGGAAGAATCCAGATAGGTCAGGAAGATGATGATACCAATGGTGGTGAATAAAGCCACCATGGCTGCCAGGGCAATAATAAGAGGCCTTTTTGAAGGCTCGGGGGAAATAGCAGGTTGCCCTGGCACAATCACCCTAAAGTTAACCAACGAAGCGCCGCCAATATCGGTAGCTGCATTATAGCGTTGTTTGGCATCCAGATACTCTTTGTTGGCAAACTCCGCTTCTTTTTTTAGGCTTTCGCCTGCGGCAGTGCTGGATGCTGCAGAAGAAACACTTCCTTTCAAAGCGTTAACCTTTGATTGGAGAGAGGCAATAAAAGAAGTACTGCTTTGGATATCAATTTCAAGATCCGTTTTTTGTGCCTCTAAATCTATTTTTTCACTGACAGGGTCCTTGGCGCTAACAGAACCTGACCGGCTTGACAATACTTTTTGCTGATATTTGGCTTTCAGCGAATTGTATTTTCTATAATCTGCCTGGTCATTGGTGCGCAGGTAATCATTATAAGCATCATTCATAGCTTTTCTAAGCATGATTACCTCATCATTATCACTGTTGGCTTCAGTGGGTGCCTTGTTAAGATCTGCCAGCCGTTGATTTACTTTTCTCAGACTTGATTGAAAAGTAATAAGCTTGCTTCTTTCGCTGGTTAGTTCGCCTTCCAAATTGGCTATAACATCCCGGTCGCTGGTGGTTTGCACCTCAGAAGTTCCATATCCTGCTCTTTGAAGCAATTCATTCTTTTCATCCAGGATTTGCTTCTTTTTCTCCATGATACTTCTTAAGGTATCAATCGATTCTGCCGCTGTTCTTCCTCTGCTGTTTCCAAAGTACTTTAAAAATTCATCGTAGGCTGTATTAACCACAAAGGCCGATAGGCTTGGATCGGTGGAAACATAATCAACATTCAGATAGTCGGTACGCTGGAACCTTGAAACGGATAAATTTTTTGTAAGGGTACTATAATCGTATTGATACCAATCAAGCAGTTTCAATAATTTTTTATCTTCCTCGTTGGACGGAGAAAGCATTCTCATGGCCTGCAATCTTTCCTTAAAGGCCCTGATAGCCGAGTCCTTGCTTATTTGCTTAAAAGCTTCTTCTTGTTCTTCTTTGGAAAGCACATGAAAGGGGCTCGGGTTGGTAAGATCATGCAGTATTAAATTATAAGACAACAGATTAATAACAGCGGGGGAAGTAAAGGTTACAATAACATTACTAAATTTTGTTTCCTGCTGATAATAGTCTGTATTTTCATTTACCAGTTTTACAGGGTCGTAAGTAGTATAACCAGTAGCTATTTGTGCTGTGGACCTGTATTTTTTAGGCTGGTTCATCGTTAACAGGTAGGCAACTAATGCTGCAATCAAAGCAGATCCGATAATGATCCACTTTCTTTTCATTAGAATCCGGAAGAGATAGACAAAATCCATGGTTAGGTACTGTAGTTTAGGAACTAAAAATAAGTTTTAGAGTACTGTGAAACAACTATTTTGACCCGATTGAAAGCGAAAGCAGTTTTAAACGGTATAATTAAGCAGTAATTCAACTGAGGACCGCAGAACAACCAGATACCTTTATTTGCCTCATGTTTTCTAATTATAACTTAGGATCTATGACCGGGCTTTTCAATAAATTAGAGTTGGATCGCTTAACTTTTTCCCAGGTCGAGGGCTGTTTCTTGCGTAAAAATCTGAAAAATCCCTGGATTACAGAAATGTTCATAAAAATAAAATAATAGGGTAGTTTTAAAATTTTAAAACGGTTACTTAATGACGGAGAAGCATAAGCAATAAAAGCGCCAATATAAAAAACGGCCTGAATGAGGAAAATGGCTTTATAAATTGTTGCGGAAGAGTAAATGCTTAGGTAAAAACTGGAAACTAAAGCCAAAATGAGGCAAAAAGGACTCAATGTCCAGCGCAAAACCCGATGGGACACGTACAAAAAGGAGAGTTTTGGATGTTTCCAAAAAAGCAAAGCCTCTGGTAACATTGCAATTGCCTGAAACCCTCCAGCTGCAATGCGAACCTTCCTTTTCTTTTCATCCTGTATAGAAAAAGAAGGGAGTTCTATCGCATAAGCCTCTGGCTCATAAACGATTCGATAGCCTTTCTGGGCTACTTTCATGGAAATGACAAAGTCGTCTAGGATCACTTCCTGCTGCACGGTTTCATATAAGTTTTTCCGTACAGAAAACAATTCTCCCGCCGCTCCTACAACAGTATGAAAATCAGAATCAAGCTTTTTTAAAAGCGATTCATACTTCCAGTACAGTCCTTCGCTGGCACCTACGTCCTCCGCATTGTCGCTAAGGGACATCACTTTTTTTTCACCGGCTACGCCACCTACTTTCCCGTCTTTATAATGCCTGGCTACTTTTTTGGTGGCCTCTAAATTAAGATTGGTATTTGCGTCGCTGAATATTAATATATCATTCTTGGCCAGTTGAACGGCTCTGTTAAGGGCTGCGGACTTCCCTCTACGTTCCTGCTGGTGAAGCAATTGAATGCGGGAATAATTTTTTACAATGGCTGGCGTAGCGTCGGAGGAGCCGTCGGTAATGAAAATGAATTCTATTTTGTCCGCAGGATAATCTTGTTCCAGGGAATTAAGGATTTTTTTTTCAATACAGTCTTCTTCATTGAAAGCGGCTACAATAAAGGAAACGGTAGGGAAATACTCTTTTTCAGAGCTAAGTTTTTTTTTCTTGAAGGAGTTGAAAAGGTACACGAGAACAGCGTAGCCGGCATAGTTATAAAAAACTACAAAGCAACTGATCCACAACACGTATTCTGGAAAGATCATCATATGGGTTTAAGGACTGCTAAAGTAAAATGAAATATTCTTTTGTGGTAATCACTACTAAATTCCTATGCCATACAACAGGTAACATGCTGCAAAAAGAGGAAGAATCAGCAGGAATGGCAAAAAAAAGGTAGTGCTTTTGCGGCACTACCTTTTGGGGTTGTTAAGTAAGTTTACGTCTATTCCTTGATAAACTTTATCGTCAGGGTTGTGTTAATATCAGGATTGACATTTACAAAATAAACACCTTTCCCCAACCCGGAAATATCTATCTGTTTTGCAAAAACTTTATCCTGGCGCAGAAACTCTTCCTGATGTACAATAGTACCTGCGGCATTATAGATACGTATAAAAGAATAGTTTTTGTCTGTTACAGCATCAATATTTATAGTAATGCTTGTGGCTGCCGGATTGGGATAAACTGATGCAGTTGATTTTTTCTTTTTGTCAGGATTGACAATTACCATTACGGTATCCGAAGCCGAGGCCCCGCCATTATCCCTTACGGTTAATTGGAAACGATAGGTTCCCTCCGATAACCCGGTAACATTTGTTTTATAATTTGATGGCGTAGCAATCTGATAGCTGCCGGGACCATCCAGTAGCGACCATTGATAGGAAACAATCGTTCCATCCGAATCGGTTCCGCTACCCGTTAGCTGCACTTTATTTACGGGTAAGGTAATCGTTATGTCTTTACCTGCATTTGCCACTGGTGCCTTGTTGGGCGGAGGCAGAGCGGCACCCACTGTAATTTTCATATCATCACTTGCGGTGCTGTTGTTATTATCTGTAACTGTAAGCCGGAAAATATATATGCCTTCAATAAGACCCGTAACAGAGGTAGAGGCGGAAGAGGGTGCTACGATGGTGTACGTGGCGGGTCCGCTTAGTTTTGTCCATTGATAAGCTGTAATGGTCCCGTCTGGATCGGTACCGGTACCATTGAGCTGTATGCTATTAACAGGTAATGTTATGGTTTGATCGGCGCCTGCATTAGCTACCGGTGGTTTATTTGCAGGTAAAGTAACCGTTACGGATATGGTGTCCCTGCCCGTTGCGCCCTGGTTATCTGTAACTTCTAACTCAAATTGGTAGGTTCCCTGCACCAGTCCTTTAATTAGGGTTGAGGACTGGGAAGCAGAAAGGATAGAGCTTTGGGAAGGACCTGCTATTTGCCTCCAGCGGTAGCCTGCTATTGTTCCATCCGCGTCTGTTCCGGTACCATTCAGCGTTGTGCTGTCAGCGGGCAATACCACCGTTTGATCAGCGCCGGCATCAGCCGTTGGGTTACGATTGATTATAGGAGCGGAAGCCATTTCAAAAAACGCAGGCGAGCCGTTTAGTTCTATCGCCTCAATGGTTGACAATAAACTTGAACCGGTTTGCGAAAAATTCCATTCTTTCCTGCTGACATAACCACTTGTAATCAGGCTTTTAGGAAAACTAAACCTGGCTGATGCTGCTTCTGAAAGATCGGTACCGGTTTTTGCCCACAGCACATAAACATAGTTTCCATCAGGGCCTTTAAAAGCCCCGCCATCTATGGTGGATGGAAGGTTTAAAGAAGCGGTTCTTGCGGCGTCATAAACTTTTCCATACAAAAGATCAGAGGTCGTTTTTAGTGCAATTCCCTGGTCGGCAGGGGTGGCACTCCAGGGTTTTTTGTCGCCAAAATAATAATAGCAACCGTATTGGTCCCAGTGTCCGATGCTGCCACTGCCGTCTGCGGTGCTAAACCAATAGGTTTGCTTTATTTGCCCGTCTATTTGTGTTTTTACCTGGGCCTTTATCATGTAGTTCTTCTGTACTTCGTTGCCACCAAAATCAGAACCCCCTGTAGCAATGTCGGTATGTCTGGACATGCCGGTTTCCGTACAGATAAATTGTTTAGCGGGATACGTGCTGCCATCATACCCCTTCTGATGCAGTAAAGCATCCATGCGGTTTTTTAGCATCAGGTGTTTGGCAATAGCCGAATCGGAATGGCGGTAATAGTAGAATCCATCCGCGCTGGCCGGTTCGCCGGCTTTGGCCCAATTCCGAAGCAAAAACTCAGGATAGGTGTGGAAGGAAAGTACATCAAAATAAGCTCCTGCTTTCAACGGGAAAGCCGCCGTTACCTTGCCTCCATCAGGATTATCAGTGTTGCGAAGCAGGGCGTCCAGGAAAGACCGGTTGCCTATGCCACCGGTACACACATAAGCATCGGGCTGATATTTTTTGATTACTTCCCAGCTAATACGCAGCATTCTTATATAATAGTGAACAGGGGTACGAAGATTTACTAAATCTTCAGGTGAGGGATCACGAAAGAACCAGCTATTTTGATGTGGCGGATCGGTATCGCCCAGCCAGCCACCATCGCCGTAGGTGAAATCCGGCTCATTCCATACTTCATAAAATTTAATATACTGGCCGTATATCTTCACTACTTTATAGAGGTATGCAGCAAAAGTGTTGGCCGGATTTACTTCTCCGTTAATGAAGACCGGTTCATAAAGGCCTTTAAAAACCTTGGCTTTACTATCAGTTCCGTTATAAAAGGCCGTGTCCCATTTGTTGGCGTCTCTTGGTCCTCCAATCATGACGGCTGTTTCTTTCGCACCAATGGCTTTCAGGTGTTCGTAATCCGAAAGAAGGGAGCTATCGCCGTACCAGCTTAAGTAATTATCGTATATCTGCATACGAAAGGATTTACCACCTATGCCTTTTGCTTGCGCATTGCCATACCCCAAATCAATGATTTGTTTTGTGCTCCAGTTATTACCGTACCAACCAGGGTTTAAACCATAGCTGTATTTTCCTTCATAAGGAATATAAGAGGCAAAACTGTTTGCTGTAGGTGAGGAGGATTGAGGTGCTTTTACAGTAATGGTGGTATTATCAACTGCTGTAGCCCCGAGGTTATCGGTTACCGTCAGCTGGAAAGTGTAAACACCAGCGATTAAGCCGGAAACAATTGGTTTAGCTATTGAAGCGTTGCTAAAACTAACTTCCGAAGGCCCCGATAATTTTGCCCAGCTATAAGTTATAGAACCATCAACATCATGGCCACTGCCGTTTAAAGTAACAGAGGTTACCGGTAGTGTAATGGTTTGATCCGGGCCGGCATTTGCTGTGGGCACTTGGTTTGCTGCGGCATTTACAGTAACGGTTACATTGCTGCTTGCGCTAGCACCCTTATCATCGGTTACTGTTAAACGGAATACATAACTTCCCTGTACAAGGCCGGTTACAGTTGTCGTAGCGGAAGAAGGAGAAGTAATGGTGCCTTCGGCTGGCCCCGACTGTTTATTCCATAAATAGGAAGCGATCGTGCCATCCGGATCGGATCCGGTACCCGTTAACGTTACGGAGTTGGATGGCAGGGTGATAGCTAGGTTGCTGCCAGCGTTGGCCGTAGGAGCCTGATTGGGCACAGCAGAATTTTTCTGAAACTGGAGCATCCATTCATAGATGTTGAGGTTGTTTTCCCGATAGGAGGGGTCATAGGTCTTGGTCCAGGCGTCGTGGCCGGAGGTGGGGTAGATGGTTTTTTTGGCATTGCCCCCGTTGTTTACAATATTGCTCACCCAGTCCTTGGTATAGGAGGAGGTCACGGTGGGGTCGCTTTCATTGTGGGTGGCCCATACCGGAAGCTTGGCTGCGGCAATGGCCCGGGCCTTGGTCAGGTCCGGCCAGGTGGCCCCGCAAATGGGTACCACGGCAGCCGCCCTTGTGGGGTAGGCCGCGGCAAAGTCCCAGGTGGCACCCCCGCCCATGCTTAGGCCGGTGACATAGATACGGTTTTGGTTGACCCGGTAGTTTTGCACCGCGTAGTTAATGACGTTGTTGATATCTGAGGCCGAGGGCCAGGCCTTAAACTGGGGGGAGAGGACCAAAAAGCCCTGTTGCTGCCCACCCACGTTAAAGGAGGCGGGAAACTGCCCGTTGGCAATCAGCCGGGGCAGGGCATTCCAGCAGTTCAGCAGCTTGGGCAGGTCAGCTGCTGAGCCACTGCCCAATTCGCCAATGCCATGGACAAAGATAATCAAGGGATAACTCTGGGAGGAGGCGTTGTAGCCCGAGGGCAGGTACTCGTAATACCCCCCGGAATTAGCTGTGGCCGAGGTGTACCTGGGGGTCTGGACTTGGGCGTGAACGTTGCTCACAATTGTGGCACACAATACCCACAAGAGAAAGGCTCTCTGGTTTTTCATAGAATAGGATTTTTGGATTTCTGATTGTCCCTGAAACAATCGCCTGTACTTAAGTTGATTGTTTCAGGGCCTAAAGTAAAGATACTCGCAATTGAAAACTATAGTAGAACTTCGGGAATTTGAAATAATATTTTAGTAATTTCTCTTAGTAATAATTGGTATTTGCACTGGTTAAATTCAATTGTTTACTCCTGTCATGAAATACAAGCTGTGACATATTACAATGGGTCGTAAGTAAGATGGCATCATTCTTTTACTTGTAAAACATTTTAATGAAAATCTTAAGTATATGGAAAGCCGTTAAAAGAAATAAATGTTCTATGAAGCATTTTTCTGTATGTTTGAAGCTACCCTTAAAACCACTGTAAACACCCTTGAAAAAGTATTTATCATCATACTGGATACGGTCTGCATTTTTTACCTTTCTTCAGCGTTTTTCTCTGACATTATTTGGCTTCGTTAATTTTCTTATACTGATACGAAGTCTATCTAAACCCCAGATGGGGGTCTGGGCCTTTTTTTTAGTGATCACTACTTTGTTTGAATCAACAAAGTCAAGTCTTTTAAAAAATGCCCATATAAAGTTTGTAGGGAATAACAATGCAGAAAAAACAGGAATTGCTTCGTCTTCTTTAGTTATAAATGCACTCATTAGCCTGATATTTATTCTTATTCTATTCCTGTTTTCAGGTTTATTGAGTTCCTGGCTGCACACGGGCGATGAACTGGTCGAAATGCTAAAGTGGTTTACTCCGGGTTTGATCGCACTTGTCTTTTTTTCGCACCTTGAAGCCGTTTCTCAATCGCACCTGGATTTTAAATCGGTGTTCGCCGGGTATTTCTCCCGCCAGGTTTTATTTTTTGGGATTGTTCTGGCGCATCAGATTTTTAAAATTCCTTTTTCTCTTGTTGATTTAGCCATCTATCAGTCTATAAGTATAGTATTTGGTGCGCTAATGCTGTTTTTTTTCGGAAAAAAACACCTTCTTTTCCGGTTTAATCCCTCTTTGGAATGGATCAAAAAGTTACTGGGCTTTGGTGGTTATATTTTTGGTATTGGTATCACTTCCAGCATATTTTCTAACCTCGATCAGCTGATGATTGCCAGGTTTACCTCGAGTAAAAGTATGGTTGCCAGTTATAATGCGGCTACCAGGATCAGTGGGCTTGTAGATATTCCTTCCTATGCGGCGGCTGAAATCCTTTTGCCTAAAGTTTCGCAGGTGGATATTACTGAGGGAACTGAAAAGGTGAAGTATATGTACGAAAGGATGGTTGGAATTCTGTTGTGTTTTACGACCCCCACTGCTTTATTCATTATTATGTTTCCTCATTTTGTGGTAACTCTTATTGCAGGAGCAGAATATGCTGATTCATCCT
Source organism: uncultured Bacteroidota bacterium (assembly GCA_963697545.1). Taxonomy (GTDB): domain Bacteria; phylum Bacteroidota; class Bacteroidia; order Chitinophagales; family Chitinophagaceae; genus Flavisolibacter. The sequence continues at coordinate 19,378 of CAVOOL010000014.1, read as the reverse complement.
TCATTTTACAAATGTATATGCTCTCCGGACTCGTGAAACCCATTCAAAACCAGGCGGCTAATCTGCTTTTGTACATTGGGAAAGCCCGGCTGTGCTTTTTGCTTAACATTCTATTTGTGGGTATAAACATGTTGTTGAACTATATATGCTTTATGCAATTTGGCCCCTATGGGGCAGCTATTGGAAATGTGGTCGGGTGCGTTTTGGGCGCCATTGTATGGTATTCTATTTTACAAAAAAGCATAGGTGTTCAATTCAATAATATATGGAAGTATGCTATGGATACCTATAAAACAATTTTTACTAAAATCAGGTTAGCGGTAAGACTGAAACAAGTACAGATATAGCAAATTTGAACTCCTTATGTTAACCAGGTCATCTTATCTTGTGTGTAAGTATTAGTGGCAACTTACTGTTTGTCCAAAAATTATAAGATGTAAATAATGTCTTCATTAAAAGAAAAAATAAAATCAAATCATAAGTTAAAAGGACTTGTTCATTGGCTCATGATTCCACCTCATCAGGCCAGGCCACGAAAATGGGTAAGCTGGTTTGTCAATCCATTTTATCATAAACGGGGTAAGGCGTCGGTTATAAGAAGCAGGACCCGTATGGATGTAGTCCCTTTTAATAAATTTGAATTAGGTGATTATTCTACTATAGAAGATTTCTGCACTATTAACAACGGCGTGGGAGATGTTATTATTGGTAAGGAAACAAGAATAGGCATGAGTAATGTAGTGATAGGGCCCGTAACCATTGGTAACAATGTGATTTTCGCTCAAAATATTGTAATGAGCGGACTTAATCACTCTTACGAAAATCTAAGTTCTCCTATAAGTAAACAAAAAGTGACAACGGCCCCCATTACTGTAGAAGATGAATGTTGGATCGGCGCTAATGCTGTATTAACTGCCGGCGTTAAGGTGGGTAAACATAGTGTGATTGCCGCAGGTGCTGTAGTTACCAAAGACATTCCTCCTTATTCTGTAGCCGTTGGAAATCCTGCCAGAGTTATAAAAAAGTATGATTTTGATAAAAAGGAATGGGTTAGGGTGTAAGATAATTTGCAAGTAGTGAGAAACGGTTAAAGAATCGAAGTGTTGTTCATTCCATTAGACAATAATTATGCGGATAGGAATAGAAGCACAGCGTATTTTCAGGCCCAAGAAACATGGAATGGATGTAGTGGCCATTGAATTGATCAGGAATTTACAGCAAATAGACAGAAAAAATGAGTACGTAGTTTTCTGTAACAAAGGGGTGAAAGACGATACAATTGTCGCATCTTCAAATTTTCAGATAGATAAATTTTCGACTCTGACCTATGCCCACTGGGAACAGTTGTATCTACCCCTGGAAGTAAAAAAACAAAAGCTGGATCTTTTGCATTGTACGGCAAATACCGCTCCTTTGCGTTGTAAGGCTCCCATACTTCTTACGCTTCATGACATTATTTATTTAGAAAATGTGGACTTTAAAGGAACTGCCTATCAAAATCTGGGTAATCTGTACCGCAGGTGGGTAGTGCCAAAGATTGCTAAAAAAGCTTCCCTGATTTTAACGGTTTCTCAGTTTGAGAAAGAAAATATTTTAAGACGCCTGCAACTGCCGGAAGACAAAGTTGAAGTGCTGTATAATGGGGTTAGTCCTCAGTTCAATGCGAACTACCCGGCCCAACAAATAGAAGAGTTCCGCAACCGGTACGGCCTTCCTTCGCAATACATAATGTTCCTTGGAAATACCGCTCCCAAGAAAAATACGTTTAATGTCATCAAAGCGTATGTGGACCTGTGCACTGAATTTCACAATGAAATTCCCATGGTTCTTTTGGATTACCGTAAAGAATTAGTAGTTAAAATTTTAGAGGAGTTAAAGCAACCGGGTTTACTTAACCGGTTCATATTTCCCGGGTATGTGCCTCATCATCAAATACCACTCATGTATAACGCAGCCACTATTTTTTTATATCCATCTTTAAGAGAAAGTTTTGGCTTGCCTATTCTGGAAGCAATGGCTTGTGGCACACCGGTAATAACTTCGACTACGTCTTCAATGCCGGAAATTGCAGGCGATGCAGCCCGGTTGGTTGATCCATTTAATTTTAAAGAGATTTCCTTGGCCATGAACGACATCCTGACCAATGACTCCTTACAAAAAGAGTATAAAGAAAAAGGGATACAAAGAGCAAAGGCCTTTACATGGAAGGCCTCTGCAGAAAAGTTACTCGGTATTTATGAAAATTTCCGTTGACCCTTTCTTTAAATTTCTACAAGCATCAGTTACACCAGGTTAGCCTTTCTTTTTCTTACAGCAAACTGTGTTTGTACATAATGTTGCAATTCCTCATCGGTCTTTGCATGAAAGATTTTAGCGCCTGAGAATTTGGGGTATAATATCTCAAAACACTTAAAATGATGCTCCGGGCCTTGTTTTGAGAGGATTATATTGGTTCCTTTGAAATAACTTGCTAAAACGGAAGTTCCTCCGTGGGTGGAAATAAAATTTTCTGCATTCGCATACACCAGCAATTGCAAGTGGTTAAAATTACGGGCCCCTCCTTTATTTTCTTTATACAAGTCCTCCATTAATATGACTTCAGGATGATTCGCTCTAATCCATTCTATTTCGTTAAGTTCATAAATATCACTGTTATCCATGGTAATATGCTGTGCACCAGGCCTGTTGTAAATAATGGTGTAGTCTTCCTTTAAGGTATCAAAAATAAACTCAAGCATTTCGATACTTAAAAACGAGATCGGTGGCCCGTCCCATTCCATATTATACCGGTTGGCAACAATTAGTATAGGCTTTTCATATACATAAACCTCATTTTTATAAACTTCTTTAAGGGGTACGGGCAGCCATTTTTTCATATTGTAATTATGGCTGTATAAAATCCTGGGCATTTCGAAATTGTAATTGCCTTCATTTGATCTTAAATCAAATACTTCTTGATGATCCGGTGAAAAATAATAAAACTCAGAAGTAAAGTTTGAGGACCGGGTTGCTTTTAGGGTCCCGTTTTTATAATGCCAATAGGCAAAGGGCAGAACAAATTGAAGTTCAGGTCCAAACTCTCCGTCATACGAAATTGTTTTATATTTTTTCTTACTGACATAATCCCTGATAACATATTTTAATTGTCTAAGGTTGCAGTTATAGGTGTTTCGTATAAAATAACGGAGATTGTAATCTACATTCCTGTACCGGCTGTGTATGTACAAGCCAAATATCTTATTCATCAAGTTCGTAATCATAATTAACGTTTAAGTAAAACAGTATCTTTTACTCATAAGCGTTTTGGTTCACTGTCCATCAGGTTTCGGGTTCCTTTATGGTTAGTTAGCATTCATAATAATTTCTTCAATGGCAGCAGCCCTGCTTTCCCAGGTATGCTGTGTCGCCAGTTCAATACGTGCATTTCTCAGCGCTTCACTATCATGGTTCAGGGCTTCATTTATAGAAGCCGAAAATTCTTCAGCCGTAGAGCAATAGGGCACCAGGTTACCGGTAAAACTCTTCAGGTCTAAGTTGAAATCAGTGGAGACTACCGGTTTCCCTGATCCAAGGTATTCAAAGAGTTTCATAGGGAAAACCGTAGCACTGTCTTCATAACGCCTGAAGGGTATAATGGCTACATCAAAGCTTTTTAAAACATTAGGAAGTTGCTGATAAGGTATTCTTCCTATAAAATGGATATTGGAAACTTCGTCAATGTAGTCCGGAACGTATTTTTTATTTACCGGTCCGGCAAAAACAAAACTTTTATCCTGGTTTTTTAACGCAACTTCTTTCAGCATTTCGTAGTCAATCCGTTTTTCAATATTCCCAAAATAGCCAATGATCGGTTTTTTGAACTGCATGACGCCGGTATGCTCCGGTAAGTCCTTATCTGTGGCCAGTATGCTATGTTTAATATCGGCAGCGTTCGATACAAAATAGGTTTTTGGATTTATTTTCTTTTTTTCATTGCACAGCTGCTGGCTGGTACAAATAACCAAGGCGCTATTTTTTACCAGCCGCTCTTCAGATATCACCCCGTGTTTTGCGTCATAAGGCATTATTACCGGGTCGATGCACTGGTATACTTCAAGCGAAGGCTTTATGTGTTTTGCTATGTTTGGATAATGAAAAACCCAGGAATTGATATAAATAAATTCCTGAATAGAATCCCGGGCAATTATTTTTTGTAATCTCTTCGCTATGATTTTTTCGTTTATGCTTAACAACCTTCTGTAAAGTTTTCCTTCCGGAAGAAAATGAATAGAAGGCAAAGGCGGAACAATAACGATTTTTAAATTTGGATTAGACGTTTCAATAATTCCATTGTTTTTTCCTTTAAATGCGTCTTTCCGTACCTTGTATTGTTCTGTTTTCCTTGTCCGCATAACGTCGCGGAAAGTGAATGGATAGTCTATGTAGTAAACCGTGTTGTTTTTTGCAAATTCTTTTGCAAGTATAAAGCTGACAGATTCGTAATGTTTATCGAACCGTCCGTAGCCAAAGATGAATATACATTTATTTTTTGCCTGCATATTATAGTTTCAATAGGTTATAGCCCGGATGCTAAGCTAGTTATAGTCTCTCTTTTATAATTGAATATTTGTTTAAAGTTGCGGCCAGCACCAGTTGGGTCAAAAAAATGATTAACCTCGGGGAAAAACCAGCCGACAAAGTTTTATTTTAAAAGCGACTATTACACATCACTTTTTTGGAGTAACGCTCTTGGAGTTTGAGCCATGATCCAAAAATCATAAAGAAGGTTTGCCTGCCGTGCATAAGAAATATCTAAGCTTATTCTTTCATCAATCGACATTTCAGCCCGGCCCCGTTTTTTAATTTGCCATAATCCTGTGATGCCTGCCGGAGCCACAAAGCGTTCAACAAATTCATTGGTAGTTAAAGTAGCTGCTTCATAAAGCGGCAAAGGCCTGTTTCCAACTAAGGACATGTCCCCCTTTAATACATTGATGAGTTGGGGCAATTCATCCAGGCTTGTATTACGCAGAAATTTTCCAACTTTAGTGATCCTGGGATCATTTGCAATTTTAAAAAATTTGGCTCCGTTGCTGGTCTGGCCATATTGATTCAAATGGGCCAGTGCTTCAATTTTTTTATCAGCATTAACAACCATTGTTCTAAACTTAAAGAACCTGAATATTTTAAATCCGCGGCCAGCTCTTTTTGCGGCATAAAACACAGGTCCCTTTGATTCCAGCTTAATAGCTATAGCAATGAGTAAGAAAAGGGGTAAAGCTAATAACAAGAGTACAGACGAAATAAAGACGTCAAGTATTCTCTTGTAAAAGCTGGAAGAAAATTCTGGCGCAACCTCTTTTTTTGTTACTGCATTATATTCCTTGGCCTTTTTCAGGAATGATATTTTGCTGGAAAAATCATATTGCCAGCTTGAAAGGTCCACTACATCGTCTATTATATCAGCGAAGGATTCAACGCCCTGGTTGGAAAGATGACATTCGTTATAAATGATGGGTATAGATGTATAGCCATTGCCGGATGTTTTTAGAAAGACTTCAAAATTCTTTAATTCATCAGCATTATAGGCCACGTCAATGATAATAACATCAACCGTTTGATCAGTAAAATTTTCAGATCGAATAAGCTTTCTTGCGTTTTCGAAGTTTTCAGCAATAACTCCGGAAATGGTGGTGTTTAGCAAAAATTTGATAGAGCTTTCGTTTTTGCCAATATAAAGAAAGAACAGAGGGCTTTTTTCGTTGGTTATGGTGGCAACTCTTAAATATTTCCTTGTTTCATTCTCGGGTACATTCTTTAATAGATCAACTTGCATGGGGTTGGTTTTAGGGTTTGGGTGTTATCAATTACAGATTAAACATTGCTCAATATGGGTGCTGTCACTAAATTCTTAATAGCTGCAATCAAGTCTACCGGATTAAAAGGTTTAAAAAATATTTCGTCTAGCTCAAACTCATACGATTTTTGTTTTACGGTTTCCGTATTATCTGTGGCCAGCACAATTACCGGAATCTTATAAAGTTTGCTGCTTTTGATATGTTGTATCAACTCCCAACTTTGTTGGGGTTGAAAATCCACATCTACAATTAAAGCGTCTACTTGTTTGTATTGCTTTAAAAGATGTGTTGCCTGAAACACATCTGTCGAGGGTATGAAACGATATTCTTTCTCAAAAATCGTTTGAAGTAAATAATTCATGGCTTTATTGCCATTCACGCTTAGAATACTCTTGCTCATAGTACAATAGGGTTGATTAGAATCTCACTTTTCCGGGTACGATTGAACTATGGCAATTCAAGGAATTGGAAATTGTTGGCCAAAGCCAGTATCGATATGGATCACTAACAAGCTATCTGTGGAAATTTCAATAAGGATTCTTGAACAGTTGCTCAAGTAAGTGCTGACAAGGTCATTCAAAGGATGCTACGAATCGGGAAGATCCTGAACGGGATAATGGTAATTAATGATCTAAAAGTAAAATTTTTACTTGTAACATAAAACTTTTTTTAAGGTTCGCAGTTATTACTTTCAAAAACTAAGCCATTCATGGGCCAATAAAAAATTGTGGAAGGTCAGTTCCACAATTTTTTATTGAACGTATCAAGGTGGATAGCTCTTCTAATTCATTGATAGAGAAAATGGATTAAAAAGCTGATAACGTTAAGCAGAACTGCATAAATAACCAGTCCTTTAAAAAGCCAGTTTGGAACGTGGTGAATTCCCAAAGCCGTTAAAACCACTAATAAAGGAAGAAAATCCAAGGAGAAACGGGATGTATTGACCTGTTGCCAGCCGTTATTATGATAAAATAACTGCCCCGTCAGGATAAGAATAATCGTTAACCAGGCCGAAACCTTTAGAATTTTCGGCCACTGCGCCTTTACACTGGCTATCAGAAAGGGGCTGGCTGCAAGCAGTGATGTGCCCCACAGATCCATATCCTTTATGTTTAAGTACGTACTGCCTTTAAATTCGATATTGAATCCTTTTAAAAAAAAGCAATAAAAATTGAAGAGAAAATACCGGGCACTAAACACACCATACTCATCAACACGATCTTTTAAAACACCCATGTATAAGATGTAGTTATAGCCAGTATCTAAAAAGCTTCCGAAACGCAAATAGTTGTATAATAGATAAATAGAAACACAAAAGGTGGCTGGCAATAAAAGCCGGAAGACATCCTTAGCCGTTATTTTCCTTTTTTCACTTTTATGCAGGTAAAACATGTACCCTAAGGCAAATAAAATATAAATGATAGTAAATTGGCGGGTTAAAAAGCTGCAGCCCACCAGCGTTCCGATTAACAGCCACCGTTTCTTTCCCAATAGCTCATTGATTAGCAAAAGCTGAAATAAACACGAAGTAATATGGGCGAAGGAATAGCTGTGATGACTGTTAAACAAGGCCAGCCAGTACCCTGTACCAAAAAAAAAGCCGATTAATAACCAGCTAAAATGGCTTGTGTTTAAAGGAAGCTTTAAAAAAATCTTATAGAGAGTGTATAAGCTTGCACACGCCAGCAGGGTGGCTATAGCCACGGTGTTCACTTGCTGAGCCCCGAACAATGCCACGAAGGGAACAAGGATTAAAGAAGGAAGGGGAGGGTAGGGTAAATAATAGTGGCCATTAAAATAGGCCATATCACCATAATTGTCCATTCGGGGCAATTTTAAATCGCCGTTTAATAAGGATTGTGCAAACAGCGTATAGGCATTATTCGTTCCGTCATTGTAATAGAAATTAATTATGGCAGGGATTTGAAGAATAATGAAAACAGATATGTAGATCGTCCAATCAAGGCGGGATGGAGATTCAAACCGGGAAAGTTTTCTTATGTAAAGTAGCATGAATTAGGGCTTAGTAATATCAAAAAAGCTAAGATGATAATTTTTTGCTGATTTTCTTCCCACTTGTTCAATAAAAACTTCTTTCATGGATAATGCAAATCCTGCAGGTTAAGCTTGCAGCTGGAATCTAAAGAGAAAAGCTTTAAACTTATGACGAACTAACCGGCGCTCTCTGTTCGCCCCGTATTCGTAGTCGCTGAAAAATCAATACCGTAGTCAGCATTAAAAAAATAAGGATAAACAAACCGGCAAGCTGAGAAACATTCTTCAAAAAATAGCCGGTTACTAATAAAACCCCATGCACACAACATATGATCTTTGACGTAAGCCCATGGCTCCATCCGTTATTGGTCAATAAATGATGGATGTGATTTTTGTCCGGCGAAAACGGTGATCTTCCCTGCCAGATGCGTATGGAAAACACCCGAAGCGTATCAAAAACGGGTATAGCCACAATGCTCATGGCAAAAACCGGCGCATGCCTGATAAAGGCATCAGCATCAGCGTTTACTTGTATAAGCCTTATACAAAGTACCGACACCACAAAGCCAAGTACCAGTGAACCTGTATCTCCCATAAAAATGCGGGCCGGGTTAAAATTATAATACAGAAACCCAAGCAAACCACCGCTCAAGGCAAAAGCTACAATAGCATTGTTACTGTCCTTGCAAAGGGTAAGAAATAATCCCAACGTTACTAAGCTCATAAAGCCCAGTCCGCCCGCCAGGCCGTCAATGCCATCAATCAGGTTAAAGGCATTGGTAATGCCGGTAATGGCCAGGATGGTAAAGCTATATTGCGCTGATACAGGAAGTTCTTCGATGCCGAATAAACCATTAAAACTAGTGATGCGTACCCCGCTAAAAGCAATTAACGCGGCTACCGCCATCTGAATAACTAATTTGTAACGGGCAGGCATATTTCTAAGATCGTCCATTATACCTACTGCAAAAAGTACGGCTATTGAAAAGAAAAAGGAAATAATAAAAACATCGTGGGTGAAGCGAAACCACAAAAGACAAGCTATCGTCATTCCGGTGCAGGACGCTATACCGCCCATAGTGGGTATGGGTGCGGTATGTTCTTTTCTTACATCAGGCACATCAAAAAGCTGGAAGCGCTGAATGATTTTGATCAGGGGCGGCATGGTAAGCATGGCCACTATAAAGGCTGTGACAAAGGCAAGAACGGCAAATTTGAAATCAATAAAGTGGAGGTCTATTTGAAGTAAGGTTTGAAGCATGTTAGATATTGGTGCTGAAAAATAAGGATAAATACCTATTCGTGCAAATCCCCGGCTTTGGGCTTAAAAGTTTTTTTAAAAGCATCGCCTTTTCTTCCCTTTTTGTTAAACCGCCCACGTCCGGTTTGTAACCGTTATTTTTGTCTGCAAACCTTTTCTATCACCACCTTAGCAAACATATTATCCCAGCCAATTGAGTATTTAAAAGGTGTTGGCCCTCAAAAGGCCGACCTTTTAAAAAAAGAACTTGGCATTTTTACCTATGCCGATCTTTTAAATTTTTTTCCTTACCGCCATATTGATAAAACCAAGATCACCAGGATTGCCGACCTTACCCCTTCTGTGGAATATGCGCAGGTGCAGGGGAAATTATGGTATTATGAAACAGCAGGGGAAAGAAGCACCAGGCGTCTGACCGCTTTTCTTACAGACGATACAGGTGTAATAGAACTGACATGGTTCAAGGGAATGAACTGGATAGAAAAAACGCTCAGGCAAAACGAGGTGTATAATGTTTTTGGGAAGATCAGTTTTTTCATGGGCAAGCCCCAGATCGTTCACCCTGAAATGGAGGTAGTAAAAAATGGGCCGGCGCCTGTCAAAAGCTATCTTGAACCGGTTTATTCAACCACCGAAAAATTAAAATCAAAAGGATTAAGCGGCCGCCAGATCGGTAAGTTGACCCAGGCCTTATTTTCATTGCTTACCGAAACTACCCTTCCTGAAAACCTTCCCCAGTCGCTGATTCAAAAATTAAAGTTGTTGCCAAGGTTTGAGGCCCTGCGGCAAATTCATTTTCCATCTTCCGTTCCACTGTACGAACAGGCTTTGCGCCGGCTGAAGTTCGAAGAGTTTTTCATCACCCAGTTGCGGCTGGCAAAGGTCCGGTCGGACAGGCATCGAAAATCAAAAGGGGTTGTTTTTGAAAAAGTGGGAGACTTATTCAACTCGTTTTATAAAGATCATTTGCCTTTTGAATTAACCGGCGCTCAAAAAAGGGTGATCAAGGAGATCAGGGCCGATACGGGCAGCGGCCACCAGATGAACCGTTTACTGCAGGGCGATGTGGGCAGCGGTAAAACCATCGTGGCCTTATTAATTATGCTTTTGGCCGTGGATAATGGTTACCAGTCCTGCCTTATGGCGCCTACCGAAATTTTGGCCCAGCAGCATTTTAATGGCATCAGCAAGCTGCTGAAAGATTTGCCTGTGGGTGTTCATCTGCTTACGGGTTCCACAACAACCAAAGAGCGCAAATTTATTTTGCAGGCTTTGGCCGAGGGCAACCTAAGCATTATCATAGGTACGCATGCTTTGATTGAAGAAGTGGTTCAATTCAAAAACCTTGGGTTTGTAGTAATTGATGAGCAGCACCGTTTTGGCGTGGCACAGCGGGCCAGCCTTTGGAAAAAGGCCGTTATCCCCCCGCATATTTTGGTAATGACGGCCACCCCCATTCCCCGCACCCTGGCTATGACGGCCTTCGGAGATTTGGATTACAGTATTATGGATGAATTGCCTCCCGGGCGGCAACCTATAACCACCGTACATCGTTATGATAGTTATAGAACCAAAGTGATGGATTTTATCAGGGGGGAGATAGATGCGGGCCGGCAAGTGTATATCATCTTTCCCTTAATTGAAGAGAGTTCCAAGCTGGATTATGAAAATTTGATGAGCGGATATGAAAATGTAAAAGCTTTTTTTCCAGAACCCAGGTACTGGATAAGTATGGTGCATGGAAGGCAGCCTGCAGATCAGAAAGAAACCAATATGCAACGTTTTGTAACCGGCGATACTCAAATCATGGTCAGCACAACCGTTATTGAGGTAGGGGTAAATGTGCCCAATGCCACGGTTATGGTTATTGAAAATGCCGAAAAATTTGGCCTGTCGCAGCTGCACCAGTTACGCGGCCGTGTTGGCCGTGGCGCCGAAAAAAGTTATTGCATACTAATGACATCCACGCAAATAGGAACCGAAGCCAGGGAAAGGATCAAGATCATGACCTCTACTGGCAATGGCTTTGAAATTGCAGAAAAAGACCTGGAGCTGCGGGGCCCCGGTGAGATTGAAGGAACCCGGCAAAGCGGTGCTTTAAACTTTAAGCTGGCCGACCTTGTCAAAGACAAACTGATTTTGGAAGCAGCCAAAAAAATTGCAGAGAAAATGATTGAAGAAGACCCGGAACTGGAGCATGCCGAAAATTTGCCCTTAAAAAATTATTTACAGTCATTGCATGGTAAAACTCCCTGGAGCCGGATTTCTTAACAGGTTGTTTGCACAACAATTTTGACGATTATTAGTTAATTTAGAAAAGAATTGAACCCTAAAAGCTACATACTTCTTCTGCTTTCTTCCCTTATTGGAATCGTCGCGTTCAGCCAGAACATTGAATTCATTGAAAATAAAGGTCAGTGGGACAACAAAGTTTTATTCATGGGCAAGGTTTCGGCCGGTGCTTTTTTTGTGCATAAGGATGGTTTTACCGTTTTACAACACAATGCCGACGACTGGAACCGCCTTCATGAATCTACCCACAATAGAGGTAAAAGTGAAAACTTAAAGACAGCCAATAATAATCTGGTGGTCCGCTCCCATGCCTATACGGTAGATTTCCTTGGCTCTAACCCCAAAGCACAGGTTATTGCCGACAAGCCTTTGGTTACCTACAGTAATTTTTTTATTGGCAATGATCCTTCGCAATGGGCCACTAATTGCAAAACCTACCAGGGAATCACTATAAAAGACATTTATCCCAACGTGGATGTACGCTATTATTCCGATGGGGGAACTGTGAAATACGACCTGATCGTAAGCCCCGGCGGTGATGTTTCTAACATAGCTCTCAGATACAAAGGAGCCGATAAACTGGAAGTAAAAAATAAAGAACTGGTTATTGGTACATCGGTAGGGGATATGAGAGAATTATATCCATACACATACCAGTTTAAAGAAAAAGGAAAGACGGAAGTAGGTGCAAAATACTCAGTGAAAAATAACATCGTTAGGTTTAATATTAAAGAGTATGATACCAAAACCACTTTGATAATTGATCCTACCTTAATCTTCTGTTCATTAACCGGCAGCCAGGCCGATAACTGGGGTTTTACAGCAACGTATGGTCCTGACGGCAGCATGTTTGGTGGCGGGATTGTATTTTCCCAGGGGTTTCCTACCTCCACAGGTGCTTTTCAAACGAATTTTGGCGGCGGAAATGGAAGTAACTGCTTTGGAACCGGTGGCTTTGATATAGGCGTTATTAAACTCTCGCCAGATGGAACCTCCCGCATCTACGCCACTTACATCGGTGGGTCAGGAGATGAAATGCCCTCCAGCCTGATTGTAGACCCGCAGGGAAACCTGATCGTAGCAGGCAGGAGCAACTCTCCTGATTTCCCTTTAGGAAACGGGCAATTAATTGGGCCGGGTGGTGGCTGGGATATAACACTGACCAAGTTGAATGCAACAGGTACAGGCCTTATTGGCTCTGTAAAAATAGGTGGCAGAAATGATGACGGGGCTAACATAACCGCCTGCGGCGGGGGCACCAACTCTTTGCAGCAAAATTATGGTGATGAATCCCGCAGCGAAGTAAACCTGGATGCAGCAGGAAATATATATCTGGCTTCCTGTACGCAGTCCAGCGATTTTCCTGTTTTAGGTGGTTTCCAGTCAACGAACAGGGGAGGTGCCAATTCCCAGGATGGTGTGTTGCTTAAGTTTTCTCCCAATCTTTCTACCCGGTTGTTTAGCACCTATCTGGGAGGGAGCGGTAACGATGCCGCCTATGTAGTTTCCCTAAATCCTTCCAACAATACTATTTATGTGGCCGGTGGAACGGAAAGTACTGATTTGCCGGGCACCGGTGCCGGAACTATCAGTTCGTCCAACAACGGGGGCATTGATGGTTTTGTATCCATTGTAAGCAATGACGGGTCCACCCTTATTAAAACTACTTACATTGGCACCGGTGGCATTGACCAGGTGTATGGTATCCAGTTCGATAAATTTAATTTCCCTTATGTCATGGGGCAAACCACCGGTTCCTGGCCGGTTTTAAATGCGGCCTGGAGCCAGCCGGGAGGCAAACAATTTATTGCAAAGCTGCAACCCGACCTTTCGGCCTATGCATACTCCACATGTTTTGGAAAAGGGGACCCCTTCCCGGATATTTCACCGGTAGCTTTCCTGGTGGACCGTTGCGAGAATGTATATGTATCGGGCTGGGGCGGATGGGATGGCGGGAATTATAAAAATTCAGGAGTGCAGGGCTTGCCCGTTACACCGGATGCTATTAAATCAACACCGGATTTTAATCCCAACACCCACCATGGCCAGGATTTTTACTTTTTTGTTTTGGAAAAAAATGCCAGGTCTCAATTATATGGTAGTTTTTTTGGGCAAAATGGCGGTACCATAGGTGACCATGTGGATGGGGGTACCAGCCGTTTTGATAGAAACGGGGTGATCTACCAGGCCATTTGCAGTAATTGTGGCAACACGCTTCCTTTTCCTACTACGCCGGGCGCCTGGGCTACCGTCTAAACCCCCCAGTGCCAATTGCAATCTGGCCATGGTAAAAATATCGTTTGATTTTTCCGGCGTCCGCTCGGGCGTTCAATCCCTGATTAACGGTGTGCCAAGAGATACGGCGGGTTGTGTGCCACTAACAGTGGACTTTAGAGATACGGCTCAATTAGCAGTCAGCTACGAATGGAATTTTGGCGATGGAACCCCTCAACTTGCAACCACTACACCTTCTACTTCGCATACATATAATAAAGTAGGCACGTACCGGGTTATGCTGGTGGCTATTGATTCAACCACCTGCAATATCCGTGATACCTCTTATCTTAATATAAAAGTGGGTGATGTAGAAGCCAAACTGGATGTTAACATTAAAAAATTAGATCCCTGTACGGCATTTAAATACCAGTTCGATAATTTATCCACTGCGCCTGCGGGTGCCGCATTTAACGCCAATTCATTTACCTGGGATTTTGGTGATAATTCACCAGTCGTTACCGCCGGTACCGGTTCTGTATTTCATACCTATTCCTCGCCCGGCACCTATACGGTCCGTATGATTTTGCAGGATGATAATTTTTGCAACTCCCCCGATAGTGTGGTAAGGCAAATACGGGTGGCTGCCCTGGTGAAAGCTGATTTTGAATCACCCGGTACAGGTTGTGCTCCGTACAATGCGGTGTTCAATAATATTTCCGTCGGCGGATCGCAGTTTGCCTGGGATTTTGGTGATGGCACCACTTCAACAGATGTTAGCCCAACACATTTGTATGCAACAGCCGGCACCTACACCATTAAATTAACGGCGGTTGATTCTGCCACCTGTAATATTACAGATACAAAAACATATACAATTACTGTTTACAGCAATCCGGTTGCCGATTTTGCAGCCGCGCCGCAGCCCCCAACGGTAAATACACCGATCTCCTTTACCAACCTTTCCAGTACAGATGCTGTACGGTTCAAGTGGTTGTTTGGAGATGGCGATTCATTGATTACCACTTCAAAGGCCGTTATTCAACATGAGTACAATGCCACCGGTAATTATAATGCATGCCTGATTGCCATTAATGCGGCGGGTTGTCCGGATACAGTTTGTAAACAGGTAAGCACGTTGATTGTACCGGCCCTGGATGTGCCCAATGCCTTTACGCCTTTAAGCGGCGACGTCAATAGTAAGGTATATGCCCGTGGCTTTGGTTTTGCAAAGTTGAAATTTACGATCTGGGCCCGCTGGGGAGAAAAAGTTTTTGAGACCAATGATAAAAATATTGGCTGGGACGGCCGTTTTAAAGGGAAACTGTTACCCATGGATGTATACGCCTATACACTTGATGTAGAGTTTACAGACGGAACAAAGGCCACAAAAAAAGGTGACATAACTTTGATACGATAACGATAATGAAGTGTCTGAAAAAAATATGGAGTCTTGCGGTGGGCGTCTTGCTTCTGATGCCGTGTGCCTTTGGACAGGACCTGCATTTTTCCCAGTTTTTCAATTCTCCATTAACCACCAATCCTGCCAATACAGGTTTTATTCCCGATGGCGATTATCGTTTAGGTGTCAACTTTCGCGACCAATGGTCGTCTATTATGTCCATGCCGTATAAAACCATGAGTGCCTTTGGAGATGTACAATTGATGAAAAACCGTTTGGAAAATGGCTGGCTGGGCGTTGGCGCGGTCATCTTGCGGGATGTGGCCGGAAGCGGGAACCTTACTTCTACAAAAATGTACGGCTCTGTTGCCTACCACCAGTTGTTGGGGTATTCAAGCCTGCTTAGTTTGGGGTTTAATGTTGGTTATGCCAACAAACAGATCAATGTATACCAATTTAAAGTTCCCCGACCAGTTTGACGGGAAATTCTTTGATAACAAACTGCCCACAGCTGTTTCCTTAAGCCGTAATAATATTGGTTATTTCGACCTGCAGACAGGAATGAATTATGCGTATTTCCCTACGCCGAACGTTTATATAAATACCGGTTTTTCTGTACAGCATATCAATCGGCCGCATGAATCTTTTTTTGATTCAGATCCTTCCGGCGTGGACAACCGGGTGCCTATGCGCTATATAGGATTTTTGAATGGCAGTTTTAAACTCAACGACCAGGTGATTTTAAATCCTAATATTTATTATACAAGGCAGGCTGCTGTTTCAGAATTAGTGGGCGGTATCAATGCGCATTATAATCTTTCCGGCGATGGCGAATACCTTTTAATTGCAGGCGCCTATTACCGCCATAAAGAAGCCGTCATTCCAATGATTGGATTGGGATATAAAGATTATACGTTCTCCTTTACATATGATGTTACCATATCTTCTTTAAAGAATTACAACGCCTCCAGAGGTGCATTTGAGTTCTCTTTGATTAAGCAGGGTGTTATCAGTCCTGGTGGGAAAAAAGTCACGCCTTGTCCTACATTTAAAACGTACTGAGCAATTTTGCTTTTCCGTTTGGCTGTTTTCAACGATTTTTACACTAATTATTTATTCTTCCATGCTTACTCTTGAAAAAAAATCTATTGCCGTTGAGCACCTGAGCCAATTTAAAAAGATTGTTGGCGACCAATATGTTTTCGTTGATGAAGAAATATTAAGCAATTATGCTTCCGATGAAACAGAAGATCTTCATTTTTTGCCTGATGTGGTGATAAAACCGGCCAGTGCCGGGGAAATCAGTGAGATCCTGAAGCTTTGTAATCAATATAAAATTCCGGTAACCCCCCGCGGTGCGGGTACAGGCCTTAGTGGCGGAGCGCTGCCTCATTTGGGCGGAGTGCTTATTTCCATTGAACGTTTAAATAAGATCATAGAGATTGACGATCGCAACCTGCAGGTGATAACCGAACCGGGTGTGATTACAGAAGTGCTGCAGGACGCTGTAAAAGAAAGAGGTTTATTCTATCCCCCCGATCCCAGCAGCCGTGGCTCCTGTATGATTGGTGGCAATATAGCGGAGAACAGCGGCGGTCCCAAAGCCGTGAAGTACGGGGTGGTAAAAGATTATGTGTTGAACCTGGAAGTGGTGTTGCCCACCGGAGAAATTACCTGGACAGGCGCCAATGTTTTAAAAAATGCAACCGGTTATAATCTTACCCAGTTGATGGTGGGCAGCGAAGGCACCCTTGGCATTGTTACAAAAGCGGTATTAAAACTCATTCCGCTACCAAAGCATGACCTGCTGATGCTGGTGCCCTTTAAAAATTCGGAAAATGCCTGTGCGGCCGTGAGTGCTATTTTCACGGCAGGCTATACGCCCAGTGCCATGGAATTTATGGAAAGAGATGCCCTGGAGTGGGTGATGCGTTTTGTTGATAACAGTATTGTTCCTATTGCCGATGATGTGCAGGCGCATTTGCTGATTGAAGTGGATGGAAACGATGTAGAGGTGTTGATGAAAGAAATGGAAGGCATTTCTGAAATTGTCATGGGCTTTGATTGCGGTGACATTTTATTTGCAGAAGATGCCCAGCAAAAAGCAGAATTATGGAAGCTGCGCAGAAGAGTGGGAGAGGCGGTGAAATCACATTCTATTTATAAAGAAGAAGATACCGTAGTGCCAAGAGCGGAGCTGCCCGCTTTATTGAAAGGTGTAAAAGAGATCGGCCGGAAGTATGGGTTTCATTCTGTTTGTTACGGCCACGCCGGAGATGGAAACCTGCACGTAAACATCATCAAAGGCGAATTGAGTGACGAGCAATGGAATGGTTCGTTAAAAGTAGGCATCAAAGAAATTTTTGAGTTGGTGAAGCGTTTAAATGGAACCATCAGCGGAGAGCATGGAATAGGATTGGTGCAAAAGGAATATTTGCCCATTGTATTCAATGAGGTGCAAATGCATTTGATGAAAGAGATCAAAAAAGTGTTTGATCCTAATAATATTTTGAATGCAGGAAAAATTTTTGACTAAGGCAAACTGCGAAATATGAAAAACACATTTTTTATTCTCGTTCTTTTTTTAAGTTCGGTCGTTTGTTTTGCGCAGCAAGAACCCACAGAAGACAAAAAGGGTTTTCAAAAAGAGAAAATATTTATTGGCGGTAACTTTGGATTGACCTTTGGCAATTATACGTTTATTAATGTTTCTCCCCAGGTAGGATATCGTTTCAATAATTATCTGGCTGCAGGCCTGGGCATTAACGCTCAGTACATCAACGAAAAAATTTATAATTACGGACAGGAAATCGGAAAGATAAAGCGTGGTGTGACAGGATTGAACATATTTGGAAGGGTTTATCCAATTGATCAGATAATGATCCAGGTGCAGCCTGAAGCAAATTATATTTTTGGAAGCGATACATTCTATGGTAGAAATCCGGAAACAACTAAGCGAGATGCTACAATTGTTCCAAGTCTTCTGCTTGGTGCCGGTGTTGTTGTTCCCTCTGGAAGGGGTTCTTTTATCGCTTCTGTGTTTTACGATATTCTACAGGATAAGAACTCACCCTACGGGGCAAGACCTATTTACAATTTCGGGTATAACATTAGCCTGTAGTAAGTTGCGCTGCAAAGTCTTGCGGGTGGTGTAGTATCGTCAGCACTTCACTTAGTTTTCCATACAGGAAGCCTTCGGTTTCCAGGTGCTGCATATGGGCTATAAGATGATCATAAAAACCGCCGGAATTAAGAATGAATATTTTTTTATCGTGTATGGCGAGTTGATTCCAGGTTAGTATTTCAAACAATTCGTCCAGGGTTCCAAACCCGCCCGGAAGAATAACAGCCGCATCACACAACTCATACAATTTTCTTTTTCTGATGTGCATATCATCTACTACCAGCAGTTCGCTGATGCCTTCATGCTGGTGTTCCCATCCGAGCAGCACCTGTGGTATCACACCACGTACAATGCCGCCGTTCTCCATCACGGTATCTGCCACTGCACCCATCAGTCCATTTCTGCCACCGCCATAAATCAATTCAATTTTATTTTCTGCCAGTATGCCGGCCAATTCTTTTGCATGTTGAATATATAAATCATTATTCCCCATCTTTGATCCGCAAAAGATAGCCAGTTTGTTAATCTTGCTCATCACAAAAGTTTGAGCTGCAAAAGGAAAACAAATTTTTCTATCTTCAAAAATTACTGTTTCATTGCAACCCGAATGTTGATCTAAAATCTAATTCATGTCGCCATTATTATTGTTTTCTTTCGTCGTTGGATACTTTGTTATACTACTGATCGTTGCTTATTATACTTCCCGCAACGCCAATAATGAATCTTTTTTTATCGGCAATAAGAACTCGAACTGGATGCTGGTGGCCTTTGGTATGATTGGCACTTCTTTGAGCGGAGTAACGTTTGTGAGTGTGCCCGGTGCTGTGGGCAAACCCTTTGCAGGTGGCTTTGAGGCCTTTACTTATTTTCAGATTGTAATTGGATATGTCCTGGGCTACCTGGTGATAGCCTATGTGTTGTTACCGCTGTATTACCGGCTCAACGTCACCTCCATTTATAATTACCTGAGTAACCGGCTGGGTTTTGTTTCGTACAAAACAGGGGCTTCCTTTTTTATTTTATCCAGAACCCTGGGTGCCACCGCACGGCTGTACCTGGTGGTTGCCATCCTGCAGGATGCCATTCTTGCCAGCTTTGGTGTGCCGTTTTGGTTAACCACCCTTATCATCCTGCTGATGATTTTACTGTATACGTTTGAAGGCGGTGTAAAAACAATTGTGTGGACCGATACGTTGCAAACCACCTGTATGCTGGTGGGCCTTGTGATTTGTGTGATATATATTTTAAAAACA
>CAVOOL010000013.1:0-90681 GCA_963697545.1 uncultured Bacteroidota bacterium | reverse complement strand
CTGCTTGTTAAGGGTTACTGTAGCAAAGCTGGTTGGCATGCGGATGAACAATAGGACTTTGAAAAAGAAAAGTTAGGTGACCAGCTTTTGTGCTGCGTCCAACTACAAGAGTGTAGCGCAAGTAAAGCTCATTGTGGTAATGCTGTTCAGCGAACAACTTAGTTTCTTTCCGTTATAATTTCCATTCTTCTATTGTGTGTTGTGTCTTTGGCCATTAAGATCACCTGTTTTTTTGCCCGGTCAACAAAACCCATATTGGTCAGGTCGGCGGGTTTCAAATTATTATAAAAAGCCAGCGAAAGGCTGTCGTCCTTTAATTCGTACGAACCGGCATATAGCCCGGCTTTTTTTGTGGCGGAATCCAGTCCGAAATAATCAAAGGAATTGTTTTGCCTCAGGTTTAAGTAAAAATTTCCTTGCCTGGCCACCAGGACGGTAGGAGACTTTCGCTTGTCGCTTGTTTCCTTTTTTACCTCTCTGCTGGCGCCGCCCCTGGAAGTAGAGCAGGCAAAAACAAACAGAAGACAGCCGCCGGCAAGTCAAGCGCAATAATGCAGAGTTGTTCATACGGCTATGTTTGCAATTTCCAAGCCACTACTAATCTTCGGTTCTATCTGTTATCTTGGATAAAATTCCATATCTATGAGAAAGAGAAATCATTTCCGCAGAATAATTGATACAGCCAGTCGCCGGCGCTCTGCAGCCTTTCATCCAAGCCTTAACGTTTTTTAACGGCCCTTCATTTTGTTTGCGAATATCTTCGTAGTAACAACCAGGCTTATGAAAAAAATTTACTTGCTCACACTTGCTGTTTTTGCCTTCAGCCTTTTTTCTTCCGCTCAAAAAATAAGCGGCACGGTAAAAGGCATATTACAGGATTCACTTTCTTCCTCACCCCTGGCCGATGCCACGGTATCGGTGGTCCGTTTAAAAGATTCAGCGCTTATTTCTTTCACCCTTACCGGCCCGAATGGAAATTTTGAAATAAAAAATCTTGACGAAGGCGATTACGACCTGCTGGCTTCTTTTACCGGCCTGCAAACCGGCAAAAGAAAATTTTCGGTTTCTGTGGCAAAACCGGTAACCGATTTTGGCTTGATAAAACTGGACCGCTTTTACAAAACCATGCAGGAAGTAGTGATCAACGAAGCTCCTGTAAAAATAAACGGTGATACCATTGCCTTTCGGGCCGATGCCTTTAAAACAAAACCCAATGCTACGGTAGAAGATCTGCTAAAAAAGCTGCCTGGCATGCAGGTGGAAAGAGACGGTACCGTGAAAGCGCAGGGCGAGCAGGTGCAAAAAGTATATGTGGACGGAAAGGAGTTTTTTAGCAACGATCCCAAGCTGGCTACCAAAAACCTGACCGCCGATATGGTGGACCAGGTAGAGGTATTTGACGATATGAGTGAGCAGGCCAAGTTCAATAAAATTGATGATGGCAGCCGTTCCAAAGCCTTGAACCTGAAATTAAAAAAAGACAAGAAGAAAGGGGTGTTCGGGAAGGCGTATGCGGGGTATGGTACCCAGGATAGATTTGATGCAGGATTAAACGCCAACATGTTCAAAGGCGCCACCCAAACTTCTGTTATTGCCAAAAGCAACAATACCAATAATATAGGTTTCAGTTTTTCTGATATGATTGGCACGTTTGGGAGCGGCGGCTTTGGCGGCATGATGGGCGGCGGGGGAATGAACGTGGTGAGAGCCGGTGGTGGCGGCGGTGGCGGAAATTTTGGCGGACTGAATTTGGGAACTACCGGCAGCGGGATTACCAGATCCTCACAGGCCGGTATTAATTACCGGGACACCTGGAGCAAATCCTTTGATGTGAACGGAAGTTATTTCTTTAACCAGGTGAACACGGAAAACGACAGAACAAGCCATACCACCAATTTTTTTCCTGATTCTTCTACAATTCTCACCGATGACCGTACCCGGTCAAATGCCGAAAATGATAATCACCGCTTCAACTTCAATATGATCTATACGATAGATTCGTTCAACTCTATCATTTACAACCCCAATCTTAGCTACCAAAAGTCATACAATACCTATAGCCTTGACTCTTTTTATACCACCGCGCAAAACAAGGGCATAAACTATCTGGCCAACGAAGGCAGCACCTTCAATAATAGTGAAGGGGATGGTTATAACTGGGTAAACAGCCTGATCTGGAGAAGAAAATTCCGCCGTGCAGGAAGAACCCTGTCGGTTAATTTCTCCGGTACCCTGGGCGCATCGCAGCGGGATGCGTACACAATGACCAATTCAAAATTGTATGAACAGTCCGGCGCGGCAAAGACGGAAAACATCAATAAATTATATACTACGGATAATTCAACCAATAATTATGGTGTTTCCATGTCCTACACCGAACCCATTGCAAGAGATAAGGTCCTGGAGCTAAACTACAGCCACAATAACAACCGCTCCCGGTCCGACAGGAAAACACATGACTACAATAATGGCAAGTATGAGGTGATTGATTCTTTGCGAAACGATTTTCAGAATCAAAATGAATGGGACCGTTTGGGAACCAACCTTAGGGTGGTAAAGAAAAAATACAATTACCAGTTGGGCCTTGCGGTGCAGCAAACCATTCTTGAAAGCGATAATTTATCGAAGAACACAACGATCAAACAAAAATTCACCAACCTGTTCCCTACGGCTTCTTTTAATTACCAGTTTGCCCGCAGCCGGAGCCTGCGTTTTAATTACCGGGGAAGTACCCGCCAGCCCAGCACCACGCAATTGCAAAACATTATTGACAGCACCAACCCCCGCAACCTATCTGAAGGTAATCCAGCCTTGAAGCAGGAATTTACCAACAACTTTAACCTGAGTTATAATTTCTTCGACATTGTAAAGTTCAGGAACCTGTTTGCCTATATCACCTTTAGCAATACAAAAAATAAAATTTCCAGCTTCATCGCGCAACGGAGTGGTGGTGTACAATACACAAAACCAATCAACCTTGATGGGGCCTTTAATCTTAATGGAATCTTCAATATTGGTTTTCCCATTAAAAAAATGCAAGGAGGCAATTTCAATACCAACACAGGAGTTGCCTACAACCGGGACGTAAACCTACTCTATGATTTAAAATTAGATACGTAAAAAATTTCACCAACAATCTTAACATTGGCGAAGACCTTCGTTTAAGCTATAATTACAAAGAAAAACTGGACCTGGGCATTGGCGTCAGTGTCAATTACAATTCAGTAAAATATACGGTACAGCCGTCAAGGAATACGACTTACTATACCCATACGTATTCGGCTGATATTACCTACACCCTGCCTGCCGGTTTTATCCTGTCAACCGATTTTGATTATACATTGAATACAGGAAGAAGTGATGGCTTCAACCAGAACTACGCTATTTGGAATGGCGGCCTGGCCAAAGAACTATTTAAAAGCAAAAGAGGAGAGATCAAACTGTCGGTGTACGATATTTTAAAGCAGAACCAGAGTGTTGTAAGAAACATTGGAAGCAACTCTGTGCAAGATGTGCAAAGCAGTGTACTGAACCGTTTCTTTATGCTCACGTTTACCTATAAGTTGAGCCGGATGGGAGGAAGAACAATGCCGGCTATAATGGAAAGAGCTACAAAAGGATTAAGGATCACCCAATAAAAAAATCCCCCGGTCGACCGGGGGATTTTTTTTATCAGAGCATTCTTTTTTTGGTTGGTATGTAGCTCCGGGCTACTGTCGATCTTCCAAAAAGCAGTACGCCTAAAATAGATTTGGTAAAGCGCCACATGTTAAAGGATGGTTTGTAATAGGCCTTGTAGATCTCAACCTCCTCATGGGCATGGACAATGTTTCTGTTTTTCATACTGGAATGGTTTTAAATAAATGTGGAAAAACTGTGAAGAAAAGTAGGAATTTCTATTGAGAAAACAAAGCTTTTCTCTATTTTGCCGGCGAATTATTGTTAAAAATCCCCCAATGAAAATCCTGAAGACCAGCTTAATTGCTTTTGTATTTCTGTTTTTTGCCTCTGAAAGTCAAGCCCAGTTTAGATTCCCTGTAACCAACAACGACCTTAGGAACAACCTTCAAAAGGTGATTGCTGGTTTTGCCAACGAGCTGAATAACGTTAAGGGAGATACGCTGGCCCTCAATCCGCAAACAGTGGAATATGCTTCTTTATTAAAGTTCGATGGAGCGGAGCAGAACACCGTCAC
Organism: uncultured Bacteroidota bacterium; assembly: GCA_963697545.1. Taxonomy (GTDB): domain Bacteria; phylum Bacteroidota; class Bacteroidia; order Chitinophagales; family Chitinophagaceae; genus Flavisolibacter. Next base: position 86,486 of record CAVOOL010000013.1, on the reverse strand, counting down.
CCAGTACATTTCTACCAAGCCTATCTACAGTTGGCAGGCGGTGGTATTGACTACCGAAGATTTTGAGGAAGCCGCCAAAAAATACAAATGGCTTTGCAACCAGCTAAAAGTGATGACCGTTAACCTGGGTGATGGCTATACTTTTTCCCTGAGTGGAAAATACGAGGCGCCTGATGAAGGCAAAAAGTTTAGTTCCAGCACGTTTCAGTTAACACCCGCAGCTACTAACCTGCCCAAACTTAAAGTAGAAGCAGGCCTGCAGTTTTATTTTCCCGAATGGAGAGTGAACCTCCTGGTTTACCAAAAAGAAAGGGAGGATAACCAGAGAGGTGATATAAACGAGGACTAACTGACGGCCCCCTCTAGCTCCCCCGGTGGGGGAGAATGCAGCCGCAAGGCCCTCAAGGCCAGCTTATTGAACGATACTAAAAACGCTCAACCTTTCTAAAAGGTTGAGCGTTTTTAGTATAGGGAATGCTTAAGCCTGAGGCCTGTGCGGCTGGAGTTCTCCCCCACCGGGGGAGCTAGAGGGGGCCGCCCTTATTGCATCCTGATGACTCTTCTTTCTCCGCCACCGGGCATGTTGTTGCGCATTTCTTCCATAAGCTTTTCACGTTCTTTGGTAAACTCTGCGGCTGTCAATTTTTTACCGTTTTTGGGTTCTTTTATTTTGCCAATGCTAACCTTAGGCGACACCTCCAAAGCTTTATAAACAGTTTGTCCGTTGTTGACATCTACTTCTAAAATAGCGCCGGGCAATTGGCCTTCCATATCGGCGCCGGGTGCAATGGACACAGGAATATCTGTTGAAAACCACGCAATAACTACGGACGTGTCTGTAACCATTTGCCGTTTCATTTCACCATTTTCCATCGAAACCTGTGAGCGGGTGTTGATGCGCTTGCCCACGGCTTTGCGGGCGGTATAATTTAAAATGGTTTTTGTTTCATCGGTTAGTTTCCACTCTCCTTTTTTAAAACTGTCTGATACTATATAGCTTCTGTCCATGATCTCCCTAAGATCGGTTTTTGTGCCCTTGTCAAAATTGCAATAGGTGACGTCATTGGTTCCCGAAGCAAACCGCAGCACCATGCCGCCACTGGAAAACGTACCCGGATCTTCATTCTGGGCGCTGGGTAAATATTGCCATAGTGATTGGTTGTTACCAAAAAGCAACTCAAACTGATCAGTTCTTGATTTGGGCAATTGTGAAGCAAGATTGGGGTCGGCATTAAACATACGGACGGGAAGTTGAACCGTACGTTCATATACGATCCGGCCTTCTTTCATCTGCGCCTGTGTCATTACAGACAGGGCAAGACCCACAAACAGTAAAATTTTTTTCATTGCATAAGCATTTTTCCAAAAGTAAATTCTTTGCCAATACGGCTTGTTAATACACGTTGGAACTACGTTAATAATGGTTAAATGCGTTATGAGCGGTAAATGAAAAGGGTAATTTTGCTCCAATGCTCAGATTAAAAAACATAAAGTGGTTGCCCGTTCTAATGGTCCTCACCATCATGGCCATTGCAGCCTTTCAATTCTACTGGCTGAAAAAAGCATACGAAAGAGAGCAACGTACGCTGGACATGCGTACCAATTTTATGTTTCGCGAAACTGTTTTTGCGCTGCAGGCCGGCAAACTCAAACTCGATAAAATTATGGGTGACTCTTCGGCGCCTGCAAGAGTTTTTATAGAGCGGGAACTTCCGGAAAGGAAAATAACGATTAAACGGTCGTCCGATCAGAAGGTGGTCAACATGGTGGACATACTTACCAAAAAAATAAAAGACAGCAATAACCAGGCTTTTATTATCAGGGGGTCAGACACCATGCGTTTTTCCAACAAAGCCCTTTCCGGCCGGCGCAACCGCCTGATGCAATTCCTTTTTGATGTGGATTCCTTGCAGGATTCAGTAAAAGTAAAAGAGCTGCAAGCGGCCTATGTAAAAAAGTTACAGGAACAAAATATCAATATCCCGTTTTCCATTTACCGTGTTCCCACCGTGGAAAGGGAAGAACCGGTTTATAACGAAGTAACACTGGGTTTCTCAAACCCCATTACCTATAAGCTGGAGCTGGGTAATACCGTGGCTTTTTTGTTTAAACGGATCAGTGTTCCTATTTTGTTTTCGGTCTTTCTGGTAGCCTTTACTTTTTTATCGTTTTCCCTTTTGTATGGAAACCTGCTTCGCCAGCGCAGACTGGCCAATATTAAAAATGAATTTATCAGCAACATCACGCATGAATTAAAAACTCCCATTGCCACCGTTAGCGTAGCTATTGAAGCGTTGCGCAGCTTTAATGCCTCGATAGACCCGCAGCGCAGAAAAGAATACCTGGATATTTCCGCCAACGAATTGCAACGCTTGTCGCTGCTGGTGGATAAAGTGCTGAAGCTTTCCATGTTTGAAAAAAAAGAAGTGGACTTGCGCTACGAGCTGTTAAATATGGAACACCTGGTAGAGGAAGTTACTTCGTCTATGCGCCTGCAGTTCGAGAAAAAAGGGGCCACGGTAAATGTAACGGCGGAAGGCGACACTACCCTGGAAGGCGACAGGCTGCACCTGGTAAGCGTTATGTTTAATTTGCTGGATAATGCCTTGAAATACAGTTCCGACAAGGCCGAAATAGACATTGCCATAAAAGGAAGTGGCAACAAACTGCAAATAATGATAGCCGATTCGGGTATCGGAATTCCTTCCGAGTATCACCATAAAATATTTGAAAAGTTCTTCCGGGTTCCTACCGGTAATTTGCATAATGCCAAAGGCTATGGCCTGGGGTTAAGCTATGTTTCACATGTTATTAAAAAACATGCAGGCTCCATAAAAGTAGAATCGGTAGAAGGCGACGGCAGCCAATTCTTTATCATCCTTCCCAAACACAAGGCATAATGGTGTACATTGGTTTAAATTTCTGCGGATGAAAAAAGCAAAAGTGCTTTATGTGGAAGACGAAGTTTTTCTGGCAAAGATTGTTAGTGAAACACTACAGGGCCGGGGTTATGATGTAGTGCTGGAAAGCGATGGCGGCAAAGCCGTGCAGCAATTCAGCGAAATAAAGCCGGATGTTTGTCTGCTTGATATTATGCTTCCTAACAAAGATGGCTTTTCCATTGCCGATGAAATACGGGAAAAGGATGCACAGGTGCCGATCATTTTTTTAAGCGCCAAATCGGAAACCAGCGATGTGGTGAACGGGTTTAAGCTGGGCGCTAACGACTATATACGCAAACCTTTCAGTATAGAAGAGCTGATTGTCCGGATTGAAAATGTTTTAAAGAACAAAACAGAAGTGCCGGCTGAGCAGGAAGAAGTAAGTTTGGGCCAATACACATTCAATAGTAAAAGACAGACGCTTTCCTATGCCGTAGAGCAGCGCAAGCTTTCTTACCGGGAAAGTGAATTGCTGCGGCTTTTATACGACAACAGGGACAAGATCGTAGAGCGCAGTGAAATTCTTACCCTGCTTTGGGGCAGCGATTCTTTTTTTAACAGCCGCAACCTCGATGTGTACATCACCAAGCTTCGCAATTATTTAAAGAACGATCCTTCCATTGAGATCATCACGATTAAAGGGATTGGCTACCGCTTTGTAGTGGAGTGAGTTTGAAAAGCAAAGAAGGGGAATGAGTTGAATGCTGTGTATGAAAGCGTATCCTTCCCCCATTCACCACTCACCACTCACCACTGACCGGATGGCACAGCTTTTATGCTCCTTTGGTTATGTCGCCTTCTAAACGCTCCCGCAGAAAACGTTTCTTACTAATTGCTGCCGGCATTGTGCTGGCCGCACTGACAGGAATTATTTTTCTGGCCAATTTTTTTCTGGAACCGGCCCTGCAAAAAAAGCTGCACACCTTAATTATCCAGGGCTCTGATAGTTTATATACCTATCAATTGGGAAAGCTGAATGCCAGTTTTTTTGGCGGTGATGTGGCAGTGGAAAACTTAAGAATAGACATTGACAGTAACCGGTACAAAGTGCTGGAGCAAAGAAATGCATTGCCGTCTTTAACCATGCAGCTAACGCTGGAAAAGGGACATATAAAAGGTGTTGGATTGATCTCGGTTTTATTCGGCAGGAAGATTACAATTGAAGAGATCATGACAAAGCAGGCCAACATCAGGCTTTCAAGGCATGTTAATGAAAAAGAAAGAGTAAAAGAAAACCTTCCGTTATGGAAGGCAATGCAGCCTTCCATAAAAAGCATTTCCGTCAATCATATTAAACTGGATGGCGTAAAATTTCTTTACAATAATGCGGATACATCCGAGTCCGTAAAACTGCAGTTTGACCGCTTTGATGCGCTGGTGGATCATTTGCGAATTGACAGCACAGCAGCAGAGGACACGAGCAGAATAGGCTTTGCCAAAAATATTTTTTTAAAGTTTCATGACCTGAAGTTTCGCACAGCCGATTCTTCTTATAAGATGAAGGCGGAATGGATCACCTATTCTTCCAAAAATAAAACGGTGGAAATAGACAGCTTTAAATTACAACCCACACTGGAAAAGGAAGAGTTTTACAAACATTACGCGGTGCAGGCCAGCCTGTATTATGTAGAGTTTCAAAAAATACGTTTAATCAATACACATCTGGACCGCTTTATCCGCAATGATGTGGTTGATGCCGATAGCATGATCCTTCAAACTCCGCAGTTGAACGTATATATTGATAAAACGCAGGAGCGGCAATTCAAATCCAAAATCGGCAGCTATCCCCATCAAAAATTAAGACAGGCCGGTGCAAAAATCAGCATTAAAAACATTGTTGTACGCAATGGCACAGTAGAGCATACCGAAAAGAATGACGGTACAGGAAAGGAAGGAACTTTTTCTTTAAGTGCCCTTAACCTGGTCATTAAAAATGTCACGAACGATTCCACACTCATTAAACAAAATAACATTTGTACAGCCGATGCGGAGGGAAGAATACTGGGCAACAGTCCTGTAAAAGCGTCGTTTAAATTTTATCTCGACTCCTCTAATGGCAGGTTTGATGTAAGCGGTTCTGTAAAAAACATAACCGAAAAACAATTGAATCCTTTGTCGGTCCCTTTAGCAAATACAGCCGTGCCTTCTTTGGCTATTCACGAGATCAATTTCTCCATAAGCGCCGAAGATTTCGAAGCGTGGGCCGATGTGCGTATGCGGTATGATCATCTCGCTGTAGTGCTGCGTAAAATGGACGAAGAAACAGGCGAAGCCATAACAAGAAAGTTTTTGACCAGGGCCCTTAACCGGTATGTGCTTTATCCCGATAATCCCGGTCCGGATGGCGTGGAACGAACCGCACAACATGTGCACTTTGCAAGGCTTACCACACAATCTTTTTTTGGGGTGATATGGAAAACATTATTTGCCGGCATGCAAAAGATTATGATGAAAGCAGCATAAAAAACTCATACGAAACCGCTGTCAACGAAAAACCATCGTGAAACGTGAGACGGCAGACGTGAGACAGCAGCCTCTTTCTCTTCTATCATCTACCAACTATCATCTACCATCCTGATAGCCGTTTGGTATAACAGCGTTGAAGGCCGGGCCTGCTCAATGTTTTCGTGCAAGGCAAGGTGCTCAAAATGTCCTGCAGAAGCGCAGGACATTTTTAATGAATAAGCAATTATAATTGGGAGGTGTTAACTGAAACTTTGAACGACAACTGTTTCCTTGTTTCGTTTATGATATTGCAGGAACCAGGTGATCGTAAAGGTGGGTATAATGTCAAGGCCTGGTAAAAGTTCTTCTATAAAGTTAAAGGCACCGCCAAAAAGTCCTTTCACACCTCCAAACAAACGCCAGTAAATGAGGGCTGATATAGGAGCCCAGACCAGGTCAAACAACTCTCCAAAAAAAGGAATAGCATAACTGGCACAACCGAGCATATCCATCAATAAACAAAGCGCCAAAGGGGGCAGTGGCTTTTGTTTTACCGGCACTGCGGACCGTCTTTTAAAAAATAGTCTCTTCATTTTTTGACATGTGTTTTTTTACGAACGAGATATTAGACGTGAATCCGGCCGGCGTGGTTGTATGGCATGTTTCTTTAAGAGAATATTAATAAAGTTGCTGGAAGGGAACGCTGCAATTGAAGATTCAGATTTCAGAAAGGCTATGCGCAAAAAGATCCATATCGGTACTTCAGGATGGAGCTATAAACATTGGAAGGATATTTATTACCCTCCAAAGCTGGCCACGGCAAAATGGCTTTCATTTTATGCTAAAACCTTTTCAACCACAGAAATCAATGCCAGCTTTTATCGCCTTCCCACGCAGGAAACAGTGCTGAAATGGATGGCGCAGGTACCGAAGGATTTTGTCTTCTGCCCTAAAATGAGCCGCTACCTCACCCACATGAAAAAATTAAAGGAACCGGAAGAACCTCTGGAGCGGTTCTTTAACATTTTTGAACCCATGAAAAAAAACATGGGGCCGGTTTTAATTCAGTTGCCGCCTTTTTTGAAATTTAATTTCGAAACAGCCAATCATTTTTATCAGTTGCTTCACAGGAATTACCGGGAGTATGAATTTGTGATGGAAGTACGGCATGATACATGGCTGCAGGAAGAGAGCCTTGGTTTAATGGCCAAATACAATATTGGATTTGTTATTTCGCAGTCCGGCGATCAGTTCCCTTATTCGGAGCTGGTGACGGCAAAAAACATTTACATCCGCTTTCATGGCCCCAGGGAGCTTTATGCATCCTCTTATTCAGATGAAATGCTGAATGAGTTTGCAAAAAAATTTAAGAACTGGATAAAAGAGGGCCACGAACTATGGATCTATTTCAACAACGATGTTCATGGATATGCTATAGCGGATGCCCAAAGGCTAATGGAAATAATGGCAAAAAAATAAAGAGCAATGAATGTTTCACCCATTGCTCTTCACGCCTAATGTTTCACAGGACGTCATCCTCCTCATCTTCATCATCTGTATCAATCACCAGATCGTCCTCGTCGAAATCGTCTTCATCAGGGTCAATATCATCTAATTCCACTTCAAATTCCTCTTCATCGCCTTCCAGTTCCTCATCGCCCAACACCAGGTCTTCTTCACTGTCATCTTCATCTTCATCAAGGTTGGCAAAATTGCCGTTCACATGTTTTGTTTCATCCTTTTCCAAAGGCCTTTCTATCATTACGCCTTCGGGTCTTTTATTGATGTCTGTTTCATCCTTTTCAAAAACATTTTTTTTCATGTCCGGCGTTTAATTGATTGCTAAAAAAGGTGTGCCAAAAAACAAGCGGGAATAAACCCAACAATGTCAGTAACTTATAAAGATGGGTTTTCTGTTTTGCTTTACATAGTTGAGGATTTTTTTGCCAGCAACAAATCACTGTACGACTCGGCTACAAAATCTTGTTCTTCAATTTGCAATAAAGCAATGTAACCGGCGCATTGTTGCTTTAGTTTTTCAATGCCAATGTTGTTATCCTTATCAATAGCTTCTACTTCTATGAAGGTGCCGAGCTCTTTTACTTCATCAAAATGAAATTTGACATTGTCTATAAAATAGATCTTTCGTTTTTTATCTACTATTGTTTTAACACCCAGCGCTGCCGTTAATATTTTTTTCAAAGAAGCATCGGGCTGGTGCTGGTAAAGCAGCACTTTTGATTCTTTGGCATTGGCCGTGTTGGTTCTTTCGTAATGGATCAATGCATTTTCTATAAGGCCTTCCCTGAGTTTTAGCCGTCCATAGGGCACATGAAAATAGGTGTCTGTTTGATGGTCTTCTCCTATAAACAAGGGATTCTGTTTTCGTAAAATTTCTTCCGGTTTGGCAAGGCTGGCGGCTCTTGCTTTGAACTCAAAATTCAGGTGCATGCTTGTGGGTTTAGAAAGTTCAAAATAAAGGATATTCGTCTTTGTTTTCATTTTACCATTGCATTTAGATTTTGTTTTGTTACTTGCTTCAAACCTCTATTTGGAAAACAGGACCGGCTATATAAAATTTTTACTGGCTTCCTTTTTCGTGCTGCTTTGTTTTTGTGTTCAGGCACAATACAAGGTAAAGGGCACGGTGTACGATAGTTCCCGCATCTATACCATAGAAGCAGTGACGGTGTTAAGCACCAGCGGCAAAGGCACCATGACGGATTCCCTGGGTCGTTACCAGTTAGACGTAAGTGAAAAAGACTCTATCTGGTTTTCTTTTTTGGGAAAACCAACACCGAAATATCCCATTCTGAAAATCGCCGACATTACCCGCTTCGATATTGCCCTTCGGTTAAAAATGGATGTGATGCAGGAAGTGAAGATCCGCAGCCGTGTGTATAAAGAAGATTCGGCTCAAAACCGTAAAGACTATGCAAAGGCCTTTAACTTCAAAAGGCCCAGTTTTGAAAGTATGACCTCGGTAAACGCCACGGGAGCAGGCATAGATATCCAGGAATTGATACGGGTGTTTCAGTTCAGGAAAAACAAATCAATGGAAAAGTTCCGCGAAAGATTGCTGGAGCAGGAAAGGGAAAAATTTGTTGATTATAAATTCAGCAAGCCACTGGTGCGACGGCTTACAGGCCTCGACAGCACCCAGTTAACGCTTTTCATGCAAAAGTACCGGCCCTCTTTTGAATTTGTTTTATACAGCAGCGAATACGATTTTCAATTGTACATTAAACAAGCCGGAGAAGAATTTAAAAAAACAAAAACCTTTTAACATCATCGCTCAGAATGCAGTAATTTGTCTGAACAATTAGCTGCCATGACCAAAATCTTTGCCTGTTTACTCTTTCTGTTTTCGGTACCTGCGTTTTCCCAGTCCTACAAAAAAATACACGACGAAGCGATTGTGATCGATACGCACAATGACGTGCTGTCATCGGCCACCATGAAAGGATTGAATATTGAAAATGATCTTACCGGAAAAACGCATTCCGATCTGGCCCGGTTTAAAAAAGGCGGAGTGGATATACAGGTGTTTTCTATTTTTTGTGACGAACGCTTTGGTAAAGACACTGCATTTAAATACGCCAATATTGAAATCGATTCCCTGTACGCCATTGTGGGCCGCAATGGTGATAAAACGATGATGGTAACAAACCCTTTGCAATTGCAACAAGCCGTAAAGCAAAAAAAATTAGGTTGTATGATGGGGGTTGAAGGCGGGCACATGATAGAAGACAACCTGGCCAATCTGGATGCGTTTTACCAACGCGGCGTACGCTACATGACGCTGACCTGGAACAATTCTACTTCCTGGGCCACCTCGGCGCTCGATGAAACCACCAAAAAAGATGCCTTGCAACACAAAGGATTAACTGAGTTTGGAAAGCAGGTAGTGAAACGCATGAACGAACTGGGAATGATGGTGGATATTTCCCACGTGGGCGAACAAACCTTTTGGGATGCTATGGCCATCACGACCAAACCGGTGATTGCCTCGCATAGTTGCGTGTATAGTTTGTGCCCCATTTTTCGTAACCTGAAAGATGATCAGATCAAAGCCATTGGAAAAAATGGCGGCGTGATTCAGTTGAATTTTTATTCCGGCTTTGTTGACAGTAATTATACACGAAGACAAAAGCAGTTTATGGCTGCACATCAAAAAGAAGTGGACTCCCTGAAAGCCCTTGGAATGGTGAACTACGAAATAGATGAATGGCTGGCAAAGACCTACCCGGCCGAAGCCGCATCATTACGGCCCACACTGTCGCAGTTGGTGGATCACCTGGACTATATTGTCCGGTTGGCTGGTGTGGACCACGTAGGCATTGGGTCTGATTTTGACGGCATCTCCTCTGCGCCGCAGGGCCTGGATGATGTAACAGACCTTCCCAAACTAACAAAGGCTTTGTTGGAAAGAGGATACAGCAAAAAAGAGGTGGAAAAAATTTTAGGCGGAAACTTTATCCGTGTATTTAAAGCCAACCAGGAGACCTCAAAAAAACAAATATGAAAAAATCATTTCTACAACTACTAACGGTTGCGCTTATCTTTTTTGTGCAGCTGGTGCAGGCGCAGGAGGTTCCTTCTTTTGTAAAGGATAGCCTGGACAGCTATGTACAAAAAGCGCTGCAGGACTGGAAGATTCCCGGCGTTGCTGTTTGTGTGGTAAAGGATGGAAAGGTAGTGGTGATGAAAGGCTATGGAGTAAAAGAAGCCGGAACGGACAACAAGGTGGATTCCAATACCCTGTTCATGATTGGCTCCAACACAAAAGCCTTCACCGGAACAGCCCTGGCTATTTTAGAGGCCGAGAAAAAACTATCACTGGATGACAAGGTACAAAAGTGGTTGCCCGATTTTAAGCTGTACGATCCGTGGGTAACCAAAGAAGCGACCATCCGTGACCTGCTTTGTCACCGGCTTGGTTTTGAAACCTTCCAGGGCGATTTCATGTATTTCGATTCTGACCTTAGCAAGGAAGAAGTAAGAGACAAGTTTTCCAAAGTAAAACCACTTTATGGTTTACGAAGCCACTGGGGATATACAAATGCTGCTTTTTTAACCGCCGGTGAGGTCATTCCCAAAGTAACCGGGCAATCGTGGGCCGCGTTTTTAAAGGACAGGATCTTTACGCCTTTAGGTATGAATAATACCCTGGCGCTTTCAAAGGATATCGAAGCGGCTTCCAACAAATCCGCAGCCCATACGGTAGCACAGGGTGTGGTAAAAAAAATTCCCTATGGCCGCCTGGAAAATATGGGTCCGGCGGGCAGCATTTCTTCTTCTGTAAACGACATGAGCAAATGGGTGCTCATGCAATTGAACAACGGTAAGCTGGATGGCAAGGACATCATTCCCCTATCAGCCATCAATCAAAGCCGCACCCCGCAGTCTATTTTAGGGAATGGAGGGCATATGTATAACAAAGCGCATTTTGCTTTGTATGGACTTGGCTGGTTTTTGGAAGAGTATAGCGGCCGCAAAATTGTGGCCCATACCGGTGGCGTTAATGGCTTTGTAACCAGTGTGGCGCTGGTACCGGAAGAAAAGCTGGGGATCTTGGTTTTTACCAATACCGATGCCAACAATTTTTATGAGGCCTTGCGTTATGAAATTATGGATGCCTATTTAGGGCTGCCTTACCGCAACTACAGTAATGTGTTTTTAAATTTTAGCAAAAGCAATGAAAAGAAAGAAGCCGCCTGGCTGCAGCAAAAAAAAGACACCATTGCCATGAAGTTAAAAACAGCTGCACCGTTGCAAAGCTTTGCAGGAAACTATGTACACGAGGTTTATGGCACCATGAACATCGCTTTAAAAGAGGGAAAGCTCGTAGCTACTTTTCAGCACCATAAAGGCCGGTATGCCGAACTGGCGCCTTTGGGTGAGAACCGTTTTCTCGCCACGTTCAACGATCCCATTTACGGAGTAAAAGTGTGGCCCTTCACCATGGAAAAGGGAAAAGTAAAATCGGTGACAGTAACGGTGGCCGATTTTGTGGAGTTTACACCATACGAGTTTGTAAAAAAATAAAAAACTCCTCACTAAACTATCTTAGCTGTTAAAATAAATTCTTCGTAAGGAATATGGATCAACTGAACCTTGGAATTGGCACAAGACTACAACACACCCAGCACGGTCCTGGTGTTATTGTCGGCATCCGCTACGCTACCTACCTGATCTCCTTCATTTATCATGGCGTTAAGGAAATTGATAAGAACGATGAACATCTGGAAGAGATCATCCCTGAAAATGTTACGGAGGAGATAGAAACCCATTCCGATGTAGAAAAGTCCCTGCTGAAAATTTTGCGTTTATGGAACGGCGTCTCAGAAATGGTTCCCCTGGGCGACCGCTGGCAAAAGGGCGTCCTGATCCTGCAGCCTGCGGATAAATCTTTAAAGCCCAAAGAACTTCCCATTGAAGATTTCTTTCACAAAATTGTGATGCTGCGCGACAGGCTCAGGGTCATGGAGCAACAGATCAATGCGCATAAAAAATTAACGGATGAAGACAAGGTGAATTTGCAGCAATACATCACCAGGATCTACGGAACACTCACCACGTTCAATGTGTTGTTTAAAAATAAAGAGCACTGGTTTATCGGAGAAAAAGGCAGCAGCGAATAATTTTAAAACAAAAAATTCTAAAGTTTGAAATACATACAGTTGGTCATCATCAGCATGGCTATGCATTTGTGCAGTTTTGCACAGGTAAAGGTTCCGGCTTATTACAAGCAATCAAAAAGTTTTACCAATGCTTTAAAAACAATTGTGCAGGAAGTTGGCCTGGACAGTGTTTTTAATGCGGGTGAAGATGGCAAAGAACAAATCTCGTTTGCCGTTATTGACCTCACTGGTAAAAAACCCCTGCTGGGCGGAGTCAATTTTGACAACTTTATTTATCCCGCTTCTGTTTATAAAATGTATGTGGCCATGGAAATTTTAAAGCAGGCGGGCAATGGTGAATATTCTTTGTTTCAGCCCTACATTATAAAATCTCCAAACGATGTGGATCGCTCAAGAGAAATACGTTTGGATCCAAGGCCCTTGCTCCGCGATGGCGATACGGTAACGATAAATTATTTACTTGACCTGATGATCACCCGCAGCGATAACTCAGCGTCCAATTGTTTGATTGATATTGCCACCCGAAACAGGATCAACCAAACGATGAAGGAATACGGATGGCAGGGCAGCGAAGTAACCCGGAAGTTTTTAAAAAGAGCATTTGAAGACCCGGGCTATGATACGGTGCGGAGTACGGAAACCTGCGCCCTGCATGCGGCCGATTTTATGTATAAAATCTACCGGCAGCAACTGGTAAGCCCCTGGGTGAGCATGCAGTTGCAAGCCTTGCTGGGCCGGCAGCTTGACGCTTCGAAACTTTCTACCGGCCTGCCTTCCAATGCCATGTTCTATCATAAAACAGGATGGTGGAGCATTTACACAAACGATGTGGGTATTGTTGACGATGGAAAAATCAAATACATTATTTCGGTGTTTACACCGGTGCGTGAAGAAGAAGTAAGGCCAAAGCTAAAAGAGCTTTCAAAAAGAGTGTATGATTTAATAAAGAGCCTGCATTCCTGAGGTCTCAGGATAAAGAACAACACCAGGTCATTTTATAGCGTTTGTCTTTTTCTTTAATACAGGTAAACAAAAAGCTGCTGGTAAAAAGCATGCTTACGTGATCGTGCCCTTCGTCAAGTTTTACCACGCCGCTTATATAGGCTTCAAGCGATGAGGTTTCCAGCGCTTTTAAATGCGACGGAACAAGTTGATGGCCAAATCCGTTGTCAAGCCGTTTGTAAGCCAGGTCTTCCACCAGGTCTTTCAGTTGCCGGGGCTTATCCAGTATGGCTGCAATTTGTATGGATTGTTTCATGATCGTACCTTTTAAATTTTGTCTGTCTGCTCTTTGTTCAAATCTTCTTATTTAATTAGAGTGTTAAAGACTGATTTGGGTTACCAAAAAAATGCAAAAGTCTAAAGGCTTTTTTAAGATGGATGAGCATTCGATTTATGGATGGCTGACCGGCTTCCTTCTTTTAAACCGCTTACAAAAAGGGCTTTTGCTATGAGTTTATTATATAGTAGATTTAATGGTTTCTCCGCTTCCCTCTCAAAACCATTATTGGTGGAATCAACCTTTCCGTTATGACTCTTGAGATAGCAAGAGTATATTGCTGAACATTCAAAACAACTGAATATGGAACAAGTTCTAACAACGCCTGCCGGCATTCCTGTTTCCACTGCTATTCCGCTAAAAAGAGCTGGTTACCGGATTGATTCCATCGACCTTTTACGTGGTTTGGTAATGGTGATCATGGCGTTGGATCATACACGGGATTTTTTCCATGCCCCGGCATGGACCGAAGACCCGCTGAACCTGGCAACCACCACACCGGTCTTGTTTCTCACCCGTTGGATCACGCATTTTTGTGCGCCCCTGTTTGTTTTCCTGGCCGGTACGTCGGCCTGGTTTCAAAGCAGCCGGAAAACCAAAAAGGAACTCAGCCTGTTTTTAATTTACCGGGGCTTATGGCTGGTCTTTATCGAGGTGGCCATCATGAACTTTGCTTTTTCCTTCGATCCGCATTATAGCCTCATTGGCCTTCAAACCATCTGGGCCATTGGCATTAGCATGATAGTGCTTGGACTGGCCATTTGGCTGCCCTTTTCCGCCATACTGGGCATTGGATTGCTCATTGTTCTGGGCCACAATTCTCTGGATTTTTACGAAGCAAAACACACGGGCGACTATGGCTTCGTTTATTCCCTGTTGCATCGTCAGGGCTTTTTTCCCTTGTCGAAGGGGCATAGCCTGTTTGTTGTATATCCCTTTCTTCCCTGGACCGGCCTGATGATGGTAGGCTATTGTTTTGGAAAATTGTTTACACGCTATGAAGGGGCGCAAAGAAAAAAAATACTGACACGGCTTGGCATCGGGATTATTTTGTTTTTCATTGCACTGCGGGCTACCAACCTTTATGGCAACCCCGAGCCCTGGGCGGCGCAAAAAAATACGCTGTTTACTTTTCTTTCTTTTATTGACACGCATAAATACCCTCCCTCGCTGCTGTATATGTGCATGACCATTGGTCCCGGTATTTTATTCCTGGCCTGGGCCGGAAACATAAAAACAAGACTGTCCAATATCATCACTGTATATGGACGAGTGCCGTTCTTTTATTATGTGCTGCATTTTTACCTGATACACCTGGTAAGTGCGTTATTGTCTTTCACCAGGGGACATTCTTTTGCCGAAGGCATACATGACGCATCTTCCTTTTTGCCCAATTTTGCTTATCCCAATGAGGGCTATTCCTTGTGGTTTGTATATGTCATGTGGCTTTTGATTGTGGCAGCGCTATATCCCCTTTGCAAATGGTTCAGTGAATACAAGAAAACACATAAGCAGTGGTGGCTGAGCTATCTATAGCAGCACGGCTACCGGCTATGCGCCGTGAGCAGTCAGCTATCAGCTTTCAGCCGTCAGATGTGAACCAGTAGCAAGACTTCCTTCCTAGTACACGCTTCTCTCACGTCTGACGTCTCACGTTTCACGATGGCTTCGCTGTCCACTTGAAAACGGTTTGGTATCAGCCTATTTTTTCACTTCCCGGATCTTATACTCCTGTATTAAGGGTGAGCTTTCCGGAGTTAAGGTGAAACTGATTTGCAGGTTGGTGTTTTCGCCTTCCAGGATAAAGCTGCCTCTTAAATTGTTTTCTGGAATGAGTTCACGAATACGAAGAATGAGCCCTGCTTTTGCAAAGAGGGTGGTGGCTTCTTTTTGCAGTGAGTCCAAAGAATAATCCAGGAAAAAATTATCGGCAAAGATGCGGCTGCCCTGTGCATTTTTCCAGCCCGGTAAAATTTTCATCAATTCGTTTTTACGTTGTTCCAAGATGGCAGAGGCGGGAATGGTTCTTTTTTCCAGGCCGGCCATTTTTACAAGAGTATCCAAGAATGGATAAATTAAAACCGGCCGTGGGTGCATAGGTAACATTGGCAAAACACACAACGCCGATTCCGTAGTCGGGTAATATATTCCAGTTGCTGCCAAAACCGGGCAAGCCGCCGCTATGTCCTACAAAAACTTTATTCTCGCAATCAATAGCCCAGCGCAGTCCATACGCGTAGGCAGAAGCCGTGGCGCAGGTGCGTCCGCTGGCATATTTAAATTGTGTGGCAAGACTGTTGAAGTTGGAAGGCGCCTGCATTTCCCGTAACGAACTTCTTTTCACAACCGCATTTTCTTTTTCGCTCCTGGCGGGCCAGGCAGCAAGATGCAACTGCATATACCGGTTAAAATCTTCTATGGTGGTGATCAATCCGCCCATGGCGCCAAAAGATCCATCGTGCAATAAAGCTTCCTCCGTCCAGTCGTTATTGGTCCAGCGATAGCCATGTGCTAATTTATGGGAAGGCACTTTTGTGTACTCCCAATAGGTGCTGTTCATGCCCAACGGTTTAAAGATGGTTTCTGTTATATAATCCTGGTAGGGTTTACCGCTAACGTTTGTGATAATTTTTCCCAACAGGGCAAAGCCAAGATTGCTGTATTCGTACGCTATGCCTGGAGCGTTTGAAAACGAAACCTGCTGAATCAGATCTGTCAATTCTTTGTCGCTATCCGCTAACTGGCGGTCGCCCCAGGGATTATCCTCCGGAAAACCGGCGGCATGTGTAAGCAGATGGCGAACTGTAATTTCCGGAGCATCCGAGGTAAGGTATTTTATCTTGCTCATCTCCGGAATGTATTTCGAAGCAGGATCATCCAATTTTAGTTTGCCTTCGTCTCTCAGTTTCACAATAGCCAGGGCAGTAAAGCTTTTGCTCATAGAAGCAATGCGGAAGGCGGAAGAAACGGTAGCCGGTGTTTTCTTCTCAATATCTGTATAACCCATTTCTCCGGTGTAGATCAACTGGCCATCGGCTACCACGCCATACACAAAACCGGGAAAATGATTTTTGGCTGCGTGTTCCTTATACAGTTTATCAATGACAGCTTGTGTGGCCCTGATCTTTTCGATCCGGTTGTCATCAGCAAAAAAAGGAGCTTTATAATTGAGTTGCGAAGAAGAAGCAAAAGAAAGCAGCAGGCAGGTAAATGCGGTAAAACATTTTATCATAAGCAAAAATTAAGAACCTAATTTAGGCATTTACCTTTTGTTTGCTGCGAACGAAAAAAGAAGGCGAACAAAACTTGATCCGCTTATAATAACTTTAAAACATGAAACACATTTTTTCTCTTACCCTGTTCATTTGTTTTTGTATTTGTTTACAGGCCCAGACAACGGCCGATATCATTATTAAAAACGGACGCATCCTGGATGGCACCGGCAATTCCTGGATAAAAGGTGATATTGCCATAAAAGACGGAAAGATCCTTAAGACCGGGCATTTTGATAACATCAGTGCCGCAAAGATCATTGATGCCAAAGGCCTGGTGGTGGCGCCGGGCTTTATTGATGTACATACGCATATAGAAGGCGATGAATTTCAAAACCCAACAGCCAATAATTTTATTTTAGACGGCGTAACAACAGTGGTAACGGGCAACTGCGGCTCCTCCCGCGTTAACATCAAAAAATATTTGGGATCAGCTGGATTCTTTAAAACTTTCCATCAACGTGGCTACACTCATCGGCCATAACGATATACGAAAAGCGGTAATGGGCACTGCCAACCGCCGGCCAACCGAAGAAGAAATGAAAAAAATGGAAGCTCTTACCGAGCAGGCCATGAAGGACGGCGCCGTAGGATTAAGCACGGGGCTGATCTACATACCGGGAACGTATTCCGAAACAGAGGAAGTGGTTCGTTTGGCAAAGGTGGCCGCCCGGTACAAAGGTGTTTATGCCTCGCACATGCGAGATGAAGGCGACAGCGTGGTGCAGGCCATTGAAGAAGCCTTATTGATTGGAAGGGAAGCCGGCATACCGGTGGAGATCTCGCATTTTAAATTGAGTGGCCAGCAAAACTGGGGACGCAGCAAAGAAACCGTTGCCATGATCGTCAGGGCAAGAGAACAAGGGATTGATGTAACCATTGACCAATATCCCTACACGGCCAGCAGCACCAGTATCAGCACATTATTGCCCGATGAAATTTTAGCGGACGGACAGGATTCCATTAAAGCAAGATTGCAAAGGCCCGAGGTGAGAAAATATGTAACGGATTATATATTGGCTAAGCTAAAGAAACGTAAACTAAAGCATTTGGGATATGCTGTGGTGGCGTTTCACCGGGCCGATACAAGCTATAATGGAAAGAGTATTGAAGAGATCAACCTTTTAAAAGGCCGCAAGCATAAGGCCAAGCTGGAAGCAGAAACCGTAATGGACCTGATGATGGCAGGCGGCGCCAGCGCTGTTTTTCATGGTATGGGTGAAGAAGATGTGAAGCGCATCATGCAATACCCGTTCAATATGTTTGCTTCCGATGCTTCCATTCGTGTATGGAAGCAGGGCTCACCACACCCCAGAGGATATGGCACCAATGCAAGAGTGCTGGGCAAATATGTAAGAGAGGAAAAAGTGATTTCACTGGAAGAAGCCGTAAGGCGCATGACCTCCCTGCCGGCACAAAAGTTTGGATTAAAAGATCGTGGTTTGTTGCGGGAAGGCTATGCTGCCGACATTGTGATCTTTGACGAAAACCAGGTGCAGGATCTTTCTACGTTTCAACAACCGCATGCTTATTCCAAAGGCTTTCAATATGTGCTTGTGAATGGAGAAATAGTAGTGGAAAATGAACAGCATTTAGGAACAAGAAGCGGAAAAACCTTACCGGCTTCCGGGACAGCTTCTAACCTTGTTCTATAAAATAAGCCCCGCAACTAGCGGGGTTTATTTTTACACTGGACGGTAAAATACGTGAAACGTGAGACGTCAAACGTGAGACAAGGGTGAACTATGAAGGAAGCCTTGCTATAAGTTCACATCTGACGGCTGACGGCTCACTGCTGATAGCAGCTTATATTACCAGTTCCGTTTTAATCAGCCGATTGCATAGCCGCCACTACCTGCGCTGTATCCACATAATCCTGGAAGTAAATGGTTTTGCCGTTTTGGAAACGGTTCAGCATCATCCATGGCGATTTAGCCGTTTTGCCGGTTTTTCGGCTGCGGGCAACAAAGCTGCCTTTTGATATAACATCGGTTTCATTTACTTCGTAAATATCTTCTACCTCAAAAGAGGTGAATTCAATTTCTTCGTTCATCTTCGAAAAGAACAGACTGGTGCCTTTACCAATGTACTTTCCTGCAAAGGAGATCAGCGGAGCTCCCATTACATTCCACTGGCAGTTATCATCAAGCTGGTTCAGTATGTAGGCAATATCGCCTTGTTTGAAGGCATCAAACATTTTGCGGGCCATAACCGCATGGGAAGTAGCAACCTGAGTACTCATAAAAAATAGTTTGAGTGAAAAAATAGCGTTTGCCGCGAAGCAGGATAAAGCAATGCCATGCTATCGGGATCGCGGATATGCATGCGGTTTTTTAATGGCAGAAACATGTTCGGTGATTTTAAAAAGCTACGCCAGCTGCCGTAAAATTTCCCTGTAACTTTTTTCAACATGTGGTTTGAATTTTTCATACCACTGTTGCCATTCTTCGGTTTTCATGCTGCTGGTCAATGAAATTTCGTAATCCGCGAGGTTATCAAAGCCTTCTTCGAAAATGAGGCGATAGGAGTCGCCTGTAAAATCGGTGAGTACACGCATTTGCTGTGCTTCGGGCAACATCTTTTTTTCAGAAGCTTCGTCCAGCAATTTTTTCGCATCGCGGAAATGACCAAATTTTAACTGGAAAATATCCCGCACCAAAAAAGTGGTTTTTTGCCTGGGCGTTGCAGCGGCCACACCCAATTGCTGCATCATCACATCTGTAAGCATGTAAATACGGGCTTCCTGTATCAGGCCATTTTTCAGATTATAACTTACCGTAAGCGGCACACTTACTTCTTTGTTGGTAGCAGGTATGCCTGCCAGTGCGCCAATATGTTTGCCTTTGAACAGGCCTTCCAGCAGGGCTTTGTTTTCAGTAATGATATAATTGGTTATTTCTGCTTTTGCATCAAAAGCTACCTTATACATGTAGTGCATCATAGCGGCTATTTCCACACGGCCTTTATGTGTTTCGCCTGTGCTCAGGTTTCTGAAGACCGCATCTTCGGCTACATACTTTACATCGTGTGTGTTAAAGTAAGCAAGCACGTTTTGTTGCGTAGTGGACAACGCTTCTTTTTGAAGGGTTATTTCTTCCATAAAAAATAGTTTTAAAAGTGAGAAAAAGAATGCTCACAGGGGAGATATAACTATCAGGGGATATGGAAAAAGTTTAGAGAGGAATACGGGTAGTAAGGTACTCCTTTTATAGAACAGAACCCGTTTTATTGAGTTGAACGCAGAGCTTTCGAAAGATAGATTGTTTGCAGCAGCGCAGGTTAATGCGTTCTGAACACCACCAGGCCCTTTTTAAATGCCGGCTGGCGGAACGCTTGTTTTTTAGTGGCTTTGAGATAAACTGTCCTGCTCCATTTTTTCAGGAATTTGGCGGCCATCCATGCGCCCAAAAAAATATCCAGCGCCACAAACAGAGGCAGCAGAATAATGCGAAGTGCTATGTAAAGAAAATGTCCCGCAATGTCCAGTAAGTTATTCATTGATGTAAGTCTTTAACAGCTTTCACAGGATCGGTCAGACTTTTAAAAGGATTTCAATGAATTTCAGAGGATGGCATTGGATAATAAGATAGACAAAAAACTTTATGTATTCGTTGCACAAAACAATTTTGTTTTCCACAATAACTAAAGCTCTGTTAGTCTGTAAAAACTCGTGCCAACTTTAAATCACACGTTGTTCCTCGCCGTATGTATAAAGTTGGGATAGAAAACAGGGGATTTGAAAACAGTAATGTGATGAATTGGGGAAAATTTGCGTTGAATGGGGAGTTGTGAAATTGTTATGCAGATTCTTTCCTACTTCTTCAGGAAAATCAGAGAGTATTTTTTCTTAGTATAAAACCCTGCTAAGCTGGCGGAGGGTGAGGGCACAATAAATTTTAAATAAACTATTCTGAACAAAAAAACGGGGCGAAAGGTACTGGCTGGGTGTCCGTTTTTTGCTTGCATTTTTTACACTGCGTGCGGCACCTGCGCCAGGCGCTGTTGTGGATTCTTTTATTTTTTCCAGGTACACCAGTTCTGATGCCGTCACCAAAGACTGGATAGTATAAAGATGTAAAAAGATTTTATGGGCATCTGAAAAGCCAATGTTTTTTTGCAGCAGGTGCTGGAGTTCAGATATATCTTCAGACGTGGCATCGCCTGCAATTTTTTTTGTTACCAGATGAAGAATACGATCTTTTTCCATTTCCGGTTATTTTATAGTGTGGCTAAACCACAAAAGAGTGCCAGTTCAGAAGTGAATTGATTTTCAGGCGTTTCTAAAAATAGCTATTTTAAAAACTGTTCGCTTTTGATACAGCGGCTGTTGCGCTACAGGACAAAGAATACTATTGGTATTTGACCGCGGGCAATGATTGCCAGGCCGCAGTTCAGGAAGAAATGGGTGAATAAGAATCATTGTTAAGCCGTATAACAGTTTAACAATAAATAAATTTCCAGGGCATGTAGAGCACCTCATCCGATGGGTAATAGTGTTACATTAGCCTTTGCAAAATTTTTTTATGATTAAGAGAACATTCGCTTTCATACTGTGGCTGGCGCCCCTGTTTATGACCGCACAAACAAACCTTGCTTCCAACAAACAGCCACTAACTCCGGAACAGCTGTGGAAATTGGGAAGAGTATCGGGATTGGGAATTTCAAAAGATGGAAAATACCTGTTGTACAGTGTGAGCACGCCGGATGTGCAGACCAACAAAAGCAAACGGGTTAGTTATATGATACCGGTGGACGGCGGCGTTCCCGTGGAAATTGCAAAGCCGGATAGTTTGCTTGCCAATAAAAATATTTCACCCGACGGTGCGTATGAATTAAGCCATAAAGAAGTGGCCATAAAAAAAATAAAAAGCACGGATATCTATCCCGACCTCCCCAACTCAAATGCCTATGTTTTTGACAACCTCAATAACCGGCATTGGGATACCTGGGAAGACGGAAACTTTGACCATGTGTTTGTAGCACCCGTGAATAAACCAGAAGAAGCAAAAGACATCATGCCCGGCGAACCTTATGATGCTCCGCAAAAACCTTTCGGCGGTGACGAAGATTATATATGGAGCCCCGACAGTAAGCATGTAATCTATGTTACCAAGAAAAAATATGGAAAGGATTATGCCGTCAGCACCAACACCGATTTGTATCAGTATGATCTTGCCACCGGAACTACTAAAAATCTGACAGCCGGAAGAATGGGGTATGATATTAATCCCTCGTACAACAAAAATGGCATACTGGCCTGGTTAAGCATGAAGCGGGATGGTTATGAAGCGGACAAGCAGGACCTGGTAGCGTTTACTACTATGGGCAATGTCATCAACTTAACCGGGCATAGAGATGATATACACGTAGAGGGTTTTCGCTGGGCCGATGATGGAAAAAGTATTTTCTTTTACGCACCCATCAATGGCACTTTGCAACTGTTCAATGTGGATTATACAGGCCTCACGAAAAAAATTGCCGGTGATAAAACAAATTACCAAAGGCGATTTTGACATCAACGGCATTGTAGGGCAGAGCGGCAACAACCTGGTGGTTTCAAGAACCGATATGAACCATGCAGCAGAATTGTACAGCGTTGACATAAGCAATGGCAGCATGAAACAACTCACCCATGTAAACGATGCGGTAAATAATTCTTTGGGCCAGTGTAAAACAGAAAGACGGTTTGTAACCACTACCGATGGAAAGCAAATGCTGGTATGGGTCGTTTATCCGCCTGATTTTGATCCGGCAAAAAAATACCCTACGCTTTTGTATTGCCAGGGTGGTCCGCAATCGCCGTTAACCCAAACCTATTCGTACCGCTGGAATTTTCAGCTCATGGCGTCACAGGGATACATTGTGGTGGCGCCCAACCGCCGTGGCATGCCCGGCCATGGCACCCAATGGAATGAACAGATCAGCAAAGACCATGGTGGCCAGGTAATGAAGGATTATCTATCAGCCATTGATGCGGTGAGCAAAGAAAAATTCGTGGATAAAAGCCGTCTGGGTGCCGTAGGTGCTTCTTACGGCGGTTATTCAGTGTTTATGCTGGCCGGCATTCATAACAACCGCTTCAAATCGTTTATTGCCCACGATGGCATTTTTGATACCCGCAGCATGTATGGCACCACGGAAGAATTATGGTTTGTCAACTGGGATTATGGCGGTCCTTATTGGGATAAGAAAAATGCAGCAGCACAAAAGACCTACAATGAATTTAATCCCATCAACTATGTTGATAAATGGAATACGCCGATTATGATTGTACAGGGCGGCAAGGATTATCGTGTACCGATTGAGCAGGGCCTGCAGGCCTTCCAGGCGGCCCAATTAAGAGGAATAAAAAGTAAGCTGCTGTATTTGCCCGAGGAAAACCATTGGGTGCTGGGTGCGCAAAATGCACTGGTATGGCAGCGGGAGTTTTATAAGTGGCTGGCAGAAACCCTGCCTGCAGATAAGAAGAAAGAGTTCTAATACTAAGCTGGTTTCAAGTATAAATATCTACTGTCCATAGTCAATGGTGAATGGTCAATAGAAAATCACAGAGTTGATGACGGGTTGGTATAAAGGATTTCAATCAAATATTTTAAGGGATTGTCCAACAACAGGACAATCCCTTAAGCTTTTTAGTGTTATACGGTACTCGTAAGTCTCCTTTTTTTATGGCAAGACAACTGCCAGCATAATAAAAAAAGCTCTGGCGTTACCAGAGCTGTTATAAATATGAAGGATGGAATTAGAGATCAAATTCTACGGAGTAAACTCCTGAACGAAACACACTACATTACTGACCAATAACTTTGAAGCTGATATAATCATCATAGACGGCAGTATTTGATTCCGTTTTAATGTTTGTACCGGTAACGGTGATCTTACCGCCACTTACGGTGACATCAACCGTAAAGCCACTGGCAGGGTTCATATAGCTGTTCCATGTAATTCCTACGTTATCAGCCCCCACACCAATCATGGTTCCCGTGCTACCACTTACCGCTTTGTAGGTTTTATTGGCAGATGGCTTTTCTTTAAAATACAGGGTTAGCAGCCAGGGACTGTTGGGGTTCACATAAGCATCCATACGGTAGTAATAATTTCCAGGTGAGTAACTCAAAGGACGGTAACGTCCGTACACCGGGAAATTCGTAAAGGAGGAGGATGGGCTGCCCGGGGAAGTCCCTACTGAGAATGTGCTGCCGGGATCTTTCAATAAGGTGCTGGTAGTATCCCGGGCCACCGGCGGCGTATTGGGCGTGCCCCCGGTATTGGTGTTTGCTGTCCATGTACCGGCAGAGCATCCGAGTTGGAGAATTTGATCACCAGCTTGCCGCCTTCTTCCGAAAAGCTAATGGTTGTATTCTCGTAGCGGATGGAGGTTATTTTTCCACTGGTGGAGGTGGTCTTTACAATATCTCCGGTATACGAATTGGCGCTGGTCTGGATAATGTTTTTGATGTAAGGCATGCTATGGATGTCGAAAACGGCGGGGTTCGATTCCAGGTTCGAGTTGCCGGCATTAATGACATAGGCTTCTTTGTCGCTAAATTCGAGCACCACACCATCAATGTTCTGCCAGTAGGCATCCACCAGCTGGTTTTTGAGTTCAACGGCCTTTTTGCAACTTTGTGCTGTTGCAAACAGCAACAGGACACAGATTAACTTTAGTTTCATAGAGTTTATTTTGATGAGAATAAATGCCATTCCGGATGGGAACCAGGCATTCATTTAACAGAGCGAAGATGGTTTGGAGAGGTGGGATTTAAAATACCTATTTAGGAGTATTCTTTGCTTTCCCGATAAGGAGTTTGCCAAAATTCTCCCGAAAACCCTGCGGAACAGGACAGTGAAACTGCCATTGGATTAGGACAACTGGCATTGCTCCGATCGATATGTTTAACAGTGTTGTTAACAGCCGTTTTTCCATTGCACCCGCCTTCCAAATTTTTAGTCTGTTATACCCAACTGCTGTGAAGGAAACCATCGCAGATGTGAGATGGCAGAGGTGAGACAGTGGCCTCTTTTCCTTCTATTAACTATCAACTATCATCTATCAACTTGATAACTCCATACCTATAAAGGAGTATTTTCCGCCTGCCATCGTTTTATGCGGCAACAATTTCTATTTTTATCGGGCTGCATGAAACCACACTTACCAAAAAGAACTGCTTACTGGCTGTTGTTGTTTGTTTTTTTATCGCAAACCGCAATGGCCCGGATAGTTTTGTCGGTGGTAACCAACAGGTGACACCGCAAAAATTCTCCCTGCAGTATTTTATGGATACGAGCAGCCAGCACAGCTTTCAACGCTACCTGTCTATTCGTTCCCTTTTGCAAAGTCTTCCCGATGGCAATGCAGATATGAGCTATAAGGATGGCCAGTTTTGGATCAGCCTTGATCTGTCCTCTCTGCCGGTTAAAGATTCAGTGGTTTACCTGGAGATACACAATCCGCATATTAATTACCTGGGCGCCTGGTTACTTAGTGATGACACGGTACAAAAAGAATTTGCACTCACGGGTGATCATCTTCCCTTTAAAAGCCGCAGTATAAACCATAATCAGTTTGTGTATAAGCTGGTTTTAAAAAATAAAAATTCACGGCTGGTTTTATTGATCGATAAACGAAACGAACAACTGCATGTGCCTCTGAACTTTTTTACTGATGACAGGTTTATATCCTACAACCGCACCAATAATATGCTGGAAGGTTTGCTTGCCGGCATCAGTGTTTTTATTTTATTGTTCACTCTTTTCCTCTATTTTAATATGCGGGAGAAGCTCTATATATATTACACCTTGTATGTGTTAATGGTGGCGGGATACATCTTTACCGATTTTGGATTGAGCTTCATGTTTTTTTATCCCAACCTTCCTTCCATTGCCGATTTTGCCCGGCCGCTTGCCATTTCGCTGGCCCCCGTTTGTTATATTTTATTTTCAAGAAGCCTGCTGAATGTAAAAGGGCATTTTCCCAAGATGTATGCCTTTACCAACGGTTACATTGCGTTTTATATGTTTTGTTTTGTACTGGGCTTTCTTATTGTTCCCAATACCGGTGCCCTCCGTATTTTTTGGCTGGTTTTTATGCAGGTGTTATTGATTGCTTCTATCGTCCCGGTTTTTGTATTTGCCGTTATGGGTGTACGTAAAAAAGTGAAATATGCCGGTTATATCATTTGGGCCTCGCTCATTTTTACCCTCTGCACCCAGGTGTATATGCAATATATCACCGGCAACCTGCCCGATACATTATTTACACGCAATGCCGTGAACATTGGTTTTTCTTTTGAGATTTGTTTGCTGGCACTGGCGCTCTCCATCCGTTTTAAAAACTATAAGCTGCACGCAGAAGCGCTTTTGTTGGAATTAAATACACAACAGGAAAACATTTTTAAAACAGTTAGCGAATACCAGGAAAAAGAGATGAACCGTCTTTCCGGTCTTTTGCATGATTCCATTGGGGCCGGTTTGTCGTCTATAAAGTACAACCTGGAAGCGCTGGAGCATAAAGCCGACAGTTCTGCATTGCTCAAAAGCACCATTGACGATGTAACGGTGCTGACCGACGAGGTAAGAAATATTTCGCACAGCCTCTCTCCTGTGTTGCTGCAAAAGAAAGGATTGATAAAAGCCTTGCAGGATATGGTGGCGCAATACAACCGCACGGGAAAAATTGGCATTCACCTGGAATCCATCGGAACGCTGCATGCTTCCTCTTTTCAGAACGAACTGCTGGTGTACCGCATTATCCAGGAGCTTTTGCAAAATGTGGTAAAGCATGCCAACGCCACGGAAGTGATCATACAAATCATTCTTGAAACAGAGCTGATTTCCATTTTCGTAGAAGATAATGGAAGGGGCTTTGATAAAGCCTTTGTAAAAGAAGGCCTGGGATTTTCTCAAATAAAGGGATTGGTTACATTTGTGAACGGGCATTTTGAAGTGGACAGCCAGGTGAATAAAGGTTGCCGCATTTCAATAGAGTTCCCTCTTATACCGCATGAAACAACTGATAAAAGTGCTGCTGGCCGACGATCACCCTATGTTTTTGGAAGGGGTTAGGAATGCCCTTCAAAAATTTGCACACATAGAAGTGGTGGCGGAATGTACCGATGGTCATGCCGTAGAAAAATACATCAGTGACCATTCCGTTGATGTGGCGGTACTTGACGTGAACATGCCCGGCAAAAGCGGCGTTGAATTATCAAAGCTTATCAGGAAAGAATACTCCTCATCTAAAGGTGGTTCTTTTAACCATGTATCATCCCGGTGCTTTACCGCCGGAGAATCCGGTTTCTGCCTTCATACATGGTTATGTTTTAAAAAACTCCGGCAGCCTTGTTTTATGCAAAGCCATTGAAGCGGCTTTTTCCGGTAAAACCTATCTTGATCCAAAGCTGCAGGACGTGCTGAAAATTCCTGCAACGGATTACCTCCCCTCTGCTATCAAATTAAGCAGTCGTGAAAAGGAGATCATCAAACTTGTCATGCAGGGTAAAAGCAACCGCGATATTGCCGGGACAACTATTCTTAAGTGAACTTACCATTAAAACACACCGCAAGAATATTTACCAGAAACTGGAGGTGAACAATGTGGCGGGACTGATACAGAAGATCAATACCCTGTCCATTGACCTTAGCTAGCAGGTTTGATCGTAAGTGCAATTTTATCTCATACCAAACGGTTATCAGGATGATAGTTGATAGATGATAGATGACAGAAGGGAAAGAGGTCGCTTCGTTTCACGTCTGCCGTCTCACGTCTCACGATGGCTGGCTTGACAGCGGTTTGGTATCAGTCACAATTTGGTTCCGCAATACTTGCAATACCTGGCGTCGGCATCATGTCCTTCCCTGCCGCAGCCGGGACAGCTCTCCGTTCCTTCTTTTCTTTTGCGGACAGCCATTGCCATTTCGGTGGTAATAATGCCTGTGGGCACCGCAATAATGCCATAGCCGGTGAACATAATCAGGGAAGCAATAAATTTTCCAAGCGGAGTTGCCGGTGATATGTCGCCATAGCCTACGGTGGTAATGGTAACAATGGCCCAGTAAATGCTTTCGGGTATGCTGTTAAATCCGTTTTTGCCGTCTTCTACCAGGTACATAATAGAGCCCAGTATAATGACGAGACTTAACACGACCAGCAAGAAAATGCTGATCTTTTTTAAGCTGCCACGTAAGGCCGTACTCAAAAACTGCATCTCGGTTAAAAAATGTGTCAGCTTGAAAATGCGGAAAATGCGAAGCAGGCGCAAGGCCCGGAATACCAGCAGGGATTGGGCGCCTGCAAAAAATATACTGAGGTAAGAAGGTATGATGGCCAGCAGGTCAATCACCCCCAAAAAAGAGGTGACATAAAGGACCGGTCTTTTGATGCAGATTAACCGGAGAATGTATTCAATGGTAAACAACACGGTAAAGGTCCACTCCAGGATGTCAAACAGCGCTCCGTATTTTTGGCTGTAGGTATCAATGCTGTCCAGCATGACCACCACAATGCTGGCAATGATCACCATCAGCAAGACGATGTCAAAGGCGCGGCCCGCCCTGGTGTTGGATTCGTAAATGGTGTCGTGCAGCTTGCTTCCTCCACGATCTTGAATTTTCCGGCATAGCAAAAGCAAATTAAAATATACCTTTCAATGCGCTTACTTTTCTTATGCTGTTCAGTTTTGAATAATAAAACTGCGCCTTCAGAAATGCAGGTTAAAATTGCAGAAGCTTTTTAATTTTCTCATCCAGCCGGGCCTTTGCCAAAAAATTATTTTCTAATTCAATAGCAAAGGGCACAGCCGTATCCAAAGAAGCACAGCGCATAACAGGGGCATCCAAATATTGAAAGCAGTTTTCCGATATCCATGCGGCGATCTCTCCACCTATGCCGCCGATCAGGGTGTCCTCGTGCAGCAGTAAAACCTTTCCCGTTCGTTTTACCGATGCCGCAATAGCTTCGTAATCCAGGGGCAATAAAGTTCTGAGGTCGAGAATATCAATTGAAATATCTGTGTGGTCCATGGCATAATCCTCGGCCCAGTGCACACCGGCGCCATAGGTGATGATGGAAATTTCATCACCCGTTTGCACCTGCCGGGCCTTGCCGATTTCCACTTCATAATATTCTTCAGGCACAGGACCGCTAATGCTTCTGTATAAAGCTTTGTGCTCAAAATACATTACCGGATTGGGATCATTAATAGCCGCAATAAGTAAACCCTTTGCATCCCTGGGTGTGGAAGGATATACCACTTTCAGCCCCGGCGTATGTACAAACCAGGCTTCGTTGCTTTGCGAGTGAAAAGGCCCGGCACCGACACCGGCGCCTGTGGGCATGCGAATGACCACATCGGCATTTTGTCCCCAGCGGTAATGAATTTTTGCAAGGTTATTTATAATTTGGTTGAAGCCCACGGTTACAAAATCGGCAAACTGCATTTCCATCATGCTTTTAAATCCTTCCAGGCTTAATCCTAATGCAGCGCCTACAATTGCACTTTCGCAAAGCGGCGTGTTGCGAACTCTTTCTTTTCCAAATTCCTGTACAAAACCATCTGTGATTTTAAAAGCGCCGCCATATTCCGCAATATCCTGGCCCATTAAAATAAGGTTGGCGTGTTGCTGCATCGATTGGTGCAGGCCTTCCTTGATGGCATCAATCATGCGCAATTCCCGTGAACCGTGAGAAGTCAGATGTGAAACTTCTGATAGCTGATGGCTGACAGCTGACAGCCTCTCCGCATACACATCTTTCAGCTCGGCTTCCGTATTTACTACAATGGGCGGCGATGCAAATCCAATCTTTAGTTCTTCTTCTATCAATTGTTTTTGGCCGTTGCGAATGGCTTCCACTTCGCCCTGGCTAATGATCTTTTCTTTCAACAGCCAGTCTTCATAATTTTTGATCGGATCTTTTACCTGCCAGGTGTCGAATAACTCTTTAGGAACGTATTTCGTTCCACTGGCTTCTTCATGGCCCCGCATCCGAAAGGTCATACATTCGATCAGATACGGTTTTTGATTTTTAATGCAGTGCTCTCTTACTCCCTTCACGGTTTCATAAACGGTCAGCACATTGTTGCCATCAATCACCACACTTTCCATTCCGTAACCTTTGGCCCTGTCGGCCAGGCTTTCACAACGGTATTGTTCCTGCACCGGTGTGCTTAATCCATAGCCATTGTTTTCAATAATAAAAATCACGGGCAAATCCCACACCGCAGCCGTATTCAGGGCTTCATGAAAATCGCCTTCGCTGGTACCGCCATCGCCGGTAAATGTCATGGACACCTTGTTTTCTTTCTTTAGCTTGTAGGCCAGCGCCACGCCATCTGCCACGGCCAGTTGCGGCCCTAAATGCGAGATCATCCCACAGATATGGTGTTCCTTTGTGCCAAAATGAAAACTTCGTTCACGTCCTTTGGTATAGCCATCCTGGCTGCCCTGCCATTGCTTAAATAGTTTATGCAGCGGCATATTACGCGATGTAAAAACGCCAAGGTTCCGGTGCAGCGGCATGATCCATTCATCTTCTTCCAAGGCTAAAGTGGCACCCACAGAAATGGCTTCCTGCCCAATGCCGCTGAACCATTTAGAGATCTTTCCCTGGCGCAGCAGCACCAGCATTTTTTCTTCTATCAGCCGGGGCCACAATAATTGCTTGTAAATATGTATCAGGTCTTCGTTGGAAAGTCCTTTTTTATGAAACTCCATGAATAGTAGTTGATGTTAATTCCTTTCTCCAGTAATAGCATTTAAAATATAGCTTACCACGGTTACGATCAGGCTTACCAAAAGTGCCGACCACCAGCCGTCCACCGTAAAACCACTTACCAGGCTGGCAGCCCATTTTACCATAAGCGCATTTATGATCAGTAAAAATAAACCAAGTGTGATGAGTGTAATGGGAATAGTAAGAATAATAAGTATAGGCTTAATAAAAGTGTTTAGCAGGGCTAATACCAGTGCCACAATGATGGTTGTCCTTATGTCGGTAATGGTAACACCGGGTAAAAGATAAGCCGCCAGGTAAACGGCTACGGCAGTAAAAAGTACTTTAATGAGAAAGCCCATAGGATTTCATTTATGAACAAATGTAAATTGTCTGAGGCATGATTTAAGTTTTAAGGCGGAAATAAAAAAGCCTTCAAATAATGAAGGCTTTTCAGAATATGATCAAATTTCAATCCTTTTTAAAATAGATCAGACAACCACCAACTCATAAAACTTCTCCGGCAACAAATATTTATTAGCCAACTGATGCAATTCTTCGGCTGTCACTTTTTTGATCGTGTCAATTTGTTTATAGAAATAATCTTCGGGAAGGTCATTGAGGATAATTGTTTTCCAGCGGTTGATAATATGAAACGGGCCGTCCAGGTCTCCTAAAATAGAACCCATCATATAATTACGCACCAGCAGCAACTCCTCCTCGTCCACGGGTTCGTTGCGCAGGTCTTCCATTTCCTTGTAAACTTCGGTAATGGTGGCTTCGCAAACATCGCGGCCGGCTTCGGTGCTGATCACCCAGGCACTTTCCTGTATATGATTTTCCAGGTAACTGTAAATGCCATAAGTGTAACCTTTTTCTTCACGTATATTGCTCATTAACCGGGAACCGAAAAATCCCCCGAACACATTATTCAGTACTTGTGTCTTTACAAAATCAGGATGGTGCCGGTTCGGAAAATTAGTTCCCATACGAATAGCACCCTGCACGCCCTGCGGATCATTTACCACACGGTATTTTTTTTCTGCTGCCTGGTGGGACGCAATAGAAGGAACTTTTACCAGCGTATTTTTCAGATCACCAAAATATTGATTGAGCAGCGGAAATAAATTGGAAGGCAGTTTGCCCGCCGCAAATACAAGGAACTTTCCATTTTGATAATACTGCTTGTAAAAATCCACTACCTGTTCTTTGGTCAGCGTGTCAAAATCTTCAAAACGGCTGAAGCGGCCATAAGGATGTTCTTCGCCGTACAAATAGGTGTCGATGAGGCGGCCCGCTATAAAATCACTTTTCTTCAAATTAACATTCAGCCGTTGCTTCATGTTTTGTTTGTAAATGCTGATTTCTTCTTCAGGGAAAACAGAATCCACCAACATCTCTCTGACAACCGGAAGCAACACCTCCAGGTGTTTGGCCAGGCAATGAAGGGTAATAACTGCGGTTTCATTAAAACAATTTCTATTGAGGTAAGAGCCGTAGTATTCAAAATGCTCATTGAGCTGGTAGGCAGTTTTGGTGCTGGTACCGTTCTTTAATAAAAAGTTGGTGCTGGCGGCTACCAGGTTCTGTCCTTCAAACCAGTTGCCGGCATAAAACACCCATTCCAGTTGCAACACCTCTTCGGCGCCGGCATTTATGGCATACACTTCTGTGCCGTTGTTAAGAATATGTTTTTCGAAAGGCTTTAATTTCAGGTCAAATTCGACAGCATCTTTTATAGGAGGAGCATCAGTTCTGTTAAGCATAATTCCATTTATATGTAAAACAATAAGGAAAAGATCCTTTTCCGAAAAACAAAAATAACTTTATTGCATGCTAAAATCTATTTGCATTTATTCCTTCTTACCGGCTGGCCTTGCTGCCCTCCTGTTTTTAACTGCCTGCCAGCAGAAAATGGCGCCATCTGTAGCGGATTCTTCTGGAACAAAAGTCTGGGGAGTTTGAAAAAACACCCATGTGGGCCGATGAATTTAATATTGATGGCAAACCCGATTCCTCCAAATGGGGGTACGACACAGGCGGAAGCGGATGGGGCAATAATGAATTGCAATATTATACAGCAGGCGAAAACGTGCAGTATAAAAAATGGGTTGCTCTCCATTGAAGCCAAAAAAGAAGAAAGAGGTGGAAAGAACTATACTTCGGCAAGAATGGTAAGCAAAAACAAAGGCGATTTTTTATATGGCCGTTTTGAAGCCCGGGCAAAGATCCCCAAAGGCCGGGGATTGTGGCCTGCCATCTGGATGCTGCCGACAGACTGGGCTTATGGCGGCTGGCCCCGGTCGGGTGAGATAGATATCATGGAGCAGGTGGGTTTTGAGCCGCAGAAATTGCATATCAGTGTGCACACAGAAGCCTATAACCATGTAAAGGGAACGCAAAAAACAGCCACGACCATTATACCAACGGCTACCGATGATTTTCATTTATACCGGGTTGACTGGACACCCGAGGATATTAAGGGCTATATTGACGATAAGCTCATTTTTAGCTTTGCCAACGAACATAAAACGGTTGCTG
This sequence comes from uncultured Bacteroidota bacterium, assembly GCA_963697545.1. Classification (GTDB taxonomy): domain Bacteria; phylum Bacteroidota; class Bacteroidia; order Chitinophagales; family Chitinophagaceae; genus Flavisolibacter. The sequence continues at coordinate 53,652 of CAVOOL010000013.1, read as the reverse complement.
AATGGCCCTTCGACAAAAAATTTCACTGGCTGCTGAACATAGCCGTTGGCGGCAACTGGGGCGGCCTGCAGGGAGTGGATGACACGATCTTTCCGGCGAAGATGGAAGTGGATTATGTGAGGGTGTATAAACTGCTTGAGTTAAGTCAAAAGTAAAAAGTCAAAATTCAAAAGCAGTTTCTCATATGGTAAGAGGCCTTTTTTACTTTTTACTTTTGAATTTTGACTTTCACAATCAACTCTTACTACAATAATACAACGTGCTGCTGTTTTCTTCCCGGAATATCTGCTTGCTTTCTTCATACACATCATCAACCGTTACTTTATTGTAGCGGTCCAATTCGGAGTTCATCAGGCTGGCATCGCCCAGTAATTCGTAAAACGCCAGGCTGTTGGCCCGGTTCATCACACTCATGTCCTCAAAGGCAATCATGCTTTCGGTTTTGTTCTTTACTTTTTGCAGTTCGGCCTCCGAAATTTTTTCGGCCTTTAATTTCTCCAGTTCTTCGCTGATGGCGGCTTCGGCGTCTTTCATTTTTACGCCTTTTACCAGCTTGCCTTCAATGGCCAGCAGGCCGGCGTCAGTGGTGCCAAAGTGATAGCACTCAATATTGCTGAACAACTGTTTTTCTTTCACCAGCGCCTGGTACAAACGCGAGGAACCGCCGCCGCCCAATACTTCGGTTATCAGGTCGGATACATAGTAGCGGTGGTCCATGCGGGGGAAGATATGCCAGCACTTATACAAGGCGTCAAGAGGCACATTGGCAAACACTTCCAGTTTTTTGGCTACCGTTTGCGCCGGTTCTTCGGGTAAGCTTCGCACATATTTTTCTCCCGGTTCAATGGGGCCAAACCATTTTTCGGCCAGTTCTTTCACTCTTTCTACGGTTACGTTTCCGGCCACTACCAAAATGGCGTTTACGGGGCGATAGTGTTTGAAGAAGAAATCTTTTACATCCTGCAGTTGTGCATTTTCAATATGCGATAGTTCTTTGCCAATGGTCATCCACCGGTAGGGATGCACCTGGTAGGCCAGTTCCCGAAGCTTGAGCCACACATCGCCGTACGGCTTGTTGAGATAATGCTCTTTAAATTCTTCGGATACCACCTTGCGCTGCACTTCAAGGCTGTTCTCCGTAAAGCCAAGGGACAGCATCCGGTCGCTTTCCAGCCAGAAAGCGGTTTCCAGGTTTTCTGCCGGTAACTGTATATAATAATTGGTGAGATCATTGGTGGTGTAGGCGTTGTTTTCACCGCCCGCCATTTGCAGGGGTTCGTCATACACCGGAATGTTGATGGAACCGCCAAACATCAGGTGCTCAAAAAGATGGGCAAAGCCTGTTTTGTTGGGATCTTCATCCTTAGCACCTACATCGTACATTACATTTAACACCGCCATGGGTGTGGACGTATCCTGGTGAACAATCACTCGCAATCCGTTCGCTAACGTAAACCTTTCAAATTGAACCACTGTTAATGTTTTAATGATTTTGCCGGACAACCCGGCCACATAATAACCTGTAAAATTATCTTAAAAGCAGCAAATCGTTTCTACTGAAAGTTTATACACGAACAAGTGTGTTTGGGTACAGTCTGCTGAGGACTTTTTCGTTGCACTGACAGGGCAAACCGGCATCAAAAAATACTTTTTACTTTAAGGTTGAACTCAATGAGTTCACCACCCCGCTGGATAATGATTTTCAACCGGTCTCCTGCATTTTGCATGGCAATTTTATATTGCTGTAAATTCTGACTGAAGTTTTTGTTTATCGCCACCACCACATCTCCCTCTTTCAACCCTATGTCTTCAGCAGGCGAACCTTTGGCTACATCGCCCAGAATGATCTGGCCGTTTTCCATAAATAATTCCATTCCCGTGTAAGAATAATCGAAAGGCTCATTGTAATGGCTGTTGGGCATAAGATAAATATCCCTTCTGGCATAATTCAAGGATCACGTTAAAGCGCCGAAGCAGGTCGTTTCCAATCAATCCGCCCAGGTAAGGATAAGAGGTAACATTATATTTATCATCAAAAATATAGATCGGTACATTGCGAAACCGGAAAGGACCCAGCTTTACTTCCTTAATTACGGTCATTTCCATATCCACTTTACCGCCAAGGCCCTCTGCCTGTTTGGTAAAAAGCTTTCTTTTTTTATTTAAAAAAGAACTGTCCTTGACAAAATCAGTTGTCAGCATCATGTTCAGTCCCGCACCCATATCAAATAAAAAGCGGCTGTTAATGGTGACCCCGTCCTTTACCCTTGCTGTTTGAACCGGAAGTGTGTTAATCAGCGGACGAAGCAAATACCCGCCCCGGGGATAACGTAAAGAACCCTGGCTCCAAAACTCAATATTGGAGCTGTCATAATCTATTTTCAGAATATACCTGCTTAAAACCGAATACCCGATGATGCCATCTATACGTTCACCGTAAACGCTTGTTAAAATTGCATAGTCGTTGATGTGGAAATTAAGGCTGTCAATGGTAAGTCCGGGTAAAATAAGTTTTTGGTCGTTTAAAAAACTGACCTGTTTGATCCCGGCTATACCGCGGATGGTTCTGTTCGAGGGGATGCCTTTCAGGCCAAAATAGGCAACCGTAACAGAGTCCAGGGAAATGCCGCCGCTGCCGCTGTCCAGTATAAAATTCAGGGTGTCCGGAAAAGGAGCCAGTTGCCCCTTCATTAAAATAACGCCACCTGTTAGCTGTATAAAATTGAATTTGGTAAGAAAATGCGAAGGCACAATAAACTCCTCTTGCGCCACGGAAGGTTTCAGCAGAAAACTAAACAGTATAACAGCAAGCAGTTTTTTCATCTGGTGGTTAAGCTCTAGTCAAAACAAAAGATAAAGATTAATAGTGGCAATAATGTGGTAACTATTAAAATTATTCTAAGCTTATGGGCTTGCCAAACCTTTCATCCCTAATGCTGGCGTTCCTTCCGTAAATTTGCGGCGCTATGCAGCTTACACATTTGTACGATAAAGCCTTGGACTTTGGATTTTTAACGATCGAAGAAGGCATACATCTTTTTGAAAACGCACCGTTAACAGAACTGATGTATGTGGCCAATGAACTGCGGAAAAAACAGGTGCCCCATGGAAAAGTTACCTGGCAGATCGACCGCAATGTGAACACCACCAATGTATGTATTGCCAACTGCAAATTTTGCAACTTCTACCGCATACCGGGCCATGCCGAAGCCTATATCACCGACATGCCCGCCTATCGCAAAAAGATCTCTGAAACCATTAAATATGGCGGGGATCAATTGCTGCTGCAGGGCGGTCATCACCCCGAACTGGGGCTGGATTTTTATACCAATACCTTCCGGCAGATCAAGCAGGAATTTCCCACCATAAAACTGCATGCGCTGGGCCCCCCCGAGGTAGCGCATATAGCCAAGCTGGAAAAGATGAGCCATCACGAGGTGCTGAAGGCGCTGAAGGAAGCCGGGATGGACTCTTTGCCCGGAGCCGGGGCCGAAATCCTGGTGGACAGGGTAAGAAGGCTGATCTCCAAAGGAAAGTGCGGTGCCGATGAATGGCTGGCCATTATGCATGAAGCGCATAAGCTGGATATCACCACATCGGCCACCATGATGTTTGGGCACGTGGAAACGGTCCAGGAAAGATTTGAGCACCTGGTAAAGATCAGGGAAGTGCAGGCAAAAAAACCGGAGTCCGCAAAAGGGTTCTTAGCCTTTATTCCATGGACGTTCCAGGATGTGGATACGCTGCTCACAAAGATTCGCGGCGTACACAATCTTACCACCCCGGAAGAATACATCCGGATGATCGCCATCAGCCGCATTATGTTGCCGAATGTAAAAAACATCCAGGCCTCGTGGCTTACGGTGGGTAAGCAAACGGCCCAGCTATGCCTACATGGCGGCGCCAACGATTTTGGTTCGATCATGATCGAGGAAAACGTGGTGAGTGCCGCCGGCGCCCCGCACCGGTTTACGTATAAAACCATACAGGAAGCGATCCGGGAAGCAGGCTTTGAACCGCAACTGCGCAACCAGCAGTACGAGTGGAGGGAGATACCCCAGGTAATTGAGGAGCAGGTAGTGAACTATTAAGAAACAAGGATTATAACCGCAACTATGAAGACAAACAAAACGATACATTGGTTTAGAAGAATTGCCATTGCCGAAGGCATTTCTTTTTTGGTGCTGTTGCTAATTGCCATGCCGTTAAAATACTTTGCTGATCTTCCGCAGGCGGTGAAAGTAGTGGGCTGGGCCCATGGCGTTTTATTTGTCGCTTTTTTGGCCCTGGCTTATGAGGCCAAAACCATTATGGATAAAAAGTTTGGCTGGCTTGTAAAAGCCTTTGTGGCTTCCGTTCTCCCCTTTGGAACGTTTTGGCTGGATCGGGAGCTGCGGAAAGAAGTGATTTATAAATAACGTGCAAGAAGATTTGTAGCATGAAAAACACAAGCTTTTATTTTCATTGGATCTCTTTCGCCCTGGGTTTTGTCTTTGGCGTCTTCGGCGTCATTTTCACCCTGTTTGCCCAAACCAACAGGCGGGACAAGGTATATTCTTCCTTACTGGGCTGCTTTATAGGGGCGGCTGTCAGCCTTCTTTTACTGAAGTTGTATCCCGGGGCCTTTGCCGGGCTTTCTAGTTCTTAATGAAATCGAATTGCCGGAACAATTTCCAGGGCCCGTCGTTGTTGTATTCCCACAGCTGAAGGCCGGTACCCTGCATGGCAAAGGTGCTGAAGTTCTCATTTAAAAATGCAAGCAGTTCCCTGGCCTCCTCTGTTGATACCTTATCCTGAATGGTAATGTGGGGCCATAGCTTTTCCTTGTCCTGCGGTATCAAAAAAGAATTCCACTGCTGTTGAAGATTTTCGTGCAGTTGTACCAGCTGCGGGCATTCAATTTCATAGGCTACCCCGTTGCCAATGAGTGAAGGTTTGTTTACATGCAACAAAAGAGGCGTGTATTGTTTGCTTGTATTTTCTATGGTATCGATCAGAGTGGGTTCGTTGGGTAATAAATGAAAAAGGGTAAGATGGGCATCAATGGAATTTCCTTTGGGAAAGTAAATTTTCCGAAGGGCATTAAAAAACAGGAAGGCATTTTCTTCCACAGCAACGGTCAATACAAAGGGCACATCCATGCCGTAAATAAACAAATTTTGTTTTAAAAACAAACTGTTGGTCCCCTACTTTAAATTGGTTTTGAAGTGGTTAATTAATTTTTAGGGGTTAATGCTGCCGTAAAAGATAGTTCTCCAAAGCATCAATTGCCTGTTTTTTCAGTTGGGGCTCTACCTGGTCCTGATCATGCCATTCGTCGTGTTCCCGCCGAAAAGAAAAAGAAGGAAAGGAAGAACTCCCTTCCGGAAGAAAAATATATTTCTCCTGATCAAACACTACACGGTAAGGAACCTTTTGGTTATTGACGGCAAGGCTGGTTGAAAACAGATCTTCCATGCTGGAGTTTTACGTTCAAAGCAGGCCACCCCTTCCTGGTCTTTGGTGGCCAGCTTTGACCAATGAAATATTATTGTGTTCCCAACGTGTCCTGAACCGGATTTTGCTGCAACAATTGCATCAGCTCATCCAGTTTGGGCGCCAGGATGATCTCTGTTCTGCGGTTGCGTTGGCGGCCCTCGGCCGTGGTGTTTACATCTACCGGTTCGTACTTGCTGCGGCCACTGGCGGTAACCCGGGTCGGATCTACTTTATAGGTATCGGTGAGCACACGGACAATCGCCGTTGCCCTTGCCACACTTAAGGCCCAGTTATCTTCATACTTTCCCTTGATCGGGATGGAATCCGTATGACCTTCTACCACTACGTTGATATCAGGATTGATATTTAAAACCTGCGCTAAGGTGCCTAAGGCCTGTTTACCCTTGGCATTCACGACGGCACTGCCCGATGGAAATAAAAGATTTTCCTGCAGGCTTACATATACTTTTCCATTCTTGGTAAAAACCTGTAATTCGTTCGAGCTAAACCCAACCAGGGCATCAGACATTTTTTTACGCAAGGCTTCTACTCCCTGCCTTTGCTGATCCAGCAAACGCCGCAGGTCCCACAACCGTTTTTGTTCGGCTTCCAGTTGCTTTTGGGTCATATTGGCGGTGCCCGTGGCATCGGAGGCCTGCTTTAAGGCGTCGTCAATTTGCTTTACCAACCGGGCATTATCGCCTTGCAAGCCTTCAATTTGCCCTTTTAATTTCGTAATGTCCTCTTTAAGCTGTGTGTTTTGCGCCAACAAGTCCTGTTCCCGGGATAGGGATTGCTGGTATTTTTTCTGAGAGACACAGGAAGAAAATAAAAACAGGCAAATCAGGCCTAACAAGCGAAGGCTGTAGTTTTTTTTCATGCTACACCATTTTTGAAGAAGAGCTTAAAAAACTATGCCATTGAGACAAACGAAAAGGAAAAGAGGCTGCTAGTTTGCTCGTTTTTCCTTTCTTCAGCCTTTAATTAAACCTTTTTAAACATAGTTTCACCGAGTAATTAAACATACCCGCCTAAGCAACACATTTTAAATAGGTGGGGTATGATTAACTTTAAAGTGTTCATTATGTGTACAGTAGAGTTGGTTTTTTATAACATACGTAATGAACATCCTTCCTTAATACGTTTTAAAAATGAAGAAAAACACCATTTTATGGGCCGATGATGATGCGGACGACCTGATGTTGATGAAGGAGATTCTTCTTAAAAACGGGCAGGATTTTGAAATTGCAGAAGTTCGGAATGGCAAGGAAGCACTGGACTTTTTACAACACTCAAAACAAACCTCCAGCCTCCCCTGCCTTATTATACTCGACATCAATATGCCCGTTCTTGATGGGAAAGAAACGCTTTCGATTCTTAAAAGAACCGAAGAATATGAAAACATTCCGGTTGTGGTGTTTACTACGTCCAACAGCGAATTAGACAAGCTTTATTGTAAAAAATTCGGGGTAGATATGATTACCAAGCCGCCCCATTATAAAAGCCTTGAAAAAACGGTGATAAAGCTTTTAAATTTCTGTAACAAGTAACACTAACATACCAGTAAGAACAAAAATCCCGCATCTCCTCTTATCCGGCCGGATGTCCGCCGCTGCGGTTACGGGCTTCTAAAAGAGGCTTTGCCTTTAGTTCAATAGCATAACCCAATTCATCCGACAGGTCCTTAAACCTTTCGTCAGCTACCCAGCGTTTCCTTTCTTTATGCAGGGTCAATCTTTGCGGAGGTGCATTTTCCTGCCTGCCATTATATCGTTGAAGCCGGGCACAACACTGGCCGTCTTCGCTTATTGCTACATCGTAATGAGCCAAAGCACCTTCGTGTAACACTACTGCTGTCATTTCCATATCACAATGCTTTTGCTGTAGCAAAACCAAAGATGGTGCCTTTCTACAACTGCCCACAAAACGCCTCAGGTAGTTAAATAAAGTCATCCGGAAAAAGGATTCTCTTCCACACAAACGGGGCTTTGGCTCATTATTGATCAGAAATAAGAAAGTTTGGGTAATGGCCTGTGGAGTAAAAGGAACAAATAGAATTTCAGCAAAGAATCTTAGAATAGCTGCAAATTTGCAGGCTGTCAATCTGGCAAGCCGTTCCGGTTTGGAACAACCATTGATAACATAGCAGCATCCATTACACACAGATTTAAAATTGTAAACGATTATGGTACAGGAGAAAGGAAGCATTTCCATTCACACAGAGAATATTTTCCCGATCATCAAGAAATTTTTATACTCCGATCACGAGATCTTTTTACGGGAGCTGGTAAGCAATGCTGTAGATGCCACTCAAAAAGTAAAGCGTTTGTCGTCGCTGGGGCAATACAATAAAGAACTGGGCGACCTTACCGTACAGGTTTCCATTGATGAAAAAGCAAAAACCCTAACCGTTAGCGACCGCGGTATTGGCATGACGGCTGAAGAAATCAAAAAATACATCAACCAGATTGCCTTTTCCGGCGCCACCGAGTTCATGGAAAAGTTCAAGGAAGCCAATGATGCCAACGAAATCATCGGCCGCTTTGGATTGGGCTTTTATTCCGCCTTTATGGTAGCCGATAAGGTGGAGATACAAACCCTCAGTTACCAGGAGGGAGCAGAGCCGGCCCGGTGGATCTGCGATGGAAGCACCGAGTTTGAAATTTCCGAAGGGTCCCGCACGGAAAGAGGAACGGATGTGATCCTTTATATCAATAGCGAAAACGAAGAGTTTTTACAACAACACCGCATACAGGAAATACTGGACAAATATGCCAAATTCCTTCCGGTGCCCATTCAGTTTGGCACCCGCACCAAAAGCGAAGAAGACGGTGAGGATGAAAAAGGTGAAAAAAAGTACAAAAGCGTTGAGGTTCCCAATATCATCAACAACACCAATCCTATCTGGACGAAACAGCCGGCCGATCTTAAAGATGAGGATTACCTGAATTTTTACCGCGAGTTATATCCCCTTTCCGACGATCCGCTGTTTTGGATTCACTTAAATGTAGATTATCCCTTTAACCTGACCGGCGTTTTGTATTTCCCCAAACTGAAGAACGATTTTGAAATTCAGCGCAATAAGATCAAATTGTTCTCCCGCCAGGTATTTATTACCGACGAAGTAAAAGATATTGTGCCGGAGTTTTTAATGCTGCTGCACGGCGTCATTGACTCTCCCGACATTCCGCTAAATGTAAGCCGCAGCTTTTTACAGGCCGATAGCAATGTAAAAAAGATCAACAGCTATATTACCCGCAAAGTAGCCGACAAGCTGAATGAACTGTTTCGAAAAGACCGCAAGGCCTACGAGGAAAAATGGACGGATATTGGCTTGTTTGTAAAATACGGCGCCATCAGCGAAGAAAAGTTTTACGAAAAGGCAAAGGATTTCCTGCTGCTTACCAATACAAAAGAGGAGCATTTTACCCTGGAAGAGTACAATGCCAAGGTGAAGGATTTTCAGACCGATAAGAACGGCACCACCGTTTATTTATATACCATTGATGCCGAACGGCAGCATGCTTATGTGCAGGCGGCCAATAAACGGGAGTACGATGTGTTGCTGATGAACTCCCCGCTGGATAATCATTTTATGCAGCACCTGGAAATGAAACTGGAAAAGGTTTCTTTTAAACGGGTGGATGCCGATGTGCTGGATAAGCTGATCCAAAAAGAAAACGCTGCCACGCATAAATTAACCGAAGACGAATCAAAGAAAATAAAAGAGGTGTTTGAAAAGGCCATCAACAATGCCAATATGAAGGTGGAAGTGGAAAGTTTATCGGCCGATGAACTGCCGGTGACCATTACCATGGAAGAATGGATGCGCCGCATGAAAGACATGGCAAAAATGGGCGGCGGCGGAATGAATTTTTATGGCTCGCTGCCGGACAGCTATAAAGTGGCGGTGAATGCCAACCATAAGCTGATCTCAAAAATACTGCAGGCCGATGAGGGACATCAAACCCAACTGGCAAAGCAGGCCTTTGACCTGGCGTTGTTATCGCAGGGCATGTTAAAGGGCGCCGACCTCACCGCTTTTGTAGAACGCAGTGTAAAGGTGATGGATGGAGAATAAACAATAAGAGCAATGGGCAACAGGCAAGCTTATGGCTTGTTGCCCATTAATACCTCCTCCACCACTTTGGGATAATACAAATGCTCGAGTTGGTGAATGCGACCGGCCAGGGTTTCCGGTGTATCGCCTTCGATAACGGGGCAGGCCGTTTGAAAAATCACGTCGCCGTTGTCATAATGTTCATCTACGTAGTGAATGGTGATGCCTGATTCCACTTCGCCGGCGCTTAAAACCGACTGGTGTACATATTGTCCATACATGCCTTTGCCCCCGTATTTGGGCAGCAGGGCCGGGTGAATATTAATGATGCGCCGGGGAAAGGCTTCTATCAGCAACCCGGGTATCTTCCATAAAAAACCCGCTAATACAATGAGGTTGGTATGTACCTCCCGTAACTGGGGCAGGTAGGCATCGCCTCTAAAGAATCTTTCCTTTTCTATTAATAAAACAGGGATTCCTTCTTTTTCAGCAATGGAAAGCACACCAGCGCCCGGTTTATTGCAAACGATCAGGGCCACCTTAACCGCTGGCGAGGTTTTAAAATAACTAATGATCTGTTGCGCATTGCTGCCGGCGCCGGAAGCAAAAATGACCAGGTGCTTTACATCCGGGTTTTGAGGCCCGGCGTTTGAAGGTTGCGCTTTGGAATATTCTGGTTGAAAGTTTGGCATTGGTTGTTTTTATAAATTTGATTCGGACTGCAGGGTTTTTTCCCGGGTCCTCTGCTTAGTTTCTTTTTTGTTTAAAATCCGGGTTCCCATCCGGCTTATGTATCTTTTAAAAAAAAAGAACTGGCCCAGGGGAATACTGACCGCTAAAACCAGTAAAGGCCATAATACCGTAATGACTATAATATAGATAGGAATATAAAGAACCTTGTTTTCTATCCCCGTAAAAGACATCAGCTTTTTACCCGCAAGACCGGTCAGGCTTCCCCCCGTAGCAAAAGTGATCAATATTAAGAGGACCCTCCATCCGTTAACCTTCCATTTATCCTGTAATCGTTTCAGCATGAATATGTTGGCTTGTAGGGAACGAAATTAGACCTAAGTCCTTCAAAAAACACCCGCTTGTTTACCTCTATTTAGGATTTCAACATTGTTCAACCCGCCTGACGAATACATGACACATTTTTAAGTTGAATTGGCAGACACCCCTTCAAATCCTCTGAAACCCAAGCTGGTAGCGGGTTAAAAAATTTTTTGCAACGAGGCTGTTTTGTTAAATTCCTGTCATATTTTTGCACCCGATTCGGGAAATTATCCACATTTCAGACCAATCTTTTCTATGAATTTTTTTAAGATACTCGTCAAGAATAGTGTACTGCCAGGACTTTTTCTCCTTCTTTCTTTAAACTCTGTAAAAGCCCAGACAGGCCAGCAAATCTTTCAACAGAACTGTCAGACCTGTCACAATTTAGATAAGGATGGTACGGGCCCTCACTTAAGAGGTGTGGAAGAGCGTGGTCCGTGGGGAGACAGAGCCAACCTGGTAAAGTGGGTGCACAATCCCGGTGCGTTTATTCCTACAACGCCCTATACACAGGATCTTCAAAAAACCTATGGCTCCATAATGCCCGGTTTCCCGGCATTGTCGGAAGACGATATCCACGCTATTTTTGACTGGATTAAAACAGCGCCGCCTCCCGGTGGTGGTGGCAAAGCAACACCAGGTGCTGAAGGCGCCGCAGAAGGTGCTGGTGAGTCTGGTCGTAATGCCCTCATCTTTGGGGTGATCTCCCTTATTCTTGCCATTGTTGCCCTGATTTTGATGCAGGTGAACAGCAACCTTAAAAAACTTTCAGATGATAAGGAACGCATCCTTCGTCCTGATCCGGTTCCTTTCTGGCGCAATAAAATTTACATTGCCCTGTTTGCTATCATCTTCTTTATTATTGGTGGTTATTTTGTAGGAAAGGGCGCCATTGGACTGGGCCGCCAGCAGGGATACCAGCCTACCCAACCTATTTATTTCTCCCATAAAGTACACGCCGGCATCAACCAGATCAACTGTTTGTATTGCCACAACAGCGCATGGGAAGGTAAGCATGCCGGTATTCCTACCCTGAACGTTTGTATGAACTGTCATGCTTCGATCAATACCTATGAGAAAGGGCCTAAGCTTCACGATGAGCATGGTAATGAGATTGATGGAACGGCAGAGATCAACAAATTATATAAATATGCAGGCTTTACACCAGGACCCGGCGCTAAATGGGATCCCTCAAAAGCCAAGTCACCGGAATGGATAAAAATTCATAACCTGCCCGACCACGTTTATTTCAACCATGCCCAGCATACAAGAGTAGGTAATGTGCAGTGTCAAACCTGTCATGGCAACATCCAGCAAATGGATAAGGTAAAACAGGAGGCCGAGCTGAGCATGGGCTGGTGTATCAACTGTCACCGCGAGTCAAAAGTGAACTTCAATTATAGCGATAGCACCGGTAACAAATTCTACAGCATTTACGAGAAGTTCCATAACGATCTTAAGGCAGGGAAAATGGATAGTGTAACCGTAAAGGATATCGGTGGGTTGGAATGTCAAAAATGTCACTATTAATAATTAGCAAATGTGCAAATATGCAAATTTGAAAATGACTACCGCGGCCTCTGACCGCCTGAGCAGACAATCATTTTCACATTTGCCAATTATCAAATTTTCAAATTGTATTATGAGCGATAAAAAATACTGGCAAAGTTTCGCTGAGCTGAATAACAAGGAAGGCGTTCAAAAGCTGGCCCAGAACGAGTTTGCAGAAGACCTGCCCTTTGAAGACCTGAATGATAAAGGTTTGCTGGATGCCAAAACGCCCCGTCGCGATTTTTTAAAATATCTGGGATTTAGTACAGCGGCTGCTACCCTGGCCGCCAGTTGTGAAACCCCTGTAAGAAAGGCAATGCCTTATGTAAACAGGCCTGAAAATGTTACCCCGGGTGTGGCTAAATACTATGCAAGCACCTATGTAATGGATGGCGATGTGGTACCGGTAGTAGTGAAGGTAAGAGACGGCCGCCCCATTAAAATAGAAGGTAATACACTATATCCTTTTACCAAAGGAGGTACTTCTTCAAGAGCGCAGGCTTCCGTTTTGGACCTGTACGATATGTACCGCCTGCCGCATCCTAAACGCAAGGCCAATAGCGGGTTTCAGGAAATTCCCACCTTTGAACAGTTAGATACCCAAATAAACAATGCTTTGGCAGAGTTGGGTGGTGCTCCGGTGGTGTTGCTGACCAGCACTATCGTATCTCCTTCCACCAAACAAATTATTGCCGAATTCCTGGCAAAACATCCGGGCAGCCGCCACGTACAATACGATGCGGTTTCCTATAGCGGGCTGATACAAGCCAACGGTGGCAAAATACCTGCCTACCAGTTCGACAGGGCAAAGGTAATTGTGAGCTTAGGCGCCGATTTCCTGGGAACCTGGTTATCGCCGGTTGAATTTGCCCGTCAATATGCTGTCGGACGTACCATTAATGAGAAGAATCCGGGCATGAGCAAGCATTACCAGTTTGAAAGCTATTTAAGCATGACTGGTTCCAATGCCGATGAACGTTTCACACACCGTCCTTCTGAAGCCGGAACAGTAGCCCTGGCCTTATTGGCGGCCGTGGGTGGAAGCGTTACTGCTCCTACTATTGCCGATGCCAACCTGCGCAATGCCATTCAAAAAGTAGCCAACGACCTGAAGGCAAACAACGGGGCTGCTTTGGTAGTGAGCGGAAGCAATGATGTAAATGTACAAACGGTAGTAGCGGCCATCAACAGTGCTATTGGTGCTACCATTGAGGCCGGTACCGCTTTAAATAACAGGCAGGGTATTGATGCTGATATGATCAACCTGGTAAACCAGATGAACGCCGGCCAGGTAGGTGCTTTATTGATCTATGGCGCTAATCCGGCGTATGATTATTTTGATGCAGAGAAATTCAAAGCCGGCCTGGCAAAAGTGAAACTCTCCGTTTCCTTCAACGAAAAAATGGATGAGACCACGGAGCTGTGCCAGTACTCTGTTCCTTCCCACCATTACCTGGAAAGCTGGGGCGATGCTGAACCAAGAACAGGCTATATCAGCTTTATTCAGCCAACCATCAATCCTTTATTTAAAACACGTCCGTTCCAGGCTTCTTTAATGAAGTGGAGCGGTAACAATACCGATTACGAAACTTATTTCCGCACGTTTTGGACGGGCAAATTAGGAAGCCAGCAAGCTTTTGATAAGGCTTTGCAGGATGGCGTGCTGGCCAAAGGGACTACTTCAGTTACAACAGCTCCTGCGCAAACATCGGCTGCTGCTGTAAGCGGCGGATTGGCTGCTGCTGTTGCAGCCATCACGGGTGCCAAAAAAGGCGCGAAGACCGAAGTGGTTCTATACCAGAACGTCGCTATGGGTACCGGTAAGCAAGGCGGTAATCCCTGGTTGTTGGAATTGCCTGATCCGGTTACAAGATCTACATGGGACAACTTTGCCATGATCTCTATGAAAAAGGCAGAGGAACTGGGCATCGATTACAAAGACACCGATTTCGAATATTATCCCGATAAACCGATCATTGATATTACGGTCGGCAACAAAAAAGTTTCTTTACCAGTACTGGTCGTTCCGGGTATGCACCCCGATACCATTGCGGTAGCTGTAGGTTATGGCCGCAGCGAAGCCTTTGCCAAAGCTACGTATGGCGTGGGCAGGAACGTGTATCCACTGGCCCGCCTGAACGGCGGAAATATAGAATACGCCGGTGATGCCGAGGTAACAAAATCCGGTGAAACCTATAAGGTAGCACAGGTACAGGTGCACAACTCCTATGATGGAAGAACAGAGGTGGTAAAAGAAACAACCCTGGCTTCTTTCAAACTGCATCCCAATGCGTACAAGGAATGGCGTGAGGAATTGCATAAAGACTATGCACCCAAAACCGGCAACTATGCGGCAGAGGGTACGCTTTATAAAGCCGAAAATCATCCGCAGTCCGGCGCCAAGTGGGGAATGTCCATTGACATGAACCTCTGTATTGGTTGTCATGCCTGCGTGGTGGCTTGTCACCTGGAAAATAACGTACCGGTGGTAGGTAAAAGCGAAGTGCTGCGTTACCACGATATGCACTGGCTGCGCATTGACCGCTATTTTGTAAGCGATGAAAAAGCGCCTGACAACCTGAAGGCGGTGGTCTTCCAACCCATGCTTTGCCAGCATTGCGATAATGCTCCCTGCGAGAACGTTTGCCCGGTAGCAGCTACCATGCACAGTTCGGAAGGCATTAACCAAATGGCCTATAACCGTTGTATCGGTACAAGATATTGCGCTAACAACTGTCCGTATAAAGTACGTCGCTTTAACTGGGGTGATTATACAGGCGCCAGCACGCATGGCGTAGGTGGCCCCAAAACCGGCGTTGGTAAGCTGGATCCCGTGGTAGCCCAAATGAACGACGAGCTGACCCGTATGGTGTTGAATCCGGACGTGGTTACCCGCAGCCGTGGTGTGATGGAAAAATGTACTTTCTGCGTGCAGCGTACACAGGAAGGCAAACTGAAAGCCAAAATGGAAAACAGGCCATTAGGCGGCGATGATGTGCAAACCGCCTGTGCCCAGGCTTGTCCTACCAATGCTATTACGTTTGGTAATGTGAATGATAAAACAAGTACCGTTTCCAGGATCCGTGAGCAGAATCCACAACGCTTGTTTTATGTGCTGGAGCAGATTCATACCTTGCCTAATGTGAGCTACCTGGCTAAGATCAGGAATACTGACGAAGTGATAGCAAGTGGCGTGCACGGAGCTGAGCATGCAGGACAAACGAAAGGAGAACCGGTTCCTTCGCAGCATACCCAGCCGGCTACTGAAGGAGCACATTAAGAAGTGAATCGTTCATGGTTAATAGTTCATAGCAAAACCCGTTAAGGTCGTTTATAAACTATGATCAATGAACCCTGAACTGAAAAGCAGAATAGACTTGTTGCAGTACAAGTGAGTGACACAACAGGTGTTGAATAGAGAACAAAAGTTCATAACATTAATAACAAGCTCGAAGCCGAAGGCCGAAAGCTCATAGCTAATAATATGGCATTACTTAAATACGAATCGCAGGTAAGACCACCACTGGTTGATGGAGACAAAGACTATCACCAGGTAACGGAAGACATTTGCCGTCCCGTGGAAGCAAGGCCTTCGAGATTGTGGTGGATAGGGTTTATTATCTCCGTTTTGCTCCTTTTGTTTGGTGTCATCTCTGTAACCCGTGAGGTTTGGTTTGGTACGGGCCAGTGGAACCTGAATAAAACCGTTGGCTGGGGCTGGGATATCACCAACTTCGTATGGTGGGTGGGTATTGGTCACGCCGGAACCCTGATCTCTGCGATCCTTATTGCTGTTCCGCCAGGGATGGAGAACAGGGGTGAACCGTGCGGCAGAAGCCATGACCATCTTTGCGGTAATGTGCGCCGGCCAGTTCCCGATCTTGCACATGGGCCGGGTATGGATACGCCTTCTTTACACTGCCTTATCCAAATACCCGTGGTCCTCTGTGGGTGAACTTCAACTCACCACTGCTGTGGGACGTATTTGCGATCTCAACGTATTTTACCGTATCCCTCCTTTTCTGGTATGCAGGTTTATTGCCTGACCTGGCTACGCTGCGTGACCGTGCCAAAGTAAAATGGAGAAAAGTCTTTTATGGTATTGCTGCATTTGGCTGGACGGGTTCCACCAAACACTGGCAACGACATGAAGCCTTATCGCTGGTGTTGGCCGGTTTGGCTACGCCGCTGGTACTGTCTGTACACACCATCGTATCCTTTGACTTTGCTACGTCGGTCATTCCGGGCTGGCATACCACCATCTTCCCGCCTTATTTCGTTGCGGGTGCCATCTTCTCCGGATTTGCCATGGTGCAAACCCTGTTGCTGGTAACCAGAAAGGTGCTGAACCTGGAGGAGTATATTACCGTTGAGCACATCGAAGTAATGAATAAAGTAATTGTGCTTACCGGTTCTATTGTAGGTATTGCCTACCTCACCGAGTTGTTCATGGCCTGGTATTCGGGTGTGCAATACGAGCAGTTTGCCTTCTTTGAAAACCGTGCTGAATTTAAACAGCCCTTATGGATGGAGCTATTACCTGATGATGGGCTGTAACGTTCTTTCTCCGCAGATCTTCTGGTTCCGCAAAATGAGAAGGAACCTGTACTGTTACCTTCTTCATGTCTATCCTGGTAAACATTGGTATGTGGTTCGAACGTTTTGTGATCATCGTTACCTCTCTTTACCGTGATTACCTGCCTAGCTTCCTGGAGTACGTACTATGCACCAACTATTTGGGAGGTTGGTTTTTACCTGGGAACATTCGGGTTGTTCTTTACCTGCTACTTCCTGTTTGCCAAATTCTTCCCGGTAATTGCGGTGGCGGAAATCAAACATATATTGAAGAAGAGCGGTGAAAACTATAAAGAGAAAATGACACCGGTGGAAGAAGAACCTGTTGAGAAATTCGTGCAGGAGTATGCACACTAGACGTTGAACTAATAACTAACAACTTTGAACTTATTTGTATGAGTATAAAAAAATTTGTTGTAGGGTGTTTCGATGATGAGCAGGTATTGTTTCCTGCCGTGAAGAATGTACGCAAGGCGGGTTATAAGATCCATGACGTGTACACACCCATGCCCATACACGGGCTGGATGCGGCCATGGGCTTAAGGGATACCAGCCTGCATACCGCCGGATTTATTTATGGTATTGCGGGTACGGCAACAGCCTTTAGTTTTATTACCTGGGTATTTACTACCGACTGGCCGATGAATATTGGTGGTAAACCCTTCTTTTCGCTGCCGGCGTGGATACCCATCATGTTCGAGTTGACCGTGTTGTTCTCCGCCGTGGGCATGGTGCTTACTTTTTGTTATCTGTGCCAGCTGGCGCCGTTTGTAAAAAAAGATCATTTTCACCCCCGTGCTACGGATGATCTTTTTGTAATGGCTATTGAATGCACCGAAAAAACAAACGAGACCGAGGTAACGCAGTTCCTGCAGAACATTGGCGCCGTAGAAGTAAACACTCAGTTTAAAGAAACCGGCTGGTGGATAGGCCGCTACGACCAGGAAGAAAAACTTTATAAAACCGAAGTAGAAGCTGTTAGTTAATAAAATAATTATACGTAGATGAAAAAATTTGTAATTGCTGCAGGATTTATAACCATAAGCCTGGGTTTTATGGGTTGTGGCGGTGCACATGGCGATGATCCGGGAAAAGCATATATGCCCGACATGTACTACAGCCGTGCCTATGAAGCCTATGGATATAATAATGTGGGCGGCGAACTCGACAGTTTAAAAAGCCGGGGCATAAATTACAACGGCCTGCCTGTAACAGGCACCGTGGCCCGTGGCGAGGAATTGTCTTATCACCTTACCAATGATTCGGCTGGCCTGGCGGCTGCCAATGCTATAAAAAATCCTTTAGATACAGCAGTGGCCAGTTCTGCTGTTGCCCTCAAGGAAGCCGAAAGATTGTACCTGGTTAACTGCGGTATTTGTCACGGACAGGCTTTGGACGGAAACGGCCCTTTGTGGAATGGCGGAAATGGTCCTTTTCCTGAATGCCCCCCGTAATCTTCTGGACGATTACACCAAAAAGCTTAGCGACGGGCATATGTTTCACGTGATTACATACGGTATCCGCACCATGGGAAGCTATGCTTCTCAATTAAGTCCTGAGCAGCGCTGGTGGGTGATTAAATATATGAGGTCGAAGCAAGGTGCTGGTGGCGGTGCAGCGAAAACTGATACCGCAACAGCTAAAGCAGCTACGCCTGCGGCAAGCAAGGATACAACCAAAACAAAATAATTAGCGCATAGATAAAAAGATTGTAATGACAGTTAGAGAACAATACGTAATACCCAAAAAATATAACACCTTATCGCTGGCATTAATGGCAGTAGGTGTGTTATCCATTATCATTTTGTTTATTACTCATGGCTCAAAAAGCGGTGAAGAAAATGAGTTGGTAAGAGCCAGGTTCTGGGCTTCACTTTTACAGAACAGTGTGTATTTTTTATTGATTACAAATGCCGCCATGTTTTTTATTTGCGCAACTACGTTGATGTGGGGCGGATGGCAAATGTCGTTCAGAAGAGTATCCGAAGCTATTTCTGCCTGCGTACCGGTAATAGGCCTCATTAGCCTGGTGATCTTAATGGCCATTGTTTTTGGTGGTGACCATGCTATTTACCATTGGACAGATGCCGAGCATGTAAAGCATGACCCGATCCTGCTTGGCAAATCGGGTTTTCTGAACAAAACATTTTTTACGGTGTGGACCCTGATAACCATTGCCGGCTGGATCTGGTTAGGTATAAAAATGCGCAAGCTCTCCCGCAGCATTGATGACAGGAAGCTTACCGTGGAAGAAGGAAAAAGATACATTTGGAACAATACCGTTTGGGGCAGCCGTGTACATGGTGTTATTTGGTTTAACCGTAATGTCGGTAACTCCCTGGCTTTGGTTGATGAGCATTGATGCACACTGGTATTCTACCATGTACAGCTGGTACACCTTTGCCAGCTCCTTTGTAGCCGGTATTGCATTGATCACTCTTTTTGTGGTCTTTCTGAAAAACAATGGCTACCTGGAATTGACCAACCGAGAACATCTACATGACCTTGGTAAATTCATGTTCGCCTTTTCCATTTTCTGGACCTATTTATGGTTCTCTCAGTTCATGCTGATCTGGTATGCCAATATTCCGGAAGAAACAGTTTATTTCAAAGTACGTATGCAGGGACCATACAGGGGCATCTTCTTTCTGAACCTGATCATTAACTTCCTAGCACCCTTATTGCTGCTAATGACGAGAAGATCAAAAAGAAATTATGCAACCATGACCATGATGTGCTGTGCTGGTATTGTTTGGTCACTGGCTGGATTTTTACCAGATGGTGATGCCGGCAATTTCTCCGGAAAAAGTGCCGTTTATGCTGGTAGATTTTGGAATTGCCCTTGGCTTTATAGGATTGATCATGTTTGTAACCGTGCGTTCATTGGCAAAATGGCCGTTGTTAGCCAAGAACCATCCGTTCTTAAAAGAAAGTATTATTCACCATACATAAAAACGATAGCAGAAGCGGAGTGTGAGGGTGATAAAGGAAAAATGACCGTAGTTTAATAAAGTGAAAAGATGAAATGAGCAGGGAGTATTTCATTTGCACATTTTCAAATTTGCACATTTTCAAATTGTTTTAGAATATGTCAACTATCTGGATAATTGTAGCGTTTATTTTGGGATTTGTCATTGTCTTTCAAATAGCCAAGGCAAGTGAATATGTGGCCATTTTAAGGGGAGAAGACAGAACCCGCAAAGAATCAAACAGGATCAATGCATTCATGCTGCTGGCCTTTTTAGTGGTGGGATTATTTGGTGTTTGGTATTGCAATGAAAAATTAAAAGGCAAGATCCTTCCGCCGGAAACTTCCGACCATGGTGAAAAAATTGATACCATGATCTGGATTACCCTGGCCATCACCGGTTTTGTATTTGTGGTAACACAGATCCTTTTATTCTGGTTTGCTTTTAAATACCAGGAAAAAGAAAACCGCAAAGCGTATTATCTTCCCTCATAATAACAAGCTGGAAGTGATCTGGACCGTTATTCCTGCCATTGTTTTAACCGTATTGGTTGGTTTTGGTCTGTATTACTGGTTCCAGATCACCGGCGAAGCACCCAAAAATGCACAGGTAGTGGAAGTAACCGGAAGCCAGTTTAAATGGGAGTTCCGTTATCCGGGTAAGGATGGCAAGCTGGGAAGAAAATATTTTAAAGAAATTGATGAAGCAAAAGCAAATCCGCTGGGACAGATATGGAGCGATCCGGATAACCACGATGATGTGGTGGCCAGCCAGGAAATGCACGTGGTAGTGAATAAGCCTGTAAAACTGATTATCCATGCCAAAGATGTGATTCATGATGTGGGCCTGGCGCATTTCCGGATGAAAATGGATGCGGTACCGGGTATGCCTACCACCATGTGGTTTACGCCAAAGTACACCACAAGGGAAATGAAAGAAAAATATGGACCAGGACTTTGCCTATGAAATTTCCTGCGACCAGATGTGCGGCAAGGGTCACTATAGCATGAGAGGAACCATTGTGGTAGAGTCGGAGGCAGAATTTAAAGTGTGGCTGGCAAAGCAAACGCCGCAATATGTTACAGCAAACGGCGG
Source organism: uncultured Bacteroidota bacterium (assembly GCA_963697545.1). Lineage (GTDB taxonomy): Bacteria > Bacteroidota > Bacteroidia > Chitinophagales > Chitinophagaceae > Flavisolibacter. Next base: position 32,871 of record CAVOOL010000013.1, on the reverse strand, counting down.
AAGCACCACACCAGCGGCCACGCCTGCAAAAACAGATTCAACGGTTGCCGGAGGCAACGCAACAAAAACAAGTCATTAATCCAGGGGATAAAAAATATTTGATATGAACAACGACCAGACAATACATGTACACGAAGGAGCGGTGGGAACGCACGAGGTACATCATGATGGAAACGGGCACCATCACCATAAACAAAGTTTTATTACCAAGTATATTTTTAGTCAGGATCATAAAACCATTGCCAAGCAATTTTTGATAACAGGTATTGTCTGGGCTATTATTGGTGGTTTGTTTTCGGTTCTTTTCCGCTTGCAGCTCGGTTATCCCGATGCAAACCTTCCCCTTCCTTGAAACCTTCTTGGGCAAATGGGCAAAGGGTGGAAAAATTCAATCCGGAGTTTTATTATGCGCTGGTTACCATGCACGGAACCATCACTGGTCTTTTTTGTACTTGACAGCAGGACTGAGCGGAACATTTGCCAACCTTTTAATTCCCTTGCAGATTGGTGCACGTGATATGGCTTCTCCGTTCCTGAACATGCTGTCGTACTGGTTCTTCTTTATGGCCAGTATTGTAATGATGTCTTCCCTGTTTGTTGCAAACCGGTCCAGCCAGTGGCGGTTGGACCTCTTATCCTCCATTAAGTGCCTTGGATGATGCTTCATCCGGTTCTCAAAACAGGGATGGATTTCTGGATCATCAGTATGGCCCTGTTCGTCGTATCGTCATTATTGGGTGGTTTGAACTATATTTCTACCATTTTAAACATGCGTACCAAGGGCATGAGCATGACCAGGATGCCGTTGACTATCTGGGCCTTATTCTTTACCGCCGTTCTGGGTGTCTTATCCTTCCCGGTATTGTTGTCAGCGTTCATTTTGTTGTTGTTCGACCGGAACCTGGGTACCAGCTTCTACCTGAGCGATATTTATGTAGCGGGTAAGATTCTGCCAAATGAAGGTGGTAGTCCCATTCTGTACCAGCACTTATTCTGGTTCCTTGGTCACCCCGAAGTATATATTATTATTCTGCCCGCCATGGGTATTGTATCAGAGATACTGAGTGTGAATTCACGCAAGCCCATATTTGGTTACATGGCGATGGTCGGTTCTTTGTTTGCCATTGCTATCCTGGCCTTCCTGGTTTGGGCGCACCACATGTTTGTGACGGGTTGAATCCATTCCTGGGTCGTGTATTTGTACTGTTAACCTTATTGATTGCCATACCCTCGGCCATTAAAGTGTTTAACTGGCTTACGACCATTTGGCGAGGTAATATACGGTTTACGCCGGCTATGCTCTTTGCCATTGGTTTTGTAAGCATGTTTATTTCCGGTGGTTTAACCGGTATCTTGGCTGGGTAACTCAACCATTGATATTCATCTGCATGATACCTATTTCGTTATTGCGCACTTCCATATTGTAATGGGTGTGGCGGCCTTCTTTGGAATGTTTGCCGGTATCTATCACTGGTTCCCCAAAATGTTTGGCCGCTACCTGAATAATACCTTAGGCTATATTCATTTCTGGGTTACGATGATCGGTGCTTACCTCATCTTCTGGCCAATGCACTATGATGGGTCTGGCAGGTATGCCACGTCGTTATCTTGATTTCAGCCTTTGGAGTTCATTCAAACAGTTTGGTAGACCTGAACAAATTTATTTCAATTGTTTCCATGATAGTTTTTGCAGTGCAGCCTGATGTTTGTCTTTAATTTCTTCTATTCTATTTTCAAAGGAAGAAAAGTAACGACACAAAAATCCATGGGGTGCTACAACACTGGAATGGACAACACCGATAAACCCGGGTCATGGTAACTGGGCAGGTGAAATTCCGGAAGTACACCGCTGGGCGTATGATTATGGTAAGGATGGAAGAGATTTCATTCCGCAAACCGAGCCGGTAAAACCGGGCGAAACAGGACATTAATTAGTTTTTTGAAATAAAGGTGTTTGCAAACACGGTAAACAATGCACAGAAATGGGTCATTCGGATCAGTTGGCAAACCACAAAAAGGATACTAAGCTCAAAGATTATTTGCAGCTTACCAAGCCATCGTTAAACATTATGGTGGTGTTTTCCAGTGTGGTTAGTTATCTGCTCGCACCAAAAGTAGTGGAGTACGACTGGGGTATGATCGTGCTGTTGTTTGTTGGTGGTTTTTTGGTAACGGGCAGTGCCAATGCCATTAACCAGGTCGTTGAAAAAAATACCGATGCCGTGATGAAGCGTACAGCCAAAAGACCGGTAGCCTCCGGCCGCATGCCGGTTTCGGAAGCCTGGACTTTTGCCGTGATAACCGGAGTGGTGGGTTGCTTTATCCTGGGTTATTTTTTCAATCCTTTAAGCGCTGGTTTGGCGGCATTCAGCTTGTTTTTATATGCGTTTATTTACACGCCGTTAAAAAAAGTGAATGCCATTGCGGTACTGATCGGTGCCTTTCCCGGAGCCTTGCCTTGTCTCATTGGATGGGCAGCCGGTAATGACGCCATCTTTGAGAACGGTCATGGCTGGAAGGATTATGGCGGTTGGGTGTTGTTTGCCATTCAGTTCCTTTGGCAGTTCCCGCATTTCTGGGCTATTGCCTGGATTGCGCACAAGGATTATTCCACGGCAGGCTTTAAACTGTTGCCGGCAGAAAAAGGACCAACCAAATTCACTGCTTTGCAAACCATTATCTATGCTTTATTGCTGGTACCGGTTTGCGTATTACCGTATTTCATTGGCCTGACCGGTTATAGCGGCATAAAGGGAATCATATGTTTTGCCCTGGTCATCCTGGCGAATGTATTTTTGGTGGGGCAATGTATAAGACTGTATAGAGAAATGGATGTGAAAGCTGCCAGAAGAGTGATGTTCAGCAGCTATATATATTTACCCATTGTATTGCTGGCCTTGCTGGCAAGCAAAATTTAAAAGCGGAGATAAGGATTAAAACAGATTACACAGGCCTTGTATCCGCGAAATAAAAATCTGTGTAATCTGTGATTATGGATATAGTGAGCACACAACAACAAAATAAAACCCATCCGCACAAGTTTGCCTTGTGGGTAGCCATCGCCAGCATCCTCATGATGTTTGCAGGGCTTACCAGTGCCTATATTGTAAAAAGCGGGCAGGCCAACTGGCACGATGTAATCATGCCGGTAACTTTTTGGTATTCTACCGCTGTAATCGTATTAAGTAGTGTAACCATTCAGGCGGCTTTAAGAGCCATCAAGCAAAAAGCCATGGGGCAATACCGTTCCCTGCTTTTGGTGACCCTGATCCTGGGAATTGCGTTTGTAGTTTTGCAATGGACCGGTTTTCAGTGGTTGTGGAAACACGGGGTGAAGTTTGAAGGGGCAGGAGAAGGCCAGTTCTTATACATCATTTTTGGATTGCATGCCCTGCACGTATTAGGTGGCATTATTGCTTTGATGGTCATTGTTTCCAAACAGTATTTTGGTAAAACAAGAAGCTATAATACAACGGCTGCAGAAGTAATGAGTACGTACTGGCATTTTGTGGATGTGCTGTGGCTATACTTATTGATCTTTTTCGTTTGGATAGGATAAAATAGTTTGTGGTGGGTTTCTGGTGTAAGCCTTTTAAAGAAGCAGAAACCCGGGATATTGACACAGGCCGAAAATTGAATAAAAAATAAGAAGAGAAGGTGGTAGTTAAACACTAACTATAAACCAGGAACTAAAAACTAGAAACATTATTATGGCAACAACTGCTGTAGCAAAAACAAATTGGTGGAATGGAGGAAGAAGCCCATTCAATGTTGAGTATGGAAAGCTCATGATGTGGTACTTCCTGATCAGTGATGCGTTTACATTTGGAGCGTTTTTGATCTCTTACGGAACTATCCGGTTTGGACAAAATTTCTGGCCCGACCCTAACGTAGTGTTTAATGCCTTTCCGGGCGCAGGTCATGCTAATCTGCCCTTGACCTTTGTGAGTTTGATGACCTTTATTTTGATCATGAGTTCTGTAACCATGGTACTGGCTGTACACGCAGGGCATCATAACAACAAAAAAGGCGTGGTAAAATGGTTGATCTGGACCATTCTGGGCGGTATTGCCTTCTTATTGTGCCAGGCATGGGAATGGAATCACCTTATTTTTGGAGAGCATGCCGTATTAGCGGGTGACCAGCTGGATGTGATCGGGCAAACCACGAAAGTAAATCCATGGGGTCACGTGGTAGATCCGGCCGTAGCAGCAAATGCCTTACAAAATACGCCGCATGACGTGCTGGTGAAACTGGTAGGAATGGAGCACCATGATATAAGCCATCAGCAACTGGCAGCCATGTCCGACGAACAATTGCGCGGCATGGTGAACATAGCAGAAATGCATGTAAGAGAAACAGGCCCGGTTGCCTTTGGCGGTTTCTTCTATGGCATTACCGGCTTTCACGGCTTTCACGTATTTTCCGGTGTCATCATCAATATCATTATGCTGATCATGACGCAGAAAAATGTTTTTGCAAACAGGGGACATTACCTGATGGTTGAAAAAGCTGGTTTATACTGGCACTTTGTGGACCTTGTTTGGGTATTTGTATTCCTTTGCTTTTATCTTATTTAATTCAATCTTTAACTTATTACGATAAATGGAACAGAACACACAAACAACGGAATTAGCCGAAATAACCTATCACCACGAGCCGGCGGAAAGCACAAAACGCATTTGGAGAACGTTTTGGATCTTATTGGTACTGACAATTATTGAACTGGCGCTTGGTTTTTCCATGTACCTTTTTCATGGTATGCCAGACTGGTTGCATCTTTTTCTGAAAGGAGTGATTTGCATCCTTACTTTAGCCAAGGCCTTTTACATTGTAAGTATATTCATGCACCTGGGCGATGAGATCCGGAACATGATCATGACAGTGGTAATGCCCCTGATGCTTTTCATATGGTTTATCAGCGCTTTTTTGTGGGATGGAAACTCGTACAGGACCATGCGCAACCGTTACGATAAATACAAAATGGAAAAGACGATGCCACGGCCGGTGAAGCAAGGCGATACCACGGAACACGGTTTCGGGGGTTAAGATCCTGTTATAATCAAATTGTTTAACCATCGCCCCTGTAGTTTTGTGGCGATGGTTATTTTTTTATCACAGATTTCACGGATGTTAAGGATTTCACAGAGGCCTTAAGTATGTTTTTTTCCGGGAAATCATCTTTATAAATCTGTGAGATCAGCGATATGAGTACGAAAGCTGTTTACGGAATTATTGTAGCCCTGCTGTTACCCCTGATTGGCTACATTGCTTTAAAAAAAGCCACAGAAGCAACGGTCGTCCTGCCAAGGCATTACATCCCCGACTCGGTGGTTACCATAACAAAAAACGGCAAGCAGTACAACGATACGGTCTGGCACCGGCTGCCTGATTTCAATTTAACCAACCAGTTAGGCAATAAAGTTTCCTGGAAAGACCTGGAAGGAAAAGTAGTAGTGGCCGATTTCTTTTTTACACACTGCCCTACCATCTGTCCCGGCATGACCCGGAACATGAAGAAACTGCAGGATGGCATTAAAAACAACGACAGGTCGGGCAACCGCGATGCCGATTTTATACAGTTTCTTTCCTTCAGCATCGACCCGGAAAGAGACAGCGTAGCGCAGTTAAAAAAATGGGCCGACCGTTTTCAGGTCGATCCGCAAAACTGGTGGCTGCTCACCGGCGACAGAAAAGCCATTTACGATTTTTCGATCAACGATATGAAGCTGCTGGCGCAGGATGGCGGACCGGCAGATTCCAATTTTCTGCACACCGATTTTTTTGTGCTGATTGATAAGAACCGTAACATCCGCGGCTACTACCACGGATTGGACGAAAACGACCTCTCCCGCCTTTCGGAGGACATTGTTTTGTTGTCTTTGGAAAAAGAACCGCAAAAAAAGTTCTTCCTGGCCGGTAAGCTGGAGTTGATTGCGGTTGTTTTTGTACTGGCCGCCATCGGCCTTGTGGTTCTTATGAAAGTTTTAAAAAAAGAGGATAAAAAGTATGAGCCTGAGCCTTCCAAAGAATGACCGTAAAGCATCTGTGCTGATCATTTCTTTTTCCATCATTGTTTTTATAGCCGTAACGCTTTTAGAAAGGGTAACGCTGGATGTGGACCTGGGTTTTGACCCGCACCTCTTTGCGCTGGTCAATGCGGTCATCAACACTACCGTATCGGTTTTGCTGGTGGCGGGGCTGGTGGCGGCTAAAAAAAGAAGACTGACCACGCACCGAAATATCATGCTTACGGCTATGGGTCTTTCTGTTTTGTTTCTGATCACCTATGTGCTGCACCATTTGTTTGCCGGCTCTACCTGGTATGGCGATACAGATAAGAACGGCATTGTAGATGCCGCAGAAAAAGCAGCTGCCGGAAGCATGCGGTATGTTTATTTCTTTTTACTGGGCACACATATCTTACTGGCCGGTGTTTCTCTTCCCTTTATTTTATTTACGGCTTACCGGGCTCTCATTCATGAAAATGCAAGGCACCGCAAAATTGCAAGGATCACCTGGCCTATGTGGTTTTATGTGGCCGTGAGCGGGCCGCTGGTGTATTTGATGATCAGTAAGTTTTATTAAGGGTTTTCTTTTATTTGAAGTTCCTTCCATCCGGTCTGTAGAACAGCCGTCAGCGGTCAGCCGTCAGATGTGAACCTGTAGCAAGACTTTCTCTATAAGTCACTCTCGTTTCACGTTTGACGTCTCACGTTTCACGATGGTTCCTCCGTCAACTTCAAAGCGGTTTGCTCTTAATACAACTGTCCGTAAGGGTGAAAACTTTCCGTCCTTAACTTTTGTGTTGCAACTCAGGGAAAAGCGTAGTATTTTTCGCCTTTGTAAAACACCACCAATTCTTATGAAAAAGGTATTAAAGTACACAGGCATTAGTCTTCTTACGCTTATCCTCCTTGCATTTTTACTCCCTATTCTTTTCAAGGGAAAGATCGTCAACATGGTTAAGGCCGAGATCAATAAAACTTTGGAGGCCAAGGTTGATTTTAAAGATGTAAGCCTTTCGCTGTTCCGTCATTTTCCAAAACTCTCTATTGGGCTGGAAGACATCTCCGTAGTGGGGCTTAAGGAATTTAAGAACGACACCCTGTTAAGTGCAAAAACCGTAGATGCTTCGGTGAATATCATGAGCCTGTTCAGTGGAAAGGATATGAAAGTTCATGGGGTATTTTTGGAGTCACCCCGCATTCATGCCCTCGTGAACAAAGAAGGCAAAGCCAACTGGGAAATTACCAAAGAAGATACCACAGCGGCAACCGGGGAGCCTTCTGCTTTCCAGGTGAAACTGGAGAAGTATGCCGTCAAAAACGGCTATGTGTATTATAAGGATGAAAGCAGCGATATGAGTGCAGAGATCAGCGGCCTCGATCATGAAGGCAGCGGCGATTTCACACAGGACCTGTTTACACTCACCACCAAAACAAAAACGGTCGCCGCCAATTTTACCTATGCCGGCGTTCCTTACCTGGTGAATGCCCAAACCGGTATTGATGCCGACTTTGAGATTGATAACAACAAGAGCCGGTATGGTTTTAAAAATGCAGCCATTGCAGTGAACGATCTGAAACTGGTTGCTGATGGATTTATGCAACTCGATAACGACAGCACCTACACCATGGATGTAAAGTTTGATGCGCCGTCCAATGAGTTCAAAAATATTTTATCGCTGGTGCCTGCTATTTACAAAAATGATTTTGCCAAGCTGAAAACAAGTGGTACGGCTTCTTTCAAGGGGTTTGTAAAAGGCGTGTACAGCCCCACGCAACTTCCGGCGTACACCATCAACCTCGATATTAAAGACGGCTTCTTTCAATACCCCGATCTGCCGCAGCCCGTAAAAAACATACAGGTGGCTATGCAGGTAAGCAATCCCGATGGCGTGATGGATAATACGGTAGTGGATATCACCAAAGGTCATTTGGAAATGGGAGCAGAACCTTTTGATTTTAAGTTGTTGTTTAAAAATCCGGAAACCAGCAAATACATTGATGCGGTTGTAAAGGGTAAGCTCAACCTGGCGGAGGTAACAAAATTTGTGAAGCTGGATGCCGGCACCAAACTTTCCGGACTGGTGTGGGCCGATGCTTTTGCAAAGGGTAACCTCTCGGCCATTGAACAACAGAAAGGGCCTTTCAGCGCGGGCGGCTTTTTAGACATTCGCAACCTCTATTATGCTTCCAAAGATGTGCCCCAGCCGGTACAAAACGGCAATTTCAAAATAGCAATTGAAAACAATGGCGGCATGGCCGATGCCACTACGGTAAACATTTCGTCCGGGCATATTGAAGTAGGAAACGATCCTTTTGATTTTTCTTTAAAACTAAGCAGACCGGTAACGGCAGTTGATTTCAGCGGCACCGCCAAAGGAAGATTTACACTGGATAATATTAAACAGTTCACCGCCCTGGAACCGGGTACCCACATAAAAGGATCCATGGATGCCGATGTGGCGTTTAGTGGCAGCAAGGCTGATATTGATAAAAAGAATTACGAACGCATTCATACAACCGGTGTGGTCAATCTGTCCAATGTCAATTATGTTTCTAAAGACTATCCCGGCGGCGTGCAAGTACAAACAGCGCAGTTCAAATTCAGTCCGCAGAACGCAGCCCTCCATAATTTTAGCGGAAGCTTTCAGGGTACCAATTTCACAGCCAGTGGTGTGTTGAATAATATGATCGCTTATGCGCTGCGCAATGAAGAACTGCGGGGCACACTGAATGTCGCGGCCGATAAGATCAATCTAAATGACTGGATGGGAACCGATACGGCAACAGCTTCGGCACTGCCGCTTCCGAACCTTTCCTGGTTCCGGCCAATATGAACATAACCGTGAATGCCAAAGCCGGTTCGGTGCAATACGATAAGGTGACCTACAGCAATGTACAGGGAGCGTTGGTATTGAAAGATGAAACCGTGCGGCTGCAAAATGTACAAACCGAGGCCCTGGACGGAACCATAGCGTTTCGACGGGTCGTACAGTACCAAGCAGAATAAAACAAAACCCGATGTTAGTTTGAGTTACGACATCAAAGACATCAATATTCAAAAAGCATTTACGGCTTACAACACCGTACAAAAGCTGATGCCTGTCGGAAAATTTTTATCGGGCAAGCTCACGTCAAAATTCAGTATGATTGGCAAGCTGAATGGAGATATGTTCCCTGACCTGGGCAGCCTGACCGGTAATGGAAATTTATTGCTGATAGAAGGGGTATTAAACAAATTTCAGCCCCTGGATAAACTGGCCAGCACATTAAATGTGGATGCATTGAAAGAGGTAAGCCTGAAAGACATTAAAAGTCATTTTGAATTTGCCAATGGCAAGGTGTTGGTGAAGCCTTTTAATTTGAAAATAAAAGATATTGATATGCAGGTGGGTGGTATGCATGGCTTTGATCAAAGCCTTGATTATATCATCGGGATGAAACTGCCACGCAAATATTTGGGCACCGCTGGTAATGCCCTGGTGAATAACCTGGCGGCGCAGGCCGGCAGCAAAGGCATTCCGGTAAGCGTGGGGGAAATGGTCGACCTCAATGTAAAAATGGGCGGCAGCATCAGCAATCCTGTTATTAAAACCGATCTGAAACAGGCCGCCGGTGATGTAACACAGGAACTGAAACAACAGGCCACTGCCTTTGTGCAGCAAAAGGCCGACAGCGCCAAACAAACCATAAAAGACTCCTTAACGGTAGTAAAAAAACAGGTGATGGAAGACGTGAAAACTGAACTGGTTAACCAGTTGGTGGGTGGTAAAGATTCATCTGGCAAAGGGGCCTCCCTGCAGGAAACAAAAGAAAAAGCAGCCAGCACCCTGAAAAATACCCTGGGTGGTTTTCTTAAGAAAAAACCAGCATCTGCAGATACCACTAAAAAGGATAACAGGTAGGGATAGCCGCTAATTGAATTGGAAAAAAATGCCTGATGCCGGAATATTCCTGAAAGAGGAACATTCCGGCATCTTTTTTTGCGCAGGAGAAAGGTGGCTGTATGGCGAAACGTTTATAAAAAAACATGGGTTTCTAAAATAAATTGTATTCAGGCAAAACAACTGTGCGGCTTAGTGAGAGAAACAGCTTAATAGTTAGGCCGCGAAAAGCACTTGTTCAATTAGCGTAGAGTTGTCTGCTTTCTGTGGTTGAATAATTGATAACTGCTTATGGTTCAGATAACTGTGCGGCAAACGTTAAAAATTTCATAAGGACTTTAAAGGGCATAGTTGTTGCGTTGCGGGGGGTGAAAATACAAAGAACGATGGCTGAGATTTAAAACCTTAATCATCCAGCTTTATTCACCTTTAAACCTATTATTATGAAAAAGACAAGAACAGCTCTTTTGGGGCTTGCTATTGCAACAGTGGGCCTATTTTCCTTCTACAGTCTGCAAACACCAGCTATTAAAGGAAGAGTGACACCTGCCGATTCCGGAGTACGGGCCTGGGCTATCTCGGGAACCGATACCTTACGAACAGACGTAAGCCAGGGAGCTTTTGAGTTTCCAAAAGCGAAAGCCGGCACTTACAGACTTATCATAGAAGCAAAAGCTCCTTATCAAAATATTGCTAAGGACAGTGTGGAAGTGGTAGATGGCCAAACTACAGATGTAGGCGAAATTGCTTTGCGGCAACAATAATGATTACCACGTTAAGCGATAAGAAAGCAGCAGTAACAGGCTGCTTTCTTATTTACAGGACGGGCATTAAAACGATATGATGTCCTCCCTCTTCAACCCGGCAGTATTGTAGATAGCTTGTTGCGCCCTTCAGGGAATGGAGCATTACTCCAGGCCTAATTCCCTTGCCGGGTCCCAAAACTTTTTCCCGAAATCCACCACCTTATCATCCGCCACCTTCACGCCTTCTTTTTCCAACAGCTGCTGCATCCGTTCAGGAGGAGAAAAATGAATTTTACCGGTTAACAATCCTTGCCGGTTCACCACCCGGTGTGCCGGTACCTTCGGACGAACACGATGCGAGCCGTTCATAGCCCAGCCCACCATGCGGGCGGACGACCTGGCGCCGAGTGCTGCTGCTATAGCGCCATAGGAAGTAACACGGCCCCTTGGAATTTGCCGCACCACATCAAATACCAGTTCAAAAAAGCTTTCGTCTTTCTTACCGGATGGGGTAACCGTTTTTAATTTTTCTTCCGGTGTATTTTTTTTCGAAGCCATGATGATTGTATATACAGTTCGCAAACAGCAACAGGTCAGCTTATATGCAGGACATCAATTTAGTGATAATTCGTGTCATTGCCTGAATCGGCATTCCTTCGGGTTTGGAGCAAAGAACTCCGCTTTGGTTCAGGCACCGCCTCATATTCGTACGGACAATGCTTACATCCGTTGCCGCAACAATAACCACGGCCGGAAAGGTATTTGGAAGTAAACGTGAGCAATCCCTTTTCATTCAGGTAATAATCTTCACCTTCAATCAATTCCTGCTTCATCTTTCAAAAACTGTTGTAGGGCAGCATCCAGCACTTTGGATGGCAAATGCTCCGGTAAGGAAAAACATAGATAATGAACCCGGTTGCTTCCCGCTATATCCAATGATTCGTAGTGCGTTTTAATGTGCAGTTCTTTGGGTATGCCCGGCTCTGCATATACGTCGTTGTAATCCTTGTGCAGCGTGCAGCCGTACATATCCATTACCTTTTTGGTAAAGTGGTAAAGATCGGGGCTGTCCGTTTTCAAATGGATCTTTCCGCCGGGTTTAAGGATCTGGTAATACAAGCGCAAAAATTTGGGATGCGTTAACCGCTTTTTCGATTTGGAAATGCGCAGCTGCGGATCAGGAAAGGTGATCCATATTTCATCCACTTCTTCGGTAGCAAAGAACTCGGTGATGCGGTCAATTTGTATGCGCAGGAAGGCAACATTCTTTAAGTTATACTGAATGGCTTTTTTAGCACCCACCCATAAACGGTTCCCTTTCTGGTCAACACCAATAAAGTTTTTGTTGGGATAGATCTGGGCAAGTCCCAGGCTGTATTCGCCCTTGCCACAAGCCAGCTCCAGCACAACCGGATTTTTATTCTCAAAAAACTGGTTCCATGTACCACTCATGGCTACAGGATATTGCAGCACATTTGAAAATGTTTCCAGTTCGGCAAACCGTACCAATTTTTTCTGACCCATAGTGAGAGAAGCTATAAACGCTTAGCTGTAAGCTCAAGCCTGAAACCGTCAGGCGGATAGCCCATCGTTCAAAGCTGGCAGCTGTTATTACTTAGATTTTTCGAACATCAGTTCCTGTACCTTTTGTTTGTCCTCTTTTTCTTTTTTCAGATCAAACATAGTTCCGAACACAAGGTCCCAAATAGTGGAACTCACCCCAAAGCCTTTTCCCTCATCCTTATAATGATGCAGGTGGTGATTTCTCCAGAGTGGTTTCATCCATTTGAACGGAGGGTTCCAGGCATGAATGGCATAATGCATGGAAGCATAAAGCAGGTAGCCCAAAATAAACCCGGGAAAGAATACATAAACATTAGCAGCCTAAGATCAGGTATTGTATGGCAAATAAAGAAGAAGCCAGGATAATGCTGGGTACAGGTGGCATGAACAACCTGTCCCGGTCGCGGGGATAATGGTGGTGGTTGCCGTGCATGATGTACACAAACTTCTGGGCTTTCTGGCTTTCGGCTATCCAGTGAAAAGCAAAGCGGTGCGCCAGGTATTCAAAAAAAGTCCAGAAGAGCATGGCGCCAAAAAACCACAGGGCAATTTTGCCGCCGCTAAAACCCAGTTTCGTATACGCATACACAGGAAGGCCTATAATAAAAGGCAAATACATTCCCCAGATTACCAGAGGATGTCCCTTGGTCAGCTTTTCCAAAAACGGGTTTTGAAAAAGCCGGGCCTGGCCTTTATTATGAATTTTCTCAAACTTCATGAAGTTGGATTTTGGGCAAATTTACAAACTGCGGCGGTATGGCGAGGGCGGCAGCGGATGAATCAAGCAAAATTAAGGTTAAGTTAAGAGGAAGGCATAGGGCTAGAAGCCATCTCACAAAGGCCTTTTGTGAGTGGTGAGTGGTGACTGGTGAGGAGAAGCTCTCTTATACCAAAGGACTATCAGGATGATAGATGATAGTTGATAGATGATAGAAGAGAAAGCGGTTGCTGTCTCACGTCTGCCGTCTCACGTTTCACGATGGCTCTCCTGACATCGGCTTAGTCAGTTACCACAATCACTTCAGCAATTCGTCCACTCTTACTAACTGATAACCCTTAGCCTTCAGCCATTGAACCAGTTGTGGCAATTGTTCATAAAATTTATCGGTGCGTTTGGCATCGGTGCCAATGTGCATCAATAAAATAAAACCATTGAGCCCGGAGGGCCGCTTTGCTTCGTAATCTGTAATGGATTTGTAGATAACCGCACTGCTCCTGTAATTTTTATCGGCCGGCGTCGTATAGTCGGCATGGCTTAAAGTGCCGGGAGTGAAATTAACCAGCTGAAGCCCTCTTTCCTTTGTCCAGGCAGCAATCGAATCATTATACCATTCGTAGGGCGGCAGAAAAAAAGGCGCTGCGTTTTTGGAAACACCAAAGCGGTTTAGTTCTTTATAGTTCTTATCCAGGTCGTCCATAAACTGCTGTTTGGTTACCAGCAGGCTGTCTCTTTTGCTCCAGTCGCAATACAGCAAATGCGCATCGCTGTGGGCGCCCAGGTAATGCCCTTCTTTTTTTAATTGCTGAATGATTTTTTTAAAAAAGCGGTTGCGGTAAAACCGCCCGGTTAAAAAGAAGGAAGCTTTTATATTCTCTGTTTTTAAGGTTTGTAAAATAGCGCTGCCGCCTTCGCCAAATTCATCGCCTGTAAAAACAAGGGCCAGTTTTTTTTGCGTTGAATCGCCCCGTGTAATAGCACCATAGCTCATGGTAACATTTATGGGGGCAGGTTGCTGTGTTTGTGCCAGGCAAAAAAGACAAAGCGCCAGCCCACAGGCGGTGAAAAATCCTCTCATGACGGCAATTTACAAATAACACGGTAAGCACTATGTGCAAATACAAAGGCCTTCCGAAGAAGGCCTTGTATGAACCTAAAGTACAGCAGCTTAACCAGCAAAAGCCACTGTTAGTATAACCATCATCAAAATCAATGTTGTGGCCCAAATAAAAAAGCCAATGCAATTAATAACCAACGCCAGGATGGGATTGCCTTTGTAGAGTTGCACGATAGTTTTCATAGGTTAGCATTTTAGTGTTATAAAAACCGGGTCAGTGATTACTGTTCCAAATTAGAACGCAGAATCGGAACAAAAAAGCAATTCGGACAAAATCATGAGGACCTACAAACAAATCCTTAGTGATTCTGCGAAGAATGGATAGGGAAGCTAACGTATAAACTCTTTTATCCGCAAATTTCATTATGTAAACGCCTCGGAAGGCTTGTCAAATCTTCCATCAAAAAACCTTTTGCAATCCTACCTCTATACTCCTTACCAGGACAAACAAACATTATTGCCAGGTCGGTTTCTTGCCAACCTTTGCTTTCCCATAAGTCATCACAACAAACACTCTTGCATCTTTTATTCTTTTCGTAACCACTGTTTGATCATTCATAATTTAAATCCGATCTCACCCAACGCATTGACAGGCTTTAATTTTATTCCGGCACTGCAGAAATAAATTTGATGTCTATCTTCATAACCCATTCCGCCAGGAACTATTGGGAATAACAGTGTGAGACGAACGAAGTTTACAATCCCTTTGCTGCTTTTATCCGGGCTGGTCTTCTTTAAGCCAGCCGGTGCCCAGCTTTGCCAGGGAAGCCTTGGCGATCCTATTGTAAACATCAGTTTTGGCTCAGGCGCCAACCCGGGGCCGCCCTTGTCAGCAGCTACCACCAATTACAGCTTTCGCTCAGGCGATTGTCCCAATGATGGTTTTTATTCCGTGGTGAACCGCACCTCGGCCTGCTTCAGCAGTACCTGGCACTCTGTTTCTTCCGATCATACAGGCAACGCCAATGGCTATTTTATGCTGGTGAACGCTTCTTATCAACCCAGTGCCTTCTATATAGATACCGTTGATGTGTTGTGCCATAGCACCACGTATGAATTTGCCGCATGGATCCTGAACATGATCCGGCTTTCCACCTGCGCCAATGGTTCCATCCAGCCCAATCTTACCTTTTCGGTGGAAAAAACCGATGGAACCGTGTTGCAATCGGTAAATACAGGCGATATTCCATCCAGCCCCGTGCCCACCTGGAAGCAATATGGGTTTTTCTTTACTACCCCTGCCGATGTAAGCAGGGTAGTGGTTCGTATTGTGAACAATGCGCCGGGTGGTTGCGGAAACGACCTGGCTTTGGACGATATCACTTTCCGGCCCTGCGGGCCCCTGCTCGATGCCTCCATTGCGGGTGGCCAGGTGGTAAAAGAATTTTGCGAAGGAGAAGCGCAGCCGCAGGTGTTTACCTGTAAGGTATCTGCCGGGTACACCAATCCTTATTTCCAGTGGCAGGAAAGCCTGGATAACGGTAGCTAAATGGACAGACATACCCGGTGCCAATGATATAACGCTTGGTAAAACTTTTTCATCCTCCACACCTGCGGGCACCTACCAGTACCGCCTGTCCGTGGCAAGGGTTGAAAACCTTGGCATTGCCCAATGCAAGATCAACTCCAATGTGCTGACCGTAAAGGTGCATGCCAACCCGGCTAAAACAGTGTCTGTGAACGGGCCTTTTTGTGAAGGTAATGCCATTACGTTTTCGGCCAGCGGTGGTTTGCAATACCACTGGACCGGCGTTAATGGCTTTGCAGCCACGGGAGCCTCGGTGACCCTGGACAATGCGCAGCCTTCCCGGTCGGGCAGCTATTTCCTGGAAGTGGTCAACGATGCCGGTTGCAGGCGCAGAGACACGGTGGAGGTAATGATCCATCCACGGCCGGTGGCCGCTGTCCGTACCGATCGTTTTTTTATCTGTGAAGGCGTAGCGGTCCACCTGGAAAGTTCCGGCGGCAGCGCTTATTCATGGACGCCTTTTGCCTCGCTTTCTTCTCCCTCCATTCCCAATCCCGTTGCCTCGCCCAAAGATTCCACCCTGTACCGGGTCATCGTATCGAACGAATTTTCCTGTACCGATACCGCCTGGGTGCAGGTAAACGTTAGCAAAAAGCCGGTGGCCGATGCGGGAGAAGATCAATATATACTCCGGGGACAAACGGCGCAGTTATCGGGAACAGCCGGCGGCACTGCTGTAACCTATGGGTGGTCGCCTTCGCAGTTCATGGACAATCCTGCCTCGCTGCAACCGGTGGTGAGCCCGGCAGAAGACATCAGCTATACACTGGAAGTGGTTTCGAATAATGGTTGCGGCACGGCCAGCGATGTGGTGAAGGTGCATGTTTTTGAAGGCCTTTATGTGCCCAACGCTTTTTCACCAAACGGCGATGGTTTGAATGATGTCTGGAACATCCCGGCCTTACGGGCTTATCCCGAATATGAAATACAGGTTTTTAACCGGTGGGGACAGGCGGTTTATACATCAAAAGATATCGGCAAACCCTGGAACGGGAGATTAAAGGATAAAGACCTGCCCTCCGGCGTGTACGCCTATATCATTCGTGTAAAAGGCCTGCCTGCAACCCTGAAAGGCTGGGTAATGCTGGTGCGGTAGTTACGTTAATTTAACAAGAAATCATGCTATAAATAACATTCACTTCATCACTAAACGACCATATGAAAAAAGCAATTGTTTTTAGTACTATTTTATTTGCTTCCTGTGCCGTCAGCAAAAACAGGCCGGCTGTTTCCTTTGCCTCCAACCCGGTAGTGGCCCACAGGGGCGCCTTCAAAAAAAACAACCATCCCGAAAATTCGATTGCTTCCCTGAAGGAAGCCATCCGCCTGCAGTGCACGGGATCGGAGTTTGATGTACGGATGACGGCCGATGATTCGCTGGTCGTCAACCACGACCCGCACTATAACAAGCTGGAAATAGAAAAGACCACCTTTCGTGAACTGGCCGTGCACAAATTATCCAACGGCGAAACCCTTCCTACCCTTCGCCAGTATTTGCTGGCCGGTTTGGAAGGCAACAGGCAAACAAGACTGGTGCTGGAGATAAAACCTTCTGCCAGCAAGGAAAGAGGAAAGCAGATAGCTGAAAAAGTAGTGGCCCTGGTAAGGGAGTTGAAGGCAGAACCACTCACCGTTTATATCAGCTTTGACTACGCGATTTTACAAAAAGTGCTGGAGGTGAGCCCGGGTGTGCCCACGCAATATTTAAATGGCGATCAGCCACCGGAACAATTAAAAAGAGACGGCATCAGCGGGGCCGATTATCATTTTTCTGTTTTTAAGGCCCATCCCGAATGGATAGAAAGCGCCAAAAAGAACGGCATTGCCCTGAACGCCTGGACCGTGAACAACGAAGAAGAGATAAAGTGGCTCCTGGCCAAGGGGTTTGATTACATCACCACCAACGAACCGGAACTGGCTTTGACGCTGGCCGGGAAGGCGGCCGGTCAATAGTGAGTGAACCATTATTATGCCAACCTGCTGTCAGACAGCCGTGAAACGTCAAACGTGAGACGTGAAACCAAGGAAACTCTTCGGTCATAGTACACTCTTGTCTCACGTCTGACGTCTCACGTTTCACGTATTTATCTATGAAAGACTATTTCTGATATGAGTATATTAATATGGTTGCCTTCCCTGCTCCGGCTTCTTCATTTGAAATGAACAGGTCGCCTTTGGCATTAAAACAAAGTCCTTCGGGTTGTTTAAAGAGGTTAGCATCCAGTTCAAAAACTCCTTTGACCGACATATCGCTGCCGGCTACCACCAAAAGATGGTTAATGGCTGAAATGATATACACCTCTCCTGTCAGGGGATGAACGTTTGCCGAGGAGGGTTTGAACCTTCCAATTTTCCTGCCCAGCCGGGCTTCTATTTCCTTTACATTGAGTACGGCTACCGGTTCCTTTTCGAAGGAATGGGTGGCGAGGCTAAACGCATACACAGACAGTTTGTTTTTTTCATCCCCTTCGCATTCTTTGCAAATCATCATCAGCCGGTCAGCGGAAGGGTCTTTATACAAGATTTCAAACTCATTTTTCCCGCCCAATCCCAAGCCGGCCTTTTCAACTTTTTGAATGGGAAATGAAAAAGGAAAGTAAACGATTTGTCCTTTGCTGTTCAGAACGTAAAAACTATTATTTACCAATACAACTTCTTCATAATCCTTGGCTTTCCCAAATTCCCACTGTTCAATTTCAGGTTTTTCTTTCAGCGAAATTTTATAAAGGTTCCCGTGATCGTCGTCAATAGCAAATACAGATTTATCCGCTTCATAATAAGCAATACCTGAAATCTGGTTTACTTCTTTAGGCAGCCTGATGATTTTGGGTGCCTGCAAATTATAGCCGGTTGGCGAAGCATTGCTTTTGCTTTGCGATTGGCACTCTTGTCAGCAACAATAATAAAAAAGCTGAAATCAGATAGGTCCTGTAGATATAGTTGTACTTCATTGAAATAAAATGAAATACACGTTGTTCAAATAAAATGCCATCCTTCACTTGTGATGCTAGGCAGATGCTCTTTGTTATGTACCGGTCTTTTTCTGTGCCTTTATTTTATGAAGTCGTTCGTAGATAATCAGGGCCAAAAAGGCCGATGCCATGCCCACAAGAATCCCGGCAAAAACATCGGTTACAAAATGCTGGGCCAGGTAAACCCTGGAATACCCTACAAAAAAGGCCACCAGCGGAAAGAAGAATGTCCAAAACAGCCTTTTTAGTAAAAAAGCCATCAACAAGGCATAGGTAAAGGCAATACTGGTATGGCCTGAAGGGAAACTGCTGATGCGGTGAACGTGTTCTCCCGGCACCATCCGGATCTGGTTTTTCAATTCTCCCAACGGCCGCAGGGCATCGGCAAAGATCACCCACTTGCAAAACTGGATGAGCACCGTGCAAATAATAAAAGCCAGGATCACCGTAAGCAAAAACTTCCTTTTATAAACAAAAACATAAACCAGCAAGGGTATCCAAACCATCCCATCGCCCAGGTAAGTAAAATAACGGAAGATGAAATCAAACGGGGGACTGTTAAAACCGTTGATGATCAAAAATGAATGATGCTTGCCGTAAATAGTGACGAAGGCTGCCAGTAAAACAGCTAATATCAAACTAAAGGCAGCAGCTAGTCTAAAATGCCAATAAGCTTCACTTTTTAACAAAGGGACAGGCTTTAGGGGCACAAAGATATGTGTGGATAAATATGATGAAAAAATAAAAAGGGATGGCCGTAAAAAGCCATTTCTTTTATTTCCGGGGTTGGATGTATGCAATAGATTATACCAGCCTGTCATTAAATTTCTGATTTTCCATTAACCATTGCCATTAACTATGGACAGCGGGATTTTATAAACCTGAAACCAGCTTGGTGTTCGCTGTTGTAATATGGCAGATGAAATGTACCTGCAACCGGTACAGTCCGTATGGTCCCGGTTTACTTCCCTAAAACACCCGAAATAATATTAATGCTCAGCGCTACAATGGCCGTATTGTATATAAACGACAGAAGCCCGTGTATGATGGCCAGCCGGCGAATGCTGCGATCCGTGATCTGCACGTCGGATACCTGGAAGGTCATGCCCAGCACAAAAGAAAAATAGGCGAAGTCGAGAAAATCAGGTTGGTTATCACCGGGAAAAATGAGTCCGCCTGAATGCCGCTTTTGTTTTTTTTCTTCGTGGGTAGAAAAGCTGTAATACATGTGTGCATACCGTATGGCAAACAACGTATGAATGAGTAGTCCAGCTTGCACCAACGGCTGCAGCGGCCAGCAAAATATGGCTGCTTAAACCGGATTTGGAACTGTCCGGCGCTGATTGTAAAAGAAGAATAATGGCAAAAAGGCTGGCCACGGCTGCTACCAGCGAAAATAAAAAGATAACCATCCGGCTGGAATCCTCCTCGCTGGCTACAATGGCCATATCCCTGGGGTGGTTGGTGACGATAATGGTCCAAAGGAAAAATAAAAGCGTAACTGAAAAGCTGATCCAGCAAAGCATAAACGTAAAAGCGGCAGAGTAGTGCCCCCTGATGAACCAGTAAACCACAGCGGTAAGACCTAAGGAGATGTATAACCTTAAATGCCTGCGCAACGAATTGGTGCCGGTGAAAATATTTTTCATAACAGGAAGCGTACTATAAAAATAAGAACTATCCCGGGGGGCTTTAAAATAAAAGGAGAAACACAGCTGAATTAAAAACAGCAGGCACTCCCTTTCTAATCCCGCGGGATGTCATTAGTATAGAAAAAAAGAATAAGGGAAGAGGGAGGCTGCTTCATGTTCTTGGCAGTATCCCAGGATGCCTCATGGAGAAGTCATTCGGTGCCGATTAGCCGGAAGGCACTCCCCTGATCCCAAAGGGATCGCAGCTTTATAGAAAAAGAGGGTAATGGGTGACTGCGACCCCTCGGGGGTCGAACATTCAAATGTATTATACGGCTATAAACCTTTGATGCCGTTGGCATCTGCTCTTTCCTGATGCGATTATCATTGTCAGGTTGCCATCTAATCCCGAAAGGATGTAATTATTATAGAAAAAAATTGTAGTTATTGGTTTTTGAAAAACCCTGAAGCGGGTGAAAGCTGTCATCCACTTCAGGACTTTAGGCAACCGCCCGTTCATGTTTATAAAAATACCAGCCCTCAGGCGTAAAAAATTTAGCTGCTTTTGCCTTGGAATATAGAAATTTTACCATAAACAGCGCTGGTATTGGCTTACCTTAGTAATCGCTATACCTGCCTGAGTGAAAACAGGTTCTTTCCTACAAACACCCGCTATGCAAAAGGCTCCTGCCAATCTTTACCAGGCACTTGTAAAAGCGATCGCTTTTGCTGCGGGCATTTTTATACTGCTTTGGTTTTTGTACACCACGCTCAGTATTGTTTTGCTGTTATTGCTGGCCATAGTCGTTGCTATTAGTATTAATGCCCCTGTTACCCGGCTGGAGCGAAAAAACATCCGCAGGCTCTGGGCTTCTTTACTTGTTTTTTTTATCATATTTCTTGTAATGGGTTTATTGGGGTGGTTGATTGTACCCCGGATCATGGCGCAGCTAAAAACGCTGATAAATGATTTGCCCCTGTACACTGCCAAGATCCAGGCTGCCATATCCGGCTGGCTCAAAAATTTTCCCGGCCTGGTAAAAGAACCACCCGCAGGAACGGCGCCGCCCGGGTGGACATCTTTTTTGCCCGGTGCCTTATGGCGTATAGGAGGTTACTCTATTTCATTGATCGGATCTATATTACTGGTGGTCGTCTTTATCAGCATCGTGGCCTATATGGTGGTGGATCCGCGGCCTATGGTGGAATTGTATCTTTCGCTGTTTAGCCCGCCGCAAAGGGATAAAGCACAAAGAGCCTTCATTCAATCTTCGGTGATGATCATTGGATGGATGCGGTCCAATTTGATTGGCGGATTTATAGAAGCCGTATGCGTGGTGCTTTTTTTAAGCCTGATGCATGTACCCGGGGCCTGGGTATGGGGAGCGTTAACGTTTTTTGCTGAAATGATTCCCAGAATAGGGTTTTACATTATGTCGGTGCCGCCCATATTGGTGTCACTATCAGTTAGTGCCATGACTGCTGTATGGGTGACTGTCTTCTTTTTAATTCTTGCTGAAATTATTGGTGATTTTGTCATGCCCAGGCTTCGTTCGTCTACGATGAACCTGCACCCCGTTTCTGTCCTGTTTGTTTTGCTGGCGATGGGGGCGGCCTTTGGTTTTGTGGGCATTCTGCTGGCTAGTCCCTGTGGCTGCCATTATCAAAGCCTTTTATGAAGAATTTTACCTGAGCCGGTTTGAGGAGGACACTCAAATGGAAAACCGCATCGATTCCATTATTTATGTGCAGAAGAAGACCTGATAGCCAGCTGCTTTGAAGTGGACCTGAAAACACGTGAAACGTGAAACGTCAGACGTGAGACAAGGGTGAACTATAAAGGAAGCGTTGCTACAGGTGCACGTCTGACGGCTGACAGCTGACGTCAAGCTGATCGCTCACGGCTGGCAAGTTATTTTCGCTTATTGAGCACCGTTCAGTCGTTCTCTAACGCCTACCAATGGTTGAAATAAAATCCCGGACCGGAAGAATAATTATCGCCAAACAAACCTATGCCTACCTCCACCATTTTATATACACGGTCCTTCATTTGGCCGGCCAGCGGACGGAAGAAGTCACGGTTTTCAATTATACCTCTTTCGTCTGTACATACGGTATTGCATTTCCAAAGTCCGCCGCCCACAATCACGGCGCCGCCGGGAGTAGCCACGTAATGACGCTCCAGCTCTATTTTAAAACCGGCCGGGATATTCTTCAACAGGAAGTAGGCATCATCGGGCCGAAGCGCAACGATGGCTGTAAAGTTTGTAGGCGCATCAATCATGATCACCCTGGGAAACCAGTTGTTGTCCTCAAAATTCAACGGGGCAGCCCAATCAATGGACTGGCCGTCCTTTAACGTTACGTCTGTTCTTTTTTCCCATTGCAGTTTTCTTTGCCTCAGTTCAATGCTGGTAAAAAGCTGCACCGTAAGCACACCCGTTCCTTTATCAAGGTTTTTTGTTTCGGTAAACAGGGTGTCATGTGACAGCTGCAGTCTTTGCGTTTGAACCTTGCCGTTAATCTCCCAGAACAATAGCGCAGAATCAATTTTTTCAGCCGCCAGGTAGGTGTTGTTCAATTTTATGGCTATCCGGTGATTCTTCTTCCACCGGTGGTGGTAAGGGTTGCTTTTTACAGGCAGCCAGTAGTAGTATATCGACAGCAGGGCAATGGTCATTCTTGCTTTCATCTTTTTGATTTAAATATTTTGACAGAAACGGGTTTGCTGGCAGGTAATGACAGCTTTTATTTTTTGGTAAAGTTGAGTGATGGCTGCATGCAGCACCCGGTGTTCTTCAATGAACTGCCGATACCATTGAATCAATTGCGGAAAGGGCTGTTTCTTTCTCGGTCAAAAAAGCAGAATTTTTGGCTTAGACGCCTTGGGGAATATTCCGGTGAATAAGCCGGTATGTAAAAACATCTTGCTACATCTTTAAATACTGCAACAGGTGATACACCAAAAACCCGGGCCAGAAGATGGCTTTTACTACTCCTAACGCTCCCACCCAGAAACCGGTGGCGGTTTGTATGAAATAGACCAGGGCGCCAATAAAACCCATTCCATAAATAGCATCGTGGGTGGATGCCGTTCTTTTGCGTGGAGTGTCTGCCATAACTGATTTTTTAACCATTAAATTACTACATCTGGCAGGCTTCGCCTGGTGATGTGTAGTAGCCACCTTTCTGATCTTCGTCATGTTGGGATGTAGCTTCAGATATACTGTAACAGTTGTGGTCTCCTTATCAGCAAGCAAATAAGAATACGCTTCTAAAAATGAGTTGAGCTTAGGCAACGCGGAGGGAGTTGTGCTAGTACTTCTCTATTTTCATTATGGGATGAATTTCATTCCAGCCGTTATGGGTATCATTTACCAGGCTGCCGGTTACCCGTACATGGTCGCCCGGTTTGGGAAGCTGTATGTGATTGATGTACCCCTTACAGGTAGCGACCTACTTTTTTCAGTCGTACTTTATTTACACAAACCGCTTCAATTACCAGGTAGCCCTGCTTTTTGGTTTTGTTTTTTTTGACAAGCAGTCCTTCCTGCCCGCTGTCCAGCTTTAGCAGCATGTGCTGGTCGCCGTCTTCCTCAACATGGCTTTCTTCAATGGTTCCTGTTACGGTTTTACACCTGTCAATAACCTGCAATCGTTCAGGGTTATATACATAGTTCCAGAGGGAGGTATCGCAATCGGCCGCCGCTGTGTTAACAGGAGTTGTACTGTTGTTCTTTTTATTGAGGGTTTGGTTTTCGGCTTTTTTGTGTTTGTGCTTTTTGTTTTTTTCCTGGCCCTCACAGCAGAGGCAAAAAACAAGGAAGGCCAGCAGCAGTGGCAGCACTTTAGTATAACGTTTCATGAGCAGTGCTTTGCCTTATTTGTTGCAAATCCTTGGCCAGGTGTTTTCGGTCCTAAAACACTGCCCTGCATATCCTCTTTCCACTGATTGGCAAGATGGGTAGTTTTGCAGGGTGAACCATTTATTAAATAACCCTGTTTACCAGGGTTTGATCTCGGGAGACCGGCATCTTAGTTTCGGAACGGAAAACGTGAAGTTCTTTGATGAAAGAGTGTCTCCGTTTGCCGGCTTTGACGAGGGGTATGAAAAAGGCTTTGAAGAGTTGTATGACATCCTTCCTTCCGGCCGCACCATCCTGTACGCCACACCCGGCAAAATTCATCGCCCCAAAGGCTGGCAACTGCTGCATGAAATAAAGGGGCTGCAATTGGTCTTTGATCCGGCCCGGGGCGGCCCGATGGATTTCGTTGAACCCATTCCCCTGGAGGAACGCCACATAGAGCAGATGCTGCAACTGACGGCGCTGACCAATCCCGGTCCCTTTGGCCCGCGAACCATTGATTTTGGACACTACTATGGCATTTTTGAAAACGAAAAGCTGGTTGCCATGAGCGGCCAGCGCCTGCACGTACAACAGTTTTCCGAAGTGAGTGCCGTGTGTACCCACCCCGGTCATTTAGGAAAGGGTTATGCCGCCGGCCTGGTGCGGCACCAGGTACAGCTGATACGGCAACAAAACCAAACGCCTTTTTTACATGTACGCGGGGACAACCGCAGGGCCATTGAGCTGTACCAGCGGATCGGGTTTGCCATTCGGGGCGCTATGAACTTTTATGTAATGAAGCGGGAAAGCAACGAGGCGCCTGAAGAAATTAAATCCTGAAATCATTGGGTAACCTGCCGGTGAACCAAAATATGCTTTACCGTACTAAGACCTGTTTGTTATTTCTTTCATACCACCCGTCATCAACTCTGTGATTTTCTATTGACCATTCACCATTGACTATGGACAGTAGCATTTGATAAACCTGAAACCAGTTTAGTATAAGGTGTATGATTTGACCTAATTTGCTTTATGAATTGTGTTTTCCAGGCGGTTTTTGTTTGTTGTTACCTTTTTGTATTCTCCTGCACCGGTGAACCTTCCTCCACTTTGGCGGCTACAGAAGGAAAGGTCGTTGCCATAGCTGATGGCGATACGTTTACCTTACTGACCGGTGATAAGGAGCAGGTGAAGATCCGCCTCTATGGCATCGATTGCCCGGAGAAGAAACAGGATTTCGGGCAGGTGGCCAAACAAAGATTAAGCGACATGGTGTTCGGTCAAAAGGTGTCTATAATTAAAAAAGACATTGACCGGTATGGCCGGACGGTGGCCCTGGTGTATAAGAAGGATACCTGCATCAACGAAGAACTGCTGAAGGAAGGCCTGGCCTGGCACTATGTGAAGTATGATCGAAACCTGGCGTGGGAGCTGATGGAAAAGCAGGCAAGAAGGGAAAAGGTCGGCTTGTGGGTGCAGCCCCATCCGGTGCCGCCATGGGAGTGGCGTAAAAAGAAATGATCGTGTTGTTGGGTCCAATAAAAGATGATAGTTGATGGTTGATAGATGATAGAAGAGAAAGCCTCTCACCTCGCCTCTCACGGTTTCATGACTATTACTTGCATGTTTATGATTGTACCTGCTCTCTCCTCGCTATCCTTCATACGGCAAATACATCTGCCAGTTGGGGTTGGCATGGTCATCGGTAAGCCGGAAATACCCGTCCCCTACGATTTGGAACCCGGCTTTTGTATAAAAGCGGAGTGCTCTTTCGTTTTCTTTCCATACATAGAGCCACATGCCTGCCTCGCCCTTCTGCCTGGAGAGGTTTACATTGAATTGAAGCAGCTGGCGCCCCAGTTTCAAACTGTAATATTCCTGTAGCAGGTAGAGGCGTTCCATTTTGGTGATGTTCTTTTGGGGCACATCTGCCAGCGGCTGGTGGCATATGATCTTGGAATAACCCGCGGGTTGGTTGTTGTAATAAATGATGTGGAAGATATTTTGGCAGTCGGCCAGCTCCTTTTCCAGTGCCGTGATGGTAAACTTTTCGTTTACGTAGGATTGCATGACAGGGGCCGGAGCGCTATGTCCGTGCGATTCGAGCAGAGACCGGCTGCCGATGCGGGCCAGCAGGCTGCTATCGTGCACTGTTGCAGGAACAATGGTTATCATAGGCGGCTTTTGTTTTTAGGCCGCAAAGTTCGGGATTTTGGGGTTCGTTAGCGCTTTATTGCCAAGCGGTTGTGAAAAAACCGGCTACCTTGCACTGAGTGTTTTTCGCACATCCCTTTGAATTCGCTTTCCCTGCCCGCTGCCAGCAAGGCCTTTCGTTCAGAACCTAAATTATTGCGATATGGATCTCAATAACCTTACAAAAACCTATACCAATGGTGAAGTGACCGTGGTATGGAAACCGGGTCTTTGCATACATTCCACCGTGTGCTGGAAAGCCGCCACCGGCTTACCGGAGGTCTTTGATCCGCGGAAGAGGCCCTGGATCAACATAGAGGGTGCTACAACTTTCCGGATTGTGAACCAGGTAAACAAATGCCCGAGTGGTGCTTTAAGCTTTTTTTATAATGACCCAGGCCGGGAGGAAGGACAGGGAATCGGGGACGCTTAAAGTTGTCTCGTGATGTCTCATTTCCTTACAAAGATCCGTTGCAGCAGTTCCGCCAGCTGCGGATGTGCCAAACGAAAAGTTTCCGGCTGACTGAAAAAATATTCTGCCACCACAGCAAAACATTCCACAGGGCTTGTAGCCCCGTAGGGGTCTATATCCGACTCATTCCGCCTGATGGCTTCCATGGTTGCCTGCAGCAGGTGCTGCCATTGGGCCACGTACTTCCGCTCCAGCAATATTTCGGGAACGCCATCCAGGGTGCCGTCCATTTTGTCAATTAAATGAACAAATTCATGGATGGCGGTATTGCGGTTACCGGTACTGTTTATAAACCCCTGGCGCAGGTCCCATTTGGAAAGGATCATAACGTTTTGCAGGGCTCCTGTTCCCACCATGCCCGAGATCGTCCGGTCGCTTCCATGCTGGTCATAATCGGTATTGAAGTAGCCGGGATACACTAAAACTTCTCTCAGGTTCACATATTCCCAATCGGGAATGAAATACACAGGAATGACAGCGGCGGCCCCAATGAGTATGCGGTCAAGGTCTTCCACCTGGGCATTGGCGCCGGTGATCTTTACGGCCGACAGGAATTTTTGCACCCGGTCTTCAAAAGCTTTCTTTCCTTCTTCATCAAGGGCGGCATAAAAGCTTACGTAGTCGCTCAGTAATTCTTTGTAATTAGCCGGCAGGGCAAAGGCGTTTGGCCGCCTGGGCTGAAAAACAAAAAGAATGACCAGTACTATAAGTACCAAAACAAATAAAATCTGGAGCGCCGTATCCATAAGAGGATGAAGGTAAAGCAGGAGGCTTAAAGTGTTTAGGGTTTCTCCTTCCGGCGATTTTTTCGGGATCGGTATTCTGTGTATGCTAAGCTGCTGACGTTAGCACAGAGGCTTTCTCTATCAGCAGACAAGAAAGAGTCTTTATAAGTTTGGACAGTTCTTTTAGTTGTTAGGCCTCTGCCCTTTATCCAATTTGCCTGTTGTGAGCCCTTTTCTTCTTCAACAATGCAAAGAGACCTTAATGCTCTTACGTGATCTTATTTAAGCCATCGCATAAAATGAAATCATGCCATTTAAAGTTAAGCTGAGCAAGGGCTTTAGAGAATGGCTCCTGAATATTTTGTAACTTACTAAACAACTATTTTTATGAAACCAGGAGAACACCAACTCAGCTTAGGCGGCCCTTGGATTGCCATAAATTTCTTCCCGCAGTTGAAAAGCCTTGGAGCGTTTCGCTGCCTTTTTAATCCACACACAGCAAAGACCAGGCTGCGCTTGCCCCAAATTTTAAAATCAAAAATTAAACAGTATGCCTTACCAACCGTATAAAAAAGCGATTGATGCTTGTATTGAATGCGCCACCATGTGTAACCATTGTGCCGTTTCATGCCTTGAAGAAAAAGAGGTACAAAACCTTACACAGTGCATCAGGCTTGACCTGGAATGTGCCGTCATTTGCCGGGCAGCAGCAGAAATAATGATTTTGGGAAGTGCCTGGTCCAATGAAATGTGCCAGTTGTGCGCCACTATTTGTACTGCCTGTGCCAGCGAATGCGAAAAGCACAAGCACATGGAACATTGCAGGGAATGCGCTGAAGCCTGCAGGGCCTGTGCCGGTGAAACGATGAAAATTTATCAGCAGGCTGTAAGCGGAACAACCAAACCAAATGGAGCTGCCGCAGAGAAAACCAGTAAACCACTGGTACGGCAGGAGGAATGCGCCGTGGTATCACGGGCCGCCGCAGAATTAATGAGCCTGCAAAGTACCTGGTCCCATCAAATAAGCCAGTTGAATGCCACCCTTTGTAATGCCTATGCCGAGCAATTCGAAAATTACCTGAACACAGAAATGAAGGTTTCCAGAGACCGTGCTATGATCACTACCCGGGCGCACCAGGACCTGCAAAAACAGGATGTGAGCGAGGCTGGTAAGAATGTATCAAAAAAAGAAGAGCAGCTTGTACAGCAGGACAAGGATATTAAAACCAGGAAAAAGCATTCGTCCGCTTTATTGGCGGCTTCCATGTACCGTAGCCCGGTAAGTGCCGTAAGCAGTAATACCTATTTTGCCACCGGCGGCGACAGTACCGGTATTGATACAGAGTTCCGGGAACAGGGTGGCATTGCATAAAACAATAAAAAACATATAATCATTAACGTGAGTGAGCTATTGAAAAATAGTTGAGGTGGAATTTACGTCTCTACTATAATCTTATACTTTAATGATTGGCTTCAATACAATGATAATCCTTTCAAAGGATAAAGCAGGCAAATACGCTTCTGCACATTGGCATGCCGTATGCTCCTGCCAGAGCTAGCTTCTATTACCGTTAGTCCCAGTCTTTTTAATTTTTATCCTTCAGTATTATGGTAAGGTCAAGGGTGCACCCCTGCCCGGGAGCACTGATAAGCCGGAGTTCTCCGTTTACACTTTCGGCCCGGTTCATCATGTTTTCTACCCCTATGCCTTTGCTGTACTGCGAAGGATCAAAGCCCCGGCCATTATCAGTAACAACCAATCGTAGCTCCTGTTTTTTATGTGTGAGGCGTACCCTGGCGGTTGACGCCTTTGCATGTTTCAGGATGTTGGTAAAATGTTCCTGAAGGATGCGGTACACGGCGATGTGCACCTCCTCGGATACGTCCAGTTCCTTTACATCCTGTTCATAAAACACCTTTACCCGGTTGGCGGCGTTGATGGCTTCCACCAGTTCGGCAACGGAATCCTTTAAGCGGATGCCGCCCAGGGAAGGGGCCGACAAACGCTTGGAAAGTCCCCGTATTTCGTTGATGGAATCCTGCAGAAGCTGGACCGATTTCTTCAGCAGTTCTTCCCGTATATCTATTTCCGTTAGGCAAAGCTCGTTATAAAGCTTCACGGTGGTGAGCACCTGGTTCACATTATCGTGCAGTTCCTTCCCCACAAGGGCCCGCTCTTCTTCGGTGGCTTTGATAACGGCGGTAGCAATCCTTTTTTGTTGTAGTTCCTTCTCCTGGTGCAGCCTTTCCTTTTCCAGCAGCAGTTGTTCCTGCAGCTTCCTTCTTTCTGTTATATCGCGAAAGAAAACCGATACACCCGTGCCGGAAATATAGGCGTTCACCTCGATCCAGATTTTAACACGTTTGGAAAAAAACTCAATGGTAAGGGGACGATTGTGTGCCTGGAGGATGGCAAGCTGTTGCCGCGCCAGCGTTTTGGTGGGTTCCGGCAGCACATCCCACAGCACGTGGCCTACCATCTCCTCCTGGGAAAGACGGGAAATGTTTTCAGCGGCCTTGTTCCAGTAAATAACCCGCTGATGTTCATCAAGACCGAGGAAGCCGTCTGTGATCCGGTTAATTAAATGCTCCAGCTGGCTTTTGGTGGTTTCCAGTTTTGTCTTGTATTCCTGTTCCAGCTTTTCCAGCCGTCTTTGTTCGGAGATGTCTTTGCCGGTGCTGTATAAGAGCCCTTCGCCAAAGTCCCAGCCGCCTTCCCAGAACATGGTGATAATATGACCGTCTTTGTGATAATAGTGGTTCTCGTAGGTAGGAATTAGTTTTCCATCGTGGCTATCGCGGGTATCCTGGAAAGAGGCGGCCCGCTCTTCTTCTACAATAAGATCAAAACACGAAGTGCCAATCAGTTCTTCGGGGCGGTACCCCCAGATCCTGTAACAAGCCTGGTTGATGTACACAAAGCAACCCTGAGTGTCTATTACACACACAATTTCATTGAGCGAATCAAACAGTTTTTGTAACAGCTCACCCGGCGGAACCTGCGGGGAAAAGTGTTGAATGGTCATAGTATGGTATAAAGCTGCCTGGTCTTTAAGGGTATCCACAAGCCCCGGGCCAGAAGCAGAGAGTGATCAGCTTCACTGCCTTTTATTTTTTAGGTTGCAGTGCATTGTTTTTGGAGAAAAGTTCTGAAGTCAGTTCTAATGGCTGTCGCCAATGGTGCATGGCCGCCGTTGTGTCCCAGCGGTATGTGGTATAATGTGCTTTCCAATATTATCGCCTGGCGGGAAGATCACTCCCCTTCCCAGGTGGTGGCATGAAAATTAAATACCTTAAATTATCGGGCAGGAATTATATCTTCTTATTAAGTTAAAGGATGATCCGGCTATCACCCACAGGGAGAAATCAACGTAATTTGCACCACCTATAAACTATGAACGATACACAGTACGACAGCCAGTTATTTTCTGAACTTTACGATGTACAACCCCAGGCAATCATATGGTTAAAACCCATTTGGAGTGAAGATGGCGCCAACATTACCGATTTTGAATTTGCCTATTGCAATGAGGAAGGACTGAAATACCTGAACCTGACCCGTGAACAGCAAAGGGGATTACGGGTCTCTGTTTCTCCCACCATGACAGCCAAGTTACGGGAAATGTTTATGGAAGAAATGATAGGGGTGTATAAAACCGGCGAAAAGTCGGAAACCAATTTCTACAACCCGGCACTGAATAAATATGCCCGTGTACTACGTACCAAATTACGCGGTGGCATTTTAACTATCGTGCAGGACCGAACGGAAGAACAGGCCACCATCAAACGGCTCAAGGAGCAAAAACAACAACTGCGGCAGCAGAAGACCCTCCTGGACAACCTGCTAAAATTTTCTCCGGCCGGCCTTTCTGTTACCGAGGTAATCCGGGATGAAGCAGGCAATGTGGTGGATGGCCGGACGATACTTGGAAATGACCTTGCATTTCAATTTACGGGGGTTCCCAAAGAAAAGGCATTAGCTAAAACGATCCGCGAGGTGGACCCGGCTATGCTGGACAGCCCTCTTTACCGCACGGCATTGGATACGCTCAGTGCAGGAGAGCCCCTTCATACCCAATATTATTTTGAACCAACGCAACGGTGGCTGGAGCTTTCGGTAGCCAGGATGGATAGCGATCACCTGATCAACGTTTTCATGGACGTAACCAGCACGAAACAGGCGCAACTCCGGTTTGAGCAGGCGGCAGAGCGGCTCGGGGCTGTATTTAACAGTTCCCAATCCGGTATGATCACTTTTGCGCCGGTATGGAATGAACAGGGCGAAATAACTGATTTCCGCTTTGTTATTGCCAATCCCACCTTCAGCACCTACGTCAATAAAACACCGGAAGCGCTTCGGGGCACTTTAGCTAGTGACTACTTCCCCGGTTATTTTCACAATGGTATTTTCGATATGTACAAGAAAACGTACCTGACGGGTGAAACACTGCGGGAAGACATACATTACCATGTTGATGGCATGGATCTGTACCTGGACCTGCTTAGCACAAAAGTGGACGGCGAGGTGCTGGTAACATTTACCGATCACACGGCCCTGAAGAAAACACAGTTCCAGCTGGAGAAACTTGTTGATGATCTGAAACGGTCTAATGCCTACCTGGAAGAATTTGCCCATGCCGCCTCGCACGACCTGAAAGAGCCGATTCGTAAGGTCCGTACGTTCTCCGACCGTTTGAAAACCAGCCTTACGGGCCGTATGAACGATAAAGAGACAGACCTTTTTGAACGGATGCAAAATGCCACGGACCGCATGACCATTTTGGTAGATGACCTGCTGTCCTACTCTCATGTAAGCGCTACACCACTGCAAATGGAAGATGTGGACCTGAATGAAAAGCTCCGGTTCGTACTATCCGACCTGGAAGTTCAGGTGGAAGAAAAAAAGGCTGTCATTAGCATTGGGCCGCTACCCACGGTAAAAGGATACCGGAGACAGTTGCAGCAGCTTTTTCAAAACTTGCTTGGAAATGCGCTGAAGTACAGTAAACCTGGCGAGCCTCCGCAGATCAGGATAAATTCCCGAACGGTTACCGGCGCTGACGTTCCGTTAGATCTTCCTGCCCAACAAGCCGGTAAAAGATATTATCTTATTGAAGTAGCCGATAACGGAATTGGTTTTGAACAGCAGTATGCCCACAAGATCTTTGGTATGTTTCAGCGCCTTCATGGCAGGAGCGAATACGCCGGAACAGGTGTGGGACTCTCCATTGCCCGTAAAGTAGTGGAAAATCACAAGGGTTACATCTGGGCCGAAAGCGAGCCGGGTAAAGGGTCTTCCTTCAAGGTGCTGCTGCCTGTGTAAGACAGAAGAACGGTATATACACAAGGCATCCAAGGCCGGTAAGCTTAATGACCACAATAAAACAACAGGTCTTTAATAACTTCTTTAAGAGGCTCATACCGGGGTGGTTTGGTAATCATGGTCTGTACCAAAGCGGGCACAGA
>CAVOOL010000012.1:0-177481 GCA_963697545.1 uncultured Bacteroidota bacterium | reverse complement strand
CAGGTGGTGGCATGGAAATTAAGTACCTTAAATTGCCGGGTAAGATTTACACCTTCTTATTAAAGTAAAGAACGATCCGGCTATTATCCACAGTAAGAAATCAACGTAATTTGCACCACCCATAAATTATGAACGATACACAGTACGACAACCGGTTATTTTCTGAACTTTACGATGTACAACCCCAGGCAATCATATGGTTAAAACCCATTTGGAGTGAAGACGGCACTACTATTACCGATTTTGAATTTGCCTATTGCAACGAGGAAGGACTGAAATACCTGAACCTGACCCGTGAACAGCAAAGGGGATTACGGGTCTCTGTTTCTCCCACCATGACAGCCAAGTTACGGGAAGCGTTTATGGAAGAAATGATAAGAGTGTATAAAACCGGCGAAAAGTCGGAAACCAATTTCTACAACCCGGCACTGAATAAATATGCCCGTGTACTACGAACCAAGTTACGCGGCGGTATCTTAAGTATAGTGCAGGACCGCACGGAAGAAAACCGCACCATCAAACGGCTCAAGGAGCAAAAACAACAACTGCGGCAGCAGAAGACCCTCCTGGACAACCTGCTAAAATATTCTCCTGCCGGCCTTTCTGTTACCGAGGTTATCCGGGATGAAGCAGGCAATGTGGTGGATGGCCGGACGATACTTGGAAATGACCTGGCATTTAAATTTACGGGGGTTCCCAAAGAAGAGGCCTTATCTAAAACGATCCGCGAGGTGGATCCGGCTATGCTGGACAGCCCTCTTTACCGGACGGCATTGGATACGCTCAGTGCAGGAGAGCCCCTTCATACCCAATATTATTTTGAACCAACGCAACGGTGGCTGGAGCTTTCGGTAGCCAGGATGGATAGCGATCACCTGATCAACGTTTTCATGGACGTAACAAACACGAAACAGGCGCAACTCCGGTTTGAGCAGGCGGCAGAGCGGCTCAGGGCTGTATTTAACAGTTCCCAATCCGGTATGATCACTTTTGCGCCGGTATGGAATGAACAGGGCGAAATAGCTGATTTCCGCTTTGTTATTGCCAATCCCACCTTTAGCACCTACGTCAATAAAACACCGGAAGCGCTTCGGGGCACTTTAGCTAGTGACTACTTCCCCGGTTATTTCCACAATGGTATTTTCGATATGTACAAGAAAACGTACCTGACGGGTGAAACACTGCGGGAAGACATACATTGCCATGTCGATGGCCTGGATCTGTACCTGGACCTGGACCTCCTTAGCACAAAAGTGGACGGCGAGGTGCTGGTAACATTTACCGATCATACGGCCCTGAAGAAAACACAGTTCCAGCTGGAAAAACTTG
Organism: uncultured Bacteroidota bacterium; assembly: GCA_963697545.1. Classification (GTDB taxonomy): domain Bacteria; phylum Bacteroidota; class Bacteroidia; order Chitinophagales; family Chitinophagaceae; genus Flavisolibacter. The sequence goes on along the minus strand of CAVOOL010000012.1, from coordinate 176,152 downwards.
TTGATGATCTGAAACGGTCTAATGCCTACCTGGAAGAATTTGCCCATGCCGCCTCGCACGACCTGAAAGAGCCGATTCGTAAGGTCCGTACGTTCTCCGACCGTTTGAAAACCAGCCTTACGTGGCCGTATGAACGATAAAGAGACAGACCTGTTTGAACGGATGCAAAATGCCACTGACCGCATGACCATTTTGGTAGATGACCTGCTGTCCTACTCCCATGTAAGCGCTACACCGCTGCAAATGGAAGAGGTGGACCTGAATGAAAAGCTCCGGTTCGTACTATCCGACCTGGAAGTTCAGGTGGAAGAAAAAAAGGCTGTCATTAGCATTGGGCCGCTACCCACCGTAAAAGGATACCGGAGACAGCTGCAGCAGCTTTTTCAAAACCTGCTTGGAAATGCGCTGAAGTACAGTAAACCCGGCGAACCTCCGCAGATCAGCATAAACTCCCGCACGGTTACCGGCGCTGACGTTCCGTTAGATCTTCCTGCCCAACAAGCCGGCAAAAGCTATTATCTTATTGAAGTAGCCGATAACGGAATTGGTTTTGAGCAGCAGTATGCCCATAAGATCTTTGGTATGTTTCAACGCCTTCATGGCAGGAGCGAATACGCCGGAACGGGTGTGGGACTCTCCATTGCCCGTAAAGTAGTGGAAAACCACAAGGGTTACATCTGGGCCGAAAGTGAGCCGGGTAAAGGGTCTTCCTTCAAGGTGCTGCTGCCTGTGTAAGACGAAGAAAGGTATATACACGAGGGGGCATCCAAGGCCGGTAAGCTTAATGACAGCAATAAAACAACAGGTCTTTAATGACTTCTTTAAGAGGCTCATACCGGGGTGGTTTGGTAATCATTGTCTGTGCCGAAACGGGCACAGAAAATCCGGTCTGCCTCACTGTCTGATGTGGTAAAAACAACTACAGGTATCGACTGGTACCGTTCCCCGGTTTTCAGGGCAGCAAGTGTTTGCTTTCCATCCAGCACCGGCATATTCATATCCAGGATGATCAGGCAGGGATGGAGCCCTGTTCTCCCGGTTCTTTAAGATAATCAAGTACCTGCTGCCCGTTGTAAAACTTGAGCAGTTCATACTCCGTTGTTAATTCCAGTAGTACTTCATGAAACAATTCTAAATCATCCGTGTCGTCATCTGCCCACAGAATAGTGTGCTTAATCATATAGAGGTGGTGGCAGTAAAGATAGGGGTAATGTTTAATCTGTTAAGTAGGGGTTTACTTATGGCGGGCCTGCTTTATTTGTCCGGATGTTTCTACAGAAACGCATGAAAAACATCTGAAGCCTTTAGTTTAACGGATGTCGACATGCAAAGCGAACCTCAGAGAAGTCATTGCCCGGAAAAAACTTGCGGAAAGGCTGCCTGCAGGTATTTATGCGCCTTGACAAGTGTCAAAGCTACTGTCAGGTTTCTGCCATGCATACGTAAGCCCATAAAAAAGCCGGCAATTGTGCCGGCTTTCTGCTCCCCCTGTTGGACTTGAACCAACGACCCTCTGATTAACAGTCAGATGCTCTAACCAACTGAGCTAAGGAGGAATTTCCCGTTTTGGGACGGCAAAAATAGGCGATTTTATATTTCTACCAAATTCAAAATGATGCAATTAGCACTTTGTGATAAGATTTTGCACGCCTTTGAAAATTTTTTAAGTACAGGATTGCACAGTAAGTCGCGGTTTTTTAAAAAAACAGACCCAGGTTATGGCTCAAAGCAATCCAAACAATTTGTTTTTTTCCAAACCTACAAACACGCCATCAGGGCGGATTTCTACGGGCCAATGCTTTAAATAATAACCCTCGCCACTCACATTGCGTCCGTTTTTCAGGCAAAATTTATAGCGGTGCAGGGCGCACACTACATTTCCCAACGCATCCAGGTAGCCGTCTGTAAAAAAGCCGCCGGCATGCGGGCATTTGTAGGCAAAAGCAAATAATTCATCCTTGTATTTGGCTACGCAAATGTGTTTTCCATCTGCATCTGCTTCTGCTATGTTGTTGGGGGCAAACGTTATTTCTTCCACGGCATCTGCAATTTTTACCCACCGGAGTACATCTTTATTTATCATCTGTCATTAATAAAAAAATGCTGTTTTATAGGGATAACGAATGCGGTACAATTCTCTTACCTTATCTAAAATTGTTTTGCGCAATTCGTCGATGTTCGTTCTTTCCAGTGCCGAAATAAAAATGGCATTGCCGCCTGTATGGTCCTGCCACCTTGCTTTCAAATCTTCCAGGATCTGCTGTTTGGTGGATTCTTCCAGCCATTCATCGAATGTATGTTTAATGTACAGGTCCATTTTATTGAAAACCGTAATCACTGGTTTTTCAAACGCCTTGATCTCCTGCAGGGTTTTATTCACCACTCCTATCTGGTCTTCGTAATTGGGGTGCGAAATATCAACCACATGCAATAAAATATCTGCTTCTCTTACTTCATCCAGCGTACTTTTAAAACTTTCTACCAGGTGGTGCGGCAGCTTTCTGATAAAACCAACCGTATCGCTCAGTAAAAAAGGCGTGTTTTCATATACTATTTTGCGTGTGGTGGTATCAAGCGTGGCAAACAGTTTATTCTCGGCCAGCACATCGCTTTTGGTCAGCAAATTCATAATGGTCGATTTGCCTACGTTGGTATAACCCACCAGTGAAACCCGAATGAATTCGCCCCTGTCCTTGCGTTGGGTAAAGGCCTGCTTGTCAATTTCGGCCAGGCGCTTTCTTAAAAGAGAGATCTTATCGCGAACAATACGGCGGTCGGTTTCAATCTCGGTTTCACCCGGACCTCTTGTGCCGATACCGCCACCCAAACGCTCCAGGTGCTTCCACATACCCCTCAGCCGGGGTAAAATATATTGGTATTGGGCCAGCTCCACCTGGGCCTTGGCTTGTGCGGTTTTGGCCCTGCGGGCAAAGATGTCAAGGATAAGATCGGAACGGTCAATGGTTTTAATGTTGACCTCTTTTTCAATATTGGTGATCTGCGAACCATTGAGTTCGTCATCGAATATCAAAACATCAATATCCCTGTCCTTGATATAATTTTTTATTTCTTCCAGCTTTCCTTTACCCACATAAGTGCGGCTGTCGGGATGCGGAAGTTTTTGAATAAACTTTTTTACGGCAATGGCACCTGCTGTTTCGGCCAAAAAAGCCAGTTCATCCAAATACTCCCATACCTCTTCTTCTCTTTGGTCTTTAAGAATAACGCCTACCAAAACAGCCCGTTCTTCTTTTTTGATCTTTTTTCTTTTATCCAGCATATTGCAAACCTATTATAAAATAAAAAGCGATCCCGCTTTAACCAGGATCGCTTGCAAGTATTATGCAAATCTTTTAAAGGCCACTTACCGTCAAGCCAATGGTCATGGGACGTACATCAGGTGCTACTCCTTCTTTAAACAGCGTGTTAATGCTGTAGGAACTAAACAGGCTGAATTTTCCATAACCAACTCTTCCCATTACAGACAACCGGGTAGTGTTGAAGAAGTGTTTACTTTTTTCTTTGGAAGTATAGGAAGGCAGGTCATTGTTATTTTTATCAGCCAGTTTTCTACCTTTTACCCAGGCACTTAACAGGGTGCCTACTTTAGCTCCCAGGGCTACTTTAAAGCTGTGTTTATCATCTTCGGGTTTGGAGGTGTAGCGCAATTCAACAGGCGCTTCTAAATAAGCGGTGGATAGTTTGTATTTTTTAAAATGCGTGGTATCTCCCACATTTTTAAAAGCCAGTGTTGGTGTATTATCCTTAATGCCGATGTATGTATCTGTCAAAAAAGATATGATCGGTAGCAATGCCCGGACCGATAGCCACACTTAAACGCGGGTTGGTTTTAAAGGGAAAGGCAAACATGAAATACACATTGAAGGTGCGGGGCAGGCCCGAGGTTTTAATGGAATCGGGCTTTCCGTTCCAGGTAGTATATCCCAGCTGCAGCATTAAATGATCATAGCCTCCTATATTGGCAGCCGCTGCAGTACGTTTTTTTACAGTATCCCGGGTTACAGCAGTAGTATCCTGAGCAAACACCAGATTAGCAGCACAAATAGCCAAAACAGTAATTACAATTCTTCTCATAAAGTTTGTTAATTGAACAAATGTATTTTCCAATCGGTTAATGAAAGGTTAAACGGCGCAAAAATACAGGCTATCTGTGAAGGCGGCGACTATTATTTCTTGCATGCTGCCTGCCGAAAGGAAACTTATTTTAACTCTTCCTGCTTTTGTTTTGATCATTTAGCTGGCAGAAAACAGCCGTACCTTTTTAAGATACGGCTGCCTATTTATTGATTCTGTTTTACAATTTCACGAAGCGTACCGTTTCGTTTGAGCCTTCAAAAAATATTTGATAAGAGCCTTTGCTTAAGCTGCTCACATCTATATTTTGGGAAGAAGTTAATTTCACTTTCTTCATTAAAAGGCCATTAGAGTTATAAATAGCGATAGTGGTGACCTGCGGGATCCTTATAAAGATCTGGGAAGAAGTAATGGTAGGATAGGCTGTAAACAGTGCTTCCCCTTCAACCGATACAACGGATGAATATTTTACAGGCGCATAGTTTTCCATCACCTTTAAGCGGTAATAATTTTTACCACTGTTATAGGAATAGTCTTCAAAACCGTAACTGAAAGTACCCTGTGTGGCCGGAATGGACTTGGTTCCAATGGGCTGGAAGTTGATACCGTTTGTGCTGCGTTCAATTACAAACTGGCCGCCCTCACCGGTAGAAAATACCTTCCAGTTCAATACAACGGCCTTGCCGGTTTTTTGGGCGTCGAATTGCAGGATGAACACAGGTAAGGTTGTAAGAACAGTAAATGTTGGGTCTTCGGTTGGTTCTACTGCGGTGGTGGTGCCAAGTAGTCATTGGAGCCTGGGCCGGAAGTAATGGAGTTGGCTGCTGTTTGCGAACCGGGCTGCGTCTTCAAAATGATAAAGAGCACGTGGTAGCATCGGTTGGAAAGAGTGGTAGCGGGGGTAAAAGTCTAGACAGTATACTGAAGTGTATTGGATATTCTGAGTTCATCGATAACTCCATTAAAATAAGGATCCTTCTCAGGGTGCGTCCAAAATATTGTGAACGGCCTAACCAGTTATTGGTAGTAGCACCTAGTCCGGTAACGGTATAAGGGGTGTTGGTTCCTCCAAGGTCCAGCATGCCATTGCGGGTGAAGTGCCCTGTTTTTACGTCCGTTCACATATAAATAGGCCTGGGTGCGCTGAAGGATTGGCATAATCTACAGTTACAGCAATGTGCGTCCAGATTTCTCAGGCATATGGAGTTACAGCAAGTAACGCGTCGCTCAGGATAGGCCAGCCACTTTAAAACCAAACAGTGATCTCCTGTTAGCCGGGCTCTCCTGAAGGATTTCCTGAAACAGACAAATACATATAGTTCTGTAGTGCCGGTGCCAATATCGAAGATTCTTTGCCAATTACCTCCTCCTCTCCAATATACCCAGGCTTCGATGGTAAAATTGCCAGTGCCTATTGCCTGCAAGAATATTGGCTGGGCATGGTGGCAAATTGATTGGCAGAGAAAGAAAGCCCCTGCCCGGATTGGGCCTTTAGCGTGAAAAGAAATCAATAAGGGATAAAAGCATAATAATGCACAGAAAAATCGGGTAAAATTTTTTTTCATACCAATGGTTTTAAAGTGTTAAATGACAGCTATGCTATGTGCTATAGCGGCCTGAACTGAGTAATTGGTTTTACCAGGAGAAATGTTGCTTTTCAGCAGGAATGGAAGAATGTGAAGTGAACTCTTGCGTAAGGAAAGTTAAAAAGAAATCTTTGATTTCAAACAAGATCAATGATTTTCTTTTCAAAGAAATAATGGCAAAAAGAATTAGGAAGTCTCTAATACACAACCGCTGCAAGGCATCAACGTGAGACGGCAGGCGTGAGATAGAGGCTCTTTCTCTTCTATCAACTATTTCATCCTGATAGCCGCCCGGTATAAAATAAAATGCGGAACCGTGGTTCCGCATTATGTGTGGATCCTGCTGGGATCGAACCAGCGACCCTCTGATTATGAGTCAGATGCTCTAACCATCTGAGCTAAGGATCCCTGCCCACCAGGTGGGCTTACCCGCTTTCACGGGTAAAAAATTTTATTGGACAGCAAAAATAGGGAAATACAACATTAATCTTTCACTTCTTCAAAGTCAATATATTCTCCGGGTTTGGTCCCTTCGGCCTTTGGTTTTTGGGCTGGGGTGTTTTGTGGAGGAAACCCTTCTGCCTGGCGCATCCGCTCATTCATTTCTTTAAAACCTTTTTTTACTTGTTTGGTTGTTCTATATACGGGTATAATAAAATTAAACACCAGTTTATAGAGCATATAAATCAGAAAAGCATAAAAAAGAAACCTTAAAATCATACGCCTTCAAAGGTACAGCCCCCCATTTATCAAAGCTTAATTTGGAATGTATTTAACGTTTATCTTACCTTTGCTACCGGCAATGAATGATGGAAGGGAACGAGAACGTTCCCTTCTTCTATTACAGTTACGCAAATGGAAACACAAATTCAGGCTATAGAACAGAAGATGAATGCCTTACTGGCGGCACACCCCACCCATTTTTTGGTGGAAGTGCGCATTAAGCCCACCAATAATATAAAGGTCTTTGTAGATGCTGATGAAGGGGTTAACTTATCAAACCTTGTAGGGTACAATCGCAAGCTGTATAAACAAATAGAAGAAAGCGGTCTTTACCCCGATGGCAATTTTTCTTTGGAAGTGTCCTCCCCCGGATTGGATGAGCCGCTGAGGCTGCGCCGGCAATACAAAAAAAATACAGGCAGGTATATAGATCTAACATTGCAGGACGGCAGTAAAAAAGAAGGAAAACTAATAGAAGTCACAGAAGACGGTATTGTAATAGAGTGGGAAGAAGGAAAGGGAAAAAAGAAAGAAACAAAACAGGAGTCAATCCTGTTTGATCAAATAAAAACGACAAAAATTCAAATTAAGTTTTAAAGAAGCTCTGAGCCACAAGCTACAAGCCGCAAGCTTGCAGCCAACAGCTTGCAGCAAAAAAACGAACATATGGCAAGTATCAATTTAATGGAAGCCTTCCAGGAATTTAAGGATGCCGAAAATATTGACCGTCCTACCCTGATGAGTGTGGTAGAAGATGTATTTAAAACCCTGATCCGTAAAAAATACGGCAGTGACGAAAACTTTGACGTCATTGTAAACGCAGAAAAAGGTGACCTGGAAATTTTCCGCCGCCGTACCATAGTGGATGATGATGATGTGTACAATACACTGGAGGAAATTGAAGTAACTGAAGCAAAGAAAATTTCTCCCGACTATGAAGTAGGTGAAGAAGTTTATGAAGAAGTGAACCTTGAGGATTTTGGACGTCGTGCCATACTAGCGGCCAAACAAACCCTGGCCAGCCGTATTTCCGACCTGAAGAAAAATGTACTGGCAAAAAAATACCAGGACCGCATTGGTGAAATCATCAGCGCTGAAGTGTACCAGGTTTGGAAAAAAGAAATTTTATTGCTGGATGAAGAAGGCAATGAACTGATCCTTCCCAAGAGCGAACAAATTCCGCAGGATTATTTTAAAAAAGGAGAAAACATCCGGGCCGTGGTAAAAAAGGTAGATATGAAAAATAATACCCCGGTAATTATCCTTTCCCGCACCTCCCCCGATTTTCTGGCAAAGCTTTTGGAAATAGAAGTTCCGGAAATCTTCGATGGACTGATCGTTATCAAAAAAATTGTTCGTGAACCCGGTGAAAGAGCTAAAGTGGCAGTAGAATCGTACGACGACCGTATTGATCCGGTGGGCGCCTGCGTAGGTATGAAAGGCAGCCGTATCCACGGTATTGTTCGGGAACTGAAAAACGAAAATATTGACGTAATCAACTGGACCAACAATATCCAACTATTAATTCAACGTTCTTTAACTCCGGCCAAAATCACTTCCATGGAACTGGACCAGGAAGCCAAACATGCCAGTATTTATTTAAAACCCGACCAGGTTTCTTTGGCCATTGGCCGCCGGGGTGTAAATATTAAGTTAGCTTGCGAGCTAACAGGCTATCGAACTGGATGTTTACAGGGATAATGAAGGTGAAACAGAAGAATTTGATATTGACCTGGAAGAATTCAGCGATGAAATTGAAAGCTGGGTCATTGATGAACTGAAACGGGTAGGATGCGATACGGCAAGAAGCGTATTGGACCTGACACCTGAAGAATTGGAAAGAAGAACAGACCTTGAAAAAGAAACGATTGAAGATGTAAGAAAAGTGCTGCAGGCTGAATTTGAGAAAGAATAGCCTTGTCTCCTAAAGGGAGAAAGGCATCACAACCACTGCATTAGTAATGCATGGTTAAAAAAGAAACGACTTAAAAAGTTCCCTTTAGGGATTTAGGGTAAATCATTATATGGCAGAAACAATAACAACACCAAGGTTGATGGCAGCCGCCAAAGAGTTTAACATCGGTAAAGATACCCTTGTGGACTTTTTGGTAGGTAAGGGTTTTGACAAGGATGAGTTGAAGCCTACGGCAAAGCTTTCGGTAGAAATGTACCGGGCCTTGCAGGCAGAGTTTCAAAGTGATAAGGTGGCCAAACTGAAAGCAATTCAGATTGACCTTCCAAAGGGCGCCGCCGCCGAACCTAAAAAGAAAAGAGACGAAGAGGAAATTCACTTCCGTAAGGAAGAAAAACCGGCTAAGCCAGTTAAAAAAGAAGAGCCGGCACCCGAGCCCGTGCCTGCGCCTGTGGTAGAAGAAGTGCAAGTGCCTGAACCTGCACCAGTCCCACCTCCTGCACCTGCGCCTGCGCCGGAAGAGTTGGTAAAGGAACCAGAACCTGTTGCGCCGGCTGAGCCGCCAACAGAAGAAATTGAGGTGGTGAAAGTGGAAGCCCCCGAAATTGAAGGACCTAAGATCATTGATAAGATTGATCTTAGTGCTATTGATTCTTCTACAAGACCCAAAAAAGGGATTAAAAAAGCGAAGAAAGCGGAAGAGCCTGTTAAAGCAGAAGAACCGGTTAAGGAGAAAAAGCCTGAACAAAAAGAACCAGAACCTGTGGTAGAAACCCCGGCCCCTGTAGCCGAAGAAATACCCCAGGTGGCGGCCCAACAAATAGAAGAAGAGACAGAGCCGGTGATCGAAAATATTAAAGCAGAGAAAATAGAAGGACCAAAGATTTTGGGTAAGATTGAATTGCCTGTTGATAATGATACAAGGCCTAAACCGGATGAGAAACGTAAGCGTAAGCGCATTCCCATAGAGAAAAAAGAAGGCGGAGCTCAAGGCCTCCAAAGAGGTGGACAAGGACAGCAGCAAGGCAGCACCGGACAGGGTGGCGGCGGTCGGTTTACCATTCAGCGTAACGATCGCAGCAGGGGCGGACAGCAGCAGGGTGGAAGCCGGTTTGGTCAGGGCACTCGTCCCGGCCAGCGTCCGGCATTTGCTAAACGCGAAGACAAGCAAATAGACGAAAAAGAAATTCAACGTAAAATACAGGAAACGCAAGCCAAGTTATCCGGCGGTGGTGGTAGAGGCAAGAACATAAAAGCCAAATTGCGCCGTGAAAGAAGGAATGAAATGGCCGATGCCATGGAGGGTGCCGAGGATAACAAATTGCAGGTAACAGAATTTATCAGTGTTAGTGAATTGGCCAACCTGATGGATGTTTCCTTTGCAGAGGTGATCTCAAATGTATGAGCCTGGGTATCATGGTGTCCATCAACCAGCGTTTGGATGCAGAGGTAATTGAACTGGTAGCCAGTGAATTTGGATTTGATGTAGAATTCATTGACATGGAAAAGCAGCTGGAAATGGAAGAAGAGGAGGAAACGGACAGCGAAGAAGATCTTAAGTTCCGTTCTCCTATTGTTACCATCATGGGTCACGTTGACCATGGTAAAACCTCCTTGCTGGATTATATCCGGAATGCAAATGTGGTAGCCGGAGAAGCCGGTGGTATTACCCAGCACATTGGTGCCTACCAGGTAAAGCTGCCCGGTGGTAAAGACATTACTTTCCTAGATACCCCGGGTCACGAAGCCTTTACCGCCATGCGTGCCCGTGGTGCCAAGATTACGGATATTGCCGTAATCGTGATTGCTGCTGATGATGCCATCATGCCGCAAACCAGTGAGGCTATCAGCCATGCGCAGGCAGCTAGTGTGCCTATGATCTTTGCTATCAATAAAATTGATAAAGATGGCGCCAATCCCCAAAAAATATATGAGCAACTGGCACAAATGAATTTGCTGGTGGAAGACTGGGGTGGTAAATACCAAAGCCAGGAAATCAGTGCCAAACAGGGCTTGAATATTGATTTATTGCTGGAAAAAATATTGCTGGAAGCAGAATTACTCGACCTGAAAGCCAATCCAAACCGGGAGGCCAATGGTACCATCATTGAAGCTACGCTGGATAAAGGACGCGGGTATGTAGCCACCATTCTGGTACAGAACGGAACCCTGCATACAGGCGACCTGGTAGTGTCTGGTCAGCATTATGGCCGTATAAAAGCCATGATGAACGAACGGAATAAGAGAGTAACGGATGCTCTGCCGTCAACTCCGGTGTTGATCCTGGGTTTGAACGGTGCACCGCAGGCCGGTGAAACATTTAAGGTATTTGCCGATGAAGCAGAAGCAAAGGAAATTGCCAATCGCCGGGCACAAATTCTGCGTGAGCAGGGTATGCGTGCCAAGAAGCACATTACACTGGATGAAATTGGACGTCGCTTGGCCCTGGGTAACTTTAAAGAACTGAAAGTTATCATCAAGGGTGATGTGGATGGTTCGGTAGAAGCCCTGAGTGATTCGCTTCAAAAACTATCAACGCATGAAATTTTGGTAAGTGTCATTCACAAAGGTGTTGGACAAATTAATGAAAGCGACGTGGTGCTGGCGGAAGCTTCCGATGCCGTGATCATTGGTTTTAACGTTCGTCCTTCGCTGCAGGCCAGCCGTATTGCAGACAATGCCGGCATCCAGATCAAAACATATTCCATCATCTATACGGCTATTGACGAGATCAAGAGTGCGATGGAGGGTATGCTGGAACCGAAGATCCAGGAGAAGATCGTGGCCAATGTGGAGATTCGCGAAGTGTACAAGTTCGATAAGGTAACCGTAGCCGGTTGCCAGGTGGTTGACGGAAGGATCAAAAGGGACAACAAGGTGCGGATCATCAGGGATGGTATCGTTGTATATCCTACCGGGGAAGGCGCCGGTGCAGAACTGGGTTCGCTGAAGCGGTATAAGGATGATGTGAAGGAAGTACTGGTGGGTATGGAATGCGGATTGACGATCAAGAATTACAATGACATTAAGGTAGGCGATATTGTGGAAGCGTATGAAGAAGAGGAAGTGAAGAGAACGCTGTAAACGTGAATGGTCAATGTGTTGAGTGAGTTTACCGAATCTTTCTTTACGGAACATTATTGATTAATTATTACTGATTATTGGTGAAGAGATCTTTGTGAATGCAGCAGCAATAATGAATCAATCAATAATCAGTAATTAAACAACGTATTGAAAGAAAGACTGTAATTAGGCAATCCGATTCACCTTTGACAATTGACGATTCCCGATAAAATATATGTTAATCCCTGCTTTAACCGGCGGGGATTCTTGTTTGTAAAAGTTATTTTTGGCAACATTTGATCTATATGAAAAAGCTTTTCTTCGCTTTCTTAAGTATTATAGCCATAAGCTCCGCTGCTTTTGCACAACAAAAAAAAATTGTTGCTGATAAAATTGTAGGCATTGTTGGCGATAAAATCATTTTGCATTCCGATATTCAAAACGCTATTGCCGATGCGGCCCGCCAGGGAGGTACCATACCGCCTAATGCAGAATGCTCTATCCTCGAACAAGCCCTGGTGTCAAAGGTGTTAATGCTTCAGGCCATGAAAGATTCTTTACCCGTAAGCGATGAAGAAGTGGAAGCCGAACTGGATCAAAGGGTTCGTTATTTTATTACGCAATATGGTACGCAGGATGCCCTGGAATCAGTGGCCGGCAAAACCATTTACCAGATCAAGGACGATGCAAGGGAATCGGTAAAAGAAAATAAGCTGGCACAGGCCATGCAAAGAAAGATTGTGGATCATATCCGTATTACCCCCACAGAAGTAAAAGCTTATTTTGACCGTTATCCCAAAGATAGTTTGCCCTTTTTCGAGTCAGAAGTGGAAATTGGACAAATCGTCGTTTATCCCAAAGCTTCCCGTGACCTGGAAAAATATGTGATGGATGAACTGGCCAATAACAAAAGGCAGATCGAATCCAACATGATCAGCTTTGCCCAGGCGGCGCAAAAATATTCCGAAGACCCCGGCTCAAAAGACAGGGGCGGCCAATACCAGATCAACCGTAATGAAAAGCAATGGGATCCCAGTTTTATGGCCGCAGCGTTCCGCTTGAAGGAAGGTGAAATTTCCAATGTGATTAAAACAAAATTCGGCTACCATCTTATCAAAATGGAAAAACGTAATGGTGATGATGCCATCATCCGTCATATTTTACGGATCCCGCCTATTTCCGATGCCGAGGTGAATGAAAGCATTGCCAAACTGGATTCTGTTCGTGCCAAACTTATTGCCGGAACCATAGATTTTAATGGTGCCGCCGGAAAATACAGTGAAGATGAGCAGGCCAAATACGCTGGTCCTTACATTATTAGCGGCGATGGCGACAGCTATAACCGGATAGACGAACTGGATAAAGATGTGGTAGCGATGTTGGATAAATTAAAAGTGGGTCAATTCTCCCAGCCTACGGTATTTACGGACGAACGTGGAAAAAAAGGTGTTCGCCTGCTGTATTTAAAATCACGTTCGGAGCCCCATCGTTTGAACCTTCGCGATGATTACAACAAAATAGCTCAATCGGCGCTTGAAGAAAAGAAGTACCAGGCTTTGGACAAATGGTTAAAAGCAAATATTCCAGCTTATTATGTTATGATTGATCCGCAGGATGAAGAATGCCCCCAACTGAAAAAATGGGTGGATGTTGAAAAAACCTATGCTTCAAAATAGAATCCTGAAAGCTTAATAAAAGTTTTCCTTTAATTGTCCCAATAAGATAAAGTAAAATTGTACAATCTTATTGGGACAATGTATTTTTAGGCGGAATGTGTCTTTAAGCCACTCAACATCATGTCTTCCTTTAAAAGCAATTTTCTTTCCCGCACCGACAGTCTTTTTTTAGAAAATCATCCATTACCGGCATGGCTTGTTGATGCAGCGGATCTTCAAATACATTTTGCCAATAAAGCTGCGATAGAGCTTTATGATTATCCCGCTACCGAATTTTCAGGTAAGGCATTTTCAGACCTTTTTACTGCGGAAAGCAGGGTTGAATTTTTCCAAAGATTAGCTCACACGGCAGATGCTGCAAGGCTAAATGGCCGTTACCGGCACATTACCAAAACCGCAGACGTTTTATTGGTTGAATTGTTTGCTTCCACAGTTGTTATTGATAACAAAAACTTTTACCAGTTGACGGTCCTGCATGACACGGCCAGAAATGCAGTGCAGCAAGATCTTGAAGAAGAAGTAAAGCGTTATAAAACCTATATCGAAAATTCTTCCGCCGGTATTTTTTGCCAGGAATTTAAAAAACCAATATCCATACATGTTTCGCTAGAGGCGTTTGTAGAACAACTTAGAACGGACGGCGCCATTACAGAATGCAACAAGGCGTTGGCCGGCATGTATGGTTTTGACGACCCCTCCGCATTGATTGGACTGCTGCCTTCGCAATTGATCGATTTTGATGATCCGGCCAATATTGAGTATTTCAAATCATTTATTGATAATGGATTTAAAGTGCTGAATGCCCAATCGCATGAAAAAGACAGGAACGGCCATTCAAAATACTTTTTGAATAATGCTATAGGCGTTGTAGAAGATGGTTTTTTGAAAAAAATATGGGGAACACAAATAGATGTGACCGAAAATAAGCAGATAGAAAAAAGATTTAAAGAAAGCGAAAAACGGTTTAAAGACGTAGCCGATTCCGCGCCGGTAATGATCTGGATGAGCGATGAAAACGATAGCATCAACTATTTAAATAAAAAATGGGTGGAGTTTACGGGCCAAAACCTGGCCGGCACCCAGGCTTCCGGCTGGTTCTCCTTTCTTCATCCCGATGATTATTTTAAAGCTAAAAGCCAGTACGAAGCTGCCCTGGAGGAAAAAAAACCGGCTATTCTGGTTTACCGCCTGCGCAGTAAAGATGGCACATACCGTTGGGTGCATGATACCTGCATACCCCGGTTTTTAAGTGATAAAAGGTTTGGGGGATATATTGGTTCGGTAATAGATATTGAAGAACAAAAAAGAAAAGAAGAGCAGTTACGTTACCAGGCCACCATAATGGACAATGTGTCCGATATTATCATCACCAGCGACCTGGATGACACGATTATATCCTGGAATAAAACAGCAGAAGGGTTCTATGGAACTCCTGCAGACCAGGCCATTGGAAAATTAGTTACACAGGTAGTGCAATTGGATTATCAAAACACTACCCGGCAAAATGCCATAAAACAGATCTTTAAAACCGGCATCTGGAAAGGGGAAGTGGCATACCAGGAAAAAGACGGCGAAAAAAAATACATACTCAATACGATTTCGTTGGTGGTAGATGAAACCGGAGAGAAAATAGGAATACTTACGCTGGGCAGGGATATCACCGACCGCAAAAAGGCTGAACAAAAACTGCGTCAAAGCGAAGCGTTTTACCGCACTATGATTGCCGACTCTTTGGATGGCGTTCTTTTAATGAATGAACACGGTAAGATCAGTTTTTGCTCTCCTTCTGTAAAGCATGTTTTGGGTTACGAAGCCGAAGAAGTAGAAGGAAGAAACGGATTTGAATTTGTACACCCTGAAGATGTAAACTGGGCGTTCCAATCGTTTCAGAAAGAGGTGGAGGAAAGGCCGGAAATAAAATTTATTACAATAAGGCTGCTGCATAAAAACGGGCAGTGGGTTTGGTGCATGGTTCGAGGGCACAACCTTTTAAGCAACCCTAATATCAATAGCCTTGTGGTTTATTTTCATGATGATACCCTGCGAAAGCAAACTTCGGATGCTTTAAAGGAAAGTGAAAAAAGGTTCCGTTCATTGATAAAGAGACCTTCAGATAGGTGTTTTTCTTTCCGATAAAGACGGCACTATCATAACGTGTAATAAAGCACTTTCTCAAATGCTGTCTGTGCCGGAAGAGGCGATCGTTGGGAAAAATATTTACGACATCCTGGCCGACGATATGATCAATGAAAAGGAAGAGCCGATCCCGCACAATGAAACGGCCTTTAACTCTTACCGTTCAATCAAAGCAAACGGTGAAAGGAGCTGTGATTGGTGTTTTTCATCCCATAACCAAAGAACGATCCTGGGTCATAGTGAATGCAGATCCTATTTTAGATGACAATGGAGATATCAAACACATTGTTTGCTCGGTAACAGATATTACGGGCAGAAAAAAACTGGAGCAAAAGCTGATGGCCGATCAGATCGCTCACCAAAAACAATTGACACAGGCCACTATTGACGGACAGGAAGCCGAAAGGCGTGAAATAGGAAAAGAATTGCACGATAACATCGGTCAGCAGCTTACCACCATAAAGTTGTTTTTAGATATGGTAAAAAGCACAGCAGATGATGTTACCATCGAAATGGCCAATATGGCTTTAAAGGGGGTGTCCGATGTGATCAATGAGATCCGTTCCATGTCCCGTGCCCTGGTGCCCTATACGCTAAAAGATCTGGGCCTGGTTGAATCTATAAGTGGAGCTGGTGGATGCAGCCAGTCGTGCCCAATTAGCAAAAATTGATTTTGTGTATGAGGATTTTGAAGAAGACGTAGTACCCGAAAATCAAAAGCTAACGCTGTTTCGTATTATCCAGGAGCAATTGAACAATATAGCAAAACACGCAGAGGCGAAACACGTAAGCATTGTCATAAAAAATACAGATAAAAAGATCCTTTTAGAAATAAAGGACGACGGCAAAGGCTTCAACCCTAAAAAGGTCCGCAACGGATTGGGCATTACAAATATTCGTAATCGTGCTGAACTTTTTGGGGGTAGTGCCCAGGTGCTTTCACAACCCGGCAAAGGCTGCACGTTAAAAGTTTCCATACCGCTTTCCCATTCTCAACCCCTGGAGATATTCAATTCTTACAATTAGCTAACATAGTTTGGCCTACCTTTGCGCCTTCTTCCCATGAGTGATGCAATAAAACATGAATGTGGCCTTGCTTTCATAAGATTACGCAAGCGCTTCTCGCACTACCAGAAAAAATATGGTTCGGTACTTTGGGGCCTCAACAAGCTCTACCTTTTAATGGAAAAACAGCACAACCGCGGGCAGGATGGCGCCGGTGTGGCTGCCGTTAAGCTGAATGTGGAACCGGGTTATCCATTTCTGTCCCGTATCAGGAGCAGCGAGAACCAACCTATCGCCGATATTTTCAAACAAATAGGCGAAGAGTTTAAAGAACTACAAAAATTCAATCCTGAAATTGGAAATTATGCCGGCCTTATGAAAGGCCATCTTTCTTTTTTAGGAGAAATATTACTGGGACATGTGCGCTATGGCACCCAGGGAAAGAACAGTGTGGAGTTTTGCCATCCTTTTATAAAGCGCAACACCATTCCTGCACGAAACCTGGCATTGGCGGGCAACTTCAACCTGGTGAATACCGATGAGTTATTCGAATTGGTCAACATGGATCCGGGAGAGTTTCAAAAACAAAGCGACCTGGCGGCCATGATGGAAGTGATCTATCATTTCCTGGTGAAGGCCGACGAAGCGGATCAACAGCAACTGGATATTGTTGGCGCCCTGAAAAAGGCCGTTCCTCTTTTTGATGGCGGTTTTCATGTAGGCGGCGCTTTAGGCAATGGGATTGCCTTTGTTTTCCGCGATGCGCATGGTATTCGTCCTTCTTATTATTATATTAATGATGAAGTGGTAGTGGCCGCTTCGGAAAGGGCGGCCATCCGTACCGCATTTAATGTGGGCGAAAATGAAGTGCAGGAACTGTTGCCGGGCAAAGCGCTGATTGTGTTGGAAAACGGTGAAGTAAAGATCGAACAGATCATAGAGCCCAAAGAAAGAAGGGCCTGCAGCTTTGAACGCATTTATTTTTCAAGGGGCAGTGATGAAAAGATCTATCGCGAACGCCAGCAATTGGGTTATAATCTAAGCAAGCAGGTTTTAGAAGCGGTAGATTTCGATTTAAAGAATACCATTTTTTCTTTTATACCCAACACAGCGGAAGTAGCTTTTTATGGCCTGAGCAAGGGCTGTGAAGATTACCTCAATCAAATAAAAGTAGAACGCATTGCCTCGTGGGGCAATAATGTTGATCCCGAGAAGCTGCATGAGATGATCAACCGTAAAGTACGCATGGAAAAGATCGCCATCAAGGACGTGAAGATGCGTACGTTCATTACCGAAGATGTGAACCGCAATGAAATGGTGCAGCACGTATATGATATTACGTATGGCACGGTGCGCAAAGGCGTAGATACATTGGTAGTGATTGATGATTCTATTGTGCGGGGCACAACGCTGCGGGAAAGCATTATCCGCATGCTGGCCCGGCTGGAACCCAAACGCATTATTGTTGTTTCTTCCTCTCCGCAGATCCGCTATCCCGATTGTTATGGCATTGACATGAGCAAGCTGGGCGATTTTATTGCCTTTAATGCCGCCATAGAATTGCTGAAGGAAAGAGGGGACTGAAGATTGCTTGAAAGATTTGTATGCGCAGTGCAAAGAACTGCACCGCAACAATCAGCTGCATACTGTAAATGTGGTGAAGCAGATCTACAAGTCGTTCACCAATGAGGAGATCACTAAAAAAATTGCACAGCTCATTACACCCGCCGGTTTGGAAATTCCGGTTGATGTCATTTATCAAACCATTGAATCTTTGCATGAGGCCTGTCCCAACAATTTGGGTGACTGGTATTTTACGGGCAACTATCCCACACCCGGCGGTAACCGTGTAGTGAATACGGCTTTCATCAATTATATGGAAGGAAAGAATGCGAGAGGATATTAAGGGTTTATAGTTTGTGGTTTGAAGTTTATAGTTCCTGTTTGTGGTAATTCTATTCTGCCTTGTTGGTATTCTAAAGGCATGAAAAACAAAAAGCCTTTTGTTTTCTTAGCGCCGTTGCGTCTTTGCGTGAAATTTTATAAGCGAAGCGAATAAATCACGAAATTTAATTCATGAAAACATTGCTTCTCGTTCGTCACGCCAAAAGCAGTTGGGACGCTCCCGGCCTCAGCGATTTTGACCGCCCCTTAAATGAAAGAGGAAAAAAGGATGCGCCGGAAATGGCAAAGCGGCTAAAAGATAAAGACATCAACATTGATCTTTTTGTTTCCAGCCCGGCCAAAAGAGCCCGGAAAACAGCTAAATATTTTGCTGCGGAATTTGATGTAAAAAAAGACGGCATTCAATTCGTGGATGATCTGTATTTGGCTACTCCATCTGCCTTTCAAAAAACGATAATGGATTTGAGCGATAAAAATAATGTCGTGGCTATCTTCTCGCATAACCCCGGCATTACAGAGTTTGCCAACGCTCTAACCAACGTTCGCATAGATGATATGCCCACCTGCAGCGTATTTGCCATTCATATTGACACGGATAGCTGGAGTGACTTTGAAAATGCAGAGAAGAAGTTTTTATTTTTTGATTATCCAAAGAACCCGCTTCCCTGAGAGCCACGAAAAAAATCAAACTATTTTAATACCAGACAGTTATCAAGATGATAGTTGATAGTTGATGGTTGATAGTGAAGAGGAAAAGGCCGCTGCGCCGTCTCACCTCTGCCGTCTCACGTCTCACGATGGTTTCTCTTGTCGATTGGACAAGCGGATCTCTTTAAAAATTGTTGTTTAGTGTAAAACACCGTGGCGCCTTTGCGTCTTTGCGAGAAATCAAAACTATGTAGTCTTCTCCTTTCGAAAACTCACCAGGTAAACGCCGGCAAATATGAGGCAGGCCGATACAAGCTTTTGCCAGGTTAATGTTTCTCCCAAAATAAGCGTGGCAATCAGTACAGCAAAAACCGGTTGGGTATAAATATAGCTTCCTGCATTGCCTGCGCCTATATGCTGAATGCCATAAGCGTTAAAATAATAAGCCAGAAAAGTTCCGGTAACTACCACCCCAAACAAAGCAGCATAGTGTTGCCATTGAAAGCTGGTCCAGTTTATTTCCGCCGTTTGCTGCCATCCAAAAGGAAGGATCATAAAAAAGCCAATGGTAAACACCCAGCGAATCACCTGCAGCGGACTGTAATGTTGCATCAGTGGTTTTACCAGTATAAAATACACCGCATAAGAAATGGCATTGATCACAATCAGTACATCACCCAATAAATAATTGGTTGCCTCATGACTTGCTTCTTTTTGCAGAATAAGAAATACCGAACCGCCTATACCCAATGACAACCCCAGGGCTTTATAAATAGTAAACCGTTCTTTCAGCACCCACAAGGCAAACAGTGTAACCAGCAAAGGCGTTACCAGTGAAAGTAAAGAAGCATGAATAGTGGAGGTAAGTGTTAAGCCCTTAATGAACAGCATTTGATTAATGGCCACACCGGTCAGGCCGCACCATATAAACCGGCCCCAGTCTTTTTTGCGGATCCTTGCAGAAGAACGGCCCAACAACCATACGCTCCAAAAAAGCACCAGGCTTAATCCTACACGCAGCAGGTTTAAGGCAAAGGGTTTTACCAGGGAAGGCGAGATCATTTTTACCAGGCTGTAATTGGCCGCAAAAAACAAATTGGTGAGCAAGACGGCTATATGTGCTTTGGTAGTGGTTTTCATTTTTGCGGAGACGCAGGATTTTTATAGATATTGTTTGTTTTCAGTTGCGCTGTAAAATTGCGAACAACATCATTCAGTTTCGTCACTGTATTAAAATTTTGTAATTGGTAATCAAACGCAGAAGCAAGTGCCAGGGCTTTTCGGAGGTCAAATTTTTTTTGTTCTATACAAAGCGCAAAATTCATTTTCATTAAATGCGTGGCCAGGTATTCCTGTTCGGTTTGTCCTGGTGTGGGAATTAAAATGCTTTTCTTTTGCAAGGCAGCCAAATCCATAACCGTGCTGTATCCGCAACGGCTGATGATAAATGAGGCTTCTGAGATCTTTTGTTGCAGAGCCCCAGCGGTCAAATGATTGTACACAACAACATGGGCAGGAGCTTTGATTTTTTCATTACTTCCCGGCAGCCCTCTTACCAAAACAACCGGGCCGGAATGATCTTTAAGTTGCTCCAGCAGCAGGTTTTCCAGGATGGTTCTTTGCGGCTCCGGTCCGGAAAGCAGCACTAAAATATGTTTGGCGTTTTCATCCGCAGATGGGGCAAACCTCGAAAGCGGCCCGGTGATATTTTACCGGCACAGCGGGAAATTTTTCGGGATGCGAAAGGCTGCCTGCCAGGTTGTTTTTCCCTTCAGCATCAGGCACCCAGCATTCGGAAAAACGATGGATGAACCGGTAATTTAATTTTTGCAACCACTGATCGGCAAGCCTGCCGAAGCCGGTTTTTATAGAAAGCTGGTGCGTTATAAAAACGGATGGAATAGCCGGGTGATACAGTCCAAACCGGTTATCGGAAATGACGGCATCAATGGAATATTTTTCTACAATTGTTTGCAGCCACCTGTTCTCTTTTTTTATAGAAAAAAGAATTTGGGGTATTTGAGCGGCCATGATAAAAGGCAGCATCCATTTTTTTCGTGCATAGCGGACCCGGTAGCCTTCCAGCGAAAGAAAAACCAGATCGGGAAACTCCTTTTGAAGCAAATTTTTGGTTTTACCTTCTCCGGCCAATAAAACGGTGCATCCCTGGCTTAAAAAGGCATGGATAATGGGAATGCAACGGGTAGCATGACCAAGGCCCCAATCCAGCGGAACCACCAGAATTTTAGGTTTCGAAGATGTTTTTGCCTCACTCATATATTTTTTTGACCTTTTTGTCAAAAGGAATACTAAAAGGCATGTAAAATAGTTTAATTTAGAAATGAATCTACCTCTTATGAAAAGACTTATTTATATGGCATTGTTCTTGACATTGATGACAATGGCCGGCTGTAGCAAAAATTATTATTCCGGTTATGGCAGTAAAAGCAGTAAAGGCTGTGGCTGTCCCGGATCAAAAGGTTTATAAAGATTCGTCATGAAAAATTACAATCGCGACTTGCTGTTATTATACAAAACAGAAGTATATAGCGAGGACTTGTTGCAGCACGAAGTGGAATGTCTGCACCAGATCTTATTACAGGTGGAACGCAACGATGTGTTCTGTGGGCTCACGAATTGGTTACCCGTTCAAAAATTACAGGCAAATCAAAAGCCATCTTAAAGGCCGTCAGCCACGCTACCCTCAAGCCTTTTTATTTCCTTCTCAATAAAAATTAGTTGTAATTCTTTTTGTCCCGGCTAAATAAGAACCATGTTTCTAGGCTAAATTTTTATGGGCCTGGCCAATAGCTACTATTCAGCTTCTATTGCGTTGTGTCCGACTACTGGCGGATCGCACACTTCAGCGTTCAGTTCTGTCTTCAACAAATAAAATAGTCGTGCCATTATAAAATAAAACAGCTCCCGAAGGAGCTGCTTAAAGTTTTGTATGTTCTGTGGATTAATGTAACTGTTGTAAAGCCGCGCCTAATTTCGACAGCATTTCATCAATCTCTTCTTTTTTACAAGTGCCCACACTTAGCCTGTACCAGGGCGAGGTTTTATCAGCGCCAAAGGCATAAAACGGAACCACGGCTAAACTGGCATGTTGCAATAAATAAGAAGTAACATCGCTTTGTGTTTTTAGTTCGGTTCCCTCCGCCGTTTTCTTACCCACCAGGTCAATTTTAATCGTTAGGTAAATCGCTGCTTCAGGCGATACGGCATCTACATTATAGCCTTTGTTTTTTAGCTGAATAAAACCCTCATAAATACGCCGCAGTCTTTCTTCCAGTTCAGTTTTAAAATGAGCCAAATAAGCATGAATGGCTTTTGTGTTGGCCAGGAACTTTGTTAAACCCTTTTGCTCCGGCATGGGCGCCCAGGCGCCTACATGGGAGAGAATGGCTTTCATTTTATTTAAAACAAAGGCAGGCCCCATGCTCCAGCCTACACGTACACCCGTGGAGGCAAACACTTTACTGATGGCGTCAATGTATATGGTGTAGGGGCGCATTTCAGGATTCAGGGAAACCGGGTCGTAGTGCTCAATGCCATCGTAGGTGAGGTGCCAGTACATCTGGTCGAACATCACGTAGAGCTTTTTTTCCTGCTCACTTCTTCTTTTGTTTTCTTCCACGATCATCGCACAAATGGCCTGTAATTCTTCCTTCCGGAAGGTAGTACCCGTTGGGTTTTGCGGAGAACAAAGCGCCAGGAAAACCGCGTCCTTGATATGCGGCTTCAGGTCCTCTGCCGTAGGCATGAAATTGTTTTCTGCTTTGGCTTCCACCACCACATGCTGGCCTTCCACAAAATGCACATAGTGATTATTGTTCCAGGAAGGCACGGCATAAATCACCTTGTCGCCTTTATCGCAAATGGCACGGAACAGCGCATAAATAAGCGGGCGGCCGCCAGAGGCGATCAGGATCTCGTCTGTGTTGTATTCCAAACCCTGAAATTGTTTGGCAAAAGCGCTAACCGCCTGGCGCAGTTCAAGACTGCCTTCGCCCGGAGGATAATTGGTGAAATGTTTCCGGTACGCTTCCACAATCTCATCTTCCAGTTCCTTTGGTATGGGGAAAATCTGAGGGTCAAAATCGCCGACGGTAAAATTGTAAATGCGTTCGCCTTTGCGGATGCGGTCGCGAATTTCTCCACCCAGTTTTACAATTTCAGAACCGATCAGGGTTTCAGAAAGATGAGAAAGTTTCATGAGCCTTTAAAATTTCCGCAAAAGTAAACTGATTGGCTTAGATGAAGCTTAATTATATCTGCGCGGATGCCATCATTGGAGTGACTATGCTTAGTTGTGCAGGGCTGCCGGTCTTTCTGATTACAGGAAATTATTTTTGGGGGTATCAGCTGCAGAGGCTATAAAAAACCTCTGAAGTTTTATGGAATGAAAAGGGAAATCGATCTCAGTACTAAAACCAATTTATGAAGAGAAAGATTTCCCTGGCCGCTGCTGTGTTATTTACAGCATTTTTTGCATCGGCTCAGGTCAAAAAAGAAAAGGTTCCGCCACCACCACCTCCCCCTCCTCCGGTTTTAAATACAGTTCCACCGCCACCCCCTCCATTACCACCACCGCCTCCGAAGAAGTCCGCGGCTTCATTGCCCGGTGATTACAAAGCTTTTTTGAGACGTAATCCCACGGTAAAGGGCATCAGGTGGTATGAGAATAACACGGTTCATATTCAGTTAAAGTCCGGAAGCGATGAAGTTTACCAGCTCAATGATAAAGAAGAGGCTCAAAAACTGGAAAGCAAATATGGAAAACTGCCGGCAGCTCCGCCGCCACCGCCAGCCCCACCTAAGGCACCTAAACCCATGGAAGAACTATAAAAAGAAAGCCCCTGATAAAACAGGGTGTTACAGGGGCTTTCTTTTAGTATGCTGCTTGGTCATGCTATTCTATCGGGGCATAATCTTTAAAAAAGTTGATTTTAGTTCCTTCTGCCTGCCTGCGATAGTTAGGCCATTGCGAAGCGTAAAAATTATTGATGCGTTTTACGGCTGCTGCAATCAGGTCTTCGGCATTTTTTACCAGTTGCTCTTCCTGCGGGCCGGGGGCTACACTTTTGCTGGTAATGTATTGTTGCGCCGTTTGCATGGTGCTTAACACCGTGGCGTCCTGCGACCGCGAAATACCCTGCCTGTCAGACGTTTTTCCGCTGATAAATTCACGAAGGGCTTTTATGGAATCCTGCGTAGCGATGGTAGCCTTGCGCAAAGAGTCTATATCTTTTCCTGTCAATCCGCGAAGATCGGCTGTAAGTTTTGCCAGCACTTCTTCCGATTCGCTAAGGCGGTCCATGCCGGTCAGTAATTTATCGGAGCTTTTGCGCAGGCGATCGAGCATTTTGCGCTGCGCTGTTTTTACTTCTTCTGTTTTATTCAACCGCGGATCATCTTTAATGGTAACCAGCGTGGAATCGGATTCTTTACCCAGGGTCAGGACAACTTTATACGTGCCCGGGAATACCTGCAATCCACCTGGTTCAGCGCTGCTGCTTCCGCCAAAGCGGCCACCGCCTCTTGCACCGGGCTGACGAAACCCTTTTTCCTCCATGCCCCACCACTGGCGGTTCAATCCTGTATCGGCCTTCCATTTCAGGTTGCGGATCACTTCATTTTTTCCATCGTAAATGCGAACCGTAACACTGTCTGTTTTCTTAGAAGCGGTATCTTTTAAGGGAGCAATAAAATAACTGATCTCCGCACCTCTTCTCCTGTTCTCCGCATCCCACAAGCCATACGTACTCCAGTCGTAACCCGGCGCTGGTTTGTACGTTGCCTGGTAGGCCTCGGGGGCTTCAAACATGGTTAGCTTTTTTGTAAAGGCTTTTCCGTTGTTGGCCGCCATTTTACGCAGCGGACGAATATTATCCACCACCCAAAGGGCACGGCCAAACGTAGCGATCACCAGGTCGGCTTCTCTTTCCTGGATGGCCAGGTCAAAGGTGGATACAGCCGGAAAATCCTCGTTCTTCCAGTGCTGAAAGGAAACGCCGTTATCAAAGCTTACCCAAAGGCCGTGTTCTGTTCCGGCAAAAATCAAATTGGGTTCGGCAGGATCCTGCAATACACACAAGGCATATCCTTCAATGTTCTTTTGGCCTAACATATTCTTCCAGGTTTTCCCATAATCAGTAGTGCGGAAAATATAAGGTTTGAAATCGCCGCGGCGGTAATCGTTCACTACCACAAAAGCTTCTGCTCCATTGTACCGCGAAGCACGGATCTGCGGTATCCATGCGCCTACCGGCATACCCGGAATTTTTCCCCGGAAACTGGTCCATGTTTTTCCGCCATCTCTTGTCAGTTGCACATTGCCGTCGTCGGTTCCTACCCAAATCACCCCCTGTTCTTTTGCCGAAGGCTCAATGGCCAAAATAGTACAATGGTTTTCTGCTCCGGTAATATCCAACGTCAATCCGCCATTTTCTGACTGATCAATTTTTGCCGCGTCATTGGTTGTCAGGTCGGGAGAGATGGTTTGCCAGCTGGCGCCCTTGTCGGTGCTTTTGTGTACATACTGGCTGCCATAGTAAATGGTGCTGTTGTTAAAGGGATCCTGTGCAATGGCGGCGTTCCAGTTGAAACGCAATTTGCGTGAGGTATCGGTTTGAGGGGGTTTGATGAACCAGCGTTCACCGGTTTTATAATTCAGTCTTCCTAAACTTCCACCCTGGCTCATGGAATACACCCAATCATTATTGTCCGCATCCGGCATGGCATCAAAACCATCGCCGCCGCCAATATTGTTCCAGTAGTAATTGCGTATGCCGCCGCTGGTCCAGGTATAGGCGGGGCCATGCCAGGTACCATTGTCCTGCATGCCGCCCATAATATTGTACGGAATCTGGTTGTCTACATTTACATGATAAAACTGGCCCACCGGCAAGTTCTCATTGAAGGTCCAGGAACGGCCGCGATCCCGGGTAATGCCAATGCCGCCATCGTTACCATCTAAAATAAAATCCGGGTTATTCGGGTGTATCCACCAGGCATGATGGTCGGGGTGAATACCGGCATAGGGTAATAGGGTTTTGAAAGTTTTTCCGCCGTCCTCACTTACTTCCACCATATCGTGAATATTGTAAAGGCGGTTTTCGTTTTTGGTATCCACAGCAATATCCTGGAAATAAAAAGGACGGTTGGTGACCCATTGCGGATCGCTGTTTACCAGCTCCCATTTGGAACCTCCGTCATCGCTGCGGTACAAACCATTTTTAGTGGCTTCTACCATGGCGTACACCCTTGAAGGCATGCTTTGGGAAAAGGCAATGCCAATGCGGCCGTAATTGCCTGCAGGCAAGCCGTCATTCTTTCCCAGTTTTTTCCAGTTCTTGCCGCCGTCGTAGGTAATGTACAAACCACTGCCGGGGCCACCGCTTTTAAAACCCCAGGGAGTGCGGCGGTGCTGCCACATGTTGGCAATTAATTTATTGGGATTGGAAGGATCCATGGCCAGGTCGGCACAGCCGCTGGTATCGTTGGTATAAAGAATACGGTTCCAGGTTTCGCCGCCATCAGTTGTTTTATACACGCCACGTTCGGGATGCTCCGCATAAGGATTGCCGATAGCTGCTGCATAAACGGTGTTTGGATTGGTTGGATCAATAAGGATGCGGTGAAGATTCCTGGTTTTTTCCAGGCCCATACGCTTCCAGGTTTTGCCGGCATCCATGCTTTTATAAATGCCTTCGCCCAGGTTGAGGGAATTGCGGGGGTTGCCTTCGCCGGTTCCTACCCATACAATGTTTGGATTGCTTTGCTGGATAGCAAGGGAACCGATGTTCAGCGTGGGCTGATCGTCAAACACAGGGGTCCAGCGGGCACCGGCATTGGTAGTTTTCCAAACGCCTCCCGAAGCAGCACCGACATACCAGGTATCGGGTTGGTTCACCACTACATCAATAGCGGTGATGCGGCCGCTCATGCCGGCCGGGCCGATGTTGCGGGGCTTCAGGTTTTTTAATTGATCGAGAGAAATGTTTTGTGCGGACAATAAGAAGGAGAGAACGGATAACAATCCGGTAAAGAATAATTTCATCAGTCAGTTTTTAACGGGGATAAACTTACTGATAAGTTAAGGGGCGGCAAAATGAAATGTGGGCGGTGAATTCTTTCAGGCTTTAAATAATATTTCTAAGCATTCTCTTTTTCTTTTCATCAGAATTGCAATATGGCTAACAGCAAAAGGCTGGAGCACTACTGCCTGGCTAGTAAATTAAAAGGAGAAACAATTCTTAAAAGAAGTAAAACAAAAGCAGGTAACAACAGTAATAGTTGCTACCTGCCTCACTACTTGTAACGAATGCTTTAGTTAATCGTCACTTCCTGTTTGGTGATTTCTTTGCCTGGAATCAACGGCAGGCTGACCTGAAGTACCCCATCTACATACTTCGCTGTAATTTGGGTAGCATCAATGGTTTCATTCAAGGTAAAGGTGCGTACAAAACCACCCCGGCTGTATTCCCGCAATACCCAGTTGGGCCGCGGAAAACCTTCCGGTGGCGTGTAAGATATGCGCAGCTCCCTGCCTTCCACATCAATTTTAAAATGTTCTTTAATACGACCCGGGGCAAAGACCAGCATTTCATAACTGGTGTCGGTCAGGTAAACATTGACCGTGGCCCGTTGCATGGAGCGGATAAACAGCGATCGTTGGCTGTTTCCGTAGCGTTCGCCTTTTGCGGCGCATGACTGATTGTAGTTCATGTTTTTCCTTTTAAGGTGATGAAATAATTATCAGAAGAATCGCTCAAACCATCAACCAAAAAGTAAAACGGCAAATGTGACAGAAGAAGGAGAAACAGCAGAGCAGATGGTATATGACATTACAAGGAATCCAGGTGATCTTTTGGCAGTAATGGGCTAGTGTAAGTTTACAAATGGACTTTTAATCCGGGTTTGTAACTCTACGGATGAGGATGTTTTTAAAGCATGATTTTTAAAGAGCCATCTATCGGAATCGAACCGACGACCTGCTGATTACGAATCAGCCGCTCTGGCCAGCTGAGCTAAGATGGCGGCATACCAACTGCTGTAGGGTCACGCCACTGGCGTGACCGCTTGGTTTTTTTACAAGGTCATACAATTTTGATGAATTTTTTTTACAAGGTCATGCCACTGGCATGACCCTACGACTAATATACTAAAACGTTTTCTTTACTCCACCCGGTACTTCAGCATTTTCCGGATAAAGCACCGCCTTTACATAATTGTTCATGTCTAAAAATTTCCTGGCTGCTGTTTGAACATCTGCCAGGGTCAGCGCATCAACCCTTTGTTCATAATCCAGTATTCTTTCAGGGTTGTTCTGGTCAATAAACGCCTGGGAAAGATTATCGAGCCAATAATTATTCTCCTGTAATTGGGAACGGTAATGTTTCTTCCAGGTTTCTTTTACTTTATTAAGGTCCTTTTGCTCCACGCCTTTTTCCTGTGCCTTTTTAATGATGTCGAATAAAGCGTTGGTGAGTTTGTCAACGCTTTCAGGTCCTGTTGGAATGTTGGCTGAAACCGTATAATGCACATAGGGCCGTTTTTGAATGGAGCCGCTTAATCCGCCGCTGTACATACTTCCTAATTCTTCTCTCAGTTTTTCAATAATGGTAATGTTCAATACATCTATCAGGGCTTTCAGCGCCATGTTCTCTTCAGGGCTGTATTCCGTTTCGCCGGACCACAGTAAAGTGATGAGGCTTTTGGCTTCCTTGCCTTTTTTAATGTTGGCATCTACTACACCTTTCACCGGGCGGATGTTATTGTCCTTATACAGGTGTTCTGCCGGCGTAGCCGGTAAAGAACCCAGATATTTTTCCAGCAACGGTTTGGCTTTAGCCAGATCAATATTGCCTACCAAGGTGAAATGCATGCCATCGGCATTACCAAAGATCTGTTTGTAAATGGCCAGGGCTTTGTCTGCATTTAAGTTGTTGAATTCTTCCTCTGTAGGCACACCGCTTACCCATGGATTGTTGTTGTAAACAATTTTCATCAGCGTATCCTGGAAAAACACCTGCGGATTGCCTTTGATGAACTGCAACATGCCTTTGTTCTTGGTAATAAAAGATTTGAAGAGCGTTTCATCTTTTCTTGGCTGTGTAAAATAAAGGTTCACCAACTGAAGGAAGGTTTCAAAATCTTTCACACTGCTGCTGCCCTGTATGCCTTCTTCGTAATCGTTAACGTAGGGCATTACTTCCACTGTTTTTCCGGAGAGAAATTTTTCCAGGTCGGTGGGCGACATGTCTTTTACACCCATCTCATTTACAATTTCCGCGGCATGTTTGGCATTGTCCTTATCCGATAAAGGAAAGCGTTGGTAGCCGCCCCACCGCCAGGCATCCATCAGTATCTGATCGTTCTTGTAGGTGGTAGGTTTTAACGGTAATGGTTACTCCATTGCTCAAGGTAAGATCGGTAGTGCCTAATTTTTCGTTCTTTGTTTCCTTAGCGATTTTGCCCGCTTCCAGTTTGCCATCCATCAGGTTTTCGGCTACTGCTTTTTCCTCATAAGGTTTCACGGTTTGTTTGGTGGCCGCTACCATATCACTTAATAATTCAGCGTTGGAAGGCAGTTTGTCTTTCATTTTTGCCGGTGCCAGCAGCAGGGCAAAAGCATTGTTCATGCCGGGCATTTTTGCAGCCACTGCATTGATCTCCTTAGCTGTAATAGAAGGCAAAACCTGCTTCATAAATTTATAGCGGTTCTCCGGCCCGATAATGGGGGTGCCTTGTAAAAAATTGTTCAGGTAACCCTGCACCAACTGGCTTGATTGCGATTTGTCTTTTTCTGTAAAAGCCCTTTCTGCTTCATTCAGCAGCGATGCTTTTACCCGGTCAATTTCAGAAGGCAGGAAGCCAAACTTGCGGGCTCTTTCGGTTTCGGCCACCAGGGCGTCCATCGCTTCTTTTTCGGTGTTGTTACCCAATACGGCTGCTGTAATAAAAGCATCATACCCACGGATGAAAGACTGCTGCCCGGTGAACCCATAAACAAAGGGCGGATCTTCTTTTTTAGTGAGCTCCTGCAGGCGCTGGTTGATCAGTGAGTTCACCATATCTTCTACCAGCTCACGGCGGTAATCGGCCCAGGTTTTTATTTTTGGGGATAGCCGGATGGAATTGAAAACCTGCAAAATGGTGTTGGTATTTTCTTCATCGGTGATCACCATGGCCTCCGGCTTTGTTCTTGTTTTGATGGGAATAATGGAAGGACGCGGCTGGGCAGAGGCAGGGTTTTTATAACTTCCAAAATGCGCCTTGATCTTTTTTTCCATTTGAGCAGGATCAATATCACCCACCACAATCACGGCCATAAGATCAGGGCGATACCATTGCTTGTAAAAACGATTGAGCGTTGCATAGCTGAAATGTTTCAAAATAGAATCGGTGCCAATGGGCAGGCGTTCGGCGTATTTGGAGCCGTTGAATAATTTTGGAAAATACTGGCGCAGCATTCTTTGCTGGGCGCCTTTGCTAAGGCGGGATTCTTCCAGCACCACGCCTCTTTCCTTGTCTATTTCCGATTTATCCATCAGGTTGTTGAAGGCCCAGTCTTCCAGCACGGTAAAGCCTTTTTCTACAACGGCCGGATCATCGGTGGAAATGGGAAGAATATAAACGGTTTCGTCAAAGCCGGTGTAGGCATTCAGGTCGGCGCCAAACTGCACGCCAATTTTTTGCAGGTAATCCACCAATTCATTTTTCGGAAAATTTTTGGAGCCGTTAAAATTCATGTGCTCCATAAAATGCGCCAGGCCTCTTTGGTCGGCCTCTTCCAAAACAGAACCGGCGTTCACTGCCAAGCGCAGCTCTACCTTCTTTTCGGGTTTGGCGTTTTTGCGGATGTAATAGGTAAGGCCGTTGGACAGCTTGCCAATCTTCACGTTAGGATCAACGGGAACAGGGCTGGCTAAATTGATCTGCGAAAAACTTTGTGCACTAAAAAGGAGTGCGATCACAAATGTGCAGCAGTGCCGGAGTGTCAACTTCATACTAAATTATTATAATGTAAATATAAGCAGGAGTGGTTTTTGAATATACACAGAAAAGCTGGTAAAGAGGCTTTGCTGATGCGAAGAGAACAGGAACTGTAAAGAGCGATAAAGTTTTTGTTGCCGGCTTATGTTCCCTGATGGATCGTTCCTTGCGACGCTCCGTTCAACAGCAGTAATTCTCTATCATCTTTTTGCTTGAACCACATAGGCACATAGGGAACAAAGGTGTTCACATAGGCTCTAGCTGTTTTATGCTATGTGGGAATTCTATGTTCCTATGCTTCTATTGTGGTTCAAACATTGACTACAACAGACATAGAACTACCGAACGTACAAGAGTGCGACGCAACAAAGGCTCAATAGTAGCCATACCGCTTGGCACATAAATAAAAAACGCCCAGTACCGGGCGTTTTACAAGTGAAAAATGCTTTATTCTTCTTTATTCTTGTTGTATTCTTTTTCGGCCTGCTGGGCTTTTTTAAAATCCAGTACCACGCCGTTAATGCAATAGCGCAGTCCTGTAGGCGGCGGGCCGTCATCAAACACATGTCCCAGGTGCGATTTGCAGCGGCCGCACATTACTTCGGTACGTTTCATTCCATACGCATTATCAGGCGCATAAATAATGCTGCCCTTGCTAACGGGCTGGTAAAAGCTGGGCCAGCCGCAACCGCTTTCAAACTTGGTGTCGCTTACAAATAAAGCGTTGCCGCACACGGCGCAATAATAAGTGCCCTTGTCTTTTATATTTTCCAGCGGGCTGCTCCAGGGTCGTTCAGTGCCTTTTTCGCGGGCCACGTGGTACACATCGCCGGGAAGGATCTTTTTCCATTCCGCTTCGCTTAACGCTACTTTAGAGCTATCGGTGTTGGAGTAAACCGGGTTGTTTTTATTGGTAGAATCCATACTGATCTTTTTATTGGATTGAGAATAGGTGCAAAATTGCAAGCTTAATGCCAGCGGTAATAAAATGAGTAGGCGTATCATAGAAAATTACTTATCTCAAATTTACGAATACCACAGGCAAAGGGTGTTGTAAACAAATGTGAAAGAAAGCTGAGCCGCCACAAGCCATTTGCTGCAAGCCGCTGACCTTAGCAGATCTGGTAGTGTAAGTGGCAGGTTTACAGCTCATAGCCTGTTTTTTCCTATATTTGTTTTTCAAGCTTAGCCAGCAATTATGTTCAATTTGATCTTATTTGGCCCTCCAGGCAGCGGAAAAGGTACGCAATCGGAAAAAATAGTGGAAAAGTTCGGGTTGATACATTTATCAACCGGTAATTTGTTGCGCCAGGAAATTGCGGACAAAACCCCGCTTGGAATGGAAGCCAAGAACTTTATGGATAAGGGACAATTGGTTCCTGATGAGGTGGTGATCGGGATGATTGATTCCTCCCTGGAAAAACATGCCGATGCCAAAGGTTTTCTGTTTGATGGCTTTCCAAGGACCATCGCCCAGGCCGAAGCCCTGGACAAATTACTGGCACTGAAAAAAACAGGCATTTGCAAAGTGCTGGCCCTGGAAGTAACCGAGGATGAATTGGTGAAGCGACTGGTAAAACGCGGCGAAACATCCGGCCGTAGCGATGATACAAATGAGCAGGTGATCCGGAAGCGTTTCAGCGTTTACAAAAATGAAACACAACCCGTAGCGGACTATTATAAAGCACAGGGAAAGCTGGAAACCATTCACGGCGAAGGTTCTGTGGATGAAATTTTTTCCAAGCTTGGTCATTGTATCGAAACGGAAATGACGACACAGAAATCAGTGTCTGCAGGCCCTTTGTAAGGCCGGCCTTTAAGGACGGCGTCCAATAAAAAGAGCTAATTATTTATCATATAAAAGCACTCCATCATTTTTAATGTTGAGTGCTTTTTCTTTTTTAGTGTGTGATGGGTTAAGGCTTCGGGCAGGCCACAGCCTCCTTCGCCGGCCTACAACCTTGCCCCATTAGAAGGAATCGGAGCGGGCCGTCTTTTTTCCTTAAACTTGCATTTACAACGTGGCTATATGAATGCAGATAAAGAACAGTTTCTGAGGTACCAGTTAATTACGCTGCTGAGACGAGTTCCCTCCGATACACCTCCCCAATGGGGTAAAATGTCGCTGCAGCAAATGATCGAGCATTTTGCCGACAGTGTCCGCATTGCATCGGGCAAAAAAATATATACCGATATCGTGACACCGGAAGAGCATCTGCAAAAAATGCGTGATTTTATACTAAGCGATAAACCTTTTAAAGAAAACACCGTTAATCCTCTTATGCCTGTGCTGCCGGCGCCTGTACAAACCCGTTCGGTGGAAGAGGCCCTGCAGGAATTACAGGCAGAGATCAATTATTTTTTTACTGTTTTTGAAAAGAACAACCTGCAGGTAACAAGAAATCCTTTTTTTGGCGATCTGAATTTTGAAGAGAATGTTCATTTGCTGTATAAGCATGCCCTGCATCATTTAAAACAATTTGGAGTAACGGTTGATAACGAAATAAAAGCATGAAAAAACTAGAGAACTATATAAGCGGAAAATGGATAACAGGCGATGGCGAAGGCCAGGCCCTGTACGATGCCGTGAACGGAGAGATAATTGCTGCGGCTACTACCAAAGGATTGGATTTTGCGTCCATTTTACAATACGGACGTGAAAGGGGCAATGCTTCCTTGCGCCGGATGACCTTTCATGAAAGGGGAAGAATGCTGAAAGCATTGGCCGCTTACCTGCTGGAACGAAAAGAAAAATTTTACGAAGTAAGTTATCATACCGGGGCTACCAGGGCCGATAGCTGGATTGATATTGAAGGCGGCATTGGAAATTTGTTTTCCAATGCTTCGTTGCGAAGAAAATTTCCTGACCTGCCTTACTGCACCGACGGCGATCCTATTGGGTTAAGTAAGGGCGGCCATTTTATGGCGCATCACCTTTTGGTGCCCAAAGAAGGCGTAGCGGTTCACATCAACGCGTATAATTTTCCGGTATGGGGCATGCTGGAAAAATGTGCCGTCAACTGGCTGGCCGGTGTGCCTGCCGTGGTAAAGCCGGCCAGCATTACCTCTTACTTAACAGAAGCCGTGGTAAAAGAAATTATTGCTTCCGGCATTTTGCCCGAAGGGGCGCTGCAACTGATCTGCGGTAGTGCCGGCGATATGCTGGACCATGTAACGGCCCAGGATGTGGTCACCTTCACCGGCTCTAAATCAACCGGGTTGATGCTGAAATCACACAAAAGAATTTTAGAAGAGAGTGTGCCCTTTAATATGGAAGCCGATTCGCTTAACGCTATTGTTTTGGGAGAAGATGCAACACCGGATTCACCGGAATGGGAGATTTTTATCAAAGAAGTGCGTAAGGAAATGACGGTAAAGGCCGGGCAAAAATGCACCGCCATCCGCCGGATATTTGTGCCGGAGCATTTATTGGAAGATGCGTATATAGCTTTAGGAAAAGCGCTGGGGCAGACCACTATTGGCAACCCCTTGAATGAAAAAGTGCGGATGGGTTCTCTGGCCGGTTTAGGACAACGGGAAGAAGTAAAACAAAACATTCAAAAGCTGCTGGCTTCTTCGCAAATGGTATATGGCTCACTGGATAGCATAGAAGTTATTGACGCTGATGCACACAAGGGTGCTTTTCTCTCGCCCATATTATTGATGAATGAAAATCCCTTTAAGGCGGAAGCAGTGCATGATGTGGAATGCTTTGGTCCGGTCAGCACGATCATGCCGTATAAAGATTTGCCCGAGGCCGTGTTATTGGCCAAAAAAGGAAAGGGCTCTTTGTGTTGTTCTATTGTAACCAATGACAACAGGATGGCTACTGACTTTGTAGTGGGCGCCGCTACGCATCATGGAAGGATTTTGGTATTGAACAGGGAAAATGCAAAAGAAAGTACGGGTCATGGCTCGCCGCTGCCCATGCTGATTCACGGTGGCCCGGGCAGGGCCGGGGGCGGCGAAGAAATGGGCGGTGTTCGGGGCGTAAAACATTATATGCAAAGAGTGGCTATCCAGGGAACGCCCACCACCATCACCGCTATCACACAATCCTATCAGCCCAATGCAAAAGGCATACAAAGCAGTGTGCATCCGTTTCGTAAATATTTTGAAGAGCTGCAGGTTGGCGATCAGATTGTAACCGGCAAAAGGATCATTACCAGCGAAGACATTGATGCGTTTGCCGAGTTAAGCGGCGATCATTTTTATGCGCATAAAAAAGACACAGATTTTACAGGCACCATGTTTGAACAACAGGTAGCGCATGGCTATTTTGTATTAAGTGCGGCAGCGGGATTGTTTGTAGATGGAAGTGAACTGGGCCCTGTGCTTTTGAATTATGGTATTGACGAATTGCGTTTCACCAAACCGGTTTATCCCGGCACAGAACTAACGATACGGTTTACCTGTAAGGAAAAATTACCCCAGGATCCAAAAGACGAAAATGATATTCCAAAAGGCATTGTAAAATGGTTGGTAGAGATGTTGGATGAGACAGGAGAACATGTAGGGATTGCGACGATATTAACAATGGTGGCTAAGAGGGAAGGCTTCGCACAGAGAAAAGGAGAAAAAGAAGGTATTTAAGAAACAGAAACTCTCCTTCTGATTTTGTGCGGGAAACTTGTATGCAATTAAACATAATAACCGGTGAAATTGTAGACGCTGCGATTAAAGTTCATAACGAACTTGGCCCTGGATTATTTGAATCTGTTTATGAAGAGGTGCTGGCGTATGAATTAGTTACAAGGGGACTCTTTGTCGAAAGACAAGTTCCGATTTCGGTGTATTACCAAAACTTAAAAATGGAGGTTGGTTTTAGGGCTGATTTAATTGTTGAAAAAGAAGTAATTGTAGAAATTAAATCTATTGAACATCTTGCGGCGGTTCATAAAAAACAGGTACTTACTTATTTAAGGTTAGCCAAATTAAAAATAGGATTACTTATTAACTTCAATGAAGCATTGTTGAAGAATGGAATAACGAGATTATTTAACAACTTTATCAACTGATATAAGCGACGCCTGGTGTAAAAGAAGGAATTAATAGGATGTTTAATTTCTCCTTTTTCTCCGTGCGAAAAATTATAATTATGGCAAAAGATATTATTAACGGATATGTAGATTCAGAAACACACAACGGCGTTACTACAATAGAGTTTTTCCATCCTCAAAGCAACTCGCTTCCCCATCGTTTGCTGGAAGACCTGGCGAACGAAATTCATGCTGTGGGCACGGATAAGGAAACAAGAGTGATCATTCTTCGCTCCGGCGGCGAAAAAGCTTTTTGCGCCGGTGCTTCCTTTGGTGAATTGACGAGCATTGATAATGAAAAAAAGGGTTTTCAATTTTTTAGCGGTTTTGCAAACGTCATCAATGCCATGCGCAAATGTCCAAAGTTCATTATCGGACGCATTCATGGAAGATGTGTAGGGGGTGGCGTTGGCCTGGCTGCTGCCGTTGATTATGCTATTGCTGTAGAAGGTGCAGAAATCAAACTAAGTGAACTGGCCATTGGCATCGGGCCATTTGTAGTGGGGCCTGCGGTACAGCGTAAAATTGGACTATCAGCGTTCACACAATTGTCTATGGATGCTACCATGTGGCGCAATAGTGATTGGGCCCGAAGAAAAGGACTGTATGCTGAAGTGCATTCTTCTGCAGAAAGTATGGATGAATCTATTGCAAGATTGGCCGGTCAATTATCACACAGTAGTCCCGAAGCCATGACCGAGTTGAAAAAAACCTTCTGGCAAGGCACGGAAGACTGGGATGATCTATTGTACCGCCGTGCAGAGATCAGCGGGAGATTAGTGCTGAGTCAATTCACAAAAGAAGCCATTGCTAAATTCAAAGCAAGGGATTAACGTAGGATATAAGAGTTATTCAATAATGGTGTAAACACTATGGCACAAATGAAAGTTTGATAAACCCGGTTTCTTCAATTAAATTCTGCATTTGTTCATGGTTATGGCCGTTTTTTTGAAAGGACTGTTTTAAGGACAAATACAAAATAGTCATGTATTGCTTGTGAAGGAAATAATAATTATTGGGATCAATAGAGGTCACCAACTCTTTTGCTTCAGGCTCCTGTAAATGTGTTTTTATAAATGCATTAAAAAGGTGAATGGCTTCAAACATACCTAAATCATTATCAGGATTCTGATTTTTTCTTTTCCTGATAGCTTCTTCAATATAATACATGGCTTCTTCGTATTGTGCTGTAAGGATAAGCGCCTCCGAAAGTTGTTTTAAGAACTGATAAACCAGGGCAAGATTTTCCTTTGATGATTTAAGTAAAGAATAATACTGCCTGGCTTCCATAAGAATCGGTTCTTGTTGCCTGTTAAAAGCATTTGCATAAAATAGTTGCGCGGCAAAAAAACCTCCGGCAATATTGGGCGGTGTGGTTTTATCTACAGCGTAGCATGTTATTTTATTATAGTGGTGTTCTACACCCATATTATTTCCGGATAGCCAGTAACGGAAACACAGGGTTGAGTGCCCGAATATTTGGCTGTCTTTTTCACTGCATTCATGTAAATAATAACGCAGGCCATCCCCATAATAAGAGTTGAGCTTATCTATATGGATAAACTTTTCGAAATAAATCCGCTGTCCATTTTTGGTTCTTGCAATTTCACGCTGAAACTCATCAAAATTGTAAGACTGGTGTTCTAAAAATTGAATGGTTTGTCCAACCAGTTCTAAATAAACAAGATCATTGCTATTCTTTAGTTCAATATTTTTAAAAATTCTTACTAAGTAGTTTGTTAAGGGAAAATTTTGATGCTCTGTATTTACTGATTGGCTTTGTTCTTTTGATGCTACAAAATGATTGAAAGATGAGTAGCCGCAGTAGTTGGATAGAACATCGAGTGTATAAACTGATTGCCGGTGTTTAGACTCCATCAATCCAAAGAAACGCCTGAGCGTATTGAAACTTAGTGTAAACTGTAAATGTTTTAAAATATGGGTTTGGAGATAAATGCAATCTGCAGAAAATAATATTTTCCTGCCGAATGTTTTTTCTACCTCTTCTTTTAACAGATCAACATTTGTAGGTTTTAAAAGGTTTGCAGACATAGGTTCTAAGCGGTTAGCATTTGAAGACTTCATAGTACAACGTTGGCAGTTACAAAATCAAGTTCATCTGAGTACTAATACAGCGGTGTTCTTTTTACCTGCAGGTAATTCAAAAAATATGGATTATTTTTTTTAATCTTATTGTTAGCGAAGAAAGATGCAATTTTCAAAACCTTTGCTGGTAAAGGATATTGTTGAGTTTTCAATATCTATATTGGATAAGATTCGGTCTATATAAATTTAAAGCAATGTCATTATATTTCATGGCTAAAACTTTTTATTTCTTGATCTCCGTTTAAAAATCTTAATAACAGCTGATCAGTAAATGCGAATAAGGGCTAACATGGGCACCACAATGTTCAGTTCACTTTTTAATTTTAAAATTTAGTATTTAAAAACACTTGGGACGAACAATGTAATCAAATGGAGTACCAAATTTTATTGGTTTGTTTAACATCGTAACAAGGACTATTTCTCTTCTTTGACAAGGTTGAATTTCATTTTAAGGAAAGGTTTATTTATGAAAGATGGGTTATGCAGGCAAATGATATAGCACAGATCTATTTGAATGTTAGCTCAGCTTATTTTTTGCATCAGGAAGCGGCTTAAAAAAATACTTGAAGAATGTTGAGCGTGATTGTAAAAAATTATTTTGTTTATTGACCAGCATAGACGTTTTGTTATTGTCCCTACTAAAACGAAGTATGTGTATTTGTTTGAGTGATGACGTGTTTACTATAGCATTTAGGACAGCCCTTTGTTAATCAATTCACGTTCCTTTAGTAATAATGTTTAGGGGCTGTATGATAAATACAGAAAATATACATCGTACAATGAGTATTTTTAAAGTTTTACAAATTGGTGCGTATCCCCAGGACTTCAATCATACCAACGGGGGCATAGAAGCCTCTACTTTAGGTTTATGCGACCAGTTAAGCGAACTGCCGAATGTTACAGTTAAGGTTTTAAGCAATCCCAAAAAAGGGATTCAGGTTGATTACAAAAGAATGAAAGGAAATGTCGAGATCACCTATTTAGCCAATAAACACAAATTTGCTTCTCTATCTTTTTTAAGAATTGGAAAGATCATAAAGGAAATTAAATTATTCAATCCTGATGTTTGTCATTTACATGGCACAGAGCCCCTTGTATTGCTTTTGCTGATGTATTTAAAGTTATCGAAAAGGAAACACCTGGTTACAGTTCATGGTATTGCCTGTGTGGAACTTTTAAAATCTTTTAAAAGAAATAAAAAGATTGCTACTCTTTTGCAGCTTTTCTATTATGGGGGTATAGAAATGATCATTGTTAATATGGCCTCAAAAATTATAGTAGATACTGTATATGTGGAAAGATGGATGAAGGCAAAACAGTTATATAAAAACCATAAAATCAGGATCGTTCCGCAAGGCATTAATTCGAAATTCTATTGTATCAAAGACAACTACAATGAAAATAATGTATTGTCTATTGGTTCTATTTCAAGGCGAAAAGGATATGAATTTGCTATTGCTTCAATAAAAAACCTGGTTGAAAAATATCCGGATATAAGATATAACATTATAGGGTTTTGTCATGATCCTCATTACTACAATGAACTGCTTACGTTAATTGAGAAACTAAACTTGAAACAGTTTATTTCTATTTCTTCAAACGTTACCAGTGATTTAATAGAGAAATATTTAAGTGCGGCCAACGTTTTTATTTTGCATAGTCAGGAAGAGTCGCAAGGCATTGTGTTTTGTGAAGCAATGGCTTGTGGCAAACCCATAGTGGCCACTAACGTTGGCGGTGTTCCGTTTGTAGTAAAAAACGGAGTAAATGGGTTGCTAAGTTCATTTGGTGATGTGGATGCCTTTGCCCAAAACATTAATAAGATTTTGGAAGACAAAACATTGAGAAATAAAATAAGTAAGATTAACAAAAATGAGGCGGGCAGGTATGATTGGAGAGAAATTACCAATTCTATTTTTTCGATTTACAATGAAAACTAACTGGTTAACTCAACTATATAAATTCCGGCTACCTCTTTACCGCAGCCAGGCATAAAAAAGATAGGGTGTATATCAAACAGCATTAAAACACCTCTTATATTTTATATATTCTGGCATACGGCATTAGGCCATTGCCTCTATAAAATTTTCTGATCAGTAATAGAAAGGGGCTAAAGAAGCCTGCGCTTTAAGCTTCTCTCTTGAGAATACGACTTTTATATTTTAGCAGTATATGTACAAGGATGATACGCTCCGCAACTAACTTCAGTAAAATATTGTAAAACTATAGTAAAATGTTGTGGATCAGCTTCAATGTGCTATTAAACTCTTCCTTAATGTGTGGGCAAGAATGGGCAATATTACCAGATGATAAATCAATAGTTTCGAAATCTGTTATGCTAATGAATTCATTTTCATTAGAGGCTATAAATGTTTTTATTGATAATGGATTTCAATGAAAATCGTAAATAATTCGTGCCTGTTTAAATAAGTTGGTTTTAGTATTTGCTTAATTAGGAACTCAATTGATAATTAAAACTTATAGTATGAAGCACTTATGAAAATATTTTTTTCGCAAACATTCATATCCTGTTAATACCAATGCCGCCGTACTACTTCTT
This sequence comes from uncultured Bacteroidota bacterium, assembly GCA_963697545.1. Lineage (GTDB taxonomy): Bacteria > Bacteroidota > Bacteroidia > Chitinophagales > Chitinophagaceae > Flavisolibacter. The sequence continues at coordinate 135,695 of CAVOOL010000012.1, read as the reverse complement.
CTGACGGTTGCACGCCAAGATTACTTCTGCATACAAAATTTGCTTGCTTAGGTTCAATATTCCATGGAGCAAATGTCTTACATCAATCTGAGGATTGACTTCATGCAGAAGGCTCATAAAAAACAAAGAAAATAGTTGATTTAATAAGTCCAGTACCAATGTAACTGAGATTGGCGCAGCCTTAGCCCGGACATAGCGCACACGGCATTTATTAAGAAAGTAAGCAGGATGCCTTAACAGGGTTTTCAATTAGGTAAGGCATCTGAACAATAATTGTTTTTATTTTTTTATGACCTTATTAAAACATACCATTAATGCGAAATCTTCTTTGTAACACCTTATTACTGCTGCTGGTAATTTATATTTCCTCCTGCGCTAATTCCAAAAAAGCCTTCTACTTTGCCAACCAGGGCACTGGTGAGTTGAATTCACCCAACCTGGCCCCGGCCTCATTAATTCAAAGTGGTGATATACTCAGTATAACAGTATTCAGCCTTAGCCAGGAATCCTTAAGCATTTACAATACACCCAATTTAACGAGTGGGTATTCAAGTAACCAAAGTAATACCTATACGTATAGTGGTCCCGGCTCCGTAAGTCAGCTGGGCGGTTATTTGGTAAGTCCTGACGGGTATATAAAATTTCCAATGCTGGGAAAACTAAAAGTGGCTGGCTTAAGAAAAACTGAACTGGAAGAAAAAATTACTGCAGCGATCACAGAAAGAAAACTGCTGATTGACCCCATCATTACAGTACGGCAAGTGAACTTTAGAGTAACTGTGCTTGGAGAAGTGGGCCGCCCTACGGTTATAAATGTTCCCAGTGAAAAAATATCGCTTTTAGAAGCTATTGGAATGGCTGGTGACCTTACTGCGTTTGCCAAAGAAGGATAATGTGCTGTTGATCCGGGAAGAGAATAATAAAAAGGTCACCCAAAGATTGAATCTTAATTCCACCGAACTCTTTCAATCGCCTTATTATTATTTGCAACCCAACGATGTTATTTACGTAGAGGCTACTAAAGCAAAAATTGATAATACCACAAGGGGCCGCCAGGCGCTGCCGCTGATTTTCAGCGGACTTTCTTTTGGGCTCATTTTGGTTGAAGTAATTACAAGGAAGAGATAAAATTTATAGCTGTGCAAGTAACACCCAAACAAACCGAAGAAAAAAATTCAGGCTTTGAATTAAAGCAGTTATGGTTACGACACGTTGTGTACTGGCCATTCTTTCTATTGCTTTTTCTGCTTGCATTTGGGGGAGCCTGGCTTTATTTATACATTAAAAATCCCGTTTACGTGGCCTTTGCCAAAATCCTGATAAAGGATGAAAAAAAAGGATCCGAAAACACAGAGGCTGTGAATTTTCTCAATTTGATGGGTACTAAAAAATTGCTGGAAAATGAGAAAGACGTAATCACTTCCAAAACCTTACTTACGCAAACGGTAAAAAACCTGGGTTTATACGCATCGGTGTTTGAAGCTGATAAGCTGACGAGATATACCTGCCTATGTTACATCCCCTGTTACCATAGAAGCAAAAAACCCGGATATAGTAAAACAAACAGACGAATATTTATTTCACCTTCGATAATAAAAATGAGACCGTCAGTATTAACGGGAATGCCTATCCTATAAATAAATGGTTAAATGTAAACGGACAAACGATACGGTTTTTACTCAATAGCAAATACGTTCCTGATGAGAACAAAAAATTCTTCTTCATATTACAAAGTCCGGGCACAGTAGCCGATCTTATTAAGTGGAACTTGGATGCCTCCCCCTCCAGCAAACTATCTTCTATACTTGAGTTAACCCTGATGGATGAAGTGCCGGAACGGGGACGGGATATTTTAAATGTTTTGATGGACGTTTATGAAAAAGCCAGCCTGCAGGATAAGAACATGCTTGCCAAAAATACGATGGTGTTTGTGGAAAAACGACTGGAACAGGTGGCGCGGCAACTTGATTCTGTAGAGGCAAAAATGCAAAAATATAAATCCCAAACCGGCGCCTTTAATATTAATACCCAGGGAGACCTTTTTTTAAAAAGCGTAAGTGATAATGACCAAAAGTTAAGTGAGATAAATATGCAATTGTCGGTATTGGACCAGGTTGAAAACTATGTGCTCTCAAAAAATGGTGAAGCAGGTATAGTGCCTTCAACGCTGGGGGTGACAGACGAAACCCTCAATCGTTTGTTAAACCTCTTATACCAGGCGGAGTTAGAATATACAAAACTAAAAAACACCGAAGCGGAAAATTCCCCTTCTTTAGTTTCTATAAAAAATCAAATTCAAAAAATCAGACCCGGCATACTTGAAAATATAAAAAGTCAACGCAGAAGCCTTGAGGCCAGCAAACAAAACCTGCACACTACCAACACCGGCTATTCTACTGTTCTTCAAAACATGCCCCGTAAAGAAAAAGACTTGCTCAACATCAGCAGAGAACACGATATTATCAGCACAACCTATTCTTTCCTGCTCCAAAAGCGTGAAGAATCAGCCTTGTCGTATGCTTCTACGCTTCCCAACAGTAGTATTGTAGATAAGGCCGACTTTTTAGATGAGCCCGTAAGTCCAAAACCTAAAGTGGTTTATGGGCTGGCCTTTATTCTTCCTTTAATAATAGGTATTGGAACAATAACAATAAAAGAAACGTTTAATTCTAAAGTGTTGTTCCGGGAAGAAATTGAAAAAATAACGGCTTATCCGGTGATTGGTGAAATTGCATTTAATAAATCAAAACAGCCTCTTGTAATTGACCGAAAAAAAAGAACATTTATAGCCGAACAGTTCCGGCAATTGAGGGTGGCACTTAGTTTGAACAATGAGATCTTAGGCCGTAAGCGTATCCTGGTTACCTCTACTATTTCCGGAGAGGGAAAAAGTTTTATTGCTCTGAATCTCGCCACCTCATTTGCCCTAAGTGGGAAAAAAACAGTATTGCTGGAACTGGATATAAGTAACCCGTCCATTAGTGATAAAGTGAATATTGTCAGTACGCCGGGCATTTCAGATTATTTACAAGGATTAAGTGAGCCCGAGGAAATCATAAGACGGTGTGATTTTAATGAAAACTTATTTATCATACCTGCCGGTACTGCTCCCGATAACCATCCTTCAGAATTAATGGAGAATGGAAGGATCATAGAATTACTGAACTATCTAAACGAAATATTCGATTGGGTGTTAATAGATACAGCCCCGGTAAGTTCGATTACAGATGCCTATGTGCTTTCCTGCCGGTGTGATATAACACTGTATGTTATCCGGCATGGTTATACATCAAAATTATTCATAGAAAGACTGGACCAGAACAATAAGAATAACCAGTTGAATAATATTTCCATTGTTTTTAACGGCATACGTCCCAGGGGATTTGGTAAACACCATTATGGATATGGGTATGGTTATGGCTATACTTATGAGGAAAAGAATAAAAACAAAAAAATACACGCTTGAGCTATAAGGACAAAATTATTTTAATAACCGGCAATTATTTAAACTCTCACCACTATGAATAATGCATAATAAGTTATTAGAAGAGGGCTTAAAAATTTTTAAATGAGGCAAGGGCACCGGCTGAATCCGGAATTGATCCATTACCTTCTAAATTACATATATGCTGAACACTGAAAAACATTGGATAGCTGTTTACACAAGACCAAGATGGGAAAAACAAGTAGCTAAAACGTTAACCTCAAAAAAAATTGAAAATTACTGCCCCTTGAATAAAGTGGTAAGACAATGGTCGGACCGAAAAAAAGTTGTTTATGAACCCCTCATCACTTCCTATGTTTTTATAAAGGCCAATGTGGATGAGTACCCCGTTATAAAGCAGGTGGATGGCGTTTTAAACCTGGTGTATTGGTTAGGAAAGCCGGCTATAATTAAGCCAAAGGAAATAGAATCTTTAAAATCCTTTCTGGACGATTGCTATAACGTACGGGTGGAAAAAATTGATGTGAATGTAAACGACGACGTTAAAATCATCCATGGGCCACTGATATCAAGAGAAGGAAAAGTAGTGGAGGTACAGTATAATCATGTAAAGATTATGCTTCCTTCTCTGGGCTATTCATTGATAGCACAGGTAGCAAAGTCACATATCGAAAAAGTAAAGGTGCTTCCTGTCAATACTTCTGCTGACGACCTGTATCCAAGACTATCACCTTTATAATACTGCACCAATGAAGGTTGCGTATATAACCAATTACAATTCAGAAGACGTACACTATTGGTCTGGCACCGGCTATTACATGGCCGAGAGCTTAAAAAAGCAGGGCGCAGAGTTGATACGAATAGATTGTCATTTACCATTTACGCTTCTTCAGCGCATACGCAGGAAGCTGGCTAAACTGTTTGCCAATAGACTGCTGCTTATTGAAAGAGAAACTTCGTATTTAAAGAAACTGGCAGAAAAAGCAGATCGTATGCTGTCGCAAAATGAGTATGACATAATTTTTTCTCCAGGATCCCTTTCAATAACGTATTTAAAAAGTGATAAGCCTATTGTTTTTTTTACCGATGCTACTTATGAGTGTTACATGAGCCTCTATCTTCAGAACCAGAAATTGTCTAAAAGAAGTATAGTCCAGGGAAATCTGGCGGAAGGCACTGCCATTAAAAATGCATCCTTGATCTTTTATACCTCTGATTGGGCAAGACAAAGCGCTATAAAAAAATATGAAGGTGATGGAAAAAAAATTCTGCACTCAACAGTTGGAGCTAATATGGTGCATGGCAAATCAGACACGGAAATTGAAGGATTGATAAATGAGCGCAGACAAAAAAAAGAGAAAGCCTTTTTGTTCATTGGGGTAGACTGGCACAGAAAAGGAGCCAGAAAGGCCATTGAAACTGTTGCACGTCTCAATGAAAAAGGGATCAAATCAACGCTTTCACTGGTTGGTTGTAAAATTCCGCCGGATGAAAGCCTGCCTGCATTTGTAAAACATTACCCCTTCATTTCAAAAGCAACGAAAGAAGGACGGGATTTTTTGAACAAGCTTTTTGAAGAGGCTGACTTTTTTATTTTGCCAACCACTGCTGATTGCACGCCTGTTGTTTTTTCAGAAGCAGCTTCTTACGGCATACCGGTAATTACTACGGATGTAGGAGGGTGTAAATCTATGGTGATAGATAACGAAACTGGTTTCTGTATAAAAGAAGAGGAATTTGTTGCCGCAGCCACCAGCAAGATCATGCAGCTCTGCGAGAATGAAAAAGCCTATGCACGTATTGGTTTAAATGCGTACAAGCATTATCAAAAGGAGTTGAACTGGGATGTGATTGGAGAAAAAACCATAAGCGCAATGAGAGCAATTGATTACGAATGACTGACTCCTCCGGAAGTAGTATAAGGTTGTTGCCGACCCATAAATCACATCCATGCTTACAATATTGAGCGAGCAGTTTTGCCGATTATTTGTGCTCTTCGTTGATCATAAACTCGAATCATGCTAGGGTTACTTTTCTTTTTACTGGCAATATATTTTTATTTCAGTCCGCAGCGCTATATTTCTGTACTGCTCATATTCGCTTTAATGACGGCTTGTTTTCAATTGGTGCCGTTAAGCCTTATGGTTTTGCCTTCCATAGGCATAACAAAAACATATGATTGGGTGTTGGTGTTTACCGGGGCCATAATGTTACTGAAGCCAAAACTATTTCTGGATATACAAGTATGGACAAGCTTTAAAATGTTATTGCTGTACGGTACAGTTTTAGTTTTCTTGCTGTTGTATAGTATTTATATACGGGAGGTGGAGGTTTCGGTGAGTATAAGGGTTTTCAGAGGGTTAATTTATTTTGTAACCTTATTTCTTTTTATTCCGTTAACACAGGCAGAGTTTCAAAAAATATTTAAACTTATAATTATTTTCTCTTCACTGGCTGCTGTCATTTATTGCATGCAGCTGGTATTGCACAGAACATTGTTGAATAAAGTAACTACAGATGACGTTGGCCTGGATAATGGTGAAATAATCAATCGCTACTACAATCTTCCTGTATTCATTTACCCGGTCATCTTTTTTTTATTTTTTAAGAAAAATGTTTTTTCTGTACCATATAGGTTTGTGTTTTTGTTTTTTAGCTGTGCTGCCGTACTACTTTCACAGCACAGGAATTTATTATTCGCTATAGTTGTTTGTTATTTTTTTTACCTGTTATTTAATAAAGGATTTAAAATCCGCAACCTTGTATTTTATGCAACAATAAGTATTGGGCTGGTTCTGGGGGTTAATTTTATTTGGGAAGACCGGTTTTCACAGGGGCTGGAAGATATTTCACAAACATCTTTTGATATGTCCCAAGTGAGATTCAATGAAGTTACACTCAGTGAATTATCTACTACTGAATTCAGGCAATTGCTTTTGTTTGAACGGCTGAATTATATTTTAAAAGACAATGAGTCATCCCTTTTGGGTATCGGGTTAATAACGGATGATTCCCATAAGGCTGCAAAGCTAAATTTTAATGTAGGCCTGACCGATGGTTATGGAAATGTTACACAGGTTGCCAGTGGTGATATTGTATGGTCAGTTTTATTCCTTCAACTTGGAATCGCTGGTACCCTTGCGTTTATACTCTTTCATTTGTCCCTGATGGTTAAATTCTTTTCAAGAAGAAGGGATAGTTATATGCAGGTGGGATGCTTGTATGTTATATGCCTGGTTTTTACTTCATTCTATAGCAATACGATTGAGTTGCCTTATGTAACTACTCTATTAATGCTATTTGGCGCATACTATTATCACCTTTCTAAAAAGAGCTTTACAAATTCAGCATATGGAAGCAATTAACATTTCAATTATAACATCTTTATATAAGTGTGAGAAATTTTTAGAACCATTCCTTATTCACTTTTTTAAAATTGTAAATATTGATGAGTGTGAATTGATTCTTGTTCATAATGATCCTACAGATGAAGAAATAGAAATTATAAACCGCTTTAACTGGCAAGGCATTAACAAGGTTCATTTACAAATTGAAAGGGAAGGTATTTACAGCTCCTGGAACAGGGCCATAAAGATTGCAAGAGGAAAATATATGGCCGTTTGGAATGTTGATGATATCAGGCTTCCACATTCCCTGCTTTCACAAAAACAGGCACTGGAAGACAGCCATGCCGTAATGTGTTATGGTGATTTTTACGGAACAAATACGTATGGCTTATCTAAAGACCGGTTCTATCAATACGACGCGTTTGATTGTATAAAAAAATCAAAACTAAGAAGGCATATACTTGGCTGCTTTCCCATGTGGCGGAAAGACGTGCATGAGGAGGTGGGATACTTTGATGAGCAGTTCCGGTTGATCAGCGATTTTGAATTTCAATTAAGATTGTTGCCTGATTACAAGTTTGTTAAAGCCGATGCAATACTGGGGCACTACCTCGAATTTGTCAATCATAAATTAAGCAGTAACCATTTTTTGCAGGATAAAGAAAGAACGGTGGTGGAGATCAGGTATAGAATTTATGATAAAATATTAATGCACACCCTACCCTTTATTGGCAGGTACAAGCCGTACAAGTTTTTAAACTTTGGCCGGTGGTATAATGTGTCGGATGTTGTTCCGGCCCTTCATGTTGTCAAGGCCAGGGACGTTTGGAGTTTTGTGCAAATGCCCTTTGCTTTCTTTTTCACTTTTTCAAGACGGAGTGTAAGTAAACTGTACAGGGTTGTGTTTCGAAGGCCTTCGTTTTAACCTGCGCATCGGTTTAGACAAACGCTAACAATTATCTAAGAGGCTATGCTGCAATCCAAGGAGTTGAATTTTTTCATTTGCAAGGCAGTTCAATTAACACATGTATGATTAGTGATAAAATTGCAAAAAGGGTTTTATTAGTCGGACCGGATTACAAAGACCATAAAGGCGGTATCGGTGCTTTAATTGATGTACACAAAGAGTATTACGAGGTGTTTAATTTTATTCCCAGCTTTAGAAGCTTATAACAGCAATGTGCGGAAAACGCATATTTTTTTTAAAGCAGCTGCTCAAGATCATTTCTTTCTTATCAAAGAATAAAGATATCAGGCTGGTGCATATCCATTCCGCCAAAAGCGGCAGCTTATACAGAAAGCTTATTATAGCCTATATAGCAAAAGTGTTTTTCAAGAAAAAAATAATCAATCATATACATACAGGTCATTTCAAACATTTTTATGACGATAGTAGTTGGGCAGGGAAAAAGCTCATCCGGTTTTTCCTGAAAATGAATGACGCCACCATAACTGTATCTGATTACTGGAAGACGTATTTTATAACCTCCTTTGATTTAAAAAATGTGTATAAGCTTAACAACATGGTAAATAGGGTGGAAAGCAATGGCACTGTGGTTAATGGCAGCCCGGTTACTATGTTGTTTTTGGGTATGATTACCCGGCATAAAGGCATATTCGATCTTTTAAAAGTGATAGCCGTTCACCGGGAGTTGTTGAAGAATAATTTGAAATTAATTATTGGCGGCTGCGGGCAGGTGGAGGAATTAAATGAAATCATTGAAAGCAATAATTTGCGTGGAATAGTTGAATATAAAGGCTGGGTAACCGGAGAAGAAAAGGAAAAGCTTATCCAGCATTCCGATGTTTATATTTTGCCATCTTATTACGAAGGCGTACCCATATCTATTCTTGAAGCGATGCGGTATGGCAAGCCGATCATCTCAACTTTTGTAGGAGGAATTCCTGAAGTTGTTGAACCGGGTATAAACGGATTGTTGATAACCCCAGGGGATTACAAAGCATTGTTGAATTCACTGCTTTATTATATCAATGATCATGGAAATATTAGTAAACACGGACACCAATCATTGCATAAGGTAAAGGATTACTATCCCGAAGTCATTACTCCGCAACTGGAAACGATCTATTCCAGTTTACTGGCATAATCAAATACGTAAGAAGTGTATTTGGGTTAACAGATAATTGAATTCCTGAAATTATATGTTCCCATGAACGCCCCATAATTCATTAGGCCACACGTAATGAGTGTTGCCAGAATCAACTGACACCATAATGTTTAACGGCAAGCACATTTTAATAGTGGTAGAAAATTTACCTGTGCCCTTTGACAGGAGAGTGTGGCAGGAAGCCAATACCTTAAAAGAAAACGGGGCCAGCGTCTCCATCATATGCCCTAAAATGAAGGGTTATAACAAGGCGTATGAATGTATAAACGGTATAGAAATTTACAGACACCCATTGCCGGTAGAAGCCAGTAGCGCTTTTGGTTATTTACTGGAATATTCCATTTCTTTATTTTGGGAATTCGTATTAAGCTGGAAAATATTTTTCAGGAAAAAGATTTCAGGTCATTCACGGATGCAATCCTCCGGACCTGGTATTTATTGTCGCTTTGTCATTTAAGTTATTTGGCGTTAAATACGTTTTTGATCACCACGATATCAATCCCGAGCTGTATGAAGCCAAGTATAATAAAAAGAAGTTTTTTTATAAACTGCTGGTGCTGCTTGAAAAAATAACGTTTAAGGTTGCCGATTATTCTATTGCTACCAATGAGTCATTTAAAGACATAGCTATCGGTCGTGGAAAAATGCCGGAAAATAAAATTACCGTCGTCAGAAGTGGTCCCAGGATTAGCCGTTTTGTACCCGGTGGTTCAACCCCTGCATATAAAAAAAATAAAAAAATTCTGATAGGATACATCGGCGTGATAGCGGAACAAGATGGCCTCGATCTTTTAATGCAAGTTATCCAGTTACTAACAAAGCAAAACCGCAATGTTCATTTTGCCATTATTGGCGGCGGAACTGAATTGAATAAGATAAGATCCCTGTCAAGTAAACTGGGCATTGATGAATACGTGGATTTTTATGGTTTGCTTTCCGACGATAAACTTATCAATGACATTTTAAACACCTGTGACATTTGCGTGAACCCTGATCCCCCGAGTCCTTATAATAACCTGATCACTACTAATAAGGTTATGGAATACATGGCGTTGAAAAAACCTGTTATTCAATTTGATTTAAAAGAAGGAAGGTATTCAGCCGGCAAAGCCTCTTTGTATGCCAATGACATTGTTGATTATGTAAATAAGATTTTGTGGCTGATTAACAACCCGGATGCATGTGTTGAAATGGGCGAATTTGGTTATACCAGGGTAAAAAATGAATTGTGTTGGGAACATGAAAGTAAAAAACTGGTATCCCTCTATAAAGAGGTTTTATGTGTAGAAGCTTCGCATGCATTACAACAATTCAAAACAATCTCAAGATAACCAGCAGATCCGTTTGCGGCAAAGAATGCAGATGCACCTCAATTGAAAACTGGTTTGTAACACATCATAAAATCAATAACAGCTTAGCGTTATGAATAGCCGCTTTTTGCATTTCGTGCAGGCTTGTGTGTTTTGCCTGGATCTGTTAAGCTTAAACCTTGCAGATGTAATGTGCAGGTTATGGCTGCACGTTCCTTCGAAGGCCCATGAGCTGGAATATTTAGACTTTTTGATTTGGTTGAATGTCAGTTGGTTTGCCCTTGCGTGGTTAGTAAATGTGTACAGCGAAAAATATATTATGTCTTTTGTGGCTTTCTCGCGGAGAACCATGCATGCCTACTTCTACTGGTTTATACTGATCATGCTGTATTTATTTTTTACCCGTGAATACGTTCTCTCCCGTTTTTTTATCGGGGCTGTTTTTTTCAGTTATGGAGCTATGTTGTTTTTAAACCGGTCCCTCCTGTTAATCGCCCGGTCCTATTTTAAAAGGCATAAGCTTTTAACCAAAAAGGTAATGATTGTTGGCTATAACGAAACGGCCAAAAAGCTGGCTTCTTACCTGGAAGAAGACGAAATGAATGCGCAAATCGTAGGCTTCTGCGAAGAGGAAGAAAATGTGCATGAATTGTCCAATTATCCCATCCTTGATTCGATTGATAATACCATATCAGCTTCACGGTTTTACGACGTGAATGAAGTGTATTCAACAATAGCTCCTGAACACAATAGCGGTATATACAAACTTATGAAGGAAGCCGACTATGCCTGCATTCACTTTAAGATCATCCCCGACCTTAGTTATTTTATAAAAAAGACTTTTTTCATTGAATACCTGAAGGACATCCCGGTGTTGTCACTGAGACAAGAGCCTTTGGGTGATGTAGGTAACCGCATTCGCAAACGATTATTTGACATTGCCTTTAGCTCGGTTGTAACAGTTTTGATACTTTCCTGGCTGGTTCCCTTATTGGGTTTGTTGATCTATCTGGAATCACCCGGACCGATATTCTTTAAACAGCTTCGAACAGGCAAAGACAAAAAATTATTCCACTGTATTAAGTTCAGGAGCATGAGGCCGAATGCTGATTCAAATACCAGGCAGGCTTTCAAAGATGATGAACGGATAACCAGGGTTGGCAGGTTTTTGCGCAAAACCAACCTCGATGAATTTCCGCAATTCCTGAATGTGTTATGGGGCAGTATGAGTGTAGTAGGCCCCCGGCCGCATATGTTGAAACATACGGATGATTATTCCAAACTTATTGACCGGTACATGGTCCGCCAGTTTCTTACCCCCGGCATCACGGGCTGGGCACAGGTAAATGGTTTTAGAGGCGAAACAAACACCGTAGAACAAATGCAACGAAGGGTAGAGCATGATCTATGGTATATGGAAAACTGGAGTATATGGCTGGACGTTAAAATAATTGTTATAACAATTGGCAACATGCTTACGGGAGATAAAAATGCGTACTAGCTTTTGCTGACGGCTTCTTTTTAAACAGAAGTGTCTGATTCATAAAACTGATTTGCCTTTCATAGATGTATAACCCTCATAAAATTTTAGTGATGGACCGAATATTGAAGTTCCCTCCTGTTATTAAGCCCGTTGAGTGCAAAGGTGAACGTCCGTTATGGTCTGTAATGGTGCCTACCTACAATTGCTATCGTTTTTTAAGGCAAACACTGGAAAGCGTATTGGTTCAGGACCCTGGCCCTGACAAAATGCAGATAGAAGTGGTGGATGACTGCAGCAGTGATGGAGATGTGGAAGCCCTGGTGCAGGAGGTTGGAAAAGGTCGTATAGGATTTTTCAGGCAGGAGAAGAATATGGGGCATCATCGAAATTTTGAAACATGTATAAACCGGTCCCAGGGACACTTGATGCATCTTTTGCACGGCGATGATCTGGTAAGACCGGGCTTTTATAGTGAAATAGAAAGCTTGTTTGAGGCATACCCCCAAATTGGCGCTGCATTCACTAAAAATGGCTATATAGATAATGTGGGCAACGTCACTGTACCGGAAAATAGTTGGATGTCCAGGGCGGGTATTTTTGACGATTTTCTGATGAACATTGCCCAAAAGCAAATGCTTCAGGTGGTGGCGATGGTGGTAAAAAGAAGCGTATACGAAAAACTGGGTGGTTTTTTTGCCGTTGATTATTGTGAAGATTGGGAAATGTGGATACGCATTGCCGCCCATTTCCCGGTTGCTTATTCTCCAAACTGTCTTGCCCTGTACCGCACCGGTCCGGCGAACTGAAGGCACTATTACCAGCCAGTACTTTACTGAAAGGAGAAAATTTTGCAAACGTTAAAAAGGTGATCGAAATAACGCAACATTATTTGCCGCCGGAGCAAAGGAGGCACATAAAAAGTATGGCCAGGAAAAATTATTCCATGCACATTGCCAGGTCATCCAATAAAATGTATAGCTATAACCCAAAAGCTGCTATCAGGCAGGCCTTAGGCGCCCTGAAGCTGCATCAAAACATAAGAACCATTTATTGGGTAATGAAACTATACATGCTGCACTTTCAAAAAACCCTAAGCAAAAAAGTGGAAAGAGTCTAGAAGCCATCGCACAAATGCCTTTTGTGAGTGGTGAGTGGTGAATGGTGAGGAAGAAGCTCTCTTATACCAAACGGCTATTAAGATGATAGATGATAGTTGATGGATGATAGAAGGGAAAGAGGTGCGCTGTCTCACCTCTGCCGTCTCACGTCTCACGATGGTTTCGTTAGCAGCGTTTGGCATTACTCACCACTGACCACTCACCACTCACGCTATGGATTAACCTGTTTTGACATAGATAATTTCTACCGTACAAATACACATAAAAATGACAAGTGAAAAAGCCCATTTGCAATGGGAAATCAGACCACAGACCCCATGGCTGGGTTCAGGCTGGCGGGAGTTATACGCTTACAAGGATTTGCTTTTCAGATTGGTGCGAAAGGAATTTCTTACTTCCTATCAGCAAACCTTACTAGGGCCGCTGTGGGTATTGATACAACCCATCCTTACCGTATTAACTTCTATCCTCATTTTTAATAAGGTTATTGGAATTTCTACAGACGGCATACCACCGGTTTTATATTACCTGGCCGGTATTACGCTATGGAACCTGTTTGCCGATATTTTTTACAATACGTCCAGCACCTTTATTCAAAATGAAAAAGTATTCAGCAAAGTCTATTTTCCCCGTATCATTGCTCCGCTTTCTATTGTATGCTTAAATCTTCTTCGGTTTGGCATTCAATTAGGGTTTCTTATAATCGCCATACTATACTATTATCTTACCGGCCAGGTGGAACTCCATCTTAACACCTGGTTGCTTTGCATTCCTGCTATAATCATGACGGTTCAGATAGGCTTGGGTGCCGGTTTGTTTTTTTCTATCATAACGGCCAAGTACCGCGACCTGTTAAACATATTGCAACTCATGATTCGGCTGCTGATGTTCATCTGTCCCATTTTTTATCCCATGTCTATCGTTCCGGGCAAGTATAAATGGTTGATGAACCTGAATCCGCTTTCTACCCAGTTTGAATTATACCGGTATGCCTTTTTGGGAACAGGAAGCCTGAATCCGTCTCTTGTGTGGTATAGTGTTGTAACCAGTACGCTATTACTGGCAGTAAGCTTATTGTTATTTAATAGAATGGGCGATAAAATCATGGATGTTGTTTAATATAAAGAATCTACATGTCAAAATCTGTTATTACAATTGAAAACATCTCTAAGCGGTACCGGCTTGGTACCATTAGTACAGGCAGGCTAAGGCAGGATCTGATGCTTTGGTGGAATAGCAATGTCTTAAAGAAAAAAGATCCTTTTTTCCATACCGGTCAACGGGCAGTACATTGCAGAAAGTAAAGACCATTTGTGGGCCTTAAAAAATGTCAGCTTCGACATTAAGGAAGGAGAAGTTTGCGGTATTATTGGCCGCAATGGTGCTGGTAAATCCACGCTGTTAAAAATCCTGTCACGTATTATTCGCCCCACCTGTGGAATAGTGAGGGGTGAAGGGAAAATAAGCAGTTTGCTGGAGGTAGGTACTGGTTTTCATCCTGAATTGACAGGAAGGGAAAATATTTATATCAGCGGTTCTATGCTTGGTATGAAGAAAAAAGAGATCCAACGCCAGTTTGATGAGATTGTAGAATTTTCGGGAATAAAACAATTTATTGATACGCCGGTAAAACGTTACTCTTCCGGCATGTATGTCCGGTTGGCTTTTGGCGTTGCCGCCCATCTGGATCCGGACATCCTGATAGTAGATGAAGTATTAGCCGTTGGTGATGCGGAATTTCAGAAAAAGTGCCTGGGGAAGATGAAAGACGTATCTACCACAAAAAGGCCGTACCATCATTTTTGTAAGCCACAATATGCAGGCCATAACCAACCTTTGTTCCAAGGCCATCTGGCTTCAAAAAGGTAGCATCACTGCCAGCGGAGAGACACAGTCTGTAGTGAATCAGATATCTTAGTGCATTTCAAAAAAAATTGTGGAAACAACAATGGCACTCTTTGGATGAGGCGCCCGGCAATCATTTAATAAAGATGTTGTCTGTTGAATTGATTCCGCATCTTCCCGATCCCTTAGCCCCCATTGATATACGGACGGCACTAACTATTAAATTCCGGTTTAAAAACTTCAGTACAGAGATCAATCTTTCAACTAACCTGGGCCTTTTTACCCTGGCCGGTGAGTGCATCTTTAATATACTTTCTACTTCGGCGGTTTACAACGACAGCATAATAGAAGGCGAGTGTACTATTCCCGGAAGATTTCTGAATGACGGCTCCTATTATATTTCTATTTCCTTTATAAAAGATACTTCCGGTGTACTATTCGAATGGGAAGAATGCCTGCATTTTGATGTTGAAGATTACAGGGAAAATATAAACCGGTATGATAAATGGCAGGGCTATGTGCGTCCGCACTTTCCATTTGAGTTGAAAGTATGTGAAACCCATGCTCCGCTTTATCATGAATGATTTTCTGCCACTAAAAGTAAGGGCAATATTGGGCAAAAATCAGACAGGCAACAATGGTTACATTAGCGGTAGTAACTCCATTTATCCTTGCCTGAGATGAGCTTCATCTCTAAAAATCAGTTTCAACCCAGTATTCAATGCTAACCTGAGCTTGCCATTCAAGGTTCTCAATTACCAATGTTCAATGTGGTAGCCTGAATTTTGGAACTATTAACCTATCGCATTCAAAAGAAAAAGAAGGCGCCGGCAGAACATTTATTTGAATACTTTTTTTAGGTAAGATTCCGTAGCATACAAGTGTACGTATATGCTTTATGCGTTTTGAATTTCTGCAAAACTATCTGTGAAATAGTAGATAGTCACCTATCCTGTCCCAATTGATAGCTCCGCTGCATCGGTTTCTGTGAACATTGAATGCTTAAAACCACCAAAATGAAGTACGAACACATTTGCTGCAGAAGTAATTATTCTTTTATCCTGGGTTTGTTTTTTGTTATTGCTTTTCAGCTAACATCTGTTGCCCAGTTTAATTTTACCCCAAGTGGCCTGAGCGGGGCCGTGCTTACCAATCCTACTTCAATACAGTTTGGGCCCGACGGCCGCTTGTATGTAGCGCAGCAAAATGGGATCATTAAGATTTTTACCGTTGTACGCAACAGTGCCAACAGTTATTCTGTTACCGCTACCGAAACGGTAAGTATCATAAACCAGATTCCAAATCATAACGATGACGGCACATTAAATACTTCAGTGACAACACGGCAAATAACAGGTATCCTGGTTGTCGGTACCGCCACACAACCCCTGATTTATGTTAGTTCAAGCGACAGCCGCATTGGTGGCGGCTCCAGTGGATCGGATGTGAACCTGGATACAAATTCCGGTATTCTTTCCCTCCTTACCCGGAGCGGAAGTAGCTGGGTAAAGGTGGATCTGGTAAGGGGGCTTCCCCGGTCAGAGGAGAATCACTCTCCCAACGGCATGCAGCTGGATCCACAAACGAATACACTTTACCTGGCGATTGGAGGCTTCACCAATGCCGGTTCGCCTTCTAATAATTTTGGGTTTACCTGTGAATATGCACTTTCAGCAGCCATATTGTCTATTAATTTAAATGCCATTAACGCAATGCCTACCCAGGGCAGCGGCAATACTGCCTTTAAATACGACCTGCCCACCGTTGATGATCCTACCCGTGCCAATTCCGGCAGTGCCGATGTTAATGATCCTTTTGGTGGTAACGACGGTTTGAACCAGGCAAAAATTGTAGCAGGCGGACCTGTACAAATCTTTTCACCTGGCTATCGTAATGCCTATGATCTGGTTATTACCAAAACAGCCAGGAAAGGCCGGAAGAATATATACCATTGACAATGGGGCCAACCAGGGCTGGGGTGGTTACCCGGAAAACGAAGGAACACCAAATGTGACAAATAATTATGTAAGTGGTGAGCCCGGCTCTACCGGCCCCGGTGTTAATGAAGCGCAGGTGAATAATTTGGATGGCCTGCATTATATCGGCACCTTAGGCAGTTATGTACCTGGCAGTTACTATGCCGGCCACCCTGATCCTATCCGGGCTAATCCTTCCGGCGCCGGGCTATATACCCGTACGGGAACAACCGGTGTTTTCCGTACTTCAAAAACGGGTACAAATCCATTACCTGCCGACTGGCCTCCGGTATCCAGTGCCAATCCAATTGAAGGAGACTTTCAAATGCCGGGCACCGCGCTTCGGGGCTCTTCTCACTTTTAACAGCTCTACCAATGGCCTGGCAGAATATACGGCATCCAATTTCAACGGCGTTTTGAAAGGTAATCTGCTGGCCGCGGGATACGATGGTAGCATATATAGGATTGTCCTGACGGCGGATGGAACGAACGTTACCAATTCCAAGTCCTCTTCCAATAAATTGAACCAGGATCCTGCATTTGCCAGCGGTTTTGGATCCACTCCGCTGGATGTCATTGCACAAGGCGACAATGATGTTTTTCCGGGAACCGTTTGGGCCGCTACTTATGGCGCCAACGCCATCACCGTTTTTGAACCCACGGACATGACCACTTGTACGGGTTTGAACAATAACCAGGACGACGATAAGGACGGCTATACAAACGCTGATGAAATTGCCAATGGAACCAATCCTTGTTCGGCGGCCAGTAAACCCAATGATTTTGACCATGATTTTATTTCAGACCTAAACGATCCGGATGATGACAACGATGGCATTAATGACATTACAGATCTTTTTCAAATAGATGCCAATAACGGCACCACTACAAACATGCCCATCAATTATGACCTTTTAAATAACAACCCCGGAACGGGCTTTTTTGGCGTTGGCTTTACGGGGCTTATGAGCAATAAGATCAATAACTATCTTACTCAATATGACCCGAATAACCTGGTGGCCGGCGGCGCTGTGGGAGCTTTTACGGTGGTGGCCGTGTCACCTAAAGACGCCCTGGGAACGCTGAATAACCAGGAAAATGGCTTCCAGTTTGGGGTTAAGGCGGGAACTGCTGCTTTTACTATAAAATCCAGGATGCTGGGGCCCTTCTTTAGCAATAAAACCCCATCCGGTAACCAGTCGCAGGGCATTTATATCGGCACCGGCGATCAAAGCAATTATTTAAAGATCACCCTTAATGCGAATGGCGGCCAGGGCGGCATCCAGGTAGTATCGGAAAATGCAGATGTTGCCACCACTGCTCAATATTCTTTGACAGGAGGTATCCCTGCGTCAACATTGGATCTTTATCTTTCTGTAAATCCTGCTGCCGGCACTGTGCAACCCAAATATTCTTCCGACGGAGGGGCTGTAATTAGTGTGGGTTCTCCCATTAAGGTTAGCGGTGCTTTGTTAAGTGCTTTGCAATCGGCTAATGTTGTAGCGGTGGGCATTATATCTACCTCCATCAATGGCACGCCATTTACCGCCACATGGGATTTTATCTATGTAACAGCGGATCCTGTTACCAGCACTGGCAAATGGCAAACCATTACACCAACTTCAGGTGTCTTCACTGCCCGTGAAGAAAATTCGTATGCCCAGGCTGGAAATAAATTCTATTTACTTGGCGGAAGAAGTATTATGCCGGTGCAGGAATATGACCCTGTGAACAAAACATGGGCGAATAAAGCTGCACCTCCAATTGAACTGAACCATTTCCAGGCAATTAACTTAGATGGTTTAATATATGCGGCAGCAGCTTTTACGGGTGCCTTCCCACACGAAACCCCTGTAGCCCAGATTTATATGTATGATCCTGCGGCCAATAAATGGCTTACAGGATCAACCATACCACAGGCACGTCGCCGGGGGTCTGCAGGAGCTGTAGTATATAACAATAAAATTTATCTGGTAGGTGGTATTACAGATGGTCACTGGAGTGGATGGGTTAGTTGGTTTGATGAATATGATCCAGCTACCAACACCTGGAAAGTCTTACCAGATGCACCAAGGGCCAGGGACCACTTTCACGTAGAAGTAATCAATAATAAACTTTATGTGGCTGGGGGCAGACGCTCTTCCCAAAGCACTGGTCAACTATTTAGTCTAACCATACCACAGGTTGACGTGTATGATTTTGTTTCCGGACAGTGGTCCACTCTACCCAGTAGTAGCAATATTCCTACTCCCAGAGCCGGAGCTGGCAGCGTCGTATTAGGAAACGAGCTCATTGTAATTGGAGGTGAAGACACACTTCCGGTTGCACATAAAGAAACCGAAGCGCTAAATACTTCAACAAATACCTGGAGAAGGCTAGCCGATTTGCAACAGGGCCGCCACGGTACTCAAGCTATTGTAAACAATAACGGAATTTACATTGCAGCAGGGGCAGGTAACCAGGGCGGAAGTAATCTGCTTACTTCCCAGGAAGCTTTTTATTTCTCAACCCCCACTACACCTACGGGATCTGCTTTGTCTCAAAGCCAGTTGAGTGCATCGGCAAGTTTAGATTTTGGAGCCGTTGCTGTAAATACAGAAAGCAGTAAAACAATTACCCTGAGTAATACGGGTGGCAATCAAGCCATCATGGTGTCCTCCATAACGTTAAGCGGGTCAGGTTCATTTACATACACCAGTCCCTTTGCTTTTCCTTATACGGTCGCGCCGGGAAAAAGTGTAGATATAACCGTCAAGTTCAAACCAACTGCAACCGGTACGCAAACAGGTAGTTTGGTTGTAAGTCACACCGGCAAAGGGGGTAGCACCACCGTCACACTAACAGGCCAGGGCGGCGGCACCACCACCGCTACGACCTACCGGATCAATGCGGGTGGCCCACAACTGAGTACCTCGCTGGGCACGTTTGCAGCGGATAATTTCTTTTCGCCCTCGCCGGGCTATACCTATCTCCACCACGTCGGCCATTGCCGGCACCACCGATGATGCGCTGTACCAGACCGAGCGCAGCTCCACCACCAACCAGGGCACCTTTGGCTATGCCTTCCCGGTGGCCAACGGCAGCTATACGGTGGTGTTGCATTTTGCCGAGATCTACTGGACGGCGGTGGGCAAGCGGGTCTTTGACGTGTCGATTGAAAACCAAAAGGTGCTGGACAACTACGACATCTTTAAAAAGGTGGGTGGTTTTACCGCCACCACCGAGACCTTTGCCGTCACGGTCAGTGATGGCATCCTCAATATCAACTTTCAGTGCCCAGGCCATTGATGGCGGCCTTGACCGGCCGAAGGTGTCGGCCATTGAGATTTTAAGCTCCAGCAGCAGCACCAATACCCCACCCACCGCCAATGCGGGACCGGATCAAAGCATTACCCTGCCTGCCAATAGTGTGACGTTGAGTGGCAGCGGCACTGATCCGGGTGGGGCCATTACCGCCTATAGCTGGACCAAGGTGAGCGGCGGGGCGGCCACCATTACCTCTCCTTCCGCGGCCTCCACGACCGTGACCGGTCTTGCCCAGGGCAGCTATGTGTTCCGCCTGACGGTCACCGATAACGGCTCGCCGGGGCTGACGGGCTCAGATGATGTAACGGTGACGGTCAACGGCACCACCACCGCTACGACCTACCGGATCAATGCGGGTGGCCCACAACTGAGTACCTCGCTGGGCACGTTTGCAGCGGATAATTTCTTTTCGCCCTCGCCGGGCTATACCTTCTCCACCACGTCGGCCATTGCCGGCACCACCGATGATGCGCTGTACCAGACCGAGCGCAGCTCCACCACCAACCAGGGCACCTTTGGCTATGCCTTCCCGGTGGCCAACGGCAGCTATACGGTGGTGTTGCACTTTGCCGAGATCTACTGGACGGCGGTGGGCAAGCGGGTCTTTGACGTGTCGATTGAAAACCAAAAGGTGCTGGACAACTACGACATCTTTAAAAAGGTGGGTGGTTTTACCGCCACCACCGAGACCTTTGCCGTCACGGTCAGTGATGGCATCCTCAATATCAACTTTAGTGCCCAGGCCATTGATGGCGGCCTTGACCGGCCAAAGGTGTCGGCCATTGAGATTTTAAGCTCCAGCAGCACACCAATACCCCACCCACCGCCAATGCGGGACCGGATCAAAGCATTACCCTGCCTGCCAATAGTGTGACGTTGAGTGGCAGCGGCACTGATCCGGGTGGGGCCATTACCGCCTATAGCTGGACGAAGGTGAGCGGCGGGGCGGCTACCATTACCTCGCCTTCCGCGGCCTCCACGACCGTGACCGGTCTTGCCCAGGGCAGCTATGTGTTCCGCCTGACGGTCACCGATAACGGCTCGCCGGGGCTGACGGGCTCAGATGATGTAACGGTGACGGTCAACGGCACCACCACCGCTACGACCTACCGGATCAATGCGGGTGGCCCACAACTGAGTACCTCGCTGGGCACGTTTGCAGCGGATAATTTCTTTTCGCCCTCGCCGGGCTATACCTTCTCCACCACGTCGGCCATTGCCGGCACCACCGATGATGCGCTGTACCAGACCGAGCGCAGCTCCACCACCAACCAGGGCACCTTTGGCTATGCCTTCCCGGTGGCCAACGGCAGCTATACGGTGGTGTTGCACTTTGCCGAGATCTACTGGACGGCGGTGGGCAAGCGGGTCTTTGACGTGTCGATTGAAAACCAAAAGGTGCTGGACAACTACGACATCTTTAAAAAGGTGGGTGGTTTTACCGCCACGACCGAGACCTTTGCCGTCACGGTCAGTGATGGCACCCTCAATATCAACTTTAGTGCCCAGGCCATCGATGGCGGCCTTGACCGGCCGAAGGTGTCGGCCATTGAGATTTTAAGCTCCAGCAGCACGACCAATACCCCACCCACCGCCAATGCGGGGCCGGATCAAAGCATTACCCTGCCTGCCAATAGTGTGACGTTGAGTGGCAGCGGCACTGATCCGGGTGGGGCCATTACCGCCTATAGCTGGACCAAGGTGAGTGGCGGGGCGGCTACCATTACCTCGCCTTCCGCGGCCTCCACGACCGTGACCGGTCTTGCCCAGGGCAGCGTATGTGTTCCGCCTGACGGTCACCGATAACGGCTCGCCGGGGCTGACGGGCTCAGATGATGTAACGGTGACGGTCAACGGCACCACCACCGCTACGACCTACCGGATCAATGCGGGTGGCCCACAACTGAGTACCTCGCTGGGCACGTTTGCAGCGGATAATTTCTTTTCGCCCTCGCCGGGCTATACCTTCTCCACCACGTCGGCCATTGCCGGCACCACCGATGATGCGCTGTACCAGACCGAGCGCAGCTCCACCACCAACCAGGGCACCTTTGGCTATGCCTTCCCGGTGGCCAACGGCAGCTATACGGTGGTGTTGCACTTTGCCGAGATCTACTGGACGGCGGTGGGCAAGCGGGTCTTTGACGTGTCGATTGAAAACCAAAAGGTGCTGGACAACTACGACATCTTTAAAAAGGTGGGTGGTTTTACCGCCACGACCGAGACCTTTGCCGTCACGGTCAGTGATGGCACCCTCAATATCAACTTTAGTGCCCTGGCCATCGATGGCGGCCTTGACCGGCCGAAGGTGTCCGCCATTGAGATTTTAAGCTCCAGCAGCAGCACCAATACCCCACCCACCGCCAATGCGGGGCCGGATCAAAGCATTACCCTGCCCACCAATAGTGTGACGTTGAGTGGCAGCGGCAGCTGATCCGGGTGGCTCCATTACCGCCTATAGCTGGACGAAGGTGAGCGGCAGGGGCGGCACCATTACCTCTCCTTCCGCGGCCTCCACGACGGTGACCGGTCTTGCCCAGGGCACGTATGTGTTCCGCCTGACGGTCACCGATAACGGCTCGCCGGGGCTGACGGGCTCAGATGATGTAACGGTGACGGTCAACGGCACCACCACCGCTACGACCTACCGGATCAATGCGGGTGGCCCACAACTGAGTACCTCGCTGGGCACGTTTGCAGCGGATAATTTCTTTTCGCCTTCGCCGGGCTATACCTTCTCCACCACGTCGGCCATTGCCGGCACCACCGATGATGCGCTGTACCAGAGCGAGCGCAGCTCCACCACCAACCAGGGCACCTTTGGCTATGCCTTCCCGGTGGCCAACGGCAGCTATACGGTGGTGTTGCATTTTGCCGAGATCTACTGGACGGCGGTGGGCAAGCGGGTCTTTGACGTGTCGATTGAAAACCAAAAGGTGCTGGACAACTACGACATCTTTAAAAAGGTGGGTGGTTTTACCGCCACGACCGAGACCTTTGCCGTCACGGTCAGTGATGGCACCCTCAATATCAACTTTAGTGCCCAGGCCATTGATGGCGGCCTTGACCGGCCAAAGGTGTCCGCCATTGAGATTTTAAGCTCGGGAGCTGCTCTTACGACCGCTGCTTCGTCCATTACAACAAATGAAGTGAGTCAAGGAGCACTGCCTGAAAACGGTATAGCTTATCCCAATCCATCCGGTGATGGACGGTTTAAAGTTTCATTATCTAAGGAAGTAGAAGGGGAAGTTGCTTATAGCTTGTTTACCTTGTCTGGCAGTGAGTTGAAAAATGGAAAATTGAGTTTGATAAAACCCACATCAGTCCTTGAGTTTAACTTCTCTCAAGAGATGCAAAAGAACGGCATGTACTATTTGCAGCTAAATAACAAAGGAAAGAAATCGGTCTTCAAGCTTGTTTATATTGGGCATTAACGTGTTAAAGAAATAGTACTGGTAAAAAATCAAGACCCGTGGCCGCACGAGTCTTGATTTTCTCATCTCTTTTTTAAGAAAATCATTTTAAAAGCCTTCAAATACTAAAGTGGTTATCAATTATATCATACTGGCACATAAAGAGCCGCAACAGTTAAGCCGGCTGGTGGAGAGGCTGTACGGTCCCCATACGTTTTTTTATATTCACATTGACCTCAATGTTGATATAGCACCTTTTGAAGCTGTGCTCAAAACAAAGGAAAGGGTGATGTTTTTGCCAGCAGGAAAAAAGAGTGGCTTCTATATGGGGAAGCCTGGGCGTGGTCAAAGCTGCCTTGAACGGTATCAGGGAAGTAGTGAAAGATCATCGTCCGGGTTATACTATATTGTTAAGCGGCCAATGTTACCCCATAAAAAGCAATGAATACATCTACTCATTTTTAAAAGACAACTATGGATATAACTTCATTCAAGGCTTTGAACTGCCGGATCCCCGGTGGCCCAGCTCACGCCTGGAAAAGTATGCATTCTTTTTTTCCTCCAGCCGGGCTGACATTCTGGAGGTAGAGCCGCTGGCTGATCTTTCATTGAAAAGCCTTTTAAAGAAAACTACCCTGATAAAGTACGCCAAAGTGCTTATATATTATCCGCTGAAAGCCCGGCTGCTTTTGCAAAGACGAAGGCATCCCCAAAACCTAAAGCCCTATGGAGGCATAGCCTACTGGGCATTGCCACTGCAGACCCTGGAGTTTATAACACAGTTTGTTGCCCAAAACCCGGCTTACCTGGACTTTCATTCCTTTACCTTGTACCCGGACGAGATGTTTTTTCAAACAATTGTTCACAATTACTTTACCAACGTCCGCGAATCGGTAACCTTTGCATATTGGGCCAATTCCAATGTTATTTCCCCGCAGACCTTTACGGCGGACCAGTTTGCATTTGTGAAGGAGCGAAAGGAATTATTTGCCCGGAAGTTCGATTATACCATCGATACAAAAATCCTGGATCTTATTGACGAGGAGCTGATTCATTCCGTGCCTCTTTTAGAATAAAGGCACGGAATGATTATGAAGAAATTAAATGGTTTTAAATCGTGATTATTGCCAAGGCGGAATTAGCAGGGCAGAAAAACCTGCCTTTTGGGCTTTTGAAAAAACAATTGGGATTCATTTGCACGGCATCCGGTATTTTGTTTAACAAGATCCATAAGGACCGTAAACCAGTGTTGACTTAATTAGCTTTCAAGGATATTGTACGGTCGGGACAGCATATAAATGGAATGGCTCTTATAATGATCCAAATATCCAGATCCCTCTTTTTTAGACCTTATATTCACAATGCTCTAAGTAAACGTCCACTTATACAAATTATACAAAGGCGCCTGCGGATTAAAAAAGGAACGTATCTGGTACGCTAATCATTTGGGCAGAAATTCAAACTTAAGTCATGCTTTCATCTTTTGTCCTGCGATAACGCCATTTGATTGAATGATCTTCAGTAATATAAAGTGGTTATCAATTATATCATACTGGCCCATAAAGAGCCGCAACAGTTAAGCCGGCTGGTGGAGAGGCTGTACGGTCCCCATACGTTTTTTTATATTCACATTGACCTCAATGTTGATATAGCACCTTTTGAAGCGGTGCTCAAAACAAAGGAAAGGGTGATGTTTTTGCCGCAGGAAAAAAGAGTGGCATCCATCTGGGCGAGTTCGGGACTTGTAAAGGCAACTTTGAATGCGATAGAGGAGGTGATCAGGGATAACCGTCATGGATATACGTTTTTAATAAGCGGACAATGCTATCCTATAAAAAGCAATAGATATATTCATTCCTTTTTAAAAGAGAATTACGGGTATAATTTTATTGAAGGTTTTAAACTTCCGGACCCCCGGTGGCCCAGCTCCTATACAAGAATGCACCAATATGCTTTTTTTCTGTCGTCAAGAAGAGAAGACTTTATCACGGTGCCTTCTATTCTGGACCTTTCGTTTAAAGATCTGCTTAACAAAAGCCTGATAAAAAAATATTGTAAAGTCCTTTTCCGGTATCCGTTAAAATCAATCGTATTGTTTAAAAAGCGCAGGTTTCCCCAAAGACTAAATCCTTACGGGGGAATGCAATGGTGGGCACTGCCACTTGAAACCCTGAAATTTATTTCCTGGTTTGTTGCAGAAAATCCCGGCTATCTAAAATATCATTTGTTTACCTTATTCTCAGATGAGGTTTTCTTTCAAACCATTGTCTATAATTACTTTACTAAAATAAGCAGCCCGCCAACATTTTCTCCCTGGCCGGGCGACAATTCCAATTCTTCTCCTCAAACCCTAACTACAAAACATTTTGACCTTCTGAAAAAACGAAAAGAATTGTTTGCAAGAAAATTTGATTACAACATTGATACAAAAATTCTGGACCTTATGGACAGTGTTCTTTTACACGAGATGTAATAAAAGTTTGTTTACCTGGTAAACCTAAAGCCGGATTGAATATATAGGATGGCTCGAACATTTGTCATTGAATCCATCATAAATCAAAACAATTATTCTATGATTATTGGTGTTGGCGGAGTAAGCCGGTCTGGCAAATCTTCACTTTCCCGATTTTTAAAAAAAGAACTGCATAAAAAAACAGGTGAGATTCATTTGGATAACTATATCAAGGATTCCAGCCATTGGCATTTCTTTACCAGATACCCGGTTTTTTACCTGAGCAAGATCCATAAGGTATTTAATATGGAACATCCGAATGTGATTGATTTCAACCGACTATATGAGGATATTCTCCAAAGTAGCCAGCAAAATGAAATTGTAATAGCAGAAGGCTTTTTAATTACCTATGACGCAAGAATTAAAAATCTTTTTGACAAGTATATTCATATTGCTTTGAGCAAAAGTGTATTTATTCAAAGACGCACAAGGGATTTTAAAAGTAACTTATGGTACACTAATCATGTGTGGAATTGTTTTATGAAATATGGCACTGACTATAGCAATTTAAATCATATTGTTGTTAATGGTGATAACGAAATAGATATGCAATCAATACTGAAGTTTATAAGTGATAAATAAGAGACCCTATCGTTGTTTATGATGCATAGAAAAGTGAATGAAGAAAGGGTGAGCTCCAGCTAAAAAATACACCGGAAGCTAACCAGCTGGAGCAGTGCTGAACAGCACTACCGCCGGGCGGCAATGGCAACAAAAAACAAACCTCCGTTGTTAAGCTGATGCCTGTTAATTGAAGAAATAGTAAAGTTTAAAACAAAACAAACGATTCAGGAGACTCGCAATCACCTCAATTGTTTATTCATATAAAAGCATGTGCCGGAATCTATAACCCACATCTATTGACCTATGCCTGTTCGAAATTTCTTTTTAGGGAGGTATAATATTTGTGAGGTGAATGGGTACATAACATCACAGAGTTATAGTTGGGTTTTATATCTTCTTTTCGGTAGTTCTTTAAAAATTTATTTGTAGCCCTTTGAGTACGCCTGCCCAGTTGAGTGTGTAAATAATTGTTATGAACATATACAAAAAGGGCATCATAAAGTATTTTTTTGTTTTTTCAATTTTATGCCTTTTAACTAAAAAAGCTGATTCTCAAGTCAGCAGCTTTACACTGGTAAATGCCTCCACCGACCAGGATGTCCAAATTCTAAATGACGGTGACATACTGAACCTGGCCGCCTTCCCCGTAAATAATTTCAACATCCGTGCTAACAGCAATTCCGTAGGAAGTATCGTGTTTGTTCTTAGCCTTAATGGCACGGCCATAAAAACACAAACGGAAAACTTCGCGCCCTATAGTTTATTTGGGGACATTAATGGTAAGTATAATTCATGGGTTCCACAAGAAGGTGGTTATACGCTTACCGCTACGCCTTTTTCAGCTGCAAATGGCAGTGGTATTGCCGGCATCTGCACTGACTATAAATTTTCAAATAGTGGATGATTCTGTTCCAATATCCTACCCTCCACCTCAGCCGTCAACCGCAACTTTAACAGGTTCTCTTAAAAAATGGCAGGGAATAACAATTGACTTTACCGGTCCGTCAGCAAGCCAAACCAATGTTTCCCCGAATCCTTTTTTAGACTACAGGCTTCAGGTGCTCTTTACGCACCTGACCACGGGCAAAACGTATAATGTACCGGGGTTTTTTGACGGGGATGGAGTAGGCGGGCCCGCCGGTAATATCTGGAGAGTGCGGTTTAATGCTGATGAACAAGGCGACTGGTCTTATAAGGTTTCGTTCCGAAAGGGGCCAAAAGTTGCGATAGATCTTAATCCATTAGCTGGCATACCCGACAGCGGACTGGATGGCTTTAGCGGCAGCTTTACTATTGCGCCACCGGATACGGCGGCATCCGGCTTTTTTCGGAAAGGACGGCTTTTTTATTCAAACGGATTTTATTTAAGGTTTCAGGATAGTTCCTACTGGATTAAGGGCGGCACCAACAGTCCGGAAAATTTTCTTGCGCTTTCCTTTTCCAGCCACATTGGCGATTGGCAGAACGGAGATCCTGACTGGAACAACGGAGAAGGGAAGGGAATTATAGGAGCTCTTAACTATCTGGGAAATTTAAAAGTCAACTCAATCTATTTTTTGCCTATGAATATAGGAGGGGATGGCCAGGATACATGGCCGTTTGTGGGACCTATCATTAAGTCAGGAAGTGCCGGCAATGACAATGTGCATTATGACATCAGCAAGCTGGCAAAATGGGAAGAAATATTTGACCACGCCCAGAAAAAAGGCATCATGTTGCATATTGTTCTTAACGAAACTGAAGCCCGCAACAAACAAGAACTTGACAATGCAACACTGGGAACAGAACGCAAGCTTTTTTACCGCGAACTGGTAGCAAGATTTGGTCATCACAATGCCCTGCAATGGAACCTATGCGAAGAATACGATGGGGTATTACCCTTAAGCCCTTTATTGATTCAATCCTGGGCTCAATACCTGCAGGATACAGATCCTTACAAGCACCCTATTACAGTTCACAATTTTGCAAATCCCAGCACTGCATGGACACCCTTTGTGGGGGATAACCGCTTCAGCATAACATCGTTTCAGTATGCCGGTTCCATAGCCGGAAGAGGCACTGAAGTGGAGAAATGGCGCAACATTACTGCTGCATCGGGAAGGCCTATCCCCATTTCTTTAGATGAATTCAGAGCCACCACTACCAGTAATATTTCAAATCAACGCAAGGAAATATTATGGCCAACCTATTTTTCAGGTGGTGCAGGTCTGGAGTATTATTTTGGTTCTCAGGATCAATCGCTTCAAAACTTCAGGCAGTATGAATTATTATGGAACTGGACCTGGTACGCACGAAAATTTATGGAAGAAAATCTTCCGTTCTGGGAAATGAAACCCGCAGATGGTTTGCTGACCCGTGAATCTACAACCTTTGGAGAAGGTCAGGTGTTTGCAAAAGCCGGCAGTGTGTATGCAGTCTACCTTCCAGATGCTACACAAGGAGGCACTCTTGATTTAAGCAGCATTTCGGGTACATTTGAATTGAGATGGTACAATCCAAGAACGGGTGACTTTGAGGGGAATGCCAAAACAGTGAAAGCTAAAGGAAAGGTTTTGCTTGGATCTGCTCCCTCTTCGGCAGATTCTGACTGGGTAGTTCTTCTCACCAATACATTGAAGCAAACTACGCAAGCTGCTTCCAACTACAACAGAGTAATTGAATCGCCGGTTAACCCGACTGACGGATTGCAGGTAAAAGTCCTGGCTAATTTAAGTTCTGGTTATTTTACAGTAGTCACTCACAGTGTTAGTGACAAGCAGTTGGAAATAAGAGTAATAGATATTTTAGGCAGAGTAATGGAAACGAGATCTGGTATTGCTGCAAATGGCACATTACAGGTGGGGTATAATTACCGTCCCGGTATTTATTATATAGAAATCCTGCAAGGGGCTCAAAGTAAAAAGCTCAAATTAATTAAGACAACCTTAAGAAATAGCCCGAAGCAGCCGGACGCTGGATTTCTTTTGGTGTGTGGGTGTGCTGCTGGTCCTTTTCCACCATTTATTGCGAGATGATCGTGTCCTTATTAAACTGTTTTAGGTTTACATTATAGCGATTGCCTTATTGGTGCTTTTTTAAAACTTTCATTCTGATTTTCCTCATAAAATAAGATCAGTTCTTTTGTTAGGCCTGAACCCTGTTTCAGGATATGAAATTTGAGAAGAGTAAATTATTAAGCCCTTTTGTTTACCTGGGCAGATTCTCGTATGCGATCTATATTTTTCATGTCCTGGTTTATTTATTTGTTACCGTTTCTTTTCCGGCAACATTGTGGTCTTTTATTTATGATCTGTTTTCCTCTCTTTATTTATAGGCATCACCTCCGGTAAATTAATTGAACGTCCTGTTCTTTACCTCAGAGATCTTTTTTTCCAAGCAAATTATCCCTCTGGACAGCAAATAACCTGCAACGCAGCAAATGCTTCTTATTCTGGGTGTACACCCACAGAAGCAAAAAATCCTAAGCTGCAAAGACTGTCCTCATTCTTCCCTTAAAAAAATCAACTGTTTTTCCCTCCTCAGCTAATCTTCTTTTTGGCTTGCTTGTACATTGAATACCTACGGTTATTAACACTTCCCTTATCAATGTCATGGCAATAACTGATACCGGGGCACTTTCACGTTGACAGAGAAACACGTGAATGAGACGGCAGACGTGAGACAAGAGTGCACTCTGACCGAAGCGTTGCTACTGCTTTCACGGCTGACGGCTCACCGCTGTCTTGCAAGTAGGTTGGTATTACCAGTCTTTTCTGTTCCATTCTTCTCCAGGCCTCCTGCGGGTCTTTGGTTAGGTTTCCTCTGTTTATAAATCTCCGGTTTCTCTGAAATCTAATTCCATTTTCCTTCTCTTTGCTCTATCTCCCTTCTGTTTAAGTCGTGTTTGTTTTGCTAAGTGTTTCTAAGTAAAATCAATTAGTTGATGTATTGATTGCATGAAAATTTGTTACTATAACTTCCCGCTTTTTCTCCCTTTTGCTCTATTGGTTATTCCTATAAACCCCTTTAAAATCGCCCCTCTTCTCCAAAAATCTATTCTCCATTTTTATTATGTGTATAAAAATTCCCATACTCAGCAGTTAATAAGTACATACACCTATTGATGAGTAGTGCTATACGCTTGATTTTTAAAATTTACTTAGAGTGCTGAGCTGTCTGGTATAATAATCGCACCGGCGGCCCCATCTTTCGCCAAAAAAAGCCACTATTTCTTGCTTGATTGAGGTTAAGAAATCCTCAATCAAGCGCCACCTAAAATGAAAAAATTATGAAGAACCCAATTGCGAAAACCAGTGTGTCCAGGTTTGTGGTTACAAGCTTATTTCTTTCACTGGTCCTCTCTGCGTGTCAAAAAGAAAATTTAGCTGAGCCTTCAGCTGAAAGTTCGGATCTGATCAACGTACCCAATGAAACACTCGCCACAACATCCACAACTTCCATGTCAACCCCCACCACTTTGCGGATTGAGGCTGAAAATTATGCCAACATGTACGGGGTGATTACAGAAGCCAGCAGCGAAGGCGGTAAAAACGTAGGCGCCATCTCGCCCGGCGACTGGATGGATTACAGCGTAAATGTTCCGGCGGCCGGAAGCTACAAGTTCAACTTCAGGGTAGCCGGTCCCGGTGGACAGTTTCAGCTGAAAAACGCTTCAGGCACGGTGCTGGCTACGGTTACCACCCCCAAAACTTCCGGGTACCAGGGCTACACAACCGTGAGTGTGAATGCCAATCTTGCGGCCGGCCAACAAACCCTGAGGATTCATGCGGTGAGCGGCGGCTACAACATCAACTGGTTTGAACTGGTGGGCGGCAGCACTGCTTCTACGGGTACCACTTCTGGTACTGTAAGGATTGAGGCTGAAAATTATGCCAACATGTACGGGGTGATTACAGAAGCCAGCAGCGAAGGCGGTAAAAACGTAGGCGCCATCTCGCCCGGCGACTGGATGGATTACAGCGTAAATGTTCCGGCGGCCGGAAGCTACAAGTTCAACTTCAGGGTAGCCGGTCCCGGTGGACAGTTTCAGCTGAAAAACGCTTCAGGCACGGTGCTGGCTACGGTTACCACCCCCAAAACTTCCGGGTACCAGGGCTACACAACCGTGAGTGTGAATGCCAATCTTGCGGCCGGCCAACAAACCCTGAGGATTCATGCGGTAAGCGGCGGCTACAACATCAACTGGTTTGAACTGGTGGGCGGCAGCACTGCTCCTACGGGTCCATCTACACCCACTCCTCCTGCAACAACAAATCCAACACCAGCACCAACACCTTCAGGGCCAATTAGCTCAAACATCATCTATCGCGAAAATTTTGAAGGGTCAAGTATATGGCCGGGCGGTCTGGGTAGAGAGTGGAACGATCCTTACAGCTTTAGCGTAGTGACTTCACCGTCTCGTGAAGGTGCAAAATCCGGCCGCTTTGAACTCCGCGACGGGGACGCCGATGATATGGCCCGTTCCGAAGTGCGCTGGCCTTCTACTGTCAACGGAGCGGATCGTTGGTTTTCGTTTTGGGTGTACTGGCCAAGCAATGGGCAAGCAACAGACTCGAAACCAGAGATTTTCCACCAAACACACCAATCCTCCAAGACCTCACCTCCCATGTCTATGGTGATCAAAAACGGTAAGATGTGGGCCGAGATCAATGGACAGGTATTTTCCGGTGTGCTGGGGCAAGGTAGTGGTACCATTACCACCGACCTGGGCGCCGTACCCAAGGACCAGTGGGTGAAGTTTGTATTCCACTACAAGTTTTCGTACAACACGGACGGCAAGTGGCAAATATGGAAAAACGGGCAGCAGATATATAACTACTCCGGTAAAACCATCTATCCGCCAGCTATTACCAGCAGCCTGCCTTCCTTTAAACTTGGCATTTACAAATGGCCCTGGGCCGGCTCCGGCAGCAGCGACGTAAAGACACGGATTATGTACGTGGATGATGTGCGCATCGGTAATGAAAAATGTACGTACAACGACCTATAACAAGGAAAGAACGAAAATCCTTCAGTTGAAAATGAGCAGGATTTAGTTTTAAAATCTAAAAATGAAAAAGCCGGGAATAACTCCTGGCTTTTTCGTTTTTAGTCCTGCCAAAGTTGTATTTATGTAACTGGCTTTGTACTATATGTTTTTTAAAAGCGTTCTTATAAGGCCAAAAGAAGATGATACCTTTCGCTCCATATTTGCTCTTGCTATGCTTGTTCTTTATGAGTGTAACTACAAAGGCGCTTGGCCAGGATGATGCAGGTGGTACAAAAACGATATTACTGGAATCTACTTTTAACCATGACGAAAAATTTACGGAGTGGTCAATGGAGGTTTGCCGTCCGGATGCCATTACCGTAAGCAAAAAGGTTTCCCGCAAAGGCCGTTACTCGGCAAGGGTTGAGTTTGCCAAGACCGATCCCCTGCTTTACAATGGCTTTATGAGGGCCGAGTTAAAACAAAAATTTCCTTCCGATACGTACCGGAGAAATGTGGTATGGCTTCAGTCACTACCTCGAAGACTGGATAAGTGATCCCAATCCCGAAGTGGTGGCCCAATGGCATGAAATTCCGGACTTCGATCTGGGTGAAACCTGGCGTTCGCCACCTATATCTCTGGAAATTCGAAACAACAGATACACCGTAAAAGTTTTGTGGGCTTCCAACCCAGTGAATACCAACCAAACCAAAGACGGTGAAATGTTTTATGATATAGGCCCGGTGAAAAAAAATGTTTGGGTTGACTGGGTCTTTCATATCAAATTCCGGTATGATGATACAGGGGTGCTTGAAGTTTGGAAAAACAAAAAAAAAGTATTGACCCGGAAAGGGCCGAACTCCTATAACGATAAACACTGGCCCTATTTTAAACTGGGCATTTACAAATGGCCATGGGCTGGCGGTGGAAGTAATTCGCCGGAAAGCCAAAGAGTATTATTCCTTGATGAAGTGAGAGTGGGTAACAGATACTCTAGTCGGAAAGAGGTTTCTCCCAAATAAAAATTGCAATTTTTTATTTACACCCTGTTTTAGTTCTTCGTTTTAATTCTTTCTGCCTATTGCAAAATTGGTTGAGCTGCGTTTCAAAAGATAAAAGAAGAAAAGCATTAGTATTGACGTTTCTTTCATAAAAACCCTTGCATTTGGAAAGCAAAATCATGGAGCGCTTCAGCAAAGAAAATCTTCAGGAACATTACGACCTTCTGGCGGCGAAAGACGGCGATCTTCAATTGATCATAAAGGAGTTTGGATATCCGCCTCTGTGGATCCGGCCCAATACATTTGAAACCTTAGTGCTTACTATTTTAGAACAGCAGGTGTCTTTGGCTTCTGCGTATTCAGCTTATAAAAAACTGAAAGAGAAACTTAGTGCCATCACTCCTCAAAACTTATTAAAATTATCCGATGAAGAACTGCGCAGTTGTTATTTCAGCAGGCAAAAAATTATTTATACAAGAGAATTGGCCCATGCGATTACTTCCCAAAAAATAAGCCTGGAAAAATTTCATGAAATGGAAGATGATCTGGTCCGGCAGGAAT
Source organism: uncultured Bacteroidota bacterium (assembly GCA_963697545.1). Taxonomy (GTDB): domain Bacteria; phylum Bacteroidota; class Bacteroidia; order Chitinophagales; family Chitinophagaceae; genus Flavisolibacter. The sequence continues at coordinate 101,716 of CAVOOL010000012.1, read as the reverse complement.
TAAAAAAATTAAAAGGCATTGGAGACTGGACCGTTGATATTTATTTGCTTCATGCTTTACAAAGAAGCGATGTGTTTCCCATCGGCGATCTTGCCCTGGTGAATGCCATTAAAATGGTGAAGGGATCAAATGCCATAACAAGAGAAGAAATTTTGCAAATGGCCGAAGCCTGGAAGCCCTATCGTTCTATGGCTACCATGCTTTTGTGGCATTACTATATCAAAAAGAAAAATATAAAGCTGCTGCATTAACGCTGTCTGAACCAGGATTTTCAGGATTATGGGATTAGCAGGAATAGGTTTCACGCAAAGACGCGAAGGCGCTAAGAATTTAAAGAAAAGCTCTTTGCTTGCTTTGCGTCTTTGCGTGCAATTGTCTGAACCAGGATTTTCAGGATTAAAGGATTAACAGGAAATAAAAAGAGCCTTCAAATACTTGAAGGCTCTTGCTTTATAGAAATGTTTTAATCTCCTCATTAATCTTTAAAATCCACCCCAATCCCGGTTCAGACAGATTACATATACAATCCGCCATCCACACTCAGCACCTGCCCGGTAACATAGGCACTCATATCAGATGCCAGGAACAAGGTAACATTGGCAATATCTTCTGCGCTGCCAAACCGGCCTAAAGGAATTCCTGCTTTGTATTTATCCGCCTGTTCGCCTTCTTTTAAATAACCGGTCATATCGGTTTCTACAAAACCCGGCGCAATGGCATTGCAGCGGATGTTGCGGCTTCCTAATTCTTTGGCTACCGATTTGGTAAAGCCAATGATACCGGCTTTGGAAGCGGCATAACTTCCCTGTCCGGCGTTGCCCATCAGGCCAATCACAGAACTCATATTGACAATGCTTCCGCTTTTTGCTTTCATCATCGGACGAATGACCTGCTTGGTCATATTGAATACGCTCTTCAAATTAATGTCCATCACATCATCCCATTGCTCCGGCGTCATGCGCAGCAACAAATTATCTTTTGATATGCCGGCATTGTTCACGCAGATATCTACCGAGCCAAACTCTTTCACCACATCGTTTACAAAAGATTCACACTGTGCAAAATCCCCGGCATTGCTGCGGTAGGCTTTTGCTTTTACGCCCAGGCCAATTAATTTTTCTTCCAGTGCTTTTGCTTTTTCTGCACTGCTTTCGCTTACATAACTAAAAGCTACGGCTGCTCCCTGTTCTGCAAATTTTAAAGCGATGCCTTCGCCAATGCCTCTTGCGGCACCGGTCACAATGGCTACCTTTCCTTCCAATAATTTCATGCGTTAATTTTTGTAGTGAGCAAATGTACTTCTATTCAACTTTTGTTGTGTCACTCACTTCTGCGTTCTGTTCGCTATGGAGCATTTTAAGCAGCACCAGTCTTAATGAACTGTTTTATTTCTTCAATCGTATCGCGTTCATTCGACAAGCGCGGCACCTTGTGTTGTCCGCCCAATTTCCCTTTGCTGCTCAACCAGTTGGTAAATGTATCGTGGGGAACTGCTTTTATCAAGGGCATGCGCAGTGCAATGTCCTTATGCCGTTTGGCCTCGTAATCGCTGTTAATAGTTTTTAAAGCACTGTCTAATTCATAGATAAACTCCTGCAGGTTCTGCGGCTCTTTTTCAAATTCTATCAGCCACTCGTGGGCGCCGTTTTCGGCTTCAGAAAAATAAACCGGTGCTGCGGAATAATCTTTTACCACCGATCCTGTTTTTTCGCTGGCAATGGCAATGGCCTTATCGGTATTGTCGATAATGATCTCTTCGCCAAAAGCATTGATGTAATGTTTCAGCCGGCCCGAAACTTTTATGCGGTGCGGTTCTAGAGAAGTAAACTGGATGGTGTCGCCAATCAAATAGCGCCACAGCCCGCCATTGGTCGTAATGACCAGTGCATAATTTACACCCAGGGCCACTTCATTTAGCTGGATGGTTTTTGGATGCTCTTTGCCGTATTCACTTATGGGCATGAACTCATAAAAAACGCCATGATCGCACATCAGCAACATGCCTTCACGGGTTACATCATCCTGCGCGGCAAAAAAACCTTCCGAGGCATTGTACATCTCCAGGTAATTGATAGGAGCGCCAATTAATTTTTCAAACTGCTGCTTATAGGGAACAAAACTCACCCCACCGTGCATGTACAATTCAAGGCTGGGCCAAACTTCTTTAATGGTTTGCTTACCGGTGATCTCCAGAATCCTTTTTAGCAGAACAATCAGCCAGGTAGGCACGCCGGCCATGGAGGTAACGTTTTCTGTAATGGTAGATTGGGCCAGTTTTTCAATTTTGCTTTCCCATTCATCCATCAGGATAATGGAAATATCCGGTGTTCTGATCCAATTAGACCAGAACGGGGAGTTTTGTACAATGACAGCACTCAGATCGCCATAGTGTACTTCTTCGTTTACACTGTTAATTTGATGACTGCCGCCAATGACCAGTCCTTTACCGGTGAGCAAATCACTTTCGGGATGCGAGGCATAATAAAAGCTTAGCACATCTTTAGAGGCCCTGTAATGATTATCCTGCAGGCTTTCTTCGCTTACGGGAATGAACTTGCTTTTATTGCTGGTGGTGCCGCTGCTTTTGGCAAACCAGGTAACGGGTGTATTCCACAACACATTTTCTTCACCCAGCATCATGCGTTCGATGTAGGGTTTCAGGCTTTCGTAATCCTGGATGGGAACCGCCGCTTTATAATCCTGCAAGGACTGCAAATGCGAAAAATTGTACCGGCGGCCAAACTCTGTGTACTGTCCGGCAGCAATCAGGTCCTGCCACACGTTGAATTGCGTAGCCGCAGCATCATTCATCCATTGATCAATAGACCAGAGACGCCAGCGGGCAAAACGTGATATGGCAGGGCTAAGCAATTTCATGTGAGGTTGGCAAAATACGAAAGAACAGGCATTTGAAATGAAAAGGTCTGTGAAGATTGAAAGTGTAGAACTTTTTAGGTCCGTACACAGATGTTCCTATGAAACACCTGACTGTAAGTGTGAGACCGGATAGCCTAAAATTAAAGACTGTCCGGCAGCGCATCGGGATTGATCTCCTGCAGCAAATAATCTTTTCTCTTCAATTCAAAGTTCCGTCCCAGATACAATTTTTTTACCTGGTCGTCTTCGGCCAGTTCTTCGGCTGTGCCGTGTTTGAATATCTTGCCCTCAATCAAAAGATAGGCTCTGTCGCAAATGGAAAGTGTTTCGGTTACGTTATGATCGGTAATCAGGATGCCGATGTTCTTGAATTTTAATTTAGCCACAATCGCCTGTATATCTTCCACGGCGATGGGATCAATACCCGCAAAAGGTTCATCGAGTAAAATAAATTTGGGGTCCACCGCCAGTGCCCTTGCAATCTCGGTCCGCCGCCGCTCGCCGCCGCTCAGTACATCACCGTTGCTTTTTCGTACATGCTGCAGGCGAAATTCATCAAGCAAAGATTCCAGCTTTTCTTTTTGCTCCCGCTTGGAAAGCTTTGTCATTTCCAGCACCGCCTTTATATTATCCTCCACACTCAGTTTCCGGAATATAGAAGGCTCCTGGGGTAAATAGCCAATTCCCATCTGCGCTCTTCTATACATGGCCTGTGGCGTGATGTCGAGGTCGTCTAAAAACACCTCGCCTTCGTCGGGTTTGATCAATCCAACCACCATATAGAACGTTGTGGTTTTACCGGCGCCATTTGGTCCTAATAAACCTACGATCTCTCCCTGTCCAACCTCAATGGAAACATGGTTCACCACCGTACGGGCCCCATAGCGTTTTACCAATTCATTTGTATGTATGCGTATGCTCAAAACCGAGTTTTCGGTAAAAATAAATGAATAAGAGTTTGGCAACCGTTAAAACAAGTGAAAACCGCCGAAAGGTTGGCCTGTTGAGAAGCGGGCAAGGCTGCGGGCCAAAGGCAAATCCTTCTTTGTTAGGAGGAATTAATTTATAAAAAGATGCTTTTATCTTTTCAACTGGTCAACCGGTTAAGGTATTAACTTACCTCAACTTTAACTAAGTTTGCGCCACTTTATGAAAGTTACCGACCATATCAGCGAAGGAAAAGGAACCCAGGTTTCTTTTGAGATACTGCCTCCCTTAAAAGGTAAAGGCATTAATGCATTGTGGGAACATTTAGATCCTTTAATGCAGTTTAAACCCTCGTTTATTAATGTGACGTACCATCGCAGCGAAAGCATGTTCAAACGAAAGGCCGATGGCACCTTTGATAAAGTAGAAGTACGGAAAAGACCCGGCACCGTAGGTATTTGTGCGGCCATACAGAACCGCTATAAAGTAGATGCGGTGGCCCACCTTATTTGCGGAGGCTTTAGCCGGCAGGAAACAGAAGATGCCCTGATCGATTTAAACTTTTTGGGCGTGGACAATGTATTGGTCTTGCGTGGTGATGCGCCAAAGAATGAAACATTTTTTGAACCGGAGCCCGGCGGCCACCGTTATGCTATTGAGCTGCTGAAGCAGGTGACCAATATGAACAATGGCATCTACCTGGAAGAGGATTTAAAGAACGCTGTAAAAACGAATTTTTGCATTGGCGTTGCCGGTTATCCTGAAAAACATTTTGAAGCGCCGAACATGCAAACCGACCTGCAATACCTGAAAGCAAAAGTAGAAGCCGGCGCAGAGTACATCACCACTCAAATGTTCTTTGATAACAAAAAATATTTTCAGTTTGTAGAGTGCTGCCGTAAGGCAGGCATTACAATACCCGTTATTCCAGGCTTGAAACCCATTACCACCAAAAAACAACTAACGGTTATCCCCCGAACTTTTCATGTAGATATTCCGGAAACGCTTTCCAATGAAATATCCAAATGCAAAACCGATGCGGATGTGGAGATTGTGGGAACCGAATGGCTGCTGCAGCAATCCAAAGAACTGAAAGCCGCCGGTGTGCCTGTGCTGCATTATTATACGCTGGGCAAGCCAGCCGTTATTGCCAATGTGGTAAAAGGGCTGTTGTAAGAGGTGTTGCAGGTGGATTGTTACAGTCTTTCCGGTTTCATTATTGATTATTGCTAATTGATTACTGGTTTTACCAACCATAAGACGCTTTCAATAATCAGTAATCAATAATTAATAATGCTCGGTAAAGAATGACCGTAACGCAGGAAACCACCACTGCCGGTTGCATTAAAACTGTTTTTTCTTTTTCAATTCCGCCAAGGCCTTTTCATTGACCCGCACCGGATATTTTTTCTTCAACTCTTCCAGCCAGGTTTTCTCCAGTTCATTTTGGTAATCGGTGATCACCAGGCCCTTTGCATCGGCAAAACTGCGGGGTTCTGATTGGGGATAGTATTTAACAATGTAAGCAAACGAAGCGGTGTTGTCTGCTTTATTCACCAAAGGAGCTGTGATGGTGCCTTCTTTCCATGCAAGCTTTGTTGGATTGGGAATTTGTGTTAACTCAAAACGTGAGGAATCGGCTGCTATCTTTTCGCTCATATCATTGACCAGTTGCTGCCAGTTGGCGGGAGCTTTTTTTAGATCCTCTATAAAAGACCGGGCAGTTGCTTCGTCGCTGGCGTAAAAAATAACGGCATCAGCGCTTTGCGTCCAGTTGTATTTTGTTTTGTTTTTTTGATAGTACGCCAGCAGGGCTGCGCTGTCGGTTTGCGCCGGTCCCCATACTTGCCGTTGCATGATCTCAAAAAATAAATTGCCGTCTTTAAATTCATTGATCTGCTGGCGAAATTCTTCATTGTAATCTTCCAGGTGGGCCTGGTAATAATCCAGGGCACTGGCTTCTACAAATTCATCCCACACCTGCGCATAAGGTTTTATGCCACTGCCATCCGGTTTATAACGAAAGGTTTGTGCGTACGTGATCCAATCACTAACCGTAACCTCTTTGTCTTTGAACGAAAAAAGAGGAGAGGTGCTGGTTAAATGCAAGGCTGTTTTGGGTATCTGGCTATTTAACGCACTATCCGAATAGGCCCACAGGTCCGCATTGCTGAAGGCTGCTTTTTTGTACAGTGCCTCTTTCAGAATTTTTTTAGCCAGCAAAGATTTGGTGGTATTGGCCCTGTCGCTTTGCTCTACTTTTTCACGAAGCTGCGCCAGTACTTTTTCATCCCTTGCGTTTGCTACCGGTATTTTGCCAAGGCGTTTTACAATATGATAGCCATGTGAGGTGAGAAAGGGTTTGCTGACGGCGCCGTCTTTGGGCAGTGCAAAAACCGTTTTTTCAAAAACAGCATCATACTGTCCTGTGCCAAATTCCTGCATCTGTCCGTTGGCGGCCGCAGAAACCATATCGTTACTGAATTGTGCTGCCAGCTTCCCAAAGTCATCGCCTTTTACAATACGGTTGTATAAAGAGTCGGCTAATTTTTTTACAGCCTCTTTCGCCGGTGCATCTGCACCGGGCGGAATGGCCAGCAATATTTCTGCGGCTTTCATACTGCCGATGGCCTTTCTTTCCCCCAGGTTTTTAAAAATATGATAGCCTGCCTTTGATTTATAAACCGCAGATGTTTTGCCCGCCGGCGTTGCATAGGCAAGGTTTTCCAGTTCATACGGCAGGATAAAAACAGTGATGTAACCCAGATCGCCGCCATTTGTTTTAGCAGAAGGATCGTCGGAATATTTTTTAGCTATTTCAGAAAAAGACGTTCCTTTTTTGAGTTCTGCTTCTACCGCCGCTAATTTTTTTCCGGCTTCGGCAGTATCAATCCCTAAACGTGACTCAATAAAAATATGCGCCAGGTGAATGTCTTTTTGCGAACGGACAAAAGCTTCCTCCACCATTTTATTCATGCCTTCTTTATCGGTTAGGTAAGCAGGCAGTATCTGCTGGCGAAGTCCTTCCAGGTCGGCCACCATTTGCGGCAGCGTATCGAAACCTTTAGCCCTGGCTTCGGCAATTTTTAACCGGGAGTTGATATACAGATCAAGGTATTCTAAAAAGGCAGCTTCGGTTTTTACACCGGTATTGTTTTTTTGATAGGCGTTTAAAAACTCGTTTACAGAAACCGAATCTTTACCATAATGAAATAAAGTTTGTGCCGGTGCCGAAAAACTGGCCAGCACAAGGGAAGCAGCAATTAGTTTTTTCATAGACCCTTTACTATTTTTTAAGCTTGTATTGCAGAATTTCATCTACCTGCTCGAAGCTTACTTTTTTAGCAATGATGCGTTTGTCTTTATCAAGCAGGTACAAAGTAGGAAAACTTTGCACATCATACAACTGCGAGTAACCGGGAATATTAGCACTGGTCCTTGCTTTGTCGTCTTCTTTGGAATAATACACATGCACCCAGTCCTTCAGGTTGTTTTTTTGAATGAAGGAGGTCCAGTCGTTTCTGGTTCCATCCGTTTCTTTGGCCAGGGCAAATATTTTCAACCCATAGTCCTTCCATTTGTTTCGATACAGGCTGTCAAGCTTTGGCAGCACTTCCTTGCAATGACCGCAGGTAGGATCCCAAATGGCCACCAAAACAAAAGGAGCTTCCACGCCATATAAATTCTTTTTCTGTCCAAGACTGTCGGGAAGTTCTATTTCTGCGGCCGGTGAGCCCATGATGTTTGCCATCAGGCTATATGCCCTGTCGGTAATAATCTTGCGACCCTGTTCAGTCAGCCAGGGATAGTCTTTTTGTGCAAAATATTTTTCAAAAATGTGAACAAAGACGGCGTCTTCCCACATGTATTTTTGGTTAAGATAGCGGTTCACAAATTTCAGCAGCATAAAGCGCTGCATCTCATCATTCACATTGGCATAGCTCATCATCCAGTCCAGCTCTTTAATAACCGAATCGGCGGAAGGATACACCAATTGCGCAAAATATTTGTCCACTTTTGATTCGAAAAAAGGAGTGCGGGTCAGGCGGTCATCCATCAGGTTCACATCATCCCAATAATGCTTTTTAAAATAGTGATAGGCAAAAAGCGAATCGGTTTTGGCCGCCGGGTCATCCTTCGGCACTTCGGGTTCCTTCATGGATTTTAATAACACGGCCAACAGGCTGGCGGGTTCTTTTGAAATAATAGTGTGACGGTAGGTCTTGATCTTATTATTCAGCTCTTCTATCTGGTTGGTCAGCCGGATGGAGTCTTCTGTTGCAGACCCCTTTCGTTGGGTGTACAGTGCATCCAGGGCTCTTCCATTCGTGGTCATATAGTCCTGGTAGGCTTTAAAGGCAACATTTTCAGGTGAGTTCACAAAGCTGATCTTTTGAATGTTGCTGGTGTCAGCAATGACAGAAAAATGTTGGTTCTTGTCGATAAGAATTTCAAAATTGCGGGCCCTGTCGGGATAGCCAATCAAATAAATACCGCCGCCTAATTTTTTGTCTCCCTTAAAAATCCCTTCGCTTTTCTCGTTCAGTTTTACCGAATCAACAATGGGCAATTGCTTGCCATAATAATGACCCAGGTAGATGTATTGGTTTTTGAACGGCTTCAGGGTAACTTTTATTTCATATCCTTTTTGGGCAAAAAGGCTTAGGGAAAGAAAGACGAAGAGGGTAGTGGCAGTAAATTTCATGGTTTCCATCTGTCTCGTAAAAATATCTAAAAAGAAGGCAAAGATGGTTAAAGAGTTGCAAAGAGAGTTTATAGTTTGTGGTTTGTAGTTTATAGTTGGTTCCTATGCTCAGTCAGGCTGGTCTTGTCCTGGTCTTCTGAAAATTGAAAGCGCATATGGCTGCACAAGAGTTTTCAAACAAGAAAGCATAAACTAAAAATCAGAAACGAGCTCTGTTAGAAGCTTCTTAAACCACAAACCACAAACTATAAACTACAAACTATCCTTTACTTTTACACCCGTGAGAAAGAAAAAAAATATTGTATTAGAAGAAGTCCTGGTGGAGAACTATGCGGCTGAGGGCAAATCATTGGCAAGGCGGGATGGCAAAGTGGTTTTTATTGAAAACGTAGTGCCCGGCGATGTGGTAGATGTCCGTCTTTTAAAAAATAAAAAAGACTGGGCCGAAGGTTATCCCCTTGCGTTCAAATCGTATTCAAAAGAAAGGGTAGAGCCTTTTTGCCAGCATTTTGGTGTATGCGGTGGTTGCCAGTGGCAAATGCTGCCCTATCAAAAACAACTTCAGTATAAGCACCAGCAGGTGATTGATAACCTTACACGGATCGGGAAAATTTCGCTTCCCGAGTTTCTGCCCATTGTTGGTGCTGATGAGAATAAATTTTACCGCAACAAGCTGGAGTACACCTTCAGCACCAAGGAATACCTGCCGGACGGGTCCTTCGATAAAGCTGATCGGGAACGAAGCTTCCGCAATGTGCTGGGCTTTCATGCCAAAGGCTTTTTCGATAAAATAGTGAACATTGAAAAATGCTGGCTGCAAACCGAACCAACCAATGAGCTGCGCAATGCCATCCGTGCCTTTGCCTGGGAACAGGGCTATAGCTTTTACGATTTCCGGGAGCACAAAGGGCTTCTCCGCAATTTGCAGATGCGCATTTGTACCACCGGTGAAGTAATGGTAAATGTGGTATTTGGTGAAGACAATGAAAAGAAAAGAAAGGCCCTCCTCCAGTTTATTGACCAGCAGTTTCCGCAGATCACCACGTTGCTTTACACGGTTAATTTAAAATGGAATGATTCGCTGCACGACCAGGAGCCCATTGTTTATAAGGGCAAAGGATATGTAATAGAAAGGCTGGAAGAGTTTAGTTTTAAGATAGGGCCGAAATCTTTTTTTCAAACCAATACCAAGCAGGGCGAAAAGCTGTACCAGATCACCCGTGATTTTGCAGAGCTCAACGGTTCGCAGGTTTTGTATGACCTTTATTGCGGCACGGGGAGTATTGGTATTTTTTGCAGTAAGGGGGCCAAAAAAATTATTGGGGTGGAAATGATTGAAGCCGCTGTTCTGGATGCCAAAGAAAACGCAGCCCTGAATGCGATTGATCATGCCGCTTTTTTTAGTGGCGATGTGATTGAAGTGTGCGACGATGCTTTTTTTGCACAGCACGGCCGTCCGGATGTGATTATCACCGATCCGCCCCGCGCCGGCATGCACGAAAAGCTGGTTCGGAAAATTTTAGAAATGGAAGCGCCAACGGTGGTGTATGTAAGCTGCAACCCGGCCACGCAGGCAAGAGACCTGGCCCTGCTGGATGAAAAATACCAGGTGATGAAAGTTCAGCCGGTGGATATGTTTCCTCATACCCATCATATTGAAAACGTAGTTCAGTTAAAAAGAAAATAAGAAGAACCGATGAGTAATTTCAAATTCACCAGACCGGATAATTTTCCCCCGATAGTAAAAAATCTTCTTATTATAAATGTGCTGGTTTTTTTGGCGCAGGTTACTGTTGGAAAGCAGTGGGACCTGACTGAAAGGATTTCCTTGTACCCCATCATGTCCGATCAGCTTAAGCAGATCGTGATGAATTCACCCAGCCTGCAGCCTTATTTTGGTTTTCAGCCTTACCAGATAGCCACCCATATGTTTGCGCATTCGCCGCAAACCATCTTTCATATTGTCTTTAATATGTTTGGTTTGTGGATGTTTGGAAGAATACTGGAAAATGTGTGGGGCGGGAAACGGTTTTTACTTTTTTATCTGATTTGCGGAGTGGGTGCTGCTGCCCTTCAGCTGTTGATATCCTCGTGGCGGTGCGAACAATTGCTTCATGCTTTTCAAACCAATAATGTTGAGCAGATCCAAAGCCTGGCAGGCGCTGTAAGTCCGGCCCTTGGCGCATCCGGCGCAATAATGGGTATCTTTGCAGCGTTCGGATATTTATTTCCCAACACGGAATTATACATCATGTTCATCCCGGTTCCGGTAAAAGCCAAGTGGGCTATGCTGGGGCTGGCGGCTATAGACTTATTTGGTGGAGTGGCCAATATCAGCGGCGATAATGTGGCTCATTTTGCACACCTTGGCGGAGCGCTTACAGGATTTATTTTAGTTCTTATTTGGAATAAAACAAACCGCCGTAAATTTTATTAGTGGCAAAAAAATTGCAGATTGATTTGTTATCATCATGAGTTATTATCAACAACAAAACAGGCATCGTCTCTCCATAGGGCAGGATGGTAATACGCTGACCATGCTTATTGCCATTAACCTGGTGGTTTTTGTGATACTGGCATTTATAAAAGTGATCTATTATTTCAGCAGTGGTGATGCCGGCGTGGGTGCTTTTAATAAAGAGATTTTTCAATGGGTAGCCCTTCCAGCCGATATGGGAACTTTTGTAACCCGTCCATGGACCCTGTTCACCCACATGTTTGTTCACAGTACAGACTCTATCTGGCATATACTGGCCAATATGCTTTGGCTCTGGGCCTTTGGTTATATTTTTCAGGACCTGACAGGCAACCGCAAACTGGTGCCGGTGTTTTTGTATGGAGCCTTCGCCGGGGCTTTAGCCTATGTACTGGCGTATAATTTTATTACGCCGTTAAAAGCAGCGCTTCCCTATTCTTTTGCTTCAGGGGCATCGGCAGGGATTATGGCTATTGCTATTGCAACTACTACCCTGGCTCCTGGTTACCGGATCTTTCCGATGCTGAATGGCGGCATTCCTTTATGGATCATTACCATACTTTACCTGGTCATTGACCTGGCTACCATACCGTACAATAACCCGGGTGGGCACATTGCGCATCTGGCCGGCGCCGCTATGGGATTTTTATTTGCCCGCATGTTACAACAAGGCAAGGACTGGGGCGGCTGGATGAATAACTTTTTTGATTGGGTCAATAATCTTTTCAACCCCGATAAACCTAAAAAAGGTAAGGTGGTGAAATCGCAACTGTTTTATAAGGCCAGGGTGCAGCCTTTCAAAAAAACACCGCTGGTAACGCAGCAAAAAGTGGACGAGATCCTCGAAAAAATCCATCAAAAAGGTTATGGTGCTCTTACCGAAGACGAAAAAGAAGTCTTGAAACGGGCCAGCAAGGAAGATATTTAACTACACACCAATTCCCTCTTTACACAAAAACAGCCTTTCTCTTACATACCAATAGTTGCGGTTTAAACATATCCTTAAGCAAATCCTGCAATTACTATTCGCATATTTCGTTTTACTTCGTGTAATTCATGTTTTAAATTCGTGTAATCCGGATTAACTGATGGCCACCTACAAACGCTTTACCAAAGTCCTGTTTATAGTTTTAAATGTTGGCGCTGCTATTGTTTTTTTGTTAGGTTGTATAGCTCCCTATCTCAATCCGCAAAAGTGGTGGTTCATCTCCCTGATTGGTTTAGGATTTGGTTTTTTGATTGTAACCCTGCTTTCTTTTATTTTCTTCTGGCTGGTGTTCAGGCCAAAGCTTATTTTTATTTCGCTTGTTGCCTTGCTTATTGGATGGAAGCCCATTACAGTTTTTTTCGCCTTTCACAATCCGGACCGGTTCGACTACGGAAAGCCAAAAGATGTGCTGCGGGTCGTGCATTGGAATGTAGGCCGCTTTACCGAATGGAAAAGAAATAACAACCCGGGAAGCAAGATCCGGCTGAAAATGATGGATCTGATTAAAGAGCAAAACGCCGATGTGCTTTGCCTGCAGGAATTCTTTCATTCAAAAGACAGCGTGTATTACGATAACCTGGATTATATCAGAAAAGAACTGGAATATCCCTATTACTATTTTTCCTGGGACAACGACGGGCATAAACAATGGACGGGGCAAATCATTTTCTCCCGCCTTCCTATCATTGACAGCAGCATGGCCCGGTATCCGGCACCCAGCTCACCGGAATCCCTGATCTACACCGATATTTTATTTAATAAAGACACGATCCGGCTATACACCACGCACCTGCAATCGGTGCAGTTTCAAAAAAAGGATTTTGAAAGCATTGAAAGGATTAAGAAAACGGATAATGGAATGGTAGCAGATTCCAGGAACATTTTTTCCAAACTAAAAAGAGGCGTGGTGAGACGGTCCTTACAGGCTGACATGCTAAAAGAAAAGATTTCAGAATCGCCGCATCCCTATATTTTAACCGGCGATTTTAATGATGTGCCTAATTCCTACACCTATTTCACGGTGAAAAATAAAAACCTGCAGGATGCTTTCCTGCAAACCGGGCTTGGGGTAGGCCGCACCTATTCGTATATAGCACCTACGCTTCGCATTGATTATATTTTTACCACGCAGGATTTCAACATCCGCCAGTTTAACCGTATCATCAAAAACTATTCAGACCATTACATGCTGGTAACGGACGTGCAACTGAAGAAACCAAACCAGTAATGACAGCTTCCGGCCTTCGATAAATCTTCTCTTTTTGAAAATGTGAAAAAACCCGCCGCTTGCAGCTTATAGCAGGAAGCTTATTATATTTGCCATACGATGATCGTAATGGTACACCATATTTGTTGTTGCTGCTAAGCATTTCTTGTAATCCTCAACGTCTTACGATCATTAACCCCCTTAGTATGAGTAATCTGAAAGTTTATAATTCCTACATAAGAGATAAAGAAGAATTTGTTTCCCTTGTTCCGGGTCATGTGGGCATGTATGTGTGCGGTCCTACGGTTAGCGGTGAAAGCCACATGGGCCATGCCCGGCCCTATATTACGTTTGATGTCATTTACCGTTACCTGATGCATCTTGGTTACAAGGTGCGTTATGTGCGCAACATTACCGATGCCGGGCACTTTGAAGAAGAAGGCCGCGAGGCGGAAGATAAAATTTCCAAAAAAGCCGTTATCGAAAAGCTGGAGCCTATGGAGCTGGTGCAGAAATACACCAACCTCTTTCATTGGGCCATGGCAAAGTTCAACAACTTACCTCCCAGCATAGAACCTACTGCTACCGGCCATATTGTGGAGCAGATCGGTATGATAGAGGAAATTTTAAAAGCAGGCTATGCCTACGAGGTGAATGGCAGTGTGTATTTTGATGTAAAAAAATATGCAGAGGGGCATGATTACGGAAAGCTCAGTGGCCGGGTGATAGACGATCTTTTGGAAACGACCAGAGACCTGGAAGGCCAGGATGAAAAAAAAGACAGAGCAGATTTTGCTTTATGGAAAGCCGCCCCGCCGGAGCATATCATGCGGTGGAAAAGCCCCTGGGGCGAAGGTTTTCCCGGCTGGCATATTGAGTGCTCGGCCATGGCTACAAAATACCTGGGCGCCCAGTTCGATATTCATGGCGGCGGCATGGACCTTCAGTTCCCGCACCACGAAAGTGAAATTGCACAAAGCACCATCTGCAATCATAAAGCCCCGGTTCGTTACTGGATCCACAACAACATGATCACCATTAACGGACGCAAAATGGGCAAGAGCTATAACAATGTGATTAAGCTAACGGAATTGTTTAGCGGCGATCATCCCTTACTGGAGAAGGCCTACACACCCATGACCATCCGGTTTTTTATTCTGCAAACACATTACAGAAGCACACTGGATTTTAGCAATGAGGCGCTGCTGGCCGCAGAGAAAGGATTAAAGCGGTTGATGGAAGCCTATGAATGGTTAAAGGGCTTGCAGGTGGATACGTTTACAAGTTCACAGGTTGACAAGGCTTTGAATGAAAAAGTAGTCAAATTGCTGAATGAGTTTGATGAATTTATGAATGATGATTTCAGTACCGCAAAAGTGCTGGCCAACATGTTTGAGCTGGTGCCGGTGATCAATTCATTAAAAGATAAGTCTATTGCTTTTGAGGCTTTGCCTGTTCCTACCTTACAGTTGTTGCAAAACAAAATGAAACTGTATGTAGAAGACATTTTAGGATTGCAAAGTGAAACGGCAGCCGAAGCAGATAAATTAAAAGGGGTGATGCAGGTGCTGATAAGTTTGCGCAAGGAAGCCCGTGCTAAAAAAGACTGGGCCACGTCTGATAAGATCCGCAATCAATTAACCGAAATTGGTATTCAGCTGAAGGACGATAAGGATGGAAATATGAGCTGGAATGTGGTGTGAGTTGATGGGTTGATTTTGTTGAAAGGTTGACCGGGTTGAAAATATACTCGTCAACCTTTCAACGTATTAACTGGTTACTTTCTCTGCTCTCAACATCTCTCTTTTTCCTTTTGGCCCCGGCAGTTTTGTAACCGTAAAACCTGCAGCCATCATGGCTCGCCGCACATCTCCTTTGGCGCAATAGGTAACCAACACGCCGCCTGGTGTAAGCAGGTCAAACAATTTTTGAAATACTTCAATAGTCCATAGTTCGGGTTGCGCGGCGGGAGCAAAAGCATCATAATAAATTAAGTTGAAGAGTTGATTGGTTGAGAAGTTGAAAAGGCTGGTCTTCTCTTTTCGAAGAGTGAAAGAATCGCTGATGCTGACGTCTTCGTTCCATGGAGATTGATGCAGGGCTGTAAACAACTTGTGATGTTGAAGGGTTTTAGGATAATTTAATCCGGCGGCTTCTTCGGGGGAAACAGGATATTGTTCAACAGCCGTATACTGAATTTTTCTTTGTTGCTTTTCGGCTTCAATGGCCGTAAGAAAAGCATTCAGGCCGGTGCCGAATCCCATTTCAAACAGGTTGATGGATGGAATAGTTGATTGGTTAATTACGTAGCGTAAGCCGGCTTCAATAAATACATGCACCGACTCCTGTAGGGCGCCGCGCCTGGAATGATACGTCACATTTAAGTCGGGAATGGCAACGGTATGTGAGCCATCAGCCGTAATAATAATTTCCCTTTTCATTTCCGTTTGCAAAGTTCTGTTTTCAGTTTATACTTCTGCGGCTAACTTCGTAGGCAGCACTTTTTTATATGTCATACACAACCCATCTATCCAGAGATAAAAAGCTGGCAAAGCTCATAAACGGGCAGGAACCTTTTCAGCTGAAGTTTCATAAAAACATTTGTCTTCGCCTGTGTGCTTCTATTATGAGCCAGCAGCTCTCCACTAAAGTTGCCAAAGTTATTTATCACCGCTTTTTGGATTTGTATGGCGGCGAAGAGCCAACACCGGAACAGATCGTAGCTACGCCTTTCGATACGTTAAGAGCTATTGGATTAAGTAATGCCAAAACACAGTATGTGCTGAACGTAGCCCAGTTTGCCATTGACCATAAACTGGATGACAAGAAGTTGAAAAAGATGAAGGATGAAGATATTATTTCCCTCCTTACCCAAATAAAAGGTGTGGGCAAATGGACGGTGGAAATGTTGCTCATGTTTACTTTGGGCCGCGAGGATATTTTTTCAGTGGACGACTATGGCATTCAGGTGGCCATGAAAAACATTTACAAGCTGGATGACAGCAATAAAAAAGATCTGAGGGAAAAAATGCTGAAAATTTCAAAGAAATGGACACCTTACAGAACCTATGCCTGCCTTCATTTGTGGCATTGGAAAGATAATGTGCCGGTATCCTGATTTTTATAATTACATGCCTTTCTCAGGAACTGTTTTGGCACTCCACCCCATCTTACTATGAATAAATACACCGTGCAATCCGGAGTGTGAATCTTACCAGGGCGGGGCAGAAAGGAGCCGGAAGGAGTGTGCTGGGGCTAATGTTCAATAATTGTACGGCATAAGTCAGTTTTGATTAAAGAAAATATAGTGCCTTGATCAATATTCCGGATTAAAGCACTATATTTAAGGAGCAGTTTTTTTCTCATATAAGCAGTTTCGTTTTCTAAAAGCCGCTTCCACTGGAAAGCGGCTTTTATTTTTATAGTGGTACGAGCCCTGTTAGGGTTTTTGTTAGGTTTAATGATGGGATTTTGTTCTACACTTTTCCTATTATCTCCCCTGGATTTAATTTTTGATCCCCTTTATAAGGCGAGCAGAGATCTGCCGTTGAACAACATTGTCCTCAGGTTGCGGTTTATTTTCCCGTTTTCTGCTATAGTTCATTCTGGCACACTATTCTGATATTATTCAGTAAAAGATGTTGTATGAAGAATGCATGGGAAAAAATGATTTTAAGTTTGAATGACCCGCACGAGGCTGCTTATACCCGTAACACCATTTTCATGGTGCTTTTATTCTTAACTTTTTTTGGAGCCAGTTTTTATGTTATGATTGACAGCCTGATGAGTTAATTTATTCTCTCTATATATCTTGGGTAAGCTATCCTGTGTTTTGACTTGTGGAAAAGGAACAGAATGGAAAGCTTACCTTTTTTTATGCTTTTACCGGAAGCCGTCGCACAAATGCCTTTTGTGAGTGGTCAGTGGTGAGTGGTGAGGGAAAAGGCTCTCTTATGACGGCTATCAGGATCATAGTTGATAGTTCATGGATAATAGAAAGGAAAGAAGCTGCTGTCTCACGTCTGCCGTCTCACGTCTCACAATGGTTTCAATTTCTCACCACTGACCACTCACCACTCACGCTATATAAAGTCCATTTATGAGGCCACTTGTAACCATTATCTGCCATTGTAAAAGTCATTTCTAAGCAGTAGTTGGTATATAGGCAAGCAGATCCTTGTTAATTAGCTGTGTGCTTATGTAAATTTTTTCTTATTAACGTTTTTTTGGAAATCAAGGTGCCATGTGCCTGAAACCCTTGTTTTTCAAGCCTTTATTTCACCGAAAAAGGTTTTGCCATCATAGAACAGCTGTCAACTTGCTTTGCTTTAGCCTTCACTTGTAAATACTTTTGTTCCAGAATAGAGAAATTCAGCATCGCACCAGAGTTTAAATATTGCTTGTGATTCCGGTTGGCTATATGAATAGGCCATTACGTAAATAACACCTATTCAATATGAAAAAGCAAATGATTTATCTGACAAAAATTAGTGCATTACGTTCTCTTTTTTGCATGTTTTTAGCAAGCGTTCTTTTTGTTTCCAGTGCACAGGCTCAGCAACGTAGCGAAGAATCCAAGCCTGCTATTACGTACCTGGGAAAAGTTAACAATCAGCCTTTGTTACAAGTGGAATTTGAAAACAAGGAAGAGAAGCCATATTTCATCACCATTCATGATTCTCAAGGCGTACAATTGTATGCAAATGAGTTCACTGAAAGGAAGTTCTCTAAAAAATTCCGTATAGCACTGGATGAACCCAGCGATCTTAAGCTAAAGATCACGTTATCTTCCGGAAAGCAAAGAGAAACACAAATTGTTGAACTCAATACCACCTCTTATGTAAAAGAAGAGCTCCTGGTAAGCAAATTATAGAGCTGCGAGTTCACTGTAATCTTTCGCAGAAAGCAAATCATCTTAAAAAGTCCGCTGTTTATAGCGGGCTTTTTATTTTTAGGAGCTGAATGGATGCTCCTAATACTAACCCATCATCAAATCTGTGATTTTCTATTGACCATTGACTATGGACCAGGACCGTAGCATTTTATAAACCTGAAACCAGCTTGGTATAAAATATTGGCCTTATTGATGGTGGAAATAAAAGGCAGCTTCCTGAGTTTTCCGGAAAGCCCATAGCAAATGCAGTAGTTCATAAAATATTTATTTCAGAAAGCGAATGATTCTTCTTTTCTTACCGAGACATACCCGGGTGCAGAAATCGTTTGTGAGAAAGAGGCTATTTTACAGGACAAGGATATAGATCTTGTGATTGTTTATAAAACCGGCACCGATCATTTGGATGTGATTGGAAAAGCGTTGAAAACCGGAAAGCAGGTACCGGTCCTTAGGTAGCATCATCCAAATTCCAAAAAATCAGTAGTGATTTCCGGTCTAATTCAAGATGACATAAATCAGTATTTTTACGCTTTTAATTGCGGGAAATACGTAGTAGGTTTGCGGCATATCCGAGCCCATGTGTACAATAACCTATTATAAAATGGGGAAACAGTGGTTTTTAGACCTCCCCGATTATACCGGCCATCCAGATGACCTGGAGCGGATCGGTTCCTTTCATGAATTTTTGGAGTTGGCTGCCCACGGCGAAACAACCCTTGCTTTTGAGATGGGTATTGAGCCTTTTGAAGGCGCAGAGGTCCTGACTTTTACAGGTTCCAGCGGAGACCAATCCGGCGGATATTACCATCTGTCTTTTTTTGAAGGCCAGCCTGTAGATTTGGAGCTTTGGTATAATAAGGTAATTTTTAGCTTTCAAAAAGAACTACCACCCCGGCTCTTTATTAAAAGGGCAAAGCTGTGTTAGTTATATGCCGTCATTTGACCCTGAAGCTGTCCATCATTTAGACCTCCGGAAATTCTTCCGTTTTTTCTCCCTTGTGCAATTCGGCAAGATTTAAAAGGCTTAGTTGTGGCTCTTTTTTGTGAATGGCTGCCGCTAACTCGGTTACTATACGGCGGTGGTCTTTGAGGTCTTCCCAGTTTTCACCATTCAACAATTTTCCCTTTAGGATATTTATTTCCTTGTTATAGAGACCCAGCAGTGCTACCAGGTCCAGCTGAGTTAAATCGTGTTGCATTAGTATGGCGGTATCCGGTTAAGGCCAAAGCGCCGCAAAAACTATTCCTGTTTTACAAATTATGATTCCGTATAATTCAGGAGTTGTACGTGTTGTAAGAAGAATGACATCATAACAATGAAAGCAATATAAATTTTGGATAAGCTTAAAAAGGGGGCGATTACCCAGAATTTTAAACTGGATAAAAGTTTTTTGCCCATGTGCCGGTATTCTTTTCTTACTTTGGCCCCATGTCCGATTTTACCCTATCTCTTACTGCCGACGGCATTCCGTACCAGTTTGCCTTTACCCATATTAAAAACCCCGGTGCCGAAAAATATTTTGTAAGTGCCCAGCCTGTTGATGCCGACACCGTTTGTTTTGAAATGAAAAAAAATTATGCAGGCGACTGGAAGGTACTGGAGCCGCTGCCCGCCTGGATCCGGGAATGGGAGGCTACTCTTTCCGAATTTATCAGGCACAAAACCAGTTAACATTTGAAGCGAGGGTTTGAAAGATCTTTAAGAGAGGGCTGATGAAGAAGGCCCTGTTATGCTGCCCGCTCAGGAAAAACATGAAGTTTGAGATGAACCTTCTGTCATTCGTGGGTTTGATGATCTACGAGACCTCTCGGTTTCATTATTTCTTTCCCAGCATTCCATGACTGTTTGCTGAATAGAACTACTGAACGTACAAGAGTGCGTCTAAGGCTTCGGACGCAACGAAAGCCAAACGTTTGCACAAAAGCCGGGTTTATAAAAATTAAACTCATCCATAAATAACCTGCCTGTCTGCGGTTATATTTGCGACTCCAAATCATTCTTATGAACGAAAAATTTGTTGAGCGGATTGGTAAAGAAGTGGAGGAAATAAAAGCCTCTGGTTTATATAAAACAGAAAGAATCATTGCTTCTCCCCAGGGAGCGGAAATAACAGTAAACGGCAGGCAGGTATTGAACTTTTGCGCCAATAACTACCTGGGCCTGTCCTCACACCCAAAAACGTTGGAAGCCGCCCATAGCTATTTAAACAGCCGCGGTTATGGCATGAGCAGCGTACGTTTTATTTGTGGTACACAGGATATTCATAAAGAACTGGAAGCAAAGCTGGCCGGCTTTTTAGGAACAGAAGACACCATTTTATATGTAGCGGCTTTTGATGCCAACGGCGGTGTGTTCGAGCCACTGTTTAACGAGCAGGATGCCATTATTTCCGATGCGTTGAACCATGCTTCTATTATTGACGGCGTTCGTTTGTGCAAGGCACAGCGCTACCGGTACGAACACAATAATATGGAAGACCTGGAAGCAAAGCTGAAAGAATCGGCGCACCTGCGCAGCCGTATTATTGTTACGGATGGTGTGTTCAGTATGGATGGAACCATTGCCCAGCTGGATGTAATCTGTGATTTGGCGGATAAATACGATGCGATCGTAATGGTGGATGAAAGCCATGCCTCGGGTTTTATGGGTAAAACAGGCCGCGGTACGCATGAATATAAAGGCGTGATGGGAAGGATTGATATCATAACCGGCACACTTGGGCAAGGCCCTGGGCGGTGCATCGGGTGGATTTACCAGCGGCCGAAAAGAAATCATCGACATTCTTCGCCAGCGCAGCCGTCCTTACCTGTTCTCCAATACATTGGCGCCTGCCATTACCGGCGCCAGCATTGCTGTACTGGACCTGTTGAGTGAAACCACCGAGCTTAGAGATAAACTGGAGAGCAACACCAAATACTTCCGCAGTAAAATGACGGAAGCTGGCTTTGATATCAAACCCGGCGAACATCCTATTGTTCCGATTATGCTATACGACTCGGTGCTGGCAGCCAGGTTTGCCGATGCCTTGCTTGAGGAAGGTATTTATGTAATTGGATTTTTCTTCCCTGTGGTTCCAAAAGGCCAGGCCAGGATAAGAGTACAAATCAGCGCAGCCCACGAACCACAACATTTGGACAGGGCGATTGATGCCTTTACCAGGATCGGCAAAGAGTTGGGTGTGATTAAGTAATACCAGGCGGCTATCAAAATGGCAGATGGTAGTTGATAGATGATAGATGACAGAAGAGAAAGAGACTGTTGCTGTCTCACGTCTCACGATGATTTTCCTGACAGCGGTTTCGTATAAGTGAAGTCACCATAAAATTAAACGATCAACGCCTTCTTTAAGCTAAAGAAGGCGTTGATCGTTTTAAAGGAATTAAGAAGATTTTTTCCCGATTGCTTCAGCAGCTTCTCTTACTGCTTCCGGTTCAAAATTCCTGGCGGATACCACTACCAGGATGCGGTCATTTGTCAGATAGGTGAGGGTGGTGAGTTTATTTTTTTTCTCGTAATGCTCTACGGCCTTACCGCCCATAAAATCGATGGTTTTGGTATAGCCCTCTTCATTTTCCTGCTGTTCTTTCATTTTGTTGGCAAAAACCGTTTTATATTTTTCAGCACCTGCCTCCCCGGCACAATCATAAACGGTCACCCTCATGTCGGTTTTGTTGTTTTTTTCATAATCGGCATGGGCCACAGCATAACCCATATCACTGCTCATAGTGAGGTTGCTGCGTTTGGTGTTATTTAACTGGGTAGGCAGCCATGCGGATAACTCGTCAAGGCCAACGGGCGAGAGGATTTTTAAGGCCTCCATTTTTTGGGTCAGAGGATCAACCGGAGCCGCCGCACTCTTTACTTTGGCGTCGTTTGCCGCTTCATCTTTTTGAGTGATTTTGGGTTCGCTATTACACGCCGCAAAAAACACAGAAGCAGACAGAACAATGAGTAGACTTTTTTTCATATGCTTATTGTTTGATATTTACGGGATAGCTGGTTGGCTAAATTTAGGGTTAATAACCGGTAAATGCAATAAATCGAGTTGAATTACGTTTTTTAAGCCCAATACTTCTTTTTACCCCATTTTCTTCTGAACAACCGGATTCTTTACAACTAAAAACACGTACACATGAAGCGGATTCTTATCGTTTTTAGCGCCCTGGCTATAGTAATAGCAACCCTTTCCTCTTGTGCTGCCACAAACCGGGATTGCCAGGGAGTTAAGCATACCCGGTTAAAGAACGGCATTTACCTGTAAGCTTCAAAAAGTCAAAAGGGAGAAGTCAAAATTCAAAAGTAAAAAGTAAAAAAAGTGATGCCGCTGTAAGGCTCTCTTTTTTTGAATTTTGAATTTTGACCTTTTACTTCTGCCGCATCGTACTTGTCCTGTTAAGATGTCCACTTTCTCTGCTTCGCAGTTACCTTTGCCCAAATTTTGAAAATTAAAATGAGATTTTTAGTAAGCCTCGTGGTGATCCTTGGTTTTAGTTGTTCTCCCAATAATGTAGATATAGATAATTCGCTGGGTAAATATTTCAAGGAAAACAATGCAGAAGGCTGCTTCGCCCTGTTGAATAACAGTACCGGGCAGTTTACTATTTACAACCTGGAGCGGTACCGCGACAGTGCGTATCTGCCTGCCTCCACTTTTAAAATTGTAAACTCTTTAATTGGGTTGCAAACAGGTGTTATTACCAACGATAGCATGGTTATAAAATGGGATGGTACCGTTCGTTCTATTCCCGCCTGGAATAAGGACCTCAGCATGTACGAAGCCTTCCGGGTTTCTGCCGTTCCGTACTACCAGGAAGTAGCCAGGAGAATCGGAAAGGACACGATGCAGCAATGGCTGGACACCCTTTCGTATGGAACGAAAAAGATCACGACAAGAATTGATACGTTTTGGCTGGATCACTCTTTAAAAATTACGCCTGATGAGGAACTGGGTCTTGTAAAGAAATTATATTTTGACCAGCTTCCCTTTAATAAGCTAAACCAGGAAACGGTAAGAAAGGCCATGCTTTTTGAAAACAAGCCTGAATATAAGCTGAGTTATAAAACCGGCTGGGGCTTTTGGGACAGCACTCACAAAAAAAATATAGGCTGGATGGTAGGCTGGATTGAAGAGAACCGGCATCCGTATTTTTTTGTTTTGAATCTGGAATCGCCCAACAAAGATTTTGATATGCCTGCCGTGCGAATGAAAATTTTAAAAGGTATTTTGGCCGACCTTGGATTTATGAAAGGAAATAAATAAAGCCGGGGCAAGCCACAAGCTTCAGGCCGTGATAAGAAACGTAATCTTGTGCTTGCAGCTATTGGCTGGTAACCGTATTTTAGCATACTCTTTGCCTTAATCTGAAAAACCAAATTTCTTGAACTTTCAATTTCAATATCCGCAAGCGTTTTACCTGCTGGCATTGGTACCCTTCCTTGTACTGCTTTTTATTTTTTACCAGTTATGGAAAAGAAAAAAAATAAAACAAACAGGAGATCCAAAGCTGGTAAAAGCCTTATTTAACAATCATTCTCCGGTCAAATCCATTATTAAATTTTCCCTGGTAGCACTGGTGTTTGCAGCCGGTTGTGTGGCTGTGGCCAATCCCCGCAAGCGGGATGAATCTTCAGCCGAAGCCAGAAAGGGAATTGACCTGGTGATTGCCCTGGATGTGAGCAACAGCATGCTGGCAACGGATATTGCGCCCAACCGGCTGGCCCGGGCCAAGCAATTTATTTCAAAACTTATAGACAATTTAAAAGACGACAGGATTGGGTTGGTGGTTTTTGCAGGCAATGCCTATTTGCAAATGCCCCTGACCTTCGATCAGTCGGCGGCACGGCTATATGTTTCTACTGCCGGCCCAAATGCCATTAATGTTCAGGGTACCAGCATCGGCGATGCCTTGCAAAAGGCAGACGTGGCCTTTGGTGAGGAATCGGACCGGTTCCGCTCCGTAGTGTTAATAACCGATGGGGAAACGCATGACCAGGATGCCCTGGACAAGGCAAAACAACTGGCAGGCAAAGGTGTTATGATCAATACGGTGGGCATTGGCTCGGTACAAGGCTCGACTATCACAGACACGGCAACAACCAGTCCCAAAACAGATGAAACGGGCCAGGTCATATTATCGAAACTAAACGAGCCATTACTGCAACAAATAGCCGCCACTACAAATGGTACCTATGTTCATTTGGAAAGTGCAGACGCCGCCGTGAAAGAGGTCTTGGCGCAGTATACGGATATTGAAAAAAAAGCGCTTGGCGACGCTTCTTCCTTTACCTACCAAACATTTTATGCCTGGCTTGCAGCGCCTATGCTACTGTTGTTACTGATAGAGCTGTTTATTCCGGATCGTAAAAAGCTTACCTCATGAAAAGGATCGTGTTTTTACAAATAGTATTTGTTTCATTGTTTGTGCAGGCGCAAAATGTAAACAACCATCTTAGTAAGGGCAACCAATATTATAAGCAAACACAGTTTGAACTGGCGGAAGCCGAGTACCGCAAAGCTTTGCAAACCGATCCTGTCAATGCTACGGCACAATACAATCTGGCTAATGCATTGCAAAGGCAAAAGAAATATGATGAAGCCGTGCAGGTGCTGGAAAAACTGTATGGTTCCGGCGTTAATAATAATTTACGATCGGCTGCCGCCTATAACCAGGGTGTGGCGCATACCAAACAAAAAGCTTTGGAACCCAGTATTGAATCCTATAAAAAAGCCTTGCGCTTGAATCCGGATGACAAAGAAGCGAGAGAAAATTTGCAAAAAGCCCTTTCGGAGCTAAAGAAAAAACAGGACGAAGAACAAAAGGAGCAAAAAAAATCGCAATCCAACATGAGCCAGAAAGAAGCAGAGCAGAAATTAAACCTGCTGCAGCAAAAAGAAAAACAATTGCAGGAGCGGCTTCAAAATCAAAATAAACAAAAGGGCGGTAAACAGGCGAAGGACTGGTGAGGTTAAGGCAATGTTGTGTTTTGGCCACTTGTGGCGTACTTCTCGATTAGTAATGAAATAACAAATCTTGCACTGGCTGTTGATTAACTTTGCAGTGCTGTGAAATCATTTCACCGCTAATTTAATTTTCATATTCGTCTCATGTTTTATTGCGAAAGCCTTACAGAATATAAACGTCTTGCTACCAAAGAAGTAAAGGTGGGTGATCTGTTACTCGGTAATTTTCATCCCATCCGGGTGCAAACCATGACCACTACCGATACAATGGACACCATGGCCACGGTAGAACAAACCATCCGTTGCATTGAAGCAGGTGCAGAACTGGTACGGATTACGGCTCCCT
Organism: uncultured Bacteroidota bacterium; assembly: GCA_963697545.1. GTDB lineage: Bacteria > Bacteroidota > Bacteroidia > Chitinophagales > Chitinophagaceae > Flavisolibacter. Next base: position 76,334 of record CAVOOL010000012.1, on the reverse strand, counting down.
CCAAAAAAGAAGCAGAGAATTTAGGCAACATAAAAGATGAATTACGTAAAAGAGGTTATACTACTCCTTTGGTGGCTGATATTCATTTTACACCCAATGCGGCAGAAATTGCAGCCCGGATTGTAGAAAAAGTTCGGGTGAACCCGGGCAATTATGTTGATAAGAAAAAATTTGAACTGATTGAATATACAGACGCCGATTATGTGGAAGAAATTGAAAGGATCACAGACCGGTTTACACCACTGGTAAAAATTTGCAGAGAATACGGTACGGCCATGCGCATTGGCACCAATCATGGTTCGTTGAGCGATCGCATTATGAGCCGCTATGGCGATACGCCGATGGGCATGGTGGAAAGTGCCATGGAATTTTTACGCATTGCCCGGGGCGAGAGCTATCACAATATTGTGCTGAGTATGAAGAGCAGCAATCCGCAGGTAATGGTGCAGGCTTATCGCTTATTGGTAAAAACCATGTTTGACGAGTTTGGTGAATGCTATCCTTTGCACCTGGGTGTAACCGAAGCCGGCGATGGCGAAGACGGAAGGATCAAAAGCGCTGTGGGTATTGGCACCTTACTGGAAGATGGCCTTGGCGACACGATCCGTGTGTCACTAACCGAAGACCCCGAACTGGAAATTCCGGTATGCAGGGATATAGTGAAACGTTATGAAGACAGGTCATCAGCTATCAGCCATCAGAAATCAGAGGTGGTTAAAATGGAAAGGCTGCCCTATAGTCCATTTGAGTATAAGCGCAGGGAAACGTTTTCGGTAAATAATATGGGTGGCCATCACGTGCCGGTTGTTATTGCAGATTTAAGCAAACTGCCAACCATTACGCCAAAAGATCTGCAAAGTATTGGATACAGCTACGATGAGGCAACAGATAAATGGAGCATTGCTGATACCGCCGCCGATTATGTTTTTACAGGCCATACTATTTTAGATTTTGCTTTACCCGGAACACTAAAAGTAATTGTGTATCCGGCCACCTGGCTGCTGGCGGAGGATAAAGAAAAATATTTTCCCATTTTTGACGATAGCGGTTTTGCAGCCTGCAGAATTCAAAAGCAAGGAAATCAACTTTGTAATGGTTGATTGTTTTAACGAGTCCGGTGAAATTTCAAGTCAATACCTGGATAAAATAGCAAACGACCCAACTGTTGTATTGTGCTTAAGCAGCACCAATAAAAATGCCATGCAATCGGTACGGCGTATGCTTATTGAGCTGATGAACCGGGATATTAAAAACCCCGTGGTTATTATTGTGGACAGCCAATGGCAAACGGCAGATGAGCACCTGGTTCATTATGCCACAGAAGCGGGAGCATTGCTGTTGGATGGAATGGGTGACGGTGTGTGTTTTGGAATGACTAGTGAAAGTTATAAAGCAGCGGTCAGCAATCAGCAATCAGCAAAAGTGGCTACTTCCGGCAGAAATTATTTGCAGTCGCAATCGGTAGAGCAATTCATTAATAACACAGCCTTCAGCATATTGCAGGCTACCCGCACCAGAATATCCAAAACCGAATATATCAGTTGCCCTTCCTGCGGCCGAACCTTGTTTGACCTGCAGGAAACCACAGCAAAAATCCGTTCGGTCACCAATCATTTAAAAGGCGTGAAGATTGCCATTATGGGGTGTATTGTAAATGGCCCCGGTGAAATGGCCGATGCCGATTTTGGCTATGTAGGCAGCGGTCCCGGAAAAATCACTTTATACAAAGGCAAGGAAATCGTGAAAAGAAATGTGCCCAGCGCTATTGCGGTAGAAGAACTGGTCAATCTTTTAAAAGAGGCCGAGGTATGGATAGAACCGCAACAATTACTGCATAAAATATAAACTAACTTATGATGAAAAAAATTGCTTCTCTTTTTATTGCTGTACTGGCAGTAACGCTTTCCGGCTGCCTTGATACGGTAGAAGAATTAACCATTGCAAAGGATGGAACCGGGGTGTATAAAAGCACCATGGATATGAGCTCTATGTTCGATATGATTGAAATGATGGCGGCCATGGACACGTCTGCCAACAGCCAGTTAAAAAAAATAGCAGAAAAAGATATCGACAGTGTGTTGAACATGCGGTCCATTATCGATACGGCTGCTAATCTAACCGAAGAACAAAAAAAACTTTTTCAGGATGCTTCCATGAGCATTACCATGAAGCAAAAGGATAAGGTATTTAAAATGGGAATGACCTATCCTTTTAAAAAGCTGGAAGATGTTCAAAGGATCATGCAACTGAACGACGCCGGCAAAGGCGTGGGCTTGTTTGGTAAAAACGGTAATGATAATGCGGCCTTGCCGGGAATGGACGACAAAAACGGTTTTCCTTCGGTGGGCAATTATTACGACATGAGTCTTAAGCCCGGATTGATTGAACGGAAACTAAATGAAGTAAAGCTGGAGGCCTTAAAGAACGATGACAAGTTAAAAGAAATGAAGAATTCCGAAGACATGATGAGTGCCATCACCTATAGTACCATCATACACTTGCCCAAGCCGGCCCGAAAGGCCGAAGGCGAAAAACTGCAGCTTTCTGCAGATAAAAAAACGGTTACGATCAAGTCGTCACTCATGGATCTTTTTGAAAATCCGAAAGCCTTAAACTTCCGCATCGAATATTAAACCTTCCTGTATTTTTTCTAAAAGAGTTGTGCAAGCAACTCTTTTTATTTTGCCCTAATTTGCAGCATGCAAACAGATTTTTTGGTAATTGGTTCCGGTATAGCAGGATTAACCTACGCATTGAAGATTTCGCAGCATTTTCCCGACCGGCAAATAACCATCATCACAAAAGCGGCGGCTGATGAAACCAATACCAAATATGCACAGGGCGGTGTGGCCGTAGTAAATGACCTGGAGAACGACAGCTTCGAAAAACATATTGAAGACACCCTTATAGCCGGTGATGGATTGTGCAACAAGAAAGTAGTAGAAATTGTAGTAAAGGAAGGGCCTGCAAGGGTGCAGGAACTTATTGACTGGGGCGCCCAGTTTGATAAGGATGCGGAAGGCGATTTTAAATTGGGAAGAGAAGGCGGCCACTCCGAGTTTCGCATTCTGCACCATAAAGATGTTACGGGTAAGGAAATGGAACGGGCCCTGCTGGCCGCCATTGATAAAGCACCAAACATCCAGTTTATAAAACATTGTTTTGTTATAGACATTATTACACAGCATCATTTAGGTTACCTGGTCACCAAGTCCAATCCTGATATTTGCTGCTATGGTGTATATGTGTTGAATGCAAAAAACAACCGCATTGAAAAAATACTGTCCAAAATAACCTTGCTGGCAACCGGCGGCAACGGGCAGGTGTACCGCACCACCACCAATCCTTCTATTGCTACAGGCGATGGAGTAGCCATGGTGTACAGGGCCAAGGGAAGAATTGAAAATATGGAGTTCATCCAGTTTCATCCCACAGCTTTGTATGAAGCCGGTAAAAAGGGACAGGCGTTTTTAATAACCGAAGCCGTTCGCGGCGATGGGGGCATCCTGCGCAACATCAATGGCGAAGCGTTTATGGAGCGCTATGACGACAGAAAAGATCTGGCGCCCCGTGATATTGTGGCGCGGGCCATTGATAATGAAATGAAGATCACCGGTACCGAGCATGTGTTTTTAGATTGCCGTCATATGGACATGGAAAAATTCAGGGAACACTTCCCTAACATCTATGAAAAATGTTTGTCCATTGGAATCGACGTAGCAAAAAACATGATACCGGTGGCGCCGGCCGCTCATTACAGTTGCGGTGGTATTAAAACAGATGAATGGGGACGAAGCTCTATAAAACATTTATACGCCTGCGGCGAATGTTCCAGTACCGGTTTGCATGGTGCCAATCGGTTAGCCAGCAATTCTTTGCTGGAGGCAATGGTGTTTGCCCACCGCTGTTTCGAAGACAGTGTCATTGCTATCGAACAGATAAAAGAGTTGCCTCCCATACCAGACTGGAATGCAGGGGGAACCTCAGAGCCCAAAGAAATGATCCTTATCACACAAAGCCTGAAAGAACTGCAGCAGGTGATGAGTGATTACGTGGGGATCGTCCGGAATAATGTTCGCTTGCAAAGAGCCATGAAAAGAATTGATCTGTTGTTTGAAGAAACCGAAGGGTTGTATCAAACCACAACCGTTTCGCCACAATTACTGGAGCTGCGGAATATGATCACGGTGGGATACCTCATTACAAAAGGGGCCAGTTTTAGAAAAGAAAGCAGGGGTTTGCATTACAATACAGATTATCCCTTTAAGGCAGACCTTGTTCAAAACATTGTCCTTTAAAGTAAATGGCCGGAGAAAGGTTAACGTTCTTTAGACTCTCTGGCTTTTATCTTTGCCTTTTATGTATTATTTCGTTTACGGACTATTGTACTTTCTGTCTCTTTTTCCATTAAGAATTTTGTACCTGTTCTCGGACGCCTTCTATTTCATTATTTACTATGTAGCAGGTTACAGGAAAAAAGTGGTAATGCAGAATCTTGCTATTGCTTTCCCTCAGAAAACAAAGGCAGAAAGAAAAACCATTGCAAGAAAATTCTATAGAAACCTGACCGATTTTTTTGCTGAGACGGTAAAGCTGTTTAGTGCCGGCGAACGGTTTTTGAACGAACGGTTTGTGGCTGATTATTCTGCTTTTGATAAAATAAAAAAACAAGGGCAAAAATGCCAGGTGCATTTAGGGCACAACTTTAATTGGGAACTGGGATATCTTGCTGCGGTGCCCAATATTCCATTTAAGTCATTGGGTGTTTACATGCCTTTGAGCAGTAAAACATTCGAGCGGATGTTTATAAAATTGCGGAACCGGAGCGGAGGCTATTTATTGCCGGCAACAGATATGCGCAAAGCACTTTTACCCTTCCGTCATGAATCCTATGCTTTATTGTTAGTGGCCGATCAAAGCCCTCCCTTTCCTCAAAACGGTATTTGGGTAAACTTTTTTGGCCGGCCTACGCCTTTTGTACGAGGGCCGGAGAACGGGGCAAGAGGTGGCGATTTGCCTGTCATCTTTTGTCATATAACCAAACTGAAAAGAGGGTATTATAAAGGGTATTTTGAATTGGCAGAAGAAAATCCGGCGGCCCTGGCCAAAGGCGAACTCACAAAAAAATATGCCCGCTTTTTAGAAGAGAAAATGAAGGAACAACCGGAGAACTGGTTGTGGAGCCATAAACGTTGGAAGTGGGACTGGAAGCCCGAGTACGGAAAAATTTATCAATAAAAAAAGCAGGCACATAGTACCTGCTTTTTTCTTTTATGTAAGAAGCATTAATTCAGAACGCTCTTCTCCTTATCGGTTTTTATCTTTTCCTCCTCTTTTATTTTATTCCATCCGCCCACCACATTTCTAAGGTTGTGAAGGCCCTGGCGTTTTAATAAAGAAGCCGCAATGACACTTCTATAACCGCCCTGGCAATGCACATATACATTTTGGTCTTCTTCCAGGGCTGCCATGTTCAAAGGATCCGTCAAATCATTTAAAGGAATGTTCAGCGCATCTTTTACATGGCCGTCAGCAAACTCAGTTGGTTTTCTTACATCCAGCACCACCAGGTTGTCATCAAAGGGAATATCCATAGCCAATTCATCGGCTTCCACATTAATAACCATGTCTATTTCTTCCCCGGCCGTTTTCCAGGCTTCAAATCCGCCTTCTACGTATCCTATTACCTTGCTAAAGCCCACCCTTGCCAAACGAATAATGGTTTCCTTTTCTTTCCCCGGCTCACTTACTAAAATCATGGGCTTGTCAAACGGCAACAGGCTTCCGGCCCATTCGGCAAAACGGCCTTCTAATCCAATAAAAACCGAACCGGGAATAAAGCCCTGTGTAAACACATCTGCGTGACGGGTATCTAAAAGCAGTGCATCTTTTTCAATAGCTTTCTTTACCTCTTCAATGCTTAGCGGCTGTAAGCTTTGCGCTAGTAAAGCATCCAGGTTTTCATACCCTTCCTTGTTGATTTTTGCATTAATAGGAAAATATTGCGGTGGGGCGGGAAGGCCATCGGTAACAGCGTGTATAAATTCTGCTTTGTTCTGTGCCCGTAAGGCATAATTCGTTTGCTTTTCTTCACCAATAGTGCTGTGCGTATTGGGGCCCAGATTTTTACCACAGGAACTGCCGGGGCCATGCGCCGGATAAACAATCACGTCATCGGCCAGGGGAACAATTTTACTTTGTAAACTTTCATACAGCATGCCTGCTAAATCCTGCGTCGTAAGCTCGGCTCCTTTCTGGGCCAGGTCCGGGCGACCCACGTCGCCTACAAACAAAGTGTCGCCGGTGAATACGCAGTGATCTTTTCCATTTTCATCTTTCAACAAAAAACAGGTGGATTCTAAGGTGTGACCCGGCGTATGTAAAATTTCAAGGCTGATTTTTCCAAGAGTAAATTTTTCTCCATCCTTTGCTACATGCACATCAAATTTCGTTTCTGTTTTCGGCCCATAAACAATAGTGGCACCGGTAGCTTTGGCAAGGTCCAGATGGCCGCTGACAAAGTCTGCATGAAAATGCGTTTCAAATATATATTTTATGGTAGCCTTTCTTTCGGTGGCCAGTTGCAGGTAAGCATCAATATCACGCAGCGGGTCTACTACGGCCGCCTCCCCATTGCTTTCAATATAATAAGCGGCTTCGCTTATGCAGCCGGTATATAGTTGTTTTATAAACATAAAATTCCTTTGACGGCAAAAATACTTCTTTTGCCATCAAAGGAATTGCGATAAAAAGCCGTTGCTTATTTTAACAGATCATGCACAATGCTGTGTACCTGATCCAGCCGACTGTAGTTCACAGAATAAAAAATAAACTTCCCGTCGCGAAGAGTGTTTACATAACCTGCTTTTCGTAAAATAGCCAGGTGCTGCGAGGCAACTGATTGTTCCAGCCTAAGCTTTACGTAAATCTCCGTAACGGTCATTTTGCCATTCTGATGAATCAGTTTTAAAATTTGCTGACGAAGCTTGTGATTAATAGCCCGTAAAATAAGCGCTGCCTTCTTAAGCTGAATTACATCAATTTTCAACTCCGAGGAAGGAGCTACAGCAGTTTCAAAAATTTCGTTGTTCATAGACATCTCTCTTGTTCAGTTATCACAAATTTATAAATACCTAACGCTAATGCAAATCAAATTGGTATAAATCAATAATATTTGTCACGAACCTTTAACAGAAGGGGTGTAAAAATCTTTACCATAAAAGGGTTCTGTGTAGGCTAAGTCGGAAAATTTGGTTTTGTTTAAAAAGGCTGAAACTCAATGCTGTCATGTGTTTTGCGCTTGCCTCTATGTTTGCGAAGTGAGCGTTTATGTGTGAAGAAATTTCTTTATACTTATTGCTGCCGTTACCAAAAAAAGTTACAGAATGGTGACTTAAAATATCCTGAAAAGACTGTTCATCTATAATTAAATTGATTGGCGACAAGATTTCTTCGAGGCTTTGATCATAGACGGCGGTAAAAACTTCCATTCTTCGGGCATCAATCATGGGGCATAATAACCCGGTTGGCTGGCCCTGTGCAGCGGCTGCCATCATTTTTAATGTACTGATGCTAAGCAATGGTTTTTGCAGGGAGTAGCACAATCCTTTAGCGGCTGCCATCCCTACACGCAGGCCGGTATAAGAACCCGGGCCGGCACTGACGGCGATGGCATTTAATTGCTGCAGTGAAATACCTGTTTCGTCTGCCAATTCTTTAATGGCAGTATGTAACCACGCAGCATGATCTTTTTGTGTAGGATTGATCTTAAAGCCCAGGGGCTGATCATTGCTAGCCAGGCAAACCGAGGCTGTTGTTACGGCTGTATCAATATTCAAAATATAACTCACCGGGGCAAGTTACTATTTGAATAAATTCATTTTGTAAAAGAATGGCCTCTCTTTGTTGGCCGGATGGTTAAAATATCATCTAACCGGCGGCCTTGCATCATCTTTGGTAGTGCGGATAAGGCTTATGCCTGTAAAAAAGAAAATTGCTCCCAAAACGCCATAAACGATCAAGGCTTTAATTTGCCGCTCTGCTCCGCTGGCATTCATAAAAATAGTTGCGAAATAAATAAGGCCTGCAATTCCTAAAATGGTAAGGATAACGCCAAACACTCTCTTTAAGTTCATAATAACCGTTTACTATGGCTGTGCAAAAAAATTGCCAGGCCCACATCCGGGGTTCGTAATTGTTTGGAAGGCTGAGGTGGTGGTCAGTTTTTTAAATAGGCTACTACATCCGCCGCGGCAAGTTTTAATCCTAATTGCTGGTTTTCAGTAAGCGGTATAAGAATAGCCGGGGCATTATTGCTTTGCGTGGTTTTTGCAAAAATTCCTTTCAGCGGGCCGGAAGTAAAAAATATTCTTTGGGCTGTTACGCTAAACCTGTATTCACCGGCTTCGTCGCTGGACGTTATTTTGTAATGGCCCTCGTCAAGCAATACAATATCACCTTTGTCCCACTTACCATTGTTTTTGATAATGCTTTCATATTTGCCGGACGGCAAATGATTGACATTTTGGGCTTTTGCGCCAGGCTGCAGAGCAAATGAAAAAAAAGCAAAAAGTAAAAATAATTTCATAGGTGATAGTTTGCGGTTTTCAAGAGGTAAGATACAAATTAAAGACCGCAATACAATCGTAACCTAACGATGCAAAACCTGAAAAACTACGTGGTAAAGAGGATGGTTATTCAAATTGTTTGTAAAGTGTGTATAATATTTTACGGTCCTCCTCTGTTAAAACAGCGCTGGTATCAATTTGCTCGTATTTTCTTTTAAAAGTTTTAATAACGGCAAGGGTGTCCCTGGTGTCATAACCGATAAGGCGTAAGGCCAGAAGGTTATTAAAATCCGGTGGAAGGATAACGCCGGTGGTATCTCTCCACCAAACGCCGTATCCGCTGTCTGCTAATTTTTTCCACGGAAAATTTACGTTGGGATCGTTTTTACGCGTAGGCGCAATATCGGCGTGACCAATAAAGTTGGCGGTGGGAATGGCATAACTTTTCTTTAGGGCGCCAAGCAGGGTTAGCAAGCTGTTAACCTGTTGATCAGTAAAAGGCTCAAAGCCATTGTTGTCAATTTCAATACCTAAGGAAGAGGAATTAATATCGGTATTGTTTCCCCATTTGGCTGCGCCGCCGTGCCAGGCACGCAAGTAATTGTTGAGCATGTGGTGTATGGTGCCATCCTTGCAAATCACATAGTGGGCACTAACCTGTGTACGGGGCAGGGTAAATGTTTTTAAGGTTTGTTCGCAACTATTTTGTGCTGTATGATGAATGATTACGTAGTTGGGTTTGCGCATATTAAAATTAGTAGTGCCCACCCACGCCCCGTTTGCTATGGAATCTTTCAGCGGAGCTTGTTTAATAATTTTTGAAAATTGTTTTGCCTGTGCTTTATAAAGCTTATTGGTCTCGGCATAAGGGCTGCGGTGGCAACTAAAATAAATAACGGACGAAAGCAAAAAGAGGGTAAAAATGAGTTTTGAAATGTTCATGGTTGGTTTGTAAAGGCTGAAAATACAGAAGAATTAAGTTTTGATGGTTTGGTTTTTGTGAATTCCTTTTTGGAAAATCTGATTATCGAACTTTTAAAATAAACATTATGGCAAAAAATGTTCAGGGTAAGAAAGTGGCCATTCTTACTGAAAACGGTTTTGAAGAGATAGAATTAACAAGCCCCATGAACGCACTGGAACAAGCAGGCGCAACGGTGCATATCATATCGCCGCAAAAAGATAAAGTAAAGGCCTGGGATCATGATCATTGGAGTATTGAATTACCGGTAGATAAAAATTTAAGCGAGGCCAACCCCGAAGACTATGATATGCTGTTGCTTCCCGGTGGCGTATTAAACCCCGATACGCTGCGGCTGAACAAAGAAGCCGTTTCTTTTGCCCAACATTTTCTGGAACAGGGCAAGCCGCTGGCCGCTATTTGTCATGGTCCGCAAACATTGATTGAAACGGGTATGCTGGACGGAAGAACGATGACCTCTTATCCTTCTGTAAAAACAGATTTGATAAATGCGGGTGTTAACTGGGAAGATAAAGAAGTGGTAGTGGATAATGGTCTAGTAACCAGCCGCAGCCCCAAAGACCTGGAAGCGTTTAATAAAAAAGCAATCGAAGAACTGGCAGAAGGCAAACATGCCACTACAGGACAGTTTACGCATCACGACAAAAATTTCTAAAAGATAAAAGCCTCCCACCAGGGAGGCTTTTGATTAACAACTAAACCACCAACAAAGAGTTTACTCAAAAAGAGGCAAGGGCGGAGGAAGAATAAATGTGTTAAGAAGCTGACATTTCATAGAGGCGTCTCTTTTTAAAAGGGCCAGCCTGTCCACTTTAAAAGAGGCGTGGAAGCTGCGTTGTGCATATTCCTTTATCGCCTTGTTGTATAGATGTTCCGGCAAGCCTCCCGCAATGGTTATATGTGGTTTTGTTGCCAAATGCAGCGGAGGACAATCATTTGATTGAATAAACCCATCTATTATTTTCAACGCGTTGGCTAATTTTTTAAAGGGCTGGGGATCCTGCACTCTTACATAAATAGTATGGGGTGGAAAACCACTGAAATTATTCAGCGTGGTGCTAAAAGCAGGATGGAGGTTGCAAATGTTTTGTACCCACCGGATGATGGTTTCTTCCATAGCTTCTTTCATTAGAAAGTTAGCAATCGTGATGTGCGGGTGTATTTGAGCCGCCGGCGTGTACTCATGGTTGTTTGTTAAAAAATTTTTTTCAAATATTATTTTTTCCTGCACCTGTGCATCAGGGTGAGCCACCAATAGATATTCCCACAAATCATGATCGGTTTTAAAGCTGGCTGAACTGAGTATCCTTTCCATAAGCTTGTTTTGATATTTTTCAGATAAGATATTTAGCATAAATTTACTAAAAATTTTAGTCAAACTACTACTTATGGATAACAATATTTTTTACGCACCTGATTACAAGGGCTCGAAAGACTATACACAATGGGAAGTACCTACCGCCAATGCCACCGGATTTGGTGCTGCGGCAGATGATTATGCTGAAAGAGGAATTGACTTGAACGAGCAGCTTATTAAAAACAAACCCGCTACCTTTTTTATGCGGGTAAACAGTGATGCCATGACCGGCGCCGGTATTTTCAAAGGTGATGTAGTAATTGTGGACCGGTCCCTGGAAGCAAAGAATGGAAAGATCATCATTGCTGTAGTGGATGGCGAAATGCTGATCCGTAAACTGGAGATCAACAATGGAAAAAAACAATTACTGGCGGTAACCAACAGGCTTTCTGCCATTGATGTGGATGATGCAAGATTTTCGAGTTGGGGAGTAGTGACGTATGTAATTCATAGTGTATAAAACAAATCTCAGTTAATCAATAAACTAAAATAGAAGTCAGTGAAAGCCATTGTTGACTGCAACAGTTTTTATTGTTCCTGTGAAAGGCTTTTCAAACCCCGCCTGGATCAAAAGCCTGTTGTGGTATTGAGCAACAACGATGGCTGCATTATTTCCAGAACCGATGAAGCCAAAGCATTGGGGGTAGGCATGGCCGGACCTTATTTTAAAGCAAGACAAATTATTGAACAAAACGGCGTGACTGTTTTTTCCTCCAACTATAACTTGTATGGAGATTTAAGCTGGCGGGTAATGAAAACGCTAAAAGAGCTGGTTGGCGAGAGCAATGTAGAAGTCTATTCCGTGGATGAGGCTTTCTTAAATCTGCAAGAGTTTGCCAACGCCGATTTCGGTCGCATGGGAATGGACATCAGAAAAACCGTGGAACAATGGACGGGTATTAAAGTGTCTGTTGGTGTAGCGCCAACAAAAACGCTGGCAAAACTGGCGAATTACATGGCTAAAAAAGACAAGGTCCTTACCGATTGTGTAATGGTTTTAGATACGCAGGAAAAAATAATTGCCGCATTAAAAATTACGGATGTAAAAGAGTTGTGGGGTGTGGGCAGGCAATACGCAGATAAACTCAAAAGCTTTGGAATTTGTACAGCCTGGGATTTGTACAATATGTCGGAAGAATGGGTGCGCAGGAGCCTGGGTGGAGTGGTAGGCGTGCGGTTGATTAAAGAACTGCACGGAGAAGAATCCATTTTCATGGAAAAAGAACTGGTGAATAAAAAAATGATTGCCACTACACAGAATGTTTGGCACACCGGTTACCAACTTAAACGACATTAAAGAAGCCGTGGCTACCTACACCTCCCGGGCGGCTGAAAAACTGCGCCGCCAGCAAAGCGCCGCCAGTATTATTAATGTTTTTGTAGTGCCCAAAGAAGAATCCAAAATCAGGCCGTTTTCGCCATGGGCCCAGCATTGGCACACACACTATTTTGCCAATGCCCACCGTATTAACACAAGACCTTATTAAATCCGCTCTGTGCATGGTAGAACGTATTTATGAGGAAGGAAGGTCTTACAAAAAAGCCGGTGTGATATTAAGCGGTTTGGTTCCCGACAGTTCCATTCAGGCTAATTTATTTGAAGGGCCATCTAAAAATATGGGCCGCTTTTTAATGGAAATGATGGACAATATCAACTTCAGCATGCGGGATGATATGGTCAAGTTTGCTTCTTCCGGAACCAAACGTAACTGGAAAATGCGGCAGGAGTTTCATTCGCCCCGGTACACCACACGCTGGGAAGAGCTGTATGAAGTGAATTGATGGGTGGCTTGCCATTTGTATGCGTATCCTCAAAAATCAGTATGCCCGAAGGTCCTTCGCTTGTTATAGCCAAAGAAGAAATGCAATTATTTAAAGGCAAGAAAGTTCTTGCCGTTTCCGGCAACTCAAAGATTGACAAAGACCGCATGCTTCATAAAAAACTGGTAGATATCAAAACCTGGGGCAAACATTTGCTTTTGTGTTTTAATGGCTTTACCATCCGTATTCATTTCCTGATGTTTGGAAAATACCTGGTCAATGATACAAAAGAGGCGGCGCCACGATTGCATTTGGAGTTTGCCAATGGCGAGTTGAATTTTTATACCTGCGCCGTAAAAATGATTGAAGAGCCATTGGATGAAGTGTATGACTGGAAGGCGGATGTACTGAGCGATGCCTGGGACCCCAAAGCTGCCAAACAAAAGTTGAAAGCCATTCCGGATACGCTGGTCACAGATGCGCTATTAGACCAGACTATTTTTTCCGGCGTGGGCAACATTATTAAAAACGAAGTCCTTTACCGCATTAAGGTTCATCCAAAAACTAAAGTGGAAGATCTGCCCTCTAAAAAGCTAACCGAATTAATTAAGGAGGCCCGCCAGTACAGTTTCGATTTTTTGACATGGAAAAAAGAATATACACTTCGCCAGCACTGGCTGGCGCATACAAAAAGCATTTGCCAGAGGGATGGCGATAAGATCGTTAAAGAATATTTAGGCAAAACAAACCGCCGTACTTTCTTTTGCAATAGCTGCCAGGTATGGTATGAATAATATCAAACTGCTTTTAAGTTGACAGGGGAACAGGTGAGTGGTGAGAAGTGAGTGGTGAGTGGGAAGAGTCACTATGAAGGAAGCCTCCGTTCACGTCTGATGTCCGACGGCTGACCGCTGACTTCCGACTGCTGGTATAAGTTGTAAAAACGAAGTCTTATTTTTCAAAGCCGGGTTTGTAAAACCTACACAGCCTTCTGCATAGTTTTCTCTTCTTCCACTACAATCAGATTTTTATTTTTCAGCCGTACAAAATCATCCACTAAAAGAAATAATTCCTGGGTGCCGATGGTAAGAAATATAACACCCTGGTGGCCGCCTGTTTTCATATAATATTCTGCTTCCCTGTTATGAATGCGAATGGTTTCTTCATCTGTCAGGTCAACGGTTTCGATGCTGGTAACCTGCATGACCGTGTTTTCAGTTACCGGAACCTCGATAACGCTTCCTTCATTGGCTACGGGCATGTAAATCAGGTCTTCGGAGGTTTGCGTTATTTCATCTTTAACTTCTTCGTACAGAATGGTTACATGCACACTGCCAATGACTACTTCTTCAATTGTTACAGCAGGATTCAATATTTCTTCCGGTTCGTTGTAGTGAATGACACCGGCCTAGCCTGGCTTCTTCCATAATTTCCACCAGATTGTCGGCGTAGGCAAAAGCTTCTCTCCGGGCTTCCAAAAGATTCTGGGAGCTGAAAAATTTTTCGTTGTGAATCTTTTTGTCGCTTGTCCACATTCTAACAGTATATCCTTTAATGGTGCTCATATAAAAAAGTTGTAAACAGATAAGTCAAATTTTCTGCCATTTTAGTTTCATAAGCAGGATCAACAATTAGCCGTGATTTGTATCCTGAAATCTGATTTTTAAATCTTTCAGGTGAATGGACAAACAGATGTTGTATAGTATTTTCCTCAGAATACACCTTACAAAAGCTGTTTTAGCCTTGCATATTGAAGCAGGATAATGTGCTTTTACATCTTTGATCTCTCCGTTATCCAATAGCCGCAAGGCTTCATCAAACCCCATTTCTTTTACTTTTATATCTTCTTTTTCCTCTTTCAAGCCACCTCCTTCCGAAACCTTTTGGTCTTTTTTGTACTCGGCTACATACAGGTGCAATAACTCGGTTAAGGCGCCGGCCGAAGTATAGGCTTCATAAATCTTTTGAATATTTGTAAGGGCATAACCCGTTTCTTCTTTTATTTCCCGCTTCATGGTATCATCGGGCTTTTCGCCTTCATCCACCAACCCTGCACAAGCTTCCAGCAACAACCCGGAGGGGTTGCCATTTAAATAGGTGGGCAGGCGGAACTGTTGGGTAAGAATAACCGTGCGTTGTTCTTTATTATACAACAATGCCGTTGCTGCATTGCTGCGCTCATACACTTCCTTCTCCTGGCTTTGCCAACTGCCATCTTCTTTTTGCAGCTCGAAATAAACTTTTTTTAAAGTGTATTTCGATTGATGGAGTATTTCTGTTTTGGTGATTTTAACGCCAGCCATAATGATTATTTTAAAAAGGGTGAGTGGTAAACTTTACAAGATCAAAAAAACCTTTCCGTCTGTTTCTTCAAGCGTATACGTTTCAATATTTTCTTTAGCAGGTCCTGCTTTTACTGCTCCGGTTTCCACATCAAAATGCGAACCGTGCCAGGGACAATGGACCGTACTGCAGATCATCACGCCATCAGCCAGTGAGCCGCCGCGGTGAGTGCAATGGTCGCTGAAGGCCACATAGCCTTTCTCGGTTTTACCAATAACAATGCGTCTTTTGTTTACATGCACCAGCTTCATCCCGTTTAGTTTTAATTCATCGCTCAGTGCCACTTGTATTCTTCCATTCGAAGCATCTAAATACGCTTCTTTCCATTTGCCTGCTCCGGCATACCGGTGGTCCACGCCAATCTGGTTTCTGTGCACCAGTGTGCCGCCCATCCAGCCTGCTATGGATAAAAGAATGATGCCTATGGCTTCAATGGCCAGCACAATAGCGGGTGTAGCATTTTCTGTTTGCCGGTAGTAAACTGCAAAAGCAAACAGACCAACATTAACAAGGTTAATAATGGCATGTTGGCTAGCTCGTTTTTTTGCAGAGCTTTTGGGAGGAACGGTATAAAAATAATCTACCGCCCCGGGTATGGCGGCCAGAACGGCACCTACAATGCCCGCAATGGCCAGGTAGTAGCCGGTTTGCCAAAAACTATCGTTGCCGCTTATCACCGATAATAGATCAAACACCAGGGCGCCAATAAAAAAGGCAATAGGAAAGGCAACCAGAATGGGATGCAAAGGATGTGATTTGAGGTGAGCCTTGCTTTTCATCGTTTCACATTTGTGTTACCACAATCAAAAAGCTTACCTCTGCTTTTTTAATAAAAGAAAGCACCACCTGATCAGGAAGTGCTTTCTTCACCATTAAAAATTCATTTCATCGGCACTGGGGCCGTAGCTGCCGGGGATGGGGATATTCAGCAGGCGAAGAAAAACGCCAAGCTGTGCCCTGTGATGAATCATCTGGCCGAGTGACATGCGGATTACTTCATATTTTGTAGAAACGCTGTATATCTGGTCGCCGTTGCGCAGGGTCCAGTTGGGTAATAACTGCTCTTCGGTAGCCGTAGATAAAGATTGTCTTCCTTCTGCTAATGATTTTTCAAAATATTCCACCAGCTCTTTTGTGGTATGTACTACCACCGGCCGGTAAGGATTATTGGCAAAGTCCAGTTCATCGGTTGCCAGTGTCATGCTGATCCAGCCGGGCAGTTCTGCCAAATGCGTAGCCAGCGCCTGCAGGCTCATACTTTTTTCATGCGGTTTCCAGCTGAATTTGTCTGCCGGTACTCTTTCCAGCATTTTGCGGGTGGTGACTGCTTCTTTTTCCAGTTCCTGCGATAACAATTGAATAATGTCCATAATCGTGATTTTGACACAAAGAAACCGGCAGTCACTGTCAACCCTATGGCAGTGTAAAAAAACAAAGAGAAATTTTTTTAGTAATTCACGGGAAGCAACTGCATATAATCGTTGAGGGCTATGTGATCTTTTTTTACAAAAGATTGCCCGGTATTTTTTAGCTGAAGGATACGGGCTACCTTAAAATCGCGGTAATCGTTTCGCAGGTGACACCAGCCTATCATATGCCAGCTAAAGGCATAGAACACCAGCCCTATAGGTTCTATCCTCCGCTGGCTCACTTCCTCTTTGTTATTTTGATAGCCAATGTCCACGATCATTGTAGAAGAAATGGCTTCCTGGATGGCAGATAAATATTCAAAATCGTTTTTTATCCGCTCCGGCAGTTGAAACCGCATATGCCTGGTCAGCATTTCGAGCTTTTCTTTTTGCGAGGTACGCAACACCGCTTTTATTTTATTCAGGGCAGCCGAATAATTTGCCTGGATTGATTTATCGGCAAATCCATACACCATGGTTTCCATCAGCAGCAGCGCCGCCGCCTGTTCCGAGGTAAAGGAAACCGGTGGCAGAAAATAACCGGGAACAATAAAATAACCTTTGTGCTGTTCAAAACTAACCGGGATGCCCTGCTCGTTCAAGGCTTTTATATCGCGGTAAACCGTGCGTACGCTAATGGTAAACTTATCGGCAATGGCTTCAGCCGGCACATATTTTTTTGATTGCAGAAACGTGAGTATTCCAAACAGCCGGTCAATTCGGTTCATAGCACGGGGAATGTAGTTGATAAGAGAAGCTGGTGAAATTCAAATATAGGGGAAGTTTAATCGGAGAAGATAAGGGCAAGCCTTTACGTTCATTTGTTTTTATACAGAAGTACAATCCAGAAAGCTGCAACGGGCCTCCGGCTTGGTTAATTTCAGCTTTTTCTCTCTTATCCACAATACTAAAAACTATAGCAAATCCGGGCTACCTTTGAACCCTATGTCCTTACAGCAAGAAAAACTACTGCAAAAGTTTGGGGAAGAATATAACAAGCTAAACAGCCAGCAAAAACAGGCGGTTGACAAGATTTATGGCCCTGTAATGGTGGTGGCGGGCCCGGGTACGGGTAAAACCCAAATACTGAGTGTTCGCATCGGGAAGATTTTGCTGGAAACCGATGTGTTGCCTTCCAATATTCTTTGCCTTACCTATACGGATGCCGGGGTGCTGGCCATGCGCAAGCGATTGCTGGCGATGATCGGTCCCGATGCCTATAGTGTGCACATTCATTCCTTTCACTCCTTCTGCAACATGGTGATCCAGCAGAACATGCACCTTTTTCATAAAAAAGAATTGCAACCCATTAATGAACTGGAGCAGGTGCAGTGCCTCATTCAGCTCATTGATTCTTTTGATAACGACAATCCGCTTAAGCGGTTTAAAACCGATGCGTATTTTGAAGCCAGTTATTTGAAGGATTTGTTTGGCACCATGAAACGGGAAGGCTGGACAACAGCGTTTCTTTTGCAAAGAATTGAAGAATATATAGAAAAGGTCATTCCGGAAACCTTTGCCAATAAAACAAAGCTGAAGAAAGGCATTATCGAATTAACCGTAGAAGGAAGAAAGGAAATCGAAAAAATGCAAAAGCTGAAAGCCGCCGTGCAGGCCTTTCCGCTTTACCAGCAAATACTAAAAGAAAAACAGCGCTATGATTTTGATGACATGATCAATTGGGTCATTGGTGTTTTTGAAACCAATGCCGATGTGCTGGCGGGTTACCAGGAACAATACCAGTTTTTTTTAGTGGACGAATACCAGGACACCAGCGGTGCGCAAAATAAATTAGTGGAGTTGCTGGTAAGCTATTGGCAGGAAGAAAGTCCTAACCTTTTTGTGGTGGGGGATGATGATCAAAGTATCTACCGTTTTCAGGGTGCCAACATGGAGAACATGATGCAGCTGGCCAAAAAATATGAGAAAGATTTATTGAGAGTAGTGCTTACGCAAAACTACCGCAGCGTACAACCTATATTGGATGCGGCCCATTCGCTCATTCAAAACAATATGCAGCGGTTGGTGAATGAGTACAAGGATTTAAAAAAGATATTGACCGCTGCCAATGCGGCCCACAAAGACCTGAACATTGCTCCCGTCATCCGCAGGGTAAACAATGAATTTGAAGAAAATATATTGGTGGCAGAAGAAATCAGGCAATTGGTAACCGAAGGCACAGAGCCGGGAAGAATTGCCGTGATCTATAAAGAACACCGGACCGGGGAAGAACTGCAGAAGTTTTTGCAACTGCAGGACGTTCCCTATTACACAAGAAAGTCGTTAAATCTGCTGAAGGAGCCCTTTATAAAAAAAATACTGGCTTACCTGAAATATGTAATGGCGGAAAAGGAAATTCCCTTCAGTGGCGAGCCGGTTCTTTTTGAAATTTTGCACCACAATTTTCACAGCATTTCGCCGCTGAAAACCGCTACGATCTGCAACGAGTTAAACCATAATAAACGAACCAAAAAAGAACCTGTTTTTATAAGGGATTATTTAGGCCGCCTGGCTGCCAAAAACAGTCAAAAATTATTTTCCGAAGATGAAATCACCGATAAACTGGTGAAACTTCATCAAACACTGGAGCAGTTGATCAGCGATAGCGAAAACCTGCCCTTGCTGAAATGGCTTGAAAAGCTGTTCAATGATGCAGATATCATTTCTTACATCATGCAGCAACCCGACAAGGCCTGGCTGATGAAATTACTCAATGGGTTTTTTGATTTTGTGCAGGATGAATGCCGCCGCAATCCCGATCTAACCATTGAAGGCTTGCTAAAACAAATACACCTGCTGGAAGAAAACGGCATTGCCATTCCCCTGGTACAAACCAGCGGCAATGAAAAAGGCGTGAACCTGCTTACCTGTCATGGCAGCAAGGGCCTGGAATATGAGTACGTGTTTTTCATGGGGTGTTACTCCGGTTTGTGGGAAGGAAAAAGAAAATTCAGCCAGGGGTATAAATTGCCGCCCAACGTGTTCACCAAAGAAACACCGGAAGAAAAGGAAGAAGAGCTGCGCCGGTTGTTTTTTGTAGCGGCTACAAGAGCAGAAAAACATTTGTACATTTCTTTTCCGGCGTTTACCAACGAAGGCAAAGCCCTGGAGCCTTCCCGCTTTATTGCCGAAATGAATTCGCTGGATCTGAAAGTAGAGCCGGTAACCATTGACGAAGACGTAAGGCTTAAATATTCTTCCCTGCGGTATGGATTGCTACAACAACCCGAACTGAAAAAGGCCGAAAAAGATTTTACAGACCAGATGCTGGCCAATTTTAAAATGAACGTGACGGCGCTGAACAATTATTTGGATTGCCCCATCAAGTTTTATTACAACAACCTGATCCGCATTCCGGCCGCCGTTAGTGAAAGTGCGCAATTTGGAAGCAGCATGCACGATGCCCTGAATTTTTATTACAATAAAATGATGGAAGCCGGTCGGGTGTATCCACCAAAAGAAATTTTGATCAGCCGTTTTCAATGGCATATTCATTACAACCGTGAAGTGTTTACTCCCGAAAGCCTGGCCCGGTTCACCGACTATGGGTCGCAATGTTTGTCTGATTTTTACGATGCCTTTTTTGCCAGTGCCTCCGATGAATTTGTGCGAACGGAGATACCGATGGAAGCCGTGGTCAACACCATTCCCTTAAAAGGCTTTGCCGATAAAATTCAGTATTGGGGAAATGAAGTGATGATCACCGATTTTAAAACCGGCAGCCTGGAAAAATCAAATCGCAGGTGGGAGTTTTCTGAACCGGGTCATCCGCAAAAACCGGAAGGGGGTAACTACTGGCGCCAGGCCGTATTCTATAAAATTCTCTTTGATCGCCAGCCCGCCAGAAATAAAGAACTGCGTGGTATTGAATTTTTATTCATCGAACCCAATGATAAAAAGGAATTTGACCGGAAGAAAATTGTGATCAACCCCGATCATGAAACAATTGTGCTGGAACAGATCACGCATACATGGGAAAAGATCCAGGCGCATGATTTTTACACCGGTTGCGGCAAACCAGATTGCCACTGGTGCAATTTTGTAAAAGAGCACAAACTGTATGTAACCATGCATGAAGTAAAAGAGGAAGAGGAAAATATGGCGGAGTTCAGGGTAATGTAGGGAGCTTTTAAAGTAAAGTTTAGCGGATTATTAGGAAGGATCTATGATGCATTCATTTGAAAGGCTTTATGTTTGCCCTCTGATGAAATCCGCTTTTTCATTTACACTACTTCTTTTTTTTGTTTTCGTTGCTACTCTTTTTGGTGGTTCCTGCGCTAACATTATTCCACCCAGCGGAGGACCAAGAGATTCGATTCCTCCGCGATTAGTAAATGCCACGCCCCCGGATTCTACACTGAATTTCAGAGGCGAAAAGGTGACGTTTAGCTTCGATGAATACATTGACCTGCAGGATGTGCAAAGCAATCTTTTGTTCACGCCGTTATTTCAAAACAATCCAAGAGTAGATGCCAAAGGCAAAACCATTACAGTAAACTTTCGCGACCCCCTGGATACCAACACCACCTATATTTTAAATTTTGGCAATGCCATCAAAGATTACAACGAAGGCAACGTGCTGAAAAATTTTGTGTACACTTTTTCTACCGGCCCGGTACTGGATTCGTTGGAACTAAAAGGCAAGGTGATACTGGCGCAAACAGGCAAGGCGGATTCTACCATAGTAGTGGTATTGCATAAAGACCTAAAGGATTCAGCGGTCATGAACCAGCGTCCGCAGTATGTATCCCGGCTGGACAACAGTGGCAACTTCCATTTTAAAAATCTTCCAGCCGGCACTTTTGCCATATATGCTATTGGTGACGCGGGCATCAGCCGCCGCTATCAAAACAAAAATCAGTTGTTTGCTTTTTTGGATAGCCCCATAAAAGTGGGTGCAGTGGATTCTGCTTTAACAATGTATGCCTATAGAGAAACCCAACCGGGTGTTACACCCGCTTCGGGCACTCAGCCCCGCCCCAGGGCCGAAAATCGCCTCATCTTTACAACCAATCTTACCAATAACCGGCAAGACCTGAATAAAGATCTGATCCTTAGTTTTTCCACTCCTTTAAAAAGGTTTGACTCTGCCAAACTAAGGCTCTTTACCGATAGTGTTTTTAATCCGGCGAATTATAAAGCTGCTCTGGATTCATCCCGCAAAGAGCTGCGCCTGCAAACCGCCTGGAAAGAAGGCACTACCTACCACCTGATCATGGACAAAGATTTTGCTGCCGACACCGCTGGCCGGCAGTTATTAAAAGCCGATACCTTGTCTTTTATTACCAGTACGGCTGCTGATTACGGTAACATCAGCATTCGCCTGAAAAATATAGACCTCTCCAAAAAACCGGTGCTGCTGTTTGTACAAAACGAAGAGGTGGTTTTTTCGGCTCCGGTTCCCAATGGCAGTTTCAGCCAGGCCCGCTTTGCGCCCGGTGATTATGAGCTGCGTATTTTGTACGACACCAATGGCAATGGAAAATGGGATCCCGGACAATTTTTTGGAACAAAAAGGCAGCCTGAACTGGTAAAGCCGATAGCTGAAAAAATAACGGTGAAACCCGCTTGGGACAACCAATACGACCGGTCTTTATAAGCCATTTTTAACAGCCTTTGCCTCTTAAATTTTGTACATTTGCCCTCTTATGCAATTCTCTTCATCCCTGCTTGAAAATGCGGTTAACGAGTTTGCCAAACTGCCCGGTATTGGTAAAAAAACAGCCCTTCGTTTGGTGCTTCATTTGCTGAAAGAAGACGCCGAAGAAGTGCAGCATTTCAGCGATGTGGTGAGCCGTATGCGTACAGAGATCAAATTCTGCCAGCGCTGCCACAATGTAGCCGATGCCGATATCTGCTCTATCTGTGCCAACAGTTTGCGTAAGCAGGATATGATCTGCGTGGTGGAGAATATCAGGGATGTGATTGCGCTGGAAAGCACCCAGCAGTTCAGTGGCACCTATCATGTTTTGGGTGGTGTTATTTCTCCACTGGATGGAGTGGGCCCCAACCAGTTGAATATCGAAACCCTTATTCACCGGGTACAAAAAGAAGAAACAGCAGAATTGATTTTTGCCCTAAGTCCTACCATACAGGGCGATACCACCATTTACTATATTCAAAAGAAATTGCCGGCCACTACCCGGGTTACCACCATTGCCCGCGGTATTTCCTTTGGCGGCGAACTGGAATATGCCGATGAAATGACCCTGGCCCGAAGCCTGCAAAACAGGCTGCCCATAGACAGTTATGTTTCCAGCAGGTAAGGCTGGTAAGAAGTTTTGCCGTTTATAGCTTTTAATTTTTACTTTTGCTTATTGCAGGCGGATTTGTTTATTGTTCGGCCTCATTCTTTGCTATGCTGCGCTTGTCGAAGCAGAGCAAAGGGAACAGAACTAATAAACGTTGAAACTCACTCTTAGGTTTTCCTCGTTTATTAGTGTTCTTGATGTTATGCCGGGTTTGTCCGGTTGTAAAGGCATGATGGGACCAGCTGCAGAACTTTACTAAGCTGTTGTTGTGTCACTCACTTGTACGTTCAGAACAATGTTCAGCAAATCCTCCGCACAAAAATTTTTGCTATGAGCGACATTCGTGAATTATTAAAACACCGCATTCTCATTATTGATGGCGCTATGGGCACCATGATCCAGCGCTATAAATTAGCAGAAGAAGATTACCGGGGCGAACGGTTTAAGGACTGGCCTTCGGATGTAAAAGGCAACAACGACCTGCTATCCCTCACCCAGCCTCACATCATCCGTGAAATACATGGACATTACCTGGAGGCCGGCGCGGATATTATTGAAACCAACACCTTCAATGCCCAAAAAATTTCCCTGGCCGATTATGGCATGCAGGACCTGGCGTATGAAATAAATGTAGCGGCGGCTAAAATTGCAAAGGAAGCCTGTGCCTTAGTGGGTTCCGGTGAGCAAAAATTTGTAGCCGGCGCACTGGGCCCGTTAAACAAAACCTTGTCGCTTTCGCCGGATGTCAACAATCCGGGTTACCGGGCCTTAACTTTTGACGAAGCGGTAGAAGCCTATTACGAACAGGTAAAAGGCCTGGTAGATGGCGGTGTTGATCTGCTGCTGATCGAAACCATTTTTGACACATTAAATGCCAAGGCGGCCATTTTCGCTATTAAAAAATATTTCAGGGACACCAATCAAAAGGAACTGCCCATCATGATCAGCGGCACCATTACGGATGCCAGCGGAAGAACCTTAAGTGGTCAAACCCTGGAAGCATTTTATGCCTCCATTCGCCATGCAAAGCCCTTGAGTGTGGGGTTGAATTGTGCCCTGGGTGCCAAAGAAATGCGGCCGCATATTGAGGAGTTAAGTCAACTGGCGGAATGTTATACCTCTGCCTATCCCAATGCCGGCCTGCCAAACGCCATGGGAGAATACGATGAACATCCCGAAGACACGGCCCATTTTCTGGAAGACTGGGCAAAAGAAGGTTTTGTAAACATTGTGGGTGGCTGCTGCGGCACTACGCCGGATCATATCCGCCATATTGCGGAACATGTAAAAAACATGCAGCCAAGACAATTGCCGGTTAAAGAAAATGAATTGAGCGGTGCTGAAGCTTCTTAAAACTAGTGTTGCTAAAAGACATTAAATTTCTCACGGGCTCCATAGGAGCCCAACCTTGGTAGCAATTGGAAACGAAAAACTAAATACGGCTCCGTAGGAGCCGAACAAGAATAAATGCCAAATACCTACACACAAATACATATTCATTTTGTGTTTGCTGTTAAAAACAGGCAAGCGCTGATGCAAGAGGCGATTCGTAGCCGTGTAGAAAAATATATAACCGGCATTGTTCAAAATTTCCAACATAAGGTTTTGGCCATTTACTGCATGCCGGATCATGCGCATTTATTCGTTGGATTCAGACCAAATCAATCGTTGTCAGATTTAATGCGGGAAGTGAAATCAAAGTCTTCCGAATTTATTAATAAAGAAAGGCTAACAAAGGCGAAATTCAACTGGCAGGAGGGTTATGGCGCTTTCTCTTATTCGCATTCTCATGTTCATAATGTGATTGAATACATTTTAAATCAACCAGAACATCATAAGAAGAAAACATTTAGGGAAGAGTATCTGGAGTTGCTGAAAAAATTTGAAATTCCATACGAAGAACAATATTTATTTGACTGGATAGAGATGGGTTCGACTCCTACGGAGCCGTATTTAAAATAAACCCAAGTTCTACCAAGGCTAAGCTCCTACGGAGCCAATAAACAGAGAGATCACTCTTAAAGGAGGTAAGAAAATCATGAATGAACAAACAGTTATCAAACCATATCTAAAGCTTTCAGGCTTAGAGCCATTAACCATTCGCCCGGAATCAAATTTTGTGAACGTTGGTGAACGCACCAACGTAACGGGGTCTAAAAAGTTTGCAAGGCTTGTTCGTGAAAACAAATACGAAGAGGCCCTGAGTGTAGCACGACAGCAGGTGGAGAATGGCGCGCAAATTTTAGATGTGAACATGGACGATGCCTTGTTGGATGGGGTAAAGGCCATGACCACGTTTCTGAACCTTTTGCAAGCCGAACCCGATATTGCCAAAATTCCCATCATGATCGACTCCTCGAAGTTTGAGATCATTGAAGCCGGATTAAAATGTGTGCAGGGTAAATGTGTGGTCAATTCCATTTCTATGAAAGAAGGAGTTGACAAGTTCATTGAGCAGGCGTTCATTTGCCAGGCGTATGGTGCTGCGGTGGTAGTAATGGCTTTTGATGAACAGGGACAGGCCGATACCCTGCAAAGAAGGATTTCTATTTGTGAAAAGGCGTATAAAATTCTCACCGAAGTAGTGGGCTTCGACCCGCAGGATATCATTTTCGATCCTAACATTTTTGCCATTGCTACCGGCATTGAAGAACATAACAACTATGCAGTAGATTTTATTGAAGCCACAAAGATCATCAAGCAAAAAATGCCGCTGGTGAAAGTAAGTGGCGGTGTAAGCAATGTGTCCTTTTCCTTTCGGGGCAACGATCATGTAAGAGAAGCCATTCATGCGGTGTTTTTATACCATGCCATCAAAGCAGGCATGGACATGGGTATTGTGAATGCAGGCCAGTTGGTGGTGTATGATGAAATAGAACCGCAGTTAAAAGAATTGTGCGAAGATGTGATTTTAAACCGCCGGCCCGATGCAACAGAAAGACTGGTAACGTTTGCCGAATCGGTAAAGGCAAAAGGAAAGGAAGGCGATGTAAAAGACGAAGCCTGGAGAAATGCTTCGGTAGAAGAACGCTTAAAACATGCGCTGGTAAATGGCATAACAGATTATATTGACCAGGATACCGAAGAAGCAAGGCTGAAATATCCAAGACCGCTGGATGTGATTGAAGGGCCTTTAATGGCGGGTATGGATGTGGTGGGTGATCTGTTTGGAAGCGGTAAAATGTTTTTGCCGCAGGTGGTGAAAAGTGCAAGGGTAATGAAGAAATCGGTGGCTATTTTAACACCCTACATTGAAGCGGAAAAAGAAGAAAGATTAAAGGCGCATTTAGCAGCCGGTACCAAGGCAGAGGAAACAGCCGGCGCCGCCAAAGTGTTGATGGCAACTGTAAAAGGCGATGTTCATGACATTGGGAAAAATATTGTGGGTGTAGTGTTAGGATGTAATGGGTATGATGTCATTGACCTGGGTGTAATGGTGCCTGCCGATAAAATTTTAGAAACAGCGATAAAAGAAAATGTAGATGTCATTGGCTTAAGCGGATTGATCACGCCTTCCCTGGATGAGATGGTGCATGTGGCCCGTGAAATGAAACGCCGTAACATGAAACAGCCTCTTTTGATTGGAGGCGCCACCACGTCCCGCACACACACAGCCGTTCGCATTGCCCCGGAATACGATAACGGGGTGGTGCATGTATTGGATGCGTCGCGAAGCGTAACGGTAGTAAGTAATTTGCTAAACAAGGAGGGGAAGGATAATTTTCTGCAGCAAACAGGAGAGGAATACGGTAAACTGCGCAACCAGTTTTTAAACAAGCAGAAACAAAAAGTACTGATCCCTTATGAAGAAGCGGTTGCCCTAAAGGAAACTATTGATTGGGACAATTACCGCCCTGTAAAGCCGGCTGTTGAAGGGGTAAAAGTTTTAAAAGATTTTGATCTGGCCACGATTGCAAAATACATTGACTGGGGTCCGTTCTTTATTGGCTGGGAAATGCCGGGCCACTTCCCTGCTGTATTGAGCGATAAGGCGTATGGAAAAGAAGCCACCCGTTTGTACAACGATGCACAAAAACTGGTAGAAAAAATTGTTGCTGAAAAATGGTTCAGCGCAGATGGGGTCATTGGTTTTTGGCCCGCCACATCCAACAACCGCGATACCATTACACTGCAAACCGATAACGGTGAAGTGCATCTTGAATCGCTTCGGCAACAAAGCAAAAAAGCAGCCGGGCAACCAAGTTATGCGTTAACCGATTTTGTTTCTCCAAACGGGGATGACTTTATGGGTGCTTTTGCGGTAACCATTAAAGGAGCCCGCCAGCATATTGACCGCTTTGCTGCCGAACATGATGAGTTCAACAAGATCATGGTGCAGATATTAGCCGACCGTTTTGTGGAAGCGTTTGCCGAATGTTTGCATGCGCAGGTACGAAGAGAACACTGGGGCTATGCAAAAGACGAAACGCTGACGAATGAAGAATTGATCAAAGAGCAATACAAAGGCATTCGTCCGGCGCCGGGTTATCCGGCCTGCCCCGATCATACCGAAAAATGGAAATTGTTTTCCCTGCTGAAGGCTACAGAAAACATCGGCATTGAATTAACGGAAAGCCTGGCCATGGATCCGCCGGCATCGGTTTGCGGCTGGTATTTTGCCCATCCCCAAAGCCATTATTTTGGCTTGGGCAAAATTGGCAAAGACCAGTTGGAAGACTATGCAAAGCGCAAAGGCATGTCGGTAGAAGAAGCCGAAAAATGGTTGCGGCCCGTGCTGGAATGATCAAAGCTTTTCTCCAAAAAAACCATAACACAAATTTTTTCCGCTGTTAACCTTCCGGTAAAATTGGTATGCTTTTTTTAGCATACCAATTATGAGAGGTTTGGGAATTTGCCTGGTATTGATCACATTGAGTGTATCCGTTAGTAATACCCAACGCTCCCTCCATTCTTTAAATCCGCAGAACAAACTTTTCATTATTACACTGGATGGTTTCAGATGGGAAGAGGTTTTCAATGGCGCCGACTCTTCATTGATCCATGATAAAGAAGCCACTTTTGGTTCACCCATTATACAAGCTTTGTACTGGGATGCCAATGTGGAAGAAAGAAGAAAAAAATTGACTTCCTTTTTTCTGGAACATCATTGCCAAACAAGGACAGTTGCACGGCAACCGTTTGTACAACAATAAAGTCAATGTTTCCAATCCGTATGCTCTCTCCTATCCGGGTTACAGCGAACTGCTGACCGGCGGTGTCGATCTTACCATTCTCGACAATTCCAAAAAGAAAAATAAAAACCGCAACCTGCTGGAAATGCTAAACACCTCTGAGGAGTATGCCGGAAAGGTGGCAGCTTTTACCTCGTGGGATGTTTTTCCTTTCATTTTAAATAAAGAGGAAGGCAGCTTTTACCTCAATAGCGGCCTGGAGAATGTAAAAACTAAAAACCTATCCAGTAGTGAAAAGTTGTTGAACACCTTACAATCAAAAGTGATAGAGGAAAAAAAACCAACAAGGTATGATGAGCTAACCTATATAGCTTGTAAGGAATATGTTTTAAAGAATAAACCCTCGGTTGTTTTTATAAGTTTTAGCGGCACCGATGATGCCGGCCACAATAAACGCTACGACAAATACCTGCAGGAAGCCAACAATGCCGACCGTATGATCGGTGAATTATGGAGCCTGGTTCAATCTATGCCGGAATATGCAGGTCAAACTACGTTTCTAATCACGACAGACCACGGCAGAGGAAGAAAAAAAAGCAACTGGAACGAACATGGATTTTTTGTTCCTGCCTCGTCGCAAACATGGTTTGCCTTAATGGGAAATAGCATTGTACCTGCCGGAGAAATGAAAATAAAGAACCAGGTCTATCAAAGAGACTTGAAAAACCTGATCACAGAACTGCTGGCAAAAAATCATGATCAGCCAATCGCCAACCGGAAGCTTCCATAGTCACAGTTTCCCTATTATTTCATTCTATAAAATCACTTCCACAAATTGAAAAAGTATTCATTTGGCAGAGGCTGCTTAATACCCTTTGCGGCATAATTTTTCCTCCTGTATCAGTAATTTCTATTGCTAAAAATTAAGCAGTATGAAAAAGGATAAAAACAAACCGGTAAAAAGAGTGGAGAACGCTGCTCCAAAAGAGGAGAACCGGCACCGTGAACTGGAAACCCCCAGCCAGCAAAGAAACCGGGACGGTGTAGGAAGAGGACCCAGCGGTTCCGATGGAAGCCCGGTTCGCGGCAGAGGAAGCAATCACTAATTTGTCGGAAGACAGTAATCTTAAAATAAAAATCATGTCACGAAAATCAAACGATCGCAAAAGCGACAAAAGAAATGAGGATACTTGAAAACACAATTGGGGCCGGCACAGCCGAGCAGGATACCAATGCCGACCGGGGCGGTACAACCGACATGGACAGTACCATCAGAAAAACACACAGCACCGGTTCCGGTTCAGGAATCTCTACTAAAAGAGAAGTATCAGGCAGTGATTTTGACGGCCAGGTAGTAGATCAGTAATAGTTTTTTGAACGTTTAAACTAAGGCAGAGCCTGCATTTTGAGTTGTTGACTTAGTTCTACAAACAAGAGAAAACAGTCTATAATTTTTTTTAGCCTTCCAATCTGTACAAGATTTTAAACTTAAAAAAACTAGGCATAAAGTTTTTATAGTTAAAGGCAGGTCTCAATTTTTTGACTTTAAAAATTACAGTTATGGCAGAAAACAGAAATCAAAATCAAGATCAGGACAGAAGCTCAAACCAAGGCCAAGGTTCTCAGTCAGGTATGGGCGGCTCACAATCCGGCCGAACCGGAAGTTCTGGTTCTCAAAGCGGTTCTGAGCGTGGGTCCGGTGGATTAGGCGGTCAAAGTCAAGGCACTAGTGGTGGTTCCCAGTCAGGCAGTAGCGGTGGTTCTCAGTCAGGTATGGGCGGCTCACAATCCGGCCGAACCGGAAGTTCTGGTTCTCAATCTGGCCAGGGAATGGAAGGTGGCGATCAGGGCCGTGGCGGCAGCACAGGAACTGGTAACACAGGCCGTAGCGGTAGCAGCGGCGATACTGGTTCCCGCAGCGGACAAGGTGGTATGTAATACCTGATCATTTCTAAATGATTCTTGCTAGAATTTAAATCATTAAGCCCTGAACAGGGCTTAATGATTTTATAGACCATAAAAAATTATAAGTATGAAAAACGAGGATAAAAACAGGCATGGCCGCCCCGAAGCGTATCCAAGGCCCACGCAAACAGATTCGCAATTAAAAAACCAACCCGAGTATATAGACCAGCAGCCAAATGATTTCAGGGACAAGTCAATCAGTGATATTCCGGTTCACAACCAGGAAAAACAAAGTAACGATGCAGGTGAGAGTGTAAGATCGGAAGAGGAATAATGTATGGCCGGCTTTTGTGCGGCTATGAAGCTTCTCTTGTGCTGTGTCCGACTATCGGCGGATCACTCCTTGTACGCTTTGTTCGCTATTCAGCTTTTTATTTCACGCAGCGATCGCAACGATACAGCGGCGCAGCGTCGTTGCTCCTTTGCGTTCGCTGCGAGAAACGGTGCTGCATAGAATTGTTACAGTACACGAGTGCGACGCAAGCAGAAGCTTAATAGTAGCAATGCCGCTTAGTACATAAACATACGATGTCTTCAGTTATTGATACATCCTTTCCACCGTATCCCTGTACTTTTCCATTACTACTTTTCTTTTTAAAGAAAGCTTTGGCGTCATTTCGCCGGTGTCTATCGTCCATTCATTGGGCAGCAGTTCAAATTTTTTTACCTGCTCTACATGATTGAAGTATTTGTTGAAGCTTTCAATCAGCTCTTTGTACAGTTCAACTACTTTGGGGTGCCGGAGCATTTCTTCATTGGAAACCTCCGGTAAATGATGTTTTTGATACCAGTCGCGCAGGTTACCGAAAGCCGGCACAATCAAAGCTCCCACAAACTTTTTTTCGGCGCCCACCAACATCACCTGTTCAATAAAAGGCGATTCCTTTAATTTGTTTTCAATGGGCAACGGCGCTACGTATTTGCCACCGCTGGTTTTAAACAATTCTTTTTTGCGGTCGGTGATCTTTAGAAATTTATTGTTCACCATCGTACCAATATCGCCGGTAGCATACCAGCCATCCTGGATGGCTTCGGCGGTAAGATCGGGGCGTTTGTAATACCCCATCATAATGTTTGGCCCTTTGCATAAAATTTCGCCGTCTTCAGCAATTTTCACTTCTACATTATCAATCAGGGGCCCTACCGTTCCAAACATGCGGTTCGATTCGGGTTGAAAGCGGTTAACAGCAATGACCGGAGAGGTTTCTGTTAAGCCATACCCTTCCATGATGATAATTTTTGCCGCTGTAAAAATGCGGATCAGCCGCACCTGGCAGGCAGCACCGCCGGTAACAATGCATTTAATGTTATTGCCCAGCGCTTCTCTCCATTTGCTGAAAATAATTTTATTGGCGAGGCTTAATTGTACGTTGTACCAAAGTCCCTGGTTTTTATTGATCTCAAATTTTTCAGCAAGGCCGTGCGCCCAAAAAAATAATTTTCTTTTTACACCCGTCAGCTCATTACCCTTTTATCATGATCTTGTCATACACTTTTTCCAACAGCCGCGGCACCGTGGTGAACATATTTGGCTGCACTTCTTTCAGGTTTTCTCCAATGGTTTCAAGGCCCTCAGCATAATAAATAGACGTGTTCCTGAAAAGA
Organism: uncultured Bacteroidota bacterium; assembly: GCA_963697545.1. Taxonomy (GTDB): domain Bacteria; phylum Bacteroidota; class Bacteroidia; order Chitinophagales; family Chitinophagaceae; genus Flavisolibacter. Next base: position 44,962 of record CAVOOL010000012.1, on the reverse strand, counting down.
TAGAGATAGGTAACCATCCGTTCAAAAATATGGTTCAGCGGTAAAAAACTTAATGCTTTCATTTTTTCGCCGGGAGGAAAACAATGCCATAGAGGCCATAACATTGGAAAGAAGGTTTCGGTGCGAAAGCATCACTCCTTTGGGCGTGCCTGTAGTACCGGATGTATAGATAATGGTAAAGAGATCTTCTATGGTAATCTTTTCGGAAATGGTAGTTAGTTGCTGGTAATGTTCTTGTTTGCCCAGGGATAAAAGTTCTTTCCAGTGTTTGGCTCCCTCCACATGTTCGAAGCTATAGATATCCTTGATGGAGGATGTTTTGCTGCGTACGTTCTGCACTTTATGAAACAGGTCTTCATCATTGACAAACACGGCTTTTACCTGCGCATCGTTCAGTACAAATTCAAGATCGTTGATGTGGATAGTAGGATAAAGAGGAACCAGTATGGCACCCATTTGCTGCACGGCCAGATCGAGGAACATCCATTCGGGGCGGTTTTTGGCCAGTATGGCAATTTTATCACGGCCTTCCACCGACATATCGCCGCCGCTATATCCTTGTGCTAACAAGCCGGCGCTTAGCTGATCTACAATGTCCTTTACTTCGGCCGTACTGTATTTGCGCCATTGGCCGGCTTCTTTGGCCGCAAACGTGGCTTCGTTTCCGCCGTATTTCAATTGTTCTGCAAGGCAATCAAATAACCTGTGGGGTTGGTTCATGTCAATCCGTTTTCAAAAGAACAAATTAACTAATTCGGATGAAATAGTAAACGGAGTTTTTAAGCGAGTGACCAGTGGTGAGTAGTAAGTGGGTGAAGAAGGGTTATTCTGTTCTATTTGCAATTTGATGTGGAGACGTTTGGCGATCTCGTATAAAGTTCAAGCCCTTCAAAATTTGAAGGGCTTGAAAGATGTATACTACATTTCTGGTAATGACGGTGATCGCTACAAGTGGTCTCGTAAATGGGCTCTTTATGCGTGAGTGGTGAGTAGTTAGTAGTGAGTAGTACGAATACTAGCGCAAACTCGTGAAACGTGAGACGGCAGACGTGAGACAGCAGCCTCTTTCTCTTCTATCATCTATCAACTATCATCTATCATCTTGATAGCCGTTTGGTATAAGAGAGCTTTCCCCTCACCACTCACCACTCACCACTCACAAAAAGCATTTGTGAGATGGCTTCTAATTACATCTGCTGGTAGTGCTGTCCTTCCGGCATTTTAAATACCCTTCCTTTCTGGAAAGTGGCAAATTTGGTGTAGGCTTCGGCATTGGTTTTTGTCCATTGATCAAAGGCCGAAAGACTTTCCACGGCGCCAAACAGCCATTGATTGTAGGCTTCAAACATGCCTTCGCGAATAAGTTGCTGGTGGTAATCAAACAACTTGTATGGAAACTTAGCAGCATAGTTTTTATTCCAGTCCAGGATAAACCGGGTGCGGATCATGTTCAGAGTTTCGGTATTAATGCCTTTGTTCACCAGCGATGCCTGTTGATTAAAGGTTTGTAATACGGCGGTGGCAAAAGGATTACTCTTTCCCTGTTCTTTGCCATTGTCAATATTGTTGAACAATTTTTCTTTATAAGCTTGTAACAAAAGTTTTTTCATTTCCGTAGCCCTCTCGGTGAGGTATTCCATGTTGACGAAAATTTCACCATAGATAAGCGTCCATATTTTATCTTTTGTATAATAATAGTACAGGGCTGCGTTGTAATAATTACCGGCAAAAGAAGGCGCTACTTCAATTCCTTTTTCCCATAGTTTGATGGCGTCATAATCTTTTTTAGCCCAAAGCAATTCACCATACTCGCTGTACAAAGGACCGCTTTTAGGAAATTTCTTCAGGCCTTTTTTATACATCTTTGTCGGCTTCTTTTACTTCTTCCAGGGCTTTGTAAACATTGCCGCCGATCTGGTACACTACTACATCGGCATCATCACGGTCAAGCATGGGTTTTACCGTTTCAAGGGCTCTTGTATAATCTCTTTTATAGTAAAAAGCCATGGCCAGGTCTTTTTGAAGATCCAGGTTTTTGGGATCGCCCTGCAGGGCCCTGTTCAAAACCAAAATAGCATTATCCCAATCACCGGAACGCATAAAATTGCGGGCTGCTTTCCTGGGGCGTAGTTTCCTGCTGAGCAAAAGAGTGAACACATGCAATAACAGAAAACAGGAATAGAAAATACTTCTTCATACGTCAAAGTAAAAATTAAAAAGAGACGTTACCTAACGCCTCTTCGCAAAATAACAAATTGTTTTAGGTTGTAGGTTAAGGTTTAGGCTTAGGTAATCCATGTTGAAACCTGCTAACATACGTAATCAACTTAGCAACGATTCCACTTCTCAACCTCAATCTTAACCTTAACCTCAATCTTCGCCTTAGCCTCAAAAACAATGTGTCAGCAAGCCGTCACGCAGTTTGGGTTCAAACCAGGTGCTTTTAGGCGGCATTACATTGCCACTATCGGCAATATCAAATAGCTGTTGAATGCTCACAGGGTGCAAACTGAATGCCACTTTCATTTCCCCGCTGCTTACTCTTTTCTCCAGCTCCGCCAAACCTCGTATGCCACCTACAAAATCAATGCGTGTATCGGTTCTTGGATCCTTGATCGCTAAAATTTTATCCAGAATATTTTCCTGCAGAATCGTTACATCCAGCACACCAATAGGATCGTTCTTATAACTGCCTTCTTTTGCTGTTAGCTTGTACCATTGATTGTCCAGGTACATTCCAAACTCATGTAATTTTTTGGGAGAAACTTCTGTATCACTTTTTTCAACAATAAAATTTTCTCCCAGTTTTTGCAGGAACTCCTCCTCGCTTAGGCCATTGAGGTCTTTGGCTACACGGTTGTAATCCAAAATAGCCAATTGATTGGCAGGAAAGATCGTGGTAAGAAAATATTGGAGCCTCCTCACTGTCGGGCAATGCCTGGCTTACTTTGGCTGCCGAGGCGGCACGGTGATGGCCATCGGCAATATAAGTGAACGGAATTTTTTCTTTGAAAAGATGGGTAATCACATCAATCGTGGGCAGTGCATTCACCACCCAGATGGTATGCGTAACACCATCGCCGGCCGTAAAACTGTATTCAGCATTGTTGTGTTTTTTCCAGTGCTCAAAAACATCATCCAGCTCTTTGATGTCTTTGCAGGTTAAAAATACATTTCCGGTTTGTGCCCGGGTAGTGCGGATATGATTAATGCGGTCCTGTTCTTTTTCGGGCCTTGTGAATTCATGTTTTTTTATAACATCATTGAAGTAATCCTCCACCGAGGAAACACAAACCAAGCCGGTCTGGGTGCGGCCCTTCCAGCCTAATTCATAAATATAATAGCAGGGATATTCTTCAAAAAATAAAACCCGTTTGTCAATTAAATGCTCCAGGTTTTCTTTTGCTTTTTGATAGACCGCTTCGCTATGAACGTCAATATCAGCCGGCAGGTCAATTTCTGATTTGGTTACATGAAGAAAAGACAACAGGTTATCTTTTGCTTCCTTTCTTGCTTCTTCTGAATTCAATACATCGTAAGGCCGGGAGGCAACCTGCGCCGCATATTCGTTATGCGGACGGAGTGCTTTAAAGGGTTTGATAATCGCCATTCATTATGATTTAGTTTGGGCAAAATAGTTCATCAGGTCGGTAAATGCTTTTACACTTTCGTAAGGCAGGGCATTGTACATAGAAACCCTGAAGCCGCCGGTAGTCCTGTGGCCTTTTATGCCGATCATACCTTCTTTTTCGCACAAGCGCAATAAATTCTTTTTCTATATCTGCATTGTCTGCTACAAACACAGCGTTCATTTTACTCCGGTCTTCTTTGGCTACCGTGCCTTTAAAAACAGGAAGGGCATCCAGTGTATCGTAAAACAATTTGGCCTTGGCGTTATTTCTTTTTTCAGCTTCCGCTACACCGCCAATATTTTTTAACCAGCGCAGCGTAAGCATGCACACATAAATGGCAAACACCGGTGGCGTATTCAGCAAAGAACCGGCTTCAATATGATTGCGGTAATCCAGCATGGTAGGCAGCGTTCTTTGCACCTTGCCCAAACATCTTTTATTTACCACCACCACGTTCACACCGGCAGCGCCAATATTTTTTTGAGCACCGGCGTAAATCAAATCGAATTTGTTGAAATCTATTTCGCGGCTTAAAATATCGCTGCTCATGTCGGCAACCAGCGGCACATTTTTATTGTAAAACAAAGAAAGGTCCTGCCACTGCGTACCGTAAACCGTATTGTTGGTTGTAAGATGCAGGTAAGCAGATGAAGGATCTACATCAAACTGTTTGGGAAGAAAAGTATAATTGGCTTCTTTAGAACTGCAAACCACATCCACATTTCCAAACAACTTTGCTTCTTTGATGGCTTTGGCGCCCCAAATGCCGGTATTGGTATAGGCAGCCGTGGCTTTTTCATCCAGCAAATTCATAGGCACCTGGAAGAACTGTGTAGAAGCACCACCATGCAGAAACAATACTTCATGCTCCGCATCCAATTGCATCAGTTCTTTCAACGTATGAATGGCTTCATCAATAACCGCCTGAAAGATTTTGGTGCGGTGGCCGATCTCCAAAATGGAAAGCCCTGTATTATTAAAATTGAGCAAGGCACGGCTGGCTTCTTCAAATACTTCTTTGGGAAGAATAGAAGGACCGGCGCCAAAATTGTGAACACCCCCTGTTCCCGTAAAGGGGAGACTCACAGGTCTGCGGTTTCTTTATTTTGTGTTTGCATTGTTTAATAGTTGGAGTTGCAAATTTAAGTTGTTCATAAAGATGAACGGATGGAGAATAAATTGAATGTCGAAAAAGGAAGAAATATGGAAGGAAGAGGGAAAAATGTTCAATGAGCAATTTTCAATGCTCAATATTCAATTTGAGAGGGGCTTAGAAAGAGAGTCTGTTCCTTTCTTGAATAATTGAACATTGAACGTTGAACATTGAACATTTTTATTATGAGGCGAAGATCATCTGTTCAATATTCTTTACTCTTCTTTTCGCCCTTTCATTTCACCGTTTCTCCAGGCCTGGTTTAATTGTTCAAATTCTTTTAGATCTGCTTCAGTGAAGATTTTACTGGAAAGTTTTGCCAGCTCGGGCTGGCCGGCATCTACCCAGGCCGTGTACCAAAAGCAGGCGTGGCATAAATAGATTGCCGCATTCTTCGTTCTATCATTCCGTTCAGCCGGCTATCATAGGCTTTGGAAAAAGCAGATGAGTACTGGCGGATGGTTTTGCCGTTTCGGTCTTCAAAGGAAAATTTCTGATCGCTGGAAAATTGAGCGGACAATTCTTTTTCGGCTTTTAAAACCGTATCTGAAGCAGCAGCACTTTCCAGCACCCTGCTTCCAGATAAAGTCGCCGGGATTTTTTAGATACTCTGCCTTTCCAATAAAAAAGCTCCATTCTTTTTGCGCCAGCAGTTCAGGAATACGGCTCTCCCAAAAACCATGAATGCCTCTTTGGTTGGTGTACTGGCCATTGTGGTTGCTGTTGGCATGAAGCGGCACGTGGGCATCGGCAATATAATGCCCAATTTCAGCAGAGAGTTTTAAGATTCGTGATGCATCCTTTTCTTTGAAAGCCGTGATTAACCGCCTGTGCATGATCTGTACCCACCAGGGAACAATGCCATTTTCCCTTACCGTGTCTTCCGAATATTTGGCAATGGCGTCCTCCCATTTTCTGGGCAACGAATCAAAAGGATAGCTGCCGTAACGGTCAATATCAATATAATGCCGCGGGCCTTCTTCTGCCACCGCATACCTTCTTTTATCAGGGTCCACTGCATGGTCCGATAGAAACTGGATATTGGGTTTGTAAAAAGCCATCATCTCCGGCGGCAAAAGAAAGACAGCGTAATAGTTTATTTTCTGATGGCCGTAAAAGCCCCAGCAAAAACAGGCCTGATAAAAAAGAAGACAAAGGCTAAAAAGCAGGATCTTTTTCATGCAATACGATTTCTCAATTAACAATGACAGCTAATGCGAAATGTTGCTTTCCAGGAACTCCAATCTCTTACTTTGAAACCAAGCAAAAATCGTAAGTACGCCTAACTACGACTTTGTTTTCTCTTCCTCCACGCTGGTCACGCCGCCGCTGATGGCAAACTTCATGGCTTCCGACGACCCGATATGTGTTACCGGTTTCACACGGTTCCTTGGTAAAAGATACACATTGCCCGCGATAGAATATGACATGGGAATATAAACCGCTACATAATCACTCAATCCAAAATCCGAAGCGTCTTCATGTGTGATAAAACCAATCCGCCATACATCGCTATCATCAATATTGGCCACCACGGGTTTATTGAATTTTTTCTTTTCGCCGGCAAAGGCTTCAAAAAAATCTTTTACAGAAGAATAGATAAAACGGATACCTGGTGTTTTCATCAGTACACTGTCAAAAAGGTTGAACAACCGGTTCTTGATAAAATAGGAACTGAGGTATCCAATCAGGCAAATGGCTACTATAATAATGAGGAAACCTAGTCCATAGTTTTGAATATAGATCCGGCCGGTCTCATCTTTTGCTGTAAAAATGGGCAAGAGGCTGTCAATAGAGGAAACAATCCAGTACACGGCATAAGCGGTAATGGCCACAGGCGCAATCACCAGCAGGCCCTGCAAAAAATATTGAAAAAGCTTACTAAACCGGAACCCTTCTTCTTTTGGTAAAGTGTCATTCATAAAAACAAAGGTAATCCTACTGTTCATCCCTAAAAATCCGCAGTTCATAAAAAAAATGGCGTGGAAACTCTGGTTACATAAAAAGTTTCCATAGTTTTGGCGCCGATTTATGGAACCTAAAGAACGCATATTAAAAAAAGCCGACGAACTGTTTAACCGCTATGGCATCCGTTCGGTATCTATGGATGACATCGCCGCACAACTGGGCATGTCAAAAAAAACGCTTTACCAGTATTATGCCGATAAGGATGAACTGGTGACCGGGGTGTTTACGGCTATTATGGAAGAGAATAAAGGTGGCTGCCTCAAAGAGCGGGATGTTTCTGAAAACGCACTGCACGAAGTTTCTCTATCCTTTGAAAGGGTGCAGGATATGTTTGCCAACATGAACCCTGCCGTGTTGTTCGATATGGAAAAATATCATCCTGCCTGCTTTAAAAAGTTCAGGGATTTCAAGAACGGCTTTCTGTACCAGATGATCAAAAGCAATATTGAAAGAGGTATAGCGGAAGGTCTTTATCGTGAAGATATAGACATTGACATCGTGGCACGATACCGCATTCACAGCATCATGCTGGCGTTCAACCCGGAGGTTTTTCCTGCCAACCGTACAAATCTCGTACACATTGAGCAGGAATTGCTGGAAGTCTTTCTTAATGGCATAGCCACCCCAAAGGGACAAAAACTGATTCAGAAATATAAAGCTCAACGAACCAAAAAATAAACAGATGAAAAACAAGGCTCTATTTAGTTGGATGTTTTTATTAATGGCAGGATTTGCGCAAGCCCAGCAGAGACATGAGCTCACGGTGAAGGAAGCGGTGGACCTGGCGTATAAAAATGTAGTGGAATTAAAGAATGCAGAAATCGATTACCAGATACAGGTAGCAAAGAACCGTGAGATCCTGGGTCAGGCGTTTCCGCAGCTTACGGGTAATGCCGGTGCCAATCACTATTTAAAAGTGCCGAATTTTTTATTTCCCGATGCTACGTCCACGGCCATTTATTCTATTTTAAAAAGTGAAGGGGTAAGCGGCAACAACGGGCCGATTACTTCCATTCCCGAACCAAAGCTGGCCGAGGTTAGTTTTCAGCAGCCCTGGAACCTGAATGCCGGTGTAACCCTTACACAATTGCTTTTTCAGCCCGATGTATTTGTAGCCTTGCAGGCCAGACAAACGGCCCTGGATTATTCGCAGGCACTGGTAGAACAAGCACAGGAAAAGATCAAAGACTCGGCGTACAAACGGTACTATGCCATCCTGATTGCAGAAAAGCAATTGCATTTTATTGATGAAAGCATGCTGCGCTTGCAAAAACTGTATCATGATGATTCCATCATGTATAAAAACGGGTTTGCAGAAAAGCTGGACCTGGACAAGGTGCAGGTGCAGATCAATAATTTAAGCACCACCCGAAGCATGGTTGCCAACGCCGTTGAAATTGGATATGCTGCTATGAAGTTTGCGATTGGCATTTCTCAAAACGATACCATTGTGTTGAAAGATGATTTGACGACCGCTTCTTTGAAGGATAATATTTTGGTTGAAGGATTTAAGTATGAGGACCGGGCCGAAATAAGAACCCTGAACCAATTGCAAAAGCTGCAGAATTTAGATGTAAAAAGAAACAAGCTCGGTTATATTCCTACCGTGGCCGCGCAGGCCAACTATACGATGAACGGCATGGGGCCAAAGTTCTTTACCTCCGGGCAAACCTATTGGTTCAATAGTTCTTTTGTGGGACTGAATGTCAACATTCCCATCTTCGATGGCTTTCAGCGCAAATACAAGGTGCAGCAATCCCGTTTGAACGTGCAAAAAGTGGAGAACACGATCACCAATGTAAAACAGGCAATTGACTTTGAACAAAAAGTGACCTACAGCAGTTTGAAAAATGCTTTGTTCAGTTTAGATGTGCAGGAACGAAATATACAGCTGGCCGAAAAAGTGTACAACGCCACCAAGCTCAAATTTGAACAGGGCCTGGGCAGCAGCTTCGAAGTGTTGCAGGCAGATACGGATATGCAACAGGCACAATCCAATTATTTCAACGCTTTATACAATGCCATTGTTGCTAAAATAAGTTATCAATACTCACTTGGAAAACTTCAATAATGAACCAACACACTCACCATAATAAAATTTATTTCATGAAACGAAATCTGGTAGGATTAATTGTAATAGCCATTCTTGCTGCTTCCTGTGGCAACACACAAAAGGATGCCAAAGGAACGCTGAATGATCAAAAGGCCGAACTGCAGAAGCTAAAGGCCGAGCAAAAAAAACTCAACAGCCAAATTGCGCACCTGGAAAACGAAATAAAAAAGGCCGATCCCACGGCTGTTGCCACATCGGCCCGGCTGGTAACGGTTATGCCGTTGGCCACACAGGATTTTACGCATTATATAGAATTGCAGGGCCGGGTGGATGCACAAAATATTTCTTACGTAGCGCCGCCAAACGGGCAGGGTGGTATTGTAAAAGCATTGTATGTAACACAGGGACAAGCCGTGAAAAAAGGACAGGTACTGGCCCGGCTGGATGACCAGTTGATCCGGCAGCAGATGGAACCCCTGCGTGTGCAACTGGCCACCGCAGAAGATACCTACCGCAGAACAAAAAGCTTGTTCGACCAGGGCATTGGCACCTACCAAACTGTGTTGAATGCAAAAACACAAATGGAAAGCCTGCAAAAACAAATTGGCATCATTCAGCAGCAGGCCGCCTTAATGACGGTGACGGCACCTTCTTCCGGCGTTGCCGATGTGGTAAGTGTAAGGGTGGGAGAGGCTTTTGTAGGCGCTACGGCTGCAGGCCCGCAAATAAGAATTGTAAATACCAGCAATTTGAAAATAGTAGCCAGCGTTCCTGAAAATTACCTGGGTCGTGTGGGTGTTGGCAGTAAGCTTGAAATTGTGTTGCCCGAGCAAAACAACCGCACCATTACGGCTGTAGTAAGCGTGGTGCAAAAAGTTATTGACCCCAATACCCGTTCGTTCAGCATTGAAGCCAAAATTCCTTCCGATGCCAGTTTGAAACCCAACCAGATTGCGCAAATAAAAATACTGGATTACAAGGCGAACGATGTGGTTGCCGTTCCCTTAAACACGGTGCAAACAGATGAAAACGGCAAGTATGTATATGTCATGGAAAAGAACGGTGATAAAATGGTGGCCAGAAAGAAAGCAGTGATCGTTGGCGAATCCTATTCCCAGCTGATCGAAATAAAATCGGGTTTGGCTGCCGGGGATCAATTGATAACCGAAGGCTACCAGAACTTGTACGAAGGACAGGTGATTACTACCAGCATGAAGTAGGCTTGTAGCTATCAGCCATCAGCTGTCAGCTATCAGAAGATTACTAAAGTGGTAGTTTGATCCTGGTTTTAGATAGCTGATTGCTGACGGCCGATAGCTGATAGCCGATAGCTGACTGATAGCTGACAGCTGATAGCCGAACAGCATTACCGAACGTACAAGAGTGCGACGCAACAGACGATGAACAGAAATACACAAGCCGACTAAAAAATAATTTATGAAAATAGTAGAAGGACTTAGAGATAAGTTCAAAGAGTTTAAACCAACCAGCTGGGCGGTAGATAACAAAACCGTTATTTACATCATGGCCATATTGATCTCGCTGTATGGCCTTACCAAGTTCAATACCATGCCCAAGGAGCAATTCCCCGACATTGTAGTGCCCACTATTTCGGTAGTGACCGTGCATGTGGGTAACTCTCCAAAAGATATTGAGAACCTGGTGACACGGCCCATAGAAAAACAAATAAAATCGATCAGCGGGGCTAAAGTGAACAAAGTGAATTCTGTTTCGCAACAGGATTTTTCGCTGATCACCGTGGAGTTTGAAACCGATGTGCCAACCGACATTGCCAAACAAAAAGTAAAGGATGCGGTGGATAAGGCCAAAACCGATCTGCCTACCGATCTTACGGCGCAACCCGATGTGCAGGAGTTTAATTTCAGTGAGTTTCCCATCATGTATGTGAACATCAGCGGCGATTATGATCCGGTGAAACTGAAACAGTTTGCCGATCGGATGCAGGACCGCTTTGAAGAATTAAAACAGATCACCAGGGCCGACATTGTAGGTGCCCCCGAACGGGAGATCCAGGTGAATGTAGATCCGTACCGCATGCAGGTGGCCAAGCTTTCTTTTACCGATATTGAAAATGCCATCAGCCGCGAGAACCGTGACATCAGTGGCGGGCAGATTGAAGTGGGCAATATGAAACGAACGCTCCGGGTGAAAGGACAATTTGTTACGGCGCTGGATATGCAAAACATTGTGGTGAAAAACATCCAGGGCGCCCCCATTTACCTGCGCGATGTGGCGAATATAATAGACACGGTGAAAGAAAAGGAAAGCTATGCCCGCCTGGATGGTAAGCCTGTGATTACACTTAACATTGTAAAACGTTCCGGTGAAAATTTAATTGACGCCGCCGATAACATAAAAGCTACTGTAGCGGATATGAAGGAAAAGCAGGAGTTGCCGCCAAACCTGCGTGTAGAATTTACCGGTGATCAAAGCAAGCAAACCAAAACCTCTTTTGAGGAGTTGGTAAATACCATCATCATTGGTTTTATATTGGTGTTGCTCATACTCATGTTTTTCATGGGTGTCACCAATGCCTTCTTTGTGGCCCTGAGTGTGCCGCTCAGTGTGTTTGTAGCCTTTATGTTTTTACCCCTGGGTGATATTTTGGTGGGCAGCCCCATCACCCTGAACTTTATTGTGCTCTTTGCCTTCTTGTTTGGCCTGGGCATTATTGTGGATGACGCCATTGTGGTCATTGAAAATACGCACCGTATTTATAACAATGGCAAAGTGCCCATTGTGCGGTCGGCCAAAGAAGCGGCGGGTGAGGTATGGATACCGGTATTGGCCGGGAACATTGACCACACTGGCTCCCTTCTTTCCCTTACTGTTGTGGAAAGGGTTGATCGGTAAGTTCATGATCTACCTGCCCACGATGCTGATCCTGACGCTGGCGGCTTCGCTGATCGTGGCCTTTATTTTCAACCCGGTGTTTGCCGTAAGCTTTATGAAGCCGGAAGGCAAGGAACATGAAATGCCCAAACGGTACCTGTTCCGCAAATGGTGGTTTTGGGCAGCGCTTGGTTTTGGTGTGTTGTTCCATTTGGCCGGCTGGCATGGCTTTGCCAACTTCCTCATCTTTATGGCGCTGGTCTCCATCCTGAATGTGTTTGTGTTCCGGGATGTGATCCATGCTTTTCAGCACCGGGTATTGCCCTGGTTAATGAGCCATTATGAAAGTCTGCTAAGATGGGCCTTGCAGGGAAGAAGACCGGTGTGGTTGCTGGTTTCTCTTTTTATTTTATTTCCTGTTTCATTAGGAATGTTGATGGCAAGACAGCCCGGGGTTACGTTCTTTCCCAGTGGTGATCCGCATTTTATTTATGTGTATTTGAAAATGCCTGTGGGTACCGATGTTGAGCATACGGATTCCATAACCCGTGTGTTGGAACACCGGGTGTACAAAGTATTGGAAAAGGAAAAACCCGGCACGGAAGGTTCTATTGTGGAAAGCATTATTTCCAATGTGGCGGTAAGCGCTAACAACCCCAGAGATAATAACCGTAGCGTACAACCGAATTTGGGAAGGATACAGGTATCGTTCGTGGAATTTGACCAACGCCATGGCAAAAGCACCAAGCCTTATCTGGATGCGGTGCGCAAAGCCGTGCAGGGCATTCCCGGAGCGGAGATCACCGTGAACCAGGAAGACGCCGGTCCTCCTACCGATCCGCCGGTGAATGTGGAAGTGATTGGCGACAATTTTGAATCCATTGCCAAAGTGGCGTATGACCTGAAAAACTTTTTGGATACCAACAGAGTGGAAGGCATTGAGCACCTGAATATGGATGTGGATGTAAACAATCCTGAAATATCCATTACCGTTGACCGTGAAAAAGCCATGATTGAAGGCATTAGCACCGGGCAGGTGGGAATGGAGATCCGCACAGCGGTTTTTGGAAAAGAAGTAAGCAAACTGAAAGAAGGTGAAGATGAGTATAAGATACAGTTGCGCTATAATGATCTGATCCGGAATAATATCACTGACCTGATGAGCAGGCCCATCACGTTCCGTGATTTCAATACGATGGCCATCAAGCAAATTCCGTTGAATGCGATTGCCAAGATTGATTATACCAATACTTCAGGTGGCATTCGTCGTAAGAACCTGAAGCGTACCATCCAGTTGCAGTCCAATGTGCTGGATGAAACACAAACAGCGCAGATCAATGCCGATCTTGCCGTGAAGCTGGAAGATTTCAGATCGAGGTACAATATTCCGCCTGATGTAACGGTACGGCAAAGCGGGGTAAGCGAACAGCAGCAGGAAACCATGTCTTTCCTGGGCAAGTCCCTGATCTATGCCTTGTTGCTGATCTTTTTGATCCTGGTAATGCAGTTCAACTCCATGAGTAAACCTTTCATTGTGTTAACCGAAATTTTCTTCTCCATCATTGGTGTATTGATAGGGTATGCGGTAACGGGGATGACCATTGCCACCATCATGCTGGGTGTGGGGATAGTGGGGTTGGCAGGTATTGTGGTGAAGAATGGAATTTTGCTGATTGAATTTACAGATGAACTGCGTGGCCGTGGCCTGCGAACAAGAGAAGCCACGATTCAGGCCGGTAAGATCCGTATCATCCCGGTATTGTTGACGGCATTGGCAACGATGCTTGGATTATTACCTCTGGCAGTAGGATTGAATATTGATTTTGCTTCCTTATTCAACCATCTGAATCCGCACCTTTTCTTTGGGGGAGATAGTGTGGTGTTCTGGGGACCGCTTAGCTGGACCATTATTTTTGGGCTTATCTTCGCTTTCTTTTTAACCCTGGTGATGGTGCCCAGCATGTACCTGATTGCTGAACGGTTGCGACGGCCCATGAGTAAGTTCTACGGAACAAAATTTGTGGCCCTTTTAGGATTTCCTCGGACCGTTGTTCTTCCTCTTTGTCGGCATCATGTATGGCGTCAGAAGATTGCAGGGCAAGCCGGTTTGGATGGGACAATTAAAACCAGCACCTTCAAAAAGTGCTTTATAATAGTTCGGCGATAGATCAGGAAGGATAGAAATCTATTAGTCAGGTAGCGGCCCGTTTACGGGCCGCTTTTTTTATCGCTGATTTCGTTGATTGAAAATGATTTCACGGATGTTTAAAACCGGCTCTAATTATCCAGACGTAAGTTCATTGCTGTGGACCTTTGAAGCCTTCATACTTTTGCGTTCCAACTCCGGAACCTGCATAAAAAATATCTCTCAGCAGACAACAACTGAATTTTTCTCATACTCTCAGTACCTGCTGGCATTGCCATGGTGACCTATCCGGAATGCGCATTGGGATCTCCCAGATCTTTTCCTTCGCTTTTCTTTTTACCGGCCAGGACAAAAAATAAAATAACAGCAATTATAATTATGATCAGGGCCACAAACGGAACTACCATAACCTTTTTTTAAATAATGGCTGAAAAACCATGCCAGTTAGAATGCCCTGTTGTCTATCCAGTCTTTGTAACAGCTGAAGAACAACTGTTGATGGATTTAAGAAAGTGTTTAGCTTGCTTTTCCTTTCCGCTCCCAATGATCTTTGATGAGTTTTCCTTCACGGTCGTATTTTAAGGTTCGGGCATAACGGTCTCCTTTTATCGAGCCGTTTTCTTTGAGTTTGCCCATAAACAATTGAACGGCATTTCCCTCCTTATCCGTTATCAAAACCAGATCATAACTGCGGTACCGAAGGCTTACGCTGGAAGAAGGTTCAAACTTCTTATTGATTTTCTTCAACAATTCTTCACCAAAGCTCATAGATAATAAGGGTAAGCATATATGTTGCCAAATCATACGAAACAGCCATCGTGAAACGTGAAACGTCAAACGTGAGACAGAGGTAGCAGCCTTTTTCCTTTTCTATCATCTATCAACTATCATCCTGATAACCATTTGGTATCAGTATTGGCCATAAAAAAACGTCCCGCCGTTTGGCAGGACGTTTTCTCATTTTGTAAGAATTTATCAGAAAGCTTTTTTGCCATCTATCACATTACCATCAGCGTCCAGCTCCACAATCTCATAACCCAGTTTTTTCACACCCTCTGCAATTTTAGCCTTATCGCCTACCAGTAAAATATTGAGCTTGTCGGGGTTTAAAAACTTTTGAGCATAGGCCTGCATTTCGGCCTTGGTCATGCCTTTTAAAACCTTTGCCTGTGTTTCAATATAAGTAGCCGGCAGGTTGTATTCCAGTATCCGGCGGATAAAAGCGGCTTTTTGAAAAGCGGTTTCATAATTAAGGGCCTCGCTTTGTGCAATTGCACTCTTCATAAAACGCACTTCGTCTTCTGTGGGGCCATTAATTGTGTAGTCTCTTAGTTCTCTCATCACTTCCGCTAAGGCACTGTCTGTAACATCGGCTTTTATGCCGGAGCTAAACCGGAATTCACCTGAATAATTGTTGCCGGAAAACCCACTGCCGGCGCCATAGGTCCAGCCCTTTGTTTCCCGCAGGTTCTGGTTTAAGCGGCTGGTAAAATCTGTGCCTAATGGATAATTCATCAATGTGGATTTGTAATAATCACCCGTGGCATCATACTTCATTCCGGTTGCATATCCCACCCTGAATTCTGTTTGGGCGGCCTTGGGCACATCCACCAGGTACACTTTTGTTTTATCCACTGCCGGCAGCGGATTTATTTTGGGAAGGGTTATTTTTTTCTTTGGCAGTTGATTTAAAAAGGCCAGCTTGGGTAAAACTTCTTCCTGTTTAATGTCTCCCACCACAACAGCCCTGGCATCCATTGAAGTGGTATAGTTGTTATAATAATTTTCAATATCCTGCAGGGTAATGTTGCTGACTGTTTCTTCGGTGCCGGCCTGGCTGATACCTAAAATGCTGTTGCTGCCATAATTGAGTTTGGCAAATACAGCCGAGGCCACGGCTGCGGGTTGTGCCTTTTGAAGTTTAAAGTTTTCAAGTGTTTGTTTTTTTATGCGGTTGAATGCTTCTTCGGTAAATTTTGGATGAAACATGCGTTCCTGCAGCAACACCAAGGTCTTGTCGAAATTCTTTTTCAAAGACTGAACGTTGTACGTAATGCCATCAATACCCGTGGATATGAAAATAGAGCTGCCCAGTTTTTGCAATTCAACAGAAAACTGTTCGGCTGTATACTTCCGGGTGTCTTCATTCATCATTTGGGTAAACAGGGAAGCCAATCCGGCTTTAGACAGGTCATTGGCCGCCGCCAGGTGCCCGCCGGGTACTGTTATTGAAAACGTAACAATGGGGATCTCTGTATTTTCTGTGCCAATGAGTTTGATGCCATTGGCTAAATCCTTTCTCCAGAATTTAGGCGCTTTCATGCCGGGACTGGTAGAAAACGCCGGTATTTGCTTGCGGTCAAAATTGTCTTTGACTTTGTTATACGTTAAACCCGCATAACCATACTCGGGCGCCGTGTACTGGCTTGAATCAATTTTATAATTATCGGCCTTGGCAATGGCTGCTTCCTGTCCTTTTGTGAGCACACTAAGCACCACTGCGCTTTTTCCCTTGATATAGGTTTGATAGACACGCAGCACATCTTCCTTTGTAACCGATGTGTACATTTTCAGCAGGTCGCCAATTTTATTGGGGCTACCGGTGAAAGTTTGGAAAGCCGCCAGTTGTGAGACTTTGCCCAGATACACTTTGCAGCCCGTTAATAATGCCCGATTCAATGCCGCCTTTAAACTTGCTGATATCCTCCTCTTTTACGCCCCGGTTTTCAAAAGAATCCAGCGTGGCACGAAACAGGCTTTCCATCTCTGCTAAGGTTTTGCCCTGAAGCGGGGTAATGTCAAAGCTGAACTCCCCTGCCAGTTCGGAAAGCTGGCTGGAGGCACTGGCAGATAAGGCCAGTTGTTTTTTTACCAGGTTTTGGTAAAGCAGGGAGGTTTTTCCCTGGCCAAGAATCTGGGCCAGGCAGGCAAGTGCCGCCATGTCTTTGTGGTAATTGGGAACAGTAGGGTAGGCAATCACAAGCCTGGGCACACGGGCATAATTATCGGTATAAGAAACATACCGGTCCGCTTCTAACTTTACCGGAGCCACTGTTACCGGTTTTACTTCGGGGCCCCGGGGAATGGAACCAAAATATTTTTCTACCAGCTTTATTACCTCTGCTGATTTTACATCGCCGCCAATGGTTAACACCGAATTGTTGGGTCCATACCAGCGCAGGAAAAAGTTTTTCAGGTCGTTGACATCGCTGCGGTTCAAATCTTCCAAATAACCAATCGTCGTCCAGGAATACGGATGCCCATAGGGATACAGATTTTTACTTGCCGTTTCATACACCAATCCATAAGGACGGTTGTCATAGTTCTGGCCTCTTTCATTTTTTACGGTTGCTCTTTGCACTTCAAATTTTGGCTGGGTTACCGCGTCCAGTAAAAAGCCCATGCGGTCGGCTTCCAGCCAAAGAACCGGCTCCAATAAATTGGCCGGCACTGTTTCATAATAGTTGGTCCGGTCGCGGTTGGTGCTTCCGTTATTGCTGCCGCCATTACCAATGGTAATGTTATCATGAAGTTTTTCCGGGGCGTTTTCCGAACCCATAAACATCATGTGTTCAAAAAAATGGGCAAAGCCCGATTTGCCGATCTGTTCGCGGGCCGAGCCTACGTGGTAGGTTACATCCACATGTACCACCGGATCACTGTGGTCTTCGTGAACGATTACGGTCAGGCCGTTGGGCAGCACATATTTTTCATAAGGGATGACAAGCTCACTTCCCTTCTTTGTAACTTTTTCTACCAGCTTTGCCTGGCCAAAAGCTGTAGCGAACGCAATTAAAAGACAGGTGGTAAGAAAGATTAGTTTTTGTTGCTTCATGTGTTTGATTTGAAAATGATGAACCGAAAATGAGGTAAAGAACAGAATGAAATATAATAAAATTAATCAATGACTCTATTTTTCAAACCAGGGGACAATAAAAAAGTCCTGCCGCGGGACAGGACTTTTTTATTTTTTATCAAGAAATTTATCAGAACACTTTTTTGCTATCCACTTTGTTACCATCAGCATCCAGCTCCACAATTTCATAACCCAGTTTTTTCACACCATCCACGATCTTTTGCTTATCGCCAACCAATAAGATGTTGATCTTTTCAGGATTCAAAAACTTTTGCGCATAGGCATGCATTTGTTCTTTGGTCATACCCTTCAGCAACTTGGATTGTGTTTCCACAAAATTGGCGGGCAGGTTATAATCCAGTATGCGGCGGATGAATTGTGCTTTTTGCAGGCCGGTTTCATAACGCAGTGCATCGCCCTGGCCAATAGCATTTTTCATAAAAGCTACTTCCTCATCTGTTGGCCCGTTGGCTACATAATTTTTGATCTCTTTCATTACTTCCACTAAAGCACTGTCGGTAGCACCGGCCTTAATACCCGAACTAAAAGCGTATTCGCCGGAATATTGATCACCCGAAAAACCGCCACGGGCACCATAGGTCCAGCCCTTGTCTTCACGCAGATTTAAATTCAGGCGGCTGTTGAAACCCGTACCTAAGGGATAGTTGGCTAAATAGGTTTTAAAGTATTCGCCGGTGGCATCGTATTTCAAACCCGTGGCATAACCCACACGGAATTCGGTTTGCGCCCCTTTGGGTATATCTACCAAATACACTTTTGTTTTGTCAACGGCAGGAGACGGATCTGGTTTGGCCAGTACAATCTTCTTCTTGGGCAATTTATTTAAGAAAGCAAGTTTGGGTAAGACCTCCTCCTGTTTGATATCGCCTACCACCACCACTTTGGCATCCACCGATGTCAAATAATTCTTGTAGTAATTCTCGATATCCTGCAAGGTGATGTTCTTAATAGTTTCTTCGGTACCATCTTCACTAACACCCAAAATATGGTTGGGGCCGTAGTTTACTTTGGCAAATACATCGGTTGCAATCGTAGCTGGTTGGGCTTTTGCCTGTTTAAATGCCTGGAGGGCCTGCTTTTGAATGCGGTCAAATGATTCCTGGGTGAACCTGGGGTTGAACAAACGCTCCTGCAACAGGGCCAGGGATTTATCGAAGTTTTTCTTTAGCGACTGAACGGTGTAGGTAACGCCATCAATACCGCTGGTGATGTTGATGGAGCTTCCCAGCTTTTGTAATTCCACCGCCAGTTGTTCGGCTGTATAGTTTTTGGTATCCTCTATCATCATGTCTGTATAAAAGCTGGCCAGGCCTGCTTTTGACAGATCATTGGCTGAAGCCAAATGGCCGCCGGGGATGGTTAAAGAAAAAGTTACTGTTGGAATTTCTGTGTTCTGGGTACCAATTACTTTAGCGCCATTGGGCAGGTCTTTTCTCCAAAAATCCGGAACCTTTACAACGGGATTTGGTCCGCTGGCAGGAATTTTTTTACGGTCGAAATTATCTTTTGCCTTTGTGTATTTCAAGCCGCCATAACCATAATCAGGCGCTACATATTTTGTAGAATCAATTTTATAATTATCAGCCGCTGCTACCAGGGCCTCCTGGCCTTTGGGCAATACGCTCAGTACTACGGCATTCTTTCCTTTGATGTACTTGTTATACGCCGCCATTACATCCTGCTTGGTCAGAGAAGAATACATTTTCAGCAGGTCGGCAATTTTGTTGGGGTTGCCGGTGAAGGTTTGAAAGGCCGCCAGTTGCGAAACTTTTCCAGCCACGCTTTGCAGGCCATTGATCAATTGTGATTCCTGTCCTCCTTTGAACTTGGCTATATCTTCATCGGTTACTCCTCTTGCTTCAAACGTATCTAAAGCCGCCCGGAATAATTTTTCCATATCAGCCAGGCTTTTGCCCTGGGCAGGAATAACCTGGAAGGTAAACTCCCCGGCTAATTCAGATAATTGGCTAAAGGCAGAGGCCTGAAAGGCCAGTTGCTTTTTCGTCAACTGCTGGTACAAAACAGAGTTTCTTCCTTGTCCCAACACCTGGGCCAGGCATTGCAGGGCCGCCATGTCCTTGCTATAATTAGGCACCGTGGGATACACAACAGCCAGCATGGGTTGACGGGCATAATTGTCCACATAGGAAGCATACCTTGTGCTTTCCAGTTGCACCGCAGGAAAGCTCTGGGGTTTTACTTCAGGACCCTTGGGAATGGATCCAAAATATTTTTCAACCAGTTTGATGGCATCCGCGGTTTTTACATCGCCGCCAACCGTAACCACTGCATTGTTTGGCCCGTACCAGCGAAGGAAAAAGTTTTTGAGATCATTGACATCGCTGCGGTTCAGATCTTCCAGGTAACCAATGGTTAACCAGGAATAAGGATGGCCATAGGGATATAAATTGCGGCTGTTGGTTTCGCCTACCAATCCATACGGACGGTTATCGTAGTTCTGTCCCCTTTCATTTTTTACCGTGGCCCGCTGGATTTCAAATTTTTGTTGGGTAACGGCATCCAGCAAAAAGCCCATGCGGTCGGCTTCCAGCCACAATGCTTTTTCCAGTTGATTGCTGGGCACTGTTTCATAATAATTGGTGCGGTCGCGGTTGGTGGAACCGTTCAGTGTACCACCGGCTTCACTTACAATTTTAAAATGCTGTTCATCGGCCACGTTATCGCTTCCCTGGAACATCATGTGTTCAAAAAAATGGGCAAAGCCCGATTTGCCGATTTGTTCTCTTGCCGAACCTACGTGATAGGTAACATCTACATGCACTACCGGATCGCTGTGATCTTCATGCACCACTACGGTTAAGCCGTTTGGCAGTACATATTTTTCATAAGGAATAACGATCTCATTGCCTGTTTTGGTAATTTTTTCTACCAGCTTTGCTTGTCCGAATGCTGCCACACATACCAACAGCATAAACGAACCAAGCACCAGTAATTTTTGCTTCATAATGTGTTTGTTTAAATTGAGAGGGGGAAAAGTACTTCAAAATTTGCTTCGGACTTCTGCCATTTATCAAAAAAGATGCAGGTGCAGGCTTTGTGTTGTAACACGTAACCTCAATCCTAACCCTGCCTTCAGCCTTATCAACTTATTAACGAATCAACCAATCAACTTTCTCCTACCTTAGAAAAAATTTTCAACACTATGAATGGTTATAGCCAAAGGGCTCATGAAATTGATTACAGAATAATGGGCGAAGAAATGCAATGCGTGGAAATAGAACTCGATCCCGAGGAAACCGCCATTGCCGAAAGCGGCGCTTTTATGATGATGGACGATGGCATCCAAATGCAAACCATTTTTGGTGATGGATCCGGCCAGCAGAGAGGTTTTTTGGGCAAGCTGATGTCGGCAGGAAAAAGGGTGCTGACGGGAGAAAGCCTGTTTATGACCACCTACACCAATGTGGGGCATGGAAAGAAAAAAGTGTATTTCGCCTCGCCCTATCCCGGCAAGGTTATTCCGCTGGATCTTATTCGCCTGGGCGGAAAAATGATCTGCCAGAAAGATGCTTTTCTCTGTGCCGCCAAAGGTGTAACGGTGGGCATTGAATTTCAAAGACGCTTAGGTACCGGTCTTTTTGGCGGTGAAGGTTTCATCATGCAAAAGCTGGAAGGCGATGGAATGGCCTTTGTGCATGCCGGCGGACATATTATTGAAAGAGAACTGCAACCCGGCGAGTTATTAAAAATTGACACCGGCTGTATTGTGGCCTTCACGCCCAGCTGCGATTATGATATCCAGTTTATAGGCGGCATTAAGAATTCCATTTTTGGTGGTGAAGGGCTGTTCTTTGCTACTTTGCGTGGCCCCGGACGGGTGTGGATACAAACCCTGCCCGTAAGCCGCCTGGCCAGCCGCATTTTGCAATACGGAACGGTAAGCCGCAAAGAAGAAGGCAGTATTTTGGG
Organism: uncultured Bacteroidota bacterium; assembly: GCA_963697545.1. Lineage (GTDB taxonomy): Bacteria > Bacteroidota > Bacteroidia > Chitinophagales > Chitinophagaceae > Flavisolibacter. The sequence continues at coordinate 23,350 of CAVOOL010000012.1, read as the reverse complement.
CGGACTGGGTAATTTGCTGGATGGAGATGGACGGTAGCGTTAGTTTATAGTTTGTGGTTTGTAGTTTCTGGTTTATTTAGGTCACAAAGTCTTAAAGATTGAACCTTACTAACATATCATTAAAATTCCGTACTATATACCATATAATTTTTAACCTTTAGAATAGACTGGGATTGCAGAGGGTCCATTATAATGTTATGAAATTCATTTAAGGAATAATTATCTGCTTTTGTGAAACCGATAAACTTAGATTTGAAAGGAGATAGCTTAATATCCTTCAAAAGTTTTGTCTTATTTAAGTCAATAAGTTTGGTTGTTCCTTTTAAATTGGTTTTTTCTGCAGGGAGTGAAATTGACCAGGTATAGTTATCACCCAAAAAGCTAATGCCATAGCCTGTTATACTTTTTAAAAATTTAATTTCAAAGTCATTTGTATCTTTTTTAATGATGCTGTAGTAAGAATCATCCAGGAACTCCATTGTAGTAGGAACCTTATCAGACAAACACTGTGAATAGTGTTCGTTGCCTTTTTTATCAAAGGCATAATATTGTATGAAATATTGCTCCACACCCGTTGGAGGATACATTATGTCGTAGAGGGCTTTATGATTTTCATAAAAATCACTCCAGAGTGGGATGTAGGTTGAATAATCATCTTTTTTTCGATAGCCCTCTACGATCCTTACACTATCAGTAACTTCAAATCCTTTTTTGTAATTAAGGGTTAAAGCAGTTTCCATTTGTGTGCAATCAACAGAATCGCTATTTGATTTTGTGTCGTGAAATTTATATTTCCTGAGGGATGGTATTAAAAGAAAAGAATAAAATGGGTTGGGTCTTCTGTAGTCCAATATAATGGTATGGTTTATCGGATCCCAGTTACCTGGAGAAGCATTGCCAAATTGATAATAAAAAGTTCCCACAGGTTGAGTTGGGATACTGGGTACATTAAAGTGTGTGATAGTTGACCCTTGAGAAATAGATGGGACTTCAGGTCTTCTCACACGAATAAACCCCTGGCCCATATACCAGTTATCAGGGTTTACCTGATAACTGGTTGCGATAGTGTACTTCTGGGTAATATTCGAAAACTCTATTAAAGTAACGTTGTATTTAGATTCGTTTGACCGGAACTTCAAATCAAGCCATTGCTCAACGGGAACAAGGGTGTCAACAATTATATTGCCACTTGAGTCGGTTAAAATGAATTCAACTGTCCGAGTAGTTACAAATTGATTTTTTAATTTAACTGTAACCTGCCTCTCTATACCATTAGGTTGTGGTTCGGGTGTTGGATTATCAACATCCTGTTTTTTTTGACAAGAAAACAATAAACAAAATGAAGCAAAGGCTATAACCGTCAGCAGATTGGAATGTTGCCGTTTCATTTATAATGAATTAAACGATGATAAGTAAGTTACTTATTAAAGTTGGCAAAAAAATATTTGGGTTTAATCTCCGTCATATTATTTATAATTTTTTTCAATGGGGCTTTAAGGCTGCTTGTTTTACCGATGAAAACAAACTGTTTATCTAAAAAAATCTATGATGAGCAATTCAGCAAACACTTTTGCACCCGCTAACTAAAACCACCAGCCATGTTCAATCTTTTTGATTCTCATTCCATAAAAACCACCATCAAAGTCATTGCCGTTATCATCATGCTGTTTGTGATCGTGAATGTCTTTGCGTAAGAAGTTCATAGTTCATGGTTGATAGTTCATAGGAGAAACGATTCCATTGTTGTGGAACGTCCATGAACTATCAACTAAACTATAAACCATAAACCGTCCTATCTCCCCGGCTCGTAATCGTAAGGCAACTGGTCGGCCAGGTTTTTCCAGCTCCAGTAACCCTGGTTGATCCAGCTTTTCTGGTCCAGAAAATAGCCATTGGGCTTAATTAAAATTCCATCAGTGAGGTCCACGTAAGAGATTTGTATTCTTACATCCAGGGGAAGACGATATTGTTGCAGGTATTCTTTTTCCGGGGCTTTTTTGTTGTAGGTGATGCTCGCCTTGGCAGGAAACCATAGTTCCGCATCGGCGGTGGAATCATTATAAAAATAATAACTGCTGTCGTAAGGATTTATCAGGCGGTCAAACTTGGTAAGGCTCCCGGCGGCAAGCAGGTCCACCGTAAAACCCTCCTGGCTCAGCGTGCTGTCGTAGTAGGCCCTTAAAAAATGAAGCCTGGAACCATAATACACTTTCTCACGGGCTGCCTTCCATAGGGCTTGTTGCTCCCAGGTGGTATCAATTTCCGAGTACAAACAATAGCCGCGGTACGAGTTCAGGTCCGTTTTATAATGGTGGACAAAAGAATCCAGCTCGTAACGGATATTGTAACCAAGAGACTTGTTTTGTACCTGCAAAGGTTCAGTGGCCAGCACCTTCAGGCGGTCGTTTCTTTTGTAATAATAAAATTTCAGCACCTCCGGATTCAACAAACTACAACTATCAGCTAATGGCGTAGTCCCGATAAAATGATCCAAAAAGAACTGGCCGTATTTCTCCCAGCCATCTGCTACTTCGTTGCTGCTGCGGATGATCACCTCACTCATACTGTTGTCCGCCTTTTGCAATTCCAGGTTGAACTCCCTGTCCGCTACCGCTTCAAAATTGATGGTTCGGCTCACATAGCCCATGAAGGAAATAATAATTTCATATCCGCCCTTATTCAGGTACAAACGGAAATTTCCTTCTTTGTCGGTGATCGTTCCTTTGGTGGTGTTTTGCGCAAATACGGAGGCGCCTTCTAATGGCAGCTTGGTTTCTGCATCGGTGATCTTTCCGGTAACGGTGCTTTGCGCAAGGCTAAATAAGCAGGAAAGCAGGGCGCAGGTAAGAAAGAGGAGATATGGTTTTTTCATAGCGGTACTAAAATAAAAAAATTAAACGGTTAATTCACCCTTTTGCAAAGCCCGTACATAGTTCTCACACGAAGTTTTAACAACTGTTTCCAGTGGGGTAAACCGGAACGTGGGAAGTGCTTGGAGCAAGGCACTGTTGTCAAAGGAAGTTTTACTATGCGCTACCTTGGCTGTTTCCCGGGTGAGCAAAGGTTTTTTACCGGTCAGCAATGATTTAACACTTTCCAGCCGCCAGGCTATTTCACCCATTGCTTTGGTGGCCTCCCGGTGCGGATGTTTTTTGCCAAAACCATCGGCAATGCAGTTGAACAATTTTTGAAAAGGCCAGTTTTCACCATTCACAATAAATCGCTTTTGCGAAATATTGGATTGAAGAAGTTGCACGGCTGCTTCGGCCACATCTTCCACACCCACAAAACCGTTGACACCTTTGGTGTACCAGGAAAATTCCTTGTACGCATTTTTAAAAATAGCACAACTGGATTGGTGCCAGTCGCCATACCCCAAAATGGTGCTGGGGTTGATGATCACTCCCTCCAATCCTTCGGCAAAGGCCCGCCACACCTGCATTTCGGCGTGGTGTTTTGAAATGGCGTAGTGGGTATTGTTACTGTTGTCTTCCCATTTTTTTTGTTCGGTAACCAATTCTGCCCTGGTGGTTCTTCCCAAAGCCGCAATGGAGCTTACATGAACCAGGCGTTGAATGTTATTTTCCAAAGCCGCATTTACCACGTTGGCCGTGCCTTCCACGTTCACCTGGTACATTTTCTTGCGTTCTGCTTTTGAAAAAGATACAATAGCCGCGGAGTGAATCACACTCTCTACACCTTCCATGGCCTCCTCCAGGGAAACCACATCCAGTATGTCACCTTCTACCCACTCCACTTTGTCGAGTATTTCTCTGGGAATAAAAAAAGGAAGCCTGGCCGAACGGCGAATGGCTCTCACCGGAATATTCTTCTCAACAAGATTTTTAATGATGTATGCGCCAAGAAAGCCTGTGCCACCGGTAACGAGAATCATGTACTATTTAATATTTCAGATTGAAGATTTACTATTTGGCTGTGCAATATTCAATATTACATTTTAAATATTCAATAGTTATAGTAGCCTTTTCCGGTTTTCTTTCCCAGTTCCCCTTTTTCCACTTTTTCTTTTTGAATGTAAGAAGGTTTCAATCGTTCGGGCTGATGTAATTGTTCGTACACCGAGCAACTTACGGCATAATTTACATCGTTGCCAATGAGGTCCATTAATTTGAAAGGGCCCATTTTAAAACCCTTGCTTTCCAAAAGGCGGTCAATGGTTTCAAAACCAGCAATGCCTTCTTCGGCCAGGCGCAGCGATTCAATATAATACGGTCTTGCCACACGGTTTACAATAAAGCCCGGCGCAGTCTTTACAAACCACGGGTTCTTTGCCAAATTTTTTTGTCAGTGCCACAAGTTGTTCTATCACTTCATCAGCGGTCTGTTCACCCTTTACTATTTCCACCAGTTTCATGATGGGTGCAGGATTGAAAAAATGCAGCCCTGCCACTCTTTGCGGGGCTATGATTTCTTTGGCAATACCCGTAACAGAAAGAGAAGAAGTATTGGTGGCAAAGATGGTTTCGGCCGAATTTAAAGCTGCCAGTTGATTGAAAAGGGAAACTTTTGCTTCCACTTTTTCAATAATGGCTTCAATTACTACATCAGCTACACATTCCTGAATATTGGACGTAAACCGAAGGTGTTGTAAAATATCGTCTTTTTTTTGTGCTGCTATTTTTTGCCTGTCCACTAAAGTTTGAAGGCCGGTGTGCAGTTTATCCTTTGCCTTTAGCAGCACATCTTCATTTACCTCATAAAGAATGGTGGTAAAGCCGGCCGCAGCAGATACCTGTGCAATACCGCTTCCCATGGTGCCTGCGCCGCAAATGCAGATCGTGTTCATGAATTGAGATTAATCAGTAAAATTATGGTACAATAATTTCTAACTTTACAAAGGACCAAAGAAACCGGAATGAAGAAGAAAAATATTTTATGGATTGGATTAGGAGCAGCGCTTGCTACGGCTGCGGCTATTTTTTTTATCAAAAAGAAAAACGAAGACCGGGGCGATAAGCCGCCTAAAAAAGCCCCCCAGCTGGATATTAAAAATCCAGGTGAGCAGTCGGAGTTTATCACATCGGCCAGTGAGTCGGAGCTGGGTTAATGTTGGCATGAAGGAAATAAACAAATGCATTAAAAATCGAGGCCATTGAATTCCCGGTTGTGGTTTTAAATGTATGATGCGGCAGAAGCCCAAAGCTTGCGGCAGAATTAAAAAAGGCCCTTACACTATAAGAAACCCATTTTTGCCTTTTTAGTTTTGACTTTTAAATTGGTGCCGTTGCCGGCAGGTGAAGGAAGGTTGGTTAAAAAAAATTACCTTGAATAAAAAACCTCCGTTATGCCAACCACTGCCGAAGACAATTTCTTTAGAAAAAAGCATACAACTTCTGTTGCTTATTTGGTAGGATTGTTACTGTTCTTCCTTCCGTTTGTAGAGATCAAATGCAATGACATGCCCTTTGCCGAAAATACAGGAATGGGACTTGCCTTTGGCACGGACTATAAAGTAACAGGCGGCATGGGTCCATTGCAGGATAAATTTGGGACCAAAGACGGAATTAATTCCACAAGACGAAAGAAAAAGGAAAAATGTATGTGCTGGCCTTGGCAGCCTTGATATTAGGCGTGGTGGGCCTGGGTGTTTCTTTATCCAATATGCGTTCCGGTCCTTCGGTCAATGTGATTATAGGCGCAATGGCGGCGCTATGCCTGATCGTTTTAATGTTCCAGATCAGTGCAGATGTAAAAGGAGAGGCCAAACCTGGTAAAAGCAGTGATTTTTCCGAAGCGGTGAAGGTTTCGGTGCATTATACGTTTTGGTTTTATTTATCGGTGTGCAGCTTTTTGGCAGCCGCTTTTTTTGCGTATAAACACCGGCAGCTTTTGCCTGTGTCACTGCCGGAACGGGCGCCGCAACTCGATCTTCAAAATCCAACCGACCAGTCGGAGTTTCCCAGGGCGCCAAGCGAATCTGAAATTGGATAGTTAGCCGAAGGGAAATGTTGGCAATAACCTTTAACCGATCTTGTACTTCAAAAACAATATGGCAACAGACGGAGTAAAAATTATCGATGGCGACACAGCACATGATACTTATTGGGGTATAATGGATTTATATGATAGCGGAGCCACTTTCAAAACTATCAGGACGCAAATACCTTTTCCTCAGCCAGACTATTATGACGACTTTGACTATGAAATCTACACTACTGCGTATGCTTTAGCAATGTGGGAAATTGGTTTTATAACCGAAGACATTGTTCAATGAAAAGAACCGCCGGTAGCTGAATAGAATTACCAGGCGTACAAGTGAGTGACCGCCGGTGCGGAGCAGCACAACAGAAGGTAAATAGAATTACTACTGCTGGTAACAAAATATTTTGGCAAAGCAGTAGCCGGCGGTCTGCAAACCTCAAACCCTACACCCCAAACCTCAAATCCCTACACCGCACTGTCAAACTGCTTTAAAAACCGTTCATCGTTTTCGCTGAACAGGCGAATGTCGTTTACATCGTATAACAACAGCGCTGGCCGTTCAATACCCATTCCAAAAGCATAGCCCGTGTATTTATTGCTGTCAATGCCGCAGTTTTCCAGCACTTTTGGATGCACCATGCCGCAGCCTAAAATTTCCACCCAGCCGGTATGTTTGCAAATGCGGCAGCCCTTGCCCCCGCAGATAAAACAGCTTACGTCCATTTCGGCGCTGGGCTCGGTAAAAGGGAAATACGAAGGACGGAAACGGACCTTGATATCCTTGCCAAACATTTCCTGTACAAAAAAGTACAGCGTTTGTTTCAGGTCGGCAAAGCTTACGTTTTCGTCAATGTATAAACCTTCTACCTGGTGAAAAAAGCAATGCGAACGGGCACTGATGGTTTCATTGCGGTACACACGTCCGGGGCAAATAATGCGGATGGGCAACTTGCCCTTTTGCATTTCGCGGATCTGCACATTGCTGGTATGGGTACGCAGCAGCCAATCAGGATTTTGATGAATGTAAAACGTGTCCTGCATATCGCGGGCAGGATGGTTTTCCGGAAGGTTCAGCGCCGTGAAGTTGTGCCAGTCGTCTTCAATTTCGGGTCCGTCGGCCACCGAAAAACCAAGGCGTTGAAAAATGCTCACCATGCGGTTGCGAACCAGCGTGATGGGATGACGGGAGCCAATTTGAATGGCATCGCCGGGAAGGGAAAGGTCCATATCCGTAACCGCCGAGGGCTGATGGCCAATGGCTGATTCTTTGGCGGTTTCAAACTTAGCTTCGGCAAATTGCTTAAAATCGTTCAGCACCTGCCCGAACTCTTTTTTGCTTTCGTTGGGCACATTACGCATTTCGCCAAAAAGGCTTTTTACCAGGCCTTTGGTTCCCAGGTATTTGATGCGGTATTCCTCCAGTTGCTGGGGATTTGAAATTTCATACCCTTCAATTTCCTTGCGATATCCTTCAATTTGTTGTAACAATCCTTCCATGCGGGCAAAGATAAGAAACGGCAATCGGCAATCGGCAATCGGCAATCGGCAATCGGCAATCGGCAATCGGCAATCGGCAATCGGCAATCGGCAATCGGCAATCGGCAATCGGCAATCGGCAATAATTTGAGGCGTACTAAGTTAGAGCAAGTTTTGACTTTTTACTTTTGAATTTTGACTTTGATCTATAGATCCGTAGCATTAAATGTATCTCCCTGGTTGGGGTCGCCGGTATCGTAGCCTTTTTTAAACCAGTACATACGCTGGGCCGATGTGCCGTGGGTAAACGATTCGGGAACGGCATAACCCTGCGCTTCTTTTTGCAGACGGTCGTCGCCTATGGCGTTGGCCGCATTCATGGCTTCTTCCACATCGCCGCGTTCCAAGTAACCCTTTCCCTGAACGTAATGGGCCCAAACGCCGGCATAAAAATCGGCCTGCAGCTCCAGGCGGACAGAGTATTGATTGTATTCTTCTTCGCTGAGCCGGCTTCGCAGGCGTTGTACTTTATCGGAAATGCCCAGCAGGTTTTGAACATGATGCCCCACCTCGTGAGCCACCACATAAGCCATGGCAAAGTCGCCGGGAGCGCCAAAGCGGTCTTTAAGATCATTATAAAAAGAAAGATCAATATAAAGACGCTGATCAGCCGGGCAATAAAATGGGCCGGTGGACGCACTGGCACTTCCGCAGCCGGATTGTGTGGCGCCATTAAACAGCACCAGTGTGGGATTTTGGTATTGCTTGCCGGCTTTTGAAAATAACTGGGCCCAAACATCTTCGGTATCGGCTAAAACTACTTTAACAAAGCCCGCCAGTTGATCCTGGGCTGCTTTTTGTTCAGCCGACATGGGCTGGTTTTGATTGGGCAAGGGAATTTGCGAAACATCGCCTCCTCCGCCCAACAACAGGTTTAAAACCAAAGCAATCACGCCTAAAATACCGCCGCCTACGGCTACTTGTCCCCCCGAAATTCCACGGCGGTCGTCCACATTGGAACTTTGTCGTCTTCCTTGCCAAAGCATAAATTGTAGTTTATAATTAAAAGTATAAAAAACGTGCCTTTTCTATAAAACAGCGTTTTCCTGGAAAAATAGTGAGCCTGTTTTCTGGTTCGCCTTCCATTTTCAAGGTTTATAGAATGCAGATTCGGCCAAATCCTCTTTAATTTGCGCCCAATAATTTATTATGGCTTATCTGTCCCGTGTTTTTACAGCTCTTGTGTTGATTGGTTTGGCATCCTGCTCCTCTACAAAAAACCTTTCGAAGGATGATAAAAAGATTGACGTCACCTTTTTGCAGATCAATGATGTGTATGAAATTGCTCCTTTGGCAGGTGGAAAAGAAGGCGGAGTGGCAAGAGTGGCCACTTTAAAAAAGCAGTATCTCCAAAAAAATCCCAATACGTTTCTTGTAATTGCCGGCGATTTTCTAAGCCCTTCGGTCTATAACAGTCTTCAGTATAACGGCAAGGCCATCCGGGGAAAACAAATGGTGGAATCGCTGAATGCAGCAGGATTAGACCTGGCGGTTTTCGGCAACCATGAATTTGATATAAAGGAAAGCGAACTGCTGGAACGCATCAATGAATCCGCTTTTCAATGGATATCGACCAATGCCTTCCACAGGCAAAAAAATGGCGTTGAGCCCTTTGTAAAAAACGGGGTTCCCTTTCCTAAAACCTATATAATGAAGCTGCGGGATGCAGACGGCACTACGGCTAAGGTGGGTATTATAACAGCTACTCTTCCTTTTAACCAGGCGGACTATGTTAGCTATACAGATGCATTAGCTTCTGCTAAAGATGCCTATAACAGCCTGAAAGATTCTGTGGATGCCGTAGTGGCTCTTACTCATCAAGCCCTTGCGGAAGATAAAATACTGGCAGCTCAAATCCCGGGACTGGCCATGGTGCTGGGCGGGCATGAACATGATATGCGTTTTGAAAAAATAGGGAATGTGTACATCACCAAGGCACATGCCAACGCCAAATCGGCCTACGCTGTAAACCTGCATATCAACAAAAAGAAAAAAAAGATACAAGTTGATCCCCAACTGGTTTACGTCAATGAAAACATTGCCCTGGATAGTGCTACCAGCGTTGTTGTGCAAAAGTGGACAGATATAGCGGAAAGAAATTACAGCTCCCTTGGTTTTGAGGCAAGAAAAATAATACTGAATAATGGTGCGCCTTTGGACGGAAGAGAGGCGGAAGTAAGAAGCCATCCCACCAATCTTACCCGGCTGATAATCTTTGCCATGCAGTATGCAGCCCCGCAGGCCGACGTGGTGTTGATGAATTCCGGTTCCATCCGGGTGGACGATATCCTGCAAATGCCGGTTACGGAATATGACATCATTCGTACGCTTCCCTTTGGCGGCGGCATTCGGGAGGCTGACATGAAGGGCAAGGCTGCTCATTCAAACTTTGGAACAAGGCCTGAAAAACAAGGGCATTGGCGGCTTTTTGCAGTATAATGAAACCATTTTGAAAGAAGAAGGGGTATGGAAATTGAAAGGGACACCCATCGAAGCCAATAAAATTTATCGTGTGGCCCTTAGTGATTTCTTATTCACCGGTAAGGAAGCAAATCTTGCTTTTTTACATCCGGCTAACCCGGATGTAGTGAAAACCTACGAGCCGGCCACCTCGGTAACCGATCCAAGGTCGGATATCAGGTTGGCCGTTGTCCGTTATTTAGAACAAAAGCTATAGCCATTAAAAAGAAAAGCCCCGGTCTCTTTCGAGCTAGGGAGCTTCCTTTATAGATTTGGATATATATAGAGTTATCAGATAAATAAAAAAAATTGTGCCAGTTTTTTTGCAATGCTTTTGCTGCGGGAGGATAACCGGGAATATTTCTGCCTAAATAAATATCTCGTTTTCCATAAAGTACTCCATCTTTCTTTTCTAAATGTACAATTCCGTTTCCGCCACGGCCCTCCTGCCTTGCTCTTATACTAAACTGGTTTCAGGTTTATCAAATGCTACTGTCCATAGTCAATAGTCAATGGTCAATAGAAAATCACAGAGTTGATGACGGGTTGGTGTTACCTCTTTGGTAAGAAAAGGATCATCGTCAAATAAAAATTCGTCAATATAATACTCGCTTTTATCCTTCAGCCATTCTTTTTAAGAAGTAGCAAGGGAAAAGTGTTGGCCAATAAATTTTGACAAAGCCAGCCCACCGGAGTTTTATTTTGTAAGGTCCATTTTCAAAACCTTTAATTTTAGTACAAACTCATCGTATGCGCAAAACGAGCTTGCTTTTTACGGCGTTGTTTTCCCTGGTCCTCTTTTCCTGCACCAACGATACACAGGTTAAAGCAACCGATACTACGATTGATTCAGCGGTCAGCACTGCGGCACCTCCCGGTTGGATAGAACAGGGGAATATTTATGAAGTAAATGTGCGCCAGTACACTCCGGAAGGCACCTTTAAAGCTTTTAAAAAACACCTGCCACGCTTAAAAAATATGGGTGTGCAAACGCTCTGGTTCATGCCCATTCAGCCTATTGGAAAAGAAGGCCGGAAAGGGGCTTTGGGCTCTTATTATGCAGTGTCGGATTACAGAAGCATAAACCCCGAATTTGGAACCATGGCAGACTGGAAGGCATTGGTGGATACCATACATAATATGGGAATGAAACTGATCATTGATTGGGTTCCTAATCACACCGCACCGGATCATCCCTGGGTAAAAACCCATCCTGAATTTTACTATAGAGACAGTGTGACCGGCCAGCCGATTCCTCAGCCCGGCACCGACTGGACCGATACCCGCAAACTGGATTTTAAAAACAACCAGATGGCCGATAGCATGATCGCTGCCATGAAATTCTGGATCGCAGAAACAGGGATTGATGGTTTTCGCTGCGATCATGCACAGGGCCCGGGTGAAAGCTTTTGGAAGAAATGCAATACAGAACTCAAGAAGATGAAAAATAATATTTTGTTGCTGGCAGAAGCAGAAGACGACTGGGTGTATGATGCTGGTTTTGATATGAGCTATGCCTGGAAAGCTTTTCACCTCACTAAAGAAATTGCTGCGGGCCGGCGGCCAGCCAATGCTATTGATACCGTACTGCATGCCATGGACAGCACCTTCCCCGCTTCTGCCATTTTTTTATACTTTACCAGCAACCACGATGAGAATAGTTGGAACAAAGCCGAATATGCCACCATGCCCGGCGCCTCGCATGCGCCATTTGCGGTGCTCACCCAAACCATTGACCAATCGGTGCCGCTGATCTACAGCGGCCAGGAAGAACCTTTCCTGGACAGCATCAGCTTTTTTTACAAGGACACGATCAGTTTCCATAAATACCAAAGAGCCGGCTTTTATAAAACGCTTTTGAATCTGCGTAAGAATAATCCTGCTTTAGCGGCCAATGCTTCGTTTAAAAAATTGGCTACTTCCAACGATGCCGCTATGTATGCCTTTGAAAGAGAAAAGGGGGGTGACAAGGTTTTGGTGATATTGAACCTGAGTAAAAAGGCACAAAACTTTACCTGGAAGGACAAGCCATCGGCAAATGAATGGAACAATGTTTTTGCCGGCAATAAAGAACCTGTGGATAAAGGCTTTGGAATTGAACCGTGGGGCTATGCAGTTTATGAACTTCGTAAATAATCATTGTGTGATTATGTTTTTGAAAATTCAATTTATACTATTGCTTTCAGCCGCATACTTATTTGTAAGCGGGCAAACGAACTCAAGCAAGGCTTTTATTAACCCAACAGGTTCTTACAAATTAGATAATAAACCAATAGTTAAGGACGGAGAAACCTATGGTTATTTTGGAGATATAAGCGTCAAACTTCTTAAACATACAAAAATAGCCATCAGTTTTTCGTTTGTAAGGGAGCACCAGGCTATAACTCAGGCTCCTTTATCGACACTTTAAATTATCACAATAATAATGCAATATATAAAGACCTTGAACTTGATTCATCTTGTAGAATCAAGTTCTATTTTACCTCCAAAGGAGTCAAAGTGGAACAATATCAGGCAAACTTAAATTATGGATGTGGTTTTGGCCATGGTGTATTTGCAGATGGATTTTATAGGAAGACTTCTTCCAAAATTCCAATTATCCAGGATTTTTTGGCAGTGTATGATAGATCAAATGGAATATTGGAAAGGAACTAAATATTCCATTTTTATTTCTGTAATTATCAACTTAAGATTTGCCCGAACTGCACTAAACTTGCAGCATGTTTGAATCAATTGCCGATTTTTTGGACCCCATTAATTTAAGTGAGATCTCTCATGATTCCGGTTATAAAGAAGGCCAGATAGGAAGGGTGATCAAAGCGTATGAAGACGAATTTCCTGATCTTGAAGAGGCCCAGATTGTTTTAGTGGGGTGTGGTGAACAAAGAGGCGGCGCCCTGTTGCATGCCAGCGAAGCGGCTAATGCGGTAAGGAGTGAATTTTACAATCTTTATTACTGGCACCAGGATATTAAACTTGCCGATGTGGGAAATATCAAGATCGGCAAAGCTTATACGGACACGTATGCCGCTTTAAAAATAGTGCTGCACGAACTGATCAACGAAGGCAAAATGGTGGTGATCTTAGGCGGTTCGCATGATCTGACCCTGGCCCAATACCATGCTTTTGCAGATGATAAAATACAGGTAGATGCTGTAGGCGTGGATGCCGCTATTGACATCAATATTGATTCTCCTTTCCGCAGCGATAATTTTTTGATGGAGCTGCTTACAGCCGATCCTAATTACATGCGGCATTACAATCACATTGCGTTCCAAAGCTATTTTGTGCATCCCCGCATGCTCGAAACTATGGATAAGCTGCGCTTTGATTGTTTTCGTGTGGGCACAGTAAAGGAACATATTGAAGAAATGGAGCCTGTCATTCGTAACTGCCAGATCTTTTCCTTTGATATTTCTGCCCTGGCTCATGCCTTTGCGCCAGCCAATGCGTTTACTCCTAATGGCTTGAACGGTGAAGAAGCCTGCACCCTTATGCAATATGCCGGTATGAGTTATAATATGCGCAGCATAGGCATATATGGTTATCGCCCCGAAAAAGATGTTGACAATTTAACGGCCAAACAAATCAGTCATATGCTTTGGTACCTGATGGATGGCAGAAGCCGCGGCAACAGGGAAGCCTTGATGGAGGAGAAAGAATCGTTCAATGAATTTCATATTGCTTTTGCCGAAGTAGAAACGACTTTTTTACAAAGCAAAAAAACAGGCCGCTGGTGGATGCAGCTACCCGATAAGCAATTTATTGCCTGTTCCTATAAAGATTATTTACTGGCGAGCACTAATGAAATTCCGGAGCGTTGGTTGCGGGCACAGGAAAGACCATAAGCAGTTTGTAGTTTATGGTTTGTGGTTTATAGTTGGGCTGTTTAAAGTTGAGTGTTCACTATTTATTGTAAGACGCCAGGTATTTTCAACAGCTATTGCTTGCTGGAATCTTCTTTAGGCTTTCGGTATTTATACCATTTCAAATTAAGTCGTATGGTATTCTTAAACCGTTAAACCCTTAACCTCTTAAACCCAAACTCCATACTACTCAACTGAATCTGGTATTTATACCAACCCCTCATCCAATCTGTGATTTTCTATTCACCATTCACCATTGACTATGGACAATAGAACTTTATAAACCTGAAACCAACTGAGTATTATAGTTCGTTATTTGCCATTTCCCATTGCAGGTTTACTCTTGCCTGCTTTTCATATCTGTCAAAAAAATATGCCGTCTTAAATATGCGCTCCATTTGCAGAAAATGATCCAGTACGGCTTTCCGGCCGGGGTAGTAAAGATTGTCGGCATACAGCGCATATTCTTTTCTTATAGCCATTGCATATTCTTTATAAGCGCTTTCCTCCTGTCCTAAAATGGAAAGATCGGCATCGGTAAAAAAGTTGGAGTCGTTGTTCGTGCAGTCTGCATGTGTTTTAGTACACATGATGTGGGCCTTACATACATTTATCCTTTCTGTCGGCACATCAATAGTTTTTAGCCTGTCTTCTGCAATGACCGTGCTTCTTTCTTCATTATCTCTTCGTAAAGGATTATACACGAGGTCGTGATAAAAAACAGAAAACAGCACGGCGTCCCAATCCTGTATCTGTTCTTTTACAGCATTTAGTTCGCGAAGCAAATGTTCTAAATGAGAGAAGTTGTGATAATGTCTTTTGGGATGAGTGTACGTGGTTTCAAGTTCGTTCCAAAGTTGTTGGATCAATCTCTCATTTGCTGTGTAGGTAGCAGCCAGTTGGGTAAAGATTGTTTTCATAAGCTATTATTTCTCATCGTTAGTCCGGAAAGCCCTGCTGATAAAATAAATGACCAGCAGCGCAATTATGATAAACTTAAGCATCCATAAAAGTACAAAAGCTTCAAAGAATGGGTTAAGGGTGGCAGCCCATTCTTTGAAGCCATAAATTTATTTATCGTACGGCAATAATGGTGTTTTCGTCCAGCTCCAGATTTTGTTTCACCTTAAATTCACCTACCTTTTTCAAATAAGCCGAGGTTTCTGCCCTGGTAAGCATGGTCAAACTATTTTCTTCCTGGAAATAACAGTGCGTGGCAATAAACCGTTTTACATGGCCTCTTGTTTCAGCCGGTAAAAAAGCCTGCAGTTTCCAAAAATTACGGCTTCCCGATTTTTTGATGGCATTATATACCGGGCCTGAGCCGCTGTTGTAGGCGGCTATAACCAGCAACCAGTCGTTAAAATCGGCATATAAACTTTTCAGGTGCTTTGCTGCCGCCACTGTGCTTTTGTAATAGTGCGTTCGTTCGTCCTGATTTTTGGTAACCTTTAATCCAAGGTCACGGGCGGTGGCCGGCATTAACTGCCAGGGACCTTTGGCGCCCACATGCGAAGTGGCCGATGCGATTAATTGTGATTCCACTACCGCCAGGTATTTCAGCTCAACGGGCAAATCATACCTGTCAAAAATGGGTTCAATGATCTTGAAATACCGTTCGCTTCTTTTTACTGCCAGTTGCAGCGCTTCGTCATTTTTTTTGATGAACTGCTGTGCGTATTTAACGGCTGCAGCATTTAACCGGATGGAAGGAGCAGCTGCTGCACTGTCCGGACCATGATAAGCAACAGCGTCTTGCGACAGGCGGATGCTTGTGTCTTTGTGCAAGGTTTCGTGTACGGTGGTTGTCACCGGCGGTTGGTAAAAACCAGCTTGTGCTTTCGGACTTACGCTGAATGGTGAAACCATAATGAACAAAGCGCCATGACCAAAAAAACCGGCCTTTACTAATTTTCTTTTCAACATTGTTTCTTTTTAGGGTTAAACAATGCCGACCCGATAAGAACATGGATTAAGACAGGGTTTTGATCATTAGAACATTGGCAATGGTTAGATCTAGAATATGGAGTGGTTTGTCAAGAATCCTGGATGAGGTAACCTCAGGTCTGCCGGGGGACGGACATTCAAGGCTTTTCATTGCGTCCGGAGAACTGGGTTGATGAATTCTAATCAGCTCCAAATGTAGCCTCCACTATTTACAACTCATAACTTTTGGATACATGAAAATTTACGATAGATGTGTAAACAAGTACAAATCAGGTCTCTACCTCTGTAAATTGGCAGGCTGAAAATTCGTCATAGCCTTGGCAGATATGATGGTTAATTTTATTTTGAAGATCTTCCTGTTGATCCTGCAAGCAAAAAAATGAGGACTATGTAGATTCAAAACAAAATTGGAAGGAAGGCTTTTATGGTTGTTACTGTGCTGATAGAACGTTTACATTTTTATGTTCAGTTCTTCACCGGTTAAAGCAAAATACAAGTTTTGAAGTTGATGCAGATGATAAAAATTATTGCTTACTGGCAACCCGTTCAGCGTAGCCCGGCCAAAACATTCTTTGTTGTTTTTGATATAGGCATAGATCTCATTTTGATGATTGCCGATAACCGGCAGTACTAATTTAAATTCTCTTGCACTCGGGTAAAAGGGGATAGTCTTTGTTTTCAATAAAGCCGCATTTTTCTAAAATTTCTGTTTTCAGAATCACAGGAAATAAATCTTTTTCTCCTTTCGATAAAAGTTCAAAATGCTGGTAGGTGCATGAAGTGGTAATAATGCGGGTAGCCACTTTTTGCATCAGGTAATTTCCCAATCGTAATTCATTGGCGTTGATCATGCGCTAAAAGTAGTGAAGGATTGTTTAAACACATTTTGGTATTTTCAACCCCTGTTAAAATTTTTACCTGCATGAGGAATCCGTTTTTTCCAGCCTTACTAATTGTTTCATTTTTAGTTGCCTGTAGTCCTGCAAAACAATTAAACCAATCAGCCAAACAAACTGTATTGAACGATCCGGCCCTGCAAACAGCGCATGTGGGCATCAGTGTTTACGATCCGGCCACCGGAAAGTATTTATACAATTACCAGGGCGATAAATATTTTGTACCGGCAAGCAATACCAAGATTCCTACCTGCTATGCCGCCATGAAGTATTTGGGAGATAGTTTGGTGGGGCTGCGGTATGAAATTAAAAATGACTACGTGAATATTTTAGGCACTGGCGATCCAACGTTTTTACATCCTGATTTTAAAAACCAACCTGTATTTGATTTCTTAAAAAAATCAGGCAACGTTAATTATTTACTTGAAGGAGTCCGTCCCGGCTTTTCTCCTCTAGGCAATGGCTGGGCCTGGAATGATTATCAGGAGGGTTATGCAGCTGAAAGAAGTGCGATGCCAATATATAGCAATGTTGTAAAGTTTTATATGAGGGGGCGATACCAGCTGCAGTCGATCCGCCTTTTTTTTACAACGATGCTTTTCGATATACAAATGGAGTTCTGAAAAATGGCGTGGAGCCGTGGTACACAATTGTAAGGCCTTTTGAAAACAATTCGTTTCATGCTTTGAGTTCCTCGTCAATGTATCGGACAAAAACAAAATTCTCATCTCAACCGGTACCTTTTAAAACAATCTCTGATCCCGCTTCTCCTAATGTGCATCAAACCTTTGTCAAATTGCTTGAGGATACCCTTCATAAAAAAATTGGTGATTGGTATTATTTTCACGTAAGACCTTTTTTCAAAGATGTCATCCACTCTCAGCCCACCGACTCGCTGCTCAAACCCATGATGCACCGTTCTGATAATTTCTTTGCCGAGCAAACGCTCCTGATGGTGAGCAATGAATTTCTTCACTACATGAGTGATGAAAAGGTCATTGATACTATTCTCAAAACCGATTTTAAAGATCTGCCGCAAAAACCCCGTTGGGTGGATGGTTCTGGCTTAAGCCGTTATAATTTATTTACGCCGCAGGATATGGTTGCCATATTAAACAAGATGCAAACTGAGTTTGGTATGGAACGAATCAAGGAGATTTTTCCAGCAGGCAACGAAGGCACGCTGACCAATTATTATAATGCGGGGAAAGGCTATCTCTTCGCCAAACCGGAACGCTTTCCGGCGTGGTGGCTCTCAGTGGTTTTTTATATACAAAGCAGAACAAACTGCTGATTTTTTCCGTGCTTGTTAACCAATTCACCAGGCATCCGCTACAGCGGTTAGAAGGGCAGTGGAAAAATTTATTGAAGGAGTAAGAGAGAAGTTCTGAACCATGATTGGGGTGGATTAAAGGATTGAGGGGGAGATTAGAAACGTAACTATAAAGCAAGAGTCTTCAAATATTCGAAGGCTCTTTTATTTCCTGTTAATCTACCAAATCCTAAAAATCATGGTTCAGATATTTTCACACGCAAAGACGCCAAGTAAGCAAAGCGTTTTTTCAAAATCTCAGCGCCTTTGCGTACTTTGCGAGAAACCCACTTCCTGCAAATCCCTTAATCCTGAAAATCCTGGTTCAGACAATTACCTTCCAAACATCTTCTCCAATTGTTCTTTTTTGAACTCCAGGTAGGTTGGTCTGCCCGATGGTGTGGTATTCGGCTGCTTGGCAGGCAAAAAGATCCTGTATAAGTTTTTGCATTTCCCTGTCGGCTAAGGCAACACCGCCTTTAATGGCTTGCTGCCAGGCTACTGTACGCAACAACATTTCCCTTTTAGAGAGTTTCAGGTCACTATTAAAATGCTTGTATTGTTCCAGTATTTTTTCCAGCACCAGTTTTTCATTTCCGCCATCCACATCGGCTGGTGTACCCTGGATAACAAACGCCGTTTTACCAAAAGGTTCAATAGCGTAGCCCATTTGCTGCAGGTCGGGCAGCAGTTCGTTTAACAATACCGCGTCGGCAGGTGTCAGTTCAATGGTAGCAGGGAAGAGGCTTCGTTGCGTAGCTACCGGTTTGCCGTGCAGGGCCACCATCAGCCGTTCATAAATCACTCTTTCATGTGCCGATTGCTGGTGCACCAGTAAAAAACCTTTGATAGCAGGAACGAGTATATAGGTATTAAAGAGTTGTGTGAGGTTGTTGCTGTCAATGGTCAGTGGTGAATCGTCAGTGGTCAGTGACGAGTGGTGAGTGGTGAGTGGTTTTGGTTCATCAAACTCTAGAAACTGACGACCCAAGGAAACAAAACCTTCGGACTGATGGCTGACGGCTGATGGCTGATCGCTAAAATCACTCCAATGCTTTAATCCGCTTGCTTCAATTTTATGTGCCTGGTTGGCCTCCGTAAAGGTTTGAAATATGGAAGACGATTTGGTAGCCGATAGTTTGTCTTCTGTAAATGGTTTTTGAACCGATTCCAATTGCTGGATAGAAGAATCCAGATCGAAATCCAGTGTAGGCGTAATGCTGAATTGTGCCAGCGCATGTTTCACCGCTGCCTGCACAAAAGCATAGACAATCTTTTCATCTTCAAATTTTATTTCCTGTTTGGTAGGATGTACATTGACATCAACCTGCGTAGGATCAAGGTCGATGAACAACACGTACATCGGAAAGCTATCGCCGGAATCATCTGCTGGTAGGCGTTCATCACCGCATGGTTGAGATAGGCGCTTTTGATAAACCGGTTGTTCACAAAAAAATACTGATCGCCCCTTGTTTTTTTGGCCGTTTCCGGCTTGCCTACAAAACCATAAATATTCAGGTAATCGGTATTCTCCTGCACGGATCACGCTTTGGCATTATAGTTATTGCCCAGTAGCTGAACGATGCGTTGTTTTAGCGAGCCTCCTTCCAGGTGAAACAGTTCCTGTCCATTACTGGTAAGCGAAAAAAGATATGCGGGAAGGCCAGAGCCACCCGGATGAATTCATCAACGATATGCCGCATTTCGGCGGCATTGCTTTTTAGAAAATTCCGGCGGGCCGGTACATTGAAGAACAAGTTCTTCATGGCGATACTGGTGCCCCGGGCGCTGCAATCGGGCTCCTGCTTGATTACGACGCTGTTCTCGATTTCAATGCAGGTCCCTACTTCATCTTCGCTCTCTTGTTCTTAATTCCACCTGCGCCACCGCTGCAATGGACGCCAGCGCTTCTCCGCGGAACCCCATGGTACGGATATGAAAAAGATCATCAATATTCCTGATCTTGGAAGTGGCATGCCGTTCAAAAGCCATGCGGGCATCGGTCTCGCTCATGCCCTTGCCGTTGTCAATCACCTGGATCAGCGATTTGCCGGCATCGTTTATAAGTAATTTTATTTCGGTTGCACCGGCGTCTACGGCATTTCCAGCAATTCCTTTCACGGCGCTGGCCGGCCGTTGAATCACTTCGCCGGCGGCTATCTGGTTGGCGATATTATCTGGGAAGCAATTGTATTCTATCGGCCACGGTGTCTCTCCTTAAGGTTTCAAAAATACGGTTTAGGCCCTTATCATACGAAAGAATAAGGGCTTCTTCTTAACCTGCAAAAATTATTGTCGAAATTAATAATGTGTTATATACCAGGGAAAATTACTATTCCTATTTTCGTGTTATCCAATATTTTAATTGAAAAACACTATAAAAAATCCGTCCTGTGCAGTTTGGCTGCCCTCATTTTGCTGTCTGGTTGTAAAAAAGCAGCCGAAATCATTATTGAAAAAGGTACCAGCACTTCCACCCCCGCCGTTTCAGAGTTTGTAAAATACACCATTCCCCAGGGCAAACAATACGCTGATAAAAACGGTTACAAGCCTGTTGAAATTGGTGAAATGAAGTTTGTCGTGAAGTTTGACAGCAGCGCTGTTTACCAGACAAGGCTGGCCGAAAACCAGTTTGACATTAATAAGCTCTATGGTTTTTCTGATAATAACGCTGACCATCATCAATACAGTGCCCGTTTTGGCTGGCGGTGGAATGGCAATGCTCTCCGGTTGTTTGCCTACATAATAAGGGTGCTGTTACCTCGAAGGAATTAACCATTGCCCCCATTGGCAAAGAAATCACTTGTTCCATTCAGGTTACCGCCAGCAGTTATCTGTTTACGGTTAATGGTGTAACCGAAAGATTGCCCCGCATGGCTGCTACACCTAAAGGCAAGGGTTACCAACTCTATCCCTATTTTGGTGGCGATGAAACCGCACCTCATGATATCAATATCTGGATAAAGAACCTTGAGTAGTTTTTGAACTTAACTGCATTGCTGCTATTAAGCTTTACTTGCGTCGCACTCTTGTACGCTTTGTTTGCTATGCAGCTTTTTTTCTTTCTCGCAAAGACGCAAAGGCGCAAAGTGAAAGAGACGCAAAGCTTCACTTTGCTTTATTTCTTGGCGCCTTTGCGTCTCTTTGCGAGAAACGATGCTGCATAGAATTGTTGCAGTACACGAGTGCGACGCAACCGAAGTTAAATAGTAGTAACATAGCCCGGTAAGCCGCATTTTTCCTCACGGTAAAACAATCTTTAACAAGTTCACAAGTCTTTAAGCATTCAACTCTTCTATTTGTCCTAAATTGTGTCGTTGTTTTTTGACTATGTATATGAAGAAAATTATTGCTTTAGCCCTTTGTTATTTTTTAGTGTCCTCCTCTTCGCTCGGTGCAAGAGCCAACTTTCTGCTTCCGATTGGGTGGATAGTGTGTTTAAATCCCTGTCAAAAGAAGAAAAGATCGCTCAGCTGATGGTGATCCGTCCCCACAGCGACCTAGAACAGGTCAGTGTAAATGGCGTTATTGACCAAATTAAAAAATACGAATGTTGGCGCCTTGTGCTTTTTCCGGGCGGCCCTGTGCGGCAAGCCAACCTTACCAATCTGTATCAATCGCTGGCCAAAACACCTATAATGGTAACCATTGATGGTGAGTGGGGGTTGGGTATGCGCCTGGACAGTGTTACCAGGTTTCCCTACCAGCTTACACTGGGTTCAATAAGCGATGAAAAGATTGTGTACGCTATGGGACAAGCCATCGGCGAACAAATGAAACGCATTGGCGTGCATGTGAATTATGCCCCGGTAGTTGATATCAATAACAACCCCAATAACCCGGTAATTGGGTACCGCTTGTTGGAGAAGATAAATACAAGGTAGCCTTCTGGGGTGGCTTATATGAAAGGCGTGCAGACGCCCCGGCATCATGGCCAGCGCCAAACACTTTCAGGTCATGGCGATGTGGACGTGGATTCGCACTACGATCTGCCTGTGATCAGAAAAAGCATGGCGCAGCTGGATTGGTTGGAACTGTATCCGTTTAAGCAGTTAATAAAAAATGGAGTGGGCAGTGTAATGGTGGCGCATTTATCCATTCCGGCTATTGATACCACCACTAATCTCGCCCACTTCTCTTTCCAAAAAAAATGTGCATGACCTGCTGCGTGGAGAACTGGGTTTTAAAGGACTCACGTTTACCGATGCGCTGGAGATGAAAGGTGTGAGCAAATTTTTTCCGGCGGGGGAAGCTGCCGTGCAGGCACTGATGGCCGGAAATGATATGTTGTGTTTACCCGAAAATGTACCCGCTGCTATCGAGGCTATTGAAGCCGCCATCAAGCAAAAAAGATTGAAGTGGAAGGATATTGATGAAAAGGTAAAAAAGGTATTAGTTTCCAAATATCAACTGGGTTTAAATAAGGCGCAGGTAGTGGATACTACCAATTTATTAGCCGAGCTGAACGCCAAAACGGATGAAATAAGAAAACAGGTCGCGCAACAGCGTTACGGTGATAAATAACAATACCGGTTTTTTGCCTCTTTTTCACAATGGAAAAATTGCATACGTAGGATTAGGTGTGAATGATTCCACTCAAATGGGAAAACGCCTGAAAGAAGAAATGAATGCGGATACCTATTTCTTAAGCTATAAGGATTCAGTCCCTCGTGCAGCAGCCATATTGGACTCCATCAAGGCGGCCAGATACGAAAAGGTGATCATCGGTTTTCATGGCCTTTCCAATCGCCCCGCAAATAATTACGGAATATCTGCTGCCGCCATTAATTTATGGGATTCATTGCAGGGAAACAACACAGCAGCTTTTTTGGCAATGTATATGCTGCGCAAAACTTTGTCGTCCAGCGCATCGAGTGGCCATCGCGGATGATGATATAACCCAACATGCGCAGTACCGATTTGAAGGCAAAATTGCCTCCCGGAACACTGGCGGTAACGGTTGGGGATAAAAATACGGCTCCAGATCGCCATCAGGAGATTTGCCGGTGGGCACCTACGGCCTGGCTGGCTATTGACAGTATTGTGCGTGATGGGATAGCCCGGAAAGCCTTCCCCGGTTGCGAAGTGCTGGCGGTGCAAAATGGCGAGATCAAATACCACAAAGCCTTTGGCAATTATGAGTTCGACTCCCGGTCGAAACCTGTGACGCTGGAAAGTATTTATGACCTGGCATCGGTAACAAAGGTTTCGGCTACTACCCGTTGCGGTAATGAAATTGTATGAGCAGGGCAAATTAAGTCTGGACAAAACCCTTGGTGATTATTTGTCCTATACAAAAGGCAGCGATAAAGCCGGCCTAAAGATCCGCGATATCCTGCTGCACCAGGCAGGGCTAAAATCCGTACATTTCTTTTTACAGGGAAACCATT
>CAVOOL010000011.1:0-79441 GCA_963697545.1 uncultured Bacteroidota bacterium | reverse complement strand
GAAGTTCATGGTTCATCGTTTATCGTTCATAGCCTGAACAGGATAGTTTACGTTTTCAAAAAGGTTTCCTGTTAGAAACCTGACTATGCACTTTAAACGTTGAACTCTTTATTGTTAACTTATCAAATTTGTATACACCAATTCTTATTCTGCAGAATAAACACCTGCTTGTGCCAAATATTTATCAGCCTCCATGGAGTACTGGCTCTGCGGATATTTCTTTCTACTCTTTTATACAATTCGGTTGCCTGTTTTTTATCATTCATGGCACGATCAGCGAAATAAGCCGCCATAAAATAAATATTCAGACGAAGCCTGCTCATCTTCTTCAAATTCATGGGCTGCTTTTTTATAGTAGCTCAGCGCATCTGAGTTCTTTCCCTGATCGGCGTAGGCATCGGCCAATAATTTATAGGAACGGGCTTTCACCTGCTCAGCATCGGTATCAAACCCTTTCAGGTATTCAACCGCTTTGGGCAAATTGCCGGTTTTTAAATAAATGGTTCCGGCATAAAATTTAGCCATATTGCCGGCTTCTGTGCCACCATACTGGCTGATCACTTTTTCAAAGCCTGCATACTGGCCATCGCCTTTCAATGCTTTGTCCAAAGAATCCATGCGGTAATATTCTTCGGCTTTGAATATAGCTTCGGCAGCTTTCTTCTTTTAGGCGCCTGCACTAAATATTTATAGGCCAGCCATCCGCCGCCCAATAAAATAACGGCAGCAGATACAATTAAGATCGAACGGTTGTAACGTGCCCAAAAATCTCTGCGCACGTTCTACCCGCTACTTCACTTTCCGCACTGTGGCGTGGCTGTTTTACTTCAGCCATGAATATCAATATTTATTTGGTGGAAAATTTAATCAACGATAAACGGATAGTTCTGGTCAACATAAACATCTTTCAACACTTCATCATCCGACGGCCATGGTGATTCTTCAGCAAATTTCACGCTTCCCTCTACAACCTGGGCCACTCTTTCATCAATTGCTTTTATTTCTTCTTCGGTAGCAAACTTATTGTCATAGATTGTTTTCAATAAAGCGTGAATCGGATCTTTGTCTTGTATTCTTCCACCTCTTCTTTTGTTCGGTATTTCTGCGGATCATGAAATAGAATGACCTTTGTAGCGATAGGTTTTCATTTCAAGCAACGTTGGGCCGCCTTTTTCTCTTGCTCTTTTTACTGCCCTTGCTACTGCCTTCGTGTACCGCTTCGCGGCTCATGCCATCAACTTAATCACCAGGCATTTCATATGCATCAGCCAGTTTGTAAATATCAACTACGTTGGAGGTTCGTTCAACTGAAGTACCCATTGCGTAATTGTTATTTTCGCAAATAAATATAACCGGCAGTTTCCACAACATGGCCAGGTTGAATGTTTCGTGCAACATACCCTGGCGGGCAGCACCATCACCAAAAAAACAAAGTACCACATTATCGGTGCCTTTGTATTGTTCAGCAAATGCAATCCGGCGCCGGTTCCAATTTGAGCGCCAACAATGCCATGACCGCCAAAGAAGTTTTGCTTTCTTACCAAAAAAGTGCATACTTCCACCCTTGCCTTTGGCACAACCGGTAGCTTTGCCATACAATTCGGCCATACAGGAGTTCGCGGAAATGCCCTTTGGCAATAGCCAAGCCGTGGTCGCGGTAAGCAGTTATAAACGTGTCTTCCGGGCGGGTAGCCGTCATACATCCGGCAGCAATCGCTTCCTGCCCTACATAGGCATGAAAAAAGCCGCGGATCTTGCCTTCCATCTTATATTTTTCTTCTGCCTTCAGTTCAAACTGGCGGATAAGCTGCATTAATTCGTACCAGTACAGATAGGTTTCTTTTGAAAATTTAGTAGCCAAGGCTACAATTTTGAGTCGCAAAAATAAGGGAATCGCTGTTTAGTTTGGAGTTTTGTGTTTCGAGTTTTGGGTTTAAGGCCTGGGAAGGCTGTTTAATAAGGAAATTTTAGGGATACTTTGGGAGCAGGATACGGCCTTTAAGGCTGTCATAAAGTGAGTAAAATATCTTTATTCCCGGGCACTTCCGGTTTCCTGCGCATGATGCAAATGGCGGTTTATTTATACCGGCCCGTTTTGCTTGCTGAGCACCCCGTCATCTTTCATTTTCTTTTCTATGGATTTGAGGTAACCTCTTAAAAAACTATTTATGCTGGCAGGGTTATATGTTGCCGATTGTGCTGACCAGATAAGGTCTTCTGTCTTTGCATCGTATAAATTGGTTTCCAGGTAATAAATTTTATCAGTTACATAATAACCCGGGTCGTAATACAGTGGTGCCCGGTAGCCCCAGTAAAGAGAATAACGGCCATAATAACCAAAGCGCAAAAGCGGGTCATAAGCCATCGTTCCGGGAACATACCGTTCTTCGGTTTCTTTATTCACCAGGGCCACCGTCATGATCACGTCGGCATTCGTGGTTGTCCGTATCTTATCCAGCATGGCCTTGGGGTTCTTTGTATTGGTGGATTCAAAATCAGGAGGAAAGGCATCCATACTTTTATACACCTTCAGCCGCGGCTCCAGCATATTTTGCAGCCCGTTTTCTATGGCAGATTTTGCGGGCACATTGGTGGTTAAGGCGGAAACAAAAACGCTTTTAAACGCTGTATTAGCTTGCGGCTTTTTCCATGAACCGGTTATCCTGGTACTGGTTCCACAAGATGCAATGGTTAATAACGTTAAGCCAATTAACGACAATTGAACGATCCTTTTCATTTCTTTACGTTTAAGTAGTGCAATGGAATAATACCTACATGTGCTCTATTGAGGTACAGAAATTACAATTGCCAGGCTGCTGCCAGATGGCTTTGTTCACAATATTTTTTAGGATGCTCTAACAAAAATTCATACAACATTGATACCATAAGACAATGCAGGGGTTATGAGAAAAAGCACAGCTGCACCCGATTATTGATGTGTTAATGATGATGAAAGAGACCGTATAAATGACACCATCTCAGCAGTTTGTCAGGCAAAACAATTTGTCATTCCAGCCGTAATTTTGCTTAACGGCTTAATGGAAAAACAGAAGAAAATGGCCTGGATATTGGGGCACACTTATAAACTTTGAGAATAAAATAGTTGTGGTTTACAATTTTTCAGACAGATGGGTGTGATTACAAAATCACCTTCTCGATCCAACCCTGTTGATTCTTATTTAATTCCGGTTTTATCCTGTTGTGACTTATAGACTGAATTAGATCTTAACCTGTTTTATAAGTTGAAAGATGTAAAACAAAATAATTGTGAGTATCATAAACTTTATTATTAAAAAAGGAGGTACTTATGGCTAATCTGGCTAGAACCAACAGGGCAATGACTCCCTGGGTTGATTTTTTTAACGTAGATAATTTTTTTGATAACAATTGGATGAGAAAGTGGGAAAAGGAATTTCCTGCCGTAAACATTGCAGAGAATGAAAAAAGCTATTCGATTGAAGTAGTGGCACCGGGGTTCCGGAAAGAAGATTTTAAATTAAAAGTAGACGATGATGTTTTGACCATCAGCGCAGAATCGAAATCAGAACAAAAAGAAACTGAAAAAGAAAAAGAATATACCCGGCGGGAATACAGCTACAATTCTTTTACCCGCAGCTTCCGGCTACCGGATAACGTAAAAGATGACAGCATCTCGGCTGCTTACCAGGATGGGGTGTTAAAACTTGAACTGCCCAAATCAAAAATGCAGGTAAAAGCAACAAAGGAAATTACCATTAAATAATCTATCGATGGAGCTGATTTTTCAGCTCCTTTTTTCATTCATTTGTCAAGCTCCTGCACTTTATTAAAGCGAGCCCCGATTATATTAATACATGTCACTCATATCATCGGTAGTGGTAAGTAAGGGAGCTTTTTCCCTCACCATTCACCACTGACCACTCACAGCAGATATAAGGTTTAGGTTTATTGCTTTGTATATTCACAGGTTTATACAGATAAGTTGGATATTTGACGGCCTTAGGCATGAAATAAAACATCAAACACATAACCCTTGAGTCTTTATCTCGATTCCATATCACTTTTTCAATTCAAGAACTATTTTCATCAACAATTCAACTTTACCGAACGCATTGTAGGCATTTGTGGCCGCAATGGCGTTGGCAAAACCAATTTGCTGGACGCCATCCATTATTTGTGTTTTACTAAAAGTTATTTTACCCGACAGGACAGTCTGAGCATTCACCAGGGACACGAGGGTTTCCGCCTTGAGGGACATTTTATTTTGAATGATAAGAAGGAAAAAGCCGTTTGCATTTTACGGGAAACCGGGAAAAAAGAATTCGCGGTGAACGATGAACTGTATACCAAATTTTCCAAACACATTGGCCATTATCCTTGCGTTATCATTGCTCCGGATGATATCCAACTAATCATTGGCGGCAGCGAAGAACGAAGAAGATTCATTGATACGCTCCTCTCCCAGTTGGACCACGATTACCTGCAAAGCCTGATCAATTATACTAAAATTGTACAGCAGCGCAATTCTTTTCTTAAATCATTTAACGATAGTTACAACAAGGACATTTCGGTGCTTGATGTGTTGGATGAACAGATGGCAAAAGAAGGCAATCATCTTTTTGAAAAACGGCGTGAATTTTTACTAAGATTCCTTCCCCTGGTAAAGCAACTGTACAATGATATTTGTCAGCGTTACGAAGACATCAATCTTTTTTACGAAAGTGAATTGCACCAAACGAGCATGGAAGAACTGCTGGCCTACAACCGGCAGAAAGACCTTATTGTTCAGCGCTCCTCCGGGGGTATTCATAAGGATGATCTTAGTTTTAAATTAGGTGAGCAGCCATTCAAAAGCATTGCTTCCCAGGGCCAGCGCAAAAGTTTGTTATTTGCTTTGAAACTCGCCGAGATGCAGATCATCAAAGAAGAAAAGCACCTCTCTCCTCTTTTATTATTGGATGATGTTTTTGAAAAACTGGACGAAGACCGCATTACCAATTTACTGATGCGGGTTTGTAAAGATGAGGAAACCCAGGTCTTTATTACCGATACCAGCTGCAACCGCCTGCAACAGCAATTGGACAAACTGGGCCATCCGGTTCAGATGATTGAATTGTGAGGGAAGTTAATAGTTCATAGTGGATGGCCGATAGCTGATGGCCGATAGCCGATAGCTGATCGCTGATCGCTGATAACTGATAACTAACCGGCCAAAAAACCATAAAATACGAACTGCGAAACCGGTTGCGCAAAATCTTTCCCCAACCCCTATCTTTGCCCTCCGTAAAAAAATAACTTAAGACTGCAATATGAACTCTTACGCTTATCTGGTTCCCGCTATGGGATTGATTGGATTGCTTTACACCCTTTGGAAATTTTCCTGGGTAAGTAAGCAAGACGCAGGTACCGACCGCATGAAAGAAATCGCGACTTACATCGCCGAAGGCGCCATGGCCTTTTTAAGAGCCGAATGGAAGATCCTTACGTATTTTGGAATTATTGTGGCGTTGTTATTAGGCTTTATGGGAAGCCGCAGTGCCGAGTCGCATTGGTTCATCGCTGTTGCCTTTTTGATCGGGGCTTTTTTTAGTGCACTGGCAGGATATATTGGTATGCGTGCCGCTACCAAAGCCAATGTTCGTACAGCGCATGCCGCCCGCACTTCTTTATCAAAGGCCCTGAACGTATCCTTTACCGGCGGCGCCGTTATGGGAATGGGCGTTGCAGGATTAGCTGTTCTGGGTTTAGGCGGCTTGTTTATCGTATTATTAAAATGGCTGGCTCCCGGCGCCATGGCTACCAGTCATGAAGTAACCCGTGCCATTGAAGTATTGACCGGTTTTTCTTTGGGTGCTGAAAGCATTGCTCTTTTTGCCCGTGTGGGCGGTGGTATTTATACCAAGGCTGCCGACGTAGGTGCTGACCTTGTAGGTAAAGTGGAAGCCGGTATTCCGGAAGATGATCCACGTAACCCTGCCACCATTGCCGATAACGTAGGCGATAACGTAGGTGATGTGGCCGGTATGGGTGCCGACCTGTTCGGTTCTTATGTAGCCACTGTTTTAGCAACCATTGTACTGGGTCATGAAGTAAGCGCCAATGCAAATAACCTCACTTCTCTATCTGATGGGTATGAGGGTTTCTCTCCTATATTATTACCCATGCTGATTGCCGGTGTAGGCATTTTGTTTTCAATTGTAGGAACCTGGTTTGTCCGTATTTCTGATAAGGCAGGTATTAGTACCTCTGTTGTTCAGAATGCATTGAACATGGGCAACTGGGGTTCAATTATTTTAACAGCCATTGCCTCTTATTTCCTGGTGAGTTTTATTTTGCCTGATGGCAATATGTACCTGAGAGGATTTGCTTTTGATAAAATGGATGTTTTTGCCTCCATCATTGTGGGTT
The DNA here is from genome assembly GCA_963697545.1 of uncultured Bacteroidota bacterium. Taxonomy (GTDB): domain Bacteria; phylum Bacteroidota; class Bacteroidia; order Chitinophagales; family Chitinophagaceae; genus Flavisolibacter. The sequence continues at coordinate 73,054 of CAVOOL010000011.1, read as the reverse complement.
TGGTAGTGGGCACTTTAATGAGCATCATTACTGAATATTATACCGCCATGGGCAAACGTCCGGTGAATTCAGCATTATCCGCCAATCGGCTACCGGCCATGCTACCAATGTAATTGGCGGTTTGGCTGTAGGTATGGAATCAACCTTCTTACCTATACTTGTATTAGCCGGTGGTATTTATGGTTCTTATTACTTTCGCTGGTTTATATGGTGTAGCCATTGCCGCTGCCGGTATGATGGCCACCACGGCCATGCAATTAGCCATTGATGCGTTCGGACCCATTGCTGATAATGCCGGTGGTATTGCCGAAATGAGTGAACTGCCTAAAGAAGTTCGTGAAAAAACAGATACCCTGGACGCCGTAGGTAACACTACTGCCGCTACCGGTAAAGGTTTTGCCATTGCCTCTGCAGCACTTACCGCCCTGGCCCTGTTTGCAGCGTTTGTAGGTGTAGTAGGAATTGAAGGCATTGATATTTATAAAGCTGATGTACTGGCTTCTTTATTTGTTGGCGGAATGATCCCCTTCATATTTTCTTCTTTGGCCATACGTGCTGTTGGTGAGGCAGCCATGAGCATGGTAGAAGAAGTGCGCCGCCAGTTCCGCGAGATACCCGGGATTATGGAAGGAAAGGGAAAGCCTGAGTACGATAAATGCGTGGCTATTTCTACCGAAGCTTCTATTAAAAAGATGATGCTGCCCGGTGCTATTGCCATCATTTCTCCATTGATCATTGGCTTTTTATTAGGTCCTGAAGCGTTGGGCGGTTTCCTTGCCGGAGCTACCGTAAGCGGTGTATTAATGGGAATGTTCCAGAATAACGCCGGCGGCGCCTGGGATAATGCCAAGAAGAGCTTTGAAAAAGGTGTTGATATCAACGGCCAGAAATATTTCAAAGGTTCTGATCCCCATAAGGCTTCCGTAACCGGAGACACCGTAGGTGATCCGTTTAAAGATACCTCGGGCCCATCTATGAACATTTTAATTAAACTGATGTCCATTGTTTCCCTGGTTATTGCTCCAACCCTGGCTTCCATGTTTGGTACAAAAAATATTTCCGGGACCGGTGCAGCGAAACAAAAGACTGAACAGTCTATTAACATAACTGCTTCGAAAGTCAGTTCAGCGAACACAATTCATTTAAGATAGTTCTGCTTTGTGAGAGACAAAAAAAGTTCCCCGCTCCTGCTTAGGCGGGGACTTTTATTTTCCCTCCATCCCAAAGGAGTTTATACCAACCCGTCGTCACTCTGTGATTTTCTATTGACCATTTACCATTGACTATGGACAGTAGCATTTGATAAACCTGAAACCAGTTTAGTATTAGAGCTGCGCAAAGGCTTACTTATCAACCATATTTTAGAGCTCTCCATCTTTTTTTCAGATGGAGAGCTTTTTTATTTGTTGCAAAAAAGGATGAAATAGATGTCTGTGCGGTGCGGCTTTGCTTCAAAGGGATTAGGATGAAGTATTAGATTCATCTCCCCGGTTTGACGGCGTGGACATGCTGATAATTTTATAAAGTCTTTCCACATCTTCCAGTTTACATAATTCGGTTCCGGGATTTAAAGTAGCGGCTGTTCCGCAGGCCACGCCATATTGCAAGGCCTCTTTTAAGGTTTTACCTCCCGACAAACTCAAAATCACGCCGGCCACCATGCTGTCACCCGCTCCTACTGTACTTAATCGTTTTACCACAGGAGGAATCACCTGCACTACCTCATCTTTTGTTATCAGTCTTGCCCCGGCGGCGCCCAATGAAACAATAATGGCCTGACTGCAACTTCTATTGATAATATCTTTGGCGATCTGGTCCACCGATTCATGCGATACTTCTTCTTTTCCTACCAAAGATGCCAGTTCACCAAGATTTGGCTTTAGCAAAAAAACACCCTTGTCCACTGCTTTTTTTAAAGCCGTGCCCGAAGTATCTACCACCAGCCGGGCATTTATTCTTTTTGCGATATCAGCTATGGTTGCAAAAATATCGTCGGGCATGCCAGGAGGCAAACTGCCACTGGCAATAATGTATTTCGCATTGGATTCCTCAATGACCTGCAAAACCTTTTGCCATTCTTCCTCCGTTACCTCCGAACCCGGCATACCAAAGCGATATTGCTGGGTAGTTGACCGGTCAAAAACAATCAGGTTTTCCCTGGTGTGACTATGGGTTTCTATTACATTAACCGGCACACCTTCCCTGCTCATTAGTTCGTTCAAAAATTTTCCGGAGTAACCGCCCGCGGGAAAAATGGCCGTGGCTTCGCCTCCCAATTTTTTAATGGCCCTTGCTACATTAATGCCACCACCGCCCGGTTCAAAAGTGGGCTCGGAACAACGCAATTTTCTTTCCGGCATTAAAGCATCAATGCTGGTGGTTTTGTCAATGGTGGGATTGAATGTTACTGTAACAATTTCGGGCATAACCAAAGCTACAGAGAGTTCATGGTTGATAGTTCATAGTTCATTGCCCGGCACTTTTCTAATAGTTTTTTTAAAGCTGGCGTAGGTTTCACGCAAAGAGCGCAAAGGAGCAGCGGCGCAACGAAAGGCATTCGCTTATGTTTTGAGTGATACATTGTTCGAAAGAATTACCGAACGCTGAAGAGTGCGACGCAACAGAAGTTCAATAGTTGTACTAAGACTGATGCCACCTGAAAAAAGCACACTTTTATATAAGCGTCTGAAATTTATTCTTTAACCGTTCATCGTTAAATAGTGTTAATAAAAACTAAATATGGTTGAATGGTTTTGGTTATACGAAATTGGTCGTATATTCGTTAGGAAATTTTCCGCTATGCCAGCTAAATACATTAAACCAACAGAAAGCGAATTAGAAATCCTGAACATTCTTTGGCGTAAGGACGTGGCCACCGTCCGCGAGGTGCACGAAGAGCTGGCCAAATCAAAGGACGTGGGCTACACCACTACCTTAAAGCTGATGCAGATTATGCATGAAAAGGGCCTGGTAAAGCGGGATGAGTCCATGAGGACCCACGTTTATCAGCCGGCGGTAAACCAGGAGAAGACCCAAAAACACCTTTTAAATAAAATGATTGATTCTCTTTTCGGGGGATCATCCACTCAATTAGTTTTGCAGGCACTGGGTAGCGGCGAACAAAAAGTTTCCGCTGAGGAGTTGGAGAAGATTCAGACTCTTATTGACAACCTGAAAAAACAGTAAACCATGGCCAGTTGGAGCCAGTCCCAATTCCTGCAATCGCTGGGATGGGCCACACTTAATAGTTTTTGGCAAATGGGCCTTTTATGGTGCCTTTATTTAGCCGCTTCGCACCTATTTAAATTAGGCTCCAATAAAAAATACCAGCTTTCTGTTACAGCCATCATTCTGGGATTTGCCTGGTTTGTACTGAGCTTTGTTTTCTTTTATAAAAGCAGCCCCGTTTCTACGATTGCCCTTTTTAACCAGAGGATCAGTGAATCGAATCATCTCCTGAATATATTTCTTCTTTCTGCCTCCGTGGCTTATTTGAGCTTGCTGATCTTTCCTTCGTACCGGCTTTTCAGGAACTGGCAATTTGTTCAGCACATTAAAAAAGAAGGCTTACAAAAAGCAGATCTGCACTACCGCCTGTTTGTACAAAAAATAGCAGGTCATTTGGGGATCAGTAAAAAAGTAGCAGTGTATGTATCGGCCATAGTAACATCTCCTGTAACGGTTGGGTATTTAAAACCCATCATTCTTTTACCGGTTGCGGCACTTAATAATTTATCTACCCAGCAGGCAGAAGCGGTGTTGTTACATGAACTCTCTCATATTAAACGCTACGACTACCTGGTGAACTTTATTATCAGCATCATTCATACGGTTCTTTATTTCAACCCGTTTGTAAAGCAATTCCTGAAGTCGATTGAAGCAGAAAGAGAGAACTGCTGCGATCAACTGGTTTTACAGTTTGGTTATGATAAAGTAGGTTATGCCTCTGCCCTGCTTACGCTTGAGAAAATTTCTTCACAAACGCAGGTGCTGGCCATTGCTGCTACAGGTAAGAATTATTTATTGAACAGGATCGAAAAAATTGTAGGCATGGAAAAGAAAAAAGGATTCCAGATCAGGCAGTTTGCCGGTGTACTGGCAGCGCTGTTCTGCATTATAGCTTTTAATTCTATTTTAATTATTAAAGAAAAAAAGAGGCCCGGTACGTATTCCTTTGCTTATACTACTGTTGGAAATCCTTTTGCCTTGTTTCGTTCGGAAGAAGAGGAATCCAAATCGCCTGTTAACTCGGTTTCTCCTGTTCCTGTTGTACAGTCCAATTCGATTGCTTCTGCGCCAAAGCAGGAGGACAAAACCATTGAACTTTCTGTTCCTGAAGAGCAGCCTATGGACATCGAACCGGCCAAGGCGACCGATGCTCCTTTTGTGCAAGTGGCGACAGGATGACGTAGATGCGTCCCTGACCAAAGAACAAAAACAGCAGGTAGCTTCCACCGTGAATGCTACCAAAAAAGTGATGAACACTTTGCAATGGAAAGAGGTAGAAACCCAGATTGCAGATGCCATGACCCGGCAGGAAAAAGCCAGGGCGCAGCAAGAGTATAGCCAGGAAGTAGAAAAAATCAACTGGGAAAACGTAGAACAAAATTTAAAGTCACACTATGAAAAGGTTGACTGGAACAAGATCAACACCGAGCTTTCCAATGCCATGACGGTTATTACACTGGACAGTATTCAAACCAATTATAATCTCATTCTCACTCAGCTGGAAAAAACAGAAAAGGACATCGAAAAGGCAAAGGTTGCCTGCACACCTCTTCCTGACGTATCTGTAACGAAGATCAGGAAAGCGAAAGAAGACATGAAAGTAAGAGTAGAAACTCTGAAAGCCTTACGTTCCAATAAGAAAGTGGTTCGACTGTAAGATTCCAGACAAAACCTCAAATATGCAATTTGGCACCGCCTTCAATCCTGGTTTGGAGTAGAACGGATGCGAAATCCTTTGGAAAGCAAGAATTGGGGGCATTGCCGGCAAATGTTCTTTTGAGTAAAAATTGGCCCTCCCGCCCCAGAAACTTTCAGACCAATACGTTCTAAACTCACTTAACTGATTGGGTTTAGCTCAAAAACCTGCCCTGTTTTGTCCCAACTCGGAAAGCCGTCTCTTTTTATTTCCGAATAATTTTGCCGAAAACAAACCGTAAAATAAAAGACCGGACGCCTGCAAAAGCCAAGGCTGATTTGCCCACCCAGGGCAAGTTATTTGAAGCCCGACTCACAAATGCCTTTTGTGAGTGGTGAGTGGTGAATGGTGAGGAGGAAAGCTCTCTTATACCAGACGGCTATTAGGATCATAGTTGATAGTTCATGGATCATAGAAAGGAAAGAGGCTGCTGTCTCACCTCTCACGTTTCACGTCTCAGGATGATTTCAATTTCTCACCACTGACTACTCACCACCCATATTGTAATATTGTAAAAAGGGAGACAATTTGCAGTCGTCAGGTTTGAGCCAAAACACCATTTGGATAACCAACGAAATACCAAAATTAAAGTTGCCTGCCGGGTCGAAAAGTAGAGATTCCCTCTTCCTGGAAACCCAAAATGAACGGCTAACATTTAGCCTTCCCTATCATTCTTTTGGCTCTACAATATGTGCACGAAAGTTTCATTATGTTAAATACCATTGGATGTTTTATACAAGACTCACTACTTACTTTTTTATGACTGCCCTGTAACGTATAAAAGAAATAACTGCTCCATCCCTTCAGGTTACAGAACTGAATTTTCCCCAATAGAAATTTTTTTACCCGCCGGCTACTCTCCCTTAAGGTTCAAAAAAGGCATTCAAATTGAACCAAAACCAATCAAATCTACCGACAAAAACAAGGTTGATATAGCATAAAAACAAAATAACTACAAAGGGCTATACAATACTATTATTTTATTTAATGTATTTAAAAAATGGATACTCAACTAAAAAATAATCATTTAGGAAACAATATTTAACTTAATAATTAAACTTAATCTGAAAGATAGCACCCTCTTATTTTGCTCTGCGAAGAAGTAGATCCTTTACTTAAATAGCTCAACTCTAAAAATTTACTCGTCCATACATCCCGTTCATTTCTTCCGCCTGGCCTCTGAACTTAAAAGTGTCTGGCCGGATTAAACTCCCGAATTCCTCTGGCGCTTAAATGAAGGTGTCCGAATTGAGATGGATTTTTCGACTTCCAATCAAAACCTTCTGCCTTCCTTTTCACCATCTTACCCGATACCGCCCAGGCGGCTCCGAAAGAAGTATATGCAATTATGTCACACTCGCATTCCTGTCCAACCAGGAACCTTTAATTAAAAAATTAGAAGGATCGTCTTTTTTCAAACTCCTTCAAAATTGTTCCAGGGAAATCAAATACAAATAACCTCCAACTGCTAAAACAATAATCCGCACCAAAATCCTCGCGCAAATATTTAGAATCATTCATCGACGCAATAAAAAAATAAACAATGTTAATAAGCATTCCAGCGTTTTAAATCATAACATAAAAAACAAACAACATAAAATATCATACATTCATCATAATGAACTGATTTTCAATCAAATAATACAACAAAACAAAATAGTAGTTTATACATTTCAAAAACCATGTAAAAACTAAGGAAAGAGGTATCATATAACATTCATTAATTTATTAGATAAACTTTTTTTTAAACTAATTTTTAATAAGTTATGCAATATTTGACTACTAATTTTAGTAGTTATAAGGCGAACAGACGAGCTGCCAATAAATACTACTAATTTTAGTTTTCTTGTTATCCACAATTTGCGCTAATTTGCCTGCACGATATTTGCAGAAAAAAGACATGCAGAAAAAATTGATCTTCACTACCCTGCTCTTTGGTTTTTTGGGGCTGGTTGGTTGTAAGGAGACAAAAGACCCGGAATTCAGAAGAATAGAAAATTTGGGGCTTAAAAACCTGGGGCTTATGGATGCCACTATTGGTTTTGAGGTTACCTATTATAACCCGAATAATTTTGGAGTAACTGTCAAGGAGGCAGAAGCTGATGTTTACCTGGATAGCACTTATCTGGGAAAGTTTACCCAGGACTCCCTGGTAAGAGTGGCAAGGGAAGCAGAATTTTCCATCCCTTTTTCAGGGACCATCTCATTAAGAAATGCTCTTAATTTGGACCTGGAGTCCTTGTCTCAAAAAGATATTTTGCTGAAAGCAGAGGGATCGGCAAAGGTGGGAAAGGCCGGGATCTTTTTAAATACGCCCATCCGTTACGAAGGGCGGCATCGCCTGGATGAGATCAGGCTGAAATAAAAAAAGCTCCCAAAAGGAGCTTTAAAAATATATGTAATTAAATTTAATGTTTTGGCATGCCGCCACCGTCTTCCGGTTTTTTGCAGCATTTAGGCAAGGCCTTATAGGCTTCGGGGTTGGCTTTAATTTCGTTGGCATCGTACCCGGCATTGGCAATAGCCGCCTTTAAAACCTCTTCATTTGTCCGGTCGGTCAGGTACTTAACCGTTGTTTCTTTACGCTTGTAATTGACATTGACAGTTGAGACGCCGTCATAACGCTTTAGATAGTCCTCTATTTTCTTTTTACACATTTCGCATTGTACAGTAGGCGTGCTGATCTTTACGGTCTGTACCGCTTTTGTCTGGGCCGTGGCAGCCAGGCCAAAAAAGCTACCCATTAAAGCAGTAAATAGCAGTTTTTTCATGAAGTTGTATTTCTAACGAATTTAAGAAAGTCCGTTCCAGTTTGCCGGATCTGCCCGCCATTTTAACAAAACTTCCTGCTCGTCCTCTTTTATCAATCCCTTTTGCCGGGCAAGGGTTAATAAGGAAGGATAATCGGTCAGCGAAATATAGGGAACGCCGGCTTTTTCAAAAGCATCCTTTGCCAGCTGGAACTGGTAGTTAAAGATCGAAATCATACCAATGACTTCCACTCCGTTCTGTCTCAGCACCTCCACAACCTGCAGGCTGCTTTTACCGGTTGAGATCAGGTCTTCCACCACAATCACTTTCTGGCCTTTGGCAAATTGTCCTTCAATTTGATTACCCAGGCCATGTTCTTTTGGTTTGGGACGTACATAAATAAAAGGAAGTTTTAACTGGTCGGCCACCATAGCTCCCCAGGCAATACCCGCCGTTGCCACGCCGGCCACCAGGTCCGCTTCGCCAAACTTTTCAAATACCACATTACATAGTTCGCTTTTTATATAATCCCTGATGAAGGGCAGCGACAGCACCTTGCGGTTATCGCAATAAATAGGGCTTTTCCAGCCGCTGGCCCAGGTAAAGGGGGCTTGCGGGCTTAATCGTACAGCATCTGCCTGAAGCAGCTTTTCTGCAGTTACAAGAGCATCGGTCATGCCGCGAAGGTAGGAGAATATCGAATGTTGAAGCGGGCACCGGATTTTATGGACCCAAAGCAACTGGCGCTATCCCAACTTTGAAAACAGTGGGCACAGGCAAAGCCCCTACGCAATACAGAGGATATCGGGGGCAGGTATGGAGGAACTATCTGATCATTTGCCTATAAATTGCCTGTAATTCGCCTGTAACTTGCCTGTAAGTCAGTTGTGCCGGGTAATTGTTATGGCATCTCCTGCAGATCCGGCCTTTGCAGCTTTCTTTCCGGAACCGGCCGTTTCCTTTTAAAAAAGAATGATGCCAGCTGTTTATATGAAACCTGCGAGAATTTACACAGCAGGAAATTTGAAATAATACATTTGTATATGCAGAAAAAAATTTACTTCAATAACAAACCGCTTTTCCTGTTAAATGAGTTAACGCCGGAAATTGAAGAATATCTTCACCATGAAGAAACCGTTTTTATTGATGAATTTAACAACCACACCGTAAAGGCAATGATCCATGAAATGGACCAACCCAAGGTACTCCGCGGTGTTTTTTTGCATGAGGATGTGAATGCCGTGCTGAACAGCTTTAAAAAGAAATTCACCTTTATACAGGCGGCAGGTGGTTTTGTTTATACAAAAGATAATGAGGTATTGCTGATCTTCCGGCGGGGCAAATGGGATCTGCCCAAGGGCAAATTAGACGAAGGCGAAGATCTGGAAACCTGCGCCTTACGGGAAGTAAGGGAAGAAACAGGATTGGAAAAAATGCAGCTGGAAAAACCTCTTACCATCACCTACCATACATATCACCAATACGGCGAATACATTTTAAAAGAGTCGCACTGGTACCTGATGAAAAGTGAAAAACAAGCTTTTACACCGCAAACAGAAGAAGATATTGAAAAATGCGAATGGGTGCCACTAGAAAACCTGGCCGCTTATATGGACAATACGCATGCTTCCATTGCAGATGTTGTAAAAGCGGGGGTCGGCTTTTTAGAGGAGGTGAGGAATGTTTAGGGTTTAGAGTGGAGAGGTTAAGGGTTTAAGAAGTTTAAAGGTTTAAAGGTTGGAGTGCTCACACCTACCTTTTCTGGAAACCATAGACTTTTTATATGAACCCGTCAAGAAAACCATCGTGAGACGTGAAACGGCAGACGTGAAACAGCAGTCTCTTTCCTTTCTATCATCCATGAACTATCAACTATGATCCTGATAGCCATCTGGTATAAGCTGCCTTTTAAGCAAACAAAATTTTAGGATCGGACTGGCGGATGGTTTTTAAAACCACATCGGGCACAAACTGCGATACGTCGCCGCCATAGCGAAGCACATCTCTTACCAGCGTGGAAGCCACCGAAGTATATTTGGGCAGACAGGTTAAAAAGATCGTTTCAATATTCTCATCCAGGCTGCGGTTCATATCGGCAATGGCCTTTTCATATTCAAAATCGTTGACGTAACGGATGCCGCGGAGAATATAATTGGCGTTGATCTTTTTACAGCAATCCACGGTCAGCCCTTCATAAATAACGGCTTCAATTTTGGGTTCGTTCTTAAAGATCTCCTCCAGCCAATGCACTCTTTGCTCGGCCGAGAACATGGGCTTTTTATTGGAGTTGATGCCAATGCCAATATATAATTTATCAAACAAGGGTATTGATCTTTCAATAATATCAATATGCCCAAAAGTGACAGGATCGAATGTGCCGGGAAATAAACCGATACGCATGTACATAAATTGGGTGGAAAATTAGGACGAATTTCTTTCTCCTGCCAACAAATACAAAACAGCCATCCGAACCGCTACCCCGTTTTCTACCTGTTGCAAAATAATTGACTGGTCGCTGTCGGCCGCATCACTATCCAGTTCTACCCCCCTGTTAATGGGACCCGGGTGCATGATGGTGATCTTTTTATTCAAGCCATCCAGTATTCTTTTATTAATGCCGTAGGCCAGGCTGTATTCTCTCAGCGAAGAAAATAAAACCTGGTTCTGCCGCTCCAGCTGAATGCGCAAAACGTTGGCTACATCACACCATTGAAGGGCCTTTTTCAGATCGTATTCCACACGAACATTAAAGGCCTGGTCAATATATTTAGGAATGAGTGTGGGCGGGCCGCAAACCACTACCTCTGCTCCCATTTTGGTAAGCAAATAAATATTGCTTTGCGCCACGCGGCTGTGCATGATATCGCCGATGATGGCCACACGAACGCCTTTCAAGTGTTCCGAATTTTTCCACTATGGATAAGGCATCCAGCAGGGCCTGCGTGGGATGTTCATTAATGCCATCGCCGGCATTAATAATAGCCGCCGGAATATGCCTGGCCAGGAAATGCGGGGCGCCGGTGGCACTATGCCGCATCACCACCATATCTACTTTCATAGATAAGATGTTGTTTACGGTATCCAGCAGGGTTTCTCCTTTGGAGACCGAAGAACCTGATGCACTGAAATTAACGGTGTCGGCAGACAAGCGTTTTTCCGCCAGTTCAAAAGAAATCCTGGTACGGGTTGAATTTTCGTAAAACAAATTCACCACCGTTACGTCCCGGAGTGAGGGAACCTTTTTAATCGGCCGTTGTAAAACTTCCTTGAACTGTTTTGCGGTATCTAATAATAATGTAATGTCTGCAGGGGTGAGATCTTTTATTCCCAGAAGATGTCTTGTAGAAAGCGCCATTAAAAATCAAAGATAAGGGAATGGAGGGAAAGAGAGTGGATTGAGGTTGAGGTTAAGATTAGTTGAGGCTTAGGTTGGGATGGAGTTAAGCCTTTAATGATTTTGTTTAAAGAATAAATAATGTCTTTACAGGCTTCGTCAATGGGGTCTATATCTGAATCTGTCAAAAAGCAAAGATTTTTCGCGATAAGCAAATGACTCCTTAACTCAAAAGCAGAACCTCTGGCAAATAAATAAAAATTGATTTTATCCTTAGCGTGATTTCTTCCAAATGCTTCTGCAATGTTTGCAGCTATACTTACAACTGCTCTTTTCATTTGTGATGATAGAGCATATTCCTCTGACCTGGGCAATCTCACACAGAGCTGATATACTTGTTTTACTACTTCATTTGTCTTTTGCCACACGGGCATTTCTGTAAAATCATTATAGGCCATTGATTGAACTTTCAAAATTAACCTGCTCCAACCTTAACCTCTACCTAAACCTTAATCTATAAGAATCACTTCGTCCTTTTCATCTTTTTCCTGCCACAATACTTTTACTTTTTGGGTAACGATAGAGTCAATGGATTTGCCGGTATAATCGGGCTGAATGGGAAGTTCGCGGCTGTACCTTCTGTCAATTAAAACCATCAGCTCCACTTTTTGGGGACGGCCAAAATCCATCAAGGCGTCCAAGGCAGCACGAATGGTTCGGCCGGTGTACAACACATCATCTATCAACACCACTTTTTTTCCTTCTATAGAAAAAAGAATATCGGTTTTGTTGGCCACATGCAGTTCTTTCCGCACATCATCGCGGTAAAAAGTAATATCGAGTTTACCGTATTGAATATTAGCTGCACCGGCTTCTGATTTTATTTCCTTCACAATACGGTCCGAGAGGTAAATGCCTCTTGGCTGCATGCCTATAAGAACCGTGTCTTTTAGCTCAACATGATTTTCCAGAATTTGATTAGCGAGCCGCTTAATGGTAAGTTGTATCTGCTGACTGTTCAATAGTGACTTCAAAAGGGAAATTTTTATAAAAATAGGCATTGATGCGGTAGAAGTCAAAAGGCAAAAGTAAAAAGTCAAAATTCAAAAAGAGAGCCTTGTACTGTAAGGATCTTTTTACTTTTGACTTTTTACTTTTTACTTTGAAGGCATTTTATTCGGCAGCACCAAACTGGTAAAACAGGCCTATCTGAATCACCCTGTTCCTTAATTTAGCACCGCTGATATTAGCACTATTATTTTTATCGAGCACATTCAGGAAGCCATAGTTGTACCGGGCATCAAGACCTAACCCAATCCTTGTAACGAAGCCAATACCACCTGATGCGGCCACATCAAATTTCTTTAACTGGTTTTTAATATCCACCTCAGAAGTGGTTGATCCTCCTCCTGAATTGGTGATGTCCTTATCTTTTGCACTGATTAAATAGCTAAGCTGCGGGCCCAGCTCTACGTAAAAACCTCCATTAGAAGGTCTGGCCTGGAACATCAGCGGAAGGTTTATATAATGCAGGTGTGTTTTATAACTGGTAGTAAACGTGCTTGTACCAACAGTTGTTTTTGCGCTGCTCTTTGCACCCTGTAAACTATATACTAATTCCGGCTGAAATTTTAAAACATCACCCATTGGCAGGTTCATAAAAAAGCCGCCGTGAAAACCTGTTTTTGTATTGGAGTTGAACTCAGCAGAGCTTGGAAAATCCTTATCACTCAAATTGGCAATATTCACTCCGCCCTTAATTCCAAATCGTGGCGCTACAGCCATGTGTGTTGTTAACTGTGGCTGATTCTGGGCAAATACAAAAAGGCCTGCAGACAAGGCTAAAGCAAATAAACTGATCTTTTTCATATGTTAACTTTTAAGGTTGCCCATTAATATGCAAAAAAAAGGCCGCTTACAGCGGCCTTAAATATAATTTTTAATGGGGAGGCTTTACCTCGATTTTGCTTTGTGATTATGGTCCAGCATATAGAAAATACTCAATTGAATATTTCTGCTTTTTGCTTCAGCTGCGATAGGTTCATTAATCTTACTCAAGCCAAGGATGTACCTGCCACCTACACCAAAGCCAGAATAGGTTAAATAGTTAAGACCAAAGCCAAGCCCAACATTGGTAGATTTAAAAATATCGTTATTGTTGTCGTTGCTAACCATTAAGCCTAATTGCGGGCCTGCTTCAAGTCTGAATCCATTGTCGAACATGTATTGAAGCATAACAGGTATATTAATATAATCTGTCTTCCAGGTGTATTCTCACCGCTAGTTACGCTTTGTTTCACTCCTTCTGTGGAATATTGCACCTCGGGCTGTAAACCCCATTGAGGCGATAAGATGTAAATGTGCAAGCAAACCAACATGGAAGCCTATACGATTGTCGAAATTTGTATTGGGAACCTTCCAGTCTATGTCTGAAATATTTACACCTGCTTTTAATCCAAACTTTGGCGACTGCGCAAAAACAACGGTGCTGGCGGCTAAAATCAATGCTAATAAACTGATCTTTTTCATAGTAGATTACTTTTTTTCTGTGTTAAGCAAATTAGAGGCCGCAATTTACGATCAGGTTTTAGGTTATAAAAAAAGCTGCATTGAATGCAGCTTTAAAAATTATGTTTACGAATTGTAATGGTTATTTACTTAAATCTTCCGCCACCGATAAAGGCGCCTATTTTAATGCCTAAATAGTTGTTGTTGATGGAACCTGATTTACCCATAACATTATATTCAATAGCCATGCGGAAGTGTCCTGCTTCGAAACCTACCCGTGGTGCTGCACCAAATTTGCTGGAAGCGGCGACTTCATTGGCTTCCGCAGTACCTGTATCAAAAGCAACGGCAGCATTTTTGAATAACCCAACACCCATACCGGCAAAGGGCCTGAAGCCGTTTGTGTTGAAATAATAATCGCCGGTGGCAAGATAAGAACCACTGGCTTTTACGTCGCCGGAAGCTTCTTGACCATTTGGACTAACTGCGGCCCTTGCCATAACAGCCCCTTCCATACGTAAACCAAGCGCTATGTTATCATTAATGGCATACTTGGGCTCCACTGCGAAAAGGATGCCGCCCTTAGCACCCGATCCTCCGGGCATGGCATAGCCTAATGCAAGATCTACTTTAAATGGTTTAAAAACTGTTGACTGGGCGTTGGAGACAAATGCAGATCCTAAGATCAATGCGCTAAGCAGAATCTTTTTCATAGAATACGTTTTGTTTAATTGTCACAAAGATATCCGTACAAATGAGATTTCAAAATCCATGCATAGCTTTCTATCCAACACAGTTGTTGCTATTCAGGTTAATGCAAGACTGTAGCAACAAATACTACTCTTAATAAAAAGCTGGTATGAAACCAGCCTTGTAGTGTTACTGCTTTTATTCCGTTCTATATCCACCGCCCAAAGAAAAATTATATCCAAGGCGGAATACAAATATTCCTTTTGCGCCGGATTGCGTGGTATTAAAAAAGCGAATACCAAAATCAAAGCCGCCATGGGTAACATAGCCACCGCCAACAGCATAGGCAAACGCAAACTTTGTGTTGCTTGAGGTTTCCGTTCCCACTGTGGATTTCAATTTATTCAAAGAAACACCGGCTTGTGGCTCAACATATAACTGGCCTATGTTAAGACGGTAGCCCACCAGCAAGGGGATAAGGCTCGAACTTGTTTTATAATTCACCCCGCCTATTTCTTCTGAAGTAGAAGACTTAAGCCATCCAAGACTAAACGTGGTTTGGCCGGCACTGCCTACACCATGCAAATATTTAACAGAAGCCCCATAAGAAACCTTGCTACCGCTTGCTGTTCCGATGCCCAACTCTGCACCAATACCAAACTGATTTTCTCTAACATTATAGCGATTACCATAGCGGTATTCTCTTCTTTGTGCATTTACTACACCAACAACCAATAAAGCGACAAGAGCTAAAAATATTTTCCTCATAAAATCATTTTTTGGTTTATAATTCAATATTCTCACTACAAAACTATGCCGCCTTCCCTTGTTTCAATAAAAAAAGGCTGATCATGATCAGCCTTTTTTTATTGTTGAGTTGTGCAGCTTATTTAGAAGCTGAACCGCCGCCACCAAAGAAGTAACCTATCCCGAAACCAAAATAACTGTTTTTGGCTGTTGCTTCAGATCCTGGTGCAATGTTCGATAATCCAATATTATAATGGCATTAAATAAATAAAAGGCTGATTAAAAAATCAGCCTTCATAAAGTAATGTGGTAAGAGTTCTTATTTACCGCCTAAAGAGAAGTTGTAAGTAACCAATGCGGAAGACAAAAAGTCCTTTTGAACCTGATTCAGCTGTGTTTAAGAAACGAACACCTAAATCTAATCCCTGTTCCATAGCATAACCAACGCCCAAAGCATACCCAAATGCAAGCCACTTGAACCACTACCTAATTTTGTTCCATTTTGCTTAATGGTAGCATGGCTATTAACATATCCTAATTGTGGTTCAGCATAAAAACCGCTGAAATTGTGACGGTAACCCAACATAACAGGAAGAATGCTGCTTGTTGTTTTAAATTCTGTACCAGAAATGTTATCTGTTCTTGAAGAAGTAAGATAGTCAACAGAAAGAGTAACCTGTCCAGCAGATCCTACTCCATGCAAATATTTTGCAGAACCACCGAAGGCAAGCTTTGCTTCCACTTTGTGTACTAACACCTACTTCAACACCAATACCAACTTGATTTTTTCCTGTTTGTGCATTTGCTGCGCTCAGAGCAAATACTGATGCAAGAACTAAAAATACTTTTCTCATAAAGTCCTTTTTTTTGAATTTTTTGATAGTTTAAATTTCAGGGGCAAAAGAATAAAAGAAAAATGAGGAATCAAAATTTATGAACCTGATTTTTATCACATCACATTAAAACACTTGAATTTGAGCATAGTAATTTTTCTAAACGTATCGGGTATTACTACTCGTTAGTAACGTATGAAGCGCAAAAACTTTTGTATGAACTGTTCTATAAGCTGATGAACTGCATGAATGAAAAAAGCCGCTTACGCGGCTTTCTAATTTTTTGTAGCTTCAAAAACTTATCCACACTTAAATCCCTTCACTCTCTCCCCTTAAGAACGGGTACCTGTAATCGGTAGCCGGAACAAAGGTTTCCTTAATGGTTCTGGCACTTAACCAACGGTACAAGTTCAATATAGAACCGGCTTTATCGTTGGTACCGCTGGCCCTGGCACCTCCAAAAGGCTGTTGTCCTACCACTGCGCCGGTGGGTTTATCATTGATATAAAAATTACCGGCGGCATTGCGCAATTTATTTGTGGCCAGTTCCACCGCATAACGATCCTGCGCAATGATGGAACCTGTCAGTGCATAAGGAGAAGTGGTATCTACCAGGTGCAGGGTTTCTTCAAACTTTTCTGCATCGTACACATATATGGTTAACACCGGCCCAAAGATCTCTTCGCACATGGTCACATATTTTGGATCCAGTGCTTCAATGACCGTTGGCTTGATAAAATATCCTTTTGATTTATCAAACTCACCGCCCACTAAAATCTTTGCATCGGCATCTTTCTTTGCATTGGTAATGTAAGTTGCGATCTTGTCGAAACTTTTTTCATCAATCACCGCATTTATAAAATTGCTGAAATCATCTACGGGTCCCACTTTAAAACTGTTCACGCCCTCCACCAATAATTCCTTTACTTCTCCAGCCATATTCGATGGAATATAAGCCCTGGAAGCAGCCGAACATTTTTGTCCCTGGTATTCAAAAGCACCACGCAGTAAAGCCGTGGCCACCACCTGCGGATCGGCAGATTTATGAGCAATCACAAAATCCTTTCCGCCGGTTTCGCCTACAATACGCGGATAAGATTTATAATTGGCTACGTTCTCGCCAATGCTCTTCCACATCTGGTTAAACACACCGGTAGAACCGGTAAAATGCACGCCTGCAAAATCCCGGTGCGCAAAACATACTTTACCCAGCGTAGGGCCATCCACATAAATTAAATTGATAACACCATCGGGCAGCCCGGCTTCTTTTAAAATCTGCATGATCATTTGCGCTGCATACACCTGGGTGTTGGCCGGTTTCCATACCACCACATTGCCGCACATGGCAGCAGAGGTAGGAAGGTTGCCGCCGATAGCGGTGAAATTAAATGGCGTTATAGCCAGTACAAATCCTTCCAGCGGACGGTACTCCAGGCGGTTATGCATGCCCGGTGCACTAATGGGTTGCTGTTTATAGATCTCGCTTAAAAAATGAACATTGAAACGCAGGAAATCAATCAGCTCGCAGGCGCTGTCAATCTCTGCCTGGTAGGCATTCTTGCTTTGTCCCAGCATCGTTGTGCCGTTTATCAGGTAACGATATTTGGTAGAAAGCAGATCTGCCGCTTTAAGAAAAATATTTGCACGGTTTTCCCAGCTGGTAGCGGCCCATGCTTCTTTTGCGGCCAGCGCCGCATCAATAGCCTGCTGCACATGGCTGGCATCGCCTGCATGAAAATGACCCAGCAAATGCCCGGTTTCATGCGGGCGGATGAAGGTTCACTTTTTTTCCTGTGCGAACTTCCTGGCCGCCAATGTACATGGGTATATCTGCATGCTGGCTTTTCAGTTCTGCCAACGCCTTTTGCAAAGCGGCTCTTTCTGCTGTTCCCGGTGCATATGTATAAACCGGTTCGTTCACCGGCATCGGGTATGAAAAATATCCTAAACTCATTTTGAAATGATTTGTTTTTTTAGCTAAGAAATTAAAGAGAAAAAAGAGAAAGAGAATGCTGCTTTCAGTTCTTTTCTTTTGATTTTTATTTATGGTATGGTCTTTTGCACTACTGTCATCGCCTGTTGTGTCGCTCACTTGTACGCTTTGTAATTGCTATTGCAGCTTTTTAGGTCAACCGCAAAGGACGCTAAGTTGTTCGCATACAGCGAGCGCAAAGGTGACTCTGCGGCTCTCTGCGTTCCTTTGAGTTCTCTGAGGTGAAACCTCGTCATTGTTGCATAGAATTATTACATGCACAAGAGTGCGACGCAAGGAACGATGATAGTAGCAATACAGCTGATTACATAACTCACACCATTATTTTAAAGAACTATTCTATTATGGAAGACTTCAGCAACATTTTTATGTGCCTGCTGCATCTTCTTTCTCACTCATCAGATACGCTTTTATAAATCCATCCAATTCACCATCCATCACCGGCCCCACATTGCCTACTTCATAATCGGTACGGTGGTCCTTGATCATTTTATACGGATGGAAAACATAGCTGCGTATCTGGCTGCCCCACTCTATTTTTTTCTTATTGCTGTTTACCGCATCTTTTAATTCATTGCGCTTGCGCAATTCCAGTTCATACAAGCGGCTTTTCAGCATTTCCATCGCTCTTTCCCGGTTGCCCAGCTGCGACCGGTCCTGCTGGCATACAACCACAATGCCCGTTGGAATATGCGTTAACTGCACTTTTGTTTCCACTTTATTTACGTTCTGGCCACCGGCGCCACCGCTTCGGGAAGTTTCCATTTTTACATCTGCAGGCTTGATTTCGATATTGATGCGTATCATCCACCAGCGGGTACACAAACACGGAAGCAAAACGAAGTATGCCGTCTGGCATTGCTGTCAAACGGAGAAATGCGCACCAGGCGATGCACACCGCTTTCAGCTTTCAGAAAACCATAAGCAAAAGGACCATCAAATTGAAACGTAGCAGGTTTTAATACCGGCACCATCGCCATCTACCCAATCCAGATCGGTTACTGTCCAGCCCTGCTTTTCGCCATACATGCGGTACATGCGGGCCAGCATTTCGGCCCAGTCCTGGCTTTCGGTACCACCGGCCCCGGAGTTGATCTGCAACACGGCAGGCAACTCGTCTTCGGGCTGATTGAGTGTGCTTTTAAATTCGGCATCTTCAATGGCCTGGAGTGCTTTGTCGTAAGCTGCTTTTACATCTTCTTCGCTGCCCTCGCCTTCTTTCCAGAACTCAAAGAGCACGGCAAAATCTTCCACGGCGGTTTCTACCTCCTCGTAAAGGTTTACCCAATACTCATTTAGTTTTATTTCTTTTAAGAATGGAAGTGGCCCGGGCATTATCATCCCAAAAGCCGGGTGAAAGTGATAGCTGTTTATCCTGGTTTATCTTATCGCTGCGGTTAGCGACGTCAAAGAAACCTCCTCAGGACAAGCACACGGTCCCTCATATCTTTCAATTGTTCTTGTGTCATAGCGGGTGCGAAGATAAGAGTTTATGGTTTGTAGTTTATAGTTTATGGTTGTTGCCAGAAAGTTTTGACATTCTTTTTCTAAGGAATCCTTAATTACACTTCTTCAGTGTTAACGAATGGATAAATGGCTTTGGCTTTTAACGCAAAGCCTCCATAATTTTTTGAAGAAAGCGGTTTTCGTCCATCACCTTTAAGCCAAGCCTTACCACCACTAAATGTTTTGAAGGAATAATATAAATATCCTGGCCGCCAAAACCGTCTGCAAAATACATGTCGGTTGGCACACCGGGATACCATCTTTTGGAAGGATCTTTTTTATCAAAGCCATTCAGCCAAAACTGGTAGCCATAATTTTTAAGTGGGTTTGCAGCGGATGGCGCACAGGTTTTTTGCACCCATCCTTCCGGCAAAATTCTTTCCCCGTTCCATATGCCATCGTTGTAATACAGCAACCCAAACCTGGCATAATCCCGTGCCGAGGCAAACACGTACGAAGAACCCACAAAAGTACCGGAGGCATCAGGTTCGAGAAAGGCGCTGTGCATGCCCAGTTTTGAAAACAAACTGGTATAGGGAAACCGATGATACTCTTTTTCGCCTACGGTATGCCGCACAATGCCCGAAAGGATATTGCTATTGCCGCTGCTGTAACTAAACACTGTGCCCGGGGGATGCTTCAAGGGAAGAGCCGGCGGTATAACCGGCCATATCGCCTTTATTAAAAAGCATGTTGGTCACATCGCTATAGCTTGCATAGTTTTCACGAAAATCAAGACCACTTGTTTGTTGTAACAAATGCTCCAGCGTGATGGCATGCCGCGGGTCCTTGCTGTCCTGCCATTGCGGAACCGGTGCGGGAGCCGCCGGATTCAGCCTGCCATCCTTAACCAAAACTCCTATCAATGCATTCATAAAACTTTTGGCAACCGACCATCCCAGCATAGGCGTTTGGGCATTAAAGCCCTGCGCATATCTTTCTGCCACCAGTTGGCCTTTATACACTACCACCACGGCACGGGTATGAACTTTATCCGTACTATCAGGTTCTGCAAATGCCATATCCATTGCCTGGTTAAGCATAACAGGATCGATACCTGCCGGCATTGTATCGGGCAAGCGGTCACCGAGTGGCCAATACAGCGAATCACTATTTTGTTTTTCATTTACGGGCAACAAAAAATTTTGCGAACGAAGAGCCGATTCAGGTATATCATTCACCAGCGTGCAGCCCAAACCTTTGCGATAAACAGCTTTTCTTTTAGCAAGACCAAACACTTTGCCGGTTACAGAAGAATCCTTTCGTGTTAACAGAAATACTTCCCAGTGAAAAAGGAAAACCGGCTAGTTCTTCCTCCTGCACACTGGCTTTCGTTCGCCCTTGTACAAAAATACAGGAGCAGGCATTTTTAGCGCTGTATCCACTGATCAGCGGAAACGAAAACCAGGCATAATAAACTCCATAAATCAATGCAGCAATCAGCAACTAAGAGAAGGGTTCGTTTAAGGATCTTTTTCACCGTACAAATTTGGTTACAGATTAAAATACGTTATTTATTTTCAGTTTATAAGACCACTGGCAATAAACTTATCTTTTAACTTTGATCATGGCCTGCATATTTGAAACCGAAAGACTGCTGGTAAACGCTTTCACAAACGATGATCAAAGAAATTTTTTCCTGCTGAATGGCAACCCGGATGTTGTCCGGTTTATACGACCTGTCAAAACGAAGGAAGCCTGTGATCAATTTTTACTGGAAGTAATTGCTGCTGCCAATGCAACGCCCCTCTATGGCCGGTGGGCCGTGCATGAAAAAACATCCAAAGAGTTTGTTGGTTCTTTTGCTGTAATACCTGTTGAAAACACGGACCACATGCAGTTGGGCTACGCCTTACTGCCATCGCATTGGGGAAAGGGTTATGCAACAGAATTAACCAGGGCAGGTTTGCACTATGTATTCTCTCAAACACCACTGGACATCATTTATGCTTACACGGAAAAGCCCAATGAGGCGTCACAAAAAGTTTTATTAAAAAGCGGCTTTTATCATTCAGGCGAAAAAATGGAAGCGGGGAAAAAGCTTGTGGAGTTTGTTTTAAGAAAAGAGCAATACATTCAAGGCGTTCACGAGATGCATATAAACAGCAGCAAGCAATGATCCATACGGCCCACCTGTTCGTTTTCTGGCTGCTGTTAAATTGCGAAATACAGCTATAGCAGTATACAAGAACTACTATAGCTGTAGCAATCCCTCTACTTAAAACATCCGTCTTACAAGGCTTATAAAAGGGCAAGCAACAGGCAAAAATCTATTTAACTTTTTCTATCTCTCTCCTTACGGTTCTGTTTGGCAAATAAATTTGGAAGCCTATCCCTAATTGCAAACGGCTGGATGTTGCCGATGAGCCGAAACCGATCACCCCGTTGTATTTCAGCAAGGCTTCAAGGCCAATATTGGAAGTGATAAAATGTGCCAGGCCAGGTCCAAACCCCAGACCAAGACCATTGGTGTTACCGCCAAAGGCCGGGTTAACTCCTGATAGCCCTACTGTAGCTTCTAAAAACAACCGGGTTTGCCTTAAAACATTCACCTCAGCCTGACTAAAATAATAACGGCCCAACGCACCAACTCCATAGTTAACCGTAGTGCCCGCTCCTTTTGCTGTGGAAAGGCCAATGTCAATAAAACCTCCGACTGCTACATTGTTTTGAATGAACCAGGCAGCTTTGGGATCGATACGCAAATTAAAACTGTTCCCCTTATTCAGGCCCAGGTCAAAGCTGGCAATATCTCCTCCTACCAATACATTTCCTTTTTGAAGCTGAGCCTTTGCTGCATACATACCTGCCAGGATGAAGAACACTGACATTACTAAAGCTTTTCTCATAAAGAAGAATTTATAATGATTAAATAATTCCATTCAAAACGGTGGAGCAGGTGAAACTCATCAGGTAAATACAGGCAGCGGTTATACACACAAAAGCATTAACCCTGCTTTTGCAATAGCCTGAATATTTGAGTAAAAATTTGCAACCTGCTATTTATTACCACGGTTCTATAATTAATGCCTGAGCCAATTGAGAGCAGGGAACGATAGAGAAAGGTTTTTACATAGGAATATGCAGTGAGCATTTTTATAGGAGAAGTATCTACAATAAATGCACCAATTCAAATTCTACATGTTATGTTCTTCATGTATGAGAAAGACTAATGTCAGCAGTAAAAGAAGAATGTTAGTCCTGCAGAGTTGATAAGGACTTTACAGCGGCTATGCGTTTGAGTTTTTTGTTAGAGCTGTGAGAAGTAGCGTCAGCTATCAGCTAGTCAGCGTTACAAACACGGTGTGTCCATGGTCAAACGTAATTCCAATAGAAAGTGCATACATCCTCTCACGTCTGACGTCTGACGTTTCACTTATTCCTCTGCCAAACCCAATAAAATTCAAATTCCTTCAGCACTATTTTGTGTACACCAAAAACGCCCAGGCTTTTAATTCAAATTTCCGGTGGTGATCCAGATCGGTTTCCTGGTTAGTAAACACATTGGTGAAAATACCTTTGGCCCGAAGATCAAACAAGTCCAAACGGATAGGCATATCCGAAAAATTCAACAGGACCAACACTTCCTTCTCACCCTTCTTTCTTAAATAAGAAAGCACTTTCTCATCACCCGATGTATGAATACGCTCCACAGCGCTATTGGAATGCAGGGCGGGATTAGAAGTTTGCAAATGAAGAAGTGTTTTATAGAAATCATGCAGTTCAATTCCTTTTTCCCATTCAATCACATCCTTCTCAAAAAACTCCAGTCTTTTTAGATTGGGCAATTCCTGTCCGCTATAAACTAAGGGCATTCCCGGCCAGGTGCAACTGAATACCGCTAACAACTTTGCCGCTTCACCATATTTTTCATACTCGGTGCCATTCCAGCTATTTTCGTCGTGGTTGGAAGTAAACCAGGCTTTAATGCCGGGTGACTCCTGGTATTTATGGAGCACCGGCAACAGATCGTGGAGACGCCACTTATTTTTATAGAATTCTTCTGTTTTATGCATCCATGTCCAGCTATAAGCAGCATCAAAAACCTGCATGTATTCCGGGTGATCGAGTGGATCTGCTTCTGCCAGCCAAAACAATTCTTTTAGCTTATCCAGTTCTGTTTTTGCCTCTTTCCAGAAATCAAGCTCCACCCAAAAAGCAAGGTCGCAGCGAAAGCCATCAATATCACATTCCTGAACCCAGAATTTCATTGCCTCTATCATGGCTTTGCGCATGTCCCTATTTTTAAAATCCAGTTCAATAATATCATCCATGCCCGAAGCCTTTTTAAAATCACCGGTGGCTTCATCTCTTTCATACCAGTCGGGGTGCTGAACCGTCCAGATATGATCCCAGCCGGTATGATTGGCCACCCAGTCAATAATAACCTTAAAACCCATACCCTGTGCTTTTTGCACTAACGATTTAAAATCATCCATTGTCCCAAACTCGGGATTGATGGATGTATAATCGGAGCAGGCATAATAACTGCCCATGCTTCCCTTTTTCAGTTTTTGTGCAATGGGTGTAATCGGCATGAACCAAAGCGTTTGCACGCCCATATCTTTTAGGCGTGGCAGGTGTTGGGCAAAGGCGGCAAAACTGCCTTCTTCAGAATATTGGCGAAGATTTACTTCATACACATTGGTATGTGTGATCCAGGCTTTTTTAGAGGTCATAAAATTGAAGATAGGACAAGAGAAGAAGTAAAGAAAAAGGAGATAAAAATTGAGGGCAAAAATTCTCCTGTTTTACCTCTTTTCCTCTTTTTAACGCTTAGCTCCTATACACTTCGGCTCTTAATGCTAATTTTGCAGCCGATGAAAAGCTTTGATGTACCTATTGTTTATCGCAGTCCGCTGATCTCTGCCATCAAAAAAAAGCGCAAAGAGAACGACCGTATGAAGAAGGACTTCTCTCCTACGGTGCTGGACTTTGGTCCTGTGCAAATTTTACTGGCCCGTCATTTTGGTTTTTGCTATGGTGTGGAGAATGCTATTGACATTGCTTTCCGGACGATAGAAGAAAACGAGGGCAAACGCATTTTTTTGCTGAGTGAAATGATCCATAACCCACAGGTGAATGCCGATCTTAAGGCAAGCGGTGTACAGTTTCTGCAGGATAATTCAGGTAACCAGATCATTCCTTTTGAAAGCCTGACCGCCGAAGACATTGTACTGATACCGGCTTTTGGAACAACCCTGGACATTGAAAAAAAATTAAGAGAGATTGGTATCCGCGTAGAAAAATACAACACCACCTGTCCTTTTGTAGAAAAGGTTTGGAACCGCAGCGAAGCCATTGCCAAAAACCAATACACGATCATTATTCACGGTAAGCCCTCGCACGAAGAAACAAGAGCTACTTTTTCGCATGCGGCTGCCAATGCTCCGTCGGTGGTGGTAAAAGACATGCAGCAAACCATGGAACTGGCGAAATACATTACCGGGGAAAAACCCGCAGCACAGTTTTATACAGAATTTAAAAATCAGCACTCAGCGGGGTTTGATGTAACAAAAGACCTGCAGCGCATTGGTGTGGTCAATCAAACCACCATGCTGGCCAGCGACACCCAGGCCATTGCCGATTACCTGAAGGAAACCATGCTTACAAAATATGGCTTAACCGAAGAAACAATAAAGGAACGTTTTGCCGATACCAGAGATACGCTTTGCTATGCCACCAACGATAATCAAACAGCCGTAAGCGGCATGCTGCAGGCAGAGGCTGACCTTGCCATTGTTGTAGGTGGTTACAATTCTTCGAACACATCGCATTTGGTAGAATTGTGCGAAGAAAAATTACCGACCTATTTTATTAACAGCGAAGAAAAGATGCTTTCGCCAAACACCATCCTGCACTACAATTTCCATACACACGTGGAATTGGTGACCGACAATTATTTGCCCGAAAAACAACCTGTAAAAATTCTGCTGACCAGCGGCGCCTCCTGCCCCGATGCTTTGGTAGAAGGCGTCATAAAAAAACTGGCCGGATTTTACAGCGGCAGCATCCCGGTTGAGGAGATGACGGAGCGGTTCAGCAAGTGATAAGGTTAGTCATTACTATTTCTTTTATATTCTGTCGTACCTGATGTAGCTGTTAAAGCGCATTTCACTCAACAATTGAAAACAATGCATGAGCTGGCAGTGTATGGTCACTATTTTTCTCTTACACTGAAGACGTTTGTATCACTTAACAGGGCAAACACAGCTAATTTTTTACGCCTGAAGGGCTGGTGTTTTTAGAGCCGAACCGGGCTGTTTCTGAATTCCGAAGGGATGACAGCTTTCACCTCTTCGGGGTTTCTCAAAAAACCAATACCTACAATTTTTCTATAGTAATGCCATCCCTTCGGGATTTTGGTTTCACTGTACCCTATTTTGAACCGCTATAGCAATTAACATTCCGCCTTTGGCGGATTTGATGGTGACCGAACAATGCTAATCGCCTCAAAAGAAAGAGCGGATGCCAGCGGCATCAAAGGTTTATAGCAACATACATACGGTTTGGAATGTTCGACCCCGAAGGGGTCGCAGTCCTCTTTATGGCTCTTTTTCTATAAAGCTGTGATCCCTTTGGGATCAAGAGAGTGACTTTCGGCTAACCTGCACCGAATGACTTCTGTATGAAGCATCCTGAGCTGTTGGCCGGGGTGGTGACAAAAACATGAGACTGTTAAGCCGCCCTCTTACCTTATTTTCTACACTAATTATATCCGCCTTTGGCGGATTAGAAGAGGTTCCTGCTGATTTTAATTTAAATACCGTTGCCCTGTACACGTAATGGGAAGTAACCTGGTTAATTCATTTTTGTAGTAATATGTGCTGAACCGAGTGGTAACTTTGTGAAAGCTTCAACTTAACAATATGAAAAAGATACTCCTCTTAACTGCGTTTGCAGTTCCATTTATTTTAGCCGCCTGCAACAATAATAAAGAACAAAAAACAGAAACAACCAGCACCCAGCCCAAAGAAACGCCTGCCAATGTTTCAAATGTTGTAGAACTGACCGCGAACGACTCGATGAAATTCGATAAAATTGAAATCAATGTAAAAGCAGGTCAAAAAGTTACCCTCACTTTAAGGAACATAGGTAAAATGCCCAAAGCATCAATGGGGCACAATTTTACTTTGTTAAAAGACGGGACCGATCTTGTTGCTTTTGAAAAAGAGGCCTCACAAGCACCTGATTATATCCCTGCGAACGATCCCGCCATTCTTGCCCATACCAAGCTTTTAGGTCCGGGAGAGTCGGATACCATAGAGTTTACTGTACCTGCAGGGCAGTACACATTTATCTGCAGTTTTCCCAGCCATTACAAAACCATGATTGGAATACTTACAGCGGAATAATCAAAGCACGGTTTACCTGCCTGCTATTGACGCGGGCAAATAGTGAATAACCTGATTTTATAAAAAAAGGCCGGATTGTATCCGGCCGTAAAACAATTAAAATAGAATAGCTCAATTAATACCAAACGGTTGCCAAGATGATAGATGATCGTTGGTAGATGACAGAAGGGAAAGAGGCTGCTGCTTCTGTCTCACCTCTGCCGTCTCACGTTTCACGATGGCTGCCTTGACAGCGGTTTGGTATAAGTTGCCTTATTACACGGCTTACTTAATGTGCGATATCATCTGCCACCGTATGCCCTTTCTTCGGGTGCTGCCCATACGGTTTTTTATACAGTAGTTCGTAATACTCTTCAGCCATGCGGTTACTGTCGAATTGGATCTGCACATCTCTCATTCCGTTCTTCACAATTTGCCTCCAGGTATTCTGGTTATCGTAGTACAACGGAAGGATTTCGCCGTTCAGGATTTCATAGATCTGATCCAGGTCATATTGATCCTGGTCCTGCACGGTCATTTTTGTGTATTCCACAGGTGGTACTACAAAACCATTGTTTCCATGATGTACAAATTCAGGTATCCATCCATCGTTGGTAGAGAAGTTAACAGCACCGTTCATGGCCGCTGTCATACCACTGGTTCCCGATGCCTCACGGGGCACACGAGGGTTGTTCAACCAGCAGTCTGAAGCTTGTTTCATCCGTTTTGACAAAGCCAGTTCGTAGCCAATCAACACCGCTACATTTTTATAATTTTTACTTAGCTGTACCAGGTAGTTGAATTCTGAAATGGCGGGATAATCAACCGGGTATGGTTTTCCGGCCCAGATAATCTGAACAGGATATTTTGAGTTGTTCAATAACGCCTCAAATCTTTCTTTATCAGATGCAATCAAGCCTGCACGTTTATAACCGGCAAAACGGCGGGCCCAAACAATGGTAAATACATTGGGATCAAAGATCTTTCCCGTTTGGTCGGCTACAATTTCAAATGCCCTTTTCTTCATCCATTTTTTCCGGTCATCAAAGGCGGCATCGTTGCCTTCTTCTCCCGATCTGTATAATTGTTTATCGGACCAATAACGCCAGTTTTGTGCATTGGTAATGGCTACTATAGGACAAATATCATCATACTTCTCCCACATATGCCTTGATACCACGCCATGCAACTGCGAAACGCCGTTGGCAATCCGTGCAAAGCGCAGCGCCGCCAGCGAATGATTGAACTGGTCATCCGGCATGCCTGTCAGGTTCTTTACTTCCTCTACCGACAAGCCCGCAGAAGTAACTCATTTTATGACAGAGATAAATGTCGTGTTTTTCGTTGCCCGCTTCTTCGGGTGTATGTGTGGTAAACACCAAACGCTTTTTCACTTCTTCTTTCTTTCTGCCAAATTTCTGGTACAAATAAAAGGCAGCAGACACGCCATGCGCTTCGTTCAAATGATACACTTCGGGATTGAAACCAATTTCATCCAGCAACCTGGCGCCCCCAACACCCAACAAAATAAATTGGGCCACTTTGGTTGCCACGTTGGCATCGTATAAGCGATGCGTGATGGTTTGCGAGATATAATCGTTCTCGGGAATATCGGTTGTCATCAGGAAGAGCGGAGCCGAATTGAAAGTGAGC
Source organism: uncultured Bacteroidota bacterium (assembly GCA_963697545.1). Classification (GTDB taxonomy): domain Bacteria; phylum Bacteroidota; class Bacteroidia; order Chitinophagales; family Chitinophagaceae; genus Flavisolibacter. Next base: position 44,781 of record CAVOOL010000011.1, on the reverse strand, counting down.
GGCGGCAGGTACATCACCTTTACCCAAACCGGGTGCTCGTGAATGGTCACTTCAAACTTGATACCTGTATCTTCAAGAAAACTGTATTGCTTTTCCATCCAGGTAACCTGCAGGGTTTGATCCTGGTTGCGGGCCTGATCGTAATAACCATACTTCCACAAAATACCAATGCCAATAAGGTTTTGGCGAAGTTCAAAAGCACTGCGCAAATGAGAGCCGGATAAAAACCCTAAACCACCACTGTAAATTTTCAGCGGCTGGTGAATGGCAAATTCCATAGAGAAATAAGCCACACTTTTAGAATAACGTTCATCAACCGGATAAGGAACTTTAAATGATCTGAAATCCATCTTTTCTTTTTTATAGCTGGGCAAATTAAAGAAATTAAAATAAATGTGTAGGATTTACACGATAACAAAACCTTATTTCTTTTTGCTTTTCTTGGCTGCAGGCTTGGGTTTGGCTTCTTTTTTCTTTGAAAACGCACCTTCCAGCTTGCAATCCAGTCCCCGGTGATTGCCACATCCTTCTGCCTCTTTTAAACTCACAGAAGTGGCCGTAAAAGAAAATTCCAGCACGCAGGGGTCGCCACCCTGCCGGTAAACGGCTTTGGTGGAAGACGTGAACAAAAGTTCTCCTTTTAATTCACCAATACAGTCGCCTTCCTTGTTTTCGAGATGTACAAAAGCAATGGCCTGGTTAGCCGTTCTTCCATCCCGGATGGAGACGATGTTTCTTTTTCCCTTGACATAATCACCGGCAAACTTGCGGGTGCGTGGAAGGGTATCTATGGGGTTAATCAATTCTGCATTTTGTTCATCCAGCACGTCGGTCATGATCAATGTAAATTGTTTGGCATCGCTGTTATACACGTAAACATTTTTGCCTTCGCCAACGATGTCATTGTTTTTCCTGCGTACAACATTCCGGGAAACGGTATAGGACTTATCCATTGAAGTACTTTGCGAAGTGCTGGCATCATCATCCGGAACCAAAAAAGGAAGGGTGGTAGCATAATTGCCTGCCGCGTCAAAACTTAATAAAAGCGCTGCTCTTTTGGTGCCTGCTGAGGCCTTTACCAAAAAATACGTTTCGGCTTTGGGCTCCTGCACTTTCATAATGGGCGTATATTTCACCATACTGTTCTTTGAGAAGATCCTGTTTTTAATGGAATCAGGAATCAGCTTTGCAAACTCTGGAGAACGTATAACGGTGGTGTCGTTGATCTTTTCCAGGCCGCTGTCCGTGAGCTGGTAAGGTAACCTGGCCACAGGAAACAATTTTGAAAACCCCTCATAGCTAAACCCGTTTTCTTCTTCCTTCACTTCTTCCTTTTTATCGTTGCAACTCAAAACAATACAGCAAAACAAAACAAAGCCAAGCCTGTGCATAATAGGTATTTACTGTAAAATAACGCAAATACTCTTAATTGCATTGTGCTGTTATTTTACTAAAAAAAATTTAGATTTGTCTAAACTTTAAATTAGACATCCTTGAATTATACAACCAGTGAAGAAAACTATTTAAAGACCATCTTTCATTTACAGGAAACGGAAGGGACCGTCAGCACGAATATTCTTGCGGAAAAACTCCAAACCAAACCGGCCTCTGTAACGGATATGATGAAGAAACTGGACGGCAAAAAACTTTTGCATTATAAACCTTACTACGGGTTTTCACTGAGTGCGGAAGGAAAAAAGATTGCCCTTGGAATTATCCGCCGGCACCGGCTTTGGGAATATTTTCTTTCGGAGAAATTAAAGTTTGGCTGGGAAGAAGTGCACCTGCTTGCCGAAGAACTGGAACATGTAAGCAGTAAAAAACTAATTGACCGGCTGGACGAATACCTTGGCTTCCCGCCTTTTGATCCCCATGGAGACCCGATCCCTGACCATAAAGGAAAGATCAGGAACATCAAAAAAATTTCCCTGGACCAATTGCCTTTGCAACAACCCGCAGAGGTGGTGCAGGTAACGAACCAGTCGGCCGAAATGCTGGAACTGTTGCACCACAAAACCATCGGGATCGGGACAAAGCTTGAGGTAAAAAAATACTTCGGTTTCGATCATTCCTTTGAGTTAAAAATAAAAAACACCATTATTACCATTAGCGAACAGTTAGCAAAAAACATATTTGTGCGGTATGAACAAAACCTTTGACCATAACTCCCTGAGCGAAGTACACCAAAGCGTGGACACTACCAACACAGCAAAGCCGGTATGGAGAAGGAGTATTATCTTTTTTTGGCCCGGCCTATCTAGTAAGTGTGGGTTACATGGACCCCGGAAACTGGGCCACCGATTTAGCCGGCGGCAGCCAGTTTGGCTATACCCTGATCTGGGTTTTATTAATGAGCAATTTAATGGCTTTGCTGCTTCAAAGCCTGTCTGCCCGCCTGGGTATTGTTCGCGGACGCGACCTGGCGCAAGCCAACAGGGAAACCTATCCCAAATCCGTTAATTTTTGCTTATACATTTTAGCAGAAATCGCCATTGCGGCAACAGATCTTGCAGAAGTGCTCGGAATGGCCATAGGGATCCAGCTGTTAACAGGAATACCACTGTTATGGGCCGTTGTAATTACAGTGCTGGATACGTTTTTACTGCTGCTGTTGCAGCGTTTGGGCATGCGCAAAATGGAGGCCTTTATTATTGCCCTGGTGGCCATTATAGGCTTATCTTTTTTAGCAGAAATCATAATGGCAAAACCCGATCTTGGAGAAGTGGCAAAAGGACTTGTTCCCAGCATTCCCAACAGCACCGCTTTATATATTGCCATTGGTATTATTGGCGCTACAGTAATGCCACACAATCTTTACCTGCATTCGGCCCTGGTACAAACAAGAAAGATCAAGCGGGATGAAAAAGGAATTAAACGGGCCCTCAAACTAAACTTCATTGACAGCGCTGTAGCATTGAACCTTGCTTTTTTTGTAAACGCGGCGATCCTTGTTTTAGCAGCTGCTGTTTTTTTTAAAACAGGCCGCACCGATGTTGCTGAAATAAAAACGGCGCATGAACTGCTGGACCCCATGCTTGGTTCCAAGCTGGCTCCCACTCTTTTTGCCATAGCCTTAATTGCCGCAGGGCAAAGTTCAACAGTGACCGGTACCCTGGCAGGACAAATTGTAATGGAAGGCTATTTACGCATCCGCATCAACCCATGGATGCGGCGGCTATTAACAAGGTTAGTGGCCATTGTTCCTGCTGTTATTGTTATACTGATCAATGGTGAAGAAAATATTGACAGCCTGTTGGTATTGAGCCAGGTTATTTTAAGTCTTCAATTAGGATTTGCCGTTATTCCCCTTATTCATTTTGTAAGCGACAAAAAAACAATGGGCATATTCACCATCAAACCTGTAGTGAAGGTGCTGGCCTGGTTGATCACCGCAGTGCTGGTTTATTTAAATTTATGGATGGTAACCGGGCAGGCCTGGGATTATTTTATAGCCAGCGATAATCTTTTCTGGAAGATCATTATCATTCTTGGAGGTGTATTGTTTATTGGATTGCTAATAATCTCCATTATTTATCCTCTGCTTAAAAAACAGCCAACAGATGTTTCCGTTGAAGTGCATAAAAAAACGCCGGTAACCATTGGAGAGATCTCTATACCTTCTTATCAAAGGATCGCTGTTGCGCTTGACTTTAGTGAACATGACAAGCAGCTGATCGCTTCTGCCTTAGGCCAGGCCAATGGATTAACAAAGATCATTTTCATTCATATTGTGGAAAGTGCTTCCGCCAAAGTGTTAGGCAACGAATCGGATGATTACGAAACCCGTCATGACCAGGAAAAGCTTGACCGCTATGTTTCGTACGTGAAAGAAAAAGGCTATGCGGCTGAAAGCAGGCTGGGTTTCCGGCACCGTAATAAGGAAATACCACGCCTTGTAAAAGAATCCAACGCTGATCTTTTGGTCATTGGAGCCCATGGGCACAGCGGCGTGAAAGATTGGTTATACGGAGAAACGATTGATGCGGTACGCCACCAGTTGAAAATTCCGGTGCTGATCGTAAGCGGGTGACAAGGATGAGATGATAGTTGATAGATGATAGATGATAGAAGAGGAAAGAGGCCGCTGTCTCACGTCTGCCGTCTCACCTCTCACGATGGTTTCCCTGACAGCGGTTGGATATGAAAAAAACTGCAAGCCTGTAAGCCGGATTCTGTGCTTCGGGAGTAGTTTTCACTAACCCCGGAGTGCTATCATTTATCTGCTTTCAACATTACTGTTGAAATGTATCTGCCTACCCACCCAACATCGGACGAGCCGCCCTCAGGCGTTGGTATACATGGCATTTCAGCACGCAAGGTTTACCCGCCATTGCTATTACTAACAACAGCCGTGGGCTCTTACCCCACGTTTTCATCTTTTCTTCCGCAAGGCGGAAGTAGTTATTTTCTGTGGCACTGTCTCGTTCTTTTTTCAAAGAAGCCGGCTGTTAACCGGTGCGTTGCTCTGTGCTGTCCGGACTTTCCTATCCTACCCGAAAGCAGAATCGATAGCGCAGCTTGCAGTGAGGCAAAGGTAATTCTTAAAAATTTGAGAGGATGTTAATGTAACCGGCAATATGATACTAACTTCTGATTACGCTGTCCACTCTGCGTCGCACTCTTCTACTTTAACAATTCTATTGAGCTTTATTCAGTTCATAAACATCAGTCACTTCTCCAACTGTCTTCCACATTTTTAAATGCGTACCGTTCATTTCATATTTGAATTCTCCTTCCAAAATCAGCGTCCAGTCAAAATCGGCCGTCCATGCACAGCCATTATTAAAATCTATCACACTGCCGCTGGCTTCCCAACCACCATGACAAATGGCAGGCTGCCTGGCATTGCTCGATTGACCGGTAAAGCTGTTATCCTTTAAATTCAGGGAAACCTGTTGCTGCGGGTAGCTCCCGGTTGGAGAGACTCTTTGAAACGTGCCTGTATAATTACCTTCCACCTGTTTTTCAAATCTTTCTTTATTGCAGCCTGACAAGCCGGCAAATAAAATCCCCACCAAAAAAAGCCATTTTCTCATATCCTTTTTTGTTTTTGACAAACAGCGGCACCACAGCGTTGCATCAATACTGAAAATAAATTTCCGTAGCGCCGTAACCAAAGGAAGGATGATACTGGTTCACAAAAGATTTTACTTCTTTTTTCAACCGCAGGATATCATGTATCTCGTCACGCAACCTTCCGCTTCCCACACCATGAATGATGATTAATTGCGATTGGCGATGCGACAGGGCCAGTTCATACCACTTTTCAAATTCCCTTAACTGCAGGTGTAATATTTCGGCATTGGATAAATGCTTCCAGTCGTCGGAGAGTTTCTCAATGTGCAGGTCCACTACCGTTCGGGCAGGCTGCAGGTGCTTGCGTATATCTTTCAGGCTATAGATCTTCGCCCCTTTGGCCGGACCCACATCAATCGTTTCTTCAACGGGCCTGTTGGGGTAGTGTTCAAACAGCTTATACGTAAATGTAGCTTCACCCTTTTGTTTGAGTTCTTCTATGCGGTCAAACAATTGTTTTGGCTTTAGCTTTAGTGAAGCTTCATAGTAATCTGCCTTGTTTTTATCGGGGTGAAGAAGAGAAAACTCGAACGTAAAATTGGGACTGTCATTTATATCTTCGAAGGGAATATCGTGCAGGTAAAAATCGCCAAAAGAATTTATCTCGTTTCTGATTTCAAATTCCGATTTACCAAAGAATTGCAGGTAATAACTAAAGTTGTACGCTTTTTCAGTACGGTTGATCAAATGAATTTTTAACTCCACTACCACATCATCGCCAAATTCATCGGTTTCAAATTTGGGTAAAAAAGAAAGCCAGACGCCATCCGCCACTTTTTGCAAAGGTGTTTTTTCTTTTCTCACATCTTCCACATACTTCTTTTCCTTTTTTTGAGGAAAAAGTTTTTTTTCCGTGAAGCGTTTGAAATAAGGAAAGTCAATCTGGTCCATGTAAGCAGGAAACTTTACACCTCTTACATCGATCATCACCATTTTATCATTGATGATGTCGATCACCTCGCCTTCTTCATTGGAATGCAACACAATTATCTTGTCACCGATCTGGTACTTCATAGTGCAAAAATAAGAAACAAGTAACGAGACCATTGTTCGCCACTTTTGTATTTAATACCAACCGCTTTCAAGTTGACTATAAAACCAAGTGAAACGGCAGACGTGAGACGTGAGACAAGAGTGAACTCTGAAGAAAGAGTTGCTACAGTTTCACGTTTGACGTTTCACGACTGTCTTGATAGCAGTTTTGTATAATGCTTGCAGGCATCGACTCACGGTTTGCCCAACAGCGTTGTTGCCGTTGAAGAGTGCGACGCAACAGAAGCTTCATAGTAGTATATGAGCCTGGTACATACTTACAACTTACCCTCTTCCGCACCTGCGCCTGCCAGGGTTTCTTTTGCCAGCCGGCTGTTGCGGTATCCATAGGTAAAATACACCACCAGGCCTATAGCCAGCCAAATTAAAAACCGGTACCAGTTGGTATGACTTTCCTGGGCCATTAAATAAAAGCAACTGGTAAAGCCTAATACCGGAATAAGAGAGAAATTCTTTACAAAAGACAAAACAGCAATAACAGCAGCTACCACCCAGAAAACAGCCATCGGGAAGCTTTCTTTGGTGAAGATGTTTTGAAAATGAGCAGGATTGTAAATGACCACCAGGGCCACTGCTGCCAAAAACAAAAGCGGGATGATGTACTTACCACTTACATGCGGCACCCTGAATTTTGAATCCGGCCGGTTCTTTTGTTTTTGCAAGACCAGCACGCCGGCACACACCAACACAAATGCAAACAAGGTTCCGATGCTGGTTAAAGCCAGCAGCACTTCAATGTTCAGAAACAGTGCAGGAATACCCACTACCAGGCCCGTGAGTATGGTAGAAAATGAAGGTGTTTTATATTTTGGGTGAATGCGGGAAAATATTTTTGGCAATAAGCCATCGCGGCTCATGCTCATCCAAATTCTTGGCTGCCCCAATTGAAATACCAATAATACACTGGCCGTAGCGATAATGGCACTCACGGCCACAATTCCTGAAACCCAGTATAATCCGCGTTGATCAAAAACCTCGGCCAGCGGATCACCCACATTCAGCTTTGTATAAGGTATCATACCCGTTAATACCAATGCCAATAACACATAAAGAATGGTACAAATGATCAGTGAATAGATCATACCCTTTGGCAAATCCCTTTGGGGGTCTTTACATTCCTCTGCCGTAGTGGAAATGGCATCGAAACCAATGTAGGCAAAGAAAACAGCCGAGACACCTTTTAAAATACCGCTAATGCCATTGGGGGTGAAAGGTGTCCAGTTATCGGGGTTCACATAATAGGCGCCCAAAACGATAACAAAGAAAATGACCGCCAGTTTAATGATCACCATGATATTGCTCAATGACCTGGTTTCTTTAATGCCTATAAAAACTACGTAGGTGATTAATCCAACAATAAAGAAGGCGGGAATATCCATCAGTACCCTTATACCAAATAGTTGCGGGGCGTCATTCCAGGCTCTTACGGCCGCTTCTGTCCCTTCGGCAAATCCTCTTTGCGCTGTTATATAATCCATCGTCAGCCAGTCGGGAATGTGCATGCCTGCCTTATCCAACAAGCCGGTAAAATATTCGCTCCAGGAAATAGCTACCACCACGTTGCCAATAGCATATTCCATTAGCAAATCCCACCCAATGATCCAGGCAAAGATTTCTCCGAAAGCCACATACGAATAGGTGTAGGCACTGCCCGAGACCGGAACGGTAGAGGCAAACTCGGCATAACAAAGAGCGGCAAACCCGCAGGCAATGGCGGTGAAAATGTATAAGAAGATAACGCCGGGGCCTCCGTTGTAACTGGCATTACCAATGCTGCTGAAAATACCTGCGCCAATGACTGCCGCAATACCCATGAAGGTAAGGTCGCGAACGCCCAGTACTTTTTTTAATCCTGCGCCATGCCCTTCTGCATCGTGTAATCCTTCCTTAGCCTCCCGTAAAATTGTTGGTATAGATTTCTTTCTGAATAATTGATTTGCCATCAGCCGGTTTTATTTGAAGCGGTTAAAATAGAAAAAAAATAATTGCGCCCATCAGCATATGAAAAAGTTTTCACCAAATGTTACAAGAAAAACTGACAAAAATCAGTTTCGGGGAGTATAGCGATCATGTGATAGGGAACTCCCGAGACTGAAATTTGTGCAACAAAAATGAAATGAAAATGGCAACAACAACATTGAATCAAGCAATTTCTACAACTTATACCCAAACAACCACCTCCCCTTCTTTACCTGGTAAATTTATTGCCTGGTGCAAAGGACAGCAGGAAAACCGCTTTCTTTGGTTAGGTATTGTATTAGCAGGACATGGCTGTATCTTAACACCTCTTACCGTGATGGCCGTACTTTTAGCCGGCACCAACATCACCCTTTTTATATTGGCCATTGTGGCCATGGGAATGTCGCTGGTAACCAATTTAGCAGCCATGCCTACAAAAATTACGATCCCGGTTTTTCTTCTCAGCGTTTTAATAGATATCGCAATTATTATTTCATGTGTTGCAATAGGGTTTGATATTACCAAAACTTACATTTAACCCTAGTGTTCTCTTTGTATCAGGTAAAGAGCCAGTTGTTTCAATGGCTCTTTTCTTTTTGACAGCACGGCAATATCTTCCAGGTGATCAAAGGCTTCCTGCATATATTTTTCCTTTAGCTCCCTTGCCCATTCATCTACCCGGCATTCCCTGAAAAGGGAAAGCACCTCATTCACTTTATTTGCATCATTGGTTTTCAGCAGTTGCTCCAACTGCTCCTTTTGTTTTGGCGAAGCTGTTTCCAGGGCATGGATCAGCAGGAAGGTTTTTTTGTTGGCCTTGATATCGCCACCCACCTGTTTACCAAATTTTTGAGGATCGCCAAAGGCATCCAGGTAATCATCCTGCACCTGGAAGGCCAATCCCAGCTTTCTTCCAAATTCATAAATAAGATTTTGATTTCTTTCCAGTGCCCCGCCAAGAATAGCCCCCATTTTTAAACTGGCTGCCAGCAAAACAGATGTTTTTAAATTGATCATGCCCAGGTATTCATCATAGGCAACAACAGCTGCTTTTTCAAAATCCATATCTAATTGCTGTCCTTCACAAACTTCCCGGGCCGTTTTATTAAAAAGGCTGATGATAGAAGAGGCATATTTTCCGGACACTTTGTTAAGGTAATCATAGGCGGTTACCAGCATTACATCACCGGCCAAAAGCGCTGTGCTGCCACCAAACTTTTCATGAACCGTTTGCATGCCGCGCCGCAACGGAGCATTGTCCATTATATCGTCATGGATTAAAGTGAAGTTGTGAAATAACTCAATAGCCGTAGCTACATTCCAGGAATCCTTATTGATCTCGTCAAATAATTCATTTCCCATCAGGCACAATACGGGCCGGATCCTTTTGCCACCCAACTGCAAAAAATAGCGGTTGGGTCCATATAAGGATTCAGGAGACGAGGGAAAATGTTCTGTAGCAAATTTCTCTGTAAACTGTTTTGATAGCTCTTCAAAGGTGTGCATTACTCTTCTACTCTTTTCTTTTTACGTTTTTGTTTCGGTTTTTCATTGGCAGGTTCCTCCACCGTAGCGGTAAGCACCCACTCATAATCCAATTGGCGTTTTTCCAGACTCGCAGCAACCACTTTTATTCGCACCTTGTCTCCCATTCTGAATTTTCTTCCGCTGCGCATACCCACCAAACTATAATCCGTATCTACCAACCTGAATTCATCGTATTCTGCCAGGCTGGCTATACTTACCATTCCTTCGCATTTATGCTCCACCGTTTCCACCCAAAAACCAAAAGCGGCCACACCACTGATCACGCCGTCAAATTCCTCTCCGAGAAAATCCCTCATATACTCCACCTGCTTGTATTTGTTGCCAGCTCGTTCGGCATCCATGGCAGCTCTTTCCCGTTCGCTGCAATGCTTGCACTTCTGCTCCATTTTTTTATCAGGCTTGATCTTTTTACTTAACACTTCTTCTAAAACCCGGTGCACCATTATATCGGGATAGCGGCGGATGGGAGAAGTAAAATGACAATAGTGTTCAAAACCCAATCCATAGTGACCGATATCTTCAGTCGTATAAACAGCCTTGGCCATGGTGCGAATACCCAGTTGTTCCAATACATGCTGCTCCGGTTTGCCGTTCACATCCTTCAGCATGGTGTTGAAAGATTCTGCAATCTTTTCAGGTGATGACGTATCGAACTTATGCCCAAACTTCCTGGCAAAAGCCATGAAGGGCAACAACTTTTCCTCGGATGGCAGGTCGTGTACACGATAAGGAAAAGGAAGCGGTTTTTTATTCACCTCAATTTTAGAAACATTTTCTGCCACATGCTTATTGGCCAGCAACATAAATTCTTCAATGAGCTGATGCGCTTCTTTACTTTCTTTTACCACAATGCCAATGGGCTTGCCTTTTTCATCCAGCTTAAACCGCACTTCGGTACTGGAAAAATTAATGGCACCTGCGTCAAAACGTTTTTTGCGCAAACGCTGGGCAATGTTATTGAGCAATAAAATTTCGTCTCTGTACAGGCCGTCTTCCTTTTCAATGATCTCCTGCACTTCTTCGTAGGTAAAGCGGTGATTGGAGTGAATAACCGTTCTGCCGATCCAATATTGTTTTACCTGGCCCTTCGGCGTCATTTGAAATACGGCCGAAAACGTAAGCTTGTCTTCCTGCGGTCGCAGCGAACACAAAAAATTGGAAATATGTTCCGGCAACATGGGGTTTACCCTGTCGGGCAGATACACAGAGGTTGCTTTTTGGTAGGCTGTCTCATCCAGGTTTGTTCCCTCTTGCACATAATGGCTTACATCGGCTATATGCACTCCAATCTCGTAGTTGCCATTTTTCAAAACCCGGATGGAAAGGGCATCATCAAAATCCTTGGCATCCACAGGATCAATCGTGAAGGTTAAAATCTCTCTGAAGTCTTTTCGTTTTTTTATTTCATCCTCCGAAATAACATCGGGTATCCGTGCCGCTTCTTCCAAAACTTCGTCCGGAAATTCAATGGGAAAACCATTCTCCAATAAAATTTCTTTCATGGCCATATCATTGGGGTCTTCTGCATTTAGCACATTTATCACCTCGCCGACAGGTCTTTTCTTACTGTCTTTTTCCCACTCCTTTATTTTTACTACCACACGGTCGCCATCCTGCGCATTATGAAAGCCAGCCTGGGGAATAAAAATATCCGGTATTTTCTTGTTGCCCTCGGCCACGAAAAAAGCAAAGCCCTTGTTCATTTCAAGTTTGCCCACAAATTCCATTTGCTTGCGTTCCAGCACGTCCACCACAGTTCCCTGCATGCGTTTGCCACTTTTCTGAGGATCTACCTGCACACGAACCGTATCGCCATGCAGCGCCGTGTTAAAATCATTGGGTCTCACGAGTATGTCCGTTTCCAAACCATTTACCACAACAAAGCCCATTCCCGAACGGGTGATCTCCAGCACACCTTTATACTCATCAAATTTTTGATCTTTTTTCTTTCCTGATTTTTTTGAATTTTTTCGTCCCATATTGGTTAAGCGGGTTGTTTAAAATTTTCAATGAACTGAACTACCCTGTTGGTGAATTCATTTTCCTGGTTAAACAGGAATTTATTCTCAATGGGCATTACATAAAAAGGTATGCCATTTATTTCAGATCTGAACTTCATCAGCCGCATGGCATCTTTTTCCGTGGTCAAAATAATTTTCTTTTCGGACTCCATTCTTTCAAACTTTTTTTCAATGTCACGCCAATCATCAATCGTAAATATATGATGGTCGTTATAATGCATCATATTATAGGTTTGAATACGGTCTTCCAGGTATTTTTTTAAAGGTTTGGGATTGGCTATGCCGGTGACCAGCAACACCTCGGTTTCCTCATCAATAAATGTAAACGTCCGGTGAATTATATGATAGGGCGTACCATACGAAATGCAGGAAAAAAACACCATTTGGTGCGGCAGCGGCTTGATCTCTTCTATAACCTCCTCCCTTTCTTTCTGCGAAAGATCAGGCCTTGACTTTGTTACAATAATGATATCGGCTCTTTTGTAACTGCCCTGCGTATCTCTCAAATCGCCGGTAGGCAAAAAGAAATCCCTGGTAAACAAATTATTATAATCGGTAAGAAGAATTTTTAATCCTGCCCTTAAGGCGCGGTGTTGAAAAGCATCATCCAAAATAATCACTTGTGTCTCGGGCCGGTCGTGCAATAATTGCGGAATGGCCACGATCCTTTCCTCGCCGACGGCAACCGGGATGCCGGGAAATTTTTGATGAAACAGCATGGGCTCATCGCCAATATCAAGAGCCGTTGTGTCATCGGTTGCCAAAGCATAGCCTTTTGTTTTTCGTTTATAACCCCGGCTCAGCGTAGCCACCTTGTAATGATTTTTTAAATGCATGACCAGGAACTCTACCATGGGCGACTTTCCGGTGCCTCCCACAGAAAGATTGCCTACACAAATGATCGGCAACCCAAAAGAAGTGGAGCGAAGAATATTTTTATCGTATAGCCAGTTACGTACCCAAACAACCAATCCATATAAAATAGCAAATGGAAGAAGGAGAATACGAAACGATTTCAAAAACCAATTAGAAAACATAAATCCGTTGCGGTGTGATACAAAGGTCTAAAGGTACGTCAAATTCGTCCCTGTCGTCTATGGCATCCACCGGTTCAAAATACGACAAACCGATCTTTAAACAATCTTCCCGGCATTCTTTTAAATAGCGGTCATAAAAACCCTTGCCATAGCCTACCCTGTTGCCTTTTACATCATAAGCAAGCATGGGAACGATCACCATATCCAGCAAAGAAGGTTCCACCGCTTCCGTATCCAGCGGTTCGGGAATATTGTATTCGTTGGCTTCAAAAATGCTGTCGGCATGACAAACAATGGCCTGCATGCTTATATTGTGCAGGTCTGTTTTGGGATAACAAATAGTAAGGTTGGGGTTTTTAAAATGGAGATAATCCGTTATCAAAAAACTGTCTGTCTCATTGTTCTCCTCTATTGGATAAAAACTTAAAACATGCTCTATAAAGGGAAGTTCAATGGTTTGAAACTGGATCAACAAAAGGTCGTCCCATTTCATTTTATCGGTGGAGGAAATAGTGTCTCTTTTTTTCCTGAATATGTTCCTTGCTCTCTTTTTTTAGCATGATGATGTAATTATTGCGCCAGCTTTTGAACTACTATTTGACTTTACTTGTGTCACTCACTTGTACGCTTTGTTCTCTATTCAGCTTATTTATTTCTCGCCACGATCGCAGCGAGTACAGCGGCGCAGCGTCGTTGCTCCTTTGCGTTCGCTGCGTGAAATGATGCTGAATAGACTTGTTGCAGCAAAAGAGTGCGACGCAACAGCAGTTTCATAGCAGCAATGCAGCCCGGTACCTAATTATCAACCATGTTTTGTTTCATTTACAAAAATGGAAAAAATGGTTGTTCCGTAATTACGTGCCGATTTAAAAAAGGGAAAATTCTCATAGTTGTTTCTTGGTGTATGTTCCAGGATAAACCACCCGCCCTCATTTAGCAATGCTTTTTCAAAAATGAGTTTTGGCAGATCATCAATATTTTGCAAAGCATACGGCGGGCCGGCAAAAATAAAATCAAATTTTTCGGTGCACTGTTCTATAAAACGAAACACATCTGATTTAACGACTTTAAAATTTTTCAGGCCCAGGCTTTCCGATGTTTTTTTGATGAAGGCAAACATTTGCGTGTCCTTCTCAACAATGGTAAGGTCCTGCACGCCTCTTGAGGCCAGTTCGTAACTGATGTTGCCGGTGCCACCAAACAGGTCCAGTGTTTTCAGTTCTTCAAAATCAAGATTGTTTTGCAACACATTAAAAAGACCTTCTTTGGCTATATCGGTTGTAGGTCTTGTGTACGGCATTTTTGCCGGTGGGTTGATGCGCCGGCCTCCCATTTCGCCACTTATGATACGCATGCAGCAAGGTTATAAGTTGATGTAAAAAAATGTTGTGGATATTCGTTTTGCGGAAGTGAAACAGCCGGCGCCGGTGCAAAGTGTATGTGTAAAAAATAATGGTGCAGTTCTTTATAAAGCGCTGAGGCTTCTTCCACCAAACCCGAAAGAATTAAATGCACATCTGACTGGTCTAATTGTCCCTCTGAACAAATTTTCAATAAATAATAAACCACATCCAGTGGTGTTTTGTACGAATAGATCTGCGCCAGTTGCATCTGTGCTCCTTTCTTTACCAGTACCCTGAAGTGTTGCGTGGTGAAGTGGACAGAGATTTGATTTTCTGCAGCAAAACCATTGTACGCTTTTATGGCCGGTGTATACGCATGAATGAACCGGGCCGCCGGAAATTGTTTTTGTATCAGTTCAAAAACGGCTGCAGGCATCGAGTAGGCATTGACCATTTGCCATTCGTTAATGGCATCGCTGAAATGTTGCTGTGCCGGCTGATCGTAAATAACTTCCAATAACGCATCGCTGTGCTGTGCATGTTTCAGTGGCGTTAGCAAAGCCCAGGGAAAAGCTGAACAAACCAGTACTTCCGTAAAGTTTAGGTCTTTTATTTCATTAATAATGGACCGGAGGTCAGCCTCCATTTCAAATTCATCTACTGAAAAATATTTAAGGCCTGTGATGGAGCCATCTGCTTTGCTAAAAAAAGCATAGCTGCAATAATCCGCCCCTACTTCCATCAATAAAGTTTTTGCTTCACCCGGCTGCTCATCTGCTTGTATATGAAAAAGCGTTTTCAATCTTTTTATTTTTTGCAAAGTACGTAAAAGGTGGTGTACCTGATTACATGCTGCCCGTTTTCAAAAGTCAAAATTCAAAAGTAAAAACTAAAAAAAGAGACGTCTTACACAGGAGAAACTTTTGAATTTTGGCTTTAGAATTCAATGCGGTCAGGCACTCAAGACCATAACCATTAAAAACGTATGCAGATAAAAATGTTTAGTAGCTTGCGGTCTTTTTTGTTATGGCCGAAAAGCTGCAGGTTGACATTACGTACAGGCAAATTTTAAAGATTGCCCTGCCCATAGGGCTTGCCTTGCTGGTACCCCAGTTCAACTTTATTGTCAACAATGTTTTTTTAGGCCACCTAAGCGAAGAGGCCCTGGCCACCGCCAGCATTACAGGGGTTTATTATTTAATTTTTGCCGGTATTGGTTTTGGGTTGAATAATGGCCTGCAATCCCTGATCTCAAGACGGGCAGGCGAAAACCGGCCCGAGGAAATTGGAAAGATCTTTAACCAGGGGGTTTTGATCTCGTTTGCCATCGCTGCCTTTGGCATTTTATTTACCTGGTTTGTGGCGCCTTCCATCTTCCGTTCCTCCATCCACTCGGAGCAGGTTTATCATGATGTTGTGCGTTTTTTACAGATCAGGATTTTCGGGCTGCCGTTTTTATATATCTACCAGATGCGGAATGCCTTGCTGGTAGGCATTAATCGAAGTAAATTACTGGTGATAGGAACTTTGGCGGAAGCCGTGGCCAATGTTGTTTTTGACTATGCCCTGATCTTTGGTCATTTTGGTTTGCCCCGCATGGGATTTAATGGCGCAGCCGTTGCTTCAGTCATTGCCGAATTCATTGGCATGTTTGTTATTTTCCTGGTGATACGGTCTAAGGGCATCAGCCAGCGTTTTTCCCTGTTTAAAAATTTCAGCTTTGATAAATATTATGTGAAACTGATCCTGGGTATTTCAGGTCCCCTGGCGTTTCAACACGCCATTAGCATTGTCAGTTGGTTTTTCTTTTACATCCTGGTGGAACATCACGGCCAAACCAGCCTCGCCGTTTCCAATACCATGCGGAACATCTTTGGATTTTTCGGGTCTTTCATCTGGGCTTTTTCATCTACAACAAACTCCATGGTTAGCAATGTAATTGGCCAGGGAAAAAAGAATGCGGTTATGGGGCTGATCACCAAGATCATGCTTATGAGTTGTACAATGGCCTTTCTGGTTTTTGTTTTTCTCAATGTATTTCCGAAAACCTTTCTTTCCATTTACGGGCAGGGAGAAGATTTCATACAACTAGGCATTCCGGTTATCAGGGTAGTAGCGCTTGCTATGTTATTTATGTCTGTTGGCACCATCTGGCTGAATGCCGTAACAGGCACGGGCAATGGCAAGATGACCTTCATTATTGAATTGGCAGCCATCTCGGTGTATTGTATTTATGTGTATGTGGTATTGGAACTGCAAAAACTTTCTATTGTGTGGGGATGGATGTCGGAACTGCTGTATTGGTCCGTTTTGTTTTCTCTTTCCTTTGCCTATATCAAAAGCAAGCGCTGGCATAAAACAGTTATTTGACCTGATTATACTAAGCTGGTCCCAGGTTTATAAAATTCCTACTGTCCATAGTCAATGGTGAATGGTCAATAGAAAAGAGCAAGTTTGATAACAGAGTTGGTAGCAGAAAAGCAAGACAACTTACTTCAAAAACAAAGCTCCTATCTTTTAAAGACAGGAGCTTTTATAAGGCCCAATAGATTGGTTTGCATGAAAGGCTATCGCTATTCTTTTGGAACCGGCAAAGTATAGGTAACACCAACCGAACCGGAAAAATTAGTGATCGGAGGATTTAATTTCCGGATGGAAATCGTAAGCTTTTCAATTTCCGGAAATTGTTTTCTGTAACCTGCCGGCAATTTGCATAGCGCAGGTTTCCAGCAATTGTCGCCGGTGGCTGAATTCATCCTGTACTATGCGAAAAATTTCTGCATAATTAACGGTCTGGTCAATGGACGAAATAATTTTCTCAGGCGCACTGTGTACCACAGAAACATCCACTTCGAACTCGTTGCCCACTTTAGCTTCTTCCTCATACATGCCATGTTGTGCAAAGAAGCGCAAGCCTTTTAGTTCTATGGTAAAATGCCCGGTCAACGTGTTGAAGTTTTTGAGATTGGTACTGGTTAGATTTAATGAATTCCCTTCTCCGATAAATACCGTTCGGCGTCCAGGGCGGCCATACAGCCACTACCGGCCGCCGTGACGGCCTGGCGGTAGATCTTATCCTGCACATCACCGGCGGCAAACACCCCTTCCACATTGGTTTTGGACGTACCGGGAAGGGTTTTAATATAGCCGGCTTCGTCCATATTCAAAAACTCTTTGAAGATCTCGGAATTAGGGTTGTGCCCGATGGCCACAAAAAAGCCTTTTACAGGGATCTGCTGGGTTTCACCCGACTGATTGTTTTTGATCCGCACCGCTTCCACCGATTTTTCACCCAGGATTTCTTCGGTTTCGCTGTTCCAGTATATTTTGATATTGGGCGTATTTTTTACCCTCTCCTGCATGACCTTACTGGCCCGCATTTCACCTCTGCGAACGATCATGTGCACGGTAGAACACAGTTTGGAAAGATACAGGGCTTCCTCGGCTGCCGTATCTCCGGCCCCTACAATGGCTACTTCCTTGCCGCGAAAGAAAAACCCATCGCACACCGCACAGGCGCTCACGCCATACCCGTTTAGCTTTTGTTCACTTTCAATGCCCAGCCATTTGGCCGAGGCACCGGTGGCTATAATGATGGAATGCGCCTGGATTAATTTTTCCTCGTCAATCCATACTTTAAAGGGACGGGTGGAAAAATCCACTTTGGTGGCCAGGCCGTATCTCAGATCCGCCCCCATTCTTTGGGCCTGCTTTTCAAACTGGATCATCAGCTCGGGTCCCTGAATGCCTTCGGGAAAACCCGGATAATTTTCCACGTCGGTGGTAATGGTCAGTTGTCCGCCGGGTTGAATGCCCTGGTACAACACAGGTTTCAAATTCGCTCTTGCGGCATACACGGCCGCTGTATACCCCGCAGGGCCCGATCCTATAATTAATACGTTTACGCTTTCTGTTTGCTTGTTCTCCATTGCTTAATTGATGTGCTTAGTCTGCGAAAATAGAAGGAATTAGGTTAACAGCTTGTTTAAGAAATTCACCTAATGTGGAATAATTAAGGTACGGTATTGAGAAGCATATCCACCAAAATATCCCAGTGCTCCGTTGCTGATATTACTCATCACTTTTGTTGGTGTAGAAAACGGATTTCCTACCGAGGCATAGGAAAACTCCATAGTACGCCAAAAATCGTAAGTAGCCCTATCTATGTTGCATAGTTTAAATGTTATGGTATCGCCCCGGTTAAAAAAATCATCTTCTTTATGTGATAAATTCCTGTCAACACCCGGCGCTATCTGAAGTTCATAGGTGGTACCGTCAACAAACAGATCATCAAAAGCAGAGTTTAGCGGCGGGAGAAACCGGCCGTTATTGATTTTGGTAAAATAACGCACATAATCCCCAAAACCCGGAGGATCCGTGGCTCTTAACATTACAACCGCCTTCGTTGAGTCGCCGTCAGGCGCAGGCTTTGACCAAAGAGAATCTATCTTTTTTGTGATTTTCGGGATAGTGGTGGTGGCCGTATATTCCTGCCCTTCGGAAACGATCCGTAAAGAATACTTATGGTTTAACTCACCTGCAAATGCTGTTGCTAAACTGCCGGAATCGATGGAATAATAATAAAGCGATACGCCACTGCCTACCGGCACGGTGTATTCCTTTAGTTTATGTGTTAGGCTACCATTGGAAACATATACTTCGGCACCATGTACAAAGCTTTGTGTCAACAGTTCGACGCTGATCCTGGAAAAATAGCCAACTGATTTCGATAAAACCACAACCGGCGCCTGCCCGTTTTCTATTGTTCCTTCCACTACCAGTTTGGGCTCTGTATTATCCAGCTTAAAATTTATATCTTTTTCGCAGGATATGAGAATCAGGGTCAAAACTGCAGTTACCAACAATGTCCATTTCATAGAAGTGGCAAATTTACAAAAAGAAACAGCCCTGATTCGCAAAAGCGGACCAAGGCTGTTTAAACCCATCAATTTGCTATTTTGCATGTGAGACGTGAAATGTAAGATGGGTTTCCTTCTGTTTCACATTTGACGGTAAACGTCTCACATAGTTGTTATCCTAAATAAGCTTTCAAAGCATTGCTATAACGGGCTTTCTGCAAACGCTTAATGGCTCTTTCTTTGATCTGGCGGATTCGTTCTTTGGTCAGATCGTATTTCTGACCAATTTGTTCAATGGTAGTTCCATTTTCGCCATCCAGGCCAAAATAAGCATTTACGATCTCGGCTTCTCTTGGCGACAGGGACTTCAACACCCGGCGAATTTCGTTTCTTAATGAATCCTTCATTACATCGTCATCCGTATCATCGCTGCCTTCCAAAAGGTCACCCATAGCTACATCTTCGGCCTCATGAACCGGGGCATCCAGTGAAGTGTGACGGGTATTGCTTTGGAAAATATTGTTGATCTCTGTTTCGCTCATTTCCAGGATGTCGGCCAGCTCTTCGGTGCTTGGCTCTCTTTCATGCTCCTGTTCAAAAGCCATATAGGCTTTGTTGGCTTTGTTGTAGGTACCAATTTTATTCTGAGGCAAGCGAACCAAACGGCCCTGTTCGGCCAAAGCCTGAAGGATAGACTGACGAATCCACCACACCGCGTAAGAAATGAATTTAAAACCCTTGGTTTCATCAAAACGCTGAGCGGCTTTGATCAAACCCAGGTTGCCTTCATTGATCAAATCACTTAATGATAAACCCTGGTGTTGGTATTGTTTTGCTACCGATACCACGAAACGTAGGTTGGCCTGAACCAATTTGTCCAAAGCCCTTTGATCACCCATTTTGATTCTTTGGGCGAGTGTAGTTTCTTCTTCCGGAGTAATCATTGGGATCTTAGAGATTTCCTGAAGATATTTCTCTACCGCCTGCGAATCCCTGTTCGTAATCTGGGTAGCAATTTTGAGTTGCCTCATAAAATAAATCCTTAGTTATTAAGATGAATAAATAAACTTGACACTTGATTTTCACAGAAAGTTGCAAAAGGATAGTTAATCCGTCCAAGACTATCTGCAAAGGTAAGTTTCAAAGTTTAAACCTCATAGAGATTTAGAACATATTCTTATCTACAAAAACTATACTACACCCAAATTTTACGAAATAATGACTGGTTAAGGTTTTCAAAAGATTAAAGAAAATATGCAACCGAAGTTATTCACAGCTTTTGTGGGGTGGTACGATATTTATTGCGAAGAAAAATCCAAAGAACAACACCTGTTATCACCAGCCCGGTTGAAATCACTTCGGCCTGAGTAGGATGAAAGCCAAAAAGATCAAGGCGGTTATTGACGCGTATTTTTTCGATGAAAAAGCGTTCAAGGCCATTTAAGATGAGATAAAGACAGAACAATCCTCCCGCTGGCTGAATTCTTTTTCTCAGCCCCCAAAGTACAAAAAACAGCAGGGTGCAGGCCAGGGTTTCATAAAAAGGCGTTGGAAAAACCGGGATGGGCAGTTGATTGCAATACTTTTCATCGCAGCCGTTTATTTTAATACCGGTTTCGTTTACATTATGCGGATAGTTGTAGGCAAAAAACCAATCAGGTAAAAACCCAAGTGCAGCTAGGCTTTTTGAAACTTGTATGATGAACATCGTTCAAATTATCGTAATGCGTGGCAAAAAAGGAAGCATGCGCCTGAACCGAATCCGTGAAATCTGCAGGGGCCGCCAAAACAATTTCATTAGCCGCATCAATTTTATAGGCGCTGTTGTAAATGCCCCAGTCGCCATCACCGGCTACCTGGCAGCCGATTCTTCCAATAGCATAAGCAATCATCAGAGCCGGCGCAATGGCATCGGCCAAATGTCTTACCGAAAATTTATGTTTGCGGGCATACCATATTATGGCAATTGTAGCGCAGATCAGGCCGCCATAAAAAGTAAGGCCGCCACCGGAAAATATATAGTCCGCTGGTCTTCTCAGGAAATCGGACCAGTTTTCGAAAATATCAAACAGTTTAGCCCCCACTAAACCCAACACAAGTGCAATGACAGTAATCTCTCCTACCCTGTCGTGCGGCCAAATGCGCACTGTCCTTTCTTCGGGTTTGGCCAACTGCTGTTTTTTTCCCTCCCGCCACTTGAGCCAGCCAAATAACAACCCTACTGCAAGGCCCGCAGGCAGGCTTCCGGCACCGGAGAAAATATAAGCCTGTGTATCCTGGGTTGCCGCTGCATCTAAAAAGAACAAGGCAAGTATCTTATAGCCCAAAATAAAACCAAGAATAAAGTTTAAAAGTATTTCGGTAGCGGATGCAGGTTTGCCGACAGTAATTTTTGACTCTGTGGGATGCAACAACCCGAGTTTGCTTTTTCGCCTGAGTTCCTGAGCCAACAAAGCGGCGGCCACTAAAAAAGAAATAGCCACAAAAAAACCAAAGGAGTTAATAAAACGGAGCGCTCCGATCTTAACACCAAACAGATCTTTAAAAACGTAGTACAGGTTGGGATACATAAGGCGGTCAGGTAATGAACAGCAATGTTAGGGCAAAATTTGCGAACAATTAAAAAGCCTCTCATTGCGAGAGGCTTCTATCTCAAAAAAATCAACTTAATTACAATACGCTTCAAAAGCCTGTATCAGGTTGTTGGCAATCATTTGAGCCGAACGGCCTTCAATTTGATGGCGCTCAATAAAATGAACCAACTGGCCATCTTTGAATAAAGCTACTGCAGGAGAAGATGGAGGATAAGGCAACAAATGCTGACGCAAGGTTTGCACCGCTTCGGTATCAAAGCCTGCAAAACTTGTTGTTAAATGATCGGGTTTTTTAGCAGCATTGGCCACTGCCATCAGCACACCCGGACGGGCTGTACCGGCAGAGCAACCACAAACCGAGTTGATCATAACCAGGGTTGTTCCATTTTCTTTTAACTGGCCTTCCACCTCATCTTTTGTTACTAATTCTTTGAACCCATTATCGGTGAGTTCTTCCTTCATTGGTTGTACTATTTCTACTGGATACATTTTTAAAAAATTTCTGCAAAGTTAAGAAAGAATAGTGGACTAATCAGCACGATAATCTTACAAACTGTCATGCTAAAATCATTTAAAATGCAGTTCTGTCAGGCCTTTCACCCGTTTTTGGCAATGGAACAAACTTTGAAACCTAACTGTCGGAAACTTAAATCTACTAACCAAAATTTTATACTATGACACTTGTACGTTTGAAAAACAGGCCAACAGCATCTTTTAACAATTTTATAGACGACCTTTTTCCTGCAATGCCGTCTTTATTGCGTGATGATTTTACGGCTGGGGCCACAAGACAATTTGCTCCGGTGAACATTAAGGAAAATGAGCGGGAATATATTTTGGAAGTCATTGCTCCGGGTTTGGAAAAAGAAGATTTTAAAATTGACCTGGAACAAAACATTTTAACCGTATCTGCAGAAAAAAAAGCCGAGACTGAAAGTGCGAATGAAAAACAAGTGCGCAGGGAATATAAATATCAGTCGTTCAAACGCTCTTTTACAATTGATGAAACCATTGATGCAACCACTATTTCTGCAAAATATGTTAATGGTGTTTTGACATTAAACCTTCCGAAGAAGGCTGAGGTCAAAGAAGCAGCAAAACAAATTACAATACAGTAATTCTATATAACGATTTTCTCATAAGCAGTTGGTTTTGGTTTACACCCTCCGTTTCCACGGAGGGTTTTCTTTTATTGTTTAATATTGCAGCCCGTAAAGCCATTTAGTTGCACATGAAGAACTTAATTACCTTTTGTTTATTCTTTTTTTGTTTGTTCCAGCTTTCCAGTGCGCAGGATACAACAAAGTTGCCCGGGCGGGATAGTTTATATGTTTTATATCCTGATACGATTCCGCAACAATCCCATCCTGATACGGTTTTGCGGATAACAGATCTCAATCCTTATATCACACTGCATGTTGATTCCACTTTAAGTTATCAGCTGCAGATCAATAAAAATCCAGCTAACTATTTTTGGTTCTTAAGAAATGCTCCTATAGGACTACGCATTCAAAAGGACAATGGCCTTATCAGTTTCAAAGCCGATAAATCCTATTTTCATTCGGGCAAACTGAAATACGATGTTAACTACAAGGTTTTTATTGGGGTTCAAAATGTGACCAATCCCGATGAAAGAATTGATACCAGTTTTTCCATTGTTTTTTACAATACTGAAATCATTCCTTCCAGGGTGAAGCCCACCGTAAGCGGAAATATATGGCTGGAAGAAGGTGAAACAGTGAGCTTTAAAGTATTGTGCGAAAGCGGCAGTTTTCCCATTGAAGATATCATCACTGTTACCAGTATCACCCATCAGCAACTACACCAATGTGCAGCAGTGCGGAGATGAGTTTAAATGGACGCCGTCTTACGATCTGGCCAAGGACACCGATACCGGGAAAGCAAAAACGGTGCTGGTCTATTTTATCGGATCCAATAAATTTAAAGTACGTGATACAGCCATGGTGCGTTTTATTGTAAGAGACGCCCTGAATTATCCCGTGGCCGTGGAAGACTACAACCAGGCTGTTAAAAATGTGGACCGGTATGTATTGCAGTTAAAATATACTTTTTTACAACTGGATAAAAAGCTGAAAAAAACAAAGGGTGCAAGAACCACTTTTGACCTCACTTCAGCCACCACTTCCTTAACCGGCACCATTCTGACCACTTCCAGCAGCCAGGAAGCCCAAAAAACAGGAAAGATCTTACCCAGCGTTGGATTGGCACTTGTGCCCATAAAAGAAGCCTCTGTACCCAATAAGTCGATAGACCAAAACCAGGCAGCCATCATCCGTTCCTCTATTAAAAGATTAGAGTACATGCGCCAGGACAACCAGCTGGTGGGCGGAAAAGATCCGGACATCGCTCGTAAAACCAATAAACTGAAAGAAGAGCTAAAACAAGTGCAGGTGCAGTTGATTGAAGTGCCCGTTGAATTTACCAATGATTTTACCGAAGAAGAGTTGAACCGTTATTTTAACAGTCCAAAAGTGAATAAAAAATATCGCCTGAAAGGATAACCATCAATCGCAGTTTTCTTTTCTTCTTGTATCAATTAAATATTGAATCTTCCACTCACCATTTAGCTTCACTAATTGGTAGGAATCAACGCCGCAATGGCTAAATTTTTCATCTACAAAGAACTTGTAGGGTGTCCATGCAATGGCTAAATGACCATCCACTTTTATAAGGTCAAAGGTGATCTTTTCATCATAAACTTCTTTGTGTGGCTTGCCCACAGATGCAATGAACGAATCCAGCGGTTCTGACCGGATAAAAACCTTGCCTTCTTTGTTGTTTACAACGGTTTGCAAAATGCCCTGCGGGGCAAAAGCAGACCGGATCATTGCCGTATCAGACCGGCGCATGCCATCAAACAAATTGTTAATGGTTTGCTTAATGGCTGCTTCCTCGTTTTGCGCCTGGGAATTGATGCTAAACAATAATGTTAATAGTGCTAAAACTGTCTTCATATAAGATTTCTTTATCAATACTTGGCGGGAAAATTGAACTAAAAAGATAAAAAAATACGCCATGAAAAACTTCAGTTTATTATCAGCGGTTATTGCGGTTATGCTAACGGTTACGGCTATAAGTTGTACCACCGCGCAGGGCGGCTATGATGACGAATATTATAGCACCTATGATCGCCGTACTCCAAATAGAGTTTATGTGGATGATCCCTATTATGGAACCGTTGTTCTTGAAAGAGATCCTTATTCAGGCAGGTACTACCAGGTAAGTCCTTATGGTTATTCGTACCGGAATAATAACCGTTATAATAAAGCTTATAACAGGGGTTCGTACAGGTACAGAGATAACTCCTACTACAGGAATAATCAAAACAGCAATACCGGAAATAACCAGGGGCAAACCGGGCAGCAAAGAAAAGATGACGGAAAAGAAAAGGGAGGAAGCCAGAAAGAAAGTTCTTGGCAACTAATGAATGAAGAGAACTCAGAAACCGAACCTGATACATACCAGTGTACCTAATAAAAAAACTCGCCAACCGGCGAGTTTTTTCTATTTAATGTATCCCAGGATCTTCAGCATACTTTGCGCCGATTGCTCCTTGGCATAAATCCAGTCAACCAGCTTGCCGTTTTTATCATGCTCGATGATAATATGCTTGGGAGAGGGAATCAGGCAGTGTTTTATTCCACCGTAGCCGCTGATCTGGTCCTGGTAGGCACCGGTATGAAAAAAACCTACATACAAAGGCTCTTCCCCATGTGCTTTAGGCAAAAACACTTCGTTAATATGCTCCTCCGAATCGTAATAATCGTGGCTGTCGCAGGTAATGCCGCCCAAAACCACCCGTTGGTAATCCTGGTCCCATTTATTGATCGGCAGCATCAGGAATTTTTCACCAATACCCCAGGTATCGGGCAGTGTAGTAATGAAAGAAGAATCAATCATATACCACATTTCCCGGTCGTTTTGGGCCTTTGTGCCAATCACACTGTAAATATGCGCCATGCTTTCACCCACGGTATAACTGCCAAATTCTGTGTAAATATTGGGCATCGGCACTTTGCTACGCTTGCAGGCGGCTTTTATATTACCCACAATTTCATTGATCATGAACTGATAGTCATATTCAAAGCCCAGAGAGTGCTTGATGGGAAAACCACCACCAATATTTAAAGAATCCAGTTCGGGACAAATCTTTTTCAACTGGCAATACAAGTTGATGATCTTGTTCAATTCCGACCAGTAATAGATATCGTCTTTAATTCCTTTATTCAAAAAGATATGAAGCATTTTCAATTGAAACTTGTCTTCATACCCTTCGATATTGTCAACATAAAATTCCAGGATATCTTTTGCCCTTATGCCTAACCGTGATGTATAAAAAGGAAAGTTTGGCTCTTCTTCTGCCGCCACCCTGATTCCGAGTTTGAATGGCTTTTTCACAGAACGACGGTATGCCAGAAGTTCTTCCTTATTATCCAGGATGGGTATC
Organism: uncultured Bacteroidota bacterium; assembly: GCA_963697545.1. GTDB lineage: Bacteria > Bacteroidota > Bacteroidia > Chitinophagales > Chitinophagaceae > Flavisolibacter. The sequence goes on along the minus strand of CAVOOL010000011.1, from coordinate 18,823 downwards.
ACATTATTGAACCCGCCATTGATCAATTGCGCAATGCGGCGGGTATAGGGCTTTTGCTTAAAACCATTGCAAATAATAAAAATATCCTTTGTGATCCTTTTTTTCTCGTAAAGCTTTTTGATGATCTCTATATCGTAAGCAGATGATGTTTCCAGGTGGATATTATACTTCAGGGCTTCTTCCACCACAAAAGAAAAATGAGAGCTTTTGGTGCAATAGCAATAAAAATACTGGCCTTCGTATTTATGCTTTTTAATAGCCCTGGCAAACATGTCTTTTGCCTTGTTGATCTGCATGCCAATCTTGGGCAAATAAGAAACCTTCATAGGCGTTCCGTATTTGTCAATCAGGGCTTTGATGTCAAGACCGTTAAAATGCAGGTAACCATCTTTCACTTCCAATCCTTCCTGGGGAAAGTTGAATGTTTGTTGTACGAGGTCGAGATAAGAGTTGTTCATTAATAGATTGAATGGGTTAACTCAGCGAACGAAAAAATTGTTACAAATGTAAAGTTTGATTCTATACAAAAAGAAAGCCGTCCCCCAAAACGGAACGGCCTGCTAAATATATCTTAAATGTTCATTATTTAACCTGAGCAATCAAGGCTTTAAAGCTTTCAGGATTGTTCATTGCCAGGTCGGCCAGCACCTTACGATCCAGACCGATTTCTTTTTTGCTTAATAAATTCATGAACTGAGAATAGGTCAATCCTTCTTCGCGAACGGCCGCATTGATACGGGCAATCCACAGACGGCGGTATTCTCTTTTCTTTAATTTACGACCTACGTAAGCATAGGTCATACCTTTTTCTACTACGTTTTTGGCAACGGTATATACATTTTTACGTTTGCCATAGAAGCCTTTGGCTTGTTTTAAAATCTTTTTTCTGCGTGCCTTGGAAGCAACTGCATTTACGGAACGTGGCATATCTTAAGAAGTTTAAAAGTTTTAATGAATGAGGTTTACTTTAAACGCAATAAACGCATCACAAAATCCATATTGGCTTTTGCAACAACGCCATCTTTACCTAATGCACGTTTACGTTTTTTAGATTTTTTTGTCAGGATGTGACGCTTGAAGGACTTCTGGTGCGTGATCTTTCCGGTACCTGTCACTTTAAAGCGCTTTTTGGCACTGGAATTTGTTTTAACCTTTGGCATGGTTACTAATTATTATTGTTAAACCCTTGAGGCGATGGAGCACAGGCGCCATACTTATCGGGCCTCTTCAGGCAATTTCCGCAGAAAGCGGGGCGCAAAGATAAGGGGTACAGTTGAATAGAGACAATCTAAAGATTAAATTTCTTTTAAATCAGTTTAAACAAAGAGATTCCCTACTTATTTGATGAAATGCCCAATTTAAGCCTTATAAGTCTTTAAAGCTGGTTCAATCTTATTAGAATTGATAGCGGGGTTGATCAAGGTTTTTGTAACTATACCGTGAATAATATAAACAAAATACAAAAGGAAGCGTTTCCCAATAGTCAATACGCATGACTAATGAGTCCATGATCAAAAAAGCCAAATAAAGAAGAAAAAGAACCTTATCATATTTTCTGGTAAAAAATCCTGCTACAAAAAAAGTTCTATTATGGTTGACGAAAAGTAAAGCCAATAACTGACCGCTGGATGCTCTATAAGCCATCGATATAGACCGAGAAACAAAGAAGACTTATCGGTTATTAAAAGTTCCTTGTGCTGATACAAAAGGATAGCACTCATCTCCTGGAAATTAAAAATACCACCTTGTACTATCTTCCAAACGCCAGCTGATAAAAAGAAAAAACAGGAAATAATAGCGTACTGCCTGAAATATAAACCAAAAGCCTTTCAAGGTTAAAGGAATAAAGACCAACGGGAAGATTATTAAAGCGATATGACCTTCCAGCGAGTCGGTAGGGAAAGAACAATAAATAATTGAATAGATTAAATTGCAGGTAAAAATTAAACCACCTGCTAATGGCATAAGTCGGTTTCTTTTATAATAAACCCATAAATAGAAAAATGGTAGCAAAAAATAAAATGAATCAGCAAGAAGGCATAATATGAAATTATTTAAAAAATACCTGTGAGCCCCAGTAGTTTGGATCAACAGTGTTGTGAAATCTAACTTATTATAGTAAAAGGAAGGAACAATTTGCGATAGAAGGCCATTGGTAAAAAACTTGTACAAAAAGAAGAAAATACAAAACACACAATATCCGATTACAATCCTTGCTCTTATCAGTTCAGTCAATTTCATAAATAAGTTGGGTTTGTATTTTATTTAAGGTAGCACCGTTTACTGAGTACAGGTTTTGATAAACATTAATTGTAGTGATATCCTTTTTTAAAATATTCCGAAGCCTGTTTTTATACCATCTTTTAAAATCCTCGGTAGAAATAGAAGGGTCAAAATATTTTTCATTGGACCTGATTTTTAAACCGGCAAGCAGCCTCTTTATAGTTGTTTCATACAATTCTTTATTTTCTTTGATGGAAGAAAACATCTGTACAGGCTGAATGAAATTATCAACGTTCTTTGCAGAAAAATCAGAAAGCTCTAATCTTCTCCCATCAATATGAAGCTCCCAAACTGTTATTTCTTTTGGCAGATTAAATTTACCCGAATACATTCCGAAGTGCAAAATTGGTGTTGCAGTTATACCTTGTTTGAAGTTGATAAATAGTTGGATGCAAATAAAACACACAAAAAAAATAAACAAGGACTTATTCCACTTGTATAGTTTTAACAAATACATTGCTCAATATAAAAAGAATTTGATGATATTAACAAGAAATACAAAAGCTATAGTGAGGACAAAACGCACAGCATAATTTAGATGATCTGCTTCATCATATGTAATAGAAAGCTGCGGTATAGCGATGATTCCATTTACGAGATAAATCGATAAAAGGACGCTACTAATTAAAATGAAATGGTGTTTTATAATACGGGGAAATGGCATAACCTTAAACTAAAAGTCCGTTTTGGTTTCAAATATCAGCGTATAAGTCTCTAAATTTAGCTCCTATTACCTCATACTTGTACTTTTCAGTTGCCTTCCTGGAAATTAACTGAAATTCATAACAGTCATACTCCTGCCTTATTTCAATTAAACCTTTAACCAAGCCAGGCTCATCTTCTGATGGCACCAGTATTCCGTTGAATTCATTTACAGCTTCTGGGATTCCCGCAACGTCCGATGCAACAACCGGCAGGCCACAACAAAGAGCTTCCACAATTACGCAAGGAAAGTTTTCGTGCTTACTAAACAATACAAAGACATGTGCCACTTGCATATATTTTGCTACTTGCGAATACGGCACTTCCCCCGTTAATTCAACCTGGCTTTCCAAATGATTTTCCTTGATAAATTGGACTATATCATCCGAGAACGGGCCTACCATTACAAGCTTCCAGTCCTTTCTTTCAGCATACAATTTTTTAAACGATCGCAAAATTCCGAAGATATTTTTTTGATCGTTTAGAGCTGAAACATGTAAATAAGTAAAAACCTCATTCTTTTGACAACCAGAATAATTGAACCGGGCACAATCCACCGTATTATAAATAACCTGAAGATCTTTTATAGAAAAAAGCTGTTTAAGAATTTGCCCAACCGTAGCTGAAACATTCGTTACCCTTATGGCCTTGGAAAATATTTTTCTCACTTGCCACCTGTAAAGCCAGTGTCTTTGCGAATAAGTATCAGGCGCTTGTTTCAGGTAGGTAGAAGCTTGTTCCGATACAATAAAGGGGATTCCTAATTTCCTTTTTATCCACAAGGCGAGATTACCCGCCTTCACCGGTACGTGAACATGTACCAAAGACGGCAAACCATTCTTTTTGAAATATTGCTTCAATACCTTTTTTGAAAAAAAATAGTGCTTTAGATTATACCGGATCTTATCAATATACCTTACATGAATTGGATTAAAGGGAATATATACAATAAGCTCCTTCAAATTACCAATAATGCTTTCCTCAATCTTCAATTCACTTTTAACGCTTTCCCCATATTGCGTAAAAACAATAACGGTAATTGGATTATACAATGCTGCGGCCCTGGCATGCCGTTGTACAAAATCTCCATTATACGGCTCCCGTTTATTGGGATACCAGGAAGGCAGCCATAAAATATAAGGTTCCTGTTGCTTATTCACCCGGTCACAAATTTTAAGATTCTGAACAAGTCTTTTCTTCGCAGCAATAATAAATCATTCCAGCTGAAGGAAAACTTCTTTCACCAGTAAATAAATATAAAAAAGGAATACCAAAGAATAAGCAATGGTATTAGCCCAGGCAGCTCCTGCAATTCCATATTCAGGGATAAGAACAAGATCGGCTATTAAAATCACTATAAAACAAAGTGAACTGCAGATTAAGTTATAATAAAACTTACCCGCCCATGAAAAATAAGCTCCAACATAAATAACGGCAGCCCAAAAAAAATAACCCGGCAACATAAGTAAAACGCATACAATCCTGCCCGATATTCTTCTTTCTAAGTATAAAAAAGTAAAAGATATTGGCACAAATAACCGTTGCAAAAACTCCAATTAAATTAAAATAAAACGAAGCACTGAAAATTCGTGGCACATCATTTTATCTGCAGAGGCAAATCTTGTAATTAATAATTGAGCCAGAATATTTGGTACGATCCATATAAGGTTTGCAAATTTGTTAGCCTGCGCATAAATTCCAACCTCATAATTACCATAAAAGTATTTCAACAGCCAGAAATCCAGTCTGTACGCTGTGAGTTGAATAACGTTTGTTATCATGACTATTGATGATAACCTTAAGGCAGAAAAAAAATCTTTGCCTCTAAGTCTGGCTTTTTCAAAAGCCTTATTCCTGAAATGGAAAAGAATTACTAGGGCAATCCCCTGAATAAAACTTTGAAAAACAAAAAAATAAAGGACTGTCGAAAAATCAACTTTAATAAAATAATAAACTAGTAAAAGCGGCAGAGGTAGACAAATCCAATTGCTGCCAATACGTAACATTGGCTATCTGCGAGACTTATGAAATGAATATAATAATGCCAGGTATTTTTCGGTAAATAGCAGTCCTATAAAATAAATGACATCAATAAACAAGTATGCTGATTCTTCACCCGACAGCAATGTTTTATTTCTCAAAAATACAAGCTTAAAAACTCCAAGGATAAAAACAAAACAACCTGGATACCAATTGCAACCAGGTGAATTGGACAGCTTTCCAAATATTCCATTTTTTACTTGCTACTTTATGAAGAACCATGCTATCGGTTCCCAAACCGGTTAAAATACTTAACAGTGAGGCATTCAAAACAAGCAGTGAAATGGTTCCAAAACGTTCGGGCAAAACCAGGTTACTTAAAACCAAGCCGGCTGCAAACATTATAAACAAATAGACAATCCTGACTGCTGCTGATCGTAGCATGTATTCAAATGTAGAATGCCGTACACCTGCATATCGCAACAATATACTTAAAATGAGATAGCTATTAAATCCTATACCGCCCGTATCTGTATAAACTCCCCCCGCTTAATATAATACAAGAACAAAAAATAAATAATTGGCGCCATACTCAATATTTGCAAAAAGATCATTCCCGATGTAACCCCCATCATATACACCAAAGCCCCAATGATAGCCCCGATTATCAACTGGTCGTTTTGAATACCGCAAACTATTTGAAAATGATACGTATTTCTATACAAATACGTCACTTCCAACGGCTTGGTAATATGAAAACCATCCGTCACTACTATTTTTGATGGATTGGTGGGAATAGAAACAATGACCGGTTTATTCCTTACCAATGAATAAATATGGGTGCCATTTACAATCAAACGGAGCTTTAAAAACCACAATAAAATGTGGTTTTTTTGCGTAACAACAATTTGATATTGTGTGTATGGCTTTATGGTTTCAAGGCTTTAATTATTTGTATAAAATCCTGTGCCACCAAAGAGGCACCGCCTACCAAGACCGCCATCTACATCGGGACAAGCAAATAACTCCGCTGCGTTCCCCGCTTTTACACTACCGCCGTATAAAATTGAAATTTGATCAGCCACTTCTTTCCCGTATTTACCTGCCAATACAGAACGTAAATGCTGGTGCATTTCCTGCGCCTGCTCTGTGGTAGCGGTTTTGCCGGTTCCTATGGCCCAAATGGGTTCATAGGCAATAACGACCTGCTTTAATTCTTCTTCGGACAAATGAAATAAAGATTCTTCCAGTTGCTGCTGCACAAATTCATTTTGCTCTCCTCTTTCGCGAATGGATAAAGCTTCTCCGCAGCAAAAAATGGGTGTGATATTATTTTGCAAACAAATATTTACTTTATCTGCCAGCACTTTATTTGTTTCCAGGTAATATTCTCTTCTTTCACTATGCCCTACAATACAATATTTGATACCGATGGACTGCAACATTTCCGCAGACACTTCTCCGGTATAGGCGCCACTTTGTTTTTCGTTGCAGTTTTGAGCAGCAATGGCATACCCCGTTTCTGAGGCTACTTCGCTGTTTGCCATAATCAGGTAAGGAAAAGGAACAGCAAAAACTACCTGTTGGTGGGGAGCCAGGCTAAGGTCCGCTTCTAAAATTTGGTCTAATAATTTTTCACCTTGCTGATAGGTCAAATTCATTTTCCAGTTAGCTGCTGCAATTTGTTTTCTCATGTTATAAATGTGTAAATGTGGCAATATGAAAATTTGAAAATGATAGCTGCAATCAGTTTTCGTTTTATGAGCACAAAGCTTTTTTCAAATAAAATACTGATAATGTACTTTGCAGCATTGCTACTATCATCGTCTCTTGCGTCCGAAACTTCGGACGCACTCTTCGGCTTTCAATGCACTACTGAGCACTTGGCAAAGTCCTTATTCATTCTAAACTTGTCATCCTGAGCTTGCCGAAAGATCATTTTCAAATTTTCAAATCTGCTGATTTTCAAATTGGTTAATAGTGGTCAAAGATATGTTTCAGAATCTTTTTTTCAGATTCGGTTATGGTTTGGTGCTTTAATGCTTTCCAGGCCTGAATGTCAGTGAAGGCTTTCTGCAGTTCATAGCGCTCCACACCATCGCTACCCCAGGAAAAGTTAGGGATATATTTAGGTGTCAGCCCGCTTCCAAATACATTACTGCAAACACCTATAACCGTTCCGGTATTGATAGCTGTATTAATGGCTGTTCTGGAATAATCACGCCATCATCACACCACATTTTATACCAACATTTTTCGGACCCTGCGGTGTCCAGACCACTATAACGGATGCATTGTTTTTTATGTTTGAATTGGACGTTCCTGCACCCATGTTACACCACTCTCCTACAACCGAATCACCCAGGTAGCCGTCATGAGCTTTATTGGAATTTCCAAAAAAAACGGAGTTTTTGATCTCTCCTCCCACTATACAATTGGGCCCAATGGTGGTAGCCCCATAAATCTTGCTTCCCATTTTTACAGTGGCGCCTTCGCCAATGGCCAAAGGTCCCCGCAACATGGAACCTTCCATAACCGTTGCATTTTTACCAATGTAGATGGGCCCATCTTCTGTATTGAAAAAGCAGTGTTCGGCCCTGACTCCCTTTTCCAAAAAGATTTTTGAACCGGTGAGCTTGTTAGTGGAAGATAGTTTTTGTGATTTTCTTCCCGAAGTTATTAATTCAAAATCCTGTTCTATGGCCCAGGCATTCAAGCCAAAAATATTCCAGGGAAACGCTACTTCTACCAGTTCTTCATCAATTTCAACAGCCCCGGTCACTTTAATTTTATTTTGGCCCAACACCTCTTTTTTTGATATGCAGTAAACCACACTTTCTTTTTCAGGCAGAGAAATAAACTCTCCGGGCTTTAATTTCTTTACCTGCTTTATTAATTTTTTAGTGGGCAGAACGTTGCCGTGCACCAGGTAAAGAATGTCGTTATCAATGCTTTCATCAATTACCACGGAACGATCAAGGTCCTTATAGTCTTCTTCAAACTTGTCAAAAGAAGGCATGCCCAGGCTTTGCTCCCATTTTTCCCTGATGGTTAAAATACCTATACGTATATCCTGTATCTGGCGGGTAAGGGTAAAGGGAAACAAATTCTCCGGCTGGCAAAATTCTTCGGTAAAAACAATTTTTTTCATGGCAGCTTGAAAGGTATTCCATATCTGAGAGATATGGAATAGCTGCAAAAAAAATCCCCCGGTAAAACCGGGGGACAATACAGTTATAAAAACCGTAAGATTATTTTTTAGCGTATTTTTTATTGAATTTGTCAATACGTCCTGCTGTATCTACCAATACATTTTTACCGGTAAAGAAAGGATGCGATGTATTGGAAATCTCTAATTTGATCAAAGGATATTCATTTCCATCTTCCCATTTAACCGTTTCTTTGGTAGCGGCTGTAGAGCGGCTCAAAAAACTGTAGCCGTTACTCATATCTTTAAACACAACGTAACGGTAATTTGCGGGATGAAGATCTTTTTTCATGATAATTCAGTTTATAAACGACGTATTATGGCTTAAATTGAAGGCGCAAAAGTAGGGGAAAGATTGGAAATTTCAGATTTTCAACTGTAGATTTTTTGTTAACCCCGGCTTTTTTCTTAACTCCGCATGTTTTCGTACTGCAAAGGAATGCCCAAACCCCAGCTTTTTGAGGCCTGGATCACCTCCTGTAAGTCATCTATTTTTTTGCCGGTTACCCTTATCAGGTCGTCATTAATAGAAGCCTGCACCTTTAAACCACTGTCTTTTATTTGTTTCACGATCTTTTTGGCATCTTCCTGCTTTAATCCGTTCCTCACCTGCACTTCTTTTTTCCACACTTTTCCGCTTTGGTAGCCTTCTTTGGAGGTATCGAACGCTTCGGGAGATATGCCCTGCTTATTGGCCCGGCTGATCAAAACATCAATCAACTGGCGCATTTTCATATCATCATCCGTTTCCATGTTCAGTTTATACTCTTTTTTGTCCAGGTTAATGACCACGTGTGCACCTTTAAAATCGAAACGATTGGTGATTTCCTTGGTAGTTACATTCACGGCATTATCCAGTGCCTGTGCGTCTACTTTGCTTACAATATCAAAAGAAGGCATAAAAAGTTTTTAGTTTTTAGTTTCCGGTTTGTCGTTAGAAACAGGCTAAGTTATAGAATCTGCGCTTATTAAATCCCGGCAATCCAACCAATCCACCAATAAAAAGGCCCCTTTAGAAAAAGGAGCCGGCATGCACATGAGAAAATTTGGGTTATTGCTGTCCCGCGCCGCCTACCCTGTTTTGTTCGTCCTGGGAGCTGCTGTTGCGGCGGCGGGGCTGATTGTTTTGACCATTATTACCAAAGCGCCATGTAAAGCTTGCTGTTACCTGGCGGGAATCCGGATAAAACGTGAAGTCGCCATCTACATTTCCATATTTATTTAATCCGCTGAATTTCTGCCAGGCAAAAGGATCCCGGATATTCAAACGAACCGTGCCTTTTTCCTTCATCACCTGTTTTTGAAGCCCCAGGCTCATTTGATAAATGGGTTCCATTTGCGTGAGGCCGTTCAGATTTTTATGGCGATAAAAGCCGCTTAACTCAGCCGTAAATCCTTTTGCAATGGTAAAATTGTTGGTAAGGTTGACCATAAAAGAAGTATAGCGAAGATCGATGTCATAGTTATCATAAACCCCTTTATAGTGGTTATGAAAAACATTGGTAAACAGGTTGGTATTCCACCATTTGGCAAATTTGACAGGCGCCGTTATTGAAATGCCCATATTATCATACCGGGCCACGTTGTCCACCGTGAGGTATTGTATTTTACTGTTGCCCTGGCGCCGGATCAGCTGGGATATTACATCATCCGTAGTATTAAAGTTTAAGGTTGTGATGTACTTTCCCATAAAAGAATGCGACAGCTCAATATTATGCGTGTACTGGGGCCGTAAATAAATATTTCCCTGGCGGTAGGAAAGTGTATCCAGAAAATAAATAAACGGATTCAGATCCTGGTAGTTGGGCCGGGTAATGCGACGGCCGTACGATAGCGTGAATGTATTTTTTTGATTGGCGGCATAGCTTGCAAAAGCCGTTGGAAATAAATTGGTAGAATCTCTTTTGAATTTTTGACTGGTTACCACCTGGTTGCCATGGGCGATGGAATTTTCCACCCGAAGTCCTGCCTGTAACGTCCATTTTTTTATTTGCCTGTTATAGTTGATATAGGCCGCGTTAATGTTTTCATCATAAATAAAATGATTGGAGCGGTTGTGGTCAACCTCCCATTTCCCACCAATAAAATTCTGGTACTCCACAAGGTTGTTATTTTTTACATAGCTTATCTTAACACCGGCCTCAATCTTTCCGCCTTTTACCGGGTGTGAGTAATCGGACTTGAAGGTATAGATATCAATATCCGAAGGCAAATGACCTCTTAGCAACGACTGGCTTTGAAACTGCAGGGAGGAGTTGTATTTATCTGTGGTCAGCACCATGTCGGAAAGATTGCTATACCTGATATAATCAAAATCGGCAGTCAGTTCGCGGCCTGCAGAATCAAAAGTATGTTTCCAGTTCAGGTTCACACTTCCGTTCTTAAACGTAAGGTCGTTATCGGTTTTAGAAACCAGTTTTTCCAGCAGGTTGCGGTTGGCATCGCTTAAGGTCGCTTCTGTTTCCGGTCTTGGTTTACCCATAAAGGCAAAGCCATTGAGTACAATACCGAAAACGTTCTTTTTATTAGCATACCAATCAAGACCCAGTTTCAATGTATGGTTGTTGCCTTCAAACTGAAACCGGGATTCGTTGTTGTTATAACCCGTTATGTTTTTATTATCATCCAGGTAACGGGTTTCAAAAACCAATGTGCCGCGGTTTTTAAAATAGTTGGGATTGTAGTTTCCAAAAAAATTGATCTTGTTTTTCCGGTAATTAAAATTGAAACTGTTTTGCGACTTTGGCAGAAAATAGGTTTTACCATGCAGCCTGTACATGCTGGAGGTAGCGCCAACCATAATGCTTCCGTTCAACCCGCTGTTCCTTCCTTTTTTTGTTTTGATATTGATGATGCCCGAGTTACCGGCAGCATCGAATTTGGAAGAAGGATTGGTCATGATCTCAATCTGGTCCAGCGCAGATGCCGGCATATTTTTCAACAGGTTGGCCAGGTCGGATGCAGAAAGATAGGTTTGTTTTCCATCCATCATAACAATAACACCCTGTTTGCCGCGAAGGCTGATGTTGCCATCATTATCCACTGTTACTCCCGGCGATTTTTCCAGCACTTCCAGCGCCGTGGAGCCGGCACTGGTTGGCGATGCATCTACATTTACCACTGTTTTATCCAGTTTGGTTTCAACAAAAGGCCGTTGCGCCGTCACCGTAACATTTCCCAGGTCTTTTGCATTTTGCAAAGCGGTAACAGCCGGCACCTGTACATCTTTACCGGCAACATTAATTTGGCTGGAAAAATTTTTCTTATACCCTATCGAACTGATGGAAACCAGGTATTTGCCCTGTGTGATATTCTCAAACTCATATTTACCTTCTTTATCCGTAACAGCTATTTTCACCAGTGCTGAATCCCGGGCCTTTAATAAGGAAACAGAAGCGGAGGGAAGCGCTTTTCCCTGCTCATCTTTTATCAGGCCCGAAATTTTTGCAGTGGTTTGTGCCAGCACTGCAGATGTTACCCCACTAAGCAGAAGAAGTGTAAATACATATCTCATAACAATTGGCTTAATCCTTACAAAGTTTGATTAAAGAAACCTGCCGCTTTACCTAATTATGACAAATACCGGTTTATCTGTTTCAAAGGGTGTTAAAGCATTATCAATACACAAACGGCTTATACGACCTATGAAATGCTATGGTTGTGAAAATTGTTAACGCAGTTGTTGAGCATAGAAAAGTCCCGCCATTATAGGGACGGGACTTTTGACTGTGCTGCTTTATTTAACTATAACTATTAACGATTAATTTCCGTTTCCGCCGCCTACCCTGCTCTGCTCATCATTAGCACTGCCGCTGTTTCTCTTTTTTGGTCCACCATTCATTTTGCCTTTGCTAAACCGATACGTAAATCCAAGGTTTACACTTCTTGAATCCCATCTGTTTTGAAAAGCGGCATCCACCATTCCATATTTTGAAGTGGCCCTAAAGCGTTGAGAAGCGAATACATCACGAATATTTATACGTAAAGTGCCTTTGCCTTTCATTATTTGCTGGCTAACACCAACCGACATCATACCCATAGGCTTTGCAACAATCACACCTTCCACGGCGCCTGATCTGTACCAGCCGCTCAACTCGGCCGTCAAGGTTTTGCTAAGCGTAAACTGCTGCGATCCATTGAAGGTAAAAGTGGAAGCATCTACGGCAATGTGTTCACCGTTCACAAGGCCTTCAAAGCGGTTGTTAAAAGCATTGACATACAGGTTGCTTTTCCACCATTTTGTAACAGGGAAACCGGCGCTTACAGAAACTCCATACTGACGCTGGCTGGCAATGTTGGCCCGTTTCACATACGTCAGCGTATCTTCTGTAATTTGCTCAATCACTTCCTGGATGATGTCCGTGGTTTTGGTATAGTTCAGCGTAGTGGTTAAAAAGTTTTTATAGGTATGGCTCAATTCAATATTATGACTGAACTGCGGCTTTAGGTTCGGGTTACCTTGCTGATAAGTATAGCGATCTAAGATATTCTATAAAAGGATTTAAACTTTCATAATTGGGGCGGCGGATTCTTCTGCCGTAATTCAAAACGAATGAATTTTTATCGCTGGCCTTGTATTGAAAATAAGCGGTTGGAAATAACTGCGTGTAATTTCTTTCAAATGTAGAATCAAAGGCTTCAAATACGTCTTTGGTTTTATTATAAGTAAACCCCTTAGAACGGCCATCGGAAATGGTATTTTCCAAACGCAATCCTAACTGAGCACTGATTTTTTTGCTTAACCGATCCGCTTAGATTTACATAAGCTGCATTGATATTTTCTTTGTAGTAAAAATCATTTGACCGGCCAAGATCACGAATGATTGCACCATCCACTGCATTATCGTAAAATGCATTATTGATTGTTTTTACATAGCTGCTTTTCAAACCGGCTTCAAAACGGGCCCCTTTCTTTAAGGGATGAACATAATCTACTTTACCGCTGTAGATATCAATAGCCTGGGGCAGCTTTCCGTATAAAGTATCTGCTTTTTGCCGGAAGTTTCCGTTGGCATCAGAAATAAGCATTGGTCAGCATTTGCGCTTGCCTGCCGTCGTAAGAAATGATAATCCAGGTCGGCCGTTAGTTCCCTGCCAGTTGTATCCAATACCTGGCGGAAATTCAGGTTGGTACTAAAGTTTGTCCAGGTTTCTTTTTGCGTGGAAAGTGCTCTTGCCTGTTCGGCCAGTTGGCCGGAAGCATTATAAATCTTGTTTAGATTGCGGTTCTCAAAATTACCGGGACTGGAAAATCCGGTAACGACTACTCCGAAAGTGGTGTTCTTTCCGGCAAAATAATCAAGACCGATTTTCCCGTTATAAGAATTGCCTTCATTTTTCATTCTTGCCTGCTGGTCAAAATGCGAACTGACTTGTTTAGAGGTTTCTTCCAAAAAATTTCTTTGAATGTTAAGCTCCTGGAAACTTTTGCGGTAATTGTGGCTAAGGTTGGTAAAGAAATTTATTTTTCCCTGGCGGTAGTTGAAGTTGATGCCTTCATTAAACCTGGGATAGCGACCCTGGGTATATCCCAATGTTACGGTACCATTATAACCAAACTGTTTGTTCTTTTTGGTTTTGATATTAATGATGCCGGCATTTCCTGCAGCATCGTATTTAGCAGGCGGATTGGTCATGATCTCGATCTGGTCCAACTGGTTTGCATTCATATTGCGAAGCAGGTTGGCCAGGTCGGCACCACCCAATTGCGTAGGACGGCCATCCACTAAAATCAATACACCTTGCTTTCCTTTCAGGCTGACATTACCATCTTTATCTACAGAGATACCAGGTGATTTTTCCAACACTTCCAAAGCGCTGCTGCCTACATTGGTAACAGAAGCTTCCACATTTACTATGGTCCGGTCAATTCTTTGTTCTACCAACGGTTTTTTGGCCGTTACTACCACTTCGCCCATTGATTTTTCCATCGGAACCAGTGATATGGTCTTTAAAACAACCGAAGCATTAGCAGAACTGATTTCAAAAACCGGAGAATATCCTTTTTGGTGACCTACGGCTGTAATAGACACCAGGTATTTTCCTTCTGCCACATTATCAAATTCAAATTTGCCGGTTTTGTCGGCAGCAGCTACTTTGGCCACCGAAGAATCTTTGGCCTTTAATAAGGTAATAGTGGCTGACGCAATGGTTTTCAGACTGCCGTCTTCCACCGTTCCTTTTACTTTTCCATTGGTTTGTGCAAAGCTGAAGGTTGAAATCAACACCGTCAGCATAGTAAAGATTTTTCTCATTTTATCGTGGTTTTAGTACTTGTGTTTAATTATTACAAGCCAAAATTAGGTACTATGCAATACCAAGAACATTGTTTTAAAATAAACGGCCTTATTTATTGATGGCCGGTAAACTGTTTACAGGGAATAGGACGCAGGCAGGACTATCGGGTTACAGGGGAACCTTTAATTAGTATCAAAGGGAGAAAACTTAGATAAGCGGTAATTGGTAACCCATGCCTTTACCAGCCCGTCATTGATCCAACCGGATGCTTTATGAACCAAACTTTCTCGATTATGGATTACACCCGTTCAAAATCAACGACTGGTCAATTCACGATTGACGGTTGACGATTCACGTTTATATTGCAATAAAAAATGAATGACCATAGATTTCCGCTCCGATACGGTTACAAAACCCTCCAAACAAATGCTGGAAGCCATGTTCCAGGCGCCAGTCGGCGATGATGTTTTTGGAGAAGATCCCTCTATTAATGAACTGGAAAGGCTGGCCGCTGATATGTTTGGAATGGAGGCTGCCATTTACTGCCCTTCGGGCACCATGACCAACCAGATTGCCATTAAGTGCCACACCCAGCCCGGCGATGAAGTGATCTGTGATACCACTTCCCATATCTATCAATACGAAGGCGGCGGTATTGCTTTTAATGCCGGCGCCTCTGTAAAACTGCTGACAGGCGACCGGGGAAGAATAACCGCTCAGCAGGTTTTGGAAAACATTAATCCGGATGATGTTCACAAAGCCCATACCTCTTTAGTAAGCCTGGAAAACACATCCAACAGAGGCGGTGGAAGTTGTTATGAAATGGAAGAGATCAGGAAGATCCGGGCCGTTTGCGATGAAAATAATTTAAAGCTGCATTTGGATGGGGCCCGGTTATTTAATGCCCTGGTTGCCAAAAAACAGTCTCCGAAAGAATACGGAACCTCCTTTCACAGTATTTCCATTTGCCTGAGCAAAAGCCTGGGTTGCCCGGTGGGCAGTCTTTTGCTGGGCACGAAAGAATACATTAAAAAAGCCCGCAGGATCCGAAAGGTCTTTGGCGGCGGCATGCGGCAGGCCGGGTATTTAGCGGCAGCTGGTATTTATGCCTTAAAAAATAATATAGAACGGCTGAAAGAAGATCACTTCCATGCACAGCAAATAGCACAAGCTCTTTCTAAAAAAGACTTTGTAACCGAAGTGCTTTCCGTAGAAACCAACATTATCATATTTTCTCTGGCCAACCCCTACACTTCGCACAGCTTTGTTGGAAAACTAAAAGAGGCCGGTATTCTTGGCTATGCCATCTCTCCTAACCAGGTTCGGCTGGTTACGCATTTGGACATCACCCCGGAAATGGTTGACAAAACAATTCAAACCATACAATCCCTTTAAAAATCCTACATTAGAAACTATTAACCATCGATTATGTTCCCAAAAATTAACCCCACCACAACCAAGGCCTGGAAAAATTTAGAACAGCATGCTGCCGCAATGAAAGAAATTCATATGAAGGAGTTGTTCGCCCGGGATGCAGAGCGTTTTAAAAACTATTCCTTTCGTTTTAATGATACTGTTATTGATTTTTCGAAAAACATCATCACTGAGGAAACAATAAAGCTGTTGCTGCAACTGGCCGAAGAATGCAAACTGAAAGACGCCATTGAAGCCATGTTTGAAGGTGATCTGATCAATAAAACAGAACACCGCTCCGTACTGCATATAGCCCTGCGCAATTTCTCGGGCAAACCGGTGTATGCTGCCGGGAAAGATGTAATGGAAGATGTACTAAAAGTACAGCAGCAAATGAAAACTTTTGCCGGTAAAGTGCATAGCGGCGAATGGAAAGGCTACACCGGCAAAAAAATAAAATACATCGTCAACATCGGTATTGGCGGAAGCGACCTGGGGCCCTTTATGGTAACAGAAGCCTTAAAACCCTATTGGATAGAAGGCATTCAGGCTTATTTTGTTTCCAATGTAGATGCCACGCATATTGCCGAAACGTTGAAAAAAATCAATCCGGAAGAAACGCTTTTCCTCATTGCTTCCAAAACCTTTACCACGCAGGAAACCATGACCAATGCCCATACGGCCAGGGAATGGTTTTTAAAAACCGCCGGTGATGAAAAACATATTGCCAAACATTTTGTGGCGCTTTCCACCAATGAAAAAGAGGTAGTGAAATTTGGAATTGACAAACAAAACATGTTTGACTTCTGGGATTGGGTAGGCGGCCGTTATTCTTTATGGAGTGCCATCGGGTTGTCAATTGTTTTAACCATTGGCTATGAAAATTTTGAACAGCTTTTAAAAGGTGCTTATGCGGTAGATGAACATTTTCATCAAACAGCATTCGAAAAAAATATTCCGGTATGGATGGCCTTGATTGGCTTATGGTACACCAACTTTTTTGATGCCCAAACCGAAGCCATTCTTCCCTACGACCAATACATGCACCGGTTTGCGGCTTACTTTCAGCAGGGAAATATGGAAAGCAATGGTAAAAGCGTGGACAGGAACGGAGAACCGGTTACGTATGCTACGGGGCCGGTTATCTGGGGCGAACCCGGCACCAACGGCCAGCATGCTTTTTACCAACTGATTCACCAGGGCACTCATCTGATTCCCTGCGATTTTATTGCCCCGGCCCAATCGCATAATCCTATTGGCGACCATCATCAAAAACTGCTCTCCAATTTTTTTGCGCAAACCGAAGCTTTAATGAACGGCAAGGCTGAAGAAGAGGTAGAGGAAGAATTAGTAAAAGCGGGCAAAAGCAGTGAAGAGATTGCCAAGTTAACGCCCTTCAAGATCTTTTCGGGAAACAGACCCACCAATTCCATACTGGTAAAAAAAATAACCCCGCATTCGCTGGGCGAATTAATTGCCTTGTACGAACATAAGATCTTTGTGCAAGGGGTTATCTGGAATATTTTCAGTTTTGACCAATGGGGCGTGGAATTAGGCAAACAACTGGCCAATAAAATTCTACCTGAATTAGAGAATGACGAAAACATTTCTTCTCATGATTCTTCTACCAACGGCCTGATCAATGCGTTTAAAAAAATGAGGGAGTAAATAACCAGCCTTGACGGTAACTGGTAAGATGCGATTCAGACAAAAATAAAAGCCCTCCAAAAGAGGGCTTTAAAATATTTACGATTGTTTACCACTTATCTACTTCGTCAGTAGAGCTTGTTGGTGTAATGGTAGTATTTGTTGGTGCAGGAACTTCAACTTCAGCAGTGATCTCAGTGATCTCATCTGTCTCTCCTTCCATACCTTCCACTTCATCGTGGTTATAGGCATCAAAATCGAAGTCAGGCATTAACTGTGTCTTTACATGATCAACCGCCTCTGTCAATGCTTTAATGAACTTGTTGAAATCTTCCTTGTAAAGGAAAATTTTGTGCCTGTCATACCCATTGTCGTTAAAACGCTTACGGCTTTCGGTAATAGTTAAGTAATAATCATTACCACGTGTAGCTCTTACATCAAAAAAGTAAGTCCTGCGTTTGCCGGCCCGGATACGCTTGCTGTAAATGCTTTCCATTTTCTTGTCATTGTTGTCGTACGCCACAGTTGTAAATTTTACAGTTTAATTAAAAGGTTTTGGTTAATGCTCACAAATATAATTATGTTTTTTCAACAGCCAAATTTGCAGAAAAAAGATGAAAGTTGGCAGTTGGCGGCTAAATTTTATAGTTAAAGGAGCCAATACCAGCCGGTTTTTTATGATTCCCCGTCGTCTTTATGGTCTTCCTGCAGTTGCCGCAGGTACATTTTATAATAGGTTCCCCTCTTTTCCAGAAGCTCCTGATGGGTTCCCTGTTCGGCTATGGCGCCTTCTTCCAGCACTACAATTTTATCAAAATTCAAAAGGCTGAAGATCCGGTGCGTGATCAAAACCGAGGTTTTTCCTTCCAGGTAGGTCTTAAGATTTTCTATGATTTCCTTTTCTGTCCGGGCATCCACAGCGCTGAGGCAATCGTCCAGAATCAGGATGGGGGCATCTTTCATCAGGGCCCTTGCAATGGAGATTCTTTGCTTTTGTCCCCCGCTCAGGGTCACCCCTCTTTCCCCTATTTCCGTATCATACCCCTTGGGGAAGTTTTCAATATCACGCCCTACAACGGCCAGCCGGGCGGCCTCTTTTACCAATTCCAGGCTTTTGTCCTTTGTACCGAAAGCTATATTGTTTTGAACCGTATCGCTAAACAAAAACCCATCCTGGGGCACATAACTGATCTGCTTTCGGAGCGATAAAAGGTCAAGGTCTTTGATTTCAATCCCGTCCAGGTGTATTTTTCCGGAGGTCACATCAAACATCCGCATCATCAGCTGGGCCAGGGTTGTTTTCCCGCTCCCGGTTCTTCCCACAACCGCTATGCGCTGGCCGGGGCGAATGTG
>CAVOOL010000010.1:0-47036 GCA_963697545.1 uncultured Bacteroidota bacterium | reverse complement strand
TCTCTTGTCATTTCCAACCAAAAAACTGATTCGTCTATTTCTTCCAAAGCAATACTAAGCTTTGCTATAAACGCCTTTTTAGATTGGGCGTTACAGGCAGCCCTGTAATTTGCAGCCGCAGAAAAGCCGGCCCGTAAAAGTTGCCCATGTATAATCAAAGAAATTTTCTTTTTAGGAAGTGCTTCACAAAGAGGAACTAAACGCAAAGCAAAAGACCTGAGGCGGTTTTGGAGTTCTGTCCTATCCATAATTGCAACTGAATATAAACAATTGCCTCCGATTGACAATTAACAATAAACAATTACAAATAAAAAAATGGCAAACCGAACATCGCACCGCTACAACCGCCTACCCTTGCTACCTTCCGATCCTGGGGGAGTTCAGCAGGAGCTGGTCGTGCCGATTTGCCGGTGCAAATATAGGGAGTTCTGTGGTTTTAGTTAATAGTTTTTGGTTTATAGTTTTTAGTTTCTTGCGGGACGTTTATTTTTTGTACTGGTTGAAGTCGGCGCCAAGCCATTGCGTTATTTACGAATGCCCCTGCCTTATTCTATCACTTAATGTTTGTCCGGGCTTTTTGCACACGTTACCTGGGCATAAACGTTTATAGTCGCTACCAAACGTTACTATACCAGTTAGGCAACCTGCCGGTAAAAGCTTTCTTAATAAAAGAATTGCTCTGATACAATTTTCCCGTCTTTTACTTCGTACAGCATTACCTGGTTCATTTGTATTCTTCCCAAACCCTGTACCGTTATGTCCATTTCCCTTCCTACCGCGAAATGATGCCCGCCCACTACCGGTTCGGTGGTATGGGTTTTATGAACCGCCTCTATCCGTTTCACCCAGTCCTCCCCTTTTTTGCGAACGGCCGTTTTGCCTTCCGCATTTTTAAGCCAGGGCGAATGGGATGGTTCTATGCTCCTTACATCGTCTGCAAAAAATTCGTTCTGTATATCGAACCATTTTTCCTGCTGCGCCAGCTCGTTGAACCGTGCGGCTACTTCATGAATGGTGTGTGCTGTTTGGCTTGAATTAGGCTGCCCCTTGCCTGTAGTGATCAAACGCAAGAGGCTTTGCTGTATATATTGGCTCCATCCGTTTACACAGGCCGTGTAACATTCATATTCGGGAACCAGGCCCTGGTGCGTAAAGCGAAGTTGTGTCTTGCCCTCCTGCTGCGTGATATCAAAAATAATTTTCGTTCCTGTCCATTCGCTTTTATCCCTGGTGAAACTAAAATAATTGTCCAGTACCAGCCATACGACCTTCCTGCCCGGATCAACTTCTATTAATTTCATTTTGCAACGATGCACATCTTTGTAATGATAGGTAAACTCATCGTGCAGCTTTTCTGAACGGCCCTCAAGTTCTTCCGACCACCACCCGCGAACATTAGTGATGGCATGGAATACTTCTTTCGGAGTTTGGTGTACCAACAAGCTAGTGGTAAAATCTTGCGTTGTCATTTTTGTATGATTTTGAGTGTTGTCCATTTTGTTTGGTAAATGTATTGCCTGTACAGCATCCGGCGAGGGTGCAAAATGGACTTTGTAACGGGTTGATTTGGACACACTACTTTTCTATCTTTGGCAAGAGGATATGGTATCGATGTTACAGAATAATAACACCGCCTTGTTGCCATGAAAAACCTCAGCCTGTTATATAAAACAATGAACTCAAAAAATAAGGGATGAAATAAACTTGATTACGGCTAAACCAATCGTAATGGCCATCGCAAACTCACGTGACCAACAATACCATAAACCTGAACACATGAAACATCTTACCATATTAGTGCCCGACGGAGAGAACAACTTGAGCAGCATAGTGGGTGCGTACAAAATATTTACAAGGGCCAATGCCTACCGGAAGGAAACGGGGAAACGGGAAGTGTTTAAAATTGAACTGGCAGGTCTTTCAAAAAAAGTGGAGTTCTACGACGGTTTGTTCTCTGTGAAGCCGCACACCCATATTTCTTCTATCATAAAAACCGATCTTATCATCATTCCTTCACTGAACCATAATTATGAAAAAGCGGTGAAGGGAAACAAGCGGCTGATTGAGTGGATAGAAGAGCGATATAGAAGCGGCGCTGAAATAGCCAGCATCTGCACCGGCGCTTTTATGCTGGCCGCATCGGGTTTGCTGGATGGGAAAACCTGCTCTACGCATTGGGCGGTGGCCAGCGGTTTCAGAACCATGTTTCCTAAAGTGAATTTGCAAACCGATAAACTGATCACCGACGAGAACGGAATTTATACTAACGGCGGCGCTTACTCTTTTTTGAACCTGGTGATTTACCTGGTAGAGAAATATTATGACCGCCAAACAGCTATCTACTGTTCCAAGGTGTTCCAGGTGGAAATGGACAGGCAAAGCCAGTCGGCATTTACCATATTTACCGGGCAGAAAAAGCACGGAGATGAAATGGTAATAAAAGCGCAAGCCTATATTGAAAGTAAACTGGATGAAAAAATATCGGTGGAAGACCTGTCTTCGAAGTTTGCCGTGGGGCGGCGGAACTTTGACAGAAGATTTATTAAGGCCACCGGGAATACGCCTGTTGAATATGCCCAACGGGTAAAAATTGAATCGGCCAAAAAAGCATTGGAGACCACCCGCAAAACCATTAATGAAGTGATGTATGAAGTAGGTTATTCGGATGTGAAGGCGTTTCGGGAAGTATTTCGAAAGATCACCGGCATGTCGCCACTGGAATACAGGGGTAAGTACAATAAGGAGGCGGTGGTTTGATGGAGCGTTGCTAAGGGAAAAAATTTATTTTATTTTTAAGAACAAGACCTGGAGCCATTGCATCCTTGAGCGAATGATGCACCGCTGTACTTATTTCTTCCAATCAAGGTGCTTTGAGGAAAGGTTGACGCAGAAGTGAAAGACTCCTGCCAGCACATTTATTGTGGAAGAAATATTACGAATAGCGAGTACGTAGTTTTACGCTCGGTCTGGTTTCGGAAGAAGACTGCCTCTTGCCTTCTTCGTGTCTTGCTTCTTGTCTTGTTCGGTGCCCGCCGAAGCCGAAGCGAAGCTGGTACGAAGAAGATATGAATCAAACATGAAGAAGACCCGTGTCAATCCGGGGGCAAAAATGGCCATTTTACGGGCTTTTTCAGGGTTAAAAATGTAAAACAACGATAGTGGAATGGAAGAAATAGCAGATTTTCAATTGGAAAATTGACAAGATGTAACAAGGTGAAAATACGGCGTGTAAAAAAGTTAAACTACGACCACCTCTGCCCGTGAGAGATGCAATTTCTTCTTCCGGGGCAGACAAATCGGCAGCAATAAAGTTTAAAGGAATTCATCACCCTGCGGACAAAAGCTATAACGGTAATACGCTTAAGGAAGAAGGTTGGATTGGCGAAATACAACAATACAAAAAGCGAAATAAGGTAGTCATGGAAATGAATGGGTTAGGAAAAAGTATTATTTTCGGGTGATACAGAAATGCTACTGTTGGCTGTAATGTCTAAGATTCTACCGATAATCCATCAATAATTAAGAATGGCTGAAAATCATGAGATTGATCCCGGAACAAAGCTAAAGGACTAGCAAATTACTGACGAATCCTCTGAAACGAACTACAATGAGAAAGAGTTGCAAGTTCAAAACAGAAAAGCAAGAACTTTTGGATAGAGTTGTGAGTGGACAAATCCGAAAATATCAGGGATAGAGATTGAATTTATTCTAAATTCACTCTATCAGAGACAGGATAACAGCTTCAGATTAATTGAGCTAACCTGGCTACTTTTGGCGAACCTTTGAATCCGAATAAAATATCAGGAAGGAACATACAAAAGAACAAATGATGGAAGTAGCCAAAATTCCGTCTCTCACTAGAATTCGAGCGAAAATCCAAAATGTAATACAAACTATTCCAAGCTGACGACAAAGTAAAGCGCTTCAGAGGAATGCTTGAGGAAAATAAAAAGAATTGAAGCAATTGAAGATAAGCCCACAGACTTAGGTTTGTATAGCGTATATATTGATGAAACTGGGAAAAATCAAGAATTTTTATCTGTGGGATCTCTTTGATATTAAAGTATATTTACCTGGCGTAATGAATTTCAAAAATGGAGGAAGGATCACGAAATAGATTTTGAAGTTCATTTTACTGAACTATCAAAACATTAAATAGAATTATATAAGGAATTCTTTGTCAAGTTTCTAAGTATGTTCCCCGAGAGCGGATTTAAGTTGATAGTAGTAAATAATAAAGGTTTTGCTGACAAGGCGAAAGCATTGTTGACTTAACATATCATCTTATCATTAAAGGAGTCGAACATGATAAATGATATCTCACGGGTAGGGCACCATTATGAACCTAAAATGAACTCTAATTTGCTTAATAGCTGCACGACGGAAAACATCAACAGTGAATCAGTTAAGATTGTAAAATATAAAAAGCGTTTACATAGTTTGACGGCTTTAAGATGCGATAGCTATTATCTATAAATGACATTACAGCAACTTGCCTTAGATACTTCTCGAGAATTTCTATAATATTGCAGGCTTAGACCGACTTATTAGCTGGTCAATAAAATTAGAAAACTTCAAGAATTATCACTGGATCGAACAAATAGTCAAACATGAATTTGCTTGAATTTTATGCATCTGAAGAGACGTTCAAAATCTTTGACATTGCAAAGATTAACAGAATCTAATGCATCCTTAATTGACAATTGCAACTAGTAGTTATAATCTCAGCAAATGTTGGTCAAATGGCAGAAACATACATGCTTACAATATCAGCTTTGTTAAAGCAGGGCAGACAAATATCGTTCGACAAATTATCTTTATTTGACAAGAGTATGTGAATGAAGTGACAGAATATAAATTACCTCATAAAGTTGTTTTACGCCGTTGTTGGTGTTCGTACCGGCCTTTGTGCAGCGGCTGCACCAACAACCAAACTACGGGCTAACCGAAAAAAGAAGTACAGCTTTCGTCAGTTGTTGTGGGCAAACTCAAGGCATCGCCTCACATCAACAAGGTCAAAAAAAATTCCAACCAATAACAGAAAATGAGGCTTATCAAAAACTTGGCTTGCGGAAGCACAATCATTGGTTTGCAAATCCAGGCATCAGTCCGGGCAGGAAAACCAACTTTCAACATCAATTCTTAACTTCAACAAAACAATTTCAATCAACAGCGGTTGTAAGCAGATGAAATACAAATTCTAAACCTTCAGTATGCCCTGAACCTTGGCAGCAATTAATTTAAAACCCATTCAGCCTTATGCAAATGAAAGATTATTTACTGAACACATTTAGGTATAATGACTTTGCCAACAGGAAGCTACTTGAAAAAATAGAACTTTTACCGAACAAGGCGCAGCCTGTTAAATTTTTCAGTCACCTAATCAATTCTCAATACAAATGGATGGCCAGGATCAAGCAGGATCCAGGGGCGCCTGAGATGAGTTGGTGGGACCCCATCTATGCATTGGAGCATCTTGAAGATGAATGGCAGAAAAGTTTGAAGCTTTGGTTGAACTATATTGAGTCATTGACAGAAGACCAGCTTAATGAAGAAGTTAGTTTTACAGGTTTTGATGGCGCCAAATGGGCGGCAACCCCACTGGATATAGCTTTACAGCTTAATTATCATTCCATTCATCACCGGGCACAAATACAAACATTGATTCGGGAGCAAGGCTTTGAACCAGACTTTCTCGATTATATTGGAACCAAATACCGGAAGATTAATGAATAAGTCATCAACGTTGTCGGAAGACGACTTTACCAGGCTTATCAACCCTCGAAAAGAAGTTGTTTTGCTGATCAACCTCAGCTTCAGGATGGCCGGCTTCAATCGGGGCCTCTTGGGCAATTGAACTACCGTAATTCTATTTAACTTTAGTTGACTGGAGGACGTTATAAATACCTGCCGCCTTCAGCCCCCAGCTTTGCGCATCGTGTTAAGTTAGTTCTCCTTAAAAACTAAACCATGACAAAGAAGATCTTCTCCCTTACAGATTTGTCAACGGCATTAAATGATCCTACTCCGGCGGTTTTAGAGTTGCAGACCTCTGTTCTTTGCCCATACTCCATTATATTACCTGCCGGGTTTACCATAAAAGGTACGGACAAAGAAAAATGCATCCTAAGCTTTAGTAATAGCGATGGCATTGGGCTGACGGCAAATAATGAAGTGTCGGACCTTATTATACAAGCCAATCCCAACCAAAGGGCTGTTTATACTTTAAGCAACTATCCCGATTTGGGAACACTGATGTTAAAGAACCTTACCGTTACAGGCCAGGTTCAAATAATAACCCGGGCCGGAACCCATAAGACCACGTTGATTGCAGACGCTATTGATATTGTGGCTTGCGATGCCCGGAGATACGCAGAGCAACCCCAGAAATACGGTGTCAATGTTTATCAGGGAGCGTTTACCGTTTACAATTATAACAGCGATGTAAATAGTGTTATCAATGCCACTTTAACCAATATTAGCTTAGGGCGAAAAGGTGCACCGGTAATAGGATCCGGCTTGTTTGTATGCGGATTTGGTGATAATGGCGGCTGGGTAAAAGCCGACACTATTACAACCGGTGATATTTATTCAAATGGTATGCTGCCCTACGGCCAACCCGATATGATAACAGCAGCTGTTTTTATTGTCAATGGCACCCAGGTGAAAAATATAACGCACAAAGGGGTGGTTACTACGTATGGCGTCAACGATATGGTGCTGGACACCTGGGGACAAGTAGAAAAATGGACGGCAGAAAAACCTATTACTTCCTATGGACCAAGCGGTATTGGTTTTGTAAATTTTGGTGTAGTGGAAGAATTTGAGGCCAAAGATAAAATTGAAACCTTCGGCCTGGGCGCACGAGGTTTTAATCAATACGATGGGACGGTGACCAAAGCAAGTTTTCACTCCATCGTTACGCAGGGTAATGGCTCTATTGGCATCCAGGTAAGTAAGCCAGTGGGCAGCATTACCGTTAAAAACGGCGTGGTTACCAATGGCTCCGAGGGGCAAACGCTGGTGAAAGGAGTAATTATGATGCTTCCGGCAGATGGTATTAGCGTGAAGCCGGGCGGGAGCATTAAGCAATTACATATTTCGGGAGGCATCACTACGTATGGAGACAACGTGCATTGCTATAATGTCGAAGGAGGCATTGTTCACGAGTTAGCCATCGAAGGAGATGTAATTGCCCATGGCAACCATTCTTATGCTGTCCTGGTTACAAAAGACGGGGAAACCCCGTTAACCAATGTTTCAGCTATTTCAAAAAAAGGCATTGCCGTTCAAATTGACAAGGGAAAAGTTACCGACCGTGCAGCACTACATGCAAATGGCGCCATGGGAGACCTGGTTGAAATATGACCAATAAGCCATTGAGGAGTGCTTTAAAAACTAAACGCATTTTCCCCTTCCCTTTTGTACCATCCCCTGCGCCTATTGGCAAATCAACTTATTTTTATCTCTTTGATCAATAATCATAAACTCATATGAATAAGCAAACCATCATTGACGCACTTACCGTAAACTATCATTCATTTATTGATTATATAAATAGCCTAACCGTCGAAGAATACTCATTTAGCTATCAGGGAAAATGGACGGCTGGCCAACAACTAAACCATATTGTTCTTTGTGTAAAACCGCTGGTGCAGGTTTTTAGCATGGACAAACCAGCTATAGCGCAAACCTTTGGTCTGGCAGACAGAGCCGGCTGCACGTACGACGCTTTGCTAACGAAGTATAAAGAAAAATTTAAAGAAGGCGGGAAAGCACCGGAACGCTATGTGCCCGCAACTGTTTCACCCGATCAGCGGGAACTATTGAGTGAGACCTTGACAAAATTGACAAATGAACTATGTTCTAAAATCGACAGCTTTACAGAGCAGGAGCTTGACAGTTTATGCATACCCCACCCGCTGTTGGGAAAGTTAACCCTGCGGGAAATGCTGTACAATGCAATTTATCATGTTGAACATCACCAGGAACAAGCCAAACGAAACCTGAAAGAATTGGTGAGTAAATAATGCAGGTTGCCCGTTGTAATGCTTGCCCTACTTAGTTACTTCAACCTCACCCCTACAATTACTCTAATGTAATTTGAGTCGTCCTTCCCCTCTCCACGTGGAGAGGGGTGGCAGGCCCTCCGAACGCCAGAGGGGTACATTGGGGTGAGGTTGAAAATCTGGTAGATCACACTTCTAACGACCTGCGTTAATTAATTCTTTATAAGCAAACAGCATCCCTTTCATCACACCTATAAGAAAAGTTATCAAGATGCCAACGGCATCGAACGTTTATAGCAAGGCAACAATTATGAGACGTGAGACAGAAGCAGCGGCCCCTTTCCCTTCTGTCATCTATCATCTGCCATCTGTCATCCTGATAGTCATTGAAGAAACAGCGACTAAGAAATCTCCCTCAATACCCCGCCCTTTGAAACGCCGAATTCAAAGAAGTAAACCCAATCAGTTCATCGGCCCGGGCGCCAAAGGGCCGGTAATATACCAACACGGTGTAACTGTTCTCGGTTCCCCAGTAATCGCCTTCCGTCTGGCTGAAATCGGCAGCGCCTCTCCCATTGGAAGGTTTGGTGATGTAGGCATAGCTGTAATATCCCTGCTTCAGCAGCAACGTTTTCTCGTAGGCGCCGCGTTCCTTATTAAATTCCATTTTGCCCGAACCGTCATTTGCATAATCCGTCAGCTCGCCAAAAAGAAAAACATCGCTGCCCTGGTAAGCCCTGTTATCCGGCGGAAAATAACTGAAGTGCACCAACGCATAATCGCCCTGCCAGGCGGGGTTAATGTTTTCCATAGTTTCAATGGTGTAAGCGCCATTCAGGTCGCGGTAAAAAATATAAGATTGTCCGCTGCGGGAGGGATCGGGCTTTACATAAATATGCGTTGTGTCCTGCACCGTTTCCATACGCTGCACCCGGTCGCTTAGTAACCGAAGGCTGCGCAGGTCAAGCCAGCGAAACTCCCGGCCTGCCGGCATGGCTGTTATGCCTTCATCGCTGTACTCGAAATAATTAGCCCGTGATATGGTGGGACGATCAATGAACAAAGACGTTTGCCAGTTGTTGTTTTGCAATACCACCACTTTCAGGTCGCTGGGTGCAAAGGTCTGGATGCGGGGATCGGTTTTTACCGCAATGGAAAGCTTTTGATAGCCTTTAAAATACTGCGCATTAAAAGGCTGCTGCACCTGTGCGGCTATAGCTGTTTGATTGTTGATGACCACAAACCGTTTGGTAAATACCAGTTTGGATGTATCGCTATCCAAAAAAACCTTCAGCAGGTAATTGCCCGACCGGCTGGGTGCACAATTGCGGTCGGGAACCGTGGCCTGGTAATGAATGTACCGGGTAGCGGCAATGGAAGAATTTCGATACGTGGCAATGCGTACGTTCTGGAAACCCTTGATGTATTCAAAAGGATGCAGGATGCTGGGCGACCAGTCGGCATTGCACAACTGAAAAGTGTAATAATAATTCTTTATACGGTTGTCCAGGTCGTCGAACTCCAGTTGCAGCGCATCGTTACTGTTTAAAGTAAGCGCCGGAAAAGAGGTTTGATCGCCAGAGCGATACAGCTTGACCGATTGAATACCGTCGCCCAGTGCAGTGGGCTGGGCATGGATAGCTGCCTTCGATCCGGCTATCAATACAGTTAAAAAAAGCAGTGCTATTCCTTTCATGAATTTTAAAAATAAGCTTTTTAGAAACGAGGAAGTATTTTTGAGGTCAATCGTTGATTGTCAATGGTGAATTGTTAATGGTCAATTGGAGGTTCAATCTGATGCGGCTTCTCTGATAGATAGCTGAACCATGGCGAATTTCAAGAGATCAACACTCTAATGATCGTCTGCAATTAAAGACGCTGCCATTCACCATTGACAATTGACCATTGACGATTATAACTTTTTATTGTGAACCTATCATCCTTCATTGCACAACGCATTGCTTTTAACCAGCAAAAATCGTTCTCGCGGTTTATTATACGCTTGTCGGTTGCGGCAACCATCATCAGCGTGGCAGTGATGATCATTACGCTTTCCTTCGTCAATGGTTTCCAGGATACGGTGAGCCAAAAAGTTTTCAGCTTTTGGGGACATGTGCGGGTAGGTTATCGCCAGCCCATGAAGGCCAGCATTGCCGAAGAAGAACCCATTGAGTCGAACAACCCGCTGGTGAAAAGCATCAAGGCCATGCCCCAGGTGCAATCGGTCCATCCTTTTGCCACCAAGTACGCCATCTTAAAAACGGCCGATGAAATGGAAGGTGTATTGCTGAAAGGCCTGGACACCTCCTATAATTTTAACCATCTCTCCTCTTTTTTAAAAGAAGGAAGATGGGTGCAGTTCAACGACAGTTCCTATTCAAGGGAGATCGTTGTTTCCACCTATACGGCCAATCAACTGCATTTAAAGCTGAACGACCGCATCCTTATTTATTTTGTGCGGCCCGATGGAAGCCTTCGCCCCGACAGGCTGACCATTGTAGGCATTTACAAAACCAGCATCGAGGAATACGATAAAACCTTTGCCATTGGCGACATTAAGCTGATACGAAGGCTGAACGGCTGGGATGCCGGCGAAATTGGCGGCTACGAGGTCTTTTTAAAAGATTACAACCAGATGGACATGGTAAGCAACGCTATTTATAATAGCGACCAGATTCCGCAGGAATGGGAAACCAAAACAATAAAAGAAATCTATCCCAACATATTCGACTGGCTGAATGTGATCAATACCAACAGCACGGTTTTAATTACCATCATGATCATTATTGCCGTTATCAATTTAATTACCTGCCTCATTATTTTGGTGCTGGAGCGGCTGCGCATGATCGGCATTTTAAAAGCTTTGGGCGCCACCAACTGGACGGTGCAAAAAATATTTCTCTACCATTCGGTCATCATTACCATTATGGGCATTGTGGGCGGAACGCTGTTTGCCCTTGCCATTCTATGGCTGCAGCAGGCCACCGGTTTTGTGCGCCTGCCCGAAGATGCCTATTACATGGACAGGGCTTCGGTAAAAATTTTGTGGTGGCAGGTAGCGGCCGTGGGCATCGGCACCCTCCTTGTTTCTTTACTGGTGCTTTTCATTCCTTCCTTTATTGTGCGCAGGGTGCAGCCTATTAAGGCAATTCGGTTCAATTGAGTTAATTGGTTGATTAAGTTAATTGATACTAAACTGGTTTCAGGTTTATCAAATGCTACTGTCCATAGTCAATGGTGAATGGTCAATAGAAAATCACAGAGTTGATGACGGGTTGGTATGAGTTAATTATGTTGATTGAGTTGATTAGTTGAATGGTCTATACCTTAGGAAACCCTAATCAACCAATTAACTATTCAACCATTCAACCCTCAACTCCCCACCAAATGCGAAAGAATAATGCCCGTTGCTACAGCGGCATTCAGCGATTCTGCATCTCCAATACGGGGAATGGTGATTTTTTCTGTGGCCTGTTGAAGCAATGCTTCCTGCAGGCCTTTTGATTCATTGCCGATCAATAAGATTCCTTTTTCCGTTTTCCTGAATTCATGAATGGATCTTCCGTTCAGGGCGGCGGCATATACGGGCAGCTTTTGTTTGGCCAGCCAGTTATTCCCTTCATCATAATACACATTTACCCTTGCTATGCTGGCCATGGTGGATTGCACTACTTTGGGATTATACAGATCGGCGCAGCCCGGACTGCACACCACGTGTTTAACGCCAAACCAGTCGGCGATCCGGATAATGGTTCCGAAATTACCCGGATCCTGTATGGTATCGAGATATAAGGCGAAAGAAAAAGCAACCGGCTCTTTGTGTTCAAACTGTTTCAGTACCGCCACGGCCTTATTGGGCGTTTGCAATTGCGAGATGCGTTCCAGTTCCGTTGCGGATATTTCTACAAGCCTGGAAGCATCAAGCAAACCGGCATGTTCTTTTGCCCAATCTTCTACCGCAAATACTTTTTGAATGTGCGATGGTACCAGTGTCGCCAGTTCGCCCACGATCTTTGGGCCTTCGGCCACAAATAACTTAGTTTCCTCCCTGTGTTTTTTTAGGCCCAAACTTTGAATATCTTTGATTTCTTTTTTACTAAGCATAGACTGGCTTTTACTTATGTTTGTTTTCGCGGCAAAATCAACCATACGAACCTATCTTTTACTGGCAGCCGCTTTTTCTATTTTTTTTGTTTCCTGTACCATTAAAAATTATCCGGAAAAGAAACCTTTTGTTTACCAAACCAATATAAACCTGCAAGATAATCTTAGCACGAATGAAAAAAAACAGCTGACGGCAGGCCTGAAGCAACAATTACACGACAGCCTGAAAGTACGGTGGGTAAAAAAGTTTCTGGTGGCCCAGGTTTTAAGGAACCCTCCGGTGTACGACAGCACCTATGCGGACAAGTCGGTCATCTTCATGAAAAGCTATCTCAACTCTTCGGGGTATTACCGGGATTCGATCAATTATACAACCTCTATTGATACGGTGGGAGATCAATACCGGACGTCGGTTAATTTTAACGTGGTTTCTGCCAAACTTTTTAAGCTGGACTCCATCAGCTATAACTTGTTAACCGATACTTCTGACCAAACAGTGCACAGTCCGGCGAGGGATACGCTGCAGGAATTAACGAACAAGTCGCTGGCTCAAACCTTTATTAAAAAAGGTGACGCCTTTTCTACGCCTATGTTATCGCAGGAGATCAACCGCCTTTCCGATATTTACCGTAACGACGGTTTTTTAAAATTTTCCAGCGATGAAATGCTGGTGCTTTGGGATACCGTAGGATTGGCCCTGATCCGTCCTACCCTTGACCCCATAGAACAGGCCCAACAGCTGGAACAGTTAAGGAGGCGAAGACTGAACCCAACGGCCGATGTGGAGTTCCGGTTGAAAACAAACCCGGACTCTTCCCGTTTTATACGGTATTACATCGGCAACGTAAGAATCTATCCCGATTTTAATGCCGATACTTCTTTTTACTATCCCACTTTTGATACGGTAGGCAAATACGAGTTTATATCTTATCCCCTCCTGTTCAAACCCAGGAAGCTGGTTGATTATATTTATTTACACGAAGGGGATCTGTACAGGCAAAGCAATTATTTAAAAACGCAGAATAAATTCAATTCGTTAACGGCCTGGAGACTGGTGAACATAACACCTTATCCAAGAATTGGAGAGGACACCGTTGACTTCGACATCAAGCTGACGCCGGCAATAAAATACCAGTTTGGTGCCAACCTGGAAGGAAGCCGCAACCAGACACCGCTGGTTTCGGCAGGTAATTTACTGGGCCTTGGCGTTAATGTGAGTTTACAGAACCGCAATTTTGCCAGAGCGGCCAACCTTGCCATTACCAACTTTCGTTATGGCATAGAATTAAATGCTGTGTCCAACCAAAGCACCATTCAAACGCAACAATATTCACTAAGCCATACCATTCAATTTCCAAGAAGGGTTCCCAGGAATCTTCCGGTGTTTGGAAGGGAAAATGTAAAAACCATCTTTGGATTAAACCTTGCCTACACCGACCGGAAAGATTATTATTCCGTACGGTCGGCCAGCACTTCGTGGGGCTATGAAAAGAGCTGGAATAATAAATTACTCAACTTCCGGCTTCCCAACATTGAATATTATTATTTGGCCCGGCAGGATAGTTTGAGAGAACTGATCAAGAAAAACAAATCCTACAGGTATATTTTTAATAATGGCCTGATCTTATCCACCCTGGCCAACCTGAATATAGCAAGTGGTAAAAAAGACGTAACAAGCCTTTTAACCCTCAGTGGCGAGATCTCGGGGTTTGCGGCAAGTCTTATTCGTTCGAAGTTTTTGGATAGCAATTTATACCGGTTTGCAAAATTTGATGTGGAATACCGGCAAACACATAAGATACGCCGTTCGGCAATTGCATGGAGGCTCTTTGGCGGCCTGGGTTATAGTATTCCTTCTTCTTCACTGGATTCGATAAACATGTATCTGCCTTTCTTCCGCCAGTATTTTGCCGGAGGGCCTAACAGCATGAGAGCATGGGGCATACGCCGGCTGGGGCCTGGTTCCTCCTTAAAATCATTTGCGTCAACAGACGCACCCGACCGTTTTGGCGATATGCGTTTGGAGGCGAATGCCGAATACCGTTTTTATATCACCGACATCAGTGGCGTCACATTAAACGGTGCGCTGTTTACGGACATTGGAAACGTTTGGTTCCTGCGTAAGAACAACGACTTTCCCGACGGTGAGTTCCGCTTAAATAAATTATGGAAGGACATTGCCATTGGCGCCGGTACCGGCTTGCGGGTTGACTTTGGATTTTTGAAGCTGCGGTTTGAATATGCATACAAGGTAAAAAATCCAACGCCGGATGTAAACAATTCAAACGAACAAAATCAATGGTTTTACAAATGGCAGTTGCTTGGCGGGCAATTCCAGTTAGGTATTGATTATCCGTTCTAAATTTATCAGTGGTGTTATTTGTTAGCCGGCCTTTGTACTGCTATCATCGTTCCTTGTGTCACTCACTTGTACGCTTTGTTCTCTATTCAACAATTTAGAAATGCACTACTGCAAGTTGCCGTCTTATTGTGGCTACCACAGATGCTTCCTTCGTCAGCATGACAAGTAAGAGTGTTTATCGGTTTCAGTCTTTACAAAAATTGAAGTTGCAAGGGTTAACAACAACAGGATGATTGAAACAAGCAATGACTGGTTGTTTGTCATCCGAGGCACGAGGGATCTGTGTGTCGAATACCAGAGGTTTCGTCATCAATAAAACAGCTGCGCAGTACCTAGCGACCCAGAGGAGCAACGACGTTGCGCCGCTGACGTCTCGCTGCGTGAAATACTGCACAGAGCAGTACGTTAAGCCTCCCTGATCTTTTTTTCCAGTTCCTCAATGGTCAGGGCATCCTGCAACGAAAAATTTCCAATTCTTGTCCGGCATAAACTACTCAGATGACCGCCGCAACCCAGCTTTTCACCAAAATCATTTGCGAGGCTCCTGATGTAAGTGCCAGTGGAACAAACCACACGAAAATGAATCAGGGGCAATTCTGTTTTTACAATTTCAAATACGGAAATGGTGACCGGCCGTGGTTCCAGTTTCACCTCCACTCCCCGCCTTGCCAGTTCATATACTCTTTTGCCTTCTTTTTTTATAGCGGAGTGGATTGGCGGCACCTGCTGTATCAACCCGGTAAAGGTTTGGGCTGTTTCTTCCAATTGTTCCGCCGTGATGTTTTCAAATGGTTTGAAATCCTGTGGCTCGCTTTCCAAATCGTAGGTAGGTGTTGTGGCACCCAGAGTAATAGTGCCCGTGTACTCTTTTTCCTGGGCCATATATTCATTGATCTTTTTGGTAAACTTGCCGGTGCACACAATCAGCAAGCCGGTTGCCAGGGGATCTAAAGTACCGGCATGTCCTACTTTTTTTGTTTTGGTGAGATAGCGGATCTTTCGGATAGCATCGAAAGATGTCCACCGCAAAGGTTTATTGATCAACAGCACTTGTCCTTCTGTATAAATATTATGAGGTGTTTGCATGGGTTGCAAAGCTAAGTGGAGAAGTTGACAAGATAACAAGTTGACAGGGACGTTCTAATACCAAACCGCGATCAAGATGATAGATGATAGTTGATAGATGGTAGGCATTTGTATTGAACTTACCCTATCCGTCAAGAGGAGATGACATATTTCACCCCTTCGGGGTTTCTTAACAACAAATACAATTTTTTCTATATTAATTACATCCCTTCGGGATTAGAGTTCCTGCTGGTTTTTAATTTATACCAACCCGTCGTCAACTCTGTGATTTTCTATTGACCATTCGACTATGGACAGTAGCATTTGATAAACCTGAAACCAGTTGAGTATTAGTTGCCCTGAAAGAAATTCTACCCATCAATTCTATTTCCATCTAATTCTTCAAAGCTCTGGTAACTCATATAGATGATTTAAACTTATCAACCTGTTAACCTATCAACTACCTTACCTTCTCCTAAATACGCTGCCGGTTCTTCAACTCCAGGTATTTGTTCAAGGCATTAATGGTAAGCATTTGCGGGGTGCTTAAAACGGCAATGATGCCATGCGCCTGCAGCTCTTTTGCTATTAGTTTTTTTTCGTTGCGGTACTTGTCTGCTATGGTCTTAATGTAAATATCTTCTGTAGTGTTGGTTTGCGATTCGGTAAGTGTTTTCAGTTCTGTATTTTCAAAAAATACCACCATCAGTAAATGATAATGTGCCAGGCGTTTTAAAAACGGAAGCTCCCGCTGCAGGCTTTCAATCGATTCAAAATTGGTAAACAAAACCAACAGGCTGCGGTGTGTGATGCGGTTTCGGACAATGGAGAAAAGCTTTTCAAAATCGGGTTCTAAAAAATTCGTTTCCTGCTTGTATAAAGTTTCCAGGATAAGGTTGATCTGTGTTGGTTTTTTATCGGCAGGCAGAAAGGCATCAAGGGTTTGTGCAAAGGTGATGAGCCCCGCCTTGTCCTGTTTTTGCAAAGCCACACTTGAAATGACCAATGAAGCATTGATAGCATAATCCAGCAAGGTCATTCCATCAAAGGGCATTTTCATCACACGGCCTTTGTTAACCAGGCAATAGATCTGCTGGCTGCGTTCATCGGTAAAATTATTCACCATCAGGCCGCCATGGCGGGCCGTGGCCTTCCAGTTGATGGTGCGGTAATCATCGCCTCTTACATATTCCTTGATCTGTTCAAACTCCATGCTGTGGCCAAGCTTACGCAATCGCTTCACGCCTGTTTGCTGCATATCAGTGGCCACGGCCATCAGGCTAAAACGCCTCATTTGAACATAAGAAGGATACACTTTTACAGTTTGCTCCCTATAAAAAATAAACCGCCGCTGCACCAGCTTTAAAGGCCCCTGCACATATACATTTATATTTCCAAATTGGTATTCGCCTCTCTCCTGCGGCTTTACAAAATAGTCAAGCTCCGTTTTTTCAGAAGCATCAATCTCTAATTCCCGGCTCCATTTCCTTGCCTGAAACTGAAAAGGAAGTTCGTCAATGATGGTACACCAAACCTTAAACTCGTAATGGTTCTGCAGTTCTATCCGCACTTTATTTTCATCGCCATTGCTCAACCGTCCATTCAATACCCGGTTGGCTTCTATGCCGTTTCGCCTGCGGTATAAAAGAAATACTTCCACCACCACGGCAATGGCCGTTAACAATAGCACCAAAATAGCTATGTTGAAAAACGCCGGAACAAAATAGCTGATCACAAACAGAACGGCAGCGCAAAACCCGGCATAGTAAACGGTTTTGTTTACATAAAAACTGGTCCTATCCCAATATGCAATGATATTTTGAAACATTATCTTGGAATGTCCATGGTTTGAATGATCTGTTTAAGCACCGCAACTTCTGTAACACCTTCCATTTCTTTATCAGGCGCCAGAATGATCCGGTGGCGAAGCACGGGAGGTATTACCTCCACAATATCTTCGGGTGTTACAAAGTCTCTGCCGTTAATAGCCGCCATGGCTTTCGAGGCATTCATTACCGCCAGGGAAGCACGGGGGGAGGCACCGAGATAAATAGATTTATGATTTCGTGTGTGATGAACAAACCTGGCGATGAATTGCAATAGCTTTTCTTCAATGACAATTGTTTTCACCTGCCTGCGGACAAAAGCAATTTGGTCGGCTTTCAACACAGGCGCAATGGAAGAAAGCACGTTGGCGTTGCCCATATTATGAAACTGGTTCAATATCTCAAATTCTTCCTTCTCGCTGGGATACGGCACTACGATCTTAAATAAAAACCGGTCCAGTTGCGCTTCGGGCAAACGATAGGTTCCTTCCTGCTCTATGGGGTTTTGTGTTGCCAATACCATGAAAGGTGCCTGCATCGGATAGGTTTTTCCATCTACGGTAACCTGCTTTTCTTCCATTACCTCAAACAAAGCCGCCTGGGTTTTGGCCGGCGCCCGGTTGATCTCGTCTATCAAAACAATATTGCCGAACAGCGGTCCTTTCTTAAAATCAAAAGTGGCTTCTTTCGGATTAAAAACAGGAGTTCCCAATACATCCGAGGGCATCAGGTCCGGGGTAAATTGTATGCGGGAAAATTGTACGTCCAGGGATTTTGCAACCAGTTTTGCTGTGAGGGTTTTTGCTACACCGGGTACGCCTTCAATCAGTACATGACCATCTGCCAGTAAAGCAACAATAATTAACCGCACCATTTCATCCTGCCCTACAATGATCTTTTTTATTTGCCCGCGAACGGCATTCACGGCGTCATTTAATTCGGTGAGGTCGGTACGGGTTTCAAAAATTTGTTCTTCCATTTTATGTGGTTTGATAAAACAATTCTACTTGCTTATGAAAATCGGATAACTCTTCTTCTGAGATAGCAGGCGCATGGTCCAGGTAATTGATGAAACCCGCCATCTGATTCAACTCCTCTACCGGGTAACCTGATTTATAATGCAGGTTCCGTACAAAAGCTTCATCCAGCAGATGGGTAGAAAGCTTGTACCGGCTTCTTACATGGTCCAGGAAATAGGTACTCATTTTTTTGGCGAGGTCTTTATGATCTTTCTTATCATAATACAACCGGCCCAGCGTTTTTACAAAATCCAGCGAATCGTTTTTAGGTCTTTGGTAAGCAGGAATCATGCGCTGCCTGCGGCGCATACCCAGTAAAACAAAAAGCAAGAGTGTGGCAATGCCGGTTATTAATCCCCATTTAAAGGACGGTTGTTTCATTAATACGCCTAACCAGTTGGGTTCCTTTTCATTGTTATTGCGTGGCTTTACCAGGTAATAT
Source organism: uncultured Bacteroidota bacterium (assembly GCA_963697545.1). Taxonomy (GTDB): domain Bacteria; phylum Bacteroidota; class Bacteroidia; order Chitinophagales; family Chitinophagaceae; genus Flavisolibacter. The sequence continues at coordinate 28,209 of CAVOOL010000010.1, read as the reverse complement.
TCATTCCATAAAACTTTATCAACTGAAGCCGGAATAACCGACAAGGCGTTTTGATAATATTCAATATTGTGTTTGTGCAAAATAAAATAATTGCTGAAGGCCAGTGGCGCCACATGAATGAACACACTTCCTTTTCCGGCATTTAGTTGCACAAAATTGGGCTGGCCTTCTTCCGACCGGCCCAAGACTTTTGTATGCGATGTATCAATAGAATAAAGAGAGCTTTCATACTTTTTGCCCGGGTAAACAAAAAGCTTGTCCGAAGCAAAAAAAGGCTTTTCCAGTTTTATGCGAAGACTATCGTCTGTTGAACTCATTAACTGTGCCAGGGTATTTTCGTTGTAGGAAAAATTAAAATATCCAATAGCATCGTAAGAAAGTGATTTGGCCACGATGAAAACATAATTTCCTTCTCTCACAAAAGAAATCAACCGGCTAAGTTCATCTTCATCAGCATTAAAGTGATCGGACAGTAAAATAACCGCCTGGTTCGATCCTGTGATATCAATGGAATCCCAGTAAGCAGGATAGGCTTTATTGAAATAAATGGAAGCATGCGGAAAAAGCGACGGCAATAATTTTTTTGCGGCCGATGTGCCATACGGAATTTTATCGGCCTGGCGCAGGGTAATGCGTTCATCCAGCCTGCGTTTTTGTCTTTTGTTATTGGCTATAATAAGGCTGCCAAAAACAACAATGACAAATGCTGCAATGATATAAGCGCCGTATTTCTTCATCCCTGCAGTTGCTGTTTAAAGTGTACAAAATCTTTTTGCAAAAGATCAAAACTATCAGCCGTCAGTTCAAAATGGCCGTACCAGGTATATTCAAAGCTTCTTGTCAGGCGGAAAAAGTTTTTATGATAAACTGTCTGGTATAATTCATTTACATAATCGCTGTTGGTTTTGTCCTGCTTATACTGAATAATGTCTCTTTCTGCCAGATCTTTTAATGTTCGCAGATACCACAAGCGGGTAGCCAGTCTGTAATTTTGATTTGCAATGGCCTGTTTAATTTCTTTGTCGTACTGCAGGGCGAAAATAGTTTCTTCCGTCACTTCGCTATCTTCATTAGCAGTAGCCGGCGGCCGTTTGCGAAACAGTTTGATATTGCTTGAAGCAAGGAACCAGACAAGTATGGCTACAAAACTTCCGACTACTAAAAACCATAAAAGGTTAACAAACCAGTCGCTCTGGTACCATTTTTCTTCCTGTGCGATTTTACGTTCTTTTTTCTTTTGCCTTTCCGGTGCGGTATTCACGTACCAGTAATCTTCATCTGCCTGCATTTTTTTTACAGTGCTATCCGGAACCGTACGGGCCTGAACGGAGGCCGTGTCGGAAATAACGTCGAAAATCGACTCTGAATCGTCAGGGGATTTGGTATTTAAAATAACCGAATCCACATCAACTGCCGGTGCGGTTTGTGCTTGCGCAAAAGTTTTTAACGTGAAAAAACTACTGAACAAAATCAACGCAGCCATATGCCTGACGATATAGTTACCACTTCTACCCATTAGCCCTCACTCCTTCTTTCTTTCGCCCCGCTAAACGGGCCGGGTACACAATAAAATACCAAACAACAAAGGCTGCAGAGGATAGCAACAAGAACAGGTTCAGCGGAAGGGGCATTTTATAATACCGGGTAACAAATCCTTCATAAAAAGCAGCGATCACAAAAACCGGGATCAGGCCAATGATCATTTTAATGCCGTCCTTTGTGCCTTCCCGAAAAGCTTCTATCCTTCTGCGGGTGCCCGGAAATAAAAAGCTGGTTCCCATCACCACACCTGCTGCACAGGCAATGATAATGGCCGTCAGTTCCAGAAGTCCGTGAATAAGAACCGTGGTTACGGCCTGTGCTCCTAATCCTTTTATATAAAACATATGCTCGAAGGCGCCCAGCCGGATGGATTCTTTGCCTAAGGAAACCAGGCTTGGAATACCCAGCAATATGCCACGAAAAAAATAGATGAAGGATACTAAAATATTGTTCACCATAATGCGGATGAACATGACAAATGCATTGGGATCCTGGTACACCCCAAACGGATTTCCTTTTTCAATGTTTTCTTCAGTCATGTTCACATAGCTATCGCCTAAAACCTCCCGCACAAACCCCGGTTCAGAGGAAGCTGAAAAAAAACCAACCGAAAAAAAGAGCGCAAAAATGATAAAGGCAATAAGGATGAGTGTATGGTGTTTTTTCACCGTTAAAGGCACATCATAACGCCAAAAATTCAAAAGCCGGCTCGATTCTTCCTTACGGTTCCGGTAAATACTCAGGTAGATCTTTGAGGCCAGCGAATTAATAAACTGCGTAACCCGGCTGGTGGGATAAAAAGTTTTGGCGTAGGCGAGGTCGTCAACCAGCTGCACAAAATCGGTGGCAATTTCATCGGGGCCTTCGGCGCTTTGCTGCTGCACTCTCTCCCAGCGGTCTTTATTTTTCTTTATGAACAGGCCTTCACGCAAAACGGGTGGTTTAAAGTTGTAAAATACTATTTTTACGATTGCTGCAATGAAAAGAAGGCTAAAGTTTTGAAATCGTTTAAACACCCCGCATGTCCATCATAAGAGTTACAACCAATTTCAATATTGATCTTGATTTTGAAGCGGCACCGTTTCACAAACGGCTTTTTGCCTGGGTGTTGGATACCATTGTCCTGATCGTTTACATTATCCTGGCAACACGGTTTTTGATGTGGTTTACCAAAGGCCAGAGCGGGGAATCGACCTGGGCTGTATTTATGTTGCTGATCATCCCCTATCTCACCTATCATCTTTTTTGTGAGATATTGATGAATGGACAAAGCATTGGAAAACGCATTATGCGGATAAGAGTGGTAAATGAAAACGGCGGGCAACCCAGCATCGGGCAATATGTGATCCGCTGGCTCATCCGCACATCGGATTATATGGTGGTGGTGATCTTACTTTTTGCACCCACGGCAGCAAGGGCCGGCGATTTTAGTTTTGTATGGAAAACAGGCATTCCGTTAGGCTTGCTTTTTATCGACCTTATTTTGGTAAACTCCAAAAAGCAACAAAGACTTGGCGACCTGCTGGCGCATACACTGGTCATCAGCACTACCAAAAAAGAATCCATCAACGACACCGTTTTTCTTGACGTAGAACAAACCTATGTGCCTTCCTTTCCACAGGTAATGCAATTAAGCGACAGGGACATTAACGCCTTAAAAGGCATTTTAGATACGGCCAAAAAACGCCACGATTACGACCTTGCCGAAATGGCCAGCCAAAAAATAAGGTCGCATCTTAAAATTGACACGACCTTATCGCCTTATGATTTTTTAGAAACTTTAATGAAGGATTATAATTATTTATCGGCAAACTAAAGACATCAATGGTCGATAAATCATTGCCGTTCCCTCCTCCGGCCTAGCTTCTTGCCGCTAAACCCAATACAGCTACCACCAGGGCCAATCCGTACAGTGCCAGCATGATAATGGTGATGATGCCGACGTATTTAAAAAGTGATTTTAAATTTTGGAAGGAAAGGTTCAACTGATCCTGAGCATTGCTGTTCAGAGCTACTTTCATCTTGGTTGAAAACCTGTAAAGAAACAGGCAGGGAAAAAAGTACACCACAGCAAAAATAATATACATAAAAGCCATGGTCACGCCTAAGCCGGTAGTATTGATACCACTTCCGTACGTTTCGTTGTTCGAAAGAAAGCTGAATAAAGAACTAAAGAAAAGCCCTCCCAATATGATCAAAACGCATAACACAAAGCCAACAATAGAAAGAAACCTGGCCCAGCGGGCTGTTTCCCATAAATGCGATTTGGTAAGAGGGTCAATGTGCAAAGAAAAAAGTTCCTGTGTTTGTTCCTGTTCCATAGTAGTCAGTTTTGGTTTTAATTGAAAAAAGTCACATCAAAATAGTAAAGAATTATGAAGTGCCGAATATAAACTCCAAAATTTTTATCCTGATAGAGTTGCCGGCAGGAAAACAGGTAGTAAACCGCACTACTATTTATGCTGGGTCAGGAGAGTTTGCTTTTGAAAAGGCGGAAAAGCGATTGTGCATTGATAAAACAGTTTGTACCAATACCAGAAGTTACGATGATTTTGTCAGGCAAAACAATAACACCGCCCTCTTTAGGATTAGGAAGACAAATCAATATCCATCCATTCCTTTATTTTCCAACGAAATGGTCGCTTCGATCCACAGCGTTGAAACCGCATAATATGGTTGCCACTGCAGCCAGGAAAAAAAGAATCGTCACCCAAATGCTGGCATGGGTCTCCTGTGACCACTTACTGTCGATAATAGAATATAGCCAACCGGCAACAACCCCAAACGTAATGCCGAGAACAACCCATTTAATAGATGAAGTCATGGTGTTTAATTTATAGTTTATAAAAAAATTCAGCTTAGGTCTTGCGGTATGAAACATTGTCCGGCTGTTCTTTTACCTATCTACAGAACACACACTATTGTTGCTTAATTTATCACCCGGTCAGAACAATGTTTTCAAACGAATAATTCCCCTCTTTTGAGTAAGTCCGTTTAGTAGCAGCGACTAAACAATTGGATTGATTTTGTAAGTTTTCGTAGCATCGGAGGACACTGTTGGTGTGTGGCAATTCCCGGCATTAACAGCCGAGCCGCACTCTTCTGTTCTAAAGTTACGGACTTTGTTACGCAAAACCGCGGATTATTTCAACAGTACTCTTAGCTGTAAAACCAGGAGAAAAACCCTGCCTTTTTAACTTTAACCAGAAGGACAACAAGTACACCAAAGCCTTGCTGAGTAAGAATTTTACAGGCATGCTGCCCAATAAGTTCTTAACTTTATAACACTTGCTTTAATTCTAAATTTCTCCACTATGCTGGACGAACTCATTCCTGCATTGAAGCCTTTGAAAAGGTCTAAAATGCTGACTGCAGAGCCGGCTAAACTCCAGTCTCTCCCGGTAATTAATAACACTATTTCTTTCGGGCCGTTTGTTGAATATCTAAGATCAAAAAGGACCGCGGTTTCCGAAACCAGAGAACGTTTGTACAAGTATATCATTAACCGCTTTGAAGGCCAGCCTTCCTTATTAAAACCTATCGGCAATCTTGATTTGATTGATGAACATGCGGACCTGATGGAATTGCTTACCACTTCACTGTTCCCCGTCATCGGCAACCAGCATAAAACCAGTTTTGCCATTGCCGCACCTTATGAGTTTAGCGTTTTCTACTACTCAGAGTCTTTCCGGAAATTATTTTTTGATGGCGAAGAAGAACACCTGCTTTTACCCGATGGGCTTCCCTCGGAGGAATTGAAAGCAATCCAGTGCTCGCTGATCTATGACCACATACTGGAAAAATTTTATGGCGTAAAGCTGAATGAAAACCCCGAACTCATCTACCCTGTTTCCGACCCCGACACCGGAATGATACGGTATTATAAAATACGCTACGACCGCCGCTTTATAGACCTGCACCTGAAAGGTGAACTGCCACCCATACAGGATTGCGGTGTATGCATGAACACCTTTCGCATTTTGGATCTTGAAAAACAACTGACCAAGATGCCCCTGCACCTTTTTGAAGCCGAAGGCTTTGCCGTATGGGCGGCCGAAGATGTGACCAATGCGGAAGCCATTGAAACCATAAAAGAAACTTTGCTGCGTGAGGATGATTGCGAGACAACGGCAATGGACTGTCTTAAGAAAGCGGTGAAAACCCTGGTGGGCTTAAAGGATGTGGAAGTTGGCCTTATGCCTTTTGTAAAGATCAATGACCAATATGTGCTGGACAGGGAAATGGGAAGTCATGGTTTGATAGTGCAGCAGTGGTTGAACGATGATCCGGAAAGCCTGCCGCAGTTCCGTATGTTCACCGGATTTATATCGCAAAACATGGGCCCTGTGCCCGTCACGGTTCTTAATAAGGAAATGGTAGATTTTGCTCCTTTCATGGGCTTTTTATTTAACAAAGGCATCCGGAGTTTTGTGGCTTATCCCATGCAAAACAGTGAAGGGCTAATTGGGTTACTGGAACTATCGTCGCCTGAAAAAAATGTCCTGACACATGATACCATATCCCGGCTGGAGCCTGCCATTCCTTTGTTATCCTTAGCCATGCTAAAACGCCGTGATAATTTTCAAACAAGGATTGAAAAGGTGATCCGCGAAAAATTTACGGCTTTGCAGCCATCGGTGGAATGGAAGTTTGCGGAAGTGGCCTGGGATCACCTGCGCATCAACGAAAGCGGTGTGCTTACAAAAAATGTTGTATTCGAAAATGTATATCCCTTATACGGCGCCATTGATATCCGTAATTCGTCCCTGGAAAGAAGTCATGCGATTCAAAAAGACTTTAAAGAACATTTGGTGCTGGTGGATGATACGCTACAACAATTACAGGCCCTTGTAAACCTGCCTTTGCTGGAAGGTTTGGAATTCAAGAACAGCAATCTCAGGGAATCTATTGAAACCACCATGACGGCCGAAGATGAAATACACGTAAATGATTTCTTAACCAACGAAGTAGAACCGGTATTTTTTCATTTAAAAAAGAATAACCCCACTGCACAAAAACTAATTGACGACTACTGCAATATGGTACACGACAGCAACAGCAGGCTCTATCGTTACCGGCATGAATATGAACAGACGGTGACACAGCTAAACGATACCATACTTGCCTACCTGGAAGGAGAACAGGAAACGGTGCAAAAATCCTATCCGCATTATTTTGAAAAATTCCGCACCGATGGTATTGAATACAACATTTACATTGGTCAGTCCATCTCACCCAACACTCCCTTCGATCTACTTTATTTAAAAAACATACGCCTTTGGCAACTAAGGTCAATGGCGGAAGCGGCACAAATCACCAACAGGCTTTTGCCGCACTTAAAAGTACCCCTGCAAACCACCCAGCTGATCCTGATCCACAGCCAGCCAATTGCCATCAGTTTTAGAAGGGATGAAAGAAAGTTTGACGTGGAAGGCTCTTACAACATCCGCTATGAAATGATCAAAAAACGCCTGGATAAAGTGCACATCCGGGATACAAAGGAACGGCTGACGCAGCCGGGTAAAATTGCCATGGTGTATTCCAATCAAAAAGAAGTACAGGAGTATGAAGAATACATCCGCTTCCTGCAAAAGAAAAATATTTTAAAAACAGGCATCGAATTATTGGAACTGGAAGAACTGCAGGGAATAAAAGGATTAAAAGCAATAAGAGTGGAAATCAATTTAGAAGATCAGCGTTAAGGGGCTATCCTCTTCTTAAAATAGCAGCCCTCGTTTTCCGAATCTGCTGTTCTGCCTTATGGCGCAGTTGTTCGTGATGCAGAAACCATCCTCCTATGGCTCCTACAATACTACCCAAAGCAATGTCGAGGAACCGGGCTCCGATCAAGGTATCGGGGTTTGCACTCAGGGCACTTCCTGCCTCTGCCAGAAATATGGTCATGGGCGTAATAAAGATCACGGCCAATCCGTAATGCCGCACCACCAGCATTTCTATGATAAACTGCAGCACAAAAATGAAAATGCAAATACTTAAAGGCGTCAGGTGCAACTGAAGCAAAACCCTGGCCAGGCCCAATCCTATGAAGGTGCCGAGGATGCGTTGAAAACTTCGTTGCCATATATGGTGCACCGTAACACCCTGCATAACAGCTGCGCAGGAAATGGGCACCCAATACGGATTATCCATTTTAAGAAGATGCCCTAACAGTAAGGAGCCGCCCATAAAAATGCCCATAATGGCCGATTCGATTGTGTTGGCATATTTGCTTTTTCTTATGACGATGGTTTCAGTTTTGGGAGGATATTTTTTAACGATGTACAAGCTGTAAAAAAAAGCCAGTATGCAGGCCAGCATCGATCCCATGCCAACCAACCCCACTTTTGCAGGAATGGTCATAAGATCAAATGGCATGCAACTGGCAATGGAAGCAATCATAATAAAGAAAAAGCTTCCCGGGCGGTTTCATTTTAAAATAATTCGTCACCCAATGCACACTAAGTGCAAACAGTCCAAAAACCAGCGATGATATATACGGAATTGAAACTGAAAATAACACCAATGGCAAAAGAAACCATAAAGCCAAAGGAACAGGCCAGCAGGGTGATCATGCGGTTGGCTACGGAAGTGGAGGGTAAATACAAAATCACCAAACCCGCTGTACAGGACAGGATTCCGTAATTCAGTTTGTTATAATAAAGCCCGATCAGCAGTGGTATGCCGGTGCATAGGGAAGCAAGGACCGGGATATGCCAAAGCCGTTCTGTTTTTTTCAATTCAAACAGGAACTTAAGTGCACTGCTGGTCCAGCTTTTTACATTGCTGCTCATTAATCCGCCTTATTTTCAATACGTGTTATTTCCTTTAATAGGTATAGCATTAACAATAGCTACCGCGAATAGACAAATAAAGATAGGTGCTGTTTAGTGTAAAAAAGGTAACGAATATGAGTTGGGACAAGTTTTAAAGCACTTGAAAAATGGAACCGCAAAGTTGCGCAAAGCAGCTCGCAAAGAGCCGCAAAGCTGGGGTGAAAAAGCCCTTTGCGTCTCTTTGCGCTGCTTCGTTCTCTCTTTGCGGTTTTAAAATTCCGTTGCCAATCCGGTTTGTTCCACCTGGTATATTATTACCTAAAAAAATTACCGCTGATGAGCCAGCGGTAATCAACTAAATTTCAAAAGACCTGTGGTTTCAAACTTAATAAGCCCTTGCAAACAACACCCGCTGCTTCGAAGGCTTGCCCGTGAGAATACATTTGCCGTCTTCCATCTCATTGTTCAACGGGATACAACGAATAGTGGCTTTTGTTTTTTCCTTGATGGCCTCTTCCGTTTCTGCCGTACCATCCCAATGCGCTAAAATAAACCCGCCTTTTTCATCCAACAGTCTTTCAAATTCATCCCATGTATCAGCTTTGGTGGTATGCTCTTCACGATAAGTCTTAGCCTTATTAAATAAGTTTTGCTGAATATCGTTCAGCAGGTTTTGAATATATTCCACTACGCCATCCAAAGCCACCGTTTCTTTTGCTTTGGTATCCCTTCGGGCTACTTCTACCACATTGTTCTGAAGATCTCTTGCACCCAGGGCCAACCGCACGGGCACTCCTTTCAGTTCATGCTCGGCAAACTTCCATCCCGGTCTTGCATTATCATTGTCATCGTATTTTACACGAATGCCCAATGCTTTTAACTGCTTCATTATTTCATTTGCCTTCTCTCCTATCTGTGCTTTTTGCTCATCACCTTTATAAATTGGAACGATCACCACCTGCAGCGGTGCAATCCGGGGAGGCAGCACCAACCCGTCGTCATCGCTGTGTGCCATTACCAAAGCACCGATCAAACGGGTACTTACACCCCAGCTGGTAGCCCACACATACTCCTGCTGATTTTCCTTCGTTAAAAATTTTACATCAAAGGCTTTGGCAAAATTCTGTCCAAGAAAATGCGAGGTTCCGGCCTGCAAAGCTTTACCATCCTGCATCAGGGCTTCAATGCAATAGGTATCTTCTGCTCCTGCAAAACGTTCACTTTCTGTTTTCACACCCCGTACCACCGGCAGGGCCATAAATTCTTCGGCAAAGGTGGCATACACATCCAGCATTTGCCTGGTTTCGGCAATGGCTTCTTCGGCAGTGGCATGGGCCGTATGTCCTTCCTGCCACAAAAACTCGGCAGTCCGCAAAAACAGGCGGGTCCGCATTTCCCAGCGAACCACGTTGGCCCATTGATTAATCAGTAAAGGAAGATCACGGTACGACTGGATCCAGTCTTTGTAAGTATTCCAGATAATCGTTTCGCTTGTTGGCCGCACGATCAGCTCTTCTTCCAGCTTTGCCTCCGGATCAACCATCACGCCGCCGCCATTTGGATCGTTCTTCAAACGGTAATGCGTTACCACGGCGCATTCCTTGGCAAAGCCTTCCACATGGGCCGCTTCCTTGCTTAAAAAGCTTTTGGGTATAAACAAGAGGAAAGTAAGCGTTGACATGGCCTGTGTCTTTAAACATCTTGTCCAGGGCGTCACGCATATTTTCCCAAAGGGCAAATCCATTGGGTTTGATCACCATACAGCCGCGTACCGCGGAATAATCGGCCAGCCCGCCTTTAATAACCAGATCATTGTACCATTGCGAATAATCCTGATCTCTTGAAGTAATCTCTTTGCTCATTCAGTTTAGAATTTGTTGTAACTTTTAGTTTGTTTTTACGTATTCAAATATTCAGGAACTTTGCATCAAATATGAGATCCGGAATACAAAACACAATTATCTTTTGTTTAACAGCAAATTGCAGAAATTTACTGAGAGATGGCAAAAGTAATATTAACCTCTAAATCATCTGCCATGAAATCATATCTACCCATTCTTTCCCTCGTAATAGTTTTTGCAAGCTGCACGTCGGCTTATAAATCAGGACAAACCCCGGATGATGTGTATTACTCTCCCACACGGCCACAGGATGAATATGTACGTGTAGAGAAAAATAACGACCGTCAATACTACAGCGATGACGAATATCGTGATGACCGTTACCTGCGCATGAAGATCCGTAACCGCCGCTGGTCATCACTGGATGATGGCTATGCTTATAATTACGGCTATGGCTATAATTACTATCCTTCCGCCTCCATCGGGTATTACAATGCATGGAATGCTGCCACTCTGTGGAATTATTATTACAACCCCTATTGCTCTTACAATAATGTGATCATTAGCAATCCCAGGTCACCGGTTTACAACAAACCGCGCAGCTTTAACCTGAACGTTTTCAACAATGTCCCGGTAAACCCAACCAATAATCCGAAGGGTTATAATTCCGGAAACCGAACTTATACAGGTTCTTCCCCCCGCAACAGTAACTATAACAACAGCGGCACAAATGCAGGAGGATTTTTGAGAAACGTATTTGGAGGTTCGGACAACAGTTCAAGTTCCGGTTCTGGTAATTCTAAAACGTACAGCAGCCCGCCTTCAAACAACTCTTCCAGCGGTTCTTCCAGTTCGGGTAACAGCAGTAACAGCGGCAGCAGGGGCAATGCTACCAGGGGAAGAAATTAAACTGAAGAATAAAAACAGGACGCTGTAGATTCTGTATCAGAATATCTACAGGAAATCCTTTGCCGTATGAAATCCGTTTTACCATCAAACGCATTATTATGAAGAAAACCTTACTCATATTATCCGGCGTTATTTTTTACACCACTTCGTTTGCGCAGGAACCTGCCGATGCCTTGCGGTATTCGTGGTATGTGCCCGGAGGAAGTGCCCGTACCCAGGCCGTGGGCGGCGCTATGGGTTCGTTAGGCGGAGATATTACCGCAAGCTTTGTGAACCCTGCAGGACTGGCCTTTTACAAAACAGGTGATTTTATCTTCAGTCCTATTTACCAGTTTCAAAAAACAAAATCAACCTACCTGGACAGGACTGAACAGGATAAAACAAACAGGTTTACCTGGGGCACTACAGGTTTTGTTATAGGAAGCGGTAATGGCAGGGGCAATGTAAGAAACACTTCTTTCAGCATTGCCATGAACCGCACCGCTGATTTTAATGGTGATATTTTATACCGCGGTCAAAACAATCAAAGTTCTTTTTCTCAAAAATTTGTAGAAGAGTTGAGAAATAGCGGTATTCGCGATGCACACAGTAGAAACTGAATTTCCCCAGGGAGCCAGCCTTGTTTACAATACACATTGGATAGACCCGGTTTTAAACAGTTCCGGGCAGATTACAGATTTTGTTACCAATGCGCCTATTGCCACAGGACTCCTGCAACAGTATAAAGTAAAGAACCGTGGCGGCATTACAGAATTTGCATTGGGTATGGCCGTGAATTTAAAAGACAAGGTGATGATCGGCGGATCGCTTGGCGTACCCATTTTAAATTACAGACGCGAAACCGAATTTTTAGAAGCCGATGCCACCGAAAATCCCAATAACAAGTTTAATTATGGCATTTTTTCCGACAAACTTCACACGTCGGGAGTGGGTCTTAATTTTAAAGCCGGTGTTATTTATAAACCGGCAGAGTTCTGGCGCCTGGGCCTTTCTGCACAAACGCCAACCTTCTATTCGCTTACCGATAAGTATGAAGCATCGGTTATTCTTAATGATGATGTGCCTGATGGTCAGGAATGGCACGACGATACAAGACGTTATACCAATGACCAGCCCGACGAATTCAAATACCTTTTGGTAACACCCTATAAAGTAACCGGAAGCGTTTCTTATGTGCTTCGCGAAATAGAGGATGTAACCAAACAAAAGGGATTTTTAACTGCTGACGTTGAGTATGTCAATTATAAAGCCTCTTCTTTTAAGCCCGATGAAGAAAACAACAACGCCCAGAGTACAAAAGATTATTTAAAATCGCTGAATGGCGCTATTGACAACGCCTACAAGGGAGCATTTAACTTTCGTGCCGGCGGCGAATTGAAGTTTACAACTATTATGGTTCGGTTAGGCGCTGCTTACTATGGCAACCCTTATAAAGACATAAAAGGAGAAAAAGGACACAAACTGAATTTAAGTGGTGGCCTGGGTTATAGAAACAAAGGTTTCTTTGTTGACCTCACGTATGTGCATGCCATGAACAAGGATGTAAACTTTGCCTATCGCCTGGAAAGTGCTCCTTATTATGCTGCTAATATTAAAAACACAACAGGCAATGTATTTGCCACTGTTGGCTTCAAATTTTAAAAAATTAACCTCATTCAATTTTATTAAAAAAGGACATCGTTTGATGTCCTTTTTTAATAAAAGTATCATGTGTAAAGTTTAAATTTAGATACAAGAACACTCTTAGACCTGGCGCCACATGAATAAAAAAACATTTTACGCATTTGCCATTTCCTTCTTATTGCTCATCGTGGTTATTATCCTTAACAGGGTGAGCTTTGAGAGAATGAAGGATTATACAAATTCTGTAAATCATACCCGTAACGTCATTACACTTTTTGAACAAATATCCAACAATTTCAAAAGTGCCCAGATCTACCTGCCTTCCTATGATTCCTTTCCCGAAAGCAAATATTTTATTTTATACAAAAAAGAAGCGCTGCAGATAAATCCGGAATTAACCACGTTAAAAACACTTCTCCAGGATAACAAGGAGCAGGTAAAACTGGTGGATTCTTTATCTATACTGATCAATGGACAAATCAATATCTTATTGAAAAAAAGTATTGCCGATCTCATCGAGTCGGGTGAAAGCTGGAGATTAAACTCCCTGCTCGATATTCATGAGCTTATTAACAGGGGCATTACGAATGAGAAAGAACTGTTGAACTACCGGAATCAACAACTGGAGGAATTTACCAGCTTCAATAATTTATGGGGTGTTGTTTTTGCCTTATTGGCCATCGCCATTATTTTGTCCATTTTTCTTTCTACTATTTTTCTTTCACGAAAACATCTTTGGCTGGAAGGGTTTTTAGAAACGGTTTTAAACACATCACAAAATGGCATAGCCAGTTACAAAGCGATAAGAAAGAACGGACAGATCGTTGATTTTAAAATAAAATTCATCAACAAAGCTGCCGAACAATTACTTAACATAAACCCAAGAGATCTTATTGGTAAAAAAGTAAAAAGCATTCCCGGCTATGTAAGAGAACTAAACTTTTTTGACAGATACGTAGAGGTAGTGGAAACAGGAAATTCTTCCGTATTTGAGATAGCTTATCGAAAGAATGATAACGAAAGATGGTTTTTGGTTTCTCTGGTAAAGCTGGAAGATGGCTTAACAACTTCGTTCCAGGAAATCACCCAATTAAAAAATTATGAAAAAGAATTAAAAAACAATATTACGCAGCTGGAACGTTCTAACAACGAACTGGAACAATATGCTTATGTAGCCAGCCACGATCTACAGGAACCCCTGCGCAAAATAAGATCCTTTGGAAGTTATTTACAGGAAACGCAGGCCCAAAATCTGGATGAAAAAGGCCGCCAGCATTTGGAAAAGATCATAAAATCAGCAGAGCGGATGTCGGTCCTGATAAAAGATATTCTTAGTTTTTCCAGCATGAAAAGAGATGATGGATTTGTAGAAACAGACCTCAACAAAATTTTAGAAAGTGTTTTAGCTGATTTTGACCTGTCCATCACCCAAAGAGGCGCTGTTGTTGAAAAAGATCCGCTGCCCACCATAGAAGCCATACCGCTGCAAATGAACCAGCTTTTCTATAACCTTATTGGCAACTCCTTAAAATTTGCCAAAGAAGACCAAAAACTCGTCATCACAATCCGGTCGAACCTTGTAACAGAAGAGAAAAAAAAGAGCCTGAACCTCAAAAAGGACATGGTTTATTACGAGATTATTTTTAGCGATAACGGAATTGGCTTTAGCGAGGAATATACCGACCAGATCTTTGGCCTGTTTAAAAGATTAAACGATAAGCAATACTATCCCGGCTCCGGAATTGGTTTGGCCTTATGTAAAAAAGTAGTGGAGAACCACCATGGGCTGATCTATGCCAAAGGTGAAGAAATGGAAGGCGCCAGCTTTTTTATCTATTTGCCTTTAAATGCTCACCAGGTTTAGTGCTGAGTAAGATGCGGGAGCACAGTTGAAGAATGCGGAGGACACCAAACAAATTCTTTATCTTTTTTAAACCAGGTCATCTGGCGTTTCGCATATTGTCTTGTGTTTTTTTTGATCAGCTCTATGGCTTCAGGCAACGTAGTTTCACCGCTAAAATACCCAAACAGTTCTTTATAACCCACGGTTTGTAAGGCATTCAGGTGTTGATAGGGAATCAGAGAACGAACCTCTTCTGCCAATCCGTGTTCTATCATTTTATCAACCCGGTTATTGATATGGAGATGCAATTCGGGCCTGGGTAATTCCAGTGCAATTTTTTTTATTTTAAAATCACGCTGTACTTTTTCGCCCTTTCTAAAACTTACAATTGACCTGCCTGTAGCCTTCCAAACTTCCAGTGCCCGCATCAATCGTTGAGGGTTTTGGATCTCTCCTGTTTCAAAAAATTGCGGATCGTTTTCCTGCACCTGTTGCTGTAACCATTCCAATCCATTGTTTATATAAGCCTGGATCACTTCGTGATGTATGGCTTCCGGCACTTCGGGAATTTCATCCATGCCATCTGTAAAAGCTTTGATGTATAAACCCGTACCGCCAACCATTACAGCCACATCATGCTTTTCAAAGATCTGTGCCGTTTTTTCCAGCGCATAGTTTTCAAACGTAACCGCATTTACCTTTTTATGAATGGAATGCGATGCAATAAAATAATGCTTTACCTGCGCCAGTTCTTCTTCAGAAGGCCTGGCCACGCCAATTTTCAACTCCCGGTAACACTGGCGGCTGTCAGCGGAAATAATCTCCGTTCCAAAATGCCGGGCAACATCAATAGCTACCGCCGTTTTGCCTGCGGCTGTAGGTCCTGCAATAATGATGACTGTTTTATTTTTTGCTGCCATATTCAACAAAAGAAAAACTCTGTTACTTTAAAGCAACAGAGTCCGCATTATATTTTAGAAGCCATCTCACAACTGCTTTTTGTGAGTGGTCAGTGGTGAATGGTGAGGAAAAAAGCTCTCTTATGACGGCCATCAGGATCATAGTTGATAGTTCATGGATAATAGCAAGGAAAGGCTGCTGTCTCACCTCTCACGTTTCACGTCTCACGATGATTTCAATTTCTCACCACTGACCACTCACTACTCACCCTATAAAAGTCCATTTATGAGACCACTTGTAGTTATTCTATTTTAAAATTCTTCACCGCTATCGCTACCGCCTTCCTCTGTGCCGGTCCCATAATCTTCACCACCTTCCTCTCCTTCTTCACCAAAGCCTTCCGCACCTTTTGTCAGATCGTATTTTTCTTCCACATCGGCAAAACGTTCGCCTAACAAACTTTTTGTTCCGTACTGGCTGGGCGCAATGCCTTCCTTGCGCACCATGGCCGGGTAACTAAGCTTTGGATTTTCTTCCTTTGAAATATTGATCAGCTCAATCAAAAAAGTCCAGCCTTTTGCAAAATCATAAGTGTACACAAAACGCTGGTTGGTATCCTTAATCTCGGAACCGATGGTTGTTTCTTTCATCAACAACGGAGCCGCTTTGTATGGCTTGTCGTATTGTTCCAGGGTAATTTCTCTTCCCCGTTGCCAGTGGTCATTACTCCTATAAAAAGTAGCGGCATGTTTCGAATCAAATTCATAGGCCTTTAGGATGGCTTCGTGCAGGTCGAAAAAGCTTTGCTTATGCCGGATAGCAATATCACGGTAAACGCTGTCGTCTTCTTCTAAATAAACTCTGAATTTCAGTATAGCCATGTATTATTTTTCCTATTCAGTAAGCTTCAAATATAATGCAAAGTTTAAGATTCAAACGACAAGGCGTACCGCTCAGAGTCCTGGAATAAATCCCCTGTTTTATACCAACTAGTGTCACGAAAATCACAGCGTGAGACGGCAGAGGTGAGGCAGTGGTAGCTTCTTTCCCTTCTGTCATCTACCAACTATCATCTATCATCTTAATACTTTTTCGCATTATCAATCGGTCCTGTTTTACAAATGGTAGTTTTCTTATTTTTTAGGCACCAGCCCGCATTCTTTTCCCTTACCCAACATAAACCGGAAAGCAGCCTCATAGTCATTTGGTATTTCGCCGTCCAGTATGGCATCTTTGATCGCATCTTTAATAATACCTACCGGTTTGGAAGGCGGGATGCCAAAGGTTTCCATAATAATTTCGCCAGTAATGGGCGGTTGCCAGTTGCGGATGTGATCGTTCTCTTCTACTTCTTTACAGCGCTGGCGTACCATTTCAAAATTTTCCAGGTAGCGGTTCACCTTCCATTTATTTTTGGAAGTAATATCACTGCTGCACAGTATCATCAGGTCTTCAATATCGTCTCCCGCATCAAACAACAGCCTTCGTATGGCGGAGTCGGTAATATTTTCTTTGGTAAGCGAAATGGGACGCAAGTGCAGCTCAACCAGTTTTCGCACATACTTCATCTCTTCTCCCAGTGGCAGCTTTAGTTGACTGAAGATCTTCGGCACCATTCTGCCTCCTACTACTTCATGCCCGTGAAAGGTCCAGCCGTGACCTTCCTCAAACCGCTTGGTGGCCGGCTTGCCAATGTCGTGCAAAATGGCCGCCCAGCGAAGCCACAGGTCATTGGTTTTCTCTGCCGCATTATCGAGCACCTGCAGGGTGTGATAAAAATTGTCTTTATGTCCTTTGCCTTCAATAAACTCGGCGCCGGCCAGCTCCACCATTTGAGGAAAAATGATGTTAAGCAAACCGCTATCCATTAAAAGTTTAAAACCAACAGAAGGTTTTCGCGACATGATGATCTTGTTCAGTTCATCTGTAATTCTTTCCTGCGAAACAATCTTTATGCGCCCGGCATTTTCCTTTATAGCATGAAAAGTTTCCGGATAGATTTTGAAATGCAATTGCGTGGCAAACCGGATGGCCCGCATCATACGCAAAGGGTCGTCGCTAAAGGTTTGCGAAGGATCCAGCGGGGTTCTTATCAGTTGTTGTTTCAGATCGTCTATGCCATGAAAAGGATCAACCAGTTTTCCAAAATCTTTTTTGTTCAGGCTAATCGCCAGAGCGTTAATGGTAAAGTCTCTGCGTTTTTGATCGTCTTCCAGGGTTCCGGCTTCCACCTCCGGCTTGCGTGAATGCGAACGGTAGCTTTCTTTGCGGGCGCCTACAAACTCCAGGTCAAAGCCATCGGTCATTTTAAATTGAGCCGTACCAAAATTTTTGAAATAGTTCACTTTGGGATGCGGTGTGAACAGGGACGCCGCTTTTTTGGCCAGTTCCAGGCCATCACCCTCGCACACAAAATCAGCATCTTTCGTCCGCCTTCCCAAAATTTTATCACGAACAAACCCACCAATGAGATAGCAGGGATAACCCAGGCTTTCCGCGGCTTTCGCAATGGTGTGAAATGTTGCCAGTTCTTTATCGCTGCATGTAATATCCATAGTTTTTGATCCAATTGATCAACTGAATAGTTCAGAATCGTGTTTAAAAAATTTCGCCAAAGATAACTTTTGCTGAACGGACAGAATGAACCATTAGATAAACAATTGGCTGAAATTATGTACCAGAGTGCAGTAATGCTATTAAGCTTTTGTTGCGTCGCACTCTTGTACGCTTTGTTCGCTATTCAGCTTTTTATTTCTCGCAGCGAACGCCACGATACAGCGGCGCAGCGTCGTTGCTCCTTTGCGTTCGCTGCGAGAAACGATGCTGCATAGAATTAGTGCAGTACAAGTGTGCGACGCAAGGAACGAGCAATCAGGGAACCACAGCTGGTAACAAAATAAATCCTG
Source organism: uncultured Bacteroidota bacterium (assembly GCA_963697545.1). Lineage (GTDB taxonomy): Bacteria > Bacteroidota > Bacteroidia > Chitinophagales > Chitinophagaceae > Flavisolibacter. The sequence goes on along the minus strand of CAVOOL010000010.1, from coordinate 9,872 downwards.
CTTTATGATCTTATCACCTGGTAGCTTCCATCGTTGCCCCATTTAATAATCTGCGAAGGTTGCGCTGGTGTTGTATCCTCCTGCCGCCATTGCACAACGTAGTCCACACTATTTTTAATGACCGCAGAGATGTCTTTATACGCTTGCGGCGATGGTTGTCCGCTGATGTTGGCCGAAGTAGAAACCAGTGGCTTTCGTAACCGCTTGATCACATGCCTGCAAAATTCATCCTGCACAATGCGGATGGCAATAGAACCATCATGCGCTACCAGGTTATCCGGCAGGCCCACAGCATTTTCAAAAATGATGGTGGTAGGCCGTGTTTGTTTTTCAATAAAATCAAACACGCTAAGGTCAGGCGCCGCTACATACTGCAATACATCTCTTTCATCGGCCACTAAAATGATCAGGCTTTTGGTGTCTTCCCTTTGTTTAATGTTGTAAATGCGCTGTACGGCTTCTTCGTTCGTAGCATCGCAGCCCAGCCCCCAAATGGTATCGGTCGGATAAAGGATAACCCCACCGCTTTTTTAAAACAGCAAGGCATTGCTGCACGTCGTTTTCAAATACTTCCACCATTGACCAATTTTTTATAAACGTCCATTACTTGTTTTGTACAATTTTCCAGCGTAAAATTTTGTGCATGTTGCAGGCCTTTGGCAATCATTTGTTCCCGTAAACTTTCATCCTTATAAACGCTTTGCATGGCCCGGGCAATTTGTTCCGCACTGGAAGGATCGACATACAAAGCCGCATCGCCACCGGTTTCCGGAAGACAGGAAGTAGCAGGAAGTGATCACCGGCACCCGGCTCCATAAAGCTTCTAAAACAGGAATGCCAAAGCCTTCGAAAAATGAAGGATAGATCAGCGCCAGGGACATTTGATAAATAGCTGCAAGGGTGCTGGCATCTTTTCCTACGGCATGTGTTTCGGATAAAAAAATAACCCGGTGCGCTAAGTTATGTTTGGCTAAATACGTTTTTACTTCATTCTTATAGGTCTTACCATCGCCAATTACTACTAAGGGAATAGACGACTCCGGCATTAACTGCAGGGCCTTGCAAATATTGAGCAGGTTTTTTCTTTCAATGATAGAACCTACATACAGAAAAAAGGAAGACGGAAGGCCAAACTTTTCCCTGATCAACTCTTTTTCCTTTTCATCCACTTGCTGAGCAAAAGCAGGATCGCAACTCTGATAGCAGATGTCTATTTTATCCGCATCAATTCCATACATTTCTACAATATCCTGCCCCGTTTGCTTGCTAATGGCTATGATGCGGTTGGCATGCTGGCAGGCATAACGAAATTTTTTGCGGTAGATCTGTACATCAATTTTTGAAAACTGTTCCGGGTAGCGTTCAAAAATGAGGTCATGAATGGTTACTACCGAAGGAATGGACGTTTTCTCGATACCAACAGGGATCTCATGACTCAAGCCATGATACAGTTGAATGCCGGACTGCTGCAAATCCTTTATCACCCATTTACTGCGCCATAAAGAGGAAAACGTTTTTGAAAGAAAACCACCGGGTAAAACTTCATGCACATTTTCAAAAGGCGGTTTAGGAAATTTTTTCGACGGTTTGGGGTTAAACAAAAAATACTGATGCTGCGGATAGAATTGCGCCAGACCTGTAATTAGTGTCCTGCTATAATTTCCCAGGCCGGTAGTGTTATGAAAAGCTCTTTTGGCGTCGAATCCTATGTTCATATGATGTATTGTCAAAAAATTTTACAAAACAGCAATTAATTCAGTTCAATTAAGTTTGCAAAAAATTTGCGATGAAGTTAAGAGAGTCTATTGAACAAGCATGGCAAAACCGTGAGATGCTTTCCCAGCAAGCAGTTCAGGATAACATTAAAGCCGTGATAGAAGAAGTGGATAAAGGAAGACTGCGTGTAGCCGAGCCTACTGAAAATGGCTGGCAGGTAAATGAATGGGTGAAACAGGCCATCTTATTATATTTCGGCATTCAGCCAATGCAAACATGGAATGTAGCAGCCTTTTGAATTTTACGATAAAATGCTGCTGAAAAAAAATTATAAGGAACTAGGTGTTCGTGCCGTGCCGCATGCAGTGGCCCGCTATGGTGCTTACATAGCAAGGAATGTAGTGCTGATGCCTTCTTATGTAAATATTGGCGCTTATGTAGATGAAGGAACCATGGTGGATACCTGGGCCACGGTGGGCAGTTGTGCACAAATTGGCAAGGGTGTGCATCTGAGTGGTGGTGTAGGTATTGGTGGTGTACTGGAACCTTTGCAGGCAGCACCGGTTATTATTGAAGATGGTTGTTTTATTGGTAGTCGTTGTATAGTGGTGGAAGGTGTACGGGTGGAAAAAGAAGCCGTGCTGGGTGCCAATGTGGTATTAACGCAATCCACAAAAATTATTGATGTAAGCGGCAGTGAGCCGGTTGAAATGAAAGGCAGTGTGCCGGCACGAAGCGTGGTGATACCGGGAAGCTACTACCAAAAAATTTCCTGCGGGTGAATATGGTGTTAGCTGTGCCCTGATCATTGGCAAGCGCAAACCCAGCACCGATCTGAAGACAAGTCTGAATGATGCCTTGAGAGATTTTAATGTATCTGTTTAATACCAGGCCCCGCTACCGGGGCTTTTTTATGAAAAAAAACGTAGCCAAACCATCCTTAACCATTGCCGGATTCCTGATCGCTTTTATTGGCGCCCTTCTTTTTTCCACCAAAGCCATCATCGTAAAAAAAGCATTTGCCGATGTGCATGTAGATGCGCTGACCCTTCTTGCCATTCGAATGCTTTTTTCTCTGCCGTTTTATTTAATAGCGGCCTTTGTTATCCGGAGAAAAAACCCGGGCATCAGAATGACCCGCAGGCAATGGGCCATCACGGTTGCACTGGGATTGTTTGGTTATTATTTAAGCAGCCTTTTTGATTTTATCGGACTGCAGTACATCTCCGCAGGATTGGAAAGGCTGATACTGTTTCTTTATCCTTCGTTTGCTGTTTTGATCAATGCCATACTATTTAAGCAGCCCATCCGCCGAAACGAAGCCTTTGCTCTTGTGCTCACTTATTTGGGAATTGGCATTGCCTATTATGGCGAACTGCGTCTTGATACGTCCAACCCCCATTTTTTCCTTGGAAGTTTTCTTGTTTTTTTATGTTCCATCACCTACTCCGTTTATATAGTGGGCAGCGGCCGCATGATTCCCGAAATTGGCGCCAGCAAGTTTACTAGCTATGCCCTGCTGTCTTCCACTGCCGGAGTGTTCGTTCACTATGCCATTAAAGGCGACTATCATACACTGCAGGCAAGTGCGGATCTGTGGTGGTACGGCATATTACTGGCCCTTGTGGCCACGGTGATACCAACTTTTATGCTGTCGGCTGCACTAAAGAAAACCGGTTCCAATAACGTGGCCATTATTTCCAGCATCGGCCCAGTGTCCACTATTTTACAGGCACACTATTTTTTGGGCGAAGAAATTTTTGCGCTTCAAATTGTGGGAACCCTGCTGGTACTGGCCGGCGTTTTATTATTGGTTTTAAAAACAAAAAAATAGCTGGCTGCTTTTGATGTTATATAATATGATGCGCTATATTTGCAGCCCTGCACGAAGGATCAAAACAGGTTAGTTCTGGTTTTATGCTTCGTATTTGAAATTGCCCGGGTGGCGAAATTGGTAGACGCACCGTCTTCAGGTGGCGGCGCCGCGAGGTGTGCTGGTTCGAATCCAGTCCCGGGCACTACTATTACGCTGGAAGCATATGCTTCCAGCGTAATTATATTTAGCTAGATACTTTTAGTTTGGCTTTCCTTTTTCGTATTATCTAATACAATAAGCATACTGTCAACCGTATGCTTATCATTCAGCTTTTAAAAAGCGACTATCGGCTTACCACCATCTGTGGTGAAAACAGAAGATGAAATATCAAACACTTCTTGTATTATCCCTGGTGTTATACCAGTTATATCATTAACATCATACACTACACGTCCTGTCTTCATAAATAAGAATCGATCAGCAAAAGAGATTGCCAGGTTGATATCATGTAAAATGGCTATTACAGTTACTTGTTGCTTACAAAGATCCCTGGCCGCTTTCAATAGCTGATACTGGAACTTTACATCGAGGTGAGACACCGGTTCATCTAAAAACAATACCTTCTTTTCTCCGGACTGAACATCTCCAATTTGTGCCAACACCCTGCTCATTTGTACTTTCTGCGCTTCACCGCCAGACAAGGTAGAATAATCTCTTTCCGCCAGATGCATTATTTCCATGGTTTCCATCGCCCTTTTAAAAATGGCTCTATCTATTGGCTTTGGATGACTTGAAAAATAAGGGTACCGGCCCATTAGCACTACTTCTTCTGCCGAAATGGGAAAGGATAACTGCAGGTGCTGGGAAAGAACGGCCCGTTTTTTAGCCAGCTCCTTTTTGCTGAACGTGTTGATGTTCCTGCCATCTATTTCAATGGTACCGGATGTGGGTTTATGCTCACCGGCCAATAGCTTTAACAACGTAGACTTTCCAGCCCCATTTGCTCCCATAATTACATGAAAGCGATCCGGCTCAAATTGAACACTCGTTTGGTGCAACAAAACCGTACCGCTTATTTTATAGGATATATTTTCTGTTTTAATCACGATAACCTCCTTGTGGCTGCAGCAGATGAAAACGCTTAAGTAAAAAAATAAAAACCGGTGCTCCCACCAAGGACGTAATGATGCCAATAGGAACTTCTGCCGGCGCAACCAATAAACGGGCAGTCAAATCGGCCAGCACTAAAAGCGTAGCACCCAATATAGCTGATGCCGGTAGCAGGCGGCGGTTATCGCTTCCAATAAGCAAGCGTACTACATGCGGCACAATTAAACCCATAAATGCTATAACACCAACAAAAGCAGTTGCCACAGCCACCATAGCTGTATTTAGTAACATGATCCTGCGTTTCAGATGTTCAGAATCTATGCCTAAATAGGCAGCCTCCTCCTCTCCCAACAATAATGCATTCAAAGCTTTTGTGTAACGGCGTACAATAATGAATATCAGCAATCCAACACTCCCTACTGTAGCCACCTGCATCCAGGAGGCTCCTGAGAATGTCCCAAGGTTCCAAAAGGTAATGCTCCTTGCCTGGGGATCACGTGCTATATAACTCATAAAACCAGTACCGCTTAAGCAAAGCGCATTAACCGCAATGCCAATTAAAAGCAAGTATAAGATAGAAACCTTGCCGGCATTCCTTGCAAGTATATACACGGTATATGTGGCGGCTAATGCCCCCAGAAAAGCAACCACAGGCAATAATAGGACACCCATATAGCTTTTTATTTCTGGACTCATGTTAGCCGACAATACAAAAATCACTGAGGCGCCAAAGGCGGCACCGGAACTGGTGCCGACTAACCCTGGTTCCACTATCGGATTGCGAAAAAGCCCTTGCATCAAAACGCCACTCACAGCTAAAATGGCTCCCGTAACGGCACACAACAACACCCTGGGTAAACGCAACTGGATGAAAACACCTTCATAAATAGTGGTCGGTTCTTTTCCCTGGAAGGTCTGCTTCAGTGAAGCAGCCATATCAACGAGAGGGATCGATACAGCGCCAAATGCAATACCACAAAGCAGAACCGTTACAAACAAGACCAATAATACAGGAAAGAACAACCTATTTTTTCGTAACATAACTCTCCTTATATATATCGTGGATCAACTTGATGACATTCTCCCCGGTACGAGGCCCAAAATAAACAAGGTCGTGTTCTTCAAAACGAACAATACGTTTATTCTTTCCGGCATTCGTTAAGGCTACGCCAGGCACACTCGGAAATAAACTTGTCCATGCTTCCCATTGTCATAGCCATAATCAGTAGCGATGATAACATCGGGATTTGCAAGTGCCACTGCTTCTGCACTCATTTCCCTGGCGCCTTTGCCATCATAGACAGCCGGCGTACACACCTGCAAACGAATCATTTTATCGCCTACCCCATTGCGGCCACTCATTACAAAGTAATTGTTATTGCGCATGCCAAAATGAATGATCATCACCTTGAGCGAGTCATTTACATGTCAGCGCTTTTAATGTATCTGCAGCTTGAGCAATGCCCTCTTCCATTTTGTGAATGATAGAATCCGCTTTCTCTTCCTCCTTAAAAAAACTGCCCAGTTCTTTCAATAAAAGTCTGGCGCTGTCAATGGTATTGGCGCCGCCAAACGCTTTGATATGTAGGCCCGCCTTGGTTATTTGCGGCAACACATTTTCGGGACCAATATCATTGCTATGAATTACCAGGTCGGGGGTCATAGCAATGATGCTTTCAGGACTTAATGCCCGGTGATAACCCACTGTCTTTCAAAGTTTAGCGCTATCGGGATACGTACTGCTTAAGTCAACGGCAACAATATTATGTCCTTTGCCCAAGGCAAATACCATTTCGGTTAAATGCTTGGAGAGACTAACGATGCGTATTCCCCGGACGTCCTTGTTCTCTTCATTGCTAAAACGACAGCAACTAGTGATCATTACTATATAGAATAGAAATACCAGCTTTCTCATATTTAAAAAATTTGAAAGAGGCAATCCGAGGATCTGCCTCTTATGCAAAATGTTAGAAGTTATATTTTAAATTAACGCCACCAAAGTAAAAAGGATCTTTAGGTGCAGGTATATACGCATCTGGCAATTGGTTCACGAATACAATGCAGTAATATTTGGTACCGGTGATATTGCTTACGCCAACAGAAGCATCCAGGTCAAAATGGGCTGACAACCTTTGCGGATACCCAGCTTACCGTTTCAGCAGGCTATAACTGTGTGTTCGATTTACTCCATCTGAAGTAAAGGGCATTGCATCTCTATGATTGTACACCATGTTCAAATAGATACCCTGGGTAGCATTCAGATCAAACCCCATTTCACAACAGTCTTTGGCACTCCTGCTACTTGCTTTCCATCATAATTAACAGGCGGTTGCAGGGCGTTCGTTTGGAATTTATAATCATCATATTTGAAATCAGAATAGGTTATATTCCCAAACGGACGACCAGCCTAAAGAACCCATTGGTAGCGCTATACACCGTATAGCGCAGAGCGGCTTCGATGCCCTTGTTATCCTGCGAACCGCTGTTAACGATATAACTGAAAGCGGTTGCTGTACCGTCTGCATTGAGAACGGATTCAGCCGCCATTTTGTTTTTAAACTTTGCGTTGAAAAGAGCCACGTCATAATTTAACTTATCACCTAGTAACGAGCCCTTAGATCCTATTTCATATTGCACGCCTTTTTCGGTTTCAGTCCCATGTTCACTTCGCCGGTAAATGGAATGAAGAAATACGAGCTTACCGGTGCTTTATAAGCCTGGCTATAAGAAACATACCAGGGAGAACTGCTTGCTAAATACTTTATTGATGGCTACATGCGGCGAAACCATATCATTATATTTAACACTATAGTTTGAAGGTTTCCCTGCTGCATAAATACGATCATTCAACCCGATCTTCATACTATTATAACCCACACCAGCTGAAACAGAAAAATCTCGCTGCAATGCCAGCGTCCACTCACTAAACAATGACCAGGTATTAGTTTTTGTGTATTGATTGCTGCGTGTTGTTAATATGATATTGCTTCCCGTTGGATTGGCAGGATTGGTCCCCATCGTATAGCCAATCGTCTCAGCAAACTGTGTTTGTTCTTCTATACCCGTTGTGCCGCTCAGCGTAGCTCTATTGCCGACATGAAAGCGGGTATCCACTACAGAACGCACTCCATAGTTGATAGGATTTTTATCGGTCCATCCCCGGCGGAACTTGCATTGGTTGCCAGGCCGGTTCCAAATAAGTTGGTGGTATTGGAAATGGATTCATTGAATTTGTAATGATGACTTATACCGCCTCGAAATGACAGCACTTCTGAATGTGCATCATTTTTGATGTAAGCTGAATTCCCACTATAATCATTATTTAGATATTGCGCAATGGTTAACTCGCCGCCCCGTTGGTCATAACTATTGCTATGTCCCAGGTAGGCTGAAATGGATTGCTTTTCATTAATTGTGAATTCACCAGCTGCATTAAAGAAGCGTTTGGTAGAAGCAGTATGCGTCATATAACCATCCGATTCCTGGTAACCATAATTAACCAGTAAGGAGGAACGCTCTGTACCCATGTTGAAAGAAGTGGTAAAGCGCTTCAAACCGTAACGACCTAAAATAGCCTCTTGTCCAATGGATGTCTTTCCGGCGGCCCAGGACGAATGGTTTTTAAGTTCACCACACCTGCAATGGCAGACCCATACAACGTACCCGAAGGGCCTTTCAGTATTTCAACACTACCTATAGACCCAAAATCAATATCGTCCATTACCGTAATGCCTTCTGCGTCGGTAATGGGAATGCCATTTAAGTACATCATCTTTGTACCCCTGCCCATCGAAGTTGGAAGAAATACCATTTGTGCCACGTACACCATTTCCATACCACGTATATTAAACTGTTGTCCGGCCGACACGGTACGTCTCGCCATGGTTACACCTGGCACATTTGAGTTGATAGCATCATCTTTAGGAATAAGCCCGTACCCCGCTTGATCTCCACTGAATTCAGTTGAGTAATAGCCGCCGGCTGATTAATTAAGGCTTTGTTCTGTGAAGCGGTAGCAGCTATTTCAACATTGGTCAGGCTTTGACTGTATGGTGTCAGAGCTACCGTAAAAACATCCTTACAATTTTTGATCGTGTATTGAGCAGCTTCATATCCTACAAAAGATATGGCTATACGTTTGGTTTTACTGCAGTCAATGTAAAACTCTCCTTCTTTACCCAATGTGCAACCCTTTTCCTTCGATGGATATAGTAGCACCTGCTAATAAATGATTATTGCTTGCATCTACCACTTTTCCTTTTATTGTGGTTTGTGCATAAGAACATAGCATGGCGGATAAGCACACGGACATGCTTAGAATTTGCTTCATGTAAAATGCGAATTGATTAAGAAAATAGTTTTCCTAAAAGAATAAGGCGTAGCAAACCTCAGGAGGCGGGGTAAAAACTAGCATTGACCCGTAAACAGATACGGGAAATCCATTGCGGGAAACGTCTTATCAATATTACAAGGTCCGGCAACAGTAGTAATCCGGCAATAATTGTAAAATGACTGGTCATTAGCTTTATCCATACGGTTTTTGCCGGGCTCTCCTTATGCTCCATACTCCTTTGGTAGGCTACCAAAAGCTTTTTTTCCAGCTTGTCTGCAATACAAACTACATAGAGTTTGCCTTGCGCTTCACGCTTTCAACCACGTCGTACATTTCGCCTTTCCAACTAAACTCCGCCTCGTCTTCCCAACGGATTTGTTGTACTTCTTCCTGGTCGAAAGCAAATTCTACAACATCTTTTCGGTTTGTTTTTTGACGGAGATTTCTTTTCATTGCGGATTTAAGCTGGCCAATTTGCACACGAAAAGCTAAATGATAACCAATACTGGCCATCAACAAGCAGCAGATAAAAAATAAGGCAATGATCCTCACTGATGCTAAGATAATGGAGTTTAGAATTCGAAAATATTTTTACTTCCTTTAGAGTGAACGTTTTCTTTGGAAAAGAATATTGATTAAGCTTTCCACTCAAAATTGTTTACACAATCATATTATCATGTATAGTGCAATTCAATGATAACTAGCAATGCCTCCCAGGTCTTCCAGCAAAAATTTTAAACTGCAACCAGGCCTGCGCACGTTTATAGCCTTGCAAGTCATTGATTTACAAGGCTTTTTTATTTTCTGTGTGTCAAATATGTGTTTTTTTTCCGCTTTCTACCACCTTTTTTGACACACAAATGACCCACGAAATGACCCACGATTTTTTTGGTGAGA
>CAVOOL010000009.1:0-43371 GCA_963697545.1 uncultured Bacteroidota bacterium | reverse complement strand
AGCTCACCGGCTGTGTAACCGTCAAACTTCGGTATGCCGATTTTACAACCGTTTCCAAACAGGAAGTCATTGATTACACCGCATTGGACAATGTGCTGATGGCTAAGGTGAAGGACCTTTTTACAAAGCTTTACAAGAAAGACCAGAAAGTAAGACTGCTTGGCGTTCGCTTCAGCCACCTGGTTCCCATGACCGTGCAAATGAGTTTGTTTGATGATGCCGTGGAAAAACTGGAATTATTCAAAGCCGTTGATGGCATTAAAAACCAGTTTGGCAGCGGTGCTGTAATGAAAGCCACCTCCTTAAAGAAAAAAGAAGAGTAGCGATCGTAACAAAAACTGCATTATACTATTTCCAATTAAACCGGATGGTATTTAAACCGTTAAACGCTTAACCCCTTAAACCCAAAACTCCATCCCATCCAACTGAATTGGAGTATTAATCTATCATCACTCCCTTTGCACTTACCGGCTCTTTTGCCCGAACCGCTTCATGCTTGCCCAGTCTTTTTATTTTAATCAAACCAAAAACCAGGTAAATGATCACGGCCCAAACACCGGCCATAATGGAGTAAGCCATGAACAATAACCACAAGGGGGTTTTATCTCTTGTAGCCCACAGCGACCGTTCGTTAAAATTGCTTTTTGGGGTAAAGTACGCTCCCCATGGAACCGTCTTCTCCATGGAAAGATTTCCATAGAGGTCATTGTCCTCCATTTTAGCAACCAATACAATATTTCCCTTTTCATCAACAGCTGGTAAACTATCAATTAAAAACTCACCTTCGGCGTAGCCTAAGGAATCGGTGGTATAGCTTTCTTCTTCGCCGATTTTAATGACACCACCTAACCGGCTTACACCCATTTTCAATTCTACATCTTTTGCCGGCACCCACTCTCCATTTTCAAAAGCCAATACCTGTGCCGTCACTTTTCTTGTACCCTCGTCGTTAACCGTATCCAAAACAATTTTAGCCCTTGTAATATCCAACTCAGTTGTTGTTTCCTCTTCTGCGGATGTGGCTTCCACCACGGCCAGGAATTTATGTGTTGCGGAGGCATCCCACAGGGCTTTTAAAGCAACCGGCAATACAGCTTTGGCTTCTCCTTTTTCATTTGTCCGCACTTTGCTGATCAGGTTTTGGGGCGCACTTTCATCCAAAAATAATTTCAATACAACGCCAGGCATTGGCTGAATTTTATTATCTGCCTTGATCTTTGTTTGAACCAGCAGGTATTGAAAACTATTATTCTTTGCAAAATAGCGGTAGGTAACCAACACTTCGGGCTTCGCTTCTTCTTGTGCATTGGTTTGGCTGCCGATTGCTAACAAGCTGGCGAACAATAAAACCAATTTTATTTTATGCAGCGTTTTCATCTTCAGTAATTGTTTCGTGAATAGGAATGATAGGAAAGATGCGGGCAAAAAATGTTATGACCAGCAGGGCCCCGGCCAAAGAGCCCATGGCAATGGCCCATTCTTCCCAGCTTGGAAAGTAATGGTGGTAGGTTTGCGGAGCATCATGCATGGGAAGAAAAGGATGCAGCAAAGTTGGCGTTACAATCAGGTAGCGCTTAAACCAGGCACCCACCACTACCATTATTCCCACAATGAACATCGGGAGGGGCTTTCTTCCTTTTTTAAAAAGAAGGACAAGGATAGGAATGATCATGCCTACCAAAATGGCAAACCAGAATACAAGAGCAAATTCTCCGGCAAACAAATTTATCAGGTGTGATTCCTCCGGCTTTTTCATTTTAAATGCAGGGATCAAATATTCATTTACATTGAAGTAGAGGTACAATAAAGCCAATAACACCACCACACGGCCCATCTTTTCAAAATGAATTTCCCGTATGTATTTTTCCAGGTGGTAATACCTACGAAAAACATACATCGCTACCACTACCCCGCCTGCTCCTACCAGGAAGGCGCCGGAAATAAAATATGCCCCGAAGTTGGTGCTATCCCAGCCCGGACGATAGGTGGTAGCAAACAACCAGGAAGTAACGGTGTGAATACAAAAAGCAACGGGAATGATGGTAATACATAAGATGTTAATAGCCCTGTCGCTTATTTTAAATTGCTGACTGGTTCCTTTCCAGAAAGAACCTAAAAAGCGATACATCTTTTGCAGCCACTTCGGCGTTCCATCTTTTTTAGCCAGTAAAATTTTCAGATCGGGCAGCAGCGGAAAATACAGCAGCAAAAGGCTGATAAAAAAATACGTGCCGATTACAATGACGTCCCACATGATGGGTGATTGCAGACGGCCATAGAGAAATAAATTATAAAACCTTTCCGGCCGGCCCATATCTACAATGATGATGATAGATGCAAAAACGATAGCAGATACAGCAATGATCTCGGCGATCCGGGTTAACGGAGTACTCCAGTGTACATTCGCCAATCGCAGTACAGCCGTAATGAGGGAACCTACTAAACTGATGGCTACAAAAAATACAAAGTTGGAAATATAAATACCCCATGAAACATAATCCCGCATGTTGGTAACCACCAAACCTTTTGTCAGCTGCCGGTAATAGGCATAAACACCCACTAAACAAATAGCGATCAGTATTCCTGTCCAGATCATTCCCCGGCGGCCGAATTTTTGCGGCAGCAGGTCATTGGTGATTTGATCGGACAGATCAAGCGTTGAAGTTTTCACGATAAACAGTTTTGGTTAACTTTTTTGTTTCTCATTTTCAAGGCCAACCTCGAATGGGAAGTTTCTATTCACCGGAGGCAGGTAATATACACGTGGCTTGGTACCCAGGTCTTCCATTAAACGGTACCCGGCTTTATCTTTTACCAACTCGGTAAAGCGATAGGTTTCGGTACCATTTGTTACTGAATCCTCATTTATATCTCCAAAAAAGAATACACCATTTGGACAAGCGCTTACACAGTGGGGCAATTCGCCCTGGCGCACCATATCGGGGCAGAAATCACATTTACCAACCGTACCTACCTTCTGCGGCACACTTGTTTCGCAGGAATAAGGTTGTGTGGCCACTTCCTGCGGAACACCCGGATCTTCCCAGTTAAATACCCTTGTTGAATACGGACAGGCCGCCATACAAAAACGACAACCGATGCAACGGTCACTGTCAATCAAAACAATTCCATCCTGGCGTTTGAAGGTGGCATCAACAGGACACACTTTTACACACGGCGGTTCATCGCAATGCATGCAGGTGGTGGGCTGCCAATAGGAAGCGGTATGTTCTGAGTCCTGCATAGGATGCACCTTTATCCAGTTTTGCCCCGGATGTACATGGTGCATGTGGTTGCAGGCCGACTGGCATTTCTTTAAATTTTTACAGCGGGCCAGATCAATCACCATCACAAAACTTTTTCCTGCAATACCTACCCTGGCAGCAGCATTCGATACTTGTGGCAGATCGGGCACCGGTTTCAGAAAGGCCTTATCCACTTCTATAATTTCACCATCTACTGAAAGCAGTTTTACTTTTTCACCAGATGCTTTTACACCTGCATCTTCGGGAGTGAAGACATCGGCTTTACCGCAACCGGCAGCCAGGCCAGCCAGTATTCCGGTTGTAAGGAATTCTCTTCTGGAGGTTTCTTTTTCCATTTAAGTTAGTTTGTAATTAAAGAGTTGGCTTTTTATTTACCCATGTGAGGATGTCAGCTTCACGAATCTTTTTTTTCTTATCAGGAATATTAACGACATCAACTTCGACAAGCTTTCCATCCTGGGTCAGCATTTTTACTTTCCTGGTTTCTTTTTTCTTTTTGGAAAATCGAAGAAAAGAAGGCAGGGCAAGAAGAGCCGTGAATCCAATTCCCCAGGAGAGCATTTTTTTCCGGGATACATTTTTAGTTTGACTTTCCATACCAGCAGTTTGTTAGGTGAAAGTATAGTAGTGAGGTGCTTTTAATTACAACTTATATCATCAGGCGGGATGACTTTTATCAACCATGAAGGAGTATGCGCAAAAAATAAAAACCGGCCTTTACGACCGGTTTTTGCCTATTACTTCTTAAACGTCCTCATGTAATTCACAATTGACCATATTTCTTCCTGGTCAGGAATTTTCTTTTTGAAAGAAGGCATATCATCGCGTCCTTCTGATGTTTTATAAAAGAAAGCGCCATCGGTTTGCTTTTGCACATCTGCCTTTGACAGATCATCCGGAACTGTTTTTAATTGCGCCGCTTTGGGACCATCGCCTTTACCGGATTTACCGTGACAAGACTGGCAGTGTTTTGTCCATAATGTTTTTCCGGTGGCAAGGGCATCCGCATCGGCTTTCACCGGGTTGGCCATTTTATTATATTTCTCAGGCACGGGCCAGGGATCATTTTGAGTGACCATAGTAAAACTTGCACCGGCAACAAAGATCAGGGGTAAGATCAATTTTTGTATGCTCATGATTGTTTGTTTTTAATTTTTAATAATGATGTTTCTAATAATTCCACAGCCTGGTAATGTTAAACCCTATCAGGAACTGGTTACCACTTTCGAACGGAGATCCTGCCTTGTAACTATTTTGGTTAAAGTAATTGTTTCGTTGTGGGCTGAGGTGATAATAATTGCCAATGAAAAACTGGAAAGCATGCGCACTGGTGGCCACCTCCAATCCTAATGAAATATTAGGCTTCGGATTGCCGGTAAGGTGTTTGGTGATGGGCTGATCATAGTTTACAATCAACGCCATTCCCTGTGTCAGTTTATAACGTCCCATAAAAGCGATGGCAAGATGTTCATGCTTTCTTTCACCCGCCACCACATTGGAGTCGGCGCCGGTCTCGGTTTTGATGGTTTTAAAATAACCGTTCACAAAATTCACATGCGTAACACTGGGCGCCACCTGCACCGAAAGTTTTTCAGTGACCTTTCTGGCAATCATAAGCTGGTGAAAAAACATCCACTCGTCGGAGCTATGGATATAATTATCGCCGGGACGTGAATCCCACGCCGCATTGACATAATAGCTAAGGCTCACCGGATATTTACCTTTTGTTTGTTTAACTAAGGCATACTTCGCAAAGCCTTCCACCGTCATAAAGGATTTTGTAAGAGACACACCCACCAACAGATTATTAACAGGAACATAATTAAAACCAAGCTTGATGTTGGAGGAAGCAAACAGCCCGTAAAAATCTTTATAGCCGTTACCCATCGTTCCAAAGCGGTGCAAGATGTCCATCTCAAATGTTTTTTTAATGGGCACCATCACGGTTTGATTGTCAATGAGCCAGATGCTTTCGAAGGTATTTTTTACAGGTTTGGCTTTCTTTACGGCAACAACCTCCTCAGTTGTTTCAGTTGCAACACTGTCCGTACTTTGTGCGGGGGCAATCATACTAACGCCCAATAGCAAACTTAAACCAGCAACCCGCAAGAAGCACTCTTGTATATAAGTATTCGATTTCATTTTTTTAAGTTTTAATGTCATTAATTATTGGGTGCTTCGTTGCGTATCCAATCAAGTATTTTTTGAACGTCGGTCGCTTTCAATCCACCGGTTGGGGGCATGGAACCTGATTTCACTTCGCTATAGATAATGCTTGATGAGGGAACTAACGTATTTATATAGCCGCCGGATGTGATAGACTTATAAGCGTTTTCTGCCGTCAGTGATGGTTTGTGCGCAGGCACACCATCGTGACATCCGCTGGTGGCACAATTGGCGACGAAAATGGGCAACAGGTCTCCGCTAAAACTAACCTGCTGCGGAGGTCCATTGGGATCTTGCCCGGGGCTGATAACGTCTTTGTAACAACCGGAAAGAGACGTGATGACAAGAGTGGCAACCAATAGTAATACAACTCTATTTTTCATAAATTAATTTTTGAAGTGAGGGATAACTTTATTAATTCAGCTATTACTTATATAGTGTATTACTGGGTTTGCCTGAAAATACCGTTACATTTTACAGTGATCTTGTCGGCAATGTTGTTGGAAATGATTGCAAAATCGGTCTTGGCCAGGAATTGAAAATCGAAGCTGAAACCATAAATGCTTTTCGCGGCAGCACCGGTACCGGTAACGGTCTTTCCGGAGTAATAGAACTTACCGGTCAAACTTTTAGTAACACCATGAAAGGTGAGGTCGAAATCCACAATATACCCCTTGTCGGTTGTACTGAGTGTTACTTTTGTAGTTTTGATCTTGGCAATGTTGGCAGCCACATTTCCCATGTCGGGAGTTACATTAAAAGTGGTTTGCAAACAGCCCTTATCACGGCCAGGCTCAGAGGTATTTACCTTGTTTATCCACACCCATGCTTCAAAGTTGGTGTTGGCAGGATTGGCTTCATCAAAATTGAAACTGGTAAAGCCAAGCGTATCAAACCGGCCGGTCAGCAAGGACAAGCCGCCCAGGTACATAGTTTCCCAGCCAACATTTGAGTGCGTTTTGTCAAAACTTACTTTGGAATCATTTAAGGACAGCACATCGGTTCCTCTTTCAATTTTGGGACCTGCAAGGGAAAGAATTTCGTCATCGTGCGTACAGGAAACAATATAACCCATACTGGAAATAAACAGGGCGATGATCAGATATGGTGTTTTAATAAAACTTCTCATAAAAAAGAGTTTGGTTTTTGATAATTTTTATGAGTGCAAGCTATCAAGCCCTTTATGACTTTCCGATGACGTTCCTCACCGTAAGAAATGATTAATGTCATGGCAATGTCTTTTCAAAAAAACCAGGCTTTCAACCTTAATTACAAAAGGTTCGGTTTAACCAAACGCTATCTCCCACACGTTTCCTTATCTTTAATTTTATCTTTGATACTTTACAATCAACTCAATTAATTTATTATGCAAACAGCCTGGAAAGA
Source organism: uncultured Bacteroidota bacterium (assembly GCA_963697545.1). Classification (GTDB taxonomy): domain Bacteria; phylum Bacteroidota; class Bacteroidia; order Chitinophagales; family Chitinophagaceae; genus Flavisolibacter. Next base: position 36,553 of record CAVOOL010000009.1, on the reverse strand, counting down.
ATATCAGGAGCGGAATCAACAGCGCTTTTTAGATGAAATGCTGGAATTGTTACGCATCCCATCCGTTAGTGCTAAAACAGAACATAAACAGGACATGCGCAAATGTGCAGAACTGGTAAAACAACGCTTATTGGATTCAGGTGCCGACAAAGCCGTGGTAATGGAAACAGCAGGGCATCCGGTAGTGTATGGCGAAAAAATCATTGATCCTTCCAAGCCAACGGTTTTGGTGTATGGCCACTATGATGTGCAACCGGCCGAACCGCTGGAACTCTGGCACAGCGGCCCCTTTGAGCCGGTGATCAAAGACGGCAAGGTATATGCAAGAGGAAGCGCTGATGATAAGGGACAGTTTTACATGCATGTGAAAGCCATGGAAACCATGGTAAAAACCAACAGCCTGGAAACCAATATTAAATTTCTGATTGAAGGTGAAGAAGAAGTAGGCTCTCCTAATTTGGGAAAATTTGTAGCAGAACATAAAGATCTTTTGAAAGCTGATGTGATCCTTATTTCAGACAGCGCCATGATCAGCATGGAAAATCCATCGCTGGATATTGGCGTAAGAGGTCTTTCTTATATTGAAGTGGAAGTTACCGGTGCCAACCGCGATCTGCACAGTGGTACTTACGGAGGTGCGGTGGCCAACCCTATCACCATCCTTGCTAAAATGATCGCTAACATTCATGACGAGAACAATCACGTAACGATTCCGGGTTTTTATGATGATGTAGCCGAAGCAACAAAAGAAGAACGGGAATTGATGGCCAAAGCTCCTTTTAATGAAAAGGAGTACAAAGAGGAATTAGGCGTAAAAGAACTGTGGGGCGAAAAAGGATTATACCACCAATGAAAGAACCGGCATTCGTCCTACCGTGGAGGTCAATGGCATTTGGGGCGGCTATACCGGCGAAGGCGCTAAAACCGTTTTGCCATCCAAAGCCTTTGCAAAAGTGTCGGCCCGTTTGGTTCCCAACCAATCTTCCGATAAGATCACCAAACTGCTGATTGATTATTTTGAAAAAAATGCACCGGCCAGTGTAACCGTAAAAGCCGAACTGCACCACGGCGGCGAACCGTATATGACGCCCATAAACAGCAAAGGCTACCAGGCAGCAGCCAAAGCCATTCAAACCACTTTTGGCAAACAACCGGTTCCGGTGCGTGGCGGCGGCAGCATTCCCATCTGTTCTATTTTAGAAAGAGAACTGGGCGTTAAAATTGTATTCATGGGCTTTGGCTTGGATAACGACAACCTGCACTCGCCCAATGAAAAATATAATTTGGAGAATTATTATAAAGGAATCGAAACCATTCCCTATTTCCATAAATTTTTTGCCCAGGGCTAAAATAAATATTCCATATCTGGCAGATATGGAATGTTTAAAAGTAGTGTATGAAGTACGAAGTGAAAGCTTCGTACTTTTTATTTAGCAGGACTCTTAGGCTGAGGAATTAAAGGCTTATCCTGCAAACCCGGATTGGGAATAGCTGATTTAAAAGGCACCTGCACATCTGGCCAGGCATTGGGTATGGCTGCTATGTCTTTTGTATCCGGAACAAGGCAGGGCATGTTATCCTGCGGTAAATAATAAATGCCGGGGTTTGATCTTTTGCCGATAACAGAAACACGAAACTTTTCAATCAAACTATCCTTGTGTATTTTTTGAGGAGAGGTATTATCCCTGAACAGCTTCAGCGCATCTGATTGCTTCATGATCTTTGGCACATCAACCTCAAAAGTTTGGGACGAAGCACTGAAACCAAATATCAGCAAGGCAGTAAGCAGTGGCAGTTTCATGGCATTATTCTTTCTTCTAAATTACAGAAATATCTTTGCTGACCTATGGCTGAAAAAGAGAAACTTCGATTGGATAAATACCTCTGGGCCATCCGCCTGTTTAAAACAAGAACAATGGCCGCTGCCGCCTGCGACACCGGTAAGGTAAAGCAAAACGGCACAGCCGTTAAGGCCGCTAAAAATGTAAACATAGGTGATGAGTACGAGGTAAAAACGGAAGCCAAACGCTGGCGCATAAAAGTAACCGGCCTTTTACATAACCGGGTGGCGTATGCAGAAGCCGTCAATTATTATTTAGACATTACACCACAGGAAGAACTGGACCGTTTGCAGTTCCAGGCTGCCTCTTTTCATACAGGCAAGCGGCAGAGCAAAATTGGCCGGCCTACCAAAAAGCAACGAAGAGAACTGGATGGTTTTTTGGATGAAGAGGATTAATACAGCCTTCTTAAATAGCTTTACTAAACGCCTGTTTTTCCGGCGCTGTGGTGGATCTTAAAAGATAAAGATCAAAAGCACTGCAGATGTTACGGATGAAATAATGTCCCTGCGAAGTAAGTTTTAATCCCTGGTTATTCCATTCGATCAATCCATCTTTTGCCAGCTCTGTTAATTTGGGAAAGGTATATTTTTCCAGAATGGGTAAATGGCTATCCTGAAACCTTGTTTCTCCTTTGCAACCAATATCCAAAATGTATTTTCTGAAGGCCATGTCTTCGTCGCTTAAAAAATATCCCTTCTTAATGGCAAGCCTCCCTTCATTAACAGCCGCATAATAATCATGCAGGGTTTTTTGATTTTGCGCAAAGCCATTTCCGGTATCGCTAATGCTGGACACACCAAGGCCCAGTAAAAAGTTGGTGGCCTGCGTGGTATAACCCATAAAATTGCGGTGCAGTCTTCCGCCTTTCCATGCTTTGTACAGGTCATCTTCAAGCAACGAAAAATGATCCATGCCTATATCCGCATAACCATTTTTCATCAGCAATTCCTTTCCTTTTAAATACAGCTGGATCTTTAGTTCTGCCGATGGCAAATGGGTCTCATCAAACAAACGTTGTGCTTTACTGGTCCAGGGTACATGGGCATAACTATAAAAGGCGATCCGGTCGGGCCGTAATTCAATCACCTGGTTGATGGTGCGTTCAATGCTTTCCAGTGTCTGCAGCGGCAATCCGTAAATAAGGTCGAAGTTAACAGAGGTAAACCCAATGCTCCTTGCCGTTTCCGTAGCCCGTTTCACATTTTCAAATGGCTGCAGGCGATTGATGATGCGCTGCACTTCCGGGTCATTGTCCTGAACCCCGTAACTGATACGGCGGAAGCCTGCGGCATACAACATTTTTAAATGATCTGCTGTGGTATTGTTCGGATGCCCTTCAATGCTGAATTCATGCTTGGGATGAATAATGCTGTTCTTTAAAATAATATGGAGCAGGCGTTGCAGGTTTTTGGGCGAGAAAAAGGTAGGCGTACCACCACCCAGGTGCAGTTCCCGGATAACCGGCGTTTGCTTCATGAGCTTGCGGTAGAGATTCCATTCCTTCTCAATAACCAGTAAATACTCGTCCTCTACTTTATGGTTGGTGGTAATTTTTTTATTGCAACCGCAATACGTGCAAAGCGATTCGCAGAAAGGCAAATGAATGTAAAGACTGATGCCGTTCACCGCATTTTGCTCTTCAAATTTCACTTTAAAGTTTTGCTTCCATTGGTCCACATCCAATCCTTCATTCCAGTTCGGAACGGTAGGATAACTGGTGTATCTGGGAACCGGCTGGTTGTATTTTCTGATCAACAAAGGATTCACTACTTCATTTTCCATTGACCAAAAATAGAACAGGGCCTGTGGCTGAAATATGACCTTTGTTAGATGATTACAGGAGTTTTATCAGGCCCCGGAAGCTGTCATTAATTGTCCAATAGAGATCAGAACGCTGAAGAGTGCGTCCGAGTCGGACGCAACAGAAGCTACATAGATGTGCAAAAGCCCGGTACATAAATAAACTGGCAGTGTAGAAACAAGCCAGTTGTCCGGAACGATTTCAACGGCAAACTTCCACCGTACTTGGGTTACCTTTGCAGCCTTATGACCGAATTTTCGCACGACAGGATCAAGCCTTTTTCAGATGAAGGCTCGAAAAAGCAACAGGTGAGTGAAATGTTTGACCGCATTGCCCCCCGCTACGATTTTATGAACCGTTTTTTAAGTGCCGGCATTGATGTAAGCTGGCGCAAAAAAGCCATTCGAAGGTTTAGTAAGGATGCGCCCCAACATCTTTTGGACGTGGCTACGGGCACCGGCGACATGGCCATTATGGCGGCCAAAATGCTGAAGCCCCAAAAAATCACCGGGATTGATATTTCGGAAAAAATGCTGCAGGTTGGGCGGGAAAAGATTGAAAAAGAAGGTCTTGGAACGAAAATTGAGTTGTGTAGCGGCGACGGCGAAACAATAAATTTCCCTGACCATTCGTTTGATGGCGTGATGGCGGCTTTTGGGGTGCGGAATTTTGAGAACCTGGAAAAAGGCCTGCAGGAGATCTTTAGAGTATTGAAACCGGGAGCACAATTGGTGGTGTTGGAATTTAGCAAACCCCGCCTGCCCGGCATCCGGAATTTGTACAATTTGTACATGAGTGTTGTGGCGCCACGGATGGCTCAATGGTTCAATCAAAATAAAAAGGCCTACCAATATTTGAATGAATCGGCAAAAGCCTTTCCCGATCGCCAGTTATTTATTGACATTTTAAACAAAACAGGTTATTCCGATACCTCATTTAAACCACTAAGTTTAGGAATATGTTGCATTTACAGCGGACGAAAGCCAGCCATCTGAAGAACCGGGCTCTTTTCTTAGTGCTCCTTTTCTCTGTTTCTTTATCCTCTGTTGCCCAAAAAGTTTTGTACCAGGAAGAACATGATTTTAAACCGTATTATTTTGGTATTTCATTGGGTGTTAGTAAGGCCAGCTTTCATACGCATTTACATCCCAGCTTTTTAGAGCAGGACAGTATTATGGTGGCCGAGCCTTTAAATAATGGCGGGTTTAACCTTGGCCTGCTGGCCACGGTGAAGCTGACCAACCGTTTTGAGCTTCGCTTCAATCCGCAGCTGATGTTTATGGAACGTACCATCCATTATAAACTAAATCCAAATTACCCGCCCGATATTGATTTTGGCTATGAAGTAAACAAGAAGGTGGAATCGGTAATCACTACGTTTCCCTTACAGTTAAAATTCAACTCGGACAGGATCGGGAATTTCCGTGTATATATGCTGGGCGGTGGTAAGTTCGATATTGACCTTGCCTCCAATGCCAGGGCCCGCAAGGCCGATGATATGGTCCGCATCAACCGGTTTGATTACGGAATAGAAGCCGGCGTGGGCTTTAATTTTTATTTCCCCAGTTTTATTCTTTCCCCCGAGGTGAAGATCAGTAATGGTTTAAGCAACCTGCACGACCGCAATGAGAAATTGAACTACAGCCGGACGCTGGAAGGCATCCAGTCAAGGATGATCATGTTCACGATTCATTTGGAAGGATAAGAAAGTTTGTAGTTTGTAGTTTATAGTTTGTGGTTTGTAGTTCTTTAGGTCGGTCATTCACTTCTTTATTTATACATTTCTTTTTCTGTTTCATTATTCTTTTGGTCACCAGTAGCTGTACTACTATGGAGAAAAGAAAAAACCACAGCGGACACAGAGAGCCACAGAGAGTTTAAAAATCTTTTTCGCTGTGTTCTCTGTGCCCGCTGTGGTTAAAAAAATTGAATACATAAGAATCCATAACAACCTTTTACTAAGGATAAGACATTCCATTTCCTGAAGAAATGGAATGTCTCTCTTCAACTCTCTGTGTAAATCTCTGTGGCTCTCTGTGGGCCAAAAAAGAGGATAAAAATTGTTACAGTTGAAGGGTGCGATCCGCCTAAAGTCGGACACAGCGCAACCGAAGCATCATAGCAATGCGGCTTAGTATATTATAACAATTGCAATAAAAGGATATCTGAAACGGTCACGATAACTATAAACTACAAACCAGAAACTATAAACTGCTTTACTGATCCACCTTCACACTGTCCACAATATAAGGCGTATCGCCCCGCCACGAAAGTGTTCCGTTCTTTTCCTTGTAGTGTATAGTAACAAACTTGCCCTGGGCATCCATAAGCTCGTTGGCCACTTTTTCGTTTGTCACCGAAAAGAAAAATTTTTCTGAAGCAATGGGCACATTGTAATTGCCCCTGATGCTGCTTAAGATTATTTCGCCCTCGTAGGTTTTAAAAAGATTTCCCTTGTGCGAAAACTTTTGCAGCAGGCCATAACGGTTACCACTGCTATAAGTGTAATAATACTTCCAATAAAAATAACCGGCTCCAAACAAAAGCAGCAGTATAAAAAATACCAGGAAGAATTTTTTAGCGCCGCTTTTAACCGAGCGGAATCTTTGATTGGAAGTATTTTCCATATCTCTAAATTAAACAGGAAGTTTCTTATTACAACCCATATTTATCAACCAGGTAAATTAATGCAGCCATGTTCACCGCACCCAATTGCAACTCTCTTTTATTCACGGCTTCAAACACGTCATTTCTCGCATGGTGAAGATCGAAATAACGTTGCGAATCCGGCTGCAAGCCAGCCACGGGTGTGCCCAGGTTGCGGTTCAACGGACCAATATCGGCCCCGCCTCCGCCTTGTGATAACTCGGAAGCACCGTAGGGAGCCAGTAGTTTTTGCCATCCCGAAACTTTTGAAAACTGTTCAGCAGAAACGGTAAAGCCAAATCCTCTTGGCGTAAACCCGCCGGCATCGCTTTCCAATGCAAAAATGTGTTTCTCGCCTTTGGCCTTTGCTTCTTCGGCATATTTATTTCCTCCACGCAATCCATTTTCTTCATTGGCAAACAACACAAAACGGATCGTTCTTTTTGGCTGATAACCCAGTGCTTTGAAAGTGCGGAGTATTTCAATGGTTTGCACACAACCGGCGCCGTCATCATGGGCGCCTTCACAATTGTCCCAGCTATCTAAATGTCCTCCAACGGTTATGTATTCATCGGGAAACTCAGCGCCTTTTATTTCTCCAATCACATTGTGCCCGGTGGTATCAGGCAGCATGCGGCCATGTGTATGTAAAGTGACAGAAGCCGGCGCCTTTTGCAATTGGCTGCTCAACCAATCTGCATCCCTCAGACCGATGGCTACGGCTGGAATTTTTGACAAAGAATCATCATATCGGGTGGATCCGGTGTGCGGATGATTGTCCGTGCTGTGCGACATGCTTCTTACAATAACGCCAACCGCTCCGTATTTGGCAGCGCGGCTGGGCCCCGATCCTCTGTATTGAGAAGCTTCGCCATAGGCCTGGAAGGTTCTTACATACGTGGGATTGAATTGATAATTGTAAAAAACAATCTTGCCTTTTACCTGGTCTTTCTTTTGTTCCAGTTCATTAAAGCTGTTCACTAAAACAACCGGTGCGGTTAGTGGTTTCATAGAACCAACGGAATTGCCTAAAGCCACCACATCCAGGGCTCTTTTTTTGGAGGCAGGGGTGCTGGCCCATGCTTCGTCTTTACCTCCACGCACCCAGTGTGGCACCAGGCATTCCTGCAGCCAGGCTTTATCAGCACCGGCCTGCTGCATGGTTTTTAATCCCCACTGTTCGGCTTTTACCATTTGGGGCGACCCGGCCAAGCGTCCGCCAATTTGTTTGGTCAGCACTTTCAGGTCGTCATAGGCTTTTCCGTTTTTCAGGATCTCATCGGCCATACGCCGGATAAAAAGAGAATCTTCATTTTGGGCAAAAACAGTCGTTACCAGTAAACAAAAGGATAGAGATACAGATAGTTTCTTCATGCTCTAAAATTAAAATGAAACAGCTTTGCAAATACAATTATTTAACTATCCCTGGAAAACGGATCCCTTTTTTGTAACTACCTTAGTCCATTAAAAGATCATCGAAATGAGAATAGGAATTGTATGTTACCCAACATTTGGCGGTAGCGGTGTATTGGCTACAGAACTAGGAAAGGCATTGGCGCAGAATGGTCACCAGGTGCATTTTATTACCTACCAGCAACCGGTACGATTAAACGGATTTATCCCCAATATTTTTTATCACGAGGTACAGGTGCCTACCTATCCTCTTTTTGATTATCCGCCATATGAAACGGCTTTGGCCAGCACCATGGTGGATGTGATCAAGAATAATCATTTGCAGTTGCTGCATGTTCATTATGCCATTCCGCATGCTTCGGCCGCCTATATGGCAAAAAAAATCTTAGAGCATGACGGTATTCATATCCCGGTTATCACCACTTTGCATGGCACCGATATAACCCTGGTGGGCAGGGATAAAACCTATGCACCGGTGGTTGCTTTTTCTATCAACCAAAGCGATGCCATTACAGCGGTTTCGCAAAACCTGCGGGATGAAACCTTCACCCATTTTAAAATAGAAAAGAATATAGAGGTCATTCACAACTTTGTGGACGTACAGCGTTTTTCACGCAAGCCTATCGATGCGTTTAAAAAAGTAATTGCACCCAATGGCGAACGGGTGTTGCTGCATGCATCCAACTTTAGAAAAATAAAAAGAGTGGAAGATGTAGTGCTCATTTTTAATGAAGTGCTTAAGCACATTCCCAGCAAACTGCTGTTTGTAGGGGATGGCCCTGAAAGAGCAACGGCCGAACAGCTGTGCCGCCAGTTGGGGGTTTGCGATGAAGTTCGGTTTGTAGGCAAGCAGGAACAAATGGAAGACATACTGGCGATTGCCGACCTGTTCTTATTAACCTCTGAATATGAAAGTTTTGGATTGGCAGCACTGGAAGCCATGGCCGCCGGTGTGCCGGTTGTTTCGACCAATGCCGGGGGATTGCCCGAAATTATGATTCAGGGCGTTACCGGCTTTATGGGAAATGTAGGTGATGTGGATACCATGAGCCGCCAGGCCATTGAAATTTTACAAAGTGACGAACGCCTGCAGGAATTTAAGGATAACGCTGCACAACAGGCCTATGCTTTCGACATCAAAAATATTGTACCGCTGTACGAAAAGTTATACGATGAAGTATTGAGCCAGGTGCTGGTGTAGGGTCACGCCACCGGCGTGACCTAACTATAAATACCGTACATGTTCAATTCAGGAACATTGAAAATTTGTATTTGTACTATCCAGGTCACGCCGGTGGCGTGACCCTACATAATTCCTATCTTTTCAACCACGGCTGGGGATTTACATTCTTTGTTTCGATCATCAACATAAAATCCAGCTGCCCGCCGCTTCCGTCATCAGCTTCCGCCGCACGGCCAATGGCCTGTCCTGTTCTCACAGCATCGCCCCTGCTCACACTGACCGAGGATAGATTGCTATACACGGTGAAATATTTACCGTGGCGGATCATTACCATCATACCATCGCCGGTGTTGGACACAGCACTTACTTCTCCGTCAAAAACCGCTTTTACCGTAGTGCCTGCAGAAGGTGTGGATATGGTGATGCCCGGGTTATCCATACTAAGCCCTTCCACCTTACTGGTACCGAAAGGAATGCTTACAATGCCATTATCTACGGGCCAGGGCAAGCCTCCCTTATTACTGGCGAAGTTGGCAGCCAGCTTTGCCTGGCCTTCATTTAACACCAAATAATCCGTGTTCTTTTTTTCGGGTGCTGCTGCTTTTTTTGGTGCGGTTGCAACCGTGCCTGTTGCCGTAGTGGTATTCTTATTAGCTTCCTTATTGGCCTCGGCTTCTTTCTTTTTAGCAGCCGCTATACGGGCTTCTTCTTCCTTTTTTGCTTTTTCAATCTCCCGGCGAACAATAGCCGAAATCTGGCCTTTCAAAATATTATCCCTTTTTCTTTTGGTGGCCATTTGTTTAGCCAAGTCTTTTTCCTGCGATTTTAATTTGGCTACCTCCGCATCTTTTTCTTTTTTCTGATCGGCCAGAACGGCTAATTGCTGTTGCTGGTTTTCCAGCGCTGATTTTTTCTCGGTTTGTTTACCCAATAGTTGTTGCCGTCTATCCTGTATCAGCTTTTGTGTTTCCTGTATATTAGTGACCTGCTGCTGGCGGTAAGAACGGTATGACTTCAGGTAGGAGACTCTTTTTAAAGCATCGTTAAAGCTGCTGGCCGAAAAGATAAAGTTGAGAAAATCGTAACTGCTTTTATTTTTATAGGCATACACTACGCTTTTGGCATATTCCTCTTTTAGCGTATCCAGTTGTCTTTGCAGCCGGTTAATTTCCAGGTTGCTGGTATAAATATCATCGTTAATGATCCTGATTTCCTTATTGATGTTACCGATCAACCGGTCCTGCAATTCCAGTTTTTGTTGCAACATCCTGAGTTTGGCCAGGTTGGCTTTTGTCTGGCCTTTCACCTTGCTTAAACTTGATTGCAATTCCCTGATCTCCTGTTGGATTTCCTGGCGTTCTTTTTCCATAGTAGCTTTTTCAGACTGGCCAAAGCTGGTTTGAACGCTAAAAAAGAGAATCAAAGCAATCAGTAGTTTTTGCATGTTTGGTCTTTTTAGGAATGTATGTAACGCTTTCAAGAAAAATAAATTTTAATTAGAGTCATAATTTTTAGGAATCGAAAACGGGAAACTGATATTTTGATTGAGGTCGTATTGCTTAAAATCCAGTTTTATATCCAACCTGGTCTTTTCGGTTACATTAATGCTTCTTTTGGTTGAAAATAAAAATCCTTTTTTGGTTTCGTAATCAGTATAGCTAAGATCAGCGGTGCGGTTGCGGGCAATGTTTACATCATCCAGTTTACTGTGCAGCAAACTATTGTTAGCTGCATCCAGGGTTAGCAGGTTTTTAAACCACCGCCCAATAGTAACAAAGGAAATGGTATTTGCATTGGAAGAAACCGCCACCACGTTCGGATCTACAAACACGGCATTGCCAATGATAAGGTCCTGCAGGGTAAAGAGGTTTAGCGGAAGAGCGGTAACTTCCTGCAGGTAATCAACGCTGCGGGCCGTGTATAGGTCTTATTTAATTTATCCAGCAGTTTCACGGAATCTTTTGTAACCAAAACCCTCATGGCCTCAATGCCCAAAATAGCATTGGCAGAAATCCATATGGCGCTGTCCTTGTACATTCTTATAGTGGCGTTCACATTGTATTTTTTCCCGTCGTCGCTTTTGTAATCCACGTTTACTTTTCCATTGAACGTGGTGTATTGAATACGATTGGAATCTATTTTATTTAACAGACTACGGAAAAAAAGCATACTGTCGGCCTTACTGCCATCAATTGTAACGGTGGCCGATGTATCTTTTTTTGAGATGGCTGTTTGTATTTTTTTTGTTGACCGGCACGATGCCAATGCAACGATGGCTATTGCTATAAATAAAAACCTTGTCATTCCATTAATTTTTGCCGGTTGATCCAAAGCCACCTTCGCTTCTGAGGGTTTGGGATAATATTTCTACGGGCTGCAAGGATACTCTTTCAACGCTCTGAACCACCAGTTGCGCAATCCTGTCGCCGTGCTGTATGATTTGTGTTTCTGCGGAAAGGTTTATCAACAGAATCTTAATTTCTCCCCTGTAATCACTATCAATCGTGCCGGGGCTGTTTAAGCAGGTCAGTCCCTGCTTTACCGCCAGCCCGCTGCGGGGCCTTACCTGCGCTTCGTACCCAAGCGGCAATTCAATAAACAATCCCGTAGGAACCAGCCGGCGTTCCAGAGGTTGCAGTTCTATATTGGTTTCTAGGTTGGCCCGCAGATCCAGCCCGGCCGAGCCTTCTGTAGCATATTCGGGCAATGGATTGTTGGAAGTGCTAACAATTTTTACGGCAATACTCATTGTTTCAAAGATAAGTTTGGGTCTAACCAAAGATGTTAAATAGTTTCCAATAAAACCGTAGCATACGCCACCACGCCTTCTTTTCTGCCCACAAAGCCCATTTGCTCGGTAGTGGTGGCTTTGATAGAAACGTCTTTTTCGCTGACACCGGCAAGGGCGGCAATGGTTTGCTGCATTTGCGGAATATAGGGTTTGATCTTGGGCTCCTGCAAACACAATGTGCTGTCAATATTGATTACCCGGTAATTTTCTTTTTGCAGGAGTTGCATGGTTTGCTGCAACAAAATTTTACTGTCAATGTCTTTATACTGCTGATCGGTATCCGGAAAATGCAGACCGATATCGCCCAGGCAGGCGGCGCCCAGCAAGGCATCGCAAATGGCATGCAGCAATACGTCGGCATCACTATGGCCCAAACCACCTTTGTGATGCGGAACAAGCACCCCTCCGATCCAAAAATCTCTTCCTTCTGCCAGCTGATGAAAATCCACGCCTAATCCAATACGAATCCCCATAACTTTTTTTGCAAATGTAGAGCTAATGTTTGTAAGGCCGGAACAGAGAAAGGATAAGTCAAAATTCAAAACTAAAAAGAAAAGTCCTCTATTGCAGGGCACCCTTTTTGACTTTTGAATTTTGACTTTTGAGTTGTCATTTCCGCATCAAGCATCCTTAAAACAAAAGCGGCTCTGTAATCCAAAGCCGCTTTTTATCTTTTTCAAAAGAAAATCTTATTGCTCTGTTGTTCCCTCGCCGCTCAAATCAAACACTAAAGAAAACCGCAGGGTATTGGCCAGAGGGTTTTGATTGACCCCACTGTTCACCGGAACAAGATAAGAGAAGTTCAAACCAAAAACATTGTATTTGATACCCACACCTGTTGTGAAATAACGGCGGTTACCCTTGGTTTTATCTTCATGAAAATAACCGGCACGCAGGGCAAACTGGTTATTGTACCAGTACTCGGCGCCCAGGGAAACCTGGAATTCCTTGATCTCTTCAGAAAAACCACCGGGGGCATCGCCAAAAGAACTAAACCAGCTGCCCAGCACACTTTTGTTGCGGTAGGCGTTGAATTTAGCGGAATCGGCTGCGGTGGGGTTTTGCGGATCGGCTACCACCGGAGGTGTAGGCACCAGTAATTTATTCAGGTCCACGCCAAAGGTGATTTTATTGCTTTCATCAATGACCTTGGTATAGGTAGTACCAATGCCAAAATTGGCGGGAATGAAATCTTTTTGATCCGCATTATCCGTATACGAAATCTTGGAACCAAGGTTGGTCATAGCCAAACCGAAAGCCCAGCCTTGTCCGGCCTCAGTTAAAGCCCGGTAGTATAAACCAATATCCCCGGCCACTGCATTACCTGCCTTATAGGTATTACCGCCATAGCTTCCGCTGGCCAGGTTGGAATGAATATATTTTAACCCCACCCCAATACCAAAATTATCGGAGAGCTTTCTGGAATATCCCAGGTCGAAACCAAACTCACGGGGATTGGACTGGTTGAGGGCATTGCCGTTGAAATCCGTGAATTGAATGCTTCCTAAATTGAAATAACGCAAGGAGGCGGAAATAGCCTGCGTCTCATCGAATTTATAGTAGCCTGAAACCGACGCCAGGTACACATCGTTCACCAGTTTTTTCAACCAGGGCGTATAGGTGACATTGACGCCGCCGGGAGATTCATTAAAAGGAACCTTTGCCAGGTTAAAATAAGAAGAGCTGGCGTCGGGGCTGGTAGCCAGGGATAATTCACCCATAGAGCCGGCGCGGGCATCGGGGGATATGCGTAAAAAAGGAACAGCTGTAGTAACAACATTAATTCTTTCCTGGGCTTTTACAGAGGGTACGATGCCTGCAATCAATAGAGTGAAAATAGTAGTGAGTTTTAAGGCAGTTGATCTCATAATTCTTTTTTATAAAGGCGTGAAAATATACAGTTTTGGCTATATACGGGTTAAAATATTGGTTTTTAAACGCTGTTTACAAAACAACCAGACGCTCCCATTTGCCGGCTGTTTTTCCATCGAATGTGCTGACCCTCAGGCGATAAATATAGACCCCGCGGCCTATTTTTCTACCCTTCTCATCGCGGCCATCCCATAGAATGTCATTCGAACGGTTTCCGGTGGAATTTATTGTCCGGCTAATGGTTTTTATCAGCTTTCCGCCAACCGTAGAATCCTCCGCTTTTGTTGAAAGGTCCTCCCGGATGATTGTGTCTTAACCAAAACGAGGTTTTTTCTGTAAGATGTCTTCAGAGGTTATACTTATTTTATAACAGTTTACCGGGGCCTGGCTTCGAATTTTTGGTCTTCTGCTATACAAACAGAAACTGTCAAAACACTCACAATCAGCAGTTTTCGGAACAGAAACATGGCAGTGACAATCGTAGATTTAACATGCAAAAAAACGTAGAAACCGCTATTTACTTTATAGCAATATCTCTATATTCGCACATCTGTCTTAGAAAACTATTGAGGTTCACAATAATTGCCATTAGACGGCGTTAAAGTTATTCCAAACATAGGTTATACCAGGGCAGACACATGTAAAATCCATGTGTTCCTTTAGAAAGACAAAAAAAGCAACCATGCAAGTAAGAAATTTTTTAATCCTCTTATCCTGTGCCGCAGCACTGACCTCCTGTAAAAATGGTCTTTTCGGCAAGAACAAAAAAGACAAATCAGACGTCACCGGCTGGAACTACAATGACAAAAACATGGGTGGCTACCAGGTGGCCAAATCCCAGGAACAAGGCCTTGGCCCTGGTCTAGTGTTTGTTCAGGGTGGTACCTTTACCATGGGACAAACCGAAGAAGACGTAATGGGCGACTGGAATAACATTCCCCGCCGTGTTACCGTTCCATCTTTTTATATTGACCGCACCGAAGTAGCCAATGTTCACTACCGTGAATACATCTACTGGCTGAACCGGGTGTTTAATCCGGAAGACGATCCCAACAATCAAAAAATTATTGATGCTGCTTTACCCGATACCCTGGTATGGCGTAGCGAGTTAAGCTATAATGAACCCCTGGTGGAATATTATTTCCGTCACCCCGGCTTTAACTACTATCCTGTAGTAGGTGTAAGCTGGAGGCAGGCACATGATTTTGCCATGTGGAGAAGTGACCGTGTGAACGAAGGCATCCTGATGCAGAAAGGATATGTTTCGCCTCAAAGCGTACAGGGCCAGCAGGGCCAGGAGAACTTTACCACTAAATCGTATTTACTGGGTATGTACCAGGCACAACCGGGTAAAGGCGCTACTTCTAAAAAGAATCCTTTAAAAACACCGCAAGGTACACCACGTACCACGGTAGCTATGGAAGACGGCATCATGCTGCCTGATTACCGCCTGCCTTTTGAAGCAGAGTGGGAATATGCAGCCTATGGATTGATCAACCAAAACCCCCGCCCTTCTACCAAAGAAGGTAAAAGAGGAGAAGAGTTGCAATCCAACAAACAGGTTTATCCCTGGACACATAATATGAACTCAAGCGGCTTGCGTGATACAAAGCATGGCAGCTGGCAGGGTCAGTTCCTGGCTAACTTTAAAAGAGGATCGGGTGATAACGCCGGTGTGGCCGGTGGTTTGAACGACCGTGCGGTTTATACTGCCGAGGTTACTTCTTTCTACCCAAATGGTTTCGGTATCTATAACATGGCTGGTAACGTAAGCGAGTGGGTAGCTGATGTGTATCGTCCTTTGACGGCTCTTGATGTGTCCAGCAACCAGGATGATGTAGCTCCCTATCGTGGTAACAAATACCAGAAATTATATGTAAAAGATCCTTCAACTTCCGATCCCAACGAAAGATTTGAAAGAGACAGCACCGGCCGTGTGAAGATGGTTGACGTAACGGATGAGGAAAGCAAAAACCGCCGCAACTATCAGCGTGGTAATGTTATCAACTTCCTTGATGGTGATAGCTTGTCAAACGCTTCTTATGGTTATGGTGTTACTACTTTGGTATCTGATAAATCCAGGGTATATAAAGGTGGTAGCTGGAACGACCGTGCTTATTGGCTGGTACCCGGCACACGCCGTTTCCTGGAAGAAGACCAGGCCAGCAGCACCATTGGTTTCCGTTGCGCCATGGACCGTATGGGCAGCCCTGAAGGAAACAAGAGAAAGACAGGTAACTTCTGGAAAACCAAAAAACAAAAAAGATAATTCCTGAAAAACTTCGATAGAAACCCCGTTTTGGAACGGGGTTTTTTATTTTCCGGCTATACCTGCTTTAGGCGAAAAGCCTGGTTTGCCCCTACTTTTGCGGAATGAATATAGAAGAACTCTATACCCTTTATTTACAATATCCATCTGTACAAACAGATACCCGTAAACTTCAAAATGGAGACCTGTTCTTTGCCCTGAAAGGACCCAGTTTTAATGGAAATGCTTTTGCCCAAAACGCCATTAATGCAGGTGCGGCCTATGCCGTTATTGACGATGGAAATTATGCCATTGAAGGGAAAACTATTTTGGTGGAAGACGTGTTAACTACGCTGCAAGAGCTTGCCAAGTATCATCGCCAGCAATTTAAAATTCCCTTTATCGCCATTACCGGAAGCAATGGGAAAACAACCACCAAAGAACTGATACATGCTGTTCTTTCCTCCACTTATACCACCTATACCACCGAAGGAAATTTAAACAACCATATTGGCGTTCCCCTTACCCTTTTAAAAGTGAAACAGGATGCGCAAATGGCTGTGATTGAAATGGGAGCCAACCACCAAAAGGAAATTGCGTCTTATTGCACCTATGCCTTGCCCACTCATGGATTGATCACAAATATTGGCAAGGCACACCTGGAAGGCTTTGGAAGCGAAGAAGGCGTTCGGAGAGGGAAAGGTGAGTTGTATGATCATTTACGCAGCCATAACGGAACGGCTTTTGTGATGGCCGATTATGAGTACCTGCAGGAAATGAGCAAAGGCATTTCAACCCTTTATAGCTATGGAACACAGGAAGCTGATGTCACAGGCCATATTTCTCAAACAGACCCTTTTTTAGAGGTGCGTTTTAAAAAAGGTTACGAAGGCGCCATAAAAACAAATTTGGTAGGCAGTTATAATTTGCCCAATGTGCTGGCTGCGGTTGCCGTAGGAAAATATTTTCAATGTGGCTAATGAAAAAATCAAAAGGGCCATTGAAAACTATACACCATCGAACAGCCGTTCTCAATTAATGGAGAAGGGAACCAATAAAATTATCCTGGACGCTTATAACGCCAACCCCAGCAGTATGAAAGCGGCCATTGAAAATTTTGCCCACATCAAAGCAGATAATAAGATACTGGCATTGGGAGCTATGGCTGAACTGGGAGAAAATAGTTTGCAGGAGCATGCTGCCATTGTTGAAGAAATAAAAAAATACCCCTGGCAACAGGTGGTTTTGGTGGGTGGCGATTTTACAAAGCTCAATCACCCCTACCAGCAATTTCATTCACCGCAGGAAGCCGGTGAGTGGCTAAAGGACAAAGCCAAAAATGCTTATGTGCTGATTAAAGGTTCCAGAAGTATGCAAATGGAAAAAGTGCTGGATTATTTATCGTAATGGACAAAGATGGATACTACAAAAAAGCTAACCTGGCAGGCGCCATTTCATCATTTACCTCAAACAGAGAACATGAAAGAAGAAACACCACACAGAGGTTACCTGTCAACCGTAGTGAGCTGCCGTTGCCCAAGATGCAGAGAAGGCAAATTGTTTACCTATCCTTTAACCTTCCGGTTTAAACGAAATATGGCAATGAATGCTACCTGCCCTGTTTGCGGCCAGGTAACCGATATTGAAGTGGGGTTTTACTATGGCACCGGTTATGTCAGCTATCTTGTTGCAATAGCTATAACGATTATCAGTTTTCTTCTATGGCTGTTGCTTATCGGCTTTTCGTTTCATGATAAGCGTTTTCTTTACTGGATCACCTTTAACTCCATCGGACTGATAGCACTGCAACCCTGGCTGATGCGGTTTGCCCGCAGCTTGTGGTTATCCATGTTTGTAAAGTATGATCCGGACTGGAAACACCACAAACCTGACGATCCGGAAAGAATTATAAAAGAGCAGATGAATAACTGGTAAATTGAGGTTAGGTTGAAGGTTAAGGTTAAGATTAAGCTCAGCCAGGCTTTCTTTTGCTTTGGATAGTTGCCATAAGAATTTTATAAACGGCATTATAAAATGCCGCAGGCACCTTACATTGCAATTCTCATCAGCAGAGCTAAACTCTTTTAAATAAAACACAAAACATGCACAAAGGCTACTTATCAGTTGCTATCAGCTTCCTTTGTCTCGCCGCTCATTCGCAAACCGGTTCCAATCACGGTAATAAGTTTGAGCAGCTGGAGACCTTATTGCCAACGCCCAATGAATATCGCATGGCCGACGGCTCTCCGGGCCCCAAATACTGGCAACAGCGCTGCGATTATGACATTAAAGCCAGTCTGAACGACGAAACACAGCGCATAGATGGAGAAGAAAAGATCACGTATTACAACAATTCTCCCAAAGCCCTCACCTATTTATGGCTGCAGTTAGATGAGAACCAACACGATCCCAACAGCGATAACGTGGTGTTTGATCAAAGCAGCATTGGTCCGGTGATGTCGGAAAACGCGGTGCGGATGCTGGACCGGAGAGCAGAGTTGCAAAAGCACGGGATGAAAATTGAGCAATTGACCGACACTACAGGCAAGGCGCTTTCGTACACCATCAACAAAACCATGCTGCGCATTGATCTGCCCAAACCCATCAAGCCCGGAGAAAAATTCAGCTTTCGGGTAAAATGGCATTACTATATGGTCAATCGCCTGCTACAGCCCGATGCACGGGGCGGTTATGAATATTTTGCTGAAGACGGCAACTATCTGTATACCGTTTCACAATGGTATCCCCGCCTTTGCGTGTACAGCGATTTTCAGGGCTGGCAAAACAAACAATTTACCGGCCGTGGTGAATTTGCCTTAACCTTTGGGAATTTTAAAGTACAAATGACGGTTCCGGCCGATCATGTGGTAGGCGCCACAGGCGAATGCCAGAACTATAGTAAAATTTTATCTCCCGCGCAGTTAAGCCGGTGGAAGCAGGCACAAAGTTCAAAAGAACCCATAGAAATCGTTACGCTGGCCGAAGCCAAAGCTGCAGAAAAACAAAAAGCCAGGGCTACCAAAACATGGATCTTCAAAGCAGAAAACGTTCGTGATTTTGCCTGGACCACCAGCCGCCGGTTTATCTGGGATGCCATGCCTGCCAATGTGGAAGGAAAGAAAGTAATGTGCATGAGTTATTACAGTAAGGAATCCTATCCGCTGTACAGAAAGTATTCCACCAAACTGGTAGCACATACTATTAAAACCTATTCCAAATACAGCATTCCTTATCCTTACCCGGTGGCCCAAAGCGTAGAAGGCAATGCCGGTATGGAATATCCCATGATTGCCTTTCAATCCTGGCAGAGCCGAAAAAGACGGCACCTATTGGGAAGCAACAAGAAATGCCATGATCTACGTGACCATCCATGAAGTGGGCCATAACTTCTTCCCGATGATCATTAACTCCGATGAGCGTCAGTGGAGCTGGTTTGATGAAGGCATTAATTCCTTTGTTCAGTTTTTAGCCGAGAAGGAATTTGATGTCAACTTTCCTTCGCAAATGGGACCCGCTACCACCATTACAGATTACATGAAGCTGCCAAAGAATCAGTTGGAGCCCATTATGACCAACTCGGAAAACATCATCAATTTTGGCGCAAACGCATATGGCAAACCGGCTGCGGCCCTAAACATTCTTCGTGAAACCATCATGGGCCGCGAAGCATTTGATTTTGCCTTTAAAGAATATGCACGCCGCTGGGCTTTCAAACATCCCACGCCAGCCGACTTCTTCCGCACCATGGAAGATGCCAGCGCCAAAGACCTGGACTGGTTTTGGAGAGGATGGTTCTACGGAATTGACCCGGTTGACATTGCTATTGACAGCCTGAAATGGTACAAGGTAAACCTGGCACAACTACCTAAAAAAGAAACTACCACCGAGCTGAATCATACTCCGCCTTTTGAAGACATCACCATCAAAAGAAATAAAGAATCAGGGTCTGAACAATTGATTGATGCAGACCCGGGCACCCGCGACTTTTACACGACCTATGAGCCCTGGAAAACAGAAGACTCTGTACAAAAACTGACCTACACTTTATATAACGAAGCACCTGATTCTGCTACCAAGGCTACCAAATACGGAAACAACAATTATTACGAGCTATACTTCTCCAACAAAGGCGGACTGGTAATGCCTATTATTATTGAATGGACGTATAAAGATGGTACCAAAGAAGTAGAACGCATACCTGCAGAAATCTGGAGAAAGAATGAGCAGAATGTGAAAAAGGTTTTTGTAAAAAATAAGGAAGTGCAATCGGTGAAGCTGGACCCTTACAAAGAAACAGCAGACATCAATGAGGCTAACAATAGCTGGGGAGAAACGCCTTCACAGCCTTCTAAATTCCAGGTATTTAAGGCCCATAAGTTTGATCAAAAAAATGCGATGCAAAAAGAAGCAGAGAAAAAGAAAGGATTTTAAGATTTAGTTTTTTTATTTAAAGAGCAGCTTCTTCCAATAAAGAAGCTGCTCTTTATTTTTATAGTGATCCACAAGGCTCGCAGGCATGCAATCACAATCATGCACAAGCAGTGAACCATGAACTTTAGTATGCAAATGGTGATTATTGATCCTTCAATGATTACCATTTTTTTATTCTTCAACATTTTTCCTTAGGATGAGCTTCTCTATTGTTCAATTTGATAAATGGCAATATGGCTTTATCGAAAATGCAGCAAACCGACCGGCATAACTATCTTACTAATAGAAAACCAATCATGCAGGTGTTTGAGAAAATAACTGATCAGAATAAAACATCACTCAATAAACTATTGGACGGTGATATGATTTATTATTCTGAGTTAAATGAATGGTATACTACCAATGCCTTCCGCAGCTTCAGCTTAAAGTTTGTTATTGATGGGTGCATTTATTACAAAAAAAATGAAAAGGAATATGCCGTAACGGCCAACACGTATATGACGGCCTGCAAGTACGACAATGTGCAAGCCTACAATCTGGTGCCCATTAAAAGTATATGCATTGATATTTGTCCCCGCACAGTAGAGGAAACCTTCACTGTGCTAACGAGCAAAAACGAAAACTTTGATAACTATTTATCGGGCTATTTTAAACACCCCGAGTTTTATGAAAGCCTTCATTCGGTTTACAATACTTCCATTGGTAAAAAGCTGCAGGGTTTGCTGTATGTAATACAGGCGGGGCGACCCTTTACCATCGCTAAAGAGTGGTTCTTAGATCTGTCGGAAAGAATAGTGTACCAGGAATATGGCAATTATTTAGCGCTTAATGAAATACACTCCGTGAAACCCTCAACAAAAAAAGAAGTATTGGAAAGACTACAGATGGCAAAGGAATATATTGATGGTAATTTTTTACAGATAGCAGAGATCAAAGAGGTGGCCGATCATTGCAATATGTCTGAATATCATTTCTTCCGCCGCTTTAAAGAAGTTTATAAAAAGACGCCCTACCAATACATTACAGAGAACAAAATGCAATTGGCAAAAACACTGCTTCTTGAAAAGAAACACAGCATCTCCGATATAGCTCTTTTATGCAGCTACCCCGATGTGTTTACTTTCAGCAAAGCCTTTAAAAAATTTTACGGTACTTCTCCTTCTATGGTAAGACACTAATGTCAAGGAGGCATTAAGGGATGAGTTTTCTATTTTACTTTTCAGCTCAACAATTTCTTTTCTTCATAAAAATTCCACTAAACAATCTCTGCCTATTATTTTTCTCAGTATATTCATGCCAAATAAAACAGGCGGTAGAAACCGCCCGTGAACTACTTAATAATTTTTAACTATAGAGAGGGGCTGGGAACAGTCCCTCGGCACATGAGAATAATTCTATTGCAAATTTACACCTGCTTTTTTAGCAGTTCTTCTCTCATTTCGCGAAGCAGGATTATTTCTATCCGAAACATTAATATCCTTGATTTTTTAGCTAAAGTAAAGTCCAGAAAATTCTTTCAGCAGAGCATTACCGTAATACGTTTTTCATCACTGTAAAAAAACAAGTAAGCTCTTGTATTAAGCTTCCCTACTGGTTTTAAAACGCTTTCATGCTATAATTGAACGTATGAGTATAAGAGTGCTACTTGCAACTCCCCAAAATCACCTATCCAATTTTTTTGGGTTCTACCGAGGAGTAAATTGTAAGCTCTTCAAGTGAAGGACACCGTTTCGCTAAAAAAATAAAGCATTACAAATCAGCGTTAAAAACGTTCTTTCTCGTTACCAATCATTAATAAATACGGTCAACCCTTATAAACTCCGTTCATCAATCGAGCAATTTGCGACAAAGGTTTTAAAACTTTTCTGGATAATTTACGAAACAAATCGTGGGCTATGGAACTGACAACTGTGAAAAAAAAGAAAACGCGGCTGATTGTTCGTAAAGGCAATGAAAACATAGCGTTAAAAGTTGAAGACATTGCTTTTATCTACAGGGACCACACTATTATTCTGGCCGTGGATAAGGAAGAGAAAAAATATTTGTGCGACAGAAACCTTTCCGCACTGGAGGAAGAATTGGATGAGTCTATGTTTTTCAGAGCCAACCGAAAGTATATTGTCAACATTCAATTTATAAGAGGCTTTAAAACCTTTGAAAAGGTGAAACTGGAAGTGAGCCTACTGCTGCCTACCTGCAACCACAATATCATTGTGAGCCAGGAAACAGCGCCTTTATTTAAAAAATGGATGAATGAGGAATAAGGAAATGATTTAAAAACCAGCAAGGGCAACCCCGTCTTGAATTCTCCATGTTTCTGGGCGAACTCTCATTTACCGTATTAAAGCTTGAAACCATTGATAAATAAGCAATTTTTATAAGTGTTCCTAATAACTACAAACTACCGTCTGTCGGTACGCTCATCTTGCGGAGGGCCACATCTGCAAGGCGGTGAGGAAAGCAGTGAGTTTTGAAGAAAACCAAAAACCGATCACATAGGATATGCCACAGATCCAATAACAGTTATCTAAAGGCTATATGCAATCCTAAGCTCGGAACTGCGATCCTTTGGTTCAGGTAACTTATAGACTCATCTGACAAAATCAGCATTGCCTCTTTTTTAGCTTTACCAGCAGAGATGAAAAATGGAATACTACTGAGGGTAGTGATAATACCGGTTGTACAAATTATTTTTCCAATAATAGCGGTGTTACTTTCACGAACACTAATAGAACCGCCACCGCCACCTGAGATTGTAAACGGCTCTTTGTTGGCCAAGTATACACCGACCCCGGTAAGTAGAGGCCCCAACACTACGGCGCCTATGGCTCTGCTTCTTTGACTTTTACTTTTCGCCAATAGAAATTCATGCATTTCTTCTTTAGAAAATCGGGGGCCTGAATTCTTTTTATGGTCCTGCGCAAAAGAATGAAAGCTCAATGATGCAAGGGTAAAAGTTATGATAGCAGATTTATATAGCCGCATAAAGTTTTGGTTTTTAAATCAACCCGGGGTGCCAAAATAAGTGTTCCAGATGCATCAGACAAGCTTCTAAAAATATTTCTTTACTACGGATGGATACTGCTGTCTAAGTAAAAGGCAGATAAAAAGCTGTTCGGCAAAGATTAAAACCCGACCAATTGTACCGCAATCAAATAATGAAGGGATGAAAAACTTTAAGAATTGCCACCAAATGGCAATAAAAAACGCAAAGCCTTTATAGCATTGCGTTTTAGAAGATAGGTGGCGGAGACTGAGGGATTCGAACCCTCGATACCCTTTAGAGGTATACACACTTTCCAGGCGTGCTCCTTCAACCACTCGGACAAGTCTCCATTTTTAAGAAGGCTGCAAATTTAGGCTTTGTATCTATAGCTTGAACAGTCTTTCAGAATTTTGTGTTGTTAATTCTGCTACCTGCTCAAAAGAGAGCCCGGTAATTTGAGATAATTTCTCTGCCACCAGCCTGGTGTAAGCCGGTTCATTTCTTTTTCCCCTGTAGGGTACAGGCGCCAGGTAAGGCGCATCGGTTTCCAGAACCACCCGTTCAATGCCGGTTCTTTCAATGACCTTATCCAGGCCCGCATTTTTAAAGCTAACCACACCTCCTATTCCAAGCATAAAATTGGTTTGCAAAATCTTTGTTGCCTGTTCGTAATTGCCGGAAAAGCAGTGAAACACGCCGGTAAGTTGCAGGATATTGCTGCACTACGCTTATGCATTCATCCATAGCATTACGGGAGTGAATAACAATGGGTAACTCATACTTCAGGGCTAAATTAATTTGGTAATGAAACGCTTCATATTGCTGCTCTGTAAAGGTTTTATCCCAATAAAAGTCAAGCCCGATTTCCCCTATAGCTATAAACTTACGTTTCTGCATATACATTTCAACGATCTCCAACTCCTGTTTATAGGTTTCCTTTACTGAACAGGGATGCAAACCCATCATGGCTGTACAGGAAGCGTATCGTTCTTCTGTTTTTAGCATCATTTCATGGGTAGAGCTGTCAATAGCAGGCATAATGATCTTTTCCACACCGGCCTCTCTGGCCCTGTTTACACAATCCTCCCGGTCGTCGTCAAATTCGGGCAAATAAATATGAGCATGGGTATCAATTATATACATGGCAAAAAATTAGCACGGCAAAGCTGGTAAAAAACTTTAAGATTCGCTTTAAACCAACTGTAATTACTTTCTTACCTCAGCCTTAGAATGCTAATGTTATGAAAAAAACCACCAACCTATTGATAACCCTGACCTTTTCATCCTTCCTTCTTACCAATTAAAGAAAGCCCGCAGTTTAGGTTTGAGCTTATACACTACGGTAAACCAATTTCTACCTATACCAGCCGTTTAACAGTTCCAGCAAACTCAGCAATTACAGCTTTTGATGGATTTAAAATAGATAGCACAACTGCCATCGGCAACCAGCGCCAGTGCACAGTCAATATAACAAACAGCAAGCTCAGCAAGCCGGGTGCTGTCCATTTTCAATGGACAAGCCACAGGAAGATCACACAACTGGAAGGCAACGGCACCCCGGATTTTCCATTGGACGACGTTTTCTCTGTAGAGAGGTCGGACCCTGGCAAGTAACGCGGGACAATGGACTCTATGCCTGGCATTCAGAA
Source organism: uncultured Bacteroidota bacterium (assembly GCA_963697545.1). Lineage (GTDB taxonomy): Bacteria > Bacteroidota > Bacteroidia > Chitinophagales > Chitinophagaceae > Flavisolibacter. Next base: position 11,689 of record CAVOOL010000009.1, on the reverse strand, counting down.
ATTGTGGCACCGCTAAGGAAAAGTTTGGCTGCCGCTGGCTTTCCAAAGAAATTTTTAAACCCTGGAAAGAAACGCTAGCCAGTAACTCCCCATGGGTGGCCACAGTAAACTATGGGGATGGGAGCTGCGATTCCCAAGCCCAACTAACCGTCCATGGGGTTACCAAAGGGATAAAACTGCCCCGTTAACTAATTTATCAGGATAATTAATTAGAAATTTTATATTCCAAAAAAGTTTTTACCTTTAAATCAGTTTTCATAGGGTACGGATTAAAAACGGGCCAGGGTTTCTACCCAGGCCCTAATTATGTAAAGACCTTTCCTTACAGTTCTATCCTGCTGCACAGATAACCTTCTTGCTTTAAATGCTCCAACAACCTTGGTAAAACAAACTGCAAATGAGGAAATGCTTTTTCACTATCATGAAAAACAATAACCGACCCCTTTGTATAATTGCAAAGCACATTTTGTAAACATTCTTCCTTTGTAATGGTTTGATCAAAATCTGCACTAAGCACATCCCACATAATCACTTTTGCATCATCGCGGTTTAAGGCATTACTAATTTGCTTTGCCTGCTTCCATTTAATTCTGCCATAAGGAGGCCGAAAAAGATTTGTTTGAATCAACGCTGTTGCCTTTGTTACATCTTGTAGATACTCTTTGACATCCACCTTCCAGCCGTTTACATGATTATAGGTGTGATTACCCACTGCATGTCCTTCATCTAATATTCGTGTATAAATATTTTGATGCTCCTGTACATTTTTACCAATGCAAAAAAAACTAGCCCGGGCATTATATATTTTTAGCTGTTCCAAAACCCAGGGTGTAATTACAGGATGCGGACCATCATCAAAGGTGAGGAATACTTCTTTTTCTTTTGTGTCGATGCTCCATGTATAAGAAGCAAAAACTTGTTTGGCTATCCACGGAATTTTTATGAAGTATTTATGCATATATCAGGTGCTAAGTTAAAAGGATTTGGCAATGGCAATGGCCGTTAACAACCCTACTTCTTACTTCGTAACTGCCTTATCGTATTTTTGCGCCATGGAAAAGAAAGTTCGTGTGCGGTTTGCACCAAGTCCGACAGGTGGTTTGCATTTAGGTGGCGTTCGCACCGTGTTATACAATTATTTATTTGCCAGACAACATAAAGGTGATTTCATTTTACGCATAGAAGATACAGATCAAAGCCGGTATGTGCCCGGTGCAGAAGAATACATTTTTGAAACATTGAAATGGTGTGGATTGCAACCGGATGAAAGCGCTGTGCATGGTGGCAATTTCGGGCCCTACCGTCAAAGCGAACGAAAGGAACTGTACAGGAAATATGCAGAAGAATTAGTGCAAAAAGGTTTGGCCTATTATGCTTTTGATACAGCACAGGAGTTAGACGCGATGCGCAACCGCTTACGTTCAGAAACATCTCCGAATCCTCAATACGACCACACCGTGCGTATGCAAATGCGGAACTCGCTTTCACTTTCCAAAGAAGAAACCGATGCTTTGTTACAGCAAAACACGCCGCATGTGATCCGCATAAAAATGCCTGAAAACGAAACCATATCTTTTACAGATATGATTCGCGGCGAAGTAAGTTTTGATACAGCTGTTGTTGATGATAAAGTTTTATTGAAGGCTGATGGCATGCCTACGTATCATCTTGGCAGTTGTGGTAGATGATCATTTAATGAAGATAACGTCATGCCTTTCGCGGTGAAGAATGGCTGCCCAGTGCACCTGTGCATATTTTGCTGTGGCGATATTTATTTGGATGAAGAAGCATGCCGCAATGGGCACATCTTCCATTGATATTAGGACCCAGTGGAAAACTGAGCAAACGTGATGGCGACCGAATATGGTTTCCCTGTGTTTGCCATGAACTGGACCGATCCAAAAACCGGCGAAGCTAACAGAAGGCTTTAAAGAAAAAGGTTTTTTACCTGAAGCATTTATCAATCTGCTGGCCATGCTGGGCTGGAATGACGGAACCGAACAGGAAATTTTTTCATTGGATGAATTGGTGAAAAATTTTCTATTGAAAGAGTACATAAAGGCGGAGCCAAAGTTTGATTATGAAAAAGCAAAATGGTTCAACCATGAATGGATCAAAAACCTGCCAGCTTCCAACTATAAACTACAGGTAAAAAAAGTTTTTGAAGACAATGGTTTAACTATTAGTGATGAAGTTTATTTTGAAAAAGTGCTGGACCTGGTAAAGGACCGCTGCACCTTGCTAAGTGATTTTTGGTCACAGGCTTCCTTCTTTTTTAAAGCACCAAAAGAAATTGACTCAACAGCCATCAAAGCAAAATGGAACAGTGATAAGTCGGCTTTCTTTAAAACATTTTCAAAAGCCCTTACAAGCATCAGCGACTGGACCACGGCTTCCATTGAAGAACTGTTTAAACAATTAGCGGAACAGGCTTCTATAAAACCCGGCGAATTACAATTGCCTTTTCGGCTAATGCTGGTAGGCGGAAAGTTTGGTCCTCCTGTATTTGATATTGCCGCTGTTTTAGGAAAAGAAGAAACCGTTGCAAGAATACATTATGCCCTGGAAGATTTTGATAGAAAATAAACCAGGTAAAATGGTTTAAGACTATCCCTGCCGCTCTATTAAATTCATCAGGGAGTCAAATTTTGTTGCACCATACGATTCAATTAGCCGCCGGTCATCCGCTTCTAAGTGAACAAGGTTACTGGTATTAGCAGCCACATGTTCTTTTGTTCGGATGCCTGGTATCACGGTAGAAACTTCTTCATAACTCAACACATAGCTCAAAGCCAATTGTGTTTTTGAAATATTGTATTTATGACAAAGCACCCATATGGGCTCTAATGCATCGTTCACTTCTTTGATCACTTCGGGTGTAAGGCGGTTGTGACGGTGATCCGTGGCTTCAAATTTTGTATTAGCAGAAAACTTACCCGTTAGCAAGCCAAATTGCAAGGGCATCCTGGCAATAACACCATAACCTTTTGCACCGGCTTGCTTTATCAGGCCAATTGCTTTTTGATTGATGATGTTCAATACCAACTGAAAGCCATTGCCAAGATCATTTTTCATAAAATATTCGGCTTCCGGTTGCGGTGAAAATGTATTTAATGAAATTCCCCAATACCGCAGCTTCCCTTGCTGCTGTAAAGTTTGCATAGCCTCAATGCATTCTCCATTTTCCAAATGCTTTAGCCGTGCTGTATGAAGCTGGTAGTAATCAATTGAACTTCTTTTCAATCGCTTCAGGCTTTCTTCGCAGGCTTTTACAATATATTCCCTGGTATAATCAACTGTAAACTCATTGTTACGGGATACATTGCCCACCTTGGTAGCAATAATCACATCCCTGTTGAAAAGTGCTTTACCAAGCAACTCTTCGGAATGCCCCAATCCATAAATATCCGCGGTGTCAAAAAAATTAATTCCTGCATCCAGCGCCGCCTCAATGGCTTCCACCGAAGTGGCGTCATCCGCCGGTCCCCAACCAATAGCTGTGTTCCCGATCATTGCATCACCACCAATAGCCCATGCACCAAACCCGGTTTCACTCACCATAAGATCTGTGCTCCCAAACTTTCTGTACTCCATTTCAATTCCTTGTAGTTTATCAAAGTACGCTATTTTTGATTATCTGATTATGGATACAAAAATCAACAGGCCGATAAGGGTTCTGGTAGCTAAGGTTGGGCTGGATGGGCATGACAGGGGCGCCAAGGTAATTGCCACAGCCTTGCGTGACGCCGGTATGGAAGTCATTTATACCGGGCTTCGTCAAACGCCTGAGATGGTGGTGAATGCTGCCCTGCAGGAGGACGTGGATGCCATTGGCATCAGCATTTTATCCGGGGCACACATGACGGTGTTTCCTAAAGTTGCCGTGCTGATGAAAGAAAAAGGAATGGATGATGTGTTGCTTACCGGTGGCGGCATTATTCCGGATGAAGACATGCAGCAATTACAGGCACAAGGGGTTGGAAAATTATTTGCACCGGGAACGACTACTAACGAAATTGCAGCTTACATATCAAACTGGGTAGAACATCACCGCTCTTTTTAATCTAATTCTTTTATGTATAAAACGATACTAACCTCTTTACAGAGTGGCATTCTTACAGTAACTATCAATCGTCCTGATAAATTAAATGCGCTGAACAAAGACGTCATGTCTGATCTTGAAAGCGTGACAAAAGAAATTGAAGATAACAAAGCGGTCAGAGGAGCTATTCTTACCGGCTCAGGACAAAAAGGTTTTGTAGCAGGTGCCGACATCAGTGAATTCATTGGACTTACCGGCGGCGAAGGCATGGACCTGGCCAGAAAAGGACAGGAAATCTTTTTTAAAATTGAAACCTGCAGCAAGCCGATAGTAGCCGCAGTAAATGGATTTGCCTTGGGCGGCGGCTGCGAATTAGCGATGGCCTGTCATTTTAGGATTGCCAGTGAAAATGCAAAGTTTGGACAGCCGGAAGTAAACCTGGGACTGATACCCGGTTATGGCGGCACACAGCGCCTGGTGCAGTTAATAGGAAAAGGAAGAGCCCTGGAATTATTAATGACCGGGAACATGATTGATGCACCAACAGCCTTGCAGTACGGCCTGGTCAATTATGTAGTACCACAGGAAGAGTTGTTGAATAAGACAACATCCATTTTAGAAACAATTATTTCAAAAGCCCCGCTGGCCATTAGCCGCTGCATTACGGCCGCCAACGCCGTATTCAGCCAAAAGAACGGCTATGAAATAGAACTGGAAGCGTTTGGTGATTGCTTTGACACAGACGATATGAAAGAAGGAACGGCTGCTTTTTTAGAAAAAAGAAAGCCGGATTTTAAAGGAAAGTAGATCATTATATATAGCTATCTACGTGTCGTTTTGCGGAAAGACACGGATCGTTTTTACAAAACGGCCAAGGTAATATTTATTCAAAGGAGTAATGGTAACTCCCATTGCCTTGCCTGATGTGGAATGAATAAACCGCAAGGTGTCGGAGTTGGATACGACAATTCCCATGTGCCCTACAAATCTTTCAGTAGAATCCGTTCCGGTAAATAAAATGATGTCTCCCCTTTTTGCTTTGGCAGCCGGTATTTCTTTTCCAACACCGGTAAAATCAATAGAAGACCGTGGTACGCTAATGCCAAAATGATTAAACACATAAGTTATGAATCCTGAGCAATCAAAACCAACTTTTGGATTGGAAGAGGCGTACACATACGGGGTGCCAATCAACGTTTCGGCAAAATTTACAAGGCTGTTGGGAGGTACATTTTTTGTATCAATATCTTTAGATGGAATCAAAGAAACCGTGTCATGATTCAGGGTGTTATCTGCCTTAAAAGTATCCACTGTTAAACTATGGGTGGTCGGACTACCGGTTTCCAACAGTTGACTATCTGCCTTGGCAAACATTGAATCATTAGCAGCCAATGTATCAACCATACCTTCCCTGCTTGTTCCGGGGTGCCCGTTACAAGCCCAAAGAAAAATGGCGGCTGCAATAAATAGAGATGTTTTATAGCCCATACCAGGTATACATCAAAAACAAAACCAGCCTTTCTTTAGGTGCACTTATCTTTGCACCGCAAAAAATACTTACATGGAATACCGAATAGAAAAAGATACCATGGGCGAAGTGAAGGTGCCTGCCGATGCTTATTATGGCGCACAAACCCAACGCAGCATTGACAATTTTAAGATTGCACAGGACATTAACAAGATGCCGAAAGAGATCATTAAGGCATTTGCTTATTTAAAAAAAGCAGCTGCCATTACCAACTTCGAAGCTGGTGTTTTGCCAAAAGAAAAAATGGAACTGATCGGCAAAGTGTGTGATGAAATCCTGGAAGGCAAACTGGATGACTGCTTTTCCACTGGTGGTATGGCAAACCGGTAGCGGCACACAAAGCAATATGAATGTAAATGAAGTGGTTGCTTACCGTGGTCATGTATTGAATGGTGGTCAGTTATCCGATAAAGAAAAAGTTCTTGCACCCCAATGATGATGTAAACAAATCGCAATCATCCAATGATACTTTTCCAACGGCCATGCACATTGCGGCCTATAAAATGCTGATAGAAACAACCATTCCCGGCATTGAAAAATTACGAGATACGCTGGCGGAAAAAAGCAAGCAGTTCATGCATGTGGTGAAGATTGGACGTACCCATTTTATGGATGCCACGCCACTTACACTTGGGCCAGGAATTCAGCGGTTATGTATCTCAGCTGGATCATGGATTAAAAGCAATCAAAAATACGCTGGCACATTTAGTCAGAACTTGCCCTTGGGCGGCACAGCCGTAGGAACAGGCATCAATACACCTCCCAGGTTATTCCGAAAATGTGGCCAAACATATTGCCGAATTAACAGGACTACCTTTTATTACTGCAGAAAATAAATTTGAAGCACTGGCTGCACATGATGCCATTGTTGAAGCACATGGCGCCTTGAAAACAGTGGCGGTTAGCCTGATGAAAATTGCCAATGATATCCGCATGCTATCCTCCGGTCCACGCAGTGGCATTGGCGAAATTTTTATTCCTGATAATGAACCTGGTTCTTCTATTATGCCCGGCAAAGTAAATCCTACGCAATGCGAAGCGCTGACCATGATCGCTGCACAGGTAATGGGTAATGATGTGGCGATCAACATTGGCGGCACCATGGGTCATTTTGAACTGAATGTTTTTAAGCCGGTGATGATCTATAACTTCCTGCACAGTGCAAGATTGATTGGCGATGGCTGTGTTTGCTTTAATGATAAATGTGCCGTTGGCATTGAGCCCATTGAAGCCAATATTAAAAAACACGTTGACAATTCGCTGATGCTGGTTACTGCCCTAAATACAAAGATTGGTTATTATAAAGCCGCCGAAATTGCGCAGAAAGCACATAAAGAAGGCACAACTTTAAAAGAAATGGCGGTGAAACTGGGTTATGTAACCCCTGAAGAATTTGACGAATGGGTGGTGCCTTCAAAAATGGTGGGAGAGCTTCCCAAAGAGTGATCTGTTCAGATGTTATTTTCAAAAAGCCATTCATCCCGAATGGCTTTTTGGTTAAAAAGCACTCATCTTCATGATGCTTGCTTCCCTAAATTTTTAAAATACCAGGATATAGTCATTAACTGAAGTGTAGGCCTCATCGTTAGGCCAGCAGGTAAATCTTCAGTAATAGTTCTCAATGACAAAACTCAATTACACAAATAAGCTAAAGCAGGGGTTGCACTCTTTGTTTTTCCAAAGTTTTATTATCTTACTAGCCCTTAATATGATACATCATGCATACTTCAAATGAAAATGAGTTGCCCATTGAAGTTATACAGGTTAAAAAAGCAGCTTTAATATTCCGGGCAATTAATCACCCCTTGCGTAAGCAAATGTTACAACTATTGCACGATAATGTGCGCATGACCGTGACAGATATTTATATAAAGCTCCGGCTGGAACAATCGGTTGCCTCGCAACATTTGGCTGTGCTCAGAAAGGCAGGAATGGTCATTACCGAAAGACAGGGAAAGTTTATTTTTTATTCTGTTTCCTACCCAAGAATAAAACAGGTGCATCAAATTGCCGCTGAAATAACGAAGCCTGCTGTATAACGGGCTACCAGTAGCCAGCAATTATTCAATGATCGTTAATATCTCTTTTATCTTAGCATCGAAGAACGTAATATCTGTTGGCATGGCAACCATTTCCCACCTTCTCGAGTCATAAGGAATATCTTCTTTTCCATCAGCCACCAAAATCATGTAAACCCTTTTTTGAGCTATCGCTTTATACACTTCCGGGGTCAGGTTCTTTGTCGCCGTGTTTAAAATAATAAGGCGTGGTTTGAACCGTTCCGTCCTTGGTATGATTTCCTGGGCGTCATCCGATGCTTCTACTTTATAGTTTTTATGAATAAGGGAAAGGTAAATTTTTGAAAGCGTATGCAGATCACTATCAACGACCAATATCCTTGTGCTTTTCGACATTATAATAGGGTTATAAAAACTAAAAAGGAGGCATATTGGAAAGTGGCTGCAAGTTAGAAGGCACAGCAACACAAGACAATCGGAATTGTACGTGTAGAATTTACGCACCAAAAGACATTTGCACTACTATTTGGTCACCGTCTGTAGAAAGTCTTTAACATTTTTTTCTCTCCAATCCGTATGGAATATTTCTTCTGCTGCATTTCAGGTATTTAAAACCAACCAACATGAGACAAGTATTTTATTTATCTGCCCTGCTCTTTTTATGTGCCTGCCACCCTGATTCAGAAAAAAGATCAATCAATGTTACAGGCCGGGCAAGTTTGAAAGTAGTACCGGACATGGTAGAACTTTCCCTCCGGGCCCGGAATATAAAACCTGCAATGAAGGACGCCGTGGCGCAAACGCAGTCGGATGTGAACGAGATTCTGGCGGTTTGCAAAAAATATATTTCTTCTGCTTCCGATATTAAGGTCAGCACTATTTCTACAAATAAAACATACGACTATCGCAATAGCCGCGAAATATTTACAGGCTTCGAAGCCACACAAGTGCTGGAAGTAAGCTTAAAAGATATTTCGAGCATTGAAAAGTTTACAGAAGAATTATTAGCCACTAAGATTTCACGCATTGACAACATCCGCTTCAACCATACAAAAGCCGACAGCATTATGCGGGAAGTAAATTTGATGGCTTTAGATGATGTCCGCAAAACAGCTGATAAAATGAGCAGCAAAATGAATGTGCGGCTTGGCAAACTAAGTTACCTGTCCAATTTTGAGCCCCTCCGTAAGGACACCCGCGGCATGCGTTACAGCGGCAGTGATTTCGATATGAACCTTTATAACAAAGGCTTTGGAGGCAGGGGTTTTAAAATGACAGCCGAAATACTTGAATTTGAAGACGTAGCTTATGCCGGATTTGAAATAGAATAAAAATTGAACCGATCAGCGCCGATACCATTCATAACCAAACCACAATATTTTAATGCAGCATGCTGAACATGGTTATGGTTATTAACAGAAAATATAAAATCAAAACAGCTACAATCATTGAAAGGAAAGGATCTTTTTTGTACTGGTTTAACATGGCATGATGTATTTTTCTTGAAAAAAATTGACCCCGGCCATCCGGGGCCAATAATTCAGGGGAGATCAGGCTTTTACCACTTCCATTTTCTCTTCTACTTTATATTTTAACTGGAAGGATTCTTTTAGAATGGTTTCATGGTTGATCACTTCAAAATGCAGTTTGCTGATATTGTCTTTAATGATCTTGTACCGCTTCGAATACGTACTTGAATGAATACGTTTTTCAAAAAGAACATTTTTATCACCGTCCATAACACGTATCCAACTGCCTTTTTCAGGTAAGTTGCCAAGCTGCAGATCAAAGACCAGCATATCTCCTTCCATACCTACAAATTGAATTTTGTTCACGGCCTTGTTACTGGCAAGAAAAGTTTGCGACTGCGCCTGCGCAAAGGTTTGGATGCCCAAAAAACTCACTGCCAGGAAAATCATTCTTACAGAAAAAGAAAGTACGATGTTTCATATAATTAGTGTTTAATAACCTGGCACAAAACTCCACCCTGAACATTACCAAACTGTAAAGCCGCTATTAAATGAAAATGAGCAAATCATTTTATTCCTGTGAAGTTTCATCTTGATTGTTTAAATAAAAAAACCGCTGCGTTAACAGCGGTTTAAGAAATTATGGTAAACGAATTAATTAAATTTTGTCCATCCTTTATACCAGGTGGCATCAGCACCTGCAGGGCCAATGGCACCACGGAAGGTTACTGAGGTAAAGCCACTTGCCAGTTTCGGGTCCGTAAAGGAAGCTCCTGTAGCAGCAGCAGAATTACCAAATGGTGAATAATCAGGATTGCTATAGTTAAACGGATTTATAAAACGGGCTTCATCGTTTGTGTTGAAAACAGTGTTATTGAAATACGAATTTGTAAACCAGGCTTGAGCGGCAGCAGTGCTCCAACCAGTATTTTCACTGGAGCTACCGGTGTATTTAACCGGAATGTCACAACCGGCAATAATCGTGTTCCGGATCCGTAAAGAACTATCCTGGATATTCTTATCAACAGCACGGCCTTTTGATGCGTCAATATCAATTCCAATTGGCCAACCCAGTATCACTGAATTAAATAAAGAGATCGATGTATTTCTTCTTACCTGCACAGCCGCCAGGAAATAACCGTTTCCTTTATTGGCGCTTGTAGCTTTAGGCCCGATCAATGTCATATTGCTGAATACAGCACTGGTTTGAGGCAGGTTGGTGGAACCATTGGCATCGTTGTCGCTTTCCATTGCTTCTGATTTGGAAACATCGGCGATCGACGAATCCCGGATCACCAAACCAAACTGCACTCTTCCGCTGTAGCCGTTATCTGTATCGAAATCATCATCCTGGGTTCTGTACGCAATCAGGTATTTGGCATCAACACTTCCACCAAACCATTCATAAGCATCGTCTTTTGCATAGCTTACCTGAATATGGTCAATGGTAGTTCCTCTTCCCACACCACCCATGGTTAAGCTGTTGATTTCTTTATCCGGAAGGAAGGCATACCCGGCATATTCAATGCGCACATATTGCAACACGCCGCTATTATCATTGTCATCCGTACCGCCGTACAAGCCATTGCCCGCCGCATCGTTTACGCCGCCTTCAATTTCACCTACGCCGGCCTGCCCGTTAAAGGAAGCATTGGTTTTGGCTTTTCCCAAAATCACAATACCGGCCCAGTCGCCCGAACGAGGCGAAGCGGAGGCGGAGGTAAATACAATCGGCTTATCGGCAGTACCCTTTGCCATAATTTTAGCGCCACGGGTAATCACCAATCCTCCCACCGGATCGGTGTATTGTCCTTTGATGGTCGTTCCCGCTTCTATGGTAATGGTAGCGTTATTCGTAATGTACACCAAGCCTTTTAATTCATAACTGTTAGTGGCACGAAGTGTAGTGTCCTTGTCAATTTTACCTTGCAGAATAATCGTTTGTCCTGTTTGGCCGCCGCCGTTATTGTTACTGCCTCCCGAGTGAGGATTGGTGTCCTCAACAATTTTACGGCAACCTGTTGCGGCTATTGTTGCCATCAATCCAAAAAGAAATAGCTTTTTCATATCCGTTGTTTGTATTGTGTTTTATTTAATAAAGTTGTAGGTGAAGGAAAGACCGAAAGAGGTTCCCATTTTCCGGCTGATGAAAATGGCATCATTTGTTTTTTCAAACTTTTCATTTGCATTTACATCGTAATACAGAAAGTTCTCTTTGTTCAGTATGTCAGAGATATTGAGTTTTACTTCGGCCCTGTTGTTCAGCAGCTTTTTAGCAATTTGAAAATCCAGCAGTGGCCGGGGCTGTTCCCAAATAGCCGGGGCATCTGAGCCGCCCACATACACAATCCGTCTTCCAATCTGGTTAAATAACAGCGTGGTATTGATGCCGGGCTTCTCCACATCATACTGCAATCCCACATTAATGATGTAAGGCGACTGACCCTGCATGGGCCGGTCCAGGTCTTTATTCTCAAATTTTACCCTGTTGTGGATGTAGGAAAGATTTCCAAACAACGTAAAGTTTTTGAGGGCAGGGACGAAGTCCAGTTTTTTTCTACCTTCTACTTCCACACCGAAGGCATCGGCTTTTGGCGCATTTACATAATTGTAAGAACTACCACCGCCGGCT